>CALRUM020000011.1:0-138626 GCA_943371375.1 Asaia bogorensis
TCTTGCCGGCCAGCGGCTCTTTGCCCAGCCACAGGGGTTGGGGGAAGTTTCTGGCCATGGAAAGACCCGGCTCTTTCTTCCAGCGCCATTCGTATTTCTGCCAGCCGAGTTCAAACTCGCCCAGCATCAGCCGGCACAGGGCTTCGTTCATGTGGGCGTCCGCATAGACCGGCTGGGCCCGCTGTGCCCGGGCATAACTGTCCAGCGCCTCGGCGGGATGCTGCAAATCCTGCAAGGCCGCGCCCTGGTTGTTCAACGCGTCCGCATAGGCCGGCCGGAGTTCAAGCGCACGGGCATAACTCTGCAGCGCCTCCAGAGGACGGCCCAAGGTGCGCAGTGCGGCGCCCCGGCTGCTCAGCGCCTCGGGGTAGTCAGGCTTGATCTTCAGCGCACGGTCATAACTGAGCAGCGCGTCGGCGGCGCGGTTCATCGCCCACAAGGCATTGCCCCGGTTGCTCAAGGCTTCGGCATAGTCGGGCCGGCTCTTCAAGGCGCGGTCGCAGCTTTGCAGCGCCTCCTCATAACGCTTGAGGTCCAGCAAGGCGGACGCCTGGTTGCTCAGTACCACCGCATTGTCGGGATTGATCTTCAGTGCGTGCTCAAACAGAACCAGCGCTGCATCCGGATTTTTCTGCTGCACCGCAATCGTGGCCAGCAACTGCAAGGCGTCAAAATGCCGCGGCTGCGCCTGCAATATCTCGGTGTACAGCAGCTGGGCCTGTCCGAGGCGCCCCTGCTGGTGCAGGGCGACCGCCGCCATCAGTTTGGCAGCGATGCGTTGTGCCTCAGTCGCCGCCTTTTGCTGACCAGACGCCCGTCCGCCCTTGGGCTGTGGAAGGGTTGCGCGGCTGTTTGTCATTCGCCCGGATTTTATATCCGGCACCGGCGGCTTTGGCGCAGCGCGCATCTGCGGGCGGCCGCCGCGCGCTGGATCACCTTCTGGTGATCACCACGGAGCCGCCAGCACCGCCCGCATCATTGTTCTGCCCCCGCATCAGGCCGGCGTTGCTGATGGTCATGGTGTAGGCGTCAGGGGAGTAACTTCCGGAGCCCAGCAGATACACCGGGTTGCTGCCCTGGATGGTGACCGTGTTGCCCCGGACGGTGATCAGCGTGTTCTGTTGCACCCGCTTGGACTGGCCCTGGTTGTTGGTGTAGGCCAGCACCATCACCCCCCGGTAAACGCCGTTGCCGGTTTTCTCGGTGACCCGCAAGCTGCCGCTGTAGGGGAAACCGGCAGACCCCGCATACTCCACCTGCCAGTCGCCCTGCATCTGGAACTCGGTGCTGGCCGCATTGTTGTCCCTGGACCCGGAGTCCTGGTCCGACGAAGCCACGGCGTCGCAGCCCCAGGAGCGCACCTTGCAGCTGGAGCCCCCTTTGGCCCGGCACTCGGACATGGCACGTTGCTGAACGGCTGCGCTGGTGGCGCCGGTGGCCCAGCCGTAGGCATTGGACCCCCTGGCCTGGTCGGCAGCGTAGGCACCACATTCACGGCTGAAGCGCAGCACCACGCTGCAATCTGAACCACACTCGCGCATCGCGCGCCGCTCGGCCTGATCGGTGCTGGGGTGGTTGAAGGAGAAGCCGTATTTTTCTCCCTGCAGGCTGTCTATCGCCAGCGCGCCTGCGGCCATGGCGTGACCGCCAGCCAGCAGAAAAACAGCCGCGAAAGCAAATCTGACGGCGAGGTCTCTTATTCCAGAAATCATGGGTTTTACCTGTTGGATAAATTGATAGCGCGGGGACTGAATAAAAAATGGCGGAGCCCCCCGGATTATGGATGGCCGGACCTGCAAAAAACCACTGCGACGCCCCGCCCCCTACCCCATGAACATGGGGCCCAACCGGGGACCGGCGCGTTTGGTTGACAATCACGGCTTGACGCAAAGATGACATTCATGACCATGACCTCCACAGAAACCCACACGCTTGCCGATGTCGACCTGGCTGCCGGCCAGCCCAGCCCTTCGCCGGGCAGGATTCCCGGCCAGCCCTCTCCTGCTGCGACAGGCTCCCGGGCCATTCAACCCGTTCTTGAAAAACTGTTCGAGCTCTATCCGCAGCTGTTTGGCGCCGAGTTCCGGCCGCTCAAGCTGGGTATTTTTCAGGAGCTGCTGGCCGCCCACCCCGAGCATTTCCAGCGTGAGAGCCTGAAAGCGGCGCTGGGTTTTCACACCCGTTCCACCCGCTACTTGCAGTGTGTGGCCGCCGGCCACAAGCGCCACGACCTGCAAGGCCAGCCCGGCGAAGACGTGGCGCCGGAGCATGTTTACCTGACGCTGCTCGAGCTGTTCCGCCGCCGCCAGGCGCGCGCCAGGGAAGACCTGCGGCCAAAATTCCGCGCGCAGCTGATGGCCGCCTTTGAAGCCAGCGGCTTGACCCGCCAGGACTACCAGGCCAGGGTGCAAACCGGCGACGCTGCCGCCACGGCCCTGCTGGAAGAGGCCTTTGCCGAGCGCGAGCAAGTGCTGGCCAAGCGGGAAGCGCTGCGCCGGACCTTTGAAAGCAGCGGTAAAAGCGCGGATGAATTTGCCGACATGTACGGCATCGACAAGCGCGAGCTGGCTGCGGCCATCAAGGCCTGACCGTGGCAGGCGCCGCAGCCAGGCCGGTGACCGGGAAGAATCGGCCTTGCAGTCCTTGACGCTCAGCAAAGTCAACGACGGGGTGTACCGCCTGCTGTCCAGCCA
This sequence comes from Asaia bogorensis, assembly GCA_943371375.1. GTDB lineage: Bacteria > Pseudomonadota > Gammaproteobacteria > Burkholderiales > Burkholderiaceae_C > Polaromonas. The sequence continues at coordinate 2,694 of CALRUM020000011.1, forward strand.
GGGGGAGCACCTGGGCAACCTCAAACTGATTCAGGGGCGCTGGAAGTTCAAGGCCGTCGGTTACGGCAATCAGGGTGAGGTGATCCCAGGTGGCGGGCCATTGACCGGAAAGCACAACATGGTCTTTGCTGCACTGGATGAGGCTGTGATTGCCGCTGCGCTGACGCCTGGCTGCGAGAGCTCCGGACTCGCTTGCGTCCCTGGTGTGAGCTCAACGCCAGTTGTGGTTCGCCCTGCGCAAGCTGTCGATCTGCCCTTTTTTGCGTCGGTCGAAGCGCGCGCCGCAGGACGTTTTGCTGCAGCTGACCTGCCGATTGCGCTTCGTGGAAAAACCATGCCGATCGACTCGCTCCGGTCTTCACAACTCGCGGGCCTCGCCTGGACTGCCATCGCCGCCCCGGAACAGATCGTGGGATTTCTGGTCGCAGGGAAAACCTCCTGCGGCATCCACATCCATGAAATGAGTGTGCTGCCATCATATGGTGGGGCAGGCGCGGGAACGGCCTTGCTGGCCGCCGTGACGGCCGTCGCGCGCCATACCGGCTGCGAGCGGGTGACGCTCACCACGTTCTCACACATCCCCTGGAATGGCCCCTTCTATCTGAGCCGGGGTTTTCGCATGCTCGAGCCGGACCAGTGCCCGCCCGAACTGCGCCAGCGCCTCGACGCAGAGGCCGACGCGGGCCTGCGGAACCGCGTGGCGATGTGCAAGGATGTCACCTGACCTGCTGCACGGCATGCTCCGCAGGTCTGGCCGGTTGCCAGGAAAAAGCGCGGGCCTGCGAAGAAAAATGGCTTTCAGCCTTTATGCAGCAAGCGTAGCCAGCTATCAATTCAGGAGCGATCCAGCGCAGCCGCATCGACAAACGCGGCCACCCGGTCCAGCTGGTCTGGCACATTGAGCGCCGGCGCATGGCCGCAAGCGGCTATCTCCAGCACCTGCGTCAAACCGCGGGCGCCCGGCCCGCGTGTCAGCATCTCGGCCGTGGTCTCGCGCAGCACCAGGTCGGAGTCGGCACCGCGCAGGCACAGCACCGGGATGGACAAGGCGTCGTAATGGTCCCAGATCAAATAATCGTCGGGGTGGTGCGTGAACTGCTGCACCATGGCCGGGTCGTAGTGCGTGGTGACCTGGCCATTCGGCAGGCGGCGCGTCGACGTCTCGGTCAGACGCCGCCACTGTGCGTCGCTGAGCCAGCCGTAGGGCTTGTAGACCTGGCGCAGAAAGGTTTCGAGTTCACGCACGGTGTCAAAAGCCGGCGGGTTGCCGGCGTAGGAGCGTATACGCGCCACCGCAACGTCTGAAATCTGCGGCGCCGTGTCGTTGAGCACCAGGCTGCGGATGCGCGGCTTCAGGCCGGGCTCGAACAAGCCCGATGCGCAAACCATGCCGATGGCACCGCCCATCGAGGTACCGACCCAGTGGGCGCACTCTATGTTGAGTTGGTCGAACAGCTCGGCCGCGATGCGCGCATAAAACGACAGCTGGTACTCCGTGGCCGGCTCCGGGCTCCACTGGCTCAGGCCGCGCCCTATCGTGTCGGGGCAAATCACCCGGTAACGCGTGGCCAGATGCGCCGCCAGTTCGTCCATGTCGCGCCCGGTGCGGGCCAGGCCGTGCCAGGCGATCACGGTATCGGCGTGTTGCGAGCCCCATTCGGTGTAATGGATTTCGCGCCCCGCGCAGCTCAGGTAATTCGACGTGAAGGACATGCTGTCGGACTTTGTGGGATGGGTTCTGGTGAGCACGCCGCCGCCTATGTTTATTTGAGCAGCTTGCCGGTGCTGCCGATGACGGTGACTTCCACATAACGTGAACCAATGCGGTTGACGGGCGAGTAGTTGACCGTGACGCCGCCAGCGTCGTAGCTGGTCATGGACTCGAGCGACTTGACCACCCTGGCGCGGGTGGGATTGGGGCCTGCCCGGCGCAGCGCTTCGACCAGCACCTTGGCACCGACAAACTCCTCAAAACTCGTGTAGTTGACAACTTCCCCGGGCGCGTACTTCTTCAGCAGCGCCTGGTACTCGCGCACCACCGGCGTGTTCGGCATGAAGGGGTAAGGCACGACCTGGCTGATGCCCAGGCCATGGGCGTTTTTCAGGCCGGCCAGCTTGACCAGTTCGGCCGGGTCCACCACCGAGATGTTGTACAGCTGCGCGCCGCCACCACTCTCGCGGTACAGCTTGACAAAAGCCGCTGTGGATTTGTTGACCGAGATCATGATGATGGCCTGCGCGTCCGAGGCTTTGATGGTTTTGACCGCCTCGTCCACCTTGTCGGTGTTGCGCTCATAACCGGCGGCCACGGCCAGTTTCAGGCCGCGTTTGCCCAGTGCGTTTTCGACACCCAGCAGGCCGGCCTTGCCGAAACCGTCGTCCTGGTACATCACGGCAATGCGGCTCATGCCCAGGGTGGTCACCTGCTGCACCATGTGTTCGGCCTCGTCGGCATAACCGGCGCGCACATGGAAGATCCACGGGTTGAACGGGTTACGCAGCGACTCGCCGCCGGTGTAGGGCGCGACCAGCGCAGCCCCCCCCACGTCGAGCACGCCGTCCTTGAGCAACTGGGTCACGTTGGCCGTGCCGGCAAAACCAAACAAGGCCACCACCTCGGGTCTGGCCAGCATCTCGCGTGTCAGGCGTACCGTCTCGGGTACCTTGTAGCCGTCGTCCACCACCTCGTGCCGGATTTTGGCGCCGTGGATACCGCCCTGGGCATTGATGTGCTCGAAGTAGATCTTGCCGCCCACCACCATCTGGTGGCCAGTGCTGGCCAGCACGCCCGACAGCGGCGCCACCTGGCCAATCACGAGGTCGGCGGCCAGCACCAGCCCCCCTGCCGCGCTGAAAACCAGCGCGGCCAGCGTCTGTCGCCCCCAATGTCCGAAAGTGTTCTTCACCATGGTTTGTCTCCTGCTTGTTGTTGCCTGGGTTCAGGCTTTTCTACTTGCGGCCTGCTTGCGACCGACTCGCCAACTTGTTCAGACGCGCGGCGCGCAGCTTGCCCACCACACCGGTGGGAAAGTAATACACAGACAACACAAACAGCAGGCCCAGCCAGAGCAGCCAGCGATCCGGGGAAAGAAGGGCGGCCAGCCAGGGCAGGCCGGAAGCGGCCTCGCTGGCCAGGCGCAGCAAATCCTGCAGGTAGCTTTGCGCCACCACGAACAGCGCCGCACCTATGGCCGCACCGTAAATCGTGCCCATGCCGCCAATCACGACGATCAGCAACACATCAATCATGATTTCAAACGACAGTGAAGTGTCCGGCCCGTTGTAACGCAGCCAGAGCGCCAGCATGGCGCCGGCCATGGTCGCAAACAGCGCCGACAACACGCTGGAGGTGGTGCGGTAGACCACCACGCGGTAACCGATGGCCTCAGCCCTGAACTCGTTTTCGCGTATCGCCTGCAGCACGCGGCCGAACGGCGAATTGACGATGCGCAGCAGGCTCAGCAGCAGCACCAGCGCAATCACGAACAGCAGGTAATAACACAGCAGGCGCCCGTCGATCGAGACACCGAGGAAAGGCTGCTCAAAAAACTCCATGCTCGGTGACAGCAGCTCGGGCACCTTGAAAGACAAACCGTCTTCGCCACCGGTGATGTCGGACAGCTGGGAAGCCAGGGTCTGGAAGGCCGAAGCCACGGCCAGCGTGATCATGGCAAAAAAGATGGCCTTGACCCGCAGTGAAAACAGCCCGACCGCGAGCGACAGCACAAAGGACAAGGCCAGTGAGGACAACAGCCCGACGGCCAGGGCCTCCCAGGTCGGGCCCAGCCGGGTGGTCGCCACGGCGATGCCATAAGCGCCAATGCCGAAAAACATGGTGTGCGCAAAACTGACGATGCCGGTGTAACCCAGCAGCAGGTCAAAACTGGCCACCAGCACGATAAAAACCAGCACCTTGGCAGCGACGCTCAGGGCCTTGACGCCGGGAAAGATAAACGGCGCAAAGGCCAGGGCCAGCAGCAGGCCGACCAGGATGACGGCGAGCACGCGGCTGCGCGGGAAGTCGTTGGAAAGAAGTCTTTTCAGCATGATCAAATCCAGAAAGACGGTCGCAGCGCCGGGCCGCGCCAAGCAAGCACAGCCCCTTCTTCCCGTGAAAGGGGCAGCGAAACGCCGGAGGCACACGAAGTGAAGAGCGTGGGGGCCATATTCCTCAGCGATTCGTCACGGGGTAGATGCCCTGGGGCCGCCAGAGCAGGATGGCGGCCATCAGCGCGATGTTGGAAAACAGCGCCACCTTGGGCGCCAGAAAACCGGTGTAGTTGGCCATCAGGCCGACCAGCAAGGCGCCTATCAGCGCGCCGCCAGTGGAACCGAGTCCGCCGATGATGATGACGATGAATATCAGCACATTGACCTGGGCGCCCATCTGCGGCGTCACGCTCTGCTGGTACAGACCCCACATCACGCCGCCCAGACCGGCCAGCGCGCTGCCCACCACAAACACGCCGACAAACAGGCGCTTGATGCGGTAGCCCAGCGATTCGACCATCTCGCGGTCCTGCACGCCGGCACGGATCAGCAGTCCGACCTTGGTGCGCGCCAGCGTCCAGGCCAGGATGGCGAACACGGCCACACCCACGGTCACGGCGATCAGGCGGTATTTTTCAATCGCCGCATCACCCAGCAGCAGCGAGCCGCGCATGCCTTCGGGCATGGGCAGGGCAATTTGCGCCGGGCCCCAGATCACCTTGATCAGTTCTTCGCCAATGATCATGCCGCCCATGGTGATGAGGATCTGCTTGAGGTGCTGGCCGTAAACCGGGCGCACGATGAAACGTTCAAACACCAGGCCGACTGCACCTGCCACCAGCATGGCCACCAGCATCGCCGGCAGCACCGCCAGCATGTTGCGCAACATCGATTCGCTTTGTGTGTAGTCACCCATGGCAGCCAGCACGCTGGTGGCCACAAAAGCGCCCAGCGCGATGAACACACCGTGGCCGAAGTTGAGCACGTCCATCAGGCCGAAGACCAGCGTCAGGCCAGAGGCGATTATGAAAATGATCATGCCCATGGCCAGACCCGCCACGGTCAGGGTGAGCCAGGTGGAGCCCGAGCCTATGAAGGGGAAAATTCCGAGCGCCAGCGCTGGCACCAGCGCCAGTGGCTTCCAGTCAAAATCAGGCGTTTTCATATGGCAAGTCCCAGAAGCGATTGCTGCAGCGCGGCGTCTTCAGCCAGTTCCGCCATGGAGCCGGCGTGAACCACCACACCGTTGTCCATCACGGCGACGGTGTCACCCAGGCGTTTGGCAAAGTTGATGTTTTGCTCCACCAGCAAAATCGTCACGCCGCTGGCCTTGAGCTGGGCAAAGGCGGCAATCATGTTGTTGATGATGGCCGGCGCCAGGCCCTTGCTGGGCTCATCGACGATCAGCAGTTCGCGCGGCTCGACGATGGCACGCGCCACCGCCAGCATCTGCTTTTGCCCGCCCGACAATTTGCCGGCAGGATGGTTCCAGAATTTTTCCACGGCCGGAAACAGCGAGAAGATCCACTTCAGCCGCTCTTCATCCATCTGGCTGGCGCGTTTGGCACTGCGCGCGGCCAGCAGCATGTTTTCCTTGACCGTGAGGTCGGAAAAAATGCCCATGCTTTCGGGCACGTAGGCAATATTGAGTCCGGCGATCTGCGGCGTGTTCAGTGGCGTGATGTCGCGCCCGTCAAAAGTCACCTTGCCCTGCGAGGCCTGCCACAAGCCCATGATGGTGCGCAGTGTGGTGGTCTTGCCGGCACCGTTGCGGCCCAGCAGCATGGTGAGCTGGCCCTTCGGTATGACCAGGTCCACACCATGCAGGATGTGGTACGCGCCTATGTGGGTATGCACGCCTTCAAGCGTCAGGAGATTGCCGCTCATGCCACTGCCTCCTTTTCAGGGGCGATGCCCAGATAAGCTTCCTGCACCACCGGCGAGGCAATCACCTCGGCCGGCTCGCCATCGGCGACCAGCGTGCCGTTGTGCAGCACGATGATGCGGTCGGCGAGTTCACGCACCACGTCCATCTTGTGCTCCACGAGCAAAATCGTTTTGGTCTTGTCCTGCTTCAACTGGCGGATCAGGTTCAGGATCACCGGCGCCTCGTCGGTGCTCATGCCGGCTGTCGGTTCGTCGAACATGAAGACTTTCGATTCCAGTGCCATCAGCAGCGCGACTTCGAGCTTGCGCTGGTCCCCATGCGGCAGACTGGCCACCGGCATCTGCGCCTTGCTCTCCATGGCCACGGCCTCGAGTATTTCCTCGGCCCGCTGCACCAGTGCCTTGTGGTCGCTCCAGATGCTCCACAGGTTCAGGCCGCGCCGGTGCGGGCCATGACGCGTGGCCTGCACCGCCAGACGGACGTTTTCCAGCACCGTGAGATTCGGAAACAGGTTGGTCAGCTGAAAAGCCCGGCCCAGACCCGCGTGTGTACGCGCCGAGGTGCTCATGCCCGACAGCTCCCGGCCGTCGAGCGTGACCGTGCCGCTGCTGGCCTTGAGCTGACCCGAAATCAGGTTGAAATAAGTCGTTTTGCCGGCCCCATTGGGGCCGACGATGGCCGTCAGCGTGCCAGGCGCAAAGGTGCAGCTGACAGCATTGACCGCCACGTGGCCACCGAAGCGGATCGTGAGTTCTTTGGTTTGAAGCATTTCTATTCCCGTTGAATCGGGGACCGGGGAGCGGCGTAGCGAAGCGGCAGGAGGCACGGCGGCCTCGCCTGTCTGTCATCCCGGACAAGATCCGGGATCCATGCCAGCACACCACAGGGGCGCGGTCAGCGCGGCATGGATTGCGGGTCAGGCCCGCAATGACATCAGGAAATTACCTTTTATTCGTGATCGGTATATTCATTTCCTCGGGCTTGATCTCGCGGATCAGCTCGGGCACACCCCAGGCAAACGCCGGATCGGCCTTGATGCGGAAGTGGAACATGCTCTGCATGGCCTGGTGGTCTTCCTTGCGGAAGGTCATCTTGCCCTTGGGCGTGTCAAAACTCATGCCTTCCATGGTGGAGATCAGCTTGTTGGTGTTGGTGTCGCCATTGGTTTTCTTGAGCGCCGTCACCACCGCCATCGCTGCCGAGAAGCCGCCCGCCGTGAAAAAGTCTGGCGGTGTCTTGAACTGCTTGTAGTGCTGGGCCACCATCGCGTCGTTCACCGGGTTCTTGGGGATGCCGAAGTAGTAATACAAGGCGCCCTCCATGCCCGGGAAGCTTTTGTAGGCAACCATGGCGGGCAGGATGTTGCCGCCGGTGGCGAGTTTGATGCCGTAACGCTTTTCAAGGTCCAGATCGGCGATCTTCGGAAACGGTGTCGGGCTGCCCGACCAGCCCACCGAGAGATACTTCTTGCCGGGCTGGTCCTTGAGCTTGTCCACAATACGCTGCAGGCCGGCCGTGAAGTCGGTGGTACCCACGGGCAAATACTCTTCATGAACAATCTTGGCGTTTTTCATGAAGGACTTGGCGGCCTTCACGCCATCGCGGCCAAAGGCGTTGTCGTTGGCCAGAATGGCGACCACACTGCCCGGCTGGTCCAGCGCCACGGCGTTGGCGGCGGCATCCTGGCTGGAATTGCGGCCGGTGCGGAAGATGTACTTGTTCCACTTGTCGCCGGTGATGCTGTCGGCCACAGCAGGCTCGACCAGCAGGATCTTTTTGTATTCTTCGGCCACCGGCAGCATGGCCAGCGCTATCGGCGAGGCGGTGGGGCCGACGGCGATGTCCACTTTTTCGTCGGCATAAGCGGCGGCGAGCGCGGCCTTGCCCACATCGGGCTTGCCCTGGTCGTCCTTCTCTATCACCACCAGCTTCTTGCCCCCGACCATCAGGGTGCCGCCGGTGGCGTAATCCAGTCCCATGTGGAAGCCCACAATGGTCTGCTTGGCATAAGCCTCCAGCGGGCCGGTCTTGCTGGCAATGATGGCGATCTTGATTTCTTTGGCCTGGCTATGCGCCAGCGGCGAAACCAGGGCAGTGGTGATGGCGGCAAGCGCGATCAGATGGCGACGATGCATGAAATGTCTCCTGTTGTATGTCGATGCACCAGGTTTGCACATCCCGTGCCAGCTATAAGTGTTTGATTCGTATGGATATTTCTAACTGAATATCAAATTTGTATGATTTTAATGCAATTTAATTGTCTTTTAATCAGTCAATTGAATGATTTTCATACAGGGTTATCCAGACGCTCATACAGTTTGGCGCGGGAAATTCCGAGCAGGCGCGAGGCTGCCAGCTTGTTGCCGCCGGTGGCGGCCAGCGCCGCAGCAATGGCACGGCGTTCGACTTCGGCCACCTGTTCGGCCAATGGCCGCAGCGGGTCGGCCGCCGGATCGCTGCCCGCAAAATCGGCCAGCGGCAAGGGGGCTATCCGCTCTATGCCGGCATCTTTCAACACCTCTTCAAACTGCGCCCGGCTGATGTTCAGAGAATCGCTGCGCATTACCGCCTGCTCCAGCACATTGCGCAACTCGCGGATGTTGCCGCGCCAGGTTTGTGCCGCCAGCAGGGCCAGCGCATCGGGCGCCAGTTCGGGCTGCCGGTCACCGCTGCGCAAAGCCATTTCTTCGCCCAGCACCTCCAGCAACGCGGCAATGTCGCCGCGGCGTTCGCGCAGCGGCGGCACCCGTACCGGCAGTACATTGAGGCGGTAAAACAGGTCTTCGCGAAACCGGCCTTCGCGCACCAGCGCGCTCAGGTCGCGCGAGGTGGCGGCAATCAGGCGCGCATCAAAAGGCACCAGCTTGTTCGAACCCAGCGGTTCAATTTCACCCTCCTGCAAGGCACGCAGCAACTTGGCCTGCAGCGCCTGGGGCATGTCGCCAATTTCATCGAGAAACAAGGTGCCGCCGTCGGCGAGCTTGAACTTGCCGTCCCGGCCCTTGCGGTCGGCGCCGGTGTAGGCGCCGGGCGCGACGCCAAAAAACTCGGCTTCCAGCAGGGTATCGGGCACGGCGGCAATGTTGACGCTGATGAACGGCCCGCGCGCCCGGCTGGAGCTGGCATGGATGGCATGGGCCAGCAACTCCTTGCCGGTGCCGGTTTCACCGAGCAGCAGCACCGGGCTGGTGGTCTGCGCCGCGCGCCGCGCCTGGCGCTTGACCTCCACCGCCGCCGCACTGGTGCCGACAAAACTGGCAAAAGTGTATTTGGACTGGCGCTGGCCGCCCGTGTGTTGCAGGCGCTGGCTGGCCAGCTCGCGGCGCGCGTCGTCCAGATCGCGGTGCAGCAAGGCAAATTTGCTGATCAGCGGCTGCAGCGTGGTTTCGGGGTGGTCAAACAACACAATGCCGATCGCGCCAATCACGTCGCCGCCACTTTCATCACGCAGCGGAATGCGGCTGACCACAAAGGTGCCGGCACGATTGGTCAGCAGGTCAATCAGAAAGGCCTCGCCGGTCTCCAGCACACGCCGCATCTGGGTGTTCGGAATCACCTCTTCGACCATGTGGCCGACAAACTGGTCCACCGACGAAAAACCCAGCGCCGGCAGGAAACGCTTGTAGCCCTCGTTGAGCCAGACGATGCGGCCGGTGCGGTCCACCAGAAACATGCCCTGGCTGATGCTGGAAAACAGCTGGAACATGGAGCGCGCGGCCAGCGCCAGAATGCTCTGGGCATCCAGCGGCAAACCGTGCGGTGGGGTCTCGGTAGGTTGCATGCGCTGATGGTAGCGCGCCTGCCGGCCGGCGCCGGACCAGCCGCCGGCCAAGGCTGGCCTGGCCGCCAGATGCTCTTGTTTTTATAGCTGCTGGCGCCCGTCGGTCAAGGGCTGCCAGTCACTTTTATCTGCAGGCCCGGATCAGGCTGCAAGCCGCCGCGCGGACCAGCGTTTGGCCAGGCGCGGCAGGATCAGCACCGCGAGCACCACCACGATCAGGATCACCGAGACCGGGCGCTGCAGGAACACCATGGCGCTGCCCTCGCCGATGGACATCGCATTGCGCAGCTGCGCCTCGGCCAGCGGGCCGAGAATCATGCCGACCACCACAGGCGCGGTCGGAAAGTCGAAACGCCGCATCAGCACACCGAGCACCCCAATGCCGTAGAGCAAAAACAAGTCGAACGCACTTTGCCGCATGCCGTAAACGCCGACTGTCGCAAAAATCAGGATGCCGGCGTACAGATAGGGTTTGGGAATTTTCAGCAGCTTGACCCAGAGGCCCACCAGCGGCAAATTGAGCACCAGCAACATCACGTTGCCGATGTACAGCGAGGCAATCAGCGCCCAGACCAGCGCCGAGGACGAGGTAAACAGTTGCGGCCCGGGCTGTATGCCGTAGTTCTGGAAAGCGCCGAGCAAAATCGCCGTGGTGTTGGAAGTCGGAATGCCCAGGGTCAACAGCGGAATCATGGCCGCCGTCACCGTGGCATTGTTGGCGGCCTCCGGGCCGGCCACACCTTCAATCGCGCCAGCGCTACCAAACTCGCCTTTGACGTCGTCTTTGGCCAGCTTCTTTTCAGTCGCATAACTGAGGAAGGTCGGGATCTCGGTACCACCGGCCGGAATGCAGCCAAAGGGCGCGCCAATGGCGGTGCCACGCAGCCACGCCGGCCAGGAGCGGCGCCAGTCGCGGCCCGTCATGTGCACCCGGCTCAGCTTGTTCTGCGATTCAACCACCCGGCCCTCGTAGAGCACCGCGTACATCGCCTCGGCCACGGCAAACAGGCCCACGGCCACCAGCACAATCTCCACGCCGTCCAGCAGCTCGGGCACACCGCCGGTGTAACGCGCCTGGCCGGAGATCTGGTCCAGGCCCACCAGCCCTGCCGCCAGGCCGACAAACAGCGCGGTCAGGCCGCGCACCGTGCTTTTACCGAGCACCGCGCTGACCGTGGTGAAGGCCAGCAGCATCAGCATGAAGTATTCGGGCGGGCCCAGCTTGACCGCCAGTTCGGCCACGATGGGCGCAAACAGCGTGACCATCACGGTGGCAATCGTGCCCGCGACAAATGAACCTATCGCCGCCGTCGCCAGTGCGGCGCCCGCGCGGCCGCTTTTGGCCATGCGGTTGCCCTCCATGGCCGTGACCATGCTCGCGGTTTCTCCCGGCGTGTTCAGCAGGATGGAGGTGGTCGAGCCGCCATACATGGCGCCGTAATAAATGCCGGCAAAAAAGATCATTGACGCCGTGGCCTCGACCTTGGCGGTGATCGGCAGCAACATGGCGACCGCGACGGCCGGCCCTATGCCGGGCAACACACCAATCGCAGTGCCGAGTGCGCAACCGACAAAACACCAGAGCAGATTGACCGGCGTGGCAGCGGTGGCAAAACCCTGCAGCAGTTGATTGAAAATATCCATGATTTACAACCAGCCCGTTTTCGTCAGGCCCGGCAGGTTGATCGCCAGGAATTGGGTGAAAGTCCAGTACACCGGGGCAGCAATGGCCATCCCGATCAGCACATCCTTGAGCCAGGCGGCCGGCCGCCGGTCGGCCTGGCCTGCGGCTCCGCGCAAGCCCTGTACCGCCAGTACAAAACACAGGGTGCAGCTGAAAATGAAGCCGATGGTAGTGATCAGCGCGGCGTTGGCCAGCAGACCCGCCGACACCCAGACAAAACCCGGCCAGTTGCCATGGACGGCGTCGGTGGGCGCATCGAGCGAGCGAAAGCCGCCGGTGCGCGCTTCCCAGACAATAAACCCGCCGCATACCAGCAGCGCGATGGCAATCGTCCAGGGTAAAAAATTCGGCCCGACGCCGCCGTAACCGGCTGCAGACGGGATGCTGAGCGCGCCTGCGGCCAGCCCCAGACCCAGCAGCAGCACGCCGCAACCCACCAGGGTTTGCAGGCGGGTTTGGGAGAGGGAGTGTTGTGTCATCTTTTTTTGCCTCCTTGAATGCCGGGCGGGTGTCCCGGTCGACATGATTGTCATCCCGGACTCGATCCGGGATCCACATCGTCAGAACCACTGGCGCGGGTCTGCGCAGCATGGATTGCGGGTCCAGCCCGCAATGACAATTCCTTGAGGGCAGGCCTTAGACCATGCCCGACTTGACCATGGTGGCGCGCAGGCTGGCCATGTCGTCGTCGACAAACTTGTCAAAGGCCGCGCCTGTGAGCACCGCAGGCGTCCAGTTGTTTTTCTCGGACGCTTCCATCCAGCTTTTGGATTTGACCGCCTTGAGCACCAGATCGGTCAGGGCCTGGCGCTCGGCCGCCGAGATGCCGGGCGCGCCATAAACACCGCGCCAGTTGCCGATCACCACATTGACGCCCTGCTCTTTCAGCGTGGGGACATTGACCCCCTTGAGGCGGGCCTCCGATGTGACGGCCAGCGCCTTCATCTTGCCGGTATTGATGTATTCGGCAAATTCGCTGTAGCCGCTGCCGCCCACCGTGACGTTGCCGCCCAGGATGGCTGCCGTGGCCTCACCGCCGCCGCGGAAGGCGACATAGTTGATCTTCGAGGGGTCCACACCGACTTCGCGCGCAATCATGGCCGCTGCAATGTGCTCGGTAGAGCCGCGTGAACCGCCGCCCCACTTGACGCTGCCGGGGTCTTTCTTGAGCTGGGCAATCACGTCGGCCATGGTCTTGAACGGCGAGTTGGCGGGCAAGACAAACACGTTGTATTCGCTGGTCAGGCGCGCAATCGGCGTGACCTGCGACAGGCTGACCGGCGGCTTGCCGGTGATCAGCCCGCCCAGCATGACCGCACCCATGACCATCATGGCATTTGCATCGCCCTTGCTGCCATTGATGAACTGGGCCAGGCCCAGCGCGCCGGCGGCACCGCCCTTGTTGTCAAAGGTCACGGTCGAGGCCGCACCCGAGTCCATCAGGGCCTTGCCGAGCGCGCGGCCGGTGGTGTCCCAGCCGCCGCCGGGGTTGGCCGGAATCATCATCTTCACATTGGCTGCAGCCAGTGCGGAAAGCGGGAAGGCGCCCGACGCGGCCAGAGCGGCCAGGGATTTCAGAAAAGTATCGCGACGCATGCATGTCTCCTGCTGGGGGTTGGTGGTAAGCCTCCAATCATGCGCCTGCTTTCTGTCAAACGGCTGTCCATAGGCATTGGGGAAAGTGCTAATGTCCTGCCCATGCCATCCCCCATGACATTGCTGCTGATAGAGGACGACGACGCCATGCAGGCCGCCCTGCAGCGCGCGCTGGGCCGGCGCGGCATGGAGGTGCTGGGCTGCACCGATGGCCGCAAGGCGCTGGCGTTATGGACGGCCGCCGAGCCCGATGTGGTGGTGCTGGACCTGAGCCTGCCCGGCCTGGACGGCCTGCAGGTGCTGGAGCAGGCGCGGCGCCAGGGTTTGCGCACCCCGGTACTGATCCTGACTGCACGCGGCACGGTCGGCGACCGCATCATCGGACTCAACACCGGGGCAGACGACTACCTGCCCAAGCCGTTTGACCTCGACGAGCTGGAGGCCAGGCTGCGCGCCCTGAGCCGCCGGCGTCCGGGGGCAACAGCCGAATCAGCCTCCAGCCCACAACTGGTGGGACAACTTCGCTATGAAAAAGAGAGCGGCGCAATTTACCACCGGGATCAGGTGCTGGAACTGACCCCGCGCGAGCTGGCGCTGCTGCAGGTGCTGATCGTCAAGCCAGGCCATGCCGTGTCCAAGGAAAAACTGTTCGAGCTGGTGTTTCCGGGCGAAGCCGATGTGCAGTACGAAGCGGTGGAAGTGGTGGTCTACCGGCTGCGCAAGAAGCTGACACACACCGGCGTCACCCTGGTGACGCTGCGCGGCCTGGGCTATCTGCTGAAGGTCAGCGCCGCATGAAAAGCGTGGGGGCCATCTCGCTGAGGCGGTATCTGCTGCTGGGCATCCTGTTGCCGGTGGGCCTGCTGACCACCATCAACACCGTGAGCCTGTACAACCAGGCGCTGAACGCGGTCAATACCGCCTACGACCGCACCCTGCTGGCTTCGGCCAAATCGATTGGTGAAGAGCTTGACGTCAGCGGCTACGATGCCCAGTCCGAGCTGCGCGTCACGGTGCCCTACGCGGCCCTCGAAGCCTTTGAAGCGGACAACCAGAGCCGGCTTTTTTACCGGGTGTCCAGCCTGAACGGCGAGATGGTCTCGGGTTATGCGCAACTGCCTTTCTGGCGCGGCCGGATTCCGGCCAAGCCGCCTTATGCCGCGCTGGTCGATTTTTACGACGATGTGTATGCGGGCGACGCCGTCCGTGTCGCCGTCCTGCTGCAGCCCGTGGCCAGCTCCAGCGGGCGTGGCATGGCGGTGATCCAGGTGGCGGAAACGCTGGAGCTGCGCACCACCCTGGCGCGCAAGATCCTGCTGGACACACTCTGGCGCCAGGCCTTGCTGCTGGCCGTGATTGCACTGGTGGCGGTGGTGGTGGTGCAGCGTGCAACGCGGCCGGTGCGCCGCCTGAGCGCCGAGCTGCAGGCCAGGCCCGAGGGCGACCTGACGGCGATCGCCGCGCCCGATGCGCCGCGCGAGCTGCTGCCGCTGGTTGAGGCCACCAACGAGGTCATGGGCCGGCTGCAACACCTGCTGGACAACCAGAAACGTTTTGTGCGCGACGCCGCGCACCAGCTGCGCACGCCGCTGGCGGTGCTCAAGGTACAGGTGCAGTCCGCGCTGCGCGGCGACATGGACGCTGCGGTCGCACTGAGCGAAATCAACCAGACGGTGGACCGCGCCGCCCTGCTGGCCAACCAGATGCTGGCGCTGGCCAAGGTCGAGCAGTTGCGCGTCCAGGCGGATCTGGGGCCGGTGGACCTGGCCGCCATCGTGCGCGCAGTGGCCCTGGACCTGGCGCCGCTGATCGCCGACAAGGAGCTGGACTTTGACATCGACACGGTGCCGGCCAGCGTCAGGGCACATGAATGGATGCTGGGCGAGCTGTGCCGCAACCTGCTGCACAACGCGATCAAACACTGTCCGGCGGGCGGCGCCCTGTCGGTACGGCTGCTGGCCGACAACAGCTACCTGGCACTGACCATCAGCGACAGCGGGCCGGGCATACCGGCCGAACTCGCGCCCCGCCTGTACCAGCCGTTTTCTGCCGGCAATGTGCGCCACGGTTCGGGTCTGGGGCTGGCGATCTGCCGCGAAATCACCCAGGCCCTGGGCGGCAGCATCACGCTGGAAAACCGCGAAGACCATGGGCGTATTGCCGGGCTGGACGCCACTGTGCGCCTGCCTTTGGTTCAAAATGGGACTTGATGACAATACAAGCTGCTAACCCAACTGCTTCAGCACATGCGTCTTGACAAATGGTTGTGGGCCGCGCGGTTTTACAAGACCCGCTCGCTGGCCAGCGAAGAAATCGGCAAGGGCCGGGTCCAGGTCAACGAACTCGAAGCCAAGCCGGCGCGCGACATCAAGACCGGCGACACCGTGGCCATGCGGCAGGGCCCCGGCCTCCGCACGGTGGTGGTTCAGGGGCTCAGCCAGCAACGCGGCTCGGCAGCCGTGGCGCAGCAGCTCTACAGCGAAACGGCCGAGAGCCTGCGCCTGCGCGAGGCCGCTGCCGAACAGCGCCGCATGAACCCTGAGCCGGCCAGCAGCATCGAACACGGCCGCCCGACCAAACGCGACCGCCGCAGCCTGGACAAGGCCGGCGGCAAGAGCTGGGGCGACCGCTGGAGCGCTTCCGTCGAGTCCTGATTTGCTCTGTTTTTAATAGCTTACTGCGCCCGTCCAACAAGGGCTGGAGGCCGGTTTGACTGATGGGGCCACGGAGGGACCCGGGCTACACGGCGCCAGCCCGCCCGCGCCGCAGCCGCAGACCCTGCAGCCACCAGACCAGCCCGCCCAGCAAGGCCGCGGGAATAAACACCCAGTGCGAGGACGGCCTGGCCGGGTTCGGCAGTTTGAGCTCCACCAGCTTGTAGCCCTGCTCGACGCCGAGCTTTTTCGCGCGGCTGCCAAACTTGACGGCGGCCACTTCCAGATCACTGCCGAGCTGGCTCAGCGTCACACCGCCGTCGCGCAAGCGCTCCCGGCCGCTGGCGCCTTCACCCATGGGCAAGGCCACGGTTTTGCTCAGGGGCTGGCCGTCCAGGTCCTGCCCCGCAATACCCACCACCAGCCAGTCGTCGGTACGCAAGCCGTCGGCGACCTTGTAGATGTCCGCGGCCGGTGCGCTCACATACTTCGGTGAAAACCGGTCTATCACCCAGTCCGGGCGAAAAAACAAAAACGTCGCCAGCAGCAACACGCCCACTTCCGGCCAGGTGCAGCGCGTGCGAAACCACTTCATCGTCGCGGCTGCAAACAGCAGCGACGCCGCCACACCCGTGACACAGACCAGAACCAGTTCCTGCCAGGAAGCCACACCGATCAGCAGAATCTGCGGATTGAAAATAAACACAAATGGCAGCACCGTGGTGCGCAGGCTGTACCAGGTGGCCTGCCAGCCGGTGGCGTTCGGATCGTCACCGGAAATCGCAGCCGCCGCATACGAAGCCAGGCCCACGGGCGGCGTGACGTCGGCCAGGATGCCGAAGTAAAAAACAAACAGGTGCACCGCAATCAGCGGAATCACCAGGCCGCTGCGCGCGCCGAGTTCGACAATCACCGGCGCCATCAGCGTGGCCACCAGGATGTAATTGGCGGTGGTCGGCACACCGGCGCCAATGATCAGGCAGATCAGCGCCGTCAGCAGCAGCATCACCAGCACATTGCCGGCCGACACCAGCTCGACAAAGTCGGTCATCATCAGGCCCATGCCGGTCAGCGTGATCACACCCACAATCAGGCCGGCGCTGGCGCAGGCCACACCTATGCCTATCATGTTGCGCGCACCCAGCACCAGGCCGCGCCACAGGTCGGACAGCCCGCGGCGCAGCGCCGACAGCGCCGCCTCGGCCTGTCCGTCGGGCCGGAACACCGACAGCATGAAGGGCTGGAGCACCACCATCACCATCACCGTGGCGGTGGCCCAGAAGGCCGACAGGCCGGGCGACAGCTCTTCGGCCATCAGGCACCAGAGCAGCACCACAATGGGAATGAAAAAGTGCAGGCCCGCGCGCACCGTGGGCCAGGGCAGCGGCAGCTTGATGTCTTTGGCCAGCGGATCATCGATGGCGATGTCGGGGTAACGCGCGGAATAAGCCATCAGGCCGACATAAGACACGCCGGCCAGTAAAGCCAGCGCCCAGGCCGCCGCGTCGCCGGCGATGTACTGCACACCGGTGATGGCGTAATACACCGCTGCAAATGCGACCGCCGTGCCCGACAGGCCCAGCGCCCAGCCGGTCGCGCGTTCGTGCCAGCTCGGTGGACGTTCGCGCAGCAGCGGTTGCAGGTCGTACTTCAGCGCTTCCAGGTGCACGATGTAAAACAGCGCCACATAGGAAATGACGGCCGGCAGCGCCGCGTGTCTGATGATTTCCGAATAGGGGATGCCCACGTATTCGACCATCAGAAAGGCCGCCGCCCCCATCACCGGCGGCATGATCTGGCCGTTGATCGACGAGGCCGCCTCGATGGCACCGGCCTTGACGCCCGAGTAGCCGGTGCGTTTCATCAGCGGGATCGTGAAGATGCCGCCCGACACCACGTTGGAAACCGATGAGCCCGACACAATGCCGTTGAGCGCCGACGACACCACCGCCACCTTGGCCGGGCCGCCGCGCAAGTGGCCCAGCGTGGCCAGCGACACCTGCAGCATGTAGTTGCCGGCACCGGCAATGTCGAGCAGGGTGCCGAACAGCACAAACAAGAAGATGAACTGCACCGACACGCCGAGCGCCACGCCGTACACACCTTCGGTGGTCAGCCACATGTGCGAGATAAAACGCGACAGCGACGCCCCCCGGTGCTGGATCACCTCCGGCATGTAGGGGCCCAGGAACACAAAGGCCATGAACAGGCCGGTGGTCACCAGCATGCCAAAACCCATGGCGCGGCGCGTGGCCTCCAGCATGATGGCCACACCCAGCACACCGACCACAACGTCCATCGTGTTGGGCGAGCCAGGACGCAGCGCGAGCTGGTTGTAAAACAGAAACAGGTAGGCGCCACAAAAAGCGCCCAGCAACGCCAGCAACCAGTCCGACCAGGGGATCACGCTGCGCGACGAGTTTTTGAAAGCCGGAAACGCACAGAACGCCAGAAAAATCGCAAACGCCAGATGGATGGCACGCGCCTCGGTGTCGTTCAGGATGCCGAAGCCAAAAACAAAAGGCAGCGGTGAGGCGTACCAGACCTGGAACAGCGACCAGGCGCCCGCCAGCAGCGCCAGCGCCAGGCCAATCTTGCCGCCAGGTTCACGCCCGCCGAGGTCGGCTTCCTTGACCAGCTGGTCCAGCTCCTGGGGGGAGTATTTTTCGAGTTGCGCCATCACACCCTCCGGATTGTTCCTGTATTTTTCTGCATTAAAAAGGGCCAGGAAACATGACGCTCCCGGCCCCTGTCAGCAACGACGGAAGGTGATTATTTGATCCAGCCTTTTTCCTTGTAATAACGCGCAGCACCTTCATGCAGGGGCGCGCTCAAGCCGTCCTTGACCATGTTCTGCGGGTTCAGATTCGCCAGCGCCGGGTGCAATTTCTTGAACTCGTCAAAATTCTCGAACAGCGCCCTGGTGACCTGGTAGACCGTCTCGGCCGGTGTCTTGCTGGAAGCAACCACCGTGGCCAGCACGCCGTAGGTGTTGGTGGCCTGCGGATTGTTCGGGTACAGGCCGGCCGGAATCGTGACCTTGGCGTAATAAGGCTTGTCGGCCACCAGCTTGTCGATCACCGGGCCGGTCAGGGACACCAGCCTGGCGCCGCAGGAGGTGGTGGGGTCCTGGATGTTGGCGCTCGGATGGCCGACCGCGTAATAAAACCCGTCGATCTTGCCGTCGCACAGGGCGGGGCCATGTTCGTCGGCTTTCAGCTCGGACGCGAGCGAGAAGTCGCCGAGTTTCCAGCCCATGCCGACCAGCATTTCTTCCATCGACGAGCGGGTGCCCGAGCCGGGGTTGCCGACGTTGAACCGTTTGCCCTTGAAGTCTTCAAACTTCGTGATGTTGGCTTCCTTGCGGGCCACCACGGTGAAGGGCTCGGGATGCACCGCAAACACGGCGCGCATGTCGCCGTAAGCACCGGCGTCCTTGAACTGGCCAAGTCCCTTGACCGCGTTGTATTGCACGTCCGACTGGGTGAAGCCGAAATCGAGCTCGCCAGCCTTGATGGTGTTGACATTGAAGACCGACCCGCCGGTTGATTCGACCGAGCAGCGGATGCCGTGTTTGGCGCGGTCCTTGTTGACCAGCCGGCAGATCGCGCCGCCGGCTGCGTAATACACGCCGGTCACGCCGCCTGTGCCTATGGTCACAAACTTCTGCTGGGCAACAGCCGGCGCAGACATCAGGGCCGCTGCCATGGCCATGCCGGCACCCGCAACGCCCAGCACATTCAATGCAAACTTCTTGCTCATTTCAGTTTCTCCAGGTTGTAAAACGACTTGTTCTCAGGCCGCAGCCAGCGCAGCGTCCATGGCCAGACCGAGGCGCTCCACCATCAGCGCCAGCTCGGCTTCGCTGCTGATGAAGGGTGGCGCCAGCAGGACATGGTCACCATAACGACCATCGACCGTACCGCCCATCGGGTAAACCATCAAGCCGCGCGCCATCGCCTCCTGCTTGATGCGTGCATGCAGTTTGCGTGCCGGGTCAAACGGCGTCTTCAGCGCCCGGTCCTGCACCAGCTCGATGCCCCAGAACAAACCACGCCCGCGGATGTCCCCGACATGGGGATGTGCCTCCCAGCGGGCCTGCATCAGCTGCTGCAAACAATCGCCGCGGGCACACACCTGCGCCAGCAAGTTGTCGCGCTCCAGCACCTGCTGGACCGCCAGCGCGGCAGCACAGGCCATGGCATGGCCCAGGTAGGTGTGGCCGTGCTGGAAAAAGCCTGAGCCCTGGCGCATCACGTCGACCAGTTTTTTCTGCGCCAGCACCGCACCTATCGGCTGGTAACCACCGCCCAGGCCCTTGGCGACCGCCAGCAGATCCGGCACCACACCCTCCTGCTCACACGCATGCAGCGTGCCGGTGCGGCCCATGCCACACATCACCTCGTCAAGAATCAGCAACACACCATGGCGGTCGCAGACCTCGCGCACGGCCCTGAAGTAGCCCGGCACCGGCGCCAGCACGCCGGCCGTGGCACCGCCCACGGTTTCGGCCACAAAAGCCATCACGCTGTCCGCGCCCTGGGCAAGAATCGCGTCCTCCAGCTCCTGCGCCAGGCGCAAACCGTACTGCTCCGGTGTCTCGCTCGCCCGCTGTTCACGGTAGGCGTAACACGGCGCGACATGGGTAACCGGAATCAGCATGGGCGCAAACGGCGCACGCCGCCACTGGTTGCCGCCCAGCGCCAGCGCGCCCAGCGTATTGCCGTGGTAACTCTGCTTGCGCGCGATGAAATGGCTGCGCTGCGGCTGGCCGATCTCGACAAAGTACTGGCGCGCCATCTTCATCGCGGCCTCCATCGCCTCCGATCCGCCGCTGACAAAATACACATGGCTCATGCCGGCGGGCGCGTTGTCTATCAGCTTGTTGGCCAGCTCCTCGGCCACTTCGGTGGTGAAAAAGCCGGTGTGGGCATAAACCAGCTTGTCGATCTGCGCATGCATGGCGGCCAGCACGTCCGGATGCCCGTGGCCCAGGCAGGACACCGCCGCGCCGCCCGAGGCATCGAGGTAACTTATTCCCTGCGCGTCCGTCAGATAGACCCCTTTGCCACTGACGGCGACCGGTGGCGTGTGCTGGAGCTGGCGGTGAAAAACGTGGGTGGCTGCTGCTGTCATGAACGCTGCTTTCCTGGTAAAGAATGGGAACGGCCGCCCACGACCCTGTCGCTGCGCTCATCCCAGTACGCGCCTTCGCCGTCAAGGCGGTCCTGCCGGCTTTGCAGGTGGGCCAGCACCTTGCGGCCCCCGCGTACCGCGACGGCAGCAACCAGCGCCTCGGTCAGCGCCAGCGCGCCGACCATGGAATGAAAATACGAGGGGCTGTCGGTGCGAAACAGCAGCGTCCAAGTGGCGGAACGGGCAATCGGCGACAGCGCACTGTCGGTCAGAGCCACCACACCGGCGCCCTGCCCGCGCGCCTGCGCCACGGCGTCCACGGTCTGGCGCGTGTAGGAAGCCGACGAGGTCGCCACCAGCAGGTCACCCGGGCCCATATCGCCCACCTGGTCATCCAGCGTGCCGCCCAGCCCCTGCACCAGTACGCCGTTGGACGCGAGCAGGCCGTAGGTGTAGTGCAGGTGCAAGGCCAGGCCGTGGCTGGCGCGCAGTCCGAGAAAATGGACGCGGCGCGCCTTCAGCATGGCATCGGCTGCCGCTTCGAGCTGCGCCGTCTGGTTCAGGCCGCCGACAGAGGCGCTGTTGGCATGTTGCGCTTCATTGAGCAGTGCCAGCCAGTCCTTGTCCCGGCGCGCACTCGCCTGCAACACTTCAGCGCGCCCGGCATAACCGCCCTGGGCAGAAAACGATTCCTGGCACAGGTGTTTGATGGCTTCAAAACCCTGAAAGCCGAGCGCCTGCGCCAGCCGGCTCAGGGTCGCCGGCGCCAGCTTGGCACGGCGCGCACATTCGCGCATCGAATACAAAGCCACTTCACGCGGATGCGCTTCAATCCAGCGCGCCGCACGCAGCAGCTCCGGGCTCAGGCCATCCAGCGGAACAGCGGCAAACAGGGGAGAGACGGGCACGAAACGTTTGTATCATATTTTTTCCAGATACAAAACAAATGTTTCTGCAACCGGAACATCTGGTGGCGCCCGGACGGCGCCTGCCTCAACCGCAGCGCACGCGGATGATCACGCCGGCTGCGTTCAGGTCCAGGTTCAGGCGCTGCGCATTGAACTCCATGGTCACCACCTGGCCCGGCCTCAACACCCGCGCCATGTAGGAACCGGAGCGCTGGCGCGCCTCCTCGACCACACTGGCCCCGGGTGTCTTGCCGACAGCGAACTGCGCGCCTTGTGCGTTGCAGGCGCCGGTGGTCGGCCCGGCCTGAGGGCTGACGCTGCCAGCTGGCGGGGGCGCGGGGGTGGTGCAGCCCACGAGGACCGATGCCGCAATGCTGGCGAGGATGATTTTCAAAGCCATGTCGTCTCCACAGTCAAAACATTCACCATACCCGGTGAAGGCCGTCCGCGCGGGCTTTTTTACGACCGGTTGCGTCAGCGAATGAATCCGTGAAAGGGCATCTCACAGCAATGTCCGCCACACCCTCACCTTTCTCAGGAAGCGGTATCTGAACTTTCTGTCCGGCTCGCCATGCAACTCCAGATCGGGCAAACAGGACGGGGAAGGACCCGGCGCGATGGCCGTGAAACTCAACGCGAGAAATAGTCCGCATTAAAGGAGTCGCCCATCAATCCGAAGGCCCCTTGGCGAGCCGGGATGGCGCGGTAGGCATACATGGAACACCACCAACTGCAAAAATCATCGCTGCTGCCAAACACGAATTCCCCCAGATTGGGGTCGAAGTAATGCACGCTGGGGCTGTCCAGCGCATCCAGCCCCACGGCATGTGCTCTGCCTTTGAACGTCCTGATGGAAAATGTCGCAGCCCAACAATTTTGGGCTACGCGTTCAAATTCCTTTCTTATCAAAACAGCGTTTTCTGTCGCGTATTGGGTTACCGAAGAAATGGATTTCGCTGACACAGATTCAACATACCGCCCGGGGCCGTTGAATGAGCGCGTCTGTTTGGCGGGCCTTTCAGGTCTGGTGATGTAGTTGCGGTGCTGGTCGTTACCAAAAAACGCGTCCTGAAGCCTCGTCGCCTTCTCCATACCGCGAGTCGTCTCAAAAAATCCGGTGAAAGTTTCCTCGGGATACAGTGCCAGTTCATGAATCCGGCCGAAACTCCGGGACGACCAGAAGTTTTTACCCTTGAAGCGGGAACGCACCCACCAGGCCGCCATGCCGGCGCAATTGCCCGCCGATTGGGAAAATGGATAACACTTCGCGCCGGTAGCAATGGCTGCGTCCCTGGCCTGTTGATCTGTTGCCATGGTCGAAATACTCCCACTATCAGCGTTGGCTGGATTCGGCGCCAATACTAGCGAGAGTTGCAGCAGGAGCAAGTGCAATAGTACCCATGTCGCGCTTTTGGAATAGCCAAAACAAAACCCCCGCAAGCATGATTGCCTTTGCGGGGGTTTTGCTGTCTGCACCAAAAGGCACAAACCGTTGATTGGCGGAAACGGAGGGATTCGAACCCTCGATGAGGCTCTACACCCCATACTCCCTTAGCAGGGGAGCACCTTCGGCCACTCGGTCACGTTTCCTGATTTCTGGCTGAGCCGCGATTATCTCACGACTTGCCTGCTTGTCCAGCAGCGGGCAGGCGCAATTCAGGCGGCGGGCTGGTCCAGGTCGAAGGCCTTGTGCAGGGCACGCACTGCCAGTTCCATGTATTTTTCGTCGATCACGACCGAGGTCTTGATTTCGCTGGTGGAGATCATCTGGATGTTGATGCCCTCTTCGCTGAGCACGCGGAACATCCGGCTGGCAATGCCCACATGGCTGCGCATGCCGATGCCGACAATGCTGACCTTGCAGATCTTGGCGTCGCCGATGATCTCGTGCGCCCCGAGCTTGGGCAAGACCTGCGCCTTGAGCAGGTCCATGGCCCGGGCGTAGTCGTTGCGGTGCACGGTGAAGCTGAAATCGGTCTTGCCGTCCTTGCTGATGTTCTGGATGATCACATCGACTTCGATGTTGGCGTCGGCCACGGCGCCCAGGATCTGGTAGGCAATGCCCGGTGTGTCGGGCACACCGAGAATGGAGATTTTGGCTTCGTCGCGGTTGAATGCGATGCCCGATACGATGGCTTGTTCCATTTGTTCGTCTTCCTCAAAACTGATCAGGGTGCCGGACTTGGCCTCTTCGTCGATGTTGATGTCCCAGGGGGTGAAGCTCGAGAGCACACGCAGCGGCACCTTGTACTTGCCGGCAAACTCGACCGAGCGGATCTGCAGCACCTTGGAGCCCATCGATGCCATCTCCAGCATCTCTTCAAAACTGATGGTGAGCAGGCGCCGCGCTTCAGGCACGACGCGCGGATCGGTGGTGTACACGCCATCGACGTCGGTGTAGATCAGGCACTCATGCGCCTTCATCGCGGCCGCCACGGCGACGGCCGAGGTGTCGGAGCCGCCGCGACCCAGTGTGGTGATGTTGCCGGCCGCATCCACCCCCTGAAAGCCGGTGATGATGACCACCTTGCCGGCATCGAGGTCGGCGCGCACGCGCTGGTCGTCAATCGACTCGATGCGGGCCTTGGTGTGGGCGCTGTTGGTCTTGATCGGCACCTGCCAGCCGGCGTAACTCACGGCCTGCATGCCTTCTGCCTGCAGGGCGATGGCCAGCAAGGCGCTGGAGGCCTGCTCGCCGGTAGCGGCCAGGGCATCGAGCTCGCGCTGATGGCTATCGTCGGTTTTGGCGGGCGCCAGCTCTTTGGCCAGGCCCAGCAGGCGATTGGTCTCGCCGCTCATGGCGCTGGGCACCACCACCATCTGGTGGCCGGCCCGGGCCCATTTGGCGACACGTTTGGCCACATTGCGTATGCGCTCGGGCGAGCCCATCGATGTGCCACCGTACTTGTGAACGATCAAAGCCATTGCGGGGGTCAATCAGGTTTTTGTCAGGGACTGCGATTGGGGCGCGCCACAGCTCGGGCGCCCCAGCAAAGCTTTCAATTATAACCAGCGGCTGCCTTGCGCTCAGGCCGCGTAATGCAGGTGTGCACCGACCCGTGTGATGTGCCCGGCCGCCACCTTCAGATGGATCTGGTGGCCGCGTGTGCTGCAGGCGGCGATCTGCGCCAGCAACTGCGCCAGCTGCGCCGCGCTGGGGGTGGCGCGGTGCGACGCCAGCAGCCAGTGGCGCAGCAGGTTGGCCTGGCGCGGCTGCGACAGGCGCTGCAAGGCGGCAATCGGCGGCGGGTCGCCGATGGCCTGCAGGTCTTCGCGCGCCACTTCCAGCAGCAACAGCTGAGCCTCGGCCGCATGCCGGGCGCTGCGCGCAAAGGTCTCGCGGAACTGCGGGAAAGTGTCGCCCAGCGCCGGTAACAGGCGGGCACGGATGCGGTTGCGCGTGAACCGTTCGTCGCTATTGGTCGGGTCTTCGATAAAAGACACGCCGCGCTGCGCCAGCCAGGCGCGGATCGCCGGCGCCGGCACCGCCAGCAGCGGGCGGTGGTAGTTCAGCCCATCGCGCTGCCAGCTGGCGGGCATGGCGCTGAGCCCTGGCAATCCCGCGCCCCGGCTGAGCGCCAGCAGCATGGTTTCGACCTGGTCGTCGGCGTGTTGCGCAAGCGCTATGCTTTTGATAGCTGCTGGCGCCTGCCACTCCTGGGCCAAAGCCCTGAATGCCGCATAACGCGCCTTGCGGGCAGCGTCTTCCGGGCTTTCGCCGGACGTATGCCCGGCCTGCACCCGCAGCACCCGCAAAGGCAGCTGCCACTGGGTACACATGGCCTCGCAGTGCGCGGCAAAACCATCGGCGGCCGCCTGCAGGCCATGGTGCACATGGACCGCCCGCACCTGTCCGGGCCATTTTTCGGCGCAGGCCAGCAGCAAGGCGGTTGAATCGGCGCCGCCGCTGTAGCCGACAAGCAGCGGCAACTCGGGCACAAAGGCGCTGATTGCCGCATCCACAGCGCTGCTCACACGCCCGCTCCTGCGGGGCGCTCGCCATGTAATGGGTGAAAAACGGGCTCTGGCCTGTGCATGGACCGATTATCGGCTGGCGGGCCGCTGTCAGAGAAGTGTCAGCGCGGGGTGCATACTGGCACAGGTCAACAACGGAGACATATCCATGAACTTCACCAAACGCCTGGGCTGGCTGGCTGCCGTCCTGTTAATGGGCGCACTGCTCAGCGGCTGCATCAGCAGCACCTTCTCACGCGGCCTGTTTCAGGGTTATGTGATCGATCAAACGCCGGAAGCGATCATCGACAAGGTCGGTAAACCTGATTCCGAGGAAAAATCCGGCGATGCCGTGAAATGGATTTACAAGAAGAAGACCTTCGATCCGGACAACATGAACGCCTTTGATGCGAACACCACGATCATTTTCCAGACCGACCCCACGTCCAAAAAACTGGTCGCGATGGCGGTGCAGTTCAGCTAGGAGCCTGGGAGCCTGCCCGGCCTGCGGGCCGGCTATTTGCCTGCGTCGGCCTTGGTGTCGGTGTAACGGCCATAACTTTGCAGGCGCTCGTAACGGCGGTCCAGCAGTTCCCTGACCTTCAAGTCGCTGACCTGGCGGAAGGCGTCGTTGAGCGCACGTTTCAAAAAGGCAGCCATCTGCTTGTGGTCGCGGTGCGCGCCGCCCACCGGCTCGTTGACAATCTTGTCGATCACGCCGAGCGCTTTCAGGCGGTGCGCCGTGATGCCCAGGGCCTCGGCGGCTTCCTCGGCCTTCTCCGAGGTTTTCCAGAGGATGGAGGCGCAGCCTTCCGGGCTGATGACTGAATAAATCGAATACTGCAACATCACCACCTGGTCGGCGACAGAAATCGCCAGCGCGCCGCCCGAGCCGCCCTCGCCAATGATGGTGGTGATGATGGGCACCTCCAGCTGCGCCATTTCAAAAATATTGCGGCCTATGGCCTCGGACTGGCCACGCTCCTCGGCGTCGATGCCGGGGTAGGCGCCCGGTGTATCGACAAAAGTGAAGACCGGCAGCTTGAATTTTTCGGCGGTTTTCATCAGGCGCAGCGCCTTGCGGTAACCCTCGGGCTTGCTCATGCCGAAGTTGCGCAAGCCGCGCTCTTTGGTGTCGCGCCCTTTCTGGTGCCCCAGCACCATGCAGGCGCTGCCGTTGAAACGGGCCAGGCCGCCCACAATGCTCAGGTCGTCCGAAAAATGCCGGTCGCCGTGCAGCTCGACAAAGTCGGTGAACAGCTCGTTCACATAGTCCAGGGTGTAAGGCCGCTCGGGGTGGCGTGCAATCTTGGTGATCTGCCAGGGCGTGAGGTCGCTGTAGATGTCCTTGGTGAGCTGCTGGCTTTTCTTGGCCAACTGGTCGATTTCTTCGGAAATATCGACCGCCGATTCGGTCTGCACATAACGCAGCTCTTCAATTTTTCCTTCAAGCTCCGCAATCGGCTGCTCAAAATCGAGAAAGGTCTTTTTGGCCATGGTCTGCTCCTCAGATCGGGTCTACTCGGCACCCAGAACCGGCAAGGGGTCGAGCGAGCGCCAAATATACCAAGTTGCGACGCTGCAATACGGCGCCCAGGCGGCGGCGACTTCACGCGCGTCGCTGCGGCTGACCGATTCGCCGGAAAAGTAGTTCTGGCTGATGCCGTTGATCAGGCCCACATCATCGAGCGGCAGCACATTCGGGCGCATCAGGTAAAAGATCAGGAACATCTCCGCCGTCCAGCGGCCAATGCCGCGAATCGCAACCAGCTCGGCAATGATGGCCTCATCGTCCATCGCCTGCCAGTCTTTCACATGCACCGTGCCAGCGTCGAAATGGATGGCCAGGTCGACCAGGTATTCAACCTTGCGCGCGCTCAGGCCGGCCGCGCGCATGTCGTCCACCTTGAGTTTGAGCACATGGGCAGGTGTCATTTTTCGTGGCAGGGCCTCAAACCGGTGCCAGACGGTTTGCGCCGCCTTGACGGATATCTGCTGGCCCACAATGCTGCGCGCCAGCGTGCTGAAGGCGTCGCCGCGCGATTGCAGGCAGGCGTCACCAAAACGCGGGATCAGGCGTTTCATGACGCGGTCTTTCTTGACCAGGTGTTTGCAGGCGTCGGCCCAGTAAGCCGGCACCGTGCTGGCAGCCGGCTCGGCCACTTCGGCCAGTTCGGCGCTGGCCGGGCCGCTTTTTACTATCTTTTTCATAGCTGCTTGCGCACGGCGGATAAGGGCCTGTGACCGATTTTGCTTATTGTGTTGATCAAGACTGCACTTCCCAGGTGGTGCCGCTGGGTGAGTCCTTGAGCACAATGCCCCGGGCCAGCAAATCATTGCGGATACGGTCGGCGGCCGCAAAGTCGCGGCCCTGCTTGGCTGCCGCACGTTCGGCAATCAATGCCTGGATGGCGCCATCGTCCAGCGTGGCCCCCGCCTGCAAAAAGGCAGCGGGGTCGCCCTGCAGCAAACCCAGGCAGCCCGCCAGCGCCCGCAGCAAACCCGCCAGCCCGGCAGAGCGGCTGCGGTTGATTTCACTGGCCAGGTCAAACAACACGGCCACGGCCTCCGGCGTGCCGAAGTCCTCGTCCATCGCGGCCTTGAAGCGCGCAGCAAAGGGCTGGGCCCAGTCAATCGCCACAGCGGCCGGTGTCACCGCATGCAAGGCGGTGTACAGCCGTTTGAGCGCAGTGCGTGCATCGTCCAGATGCGCGTCGCTGTAGTTCAGCGCGCTGCGGTAGTGCGCCCGCACAATAAAAAAGCGCACGGTCTCGGCATCGTAGTTGGCCAGCACTTCACGGATGGTGAAGAAGTTGCCCAGGCTTTTGGACATCTTCTCGTTGTCCACCCGCACAAAACCGTTGTGTACCCAGAATTTGGCCAGCGGTTTGCCGTTGGCCGCTTCACTCTGGGCGATTTCGTTCTCATGGTGCGGAAACTGCAGGTCCGCGCCGCCGCCATGGATGTCAAAAGTCTCGCCCAGCGTCTGGCAGCTCATGGCCGAACATTCGATGTGCCAGCCGGGCCGGCCCTGGCCGTAACTGCTGTCCCATTTGGCATCTTCGGGCTCGGTCGGCTTGGCGGATTTCCAGAGCACAAAGTCCAGCGGATCGTCCTTGCCGTCGAGCACCGCCACGCGCTCGCCGGAACGCAGCTCATCGACCGACTTGCCGGACAGCTTGCCGTAGCCCTCGAACTTGCGCACTGCGTAGTTGACGTCACCGTTGGGCGAGCGGTAGGCGAAGCCCTTGTTTTCCAGCGTCGCGATCATGCCCAGCATCTGCGGCACATAGTCGGTGGCGCGCGGCTCCAGGGTCGGCGGCTCAATGCCCAGCGCGCCTATGTCCTGGTTCATGGCGGCAATCATCTCGTCGGTCAGCGCACGTATGCTGATGCCGCGCTCCACCGCACGTTTGATAATCTTGTCGTCGATGTCGGTGATGTTGCGCACATAAGTCACCTGGTAGCCGCTGACCTTGAGCCAGCGCTGCACCACGTCAAAAGCCATCATCATGCGGGCGTGGCCGATGTGGCACAGGTCGTAAATCGTCATGCCGCACACATACATGCGCACATGGCCGGGAACCAGAGGCGAAAAATCTTCCACTGCACGCGACAGCGTGTTGTAAATGCGCAAGCTCATGAAGGGTAGCGGTGGTCGGTCCGGCCGGAATCGCCAGGAAATGGGGCAGTCGCTGAAACGGGGCAGGTCATCAATACATCAGCCAACTGTGAAAAAGCTGCTCCGAAAGGTGAATCAACGGGTGGGCGCGCGGCGTTTTTTCACCGGAACTGAAACTATACCCCTCAGATACAATCAGGCAGTATATCCAGCTCGCCAAAGCCCGTGCAGCATGCTGCGCCGCCGGCTTTCGGGTTCATCTTGCAGACCAGCCACCCCATGCGTTCCAGAGGACCTATGCCCAAGTCAGCCCATTTTTCAAGCCTGCCGCCCGCATTGCGCTGGCTGGCACTGGCCGCCGCCCTGGCCCTGTACGGGCCTGCGGTCCAGGCCGACGACTACGACGACGTCAACGCCCTGGTGCGCGCCGGCCAGCTGTCGCAGGCGCTGGTCAAAGCCGACCTGTACCTGGCCGGCAAGCCGCGTGACCCGCAAATGCGTTTTCTCAAAGGCGTGATCCAGTCTGAAAGCGGCAAGCCGTCTGACGCGATTGCCACCTTCACCAAAATCACCCAGGACTACCCCGAACTGCCCGAGCCCTACAACAACCTGGCCGTGCTTTACGCCGCTCAAAACCAGTTTGACAAGGCCAGGGCCTCGCTCGAAATGGCGATACGCACCAACCCCAGCTACGCCACCGCCCATGAAAACCTCGGCGATGTTTATGCGCGACTGGCCAGCCAGGCCTATAGCAAGGCCTTGCAGCTCGACGGCGGCAACAGCGCCGTGCCGCCCAAGCTGGCGCTGATTCGCACCCTGTTCACCGCCGATAGCCGGGCACAAAAACCGGCAGCAACACCTGCGGCAGCGGCAGCGGCCAAACCAGCGCCTGCGGCTGTCACTCCACCCGCCCCGGTGGCCCCGCCCGCTCCGCTACCTGCGGCAGCACCTCCGGCGCCCGTTGCGCCGGCGGCACCTGCCGCGCCAGCTTCGGCCCCCGTCAGCGCCGCCGACAAGGACGTGGAAGGCGCGGTGCGCGCCTGGGCCAGCGCCTGGTCGGCCAAGGACACCAACGCTTATTTCGCCGCCTATGCCAAGGACTTTGACCCGCCGGGCGAGCAGACACGCAAGAGCTGGGAAGAAGAGCGCCGCAGCCGCATCGTCGGCAAGTCGCGCATCAGCGTGAAGATCAGCAACCTGTCGGTCGATGTCAAAGGCGGCAAAGCGGTTGCCAGGTTCAAGCAGGACTACAGCGCCGATGCGCTCCATGTCTCCAGCCGCAAGACACTGGACATGGCGCGCGCCGGTGAGCGCTGGCTCATCGTCAGGGAATCCACCGGCGGTTGATGGTCAGCCTGACTGCCGGCATGCGCACCTGACATGTTTTCTTCCCCCTTCATGCCACAGGCCCGGCGCGCCTTTTTTCCGCTTGGCGTCTGCGCTGCACTGCCCACGGCGCTGCTGCTGTGCGGCGCGCCGGCCATGGCCCAGGGCGACAAGGAAAAAGCCGCGCGCCTGAACACGGCCAGGGGCGCTACCTACCAGCGGCCGGCGGCCAGCCCGACCGGGCCCAGGCGCACTGCGGTGAAGGACGGCGAGGCCGAGGCCCGCCTGATCGAGATTTACAAGCTGGCCGGCCAGTCCAAGGCGCGTGAAGCCCTGGCCAAAGCCGAGCGCCTGGTCCTTGACCACCCCAATTTCCAGCTGGCACAGCTGGTTTATGGCGATCTGCTGGCGGCGCAGGCCAGGCCATTGCGCACACTCGGCGACGTGCCCGAAAGCGAAGCCAGGGCCGGCGCCAGCACCCTGACCGAGCTGCGCCAGGAGTCGCTGATGCGCCTGAAAGCGCTGCGCGAAAGGCCGGCGCCCGGCACCATTCCCTCGCAGTTTCTGGCGCTGTCGCCACGCAACAAACACGCGATTGCGGTGGATGCCTCGCGCGCGCGCCTGTACCTGTTTGAAAACACCGAAACCGGGCTCAAGCTGCTGGCCGACTACTACATCTCGGTCGGAAAGTCGGGCATAGAAAAAAACGTCGAAGGCGACTCACGCACGCCGCTGGGCATTTATTTTGTGACCAGCAACCTGGACCCGCGCTCACTCAAGGACTTTTACGGTTCCGGCGCCCTGCCCATCAACTACCCGAACCAGCTCGACCTCAAACGCGGCAAAACCGGCAGCGGCATCTGGCTGCACGGCACACCACCGGCGCAGTTTGCACGCGCGCCGCTGGCCAGCGACGGCTGCGTGGTGCTGGCCAATCCCGACCTGGAGCGCATCATCCGCACCGTGGAAGTGCGCAGCACCCCGGTGGTGATTGCCAACCACCTCAAGTGGGTCGCGCCGCAAGCGGCCAAAGCCGACAGCAAGGGCTTTGAAGAAGCGCTGCAAAGCTGGCAGCAGGCGCGCTCCAGTGGCGACATGGCGCTGCTGACCAGGCTTTACAGCAGCGACTTCACCAGCAACGGCAAAACCCTGGCCGACTGGACTGTGTTGCTGCGCGGCGAAGCCGACAAAATACGCGGCCGCAGCGTGCAACTCAAGGATCTGTCCTACCTGCGCTGGACCGACAGCGCCGATACCATGGTGGTAACCTTTGGCGAAGTACCCAACGGTGCGCGCACCGGCCCGGTCCGGCGCCAGTACTGGATACGCCAGGGCAAGCAATGGAAAATATTCTTTGAAGGAGTGATTGGATGACTTTGAGCAAAACCACATGGAGCCGGCGTGCCTGCCTGGCACTGGCGGCCGTGGGCCTGCTGGCCGGCCAGGCCTGGGCACAAGGCACAGGCGCTGCGCCCAGGGTGAAATTTGCCACCAGCGCCGGGGATTTTGTGGTCGAGGTCTACCCCGACAAAGCGCCCAAAACCGTCGAAAACTTCCTGCAATACGTCAAGGACAAACATTACGACGGCACCATGTTTCACCGCGTGATCGAGAACTTCATGATCCAGGGCGGCGGCTACGATGCCAAATACGCTGAAAAGAAAACCCGTGCGCCCGTGCTACACGAAGGTCGCGAGGCACTGGCCAAGGGTGGTGACAAAAACGTTGTCGGCACCCTGGCCATGGCACGCACCAATGACCCGAACTCCGCCTCGGCCCAGTTTTTCATCAACGTGCGCGACAACGATTTCCTCAACCCCAGCGTGCAGGCTCCGGGCTACACCGTGTTTGGAAAAGTCGTCAGCGGCATGGACGTCGTTACCAGGATCAAGGCCACACCGACCGGTGCGGGCGGCCCTTTCCCAAGCGACGTGCCCAAAACCCCGGTTCTCGTCAACTCTGCCACCCTGGTCAACTAAACCACTGAATCAATCCCCATGAGCAACCCACAAGTCGAACTCCACATTGCCGGTCACGGCGTCATCACGCTTGAACTCGATCAGGACAAGGCACCCAAATCGGTCGCCAACTTCCTGAGCTACGTCAACAAGGGCCATTACAGCAACACCGTGTTTCACCGCGTCATTCCGGGCTTCATGGTGCAGGGCGGCGGTTTTGAAGTCGGCATGAAACAAAAGCCGACCGACGGCGAAATTGAAAACGAAGCCAACAACGGCCTGAAAAACGACCACTACACCGTGGCCATGGCGCGCACCAATGCACCACACTCGGCCAGCTCGCAGTTTTTCATCAATGTCTCGGACAACGCCTTTCTGAACCACACCGCGCCCAACGCCTCGGGCTGGGGTTATGCGGTGTTTGCCAAAGTGGTGGGTGGCAAGGACGTGGTGGACAAAATCGCCGCGGTCAAAACCGGCCGCAAGGGCTTTCATGACGATGTGCCGCAGACCGATGTGGTGATCGAAAAAGCGGTGGCGCTGGCTTGAGCTTTCTGCGGACCGCAGCCCGCCTGAGCCGTCCGTGAACAAGCCTTCGACCGTGTCCCCGCCCGCGGAGCTGCAAGCGCCGACGGCCTGGGCCACGGTCGATTTCATTTCCGACCTGCACCTGCAGGCCGATCAGCCTGCGACCTTTGCGGCCTGGCAGCACTACATGGAAAGCACACCGGCCGACGCGGTGTTTTTGCTCGGCGACCTGTTTGAAGCCTGGGTCGGTGACGATGGCGTCAGCGACGCTGTGGCCGGCTCCCCTGAAACCGGTCACTTTGAAGACCGCTGCGCACATGTGCTGGGCCAGACCGCCAGCCGGCTGGCGCTGTTTTTCATGCATGGCAACCGCGACTTTCTGGTCGGCGAGCGCCTGATGGACCTGTGCAACACCACCTTGCTGGCCGACCCGACGGTGCTGGTCTTCAACCGGCAGCGCTGGCTGCTGTCGCACGGCGATGCGCTGTGCCTGGCCGATGGGGACTACATGGCGTTTCGCCAGCAGGTACGCAGCGCCGCCTGGCAAAGCGATTTTCTGGCCAGACCACTGGCAGAACGCCAGGCGATTGCGCGCGCCCTGCGCCAGCAAAGCCGGGCCCAGCACGACAAGCGCCAGCAATCGGGCCTGGCCTACGCCGATGTGGACAACGCTGCGGCGCTGGCGCAGCTGCGCACTGCCGACGCCCACATCCTGATTCACGGCCACACGCACCAGCCCGCCGTGCACGACCTGGGCCACGGTTTTTCGCGTGTGGTGCTCAGCGACTGGGACGCCGCTGCCGCCGTGCCGCGCGCCGAGGTGCTGCGTCTGACGGCCAGCGGCCTGCGCCGCATCAGCCTGTTGTAAACCGATGCTGAACTGGTTGCGCCAGCTCCTTGGCGGCCGCAGCGCCCGCGCCACGCCGATTCCCGAGACGCTGTGGCAAGTCACCCTCGCGGCCTACCCTTTTCTGGCAGAACGCCCGGCCACCGAGCGCCAGCAATTACGCACGCTGACCGGTGAATTTCTGGCGCAGAAAGAGTTCACCGGTGCACACGGCCTGGTCGTGAGCGACGGGATGGCCGTCGCGATTGCGGCCCAGGCCTGCCTGCCGGTGTTGCACCTCGGTCTGGACTGGTACAGCGACTTTGTCGGCATCGTGGTGCACCCGGGGCAAATGCTGGCGCGCCGCGAGATGCAGGACGCCAGCGGTGTGGTGCACCGCTACAGCGAGGTGCTGGTCGGCGAAGCCATGGAGCGCGGCCCGGTCACCCTGAGCTGGCAGGACGTGGCCTCGGCCGGCGAACAGGCGAGCCAGGGCTACAACGTGGTGATTCACGAGTTTGTGCACAAGATGGACATGAAAAACGGCGTAGCGGACGGCTGCCCGCCCCTGGGCTCGCGCGCAGCCCGCGCCAACTGGCAGGCCGTGATGCAAGCGGCTTACGACGCCTTCCGCGAGCAGGTCACCATCGCTGAACGTTTTGGCGGCCAGCGCCCCTGGCTGGACGCCTACGGCGCCACCGCCCCGGCCGAGTTTTTTGCGGTCGCCTGTGAAGCCTATTTTGTCAACCGCGCGCGTTTCACCGAGGATTTTGCCGCGCTGACGCGGCTGTTCGATACCTTCTTCAAGTTAAACAGGCCGCAAGCCCTTTGAATTCGCGCGCAAACAGCTATTGATTCAGTAGCACCGGGATACCCCGTTCGCGCGGGCAGATTTTTTTTGCTTTTTTTGCCCCCGGTTTAACCCCTTTTGGCCGCCTGCTTCGTTTCAGTCAGTTCCACCTTGTTGTTATGGAGCTTTCATGAAACCTACCCCCTTTGCCTTGTCTCTTCTGCTGGCCGCCGCCGGTTTTTCCCTGCCCGCGCAGGCTGTGGGCAGTCTGGCCGATGTCACTGTGATGGACCGCCAGTCTGGTGCCACCTTGCCGGTGTACCGGCATCGCGGCGAGTACTGGGTGGCGGGCCAGTACGGCGCCAAATACGCGGTGCTGGTGCGCAACCGGCTCGGCGAACGTGTGCTGGCGGTGACCGCGGTCGACGGTATCAATGTGCTCAGCGGTGAAACCGCCGCCTGGGACCAGACCGGTTATGTGTTTTCACCCTGGCAACAGTACCAGGTCACCGGCTGGCGCAAGAGCAACAGCGAAGTCGCAGCGTTTGAATTTTCAGTCTCCGGCGAATCCTATGCGGGCCGCACCGGCCGGCCCGGCAACGTCGGGGTGATTGGTGTGGCGCTGTTTCGTGAACGGCTGCCCGAACCGGTGGCGCCGCTGCCCGGGTACTCGCGGCGCGATGATGTGTCGCGCGAGCTCGCGCGCGAAGAGCCGGCCCTGCCGCGCGCGCGCAGTGCGCCTGCGCCGGCTGCGCCCCCGGCAGAAAACAGCGCCGACCAGGCAGACCGCAGAGGCGCCGAAGCGGCATCGCGCGAGCAGGCGCAATCCCAGCGCGGGGCCACATCGGCCGACAGCCTGGCCAAAGCCGCGCCTTCGTTTGCACCACGGCCCGCGCCCCAGCTCGGTACGGCGCATGGACAACGCGAAACTTCGGTGGTCTCACACACCAGTTTTGTGCGCCTGCAGGCGCACCCCAATGAAGTCATACGTATCCGTTACGACAGCCGCGAGAACCTGATCGCCGCAGGCGTGATCCGCGAGCCGGCGGCGCTGCTGCCGGTGCCGAACCCGTTTCCGCAGTCGGCCAATACCTCCTATGTGCCGGACCCACCGGCCCGCAGGTACTGAACATACCGGTCAGCGCCGTGCTAAGGTGGCGCATGCCCAGCGCCGAGCCGCCCGAACACGACGCAGCCGACAGCGACGAGTCGCTGATGTTGCGTTATGCAGCCGGGGAGCTGGCGGCTTTTGATCTGCTGTATGGCCGCCACGAGCTGCGTGTCTGGCGCTACCTGTTGCGCAGTGTGCAGGTCCAGGCGGTGGCTGACGACCTGCTGCAGGACGTGTGGTTTGCGGTGGCGCGGCAAGCGGCGGGCGGCGCCGCTTACCGGCCGACTGCGCGTTTCACCACCTGGTTGTTCACGATTGCGCACAACCGCCTGGTGGATCACTTTCGCAGCGCCAGGCCGCATGTGCCTCTGGATGATGATGATGACAACAGCCCTGGCCACACCCTGGCGGCTGATTCGGGGTTTGGTCCGCTGCGCCAGTTGCAGTCGCGTGAGCAGGCAGCGGCGCTGATGGCGGCGCTGGAGCAATTGCCGGCCCACCAGCGCGAAGCCTTTTTGCTGCAGGCCGAAGCCGGGATGAGCGTCGAAGGGATTGCCAGCACCACCGGCGTGAGTTTTGAAACCGCCAAAAGCCGCCTGCGTTATGCCAGACGCAGCCTGCGGCAACAGCTACAGGAGTTTGCATGACAGCCCCCAGGCCGGACGACGAGCTGCTGCGGCGCTACCACGAGGCCAGCGCGCAGGACACACGCGGCCCCGGCGCGCAGGTGCGCGGGGCGGTGCGTGCCCATGCACAGGCCATGCTGGCAGGCCAGACGGCCAGTCGCAGCGCCAGCCCCGCCCCCGCCGCCAACCAGTCGCGCTGGAAGCTCACACTGCTGGCCAGCCTGGCCGTGTTCGGCCTGGCCGGGCTGCTGGTGCTGCAGTTTGAGCGCGGCACACCCGAGGACAAAGAGCTGGTGGCCGGCCAGAGTGCGGCAGGCCGCAGCCCTGCAGCACCCGCAGCCACAGTGACAAGTCCCACTCCCCCCAAGACGCCAGAGACACAGGCAAGTGCCGCCAGCGTCCCGCCCGCCAGAAGCCAGACCCCGCCGGCGCCTGCCTTGCCGCCAGCCCCGGCTGCGCCCGAAGTTGCCGCCAAAGCCGCGCCAGCGCCCGTCGCGCCTGTCGTCCCCGCTGCCCCGGCCGCGGTGGGCACGCCGCGCAGCCGTCTGGCCGATGCCAGCGCCAGCAGCGCGGCCGAAGAAGCCGTGGTTTCAGCGGGCAACGCCCCGGCAGCAGGCTTGCGGGCGGCACCGGCCGCGCCGCCGCCCGCATTCGCGTCAGCGCCAGCGGCTGCGCCCCGTGCGCAGGCCCAGCTGCAAAAAAATGAAGAACGCAGCAGTGAACAGGCGGGGGCTCGCGAGCTCAGCCGTGCCACAAGCACCTCCATACACGCGGCAGCGGGTGCGGGGCAGCTGGTACAGGTCGACCAATTGATAGCGCAGGGCGCGGCACTCAATGCGGCTGACGCAGCCGGCAAAACGCCGCTGATGCTGGCCGCCATCCACGGCCACAGTACGGTGGTTCAGCGCCTGCTGGCCGCCGGTGCCAACCCGGCGCTGGTGGACCGTGAGGGCATCAACGCCGCGCAGCACGCCAGGCGGCTCGGGCGGGAAGCGCTGGCGCAGATGATTGAAGCCGGCTCCTGATGCTGCCGCAGGCAGTGAAGCCGGGCGGCGCCCTTACTTGCCCATCAGCTGATTGATCTTCTCGGCCTCAAAGGTCTCCTGCAGTGCCGCGTCATCGGGCACGCAGTCGCGGTGAATTTTGCTGCTTTCAGACAGCTTTTCAATCGCCTGCCAGAGCAGCGCAATCTGGTGCTCTTGCGACGAGGCGTTGTCGATCAGGCCCTTCATGGCCTGCGACACCGGGTCGTCTTCCAGCGTGATGCCGTAGGCCGAAAACTGGGTGGTCGTGACGTCCGCGCTTTCGCCGGTTTTGGACAGGATGATGCGCGCCGGAATGCCGACAGCGGTGGCGCCCGCCGGCACCGGCTTGATCACCACCGCATTGCTGCCTATCTTGGCGCCATCCCCGACCAGAAAACCGCCCAGCACCTTGGCGCCGGCACTGACCACCACGTCCTTGCCCAGGGTCGGGTGCCGTTTTGTGCCCTTGTAGAGCGAGGTGCCGCCCAGGGTCACACCCTGGTAAATCGTGCAGCCATCGCCGATTTCGGCGGTCTCACCGACCACCACACCCATGGCGTGGTCGAAAAACACGCGCTCGCCGATCACGGCGCCGGGGTGGACTTCAATGCCGGTCAGCCAGCGCGAGAGGTTCGAGATAAAGCGCCCCAGCCATTTGAGGCCGCTGGTCCAGCAGGCGTGCGCCACCCGGTGCAGCAAGATGGCGTGCAGGCCCGGGTAGCAGGTCAACACCTCCCAGGTGCTGCGCGCGGCAGGGTCGCGGTCGAGGATGCACTGGATGTCGGAGCGAAGTCTGGAGAACATGCTGGGAGTTTATGGCCTGGCGGCGGTCTTTGCTGGCGCGCCATTCTGGCCCTTTTGCAGCATCGCCTTGGCCACACCGCGCAGGATATGGATCTCTTCCGGGCTCAAGTGCGCCCGGTTGAACAGCTGGTTCAGTCGCGGCATCAGTTTTTTCGGCGCGGCCGGGTCCAGAAAACCGATGTCCGTCAGCGCCAGCTCCCAGTGCGCCAGCATGCCGGCCACAGCGGCGGCGTCAGCCAGCGCCGGCTCGGGTGTGGCGGCCTGGACCTGAAAACCACCGAGCGCCTCGCGCCAGTCGTAAGCAATCAGCTGCACCGCAGCGGCCAGATTCAGCGAGCCGAACTTCGGGTCGGTCGGTATGCAAAGCGCCACATGGCAGCGGTAAACGTCCTCGTTCTGCATGCCAAAACGCTCGGAACCGAACAAAAACGCCACACCCTCGGGCTTGTGAGCCAAATGGGTCATTGGCCCTTGTCCGGTGTGCGCCGGAAGCTCCTGATTTGATAGCGGATTGAGCGCCCCCAGCAGCGCGGCGAAATGCGCGCGTGGTGCCCGTGTCGGCGGGCCGAAGTCGCGCGGCGTCATGGCGGTGGCGCACAAATGGCTCATGCCGTCCAGCGCTTCGTCCAGCGTTGCCACAATACGCGCGTTTTTCAGCACATCGAGCGCGCCGCTGGCACGCTGTATGGTTTCCTCGCGGTTCAGCACATTGGCCCAGCGCGGCGCGACCAGCACCAGGTCGGTAAAACCCATGGTTTTCATGGCGCGCGCGGTGGCGCCTACGTTGCCGGCATGGCTGGTGTTGATCAGGATAAATCGCGTTTTCATGGACAAAGGCTGGCCAGGCGGCCCGACCCGGTAAAATGGCCTTATTGTCGCCTGCCCCGGTTTCCGGGCCGCAGCCCTTGTGCTCTTTCTTAGTCTTATATGTCCAGCAATCTCCACCCCATGCTCAATGTGGCCATCAAGGCCGCACGCGCCGCCGGCGCCATCATCAACCGTGCTGCGCTTGACGTGGAAGCGGTCCGGGTCTCGGTCAAGCAGACCAATGACTTCGTCACTGAAATCGACCAGGCCGCCGAAGCCGCCATCATCGAAACCCTGCTGACCGCCTACCCCGGCCACGGCATCCTGGCCGAAGAGTCGGGCAGCACCCACGGCGCCAAAGACTCTGACTTCGTGTGGATCATCGACCCGCTGGACGGCACCACCAACTTCATCCACGGTTTTCCGGTCTATTGCGTCAGCATTGCGCTCAGCGTCAAGGGCAAGGTTGAACAGGCCGTGGTGTACGACCCGACGCGCAACGATATTTTCTGCGCCACCAAAGGCCGCGGCGCCTACATGAACGACAGGCGCATCCGCGTGGCCAAACGCACGCGGCTGCAGGAATGCCTGATCGCCACCGGTTTTCCCTACCGCCCCGGCGACAAGCTCAAGACCTACCTGGCCATGCTCGGCGAAGTCATGAGCCAGTGTGCTGGTGTGCGCCGCCCCGGCGCTGCGGCGCTGGACCTGGCCTATGTGGCGGCCGGCTTCAGCGATGGTTTTTTTGAAAGCAACCTCCAGCCCTGGGACGTGGCAGCAGGCTCGCTGCTGGTGACCGAAGCGGGTGGCCTGATTGGCAACTTCACCGGTGAGGCCGACTTCATGGAGCACGGCGAATGTGTGGCCGGCAACCCGCGCATTTATGGCCAGCTGGTCACCACCCTCGGTAAATACAGCAAGTTTGCCGGCGCCGGCGACAAGGCCACCGTGCGCCAGGCGCTGGCCGATGACGCGGCCGCCGCCGACACACCCGCCGCCAGCCAGACCCTGACCAGGCCGCGCGGCGCGCGGGCTGCGCGCGCCGCCACAACGGGCCCCGTCGATCCGGCCTGAAGCCGGCAACAGGTCGCTTTACAGCGCTGTTTTTACGTTTTGTTTCGTCTCCAGCTGACACCCCCGAGGGGTGTTTGCCTACAGCGTGCGCAGGGCAGCCAAACAATGTCAGTTACCATCAAATCAGAACTGAATGGGCAGTCGGCAGCTCCGGCGCCAAGCCCCGAAACCTGAGCCCCAAAGCGGTACCCACACCATGCCAGAATCTTCACTTTCACCTGCCTCCGCTTCTGCTTTTGCAACAGTCGCCGACACCGACCTGATGCGCGAAGTGGCCGAGCTGGTGGTCAGCGCGCTGAACCTGGACACAGCCGCTGCCGACATCCAGCCCGACGAGCCGCTGTACGGCGACGGTCTGGGCCTCGATTCGATCGACATTCTCGAGATCGCGCTGGTGTTGTCCAAGCGTTACGGCCTGCAACTGCGCGCCGACCATGAAGACAACACCGCCATCTTCCAGTCGCTGCGCAGCCTGACCGAACACATCGCCCTGCAAAGAAGCAAGTGAAACCCGGCTTGACGGCTCAACTGCTGCGCGGCGCCCGCTGGGCAGCCATCGCCGCCGCCGGCATCGCCTACTCAGTCGCAGCCCATCTTGCGGCAGCCGATCCCAGTCCGGGCCGGCTTGATGCGGCGGTGGCCATCGCGCCACTGCTGTTGCTGGCCCTGGTGCTGGCCTGGCGCTCCCCGCAGCGGCCCTGGATGCTGCTGCTGTGCGCCACCGCCAGCGCCGCGCTGTATGCAGCCAGCACCTGGCTGGTGCAACACTTCAACTGGGTTTTTCTGCTGCAGCATGCCGGCATGCAGATCCTGCTGGGCCTGGCTTTTGGCCGCACCCTGCGCGCGGGCCAGCTGCCCATGGTGTCGCGTTTTGCCGCCCTGATCCACGGCCCGCTGTCACCGGCGCTGGCGCGCTACACACGGCAGGTCACCTGGGCCTGGACGCTGTATTTTGCCAGCATGGGCGCGCTTTCGCTGCTGCTGTTCTGGCTGGCGCCGGTGGCCGTCTGGTCGGCTTTTGCCAACCTGCTGAACCTGCCGCTGGTCCTGCTGATGTTTGCCGCCGAATATGTGGCACGGCTGTGCCTGCTGGAACCGTCTGACCGGGCCGGCCCTTTGCAGGCCTTCCGCGCTTACCGCCAGGCCAGCGGAGCAGGCCCGCTGCCACCGTCGTCCTGAGTCTGCCCATGGTCATGACCACCTACCCGCTTGTCAGCCACATCAGTGGCGACGACATCGTGGCATGGCGCTACGGAGAAGCCATCAGCGTGCGCCGCTACCTGGCCGACGTGCGGCAACTGGCTGCGGCTTTGCCGGCCGGCCAGCACATGCTCAACGCCTGCAGCGACCGCTACCAGTTTGCGGTAGGCCTGGGTGCGGCGCTGCTGACCCGCAAAATCTGCCTGCTGCCGCCTAGCCACGCGCCCGAGATGATGCGCCAGATGCAGCACCAGGCGCCCGATGTGTTTTGCCTGGCCGACGCTCCGCATGGCATAGCCCTGCCCGGTTTTGTCTACCACGATGCCTTTGCGCACGGCGCGGCCGACATCGATCCCGACGAGGCCTGCGATATCCCCTACCTGCCCGGCAACCAGCCGGTGGCCGATGTCTTCACATCGGGCTCCACCGGCCTGCCGCTGCCGCACCGCAAAACCTGGGGTTCGCTGGTGCAAAGTGCGCGGGCCGAGGCGCATCGCCTGGGCCTGCATGCGGATCGCCCCTGCACCCTGATTGGCACCGTGCCGCCGCAACACATGTTCGGTTTTGAATCCACGGTGCTGCTGCCCATGCACAGTGGCTGCGCCTTTCACGCCGGCCAGCCCTTTTATCCGGCGGATATTGCGGCGGCGCTGCGGCCCATCCCCGCGCCACGTTTGCTGGTCAGCACGCCGGTGCACCTGCGGGTGCTGGTACATGCCGGGATCGGGCTGCCTGAGCTGGACCTGGTGCTGTCGGCCACCGCCCCCATGGCCAGGCAGCTGGCAGAAGAATGTGAAGCCCGTCTGGGCGCGCCCCTGTTTGAAATTTATGGTTCAACCGAAACCGGGCAAATCGCCTCACGGCGCAGCGTGCAAACCGCCGAGTGGGAGCTGTTTCCGCTGGTCACCCTGACCCCGCACGACGGGCGTATCTGGGCCTGTGGCGCTCATGTCGAACAGGTGGTGCCGCTCAATGATGTGCTGGAGCTGGTGGATGCAAAACATTTCCTGCTGCACGGCCGGCTGGAAGACCTGGTCAACATCGCCGGCAAACGCAACTCGCTGTCCTATCTGAACCACCAGCTGGCCAACATACCCGGTGTGCTGGATGCCGCGTTTTTCATGCCCGATGACAGCGAGCACGGCAGCGTGGTGCGCCTGATGGCATTTGCCGTGGCGCCCGGAAAAACCGCCGTGGAACTGCAGCAGGCGCTCAAGGAGCGCATCGATGCCACCTTTCTGCCACGCCCGCTGGTGCTGGTGGAATCCCTGCCGCGCAACAGCACGGGGAAACTTCCGCGCGCTGTCCTGCAAACCCTGGCGCGCCGGCACCAGGCGCAGCCAGCACCCGGGGGCGACGGCGATGCCGACTGAAACCAGCCTGCATTTTGCGGCCGGTCACCCGGCTTTTGCCGGCCACTTTCCGGGGCATCCGATGGTGCCGGGCGCACTGCTGCTCGATGCCGCGCTACAGGCCATCGCCCAGGCGCAAGCCGGGGCATGCAGCGCAGATGCCGGCCCGCAGGGCGTCTGGCAAATTGCCTCGGCCAAATTTCTCAGCCCGGTGCAGCCTGGGGAGACACTGACGCTGTCCTGGCTGCCCGGCGCTGCCGGCAGCAGCCGCTTTGCCATCCGCTGCGGCCTGCGGCAAATCGCCAGCGGCACGCTGCTGCCAGGCGTTGCGCCATGAGTGCCCTGCCCCCGGGGCCGGCAACCAGCTGGCGCCAGCGGCCGGAACGCAGCAACATGGCGATGCTGCGCGTCATGACCTGGATCTCGCTGCGGCTGGGCCGCCGCGCAGCGCGCTGCGTGCTCTACGGCATCGCGGCGTATTTTCTGCTGGCCAATGCGGCCGCGCGCCAGGCCTCCCGCGCCTACCTGCGGCGCGCCCTGCCCGCCACCGTGCCGGTGGGCTGGGGTAAGGTGTTCCGGCACTTTCTGGCTTTTGCCTCGTGTATCCATGACCGGGTGTACCTGATCAACGACCGGTTCAAGCTGTTTGACATCACGATTCACCAGGAACACCTGGTGGCCGGGCTGACCGCCGACCACAAGGGGGTGTTCCTGATGGGTGCCCATGTGGGCAGTTTTGAGGTATTGCGCGCCGTTGGCCGGCGCCAGCCCGGACTGCGGGTGGCCATGGTGATGTACGAGGAAAACGCACGCAAGATCAATGCAACGCTGCAGGCCATCAACCCGGCGGCCCGGCAGGACATCGTGCCGCTGGGCCATGCCGACTCGATGCTGCGGGTGCATGAACTGATTGAAACCGGCAGCGTGGTCGGCATGCTGGCAGACCGCTGCCTGAACCAGGACAGCACCCGGCCCACCTCCTTTCTGGGCGAAAGCGCCGAATTTCCCGTGGGCCCTTTCCGCATGGCGGCAATCCTGCGGCGGCCCGTGTTGTTCATGGTCGGGCTGTACGCGGGCGGCAACCGCTACGATATTCATTTTGAAACGCTGGCAGATTTTTCTGCCATTCCTGCAGGTGGCCGCGAGGCCGCTGTGCAGGCAGCCATGACCCGGTATGCCGAGTTGCTGGAAAAACACTGCCGCGCCGCACCCTTCAACTGGTTCAATTTTTTTGACTTCTGGCAGGCGCGCCCAGCGCCGCCTGCAGCAACTGCGGGACAGCCTCATGCGTGATACATCCGGTCCATGGACCTTGCGTCTCAAGACACTCCTGGCCGTCGCCGGCTGCCTGCTGAGCCTCACACCGGCCTGGGCCGCCTGGGATGTCAATGCACTGATGCAGGCGCTGGCACACAACAAATCGGGACGCGCCAGTTTTGTCGAGAAAAAATACATCGCGGTGCTGGACGCC
This sequence comes from Asaia bogorensis, assembly GCA_943371375.1. Classification (GTDB taxonomy): domain Bacteria; phylum Pseudomonadota; class Gammaproteobacteria; order Burkholderiales; family Burkholderiaceae_C; genus Polaromonas. Next base: position 46,805 of record CALRUM020000011.1, read on the forward strand.
CCGGTGGAATCGTCGGGCGAGCTGCTTTACACGGCGCCGGACCGGCTGGAAAAACGCACCCTCAAACCCCGGCCCGAATCGCTGCTGATTGAAGGTGGCAGCCTCACGGTGGAACGCGGCAAGCGCCGCATGGTGCTGCGCCTGGCGGACTACCCGGAGCTGGTCGCGTTCACGGAAAGCATACGCGGCACGCTGGCCGGTGACCAGGCGGCGCTGCGGCGCATTTACAACCTGGACCTCGACGGTACTGAAGAACGCTGGACGCTGACCCTCAGGCCGATGGAGACAAAAATGCTGACGGTGGTGCAATACATCCGCATAGGCGGCCACCGCGCAGAGGTCAGGACGATTGAAATCGAGCAGGCCGACAAGGACCGGTCGGTGATGGTCATCAGCAAACTCGCGGCCCCCTGATGCAGCGGTTCTTGCAACGCTCCTGGTGGCCGGTCTGCTTGTGGCTGGCCTTTTTGCTGGCCTGCGGCGCGGTCATCAGCCGCACCCCCATCACCACCGACCTGTCGGCCTTTTTGCCGAGCAAGCCCACGGTCGAGCAGCAATTGCTGCTGGACCAGTTGCGCGACGGCCTGGCCTCACGCCTGATTCTGGTGGGGATCGAGGGTGCTGATGCGCCGGCCCGCGCCCGGCTGTCCAAAGAGGTGGCACGGCGCCTGCGCGCCGACCCGTCTTTTGTCAGCATCAACAACGGCGAGCCGGTCAACACTGAACGCGATCGCGCCTACCTGTTCAACAACCGCTACCTGCTGAGCCCCGCAGTGACGCCCGAACGTTTCAGCGTGGACGGCCTACACGCGGCCCTCGGTGAAAGCATAGACCTGCTGGCATCTCCGGCGGGGCTGATGGTCAAGTCGCTGCTGCCGCGCGACCCGACCGGCGAGATGGTGCAGCTGCTGGGACAACTGGGCAGCGGCACCCAGCCGCCACTGAACGACGGCGCCTGGGCCTCACGCGATGGTGCACGCGCACTGCTGCTGGTGCAAATACGCGCAGCCGGCTCCGACACCGATGCGCAGCAGCGCGCCATGGCCGCCATCCGCCAGGCCTTTGACGCCGCACGCGCGGCGGGCCCTGCCGCCAGTCTGGTGATGACCGGCCCGGGTGTGTTTTCCGTCACCTCACGCGAGGCCATACAGAGCCAGGTCAGCCGCCTGTCCCTGATCAGCGTGATCCTGATTGCGACGCTGCTGCTGCTGGTGTACCGCTCGGTGACCGCGCTGGCCCTGGGTTTCCTGCCGGTGATCAGCGGCGTGCTGGCCGGTGTGGCCGCCGTCAGCCTGGGCTTCGGCTCGGTGCACGGCATCACGCTGGGTTTTGGCACGGCGCTGATCGGCGAAGCGGTCGACTACTCGATCTACCTGTTTGTGCAGTCTGAACAGGCCGAGGCCGCGCAGGACGACTGGGTCCAGCGTTTCTGGCCCACCGTGCGCCTGGGGGTGCTGACCTCAGTCTTCGGCTTTGCCTCCCTGCTGCTGTCGGGCTTCCCGGGCCTGGCGCAACTCGGGCTGTACGCCATCGCCGGTCTGGTGGCCGCCGCCGCCATGACCCGTTTTGTGTTGCCGCACTTGCTGCCGGCGCGGTTTCGCATTCACGACGTATCGGCCATAGGCCGCGTGCTGAGCCAGCTGACCCGCCGCGCCGGTGCGTTGCGCTGGCCGGCATTGCTGTTGCTGCTGGCGGCCTGCGCCGTTCTGGTGATGCAGCGCGATACCTTGCTGAACGAGAAAATCTCTTCGCTGAGCCCGGTGTCGCAGGCCGACATCGCGCTCGACGAACGACTGCGCGCCGACATGGGTGCACCCGACGTGCGTTACCTGGTGGTGGTCTCGGGCAACAGCCGCGAGTCCGTTCTGAACACTTCCGACCAGGTGTCTGCACTGCTGCAGTTGCAGGTGGACCAGGGAGAACTCGCCGGGTTTGAAAGCCCCAGCCGCTACCTGCCCAGCCTGGCCACCCAGCGCGCGCGCCAGGCCAGCTTGCCGGCACCCGCGGAGTTGCAGGCCCGGCTGGCGCAGGCGGTCGCCGGACTGCCGGTGCGCGCACCATTGTTCACGCCGTTTCTGGCCGATGTGCAGGCCGCCCGCAGCCAGCCCGCATTGCAGCCCGGCGACCTGGAAAATACCTCGATGGCCATGGCGGTTGATGCATTGCTGCTGCAGCAATCGCGCGGCGGCTGGACCGCGCTGCTGCCGCTGAAGGCGCCCGAAGGCGTGGGCATCCAGGCCGAGCGGATTCGCGCCGCCCTGGCCGGCATACATCTGCCCAACGTGCTGTTTGTCGACATGAAAGCCGAGTCCGACCGTCTCTATGCCGGCTACCTGCGTGAGGCCACGCTGTTGTCGCTGGGCGGGCTGGTGGCCATTGTGCTGCTGTTGCTGCTGGTTTTCCGTTCGCCGCTGCGCGTGCTGCGCATCATTGCCCCGCTGGCCGCCTCGGTCATCACCGTCACGGCGGGGCTGGCGCTGGCCGGCCAGCCGCTGATCATCCTGCATCTGGTCGGCTTGCTGCTGGTGGTGGCCGTCGGTTCCAACTACGCCCTCTTTTTTGACCGGCCCGACGCGCAGGCGCCCGTCTCCGACCGCACGCTGGCCTCGATGGCGCTGGCCAATCTGACCACGGTGGCGGGTTTTGGCCTGCTGGCGTTTTCCAATATCTCGATTCTCCAGGCCATGGGCAGCACGGTGGCGCCGGGTGTCATTCTGGCGCTGGTGTACGCCGCCATATTTGCAAGGCCAGGCCATGCGTGAAACCCGCTGGCACACGCCGCCGCTGATCCGCGGCTCCATCGCCCTGCATCTGCTGGCGCTGCTGCTGGCCAGCATCAAACCGGCGCTGTGGCCCTGGGCCCTGGGCGCTGTGGCACTGAACCACCTGCTGATTGCCGCCGCCGGCCTGTGGCCGCGCAGCCACTGGCTGGGTCCGAACTGGACCCGTTTGCCGGCAGCCTCGGCGGCGCGGCAGGAGCTCGCGCTGACCATAGACGACGGCCCCGACCCCCGCGTCACGCCGCAGGTGCTGGACCTGCTCGATCGTTACGCCGCCCGTGCGACTTTTTTCTGCATCGGCGAGCAGGCGTTGCGCCACCCGGATTTGTGCCGCGAGATCGTGCGCCGTGGCCATGCGGTTGAAAACCACAGCCAGCACCATCGTCATCATTTTTCAGTCATGGGGCCACGCGGCATGGGGCGCGAGGTACAGGCGGCACAACACACCCTGACCCGCATCTGCGGCGAACCTCCGCGGTTTTTTCGCGCGCCGGCCGGCTTGCGCAACCCGTTTTTGCAGCCTGTGCTGGCCGGCCTGGGTTTGCAGCTGGCCAGCTGGTCGGCGCGTGGCTTTGACACCCGCGTCAAGGATGCCGCAAAAGTCAGGGCAGCCTTGCTGCGCAGCCTGAAAGCCGGCGCGATTGTGCTGCTGCACGATGGCCATGCCGCCGCCACCCCGCACGGTATACCGGTCATTCTTGAAGTCTTGCCGGGCTTGCTCGAAGCCGCTGCAAAGGCCGGCCTGCGCACCGTCACGCTGCGCGAGGCGCTGGCATGAACACCATCAGCCAGCCCACGCCCTGGTACCGGCAGGCGGCGCAGGTGCTGCCGCTCAACTTCGGCCTGAAAAGCATAGGCATACCGCTTTTTATTGCGCTTTTTTTTGGCGCCTACTTCTATGTGCTCAAACACCCTGCCTACCCGGTGACCGTGATGCCGGTCACCTGGCTGGACGGCCTGATCGGTTTTGCGCCAGCAGCCCTGCCGCTGTATGCCTCACTCTGGGTCTACGTGTCGCTGCCGCCCGCGTTTCTGGCGGACCGGCACGAACTGATGGTGTATGGCGCGGCCATGGCCGGCACCTGCCTGATCGCCCTGCTCATTTTCTATTTCTGGCCCAGCACCGTCCCGCCCGCGGATATCGACTGGGCCCGCTACCCGGGTGTGGAGTTTCTGAAAAACCTCGACGCCTCGGGCAACGCCTGCCCGTCCCTGCATGTGGCCACCGCGGTTTTTTCAGGTCTGTGGCTGCAGCGCCTGCTGCGCCGCTTTGGCAGCCCGATGTGGGTGCGCGTGGGCAACGGCCTGTGGTGCACGGGCATCATTTATGCGACCCTCGCCACGCGCCAGCATGTGGCGGTGGACATGTGGGCCGGTCTTTTTCTGGGCGTTCTGACGGCCCGCCTGTCGATGCGAGACCGCAGGCATTTGCTACCATGACCTCACTTATAGATCGGCTCTTTTTTTGCTGAATCCGCTCTGGCTTTCCCACTTCACCGCGACCAGCAGCATCGGTCGTGGCCTGCAGCAGACCCTGTCCGCCCTGCGCGAGCAGCGCGGCGGGCTGGCGCCCTGCAGCTTTGACAGCGTGGACCTGGCCACCTTCACCGGCGAGGTGGCGGGTGTTGATGCGGTGCAGCTTCCCGCGGCACTGGCCGGTTTTGACTGCCGCAACAACCGCCTGGCTTTTCTCGGTCTGACGCAGGATGGTTTTACCGAAGCCATCGCGGCAGCCCGCCTGAAGTACGGCGCGCAACGCATAGGCGTCTTCATCGGCACCAGCACCTCGGGCATTTTGCAGACCGAACTGGCCTACCGCCGGCTGGATCCGATCAGCGGGGCTTTTCCGCCCGATTTTTTGTACCCGACCACGCACAACACCTTCTCGGTCGCCGATTTCACACGCGCCGTCCTGGACCTGACAGGCCCTGCCGTGGTGGTGTCGTCCGCCTGTTCATCCAGCGCCAAGGTATTTGCCTCGGCGCGCCGCATGCTGGCAGCGGGCCTGATCGATGCCGCAGTGGTTGGCGGTGTGGATTCCCTGTGCCTGACCACCCTGTACGGCTTCAACGCCCTGGGTCTGACGTCCAGCCGTGCCTGCCGGCCGTTTGATGTGGAGCGCGACGGTATTTCGATTGGTGAAGCCGCCGCCTTTGCCCTGCTCGAGCGGGCACCGGCGCAGCCCGACCCGCAGGCCGTGCTGCTGCTGGGCGTGGGTGAATCCAGCGATGCGCACCACATGTCCTCGCCCCATCCCGAAGGCCTGGGCGCACGTCTGGCCATGCAGGCAGCCCTGGACATGGCCGGGCTGGGCGCCGCCGACATCGACTACATCAATCTGCACGGCACGGCCACACCGAGCAACGACGCCGCCGAAACCAAGGCCGTGTCGGCCCTGTTCGGGACACACACGCCCTGCAGCTCCACCAAAGGCGCGACCGGTCACACCCTGGGTGCAGCCGGTGGTGTGGAGGCGGTGATCTGCGCCCTGGCCCTGCAGCACGGCCTCCTGCCTGCCGGCCTGAATACGCAGCAGCTCGACCCTGCGCTGCCGCTGAACTACCTGCTGCACAACCGCGAACAAGCCGTCACGCGTGTGCTCAGCAATTCCTTTGGTTTTGGCGGCACCAACTGCAGCCTGATTTTTGGCCGCGCCGGGTGAAACCATGACCGTCTTCAACCCTGCATCCCCTGCGCCCGTGCTGACGGTTTTTGTCGAAGGCATAGGCCTGCTCGGGCCCGGCCTGGCGGGCTGGGCACTCGGGCGCCAGGCCTTGTCAGGGGAATTGCCCTACCAGAGCGTGCGCAGCGTGTTGCCTCTGCCCATGGCCCTGCCCGCCGCCGAGCGCCGGCGCGCCGGTGCAGTGGTGAAGGTGTCGCTGGCCGTGGGCCAGGAAGCGGTGGCGGCATCGGGCTGTCTGGCCAGCGACCTGCCCTCGGTCTTCACATCGTCGAGCGGAGACGCCATCAACTGCCATGAAATCTGCAGCGCGCTGGCATCGAACGACCGCTTGATCTCGCCAACCCGGTTTCACAACTCGGTGCACAACGCAGCTTCAGGTTACTGGAGCATCTCGACCGGCGCCATGGCCACGTCCTCGGTGCTGTGTGCCCGTGACGGCAGTTTTGCCGCGGGCCTGCTGGAGGCCGCGGCCCAGGCGGTGCTGGACAACACCCCTGTGCTGCTGGTCGCCTACGACACCGACTACCCCGAACCGCTGCGCAGCGTGCGGCCCCTGCCCGACACCTTGGGCGTGGCGCTGGTGCTGGCCCCGCAACGCAGCCCGCGCAGCCTCGCGCAATGGTCGCTGGCGCCTGCCACTTGCCTGACCGGCGCCGCCGCCGATGTGATGGGCGACAGCGCCCTGGAAGCCCTGCGCACAGCCATACCTGCGGCGCGCTGCCTGCCCTTGCTGCACAGCGTCGCCGCCCGCAGAACGGGCACGGTGGTGCTGGACTATCTGCAGGATCTGCAACTGGCCGTGCAGGTGGCGCCATGCTGATGCCCGGCAAGCCGCCGGCCACACTGACACGTGCCGCGATTGCGCAGCGTATTCCGCATCAGGGCAGCATGTGCCTGCTCGATGAAGTGGCGCACTGGGACGCGCAACACATCACTTGCCGGGCCAGCAGCCACCACGCGCCTGACAACCCGTTGCGCGCCCATGGCCGCCTCGGTGCCGCCTGCGGTGTGGAATATGCGGCGCAGGCCATGGCCGTGCATGGCGCATTGATGGGGGAAATGCTGGCTGCCGGCGGCAATACGCCGCCCCGCGCCGGTTACCTCGCCAGCGTGCGCAGTGTCAGCCTGCTGGTGAACCGGCTGGACACCGAAGCCGGCCCGCTCACGGTCAGCGCAGAACGGCTCACCGGCGACGACAACACCGCGCTGTACAGCTTTGAGCTGCAGGCCGGAGCGAAAGTGCTGCTGCACGGCCGCGCGGTGGTGGTGCTCGATGCAGCGGCCCTGACAGCTGCAGCGCCAGGCGACGGGAATTAAAACGATGAAGGACCCAGCCATGAGCACAGCTCCCAGACGGGCACTGGTGACAGGCGGCAGCGGCGGCATTGGCTCGGCCATCTGCCGGCGCCTGGCTGCCGATGGCCTGCATGTCATCGTGCATGCCAACCGCCAGCTGGCCGGCGCGCAAGCCCTGGCGGCCGACATCATCAGCGCCGGTGGTCAGGCGCAGGCCGTGGCCTTTGATGTCACCGATGCCGCGGCCACGGCGGCAGCACTCGACACACTTCTGGAAGCGGGCCCTGTCCAGGTGCTGGTCAACAACGCCGGCATTCACGACGACGCGGTGTTTCCCGGCATGCAGCTGGCGCAGTGGCAGCGTGTGCTCGATGTGTCGCTGAACGGTTTTTTCCATGTGACCCAGCCCCTGACCATGCCCATGATCCGCACCCGCTGGGGCCGCATCATCAGCATCACCTCGGTGGCGGCGGTGGCGGGCAACCGGGGCCAGGTCAACTATTCAGCGGCCAAGGGTGCGCTGCATGCCGCCACCAAATCGCTGGCGCTGGAACTGGCCAGCCGGGGCATCACCGTCAACGCGGTGGCGCCCGGCATCATTGACACCGCCATGACGCAGGGCAGCTTCAGCGCCGAGGCCATCAATCAGATGGTGCCTATGAAACGCGCCGGCAAGGCCGAGGAGGTGGCCGACCTGGTTGGTTTTCTGGCCTCGGACCGTGCGGCCTATATCAGCGGGCAGGTCATCTCCATCAACGGCGGGATGATCTGAGCGATCCGGGCCCTTGTCTGATTGACGCCGGGCGTAAAAGGCGTGAAGCTGGCATGTCCCGCCGCCAAAGACTCGCCAAACCGTTGGTGAGCTTCGGCCATCCTTGAGCCCTTGTCCCGCCAGCCCCCTCGCAGGCACCTGCCTGTGCCCGTCGCTCCTTGCCGACGCGCCTTCATGACGGCTTTGCCCGTCCAACAGCCGCACCCGGCTGAAAGGTTCCCCCATGAAAACTTCCGCTCCCATCGCTGCAGTGCACGCCCCGCACGTCCCCCTGACCGACTACTACCAGACCGAGCAGGACCGGCAAGCCTATTTGCGCAGGATTTTCGACGACACCGCGGCGGACTACGACCGCATCGAGGCCATGTTGGCCTGGGGCACGGGCTCCCGCTACCGGCGCCAGGCACTGGTTCGCGGGGGCCTGAAAGCCGGGATGAAGGTGCTCGATGTCGGCGTGGGCACGGGTCTCGTCGCTGCGCAGGCCTGCCTCCTGGCCGGTGATCCTGCCCTCGTGACCGGGGTTGATCCCAGCCCCGGCATGATGGCTGCCAGCAAATTGCCCGCGGCCATGGTGCTGACGGAAGGCCGGGCCGAGTCCTTGCCCTTCCCGGACAACCACTTTGATTTTCTGAGCATGGGTTATGCGCTGCGCCACATCAGCGACCTGGGCGTGGCGTTTGCGGAGTTTTATCGGGTATTGAAGCCCGGCGGCCGCCTGTGCATTCTTGAAATCACTCAGGCCAAAAGCGCACCGGGGCGATGGCTGCTCAAGACCTATATGCGCAGCGTGATTCCCTTGCTGACACGCCTGGTGTCCCGGCAAAAGGACACCGCGACCATCTGGCGTTATTACTGGGACAGCATAGAAGCCTGCGTCCCGCCGGAGCAGGTGATGGCCACCCTGCGCGCGGCCGGGCTGGTACAGGTCAGGCAGCACCTCGAGGTGGGGGTGTTCTCCGAATACCAGGCGATCAAGCCCGGCTGAGGGCCGCCTCAAGGACTGCGCGTGGAGAAGGTGTCTCCTGATTTACAGAAGCCACTTTCTCAGCAGCGCATTGAACACCTCGGGTTGTTCAAGCTGTGGTGTATGACCGCAGTTCTGGAGCCGCACCAGCTCTGAGCCCTTGCACAGGCTATGCGCTGTGACGGAGTGAGCGATCGGCAACACCACATCCTGTTCACCATGAACAATCCGCGTCGGCATGCCCAGGCCGCTGAGAATCTGATGGGAACGCGTCCACACCTCCCGGCGCTGGCCACGCAGCGTGGTCATCGCGCGAAGCTGGCTCAGAAAGTGGGCTACGGCGCCTGGCCTGTGAACATTGCGCTCGATCGCGGCACGCACCAGTGGCGTGATCGCTTCGGGCTTGAGGACGATCGCCTTGATTTGTTGCGCCACCGCCATGGGGCCAGGCTTGTTCATCAACTCGCCCAGCCAGGGCAGCGCCATCAGCTTGAAGGGCCCAAACACTTCAGCCCCCAAAGCGGCCGAGTTGGCCAGCAACAGGGAACTGACGCGAGCCGGCATCTGGTCGGCCATGCGCAGGGACATGGCCGCTCCGAGCGAGTTGCCCACCAGATGCACCCGTTCGACCCCCAATTGGTCCAGCAGCTTCCAGGCCACGCCGGCCTGCCCCTCAAGACTCATCGCATCTGCGGATTCATCCGACAAACCATGCCCAGGCATGTCCCAGGCGATCAGGCGCAGCGACTGGCCCAGGTCATCGAACTGGCGGTGCCAGAACTCCAGCGATTCACCAATGCCGTGTGTCATCAGCACCGCTGGCCCCGCGCCACCGCTGTCCCGGTAGCGGATCCTGACGCCATTGATCGAAACAAATGAGTCGCTCATGGTGACACTTTCAGAACAGCATGGTGGTTTTGATCCAGCGCTACATTCCCGCGCTGTACGAGTTGTGGCCAATGGGGGCAGGCCACGACGGCGCCCAAAAAATACCTGGTGTGTTTCATGCGGTTTCCACTTGTGTTTGAAAAAATCGGTGATTGTTCAGTGTTTGTTCGTTGTCAGCGACTGCCATGCTGAACACCCGGCTTGCAGCGACAACATGCCAGTCCCCGATCAGATGTAGGTCGAGGCGAGCCCGCCATCGACCGGCAGGTTGATGCCGCTGACCCAGCGCGACGCGTCGCTGCACAGGAAGGCGATCACCGGCGCCACCTCGTCGCTGAAGGCCGGGCGCTTCATGCGGTGCGCGTCTTTTTCCACGCGTTCGTTGCCCAGCATCTGCACAAAGTCGCCCAGGATGGGCGTGAACACCGGGCCGGGCGCCACGCAGTTCATGCGCACGCCGCGCCCCAGAAACTGCTTCTGCGACTGGGTGTGAGTCCAGACAATCAGCGCTTCCTTGAAATACTGGTAACAGGTCTCCTGCGGCACCGGGTGCTGGGCAAGCCAGGCCGCGCCGGCCTCGTAACCGGGCGTGGCGCCCAGTTCGCGGTGCAGTTCCAGCCGGGCTGGCCACTCGGCGCCGAGGATGGATGAGATGTTGACGACCGAACCACCTTCGGTCATGCGATCCATGACGCGTTGCGTGAAGTGGCGCAGGCCCAGGTAGTTGACCTTGCCCACCAGCTCGGCGGGCGCCGTGCCGGGCACGCCGGCGATGTTGGCCAGCGCATCGATGTGGGCGGGCAACTGGGCCATGGCAGCGTCGATGGCAGCCGGGTTGCCCAGGTCAATCTTGACGAAACCGTCCAGCGTCAGCATGGGGTCGTTGCGATCCACGCCGATCACACGCGCGCCTTGCAGCCGGGCGAGTTTGGCGAAGTCCGAGCCGATGCCCGAGCCGCAGCCCGTGACGACAATGGTTTTTCCTTGGAGATTCATGGAACAATCCTTTCTTGAGAGGGAGAAACGGGGGAAATACGGGCGCGGGTATAGCGCAGTGCCAGACGGGGGCTCAGCGCACCCCACAAGCCTTGCGGCAGAAACAGAGCACAGCCGGCAGCGGCCGCGCCCAGGCCGGCGAGGTACCAGGCGCCGAAGTCACCCATGAGTTCCTGCAGGGCAAACAGCAGCAGCGCACCGATGTAAGGGCCAGGCCCGCTGCGCAGGCCACCCACCAGCACCATGAACAGCATCAGCACCGACCACTGCACGCCGAAGTTGGTGCGTGGCAAAAAGGTGATGGCGCTGGCCAGCCAGGCCACACCGGCCAGTGCCGCACCGAATGCGGCCAGTACATAAATTGCCTGGCGGGTGCGCAGCACGCGCACGCCCAAAGAGGCAGCGGCCTCGTCGTCGTCACCGATGGCCCTGGCGGCGGTGCCCACGTGGCTGCGCAACAGCACGGCCATGGCCAGCGCCATGCCGGCCAGCGCGGCCAGCGCGAACCAGTAGCCGATGCTGCGGCGCAGCTCCGGCTCCACCGCGTTGAGCGCGATCAGTGAGGTGCCGGTTTCTCCCTGGATCAGCGGGTCCAGCATCACCAGGATGCGGATCACCTCGGCCACCACCCAGGTGCCAATGGCGAACTCGCCATGCTTCAGGCGCAGCACGTAGAACGACAGCACCCAGGCCAGCAGCGCCGCACCCAGCGCACCGGCCAGCAGCGCCGGGTAGGCCGGCAGGCCGCCGTCCACCAGACGCAGCGCGAGGTAGCCGCCCAGGCCAAAGAAGGCCTGTTGGCCCACCGACACCAGGCCCGCGTAGCCGGCCATCAGGTTCCAGGTGGTGGCCAGCAGCATGTAGATGAAGAGCGTGGTGAGCTTGTCCACCACCGAGGCGCCCGCGAAGGCCGGCACGCAGGCCAGCAGCAGCACGGCGGCGAGCGCCAGTCCGAATGTTTTGCTGGCGTTCATGCGCGCACCGCCTTTCCTGCGCGCAACTGGCGCCAGCCCGGCAGCGCGGTGCGGCCCAGCTCGTGGCGGTGATGGCGCCACAGGCGTGCGCCCAGCACGGCCAGGAACAGCAGGTGGCCAGCGAGCTGGAAGCCCTGCGGCGCCCACAGCGCGCCCAGGCTTTGCGCCACACCCAGCAGCACGCCGCCCAGCAGCGTGCCCCACAGCGAACCAATGCCGCCTATCACCACCGCCTCGAAGGCCTGGATCAGCAGGGTCGGCCCGCCATAGGGCTCCACCGTGGCCTGCATGGCCAGCAGCGCGCCGGCCAGCCCGGCCAGCGCCACCGCGATGGCGGCGGCCGCCCGGTGCACGCGCCGCGCGTCCACGCCACACAGTGCCGCAGCCTCGGGATCACTGGCAGCGGCGCGGATGGCGCGGCCCAGCCGCGTGTGGCTGAGCAGGAGCTGCAACGCGCCCAGCACGACCACCGCGATCACGAAGGTGATCACCGGCAACTGACCCACGATGATGCCGCCCGGCAGTTCCCAGCTCGCCCAGGCCAGGTCACCCAGCGCGCTGCCCAGCGAGCGGGCTTCCGAGCCCACCGCGCCGTACAGCGCGTTCTGCAGCACCGCGCCCAGGCCGAAGGTAACCAGCAGTGGCAGCAGGATGCCGGCACGCAGCGTGCGCGCGAACAGCCAGCGCTGCAGCGCGATGCCGACCAGCGCCATCACCGGCAGCATCAGCGCCAGCGCCAGCCAGGGCGACATGCCGGTGCGTTCGGTGAGCGTGATCACGCCAAAGGCGCCGACGATGGCCAGGTCGCCGTGCGCGAGGTTGATGATGCGCATGACGCCAAACATCAGGGACAGGCCGGCCGCGAGGATGGCGTAAAAGCCCCCCAGCAGCAGACCCTGAATCAAGGCTTCGGTCATCGTTGTGTCTCCAGGGGTCGCCCGGCTTCGAGGCCGGCTTCAACGCCGAAGTAGGCCGCCGTGACGGTTTCGCGGCTAAAGGACTTCGCCGGTCCCTGCAGCACGATGCGGCCCTCGCGCAGGCACAACACGCGGTCGGCGAAGGCCATGGCGCGCGACAGGTCTTGCTCCACCAGCAACAGGCTGGTGCGGCCGACCTCGCGCAAGTGGGCGAGGTTGCGGTAGACCTCTTCCACCGCCAGCGGCGACAGGCCCAGCGAGACCTCGTCGAGCAGCAGCACGTCGGGGTTGGTCATGAGGGCGCGACCAATGGCTGCGGCCTGGCGTTGACCACCAGACAGCGCACCCGCAGGGCGGTCGATGATGGCTGGCAGCGCGGGCAGCGCCTCCAGTACCGTTGCCAGCGTCCACAGGCCGGGGCGTCCGTGGTCTCCCGCCACGCGCAGGTTCTCGCGCACGCTCATGTCGTCAAACAGGCGGCGGCCCTCAGGCACCATGGCCAGGCCCCGCTTCACGCGCTGATGAGCCGCCAGCGCCGTGATGTCTGTGCCGTCGAGTTGCACGCGCCCCGCAGCGGCTGCATGCACGCCGGCCAGGCAGCGCAGCAGCGTGGTCTTGCCGGCGCCGTTGGCGCCGATCAGGGCCACCACTTCACCGCGCGAAATGGAAAAACCCAGATCGCGCACGGCGACCAGTTGTCCATGCGCCGCGCGCAGGCCTTGAACATCGAGCAGGGCCGGGCTCATGCAGTAGCCCCTCCGAGGTAAGCGCGCATGACAAGAGGGTTGGCCATCACCTCGCTGGGCGAGCCCTCGGCCAGCACGGCCCCCGCGTCCATGCAGACCAGGCGGTCGATCACGCGCAGCAGCGCGTGCAACACGTGTTCGATCCAGACGATGGTCAGGCCGTCGTCGCGCAGCGTGCCGATGAGGCCCACGAGTTGGTGCAGTTCACCTTCGGTGAGCCCGCCGCCGATCTCGTCGAGCAGCAGCACCGTGGGCCGGGTGGCCAGGGTGCGCGCCAGCTCCAGGCGCTTGCGGTCCAGCAGGCCCAGCGTGGCGGTGGGTCGGGTCGCCAGCGCGCCCAGGCCCACGCGGTCCAGCGCCTCTTGCGCCTGCTGCACCGCCGCTGCGCCGCGCAAGGCCGCGCCGTGCTGCGCGGCCACCAATGTGTTCTCCAGCACCGACATGCTCAGAAAGGGACGCGGCACCTGGTGGGTGCGCGCGATGCCGCAGCGGCAACGCACCGCCGCAGGCCAGGTGGTGATGTCCTGGCCCTCGAAATGCACCGTGCCCTCGCTTGCCGGCAATGTGCCCGCCAGCACGCCGAACAATGTGGTCTTCCCCGCGCCATTGGGCCCCACCACGCCCAAAGCCTCGCCGCGCCGGATGGACATGTCCACCCCTTGCAGCACCGGCAGGCTGCCGAAGCGTTTGACGATGCGCGTGCCTCTCAAGAGATCCATGAAACGCCTTAAGAACAAAAAATCAGGGAGATGCAAAAAACACGTCAGCTATTGCCCATGGCATAGGCCTTCATCTGCGACGTGATCGCCACGCGCGGATGATCGGCGTTGGAGACGATCTCGATGTCGAATTTCGCCTTCGAGCCCGGCTTGGCGCGCACCCACTGCACGCCCACCAGACCGGTGGGGGTGCAATTGGGCACCGGACCGGCGGTGAAGTCGACCAGGCCCACGGCGGTCTCGGTTTTCAGCGTGGACAGCGACCTGGCCATCGCCGCGCGGTCCTTGGGGTTGGCGCAGGCGCGCACAGCGGCCAGCGCGGCGTCGAACAGCGAAGCGGTGGCGCCGAGCTGCTGGTTCCAGGCCTTGCCGCTGGCCTTCTCATAACTGTCGGCCAGTTGCGCGCACGACAGGCCGGTGGCCGACGACTTGAACGGAAAGCTGCGGTGCCAGTAGGCCCCGGCGTGCAGGCCGTGGCCCAGCGTGCCCAGCGCATCCAGTTCGGCGGCGAACAGGCCAGCCTTGGCCATCTGCACAATCTTCACCTGCTGCGCCAGTCCGCGCTGCGCCGCCTGCCGCCAGAACACCGCGAAGTCGGGCGGAAAGGGGAAGGTGTTGAAGATCTCCACGCCCTCCTTCTTGAACAGCGCGATCTGTGCCGAGAAATCGGCCACGCCGTTCTGGTAGGGGCCGGCATCGACCACCGTGAAGCCGGCCTTCTGCAGCGCCGGAATCAACAGGCCGCGGATCGCATTGCCGTCGGCATCGGCCGGCAGCAACATGCCCACCTTCTTGTTGGTGGAGACCTTGCTCCACTGGTCGGTGTAGAGCTTGGCGAAGTTGCCCACGCCGAACGAGAAGTGGTAGGTCCACTTGAACGGTGAGGGCTCGCCCGGCTTGGCGCCGCGACCGAAATAAAACGCTTCCCACGGTGAGGTGGTGGACAGCGCCGGGATGCCTGCGGCCTCGCAGGCGTCGGCCACCGGATTCACCGTCTCGGGTGTGGAGGTGGACAGCACCAGGTCCACCCGGTCGCTGTTGATCAGTTCCTTGGCCACCTGCGCGGCACGCACCGGGTTGGACTGCGTGTCCTTGTGGATGAATTCCAGCTTGAGGCGCTTACCCCCGGCGTCGATGCCGCCGGCTACATTTTTGCGCACCAGATCCAGCACATGGCCGTCGCCCTCGCCGAAGATGCCCAGCGGGCCAGACGTGGGGCTGACCACGCCGATGCGCAGGGTGTCGCTCTGCGCCTGTGCCAGCATCGGCAGCGCGGCGCCGGCGGCGGCCACACCGGTGCGCAGCACCTCGCGGCGAGTGAAGTTGATTGTGGGGTTTGTCATGGTTGTCTCCTTGTGTTGGGTGGGATCGGGGGTTGGGCAAATCAGAACGGAAACATGGTCGCCGTGTCCTTGACGGTGATCCATTGCCACTGGGTGTATTCCTCCCAGTCCGCAGGTCCGCCCACGCTGCTGCCGTTGCCAGCGATGCCGGGGCCGCCGAAAGGGTTGACGCAATCGTCATTCACCGTCTGGTCGTTGATGTGAACCATGCCGGACTTGAGCTGCTGTCCGATCGCCATGGCGCGCCCTACCGATCTGGAGATGACGGCAGACGCCAGGCTGCCGGTGTTGTTGTTGGCCAGCGCAATGGCTTCTTCGTCGGTCTTGTAGGTGACGATGTTCGCCACCGGGCCAAACGTCTCTTCGTCAAACACGCGCATGCCGGGCTTCACACCCGAAAGCACGGTCGGTTTGTAAAACAGGCCATCAAACGTGGCGCCCGCTTCCAGCCTGGCGCCCGCCTTGATGCTGTCCTGCACGATCGCATGCACTCGGTCACGCTGCTTCGCATCGATCAGCGGTCCCAGGGCCACCTGGCCGCTGGCACCGTCACCCACCGGCAAATGCGTGGCCTTGGCCACCAGGCGCTGTATCAGCGCGGCAGCAATGCTTTCATGCACAAGTATGCGATTGGAAGCCATGCAGATCTGCCCCTGATGCAGGTAAGCCCCCCAGGCCGCATTGCTGGCAGCCACGTCCAGGTCGGCATCGTCCAGGATGATCAGCGAGTTGGCCCCGCCCAGCTCCAGCGACACCTTCTTCAAATGCCGGCCCGCCAGCTCGCCGATGCGCCGGCCCACTGCGGGCGAGCCGGTGAATGCGATCATCGGCACCAGCGGATCGGTCACCAGGGCTTCGCCGGCATCGGCGTCGCCAGGCAAAACCTGCAGCAGCTCTTTGGGCAAGCCCGCTTCCGCAAAAATGCGGGCAATCATCAGGCCACCGGTGACCGGCGTGCGGCTATCGGGCTTGACCACGACCGCATTGCCTGCCGCCAGCGCCGGGGCCACGGCACGGATCGTCAGGATCAGCGGAAAGTTGAATGGCGAGATGACCCCCACCACGCCATGCGGCACCCGGCGCGCCATGCTGGTACGGCCCGGCACACTGGGCAACACATGCCCCTGCGACTGCAAAGGCATGGCCGCAGCCAGATGGCAAATCGTGATGGCCTCGCGAATTTCATGCTGGCCTTTGGGCAGGATGCCGCCTGTCTCCCGCGTGGCGTACAAGGCCAGCTCGTCAAAGTGTTGCTGAAACAGCGTCCCCGCGCGGCGGAACACTTCCGCCTTCTCACGCGGCGGCACCGCCGCCCAGGCTTTTTGCGCGGCGGCGGCGGCCCGTGTTGCAACCGCTACATCCGCCGCATTGGCCAGGCCCACGGTACACAAAATCTGGCCGGTGGCGGGTTCGATCACTTCGCGTGTCCCACCGCCCAGGGCTGCGGGAGCGAGCGCTGAAAAATTGAAAAATGCAATTGAATCTGACGCACCCATTTGCTGGTCCTTCCGGTTGTTGATCAAGTTGCCGCAAGGGCGCGGCGTGCCAGCTTTATTGCAATGCACGGACCAGCCATGCCCTCAACCGGCGCGTTGATGCACCGCATCAGGGCATTTTTCATTGGGGAATTAGGGACATACCCTAGATGGGATTGCTGCAATGCAGCACCAGAAAATCCGCCTTGTTTATTGATTCATTTGATCAAAAATAACGGCTACATTTGCTCCATTGATTAACCAAATGAGTAAATTCATGCGCAAATCCGAACGCATTTCCCTCGCCGATGTTGCCCGCGCGACCGGAACAATTCTGGGTAGCTTCGACAGCGCTTCGGTTGCCAAAGCCCTGGGCGGTTTTGCCAGCACACATGCCGGAGAAAACGCGCACCCCACGGTGTCAGACATCAGCGAATGCCTGTTCTTCTCCCCGGGCGACGGCCGCATCTGGCTACAGGAACAGCGCATGGTCCTGCTGCACACCGAAGCCCTGGGTTCCCTGCGGCGCGAGATGATCGACAGCCTCGGGCTGGAGCAGGCACGCGGACTGTTCACCCGCGCCGGCTATGTCAGCGGCGCGCGCGATGCCCAGCTGGTTCGCAAGCAGTGGCCGGAAGCCGACCCCCTGGCAGCGGCACTCGCCGGCACACGCCTGCACGCACTCGAGGGGGTCGTCAAGGTGGAACTGGTGAAGGTGTCCTACGACCCCGATACCAGCGGCTACGAGGGCGAATTCCTCTGGCATAACTCCAGCGAAGACGATGAACACATCGCCGCCTACGGCATCGGCGGCTCACCGGCCTGCTGGATGCAGGTGGGTTATGCCACGGGTTACGTCAGCACCCTGTTTGGCCGCCTCATCGTCTTTCGCGAAACCATGTGCCGCTCGATGGGTGAGGCGCATTGCCGTGTAGTGGGCAAGTCGGCCGACAAGTGGGACGACATCGAGCAGGACATGCGTTACCTGAACGCCCGGGAGTTTGTCGATACCGCGGCTTACGCGCGCCCGGCCCCGCGCGCCGCCGAGCTCCCGGTGCTCGATACGCCGGCCGGCGATGCCATGGTGGGGGCTTCATCCGCATTCAATGCCGCCTGCCACCAGCTCAGCCGCGTGGCACGCACCTCAGCGACCGTTTTGTTCACAGGCGAGTCTGGCGTTGGTAAGGAAAAGTTTGCCAGCATGCTGCACAAAATCAGTCCGCGCAAGGACCAGCCCTTTATCGCCGTGAACTGCGCCGCCATTCCGGAAACCCTGATTGAATCCGAACTCTTCGGCGTGGAACGCGGCGCGTACACGGGCGCCAGCCACTCGCGGCCTGGCCGTTTTGAGCGGGCCAGCGGCGGCACCCTTTTTCTGGACGAAATCGGCACATTGAGCTTTGTCGCCCAGGGCAAGTTGCTGCGTGCCCTGCAGGAGGGCGAGATCGAGCGTGTGGGTGGAACACGCGGCATTGCGGTGGATGTGCGCGTGGTCGCAGCCACCAACGAAGCTTTGCGCCAGGCTGTGCGGGACGGAAAGTTCCGCGAGGACCTGTTTTTCCGGCTTAACGTGTTTCCCATCCACCTGCCGCCGCTGCGCGAGCGGCGCGACGACATCCCCTTGCTGATGACCCATTTCCTCAATCATTACCGGCACAAGCACGGCGGCCAGGCCAGCGGCTTCACGCAGGCGGCAGTGCGGGCGCTGCTGAACTACGACTTTCCCGGCAATATCCGTGAACTGCAAAACCTGATCGAGCGTGCCGTGATCACTGCGGATACCGACGGCCTGATCGATGTTCATCACCTGTTTACCAGTGGTGAAACCCTGACTGCGGACATCATGACCCTGCGCTTGCAGGGAGGCTCGGGCACCTTGAATTTTTCCGCACCTGTGGCCGCCACGGCGGCGCCGTCAAACGCAGCGCCAGTGCCGCAGTCGCTGGATCAAACCGAGAGCGACGTGCTGCGGCGGGCGATTTCCGCCGCACAAGGCAACCTGTCCGCCGCCGCACGTCGGCTCCAGACCACGCGGGCCAAGCTGGCCTACCGGGCCAGAAAACATGGCCTCATTTGATCCCGTGCCGGCTACGCCGTGGGCGAAGCACCTTGCTACCCACCCAGCCGCCGCGCCAGCAGCAGCGGAAAACGCAGTAAAAAACCCAGAAAAAGCCGCAAGTGCATCCAGCTCAGCAACAGGTTGTCGCGCAGGTAATTGAAGTGCGACACGCCGCCCTCTTCGGGCCGGAAGTACTGGACGCTGGCCGGCAGGTTGACCGGCCTGACGCCGGCCCAGCACATGCGCACCACCGCTTCGGGGTCAAAGTCAAAGCGGCGCATCCAGCGCTGGCCGTGCATCACACGCTGCAGCGGCGCTATCGGATACACGCGAAAGCCAAACAGCGAGTCGCCAATACCGGCCCACAGGGTTTCCAGATCCGCCCAGCCGTTGGACACCTTGCGGCCATTGACGCGCAAACGCGGCGCATCGGCGGCAAACACCGGCACGCCCAGCACCATGGCGTCCGGCTGCGCGGCAGAAGTTTGCATGAAGGTCGGGATCAGCGGCGCCGGGTGCTGGCCGTCCGAATCCATGGTCAGCACATGGGTGAACCCCTGGGCAGCGGCGATGTTTATGCCATGCAACACCGCCGCGCCCTTGCCGACGTTGTGAGGCAGCACCATCACCCGCAGGCCGTCGTCCTGGGCGGCCATGGCCTGCAAGCCGGCGGCGCTGTCGTCGGTACTGCCATCGACCACCACCCAGACCGGTGTCCACTGGGCTCGGGCGGCACGCACGGTGTCGTACACCTTGGGGCCGGGGTTGTAGCTGGGGATCAGCACCAGGTGGCTGCGGGAGGTATCAGGCGAAAAAACAGGCATGCGTATCCAGGCGGTTCAGACCTACAGGGTAGCAGGCAAAAAAAGAGCCGGCTCAAGCCGGCGGCGCCTTGACGGGGAAATCGGGCAGCTGTGCCTGGGCCAGTTCGGCATGGAAGTAGTGTTCCAGCTCGCTGACAAATTTTGCTGTGTGCAGCGGCGCCTCAAAACGCCGGCCCAGCCTGACCTTGTAGGTGACAGGCATTCTGGGTGTCCACAGCAGCGACCAGCCTTTGCCCAGAAAGCCCGAACTGGTTTCAATAAACACCGTCTGCACCGGCACCCCGGCACTTTTGGCAATCAGCCCGGTGGTGCCCTGGATACGGCCCACAGGCCATCGCGTGGTGCGCGTGCCTTCGGGAAACAGCAGCAGATGGCTGCCACGGTCCAGGTCGTCCACTGCCAGTTGCACCATGGTGCGCAGCGGCGTGTTGCGGATGTAGCCCGCCAGCCGGGCACCGGCGCCGTAGAAAACGCTGTTGACGAGCTCGGCCTTCATGATGCACGCCGCACCCGGCAGGCGCGACAGAATCATCAGCGCATCGAGCAGCGACGGATGGTTGGGCGCGATCACCATGGGCGGGGCGTCGCGCAGGGCATCGAGCTCGGAGAGGTCAAAGCGGCAGGCCCCCATGAGCACCAGGAAACGCAGGTAACGGCGCGTCATCGCGGTCACCAGATGCCGGCCCAGCCGCTTGCTCATGACACGCGGAAGCAGCGCACGCATGGGAAAGGCCAGCAGGGTCACGGCCAGGCACATCACCCCCAGCAGCAGGTAACCGAGGACCATGCGCAGGGTTTCATGCAGGGCCCTGCGCGGGACCGGCAAGGCCAGCGGCTTGTTCAGGAGGATGTTCGAGTCGTGTTCCATGGGCATATTGTGCTGGCCAGCGTTCAGCGCGCTGCCTGGGCAGCGTCTTCCACCACGCGGATATTTGCCTTGCGCAGGCGCATGGCCTGCCAGGACCGCTTGAAGTTCAGGGCAGAGGCGATATAAAAGATGCCCTTCAACAGCGCCAGCGAACGCCAGATCGGTGTTTTGCCAAAAATATCACCGGCCAGCATGGACAGCAGCGCCTCCTTGACGCGCCAGACGTTGCTCGGTGCCATGAAAAGGTCGCGCATGGTCGGGTTGGTGACGCGGTAGATAAACCAGGAAAACTCTTTCGGGCCCTTGCGCACCTGGCTGTCAAAATTGGCCAGCGCGGCCGCGGCTTTGGCCGGCTCGCGCAGGCAGGTATCCACGGTGTCGGCACCGACAAAACCGCCCTGCATGGCCAGCATCACGCCGGATGAAAAAACCGGGTCGATGAAAGTAAATGCGTCGCCAATCATGATGTAGCCCGGACCGTGGGTGCGGTCGCAGGCATAGGAGAAATTGCCGGTCGCCTCGACATCGGAGGACAGCGTGGCCTGGGCCAGCCTCTCGCTGAGGGCCGGGCACAAGGCGATGGTGTCCAGAAAAAACTCGCGTACCGGCTTGTTGCGGCTCTTCAGGTAATGCGGCCACACCACCGCACCCACGCTGGTGAATCCGTCGGCCAGGGGAATGAACCAGAACCAGCCGTGGTCAAACCAGAAAATGGTGATGTTGCCCTCGTCCTGGCCTGCGTGCCGGGTGGCACCGGTGAAGTGGCCGTACAGGGCCGAGCTGTTGTGTTTGGGGTTGCGCCGCTTGATGTCGAACTGCTTGCCCAGCAGGGTGTCACGGCCAGAGGCATCCACCACAAAACGCGCGTGCCACTGCTGGGCGCGGCCGTCTTCATGTTCGGCCTGCACCGTCGCACCGCCCTGGCCGCCGGAAAAGGCCACATCGCGCACGCGGCAGCCTTCAATCACCTCGGCACCCGCCCTGGCGGCATTGCGGATCAGGATTTCATCAAATTCGGAGCGCCGCACCTGGTAGGAATAAGGCATGGATTTGTCCCATGCATCGGCAAACTCGAAGGTCTGGCTCTTGTTGCTGTGCCAGGGCGAGACAAACTCGGCGCCCCACTTTTCCATGCCAATCGCCTTGACGGCGTCGGCCACCCCCAATTTTTCAAGCAGGGGCAGGTTGGCGGGCAGCAGCGACTCGCCAATGTGAAAGCGCGGGTGATGGTCTTTTTCAAGCAACACCACCTTGTGGCCGCGCTGCGCCAGCAAGGCGGCGGCGGTGGCGCCTGCGGGGCCCCCGCCTACCACCAGCACATCACAGGGGGTTGGTCCGTCTGCCGGCGCAACCCTGGAGATGGGTTCTGTCATGGTTTTTCCCTGTCTGGAATGTCGCGCCTGCCGCACTTGCGGGCCGGGTCTGCGGGCATTTCCGGCTGTACGTCCAGCACAGCCCTTCAGGGAGTTTATGGCCGCAGGCTGCGGATTCTTGTAGTGAAATGTCTAGTCTTGCAATTTGACAAGAGCGCAGCAGCTTCACAAGCGCCACGGCGTCTTCGACTGCAGGAACTGCCAGCGCCAGAGCCGGGGGGCGAAATACCGTGGGTGCAGCGTCGGAGGCGACTTGCTGCTGATCACGAGTCGTGGGGGTGACAAGCCATGGAGCGCCCGCGGTTTTCGCGTGCGCCGGACCTACTCCGAGCGCTTCCAGCCGACTGACGCAAGCATCGGCAAAGTCGCGGCCAAAGCGGCTGCCAGAGCCCGCAGCGCCCCGCGCTCAAGCTGGTCGGGCTCCATCGCCCACCCTGCCGCCAGGACGGCGGTCGCCACCAGGCTGCCCAGGCACACGGTGACCAGCAGTCGGGCGTCGCCATGGCCCCACTCCACCGCGTTGACCAGCCTGCCGGTCAACACCGCCGCGACAAGGGCCGCGGCCGGCCAGCCAGGCTGGCGCAGCTGAGCGACTGCGGCGAATTGAATGGCGCGACGCGACCAGTGGCGCGCCACAACTGACGTCCGCCCCACCCGAAAGGGCGGCAGAAATGGTCGATCCATTACCGAAACTCCCGGGTCATGGGGCTGGGGGGTAGCCGGCTTCGGCCAGCGCCTCAGCGAAGTCCGCGCGGTCTTCATTCGAAGACACCTTGACCTGATGGATGCCCAGGTCAACCTCGACCCTGGCGGTGGGGTCGACGAGCTTGCAGGTCTGCGCGACGATGCTGGCGCAGTGGCCGCAGGTCATGTCGGGGAGATTGAATTCGATCACGACTGACTCCGGAAAAGTGGATGAAGGCCTGCATCGTCAGGCTTGCCACCGTGTCAGAGTCAACAGGGCACCGCAAAAACTTTTTTGAGCAAGGGGCTTGACTGGTCTTGACGGCAAGCGCTCCAGCCCGCGCGACCTCGTCGAGGCTCACGCCCTGGTCAGCGGACCGCGCCTCCAGGCCCCCAGTGAGCACCTGCCGCGCAAGTCAGGAAAGTCTGAACCCTTTCGCTTGCGGCGCTCGTTTGTCACGCAGGTTTGACGCGGATCAAAAAGTTTTTTCTTCTTCCGCCCAGAATGGATACATCTGCTAACAACATTCATTTTCGCGCGGCGAAACCTGCCGGGCAACTCCGAACCAGCACTTTTAGGCAGTCCAGGAAAGGAAACCAGTTCAATGAAAAAAACCTCGATGGCGGTCCTGGCGGTGTGTCTGTGCGGCCTGCCCTCTGCTCAGGCCGCAGGCCCTGTCGCGCCGACGACGGTAGCGCCTCAAAATGCCGTCCAGCCGCCGACAAGTGGTTTGAACCTGCCCGACTGGCTGCGCCGGACCGACATCAGCGTCGAATCGATGGACAGGAACAACCCCACCTGGTCGGTCGAAACGGTGCAGCCGATTTACCAGACGCCCAAGACTTTGCGCGATACCGTGTTCTTCCAGGGCCGCTGGGGGCGCCGCAACAGCGACAACACCTTCAATCTTGGCCTGGGTTATCGCAACCTGCTTGAGGACAAGACCTGGCTGCTGGGTGTGAACACCTTTTACGACACGACGACCCGGTACGACCATAAACGCTGGGGCTTGGGCGCCGAGGCGATCGGCCAGTATTTGACCTTTCGCACCAACTTTTACCACGCCATCAGCGGCGAAAGAACAATCTCCCTGGTCAACGGGATAAGCACGACAGAAAAGGCGCTGAGCGGCCACGATTTCGAAATCGATGCCCCGCTTCCCTACCTCTCGTGGATGCGCGTGGCCGCCAACGCCTACCGCTGGAAAAGTGCCACCAACGGGGTGGATGACGTCAAGGGCGCCAAGCTGGCGTTCAAGGGCAATATCTCAAAGAATGTCTCCGTGGAGCTGGGCCGCCAGGACGATAACTACAGCCGTCCGGCATCGTTCATCAAGATCTCCTACAACCTGCTGGGAGATCCGGGCAACGGCGTTGCGGGGACCCTGCTCACCGGCCTGCGCAGTCCGGTTTCATTCGAGGCGCGCGACCTGACGCTGCACACGCTTGACAAGGTGCGCAGGCAGAACGATATCGTGGTTGAAAGAAAGACCAGCGGCAGTAGTGGCGTAACGATTGGGCGGAGGAATTGATGATGACCTTGTTTAACAAAAGCGCTGGTAGCAACGCGGCCCATTGGCTCGCAGCGGTGGTCCTTGCTGTTTCGGGCAACGCGTGGGCCGGACCGATTGTCACGGCCGGCGGCAAGGCAGCCACGCCGAGCAAGTATGTCGTCACCATCAAATCAATACAGTTCCGTCGCCTGGACGGGACTTTCTGGAATTTTTTCTCAGGCGCATCTTCTATCGACTTGGGCAGCGGCAGGGTGCAACCCGGCGGCTCCGGCGGCGCGATAGGGGAAGGGGTTTCAATTCCGGCAGGTTCCTACAACGGTATCCGGGTCACCGTTGCGCGCACCTTCACGATGAATGGCTCGGCTACGTCGGTCGGCCCCGGCGCTGCAGCCACCTGTTCCACCGGCGGTAGCGGTGACATCGTTAGCGGCGGCTATACCATCCAGGTAGTCAACCGCAATGGCTCGACCGATGATCGCGTGCTGTCGGTCCCACCGGAAGCCAACACCGCGATCGGCAATGTGCCGGGAATGGCAGTTGTCGGCTCGGACCTCCAAATGACAACCAGCTTGCCCGCCTTCACGGTGCTGGCCACGGCGACAACAGCTCCCAATGTGGGGGTGAAATTTGACGTCGCCAATACCATGGAGTTCCTGAACACCGGTGCGGCCTGCTATGCGATTGTCCTGCCGCCCACGGTGACCATCAGCGACCCGGGCGGCTCGTCCTCCACCCTTTCCAGTCCCCTGTAAAAGCCCTAGACAACCAGGAAAACACCCGCTCTTCGCGGGTGTTTTCATTTGCAGCCCAGGCCGCAGCCGACAACATCGCTTCCAGTGCTCGTGTATTGCTGGCCCCAGGGCATGGCGCGCGACCCCTGCGGATTCATCGGGGTATTCGGCCTTTGAGTGCCACCGCCGTTACAGCCATCTAACCCCCCGTTTGCAGTAGATAATTAAATCAAACCGTCCAACCCTCGCTCAGCCATCCCCACAGGCAGAGGAAACTGAAAGAAGATTGAATGAAATTTCAGTTAACTTGTTAATGTCAAAAGAAGAAAACAAAATTGGCGACGCTCCTCGGGAGGCCGGCAAACACACGCCCATGATGGTCCAGTACCTGGGCCTGAAGGCGGACTACCCCGACACCCTGCTGCTGTACCGCATGGGCGACTTTTACGAGCTGTTTTATGCCGACGCCGAAAAAGCCGCGCGCCTGCTCGACATCACGCTGACACGGCGCGGCCAGTCGGCCGGCGAACCGGTGGTCATGGCCGGTGTGCCCTTTCACTCGCTCGAAGGCTACCTGGCCAAACTGATCAAGCTGGGCGAATCGGTCGCCATCTGCGAGCAGGTTGGCGATGTGGCCAGTGCCAAAGGCCCGGTGGAGAGAAAAGTCGTGCGGGTGGTGACCCCGGGCACCCTGCTGGACGCCGAACTGCTGGGCGACAAGACCGAATCCATCCTGCTGGCGGTGCACCAGGGCAGCCGCAATACCTGCGGCCTGGCCTGGCTCAGCGTCACCCAGGGCAGCATTCAGCTGGCGCAGTGCGCCAGCGACGAGCTCGAGGCCTGGATTGCGCGGGTGGCGCCCAGCGAACTGCTGTACAACGTCGATGTCACGCCGGCCTTCGAGCAGCGCCTGAGGGCGCTGCGCTGCGCCGTCAGCGCGCGCCCGGCCTGGCAGTTTGACGCCGCACTCGGTGCGCGGCGTCTGCTGGCGCAGTTGCAGGTCGCCTCGCTCGCCGCCTTCAACGCCGATGCCCTGCCCGAGGCGCATGCGGCGGCGTCTGCCCTGCTCGGTTACGCCGAACACACGCAGGGCCGCGCCCTGCCCCATGTGCACAGCCTGAAGGTGCTGCGCGCGGACGAGCTGATCGATCTGCCGGCCACCACCCGGCGCAACCTCGAGCTGACGCAGAATCTGCGCGGTGAAGACGCCCCCACGCTGTTTTCGCTGCTCGACAGCTGCAGCACCGGCATGGGCAGCCGGGCACTCAAAAGCTGGCTGCTGAGCCCGCGCCGCGACCGCAGCCAGGCGCAGGCGCGGCTGGACGCCGTCACCGCATTGCGCGGCGGCCTGCAGCAAACCTTGCGCGCCAGCCTCAAGGGCAGCAGCGATGTCGAGCGCATCACCGCACGTATCGCGCTGCGCCAGGTGCGCCCGCGCGAGCTTGTCGCCTTGCGCCAGACCCTGGACAAAACGCTACAAAAAACAGAGCAGCTTACGCCCGTCCAGAAAGGGCTGCCTGCACTTTTGACCACCCTCTTTGAGGACTTGCAGGCGCCCCCGGCCTGCGCCGCCCTGTTGCAGCGTTATGTGCTGGACGAACCGGCGGCGCTGATTCGCGACGGCGGCGTGATCAACCACGGCTGCGATGCCGACCTGGACGAGCTGCGCGCGATCCAGACCAACTGCGACGGCTTTCTGCTCGATCTGGAAGGCCGCGAAAAAGCCCGTACCGGCATCAGCAACCTGCGGGTGCAGTTCAACAAGGTCCATGGTTTTTACATCGAGGTGACCCAGGGCCAGCTGGACAAGGTGCCGGACGATTACCGCCGCCGCCAGACCCTGAAAAACGCCGAGCGTTACATCACGCCCGAACTCAAGGCCTTTGAAGACAAGGCCCTGTCGGCCCAGGAGCGGGCCCTCGCGCGTGAAAAATGGCTGTACGAACAGCTGCTCGACGAGTTGCAGGTTTTTGTGCCGGCACTGGGCCGGCTGGCGCGCGCCCTGGCCGCACTCGACGCGCTGTGCGCGCTGGCCGAGCGCTCGCTGACCCTGAACTGGGCCGCGCCGCTGTTTGTGAAAGAGCCCTGCATCGATATCGTGCAGGGCCGGCACCCGGTGGTGGAAGCGCGGCTGGCCGAAACCAGCGGTGGCAGCTTCATCGCCAACGACTGCAGCCTGGGCGGCAAAACCCGCATGCAGATCATCACCGGCCCCAACATGGGCGGCAAGTCCACCTATATGCGCCAGGTGGCGATCATTGTGCTGCTGGCCAGCATCGGCTCTTACGTGCCGGCCGCCAGTTGCCGCCTCGGGCCCATAGACGCGATCCACACCCGCATAGGCGCTGCCGACGACGTGGCCAACGCGCAATCGACCTTCATGCTTGAGATGCTGGAAGCCGCGCAGATCCTGCACGCCGCCTCACCCCATTCGCTGGTGCTGATGGACGAGATCGGGCGCGGCACCTCCACCTTCGACGGTCTGGCGCTGGCTGGCGGCATTGCCGCGCACCTGCACAACAAGACCCAGGCCTTCACGCTGTTTGCCACCCACTACTTCGAGCTGACCGAGTTTCCGGCGCGGCACCATGCGGCGGTCAATGTGCATGTGAGCGCGGTCGAGTCCGGCGCCGACATTGTTTTCCTGCACCACATCGAAGCCGGCCCGGCCAGCAAAAGTTACGGCATTGCGGTGGCCAAACTCGCGGGTGTGCCGTCCGCAGTTGTCAGCCACGCGCGCCATGCGCTGGCGGCGCTGGAAACCCAGCAGACCAGCAGCCGTGCCCAGGTCGACCTGTTTGCCGCACCGCCGCCGCAGGCCGAGCCCGAGGCCACGGCGGTGGAAAAAGCACTGAAGCAAATAGACCCCGATGCACTGAGCCCGCGCGAGGCGCTCGATGCCCTGTACCAACTGAAAAAAATCGCCGCGGCCTGAGCCGTTTCACCCTCTTTCCGGATCAAGATAGCCCCCATGACATATTGCGTCGCCATCAAACTCAATGCCGGCCTGGTGTTTCTGTCCGATTCGCGGACCAACGCCGGGCTGGACCAGATCAGCACCTTCCGGAAAATGATCATTTATGAAAAACCCGGCGACCGCTTCATGGTGCTGCTGTCGGCCGGCAATTTGTCGATTTCGCAATCGGTGCGCGAAATCCTGCAGGTCGAGCAGCTCAAGGACCCGGACGGCGGCACGCCCATCACGATCTGGAACGCCAAAAGCATGTTTGACGCAGCGCGTGTGCTGGGCGCCGCCATACGCCGGGTGCATGACCGGGATGCCGACGACCTGAAACACGCCGGGGTGGACTTCAATGTCTCGCTGATCTTCGGTGGCCAGATCGCCGGCGAAGGCATGCGTTTGTTCCAGGTGTATTCCGCCGGCAACTTCATTGAAGCCACGTCCGAGACGCCTTATTTCCAGGTCGGCGAATCAAAATACGGCAAACCGGTGCTGGACCGCGTGATCACGCCGGAGACGCCGCTCGACGAAGCCGCCAAATGTGCCCTGGTGTCCATGGACTCGACGCTCAAGTCGAACCTGTCGGTCGGCCTGCCGCTGGACATGGTGGTGTATGAAGTCAATGCGCTGCAAAGCGACAAGGTGGTCTGCATAGACCACGAAAACCCCTACTTCCGCATGTTGCACAACAACTGGGGCAAAAAGCTGCGCGAGGTGTTTGACAGCATTGAAGACCCGATGTGGAGCGGCGGCGAGACCCAGGTGCCGCTGCTGACGCCGCTGACACGCAACCAGCCGCTGAAAAAAATCAGCTCGCCTGAAGAAAAACTGATTTAAGCAGTGCCCACACCCGCCAAACCCCTCATCGTTTTTTCCCATGGCAACAGCTTTCCGGCCAGCACCTATGGCGTGTTGTTCCAGAGCCTGAAAGCGCGCGGCTTCCAGGTCAGGGCGATTGAAAAATTCGGCCACGACCCGCGTTACCCGGTCACCAGCAACTGGCCGCACCTGGTGCAGCAGCTGGCCGATTTCAGCAGCGAGCAGGTTGAAAAATCCGGCCAGGCGGCGTTTCTGGTGGGCCATTCCCTGGGCGGGTTTCTGAGCCTGATGTGTGCGGCCCGCAATCCGGTGCTGGGCGGCCAGCCGGTGCGCGGCGTGTTGCTGATCGACTCGCCCATCCTCGGCGGCTGGCGCGCCGCAGCACTGAGCGTGGCCAAACGCGCGCAGCTCGTGGGCTCGATCTCACCTGGCGCGATCAGCAGCAAACGCAAACACCAGTGGCTGGGCCAGGACGAAGTGCTGGCGCATTTCCGCAGCAAAAAGGCCTTTGCGCGCTGGGACGAGCAGGTGCTGCTCGACTACATCGAATACGGCACCCACGACGCGCCGGGCGAAGGCGGCAAGCAGCGCCTGCTCAGTTTTGACCGCGATGTGGAAACCGCGATCTACAACACCCTGCCGCACAACCTTGAAGGCCTGCTCAAGCGGCACCCGCTCAAGTGTCCGGTCGCCTTCATAGGCGGGCGCCAGTCGGCCGAGATGAAACAGGTGGGCATGGCCATGACCGAAAAAGTCACCCGGGGCCGCATCATGATGCTGGACGGCAGCCACCTGTTTCCGATGGAAAAGCCGGTGGCCACGGCCGCCGCCATCGAGGCGTCCCTGCGCAACCTGATGGGCTAGGGCCTGTGAACAGGCCCTAAGCGTCTCCCCTGTTTGGGGGATGCCGGGCCAAACCGCAGCCGATAGGATGTGCCGCTCAGCCCTCACACAAGGAGCGCAGCGGTGAACTACAGCAACTTCCTGATCGAATCCGATGAACTGACTTTTCCTGCGGTGCAGGAGGCCATCAACCGCCTGCTGCTCGACGGCCTCGACGTGCGGCTGACGCCGGTCAGCCGCAACCGGGCGCTGATTCGCCGCCACATCCTGGACGCAATCCACGCCCAGTACAACATCGACCCCTGGCAATACCTCCAGTTCAACAACCTGAAGTTTGACAAGGTCGAGGCCATCAGCGACGAAGACGCGCTGGCACTGGTCGCGCATCGGGCCACGGCGGAACTCGATGAACAGGTCAACCAGGTGGTGCCACCCGTCAACGGCGTGCAGTGGCACCTGGCCAATATCAGGGCGCCCCAGGCCTGGGCCTTGCTCGGTGGCCCCGGCAACATCCAGTGGGCCTGCACGGTCGGGCAAATCGACACCGGTTACACCCGCCATCCTGCACTCGGCTTCAGCGGCGGCGCCAGCCCCTGGTTCCAAAGCGCCGACTGCCGCAATTTCTACGCGCCAGACCCCAACAGCAACCATGACCCGGGTCAGCCCAGTGGCGAAGACCCGGGCTCTGGCCCGTTCTGGGGGCATGGCACACGTATAGGCGCGACGATTTCCGGCTGGCACCCGGGCGGCGACGCAGGGCAAACCTTTTACGGTATTGCACCCAAGGTGCCGCATGTGATGGTGCGCATCTCCAACTCGGTGCTCATCAACGACCAGTTGCCCGCCTTTGCGAGCGCGCTCAATTACCTGGTCAACGCGGTGCAGGTCGATGTGGTCAACCTCAGCATGGGCGTGTTTCCGGCCTACCTCTCGCCGGCGGCCAAAAACGCCGTCAACAACGCCTACAACAAAGGGGTTATTTTTGTCTGCGCAGGCGGGCAACATGTCGCGCCGGTGGTGGCACCGGCCAGCTACGGCCGCAGCATCGCCGTGGGCGGCACCACCAGCAAGGACCAGGTCTGGGCCAAGGCCAGTCTGGGTCCGCAAATCGACTGGTCTGCGCCCGCCGCGGACATACGCCGTGCCACGCTGGACTCCGCCACCGGCCCCTTCCGGTACAAGGACAACGGCGACGGCACCTCTTACGCCACCGCCCTGTCCACCGGCGTGGCGGCCCTGTGGCTGACACACAGGCGGGCAGCCATCACCCATGCCTACACGCAGCCCTGGATGCGGGTGGCGGCCTTCAAGCAGATTGCCAGAAGCACCGCGCGCCTGCCTGTCCCCTGGGGGCCTGGTGTGGCGGGCACCGGCATTCTGGATGCCTTTGCGGTGCTCAACGCCCCGCTGCCCGTCGCTGCCGCGCTGCGTGAGGAAGCGCCGCTGTAAGAACCCTGTCTCAGGCCGCCCAGCGGACCCAGCCCATCTGCGCCGTCACCAGCACCACCAGGCCAAAGGCAATGCGGTACCAGGCAAAGGGCACAAAGCTGTGGCTGGCGATGTAACGCAGCAGCCAGCGTATACACAGCCAGGCGCTGATGAATGAAAACACCAGGCCCACGGCAAACACCGGCGCATCGGCCAGCGACAGCAGGGCGCGGTCCTTGTACAGGCTGTACACCCCGGCGCCAATCAGCGTCGGAATGGCCAGGTAAAAGGAAAAGTCGGTTGCGGCCTTGCGCGACAGGCCCAGCAACATGCCGCCAATGATGGTGGCGCCGCTGCGGCTGGTGCCTGGCACCATGGCCAGGCACTGCACCAGCCCGACCTTGAGCGCATCCATGACACTCATGGCTTCCACCTCCTGAATACGCGCCACCGCCGGATTGCGCGCCTGGCGCCGTTCGGCCCACAGGATGATGAAGCCGCCAATGATGAAGGTACTGGCCACCACCACCGGTGTGAACAGATGGGCCTTGATGGCCTTGCCGAACAACAGGCCCAGCAACACCGCCGGCACAAAGGCCACCAGCACATTCAGCGCAAATTGCCGCGCCTGTCTGTCGGTCGGCAGGGCCAGCAGGGTGTCGCGGATTTTCTGCCAGTACACCAGGATGACCGCAAAAATCGCCCCGGTCTGGATCGCGATGTCGAAAACCTTGGCCTTCTCGTCGTCAAACCCGAGCAGGGCGCCCGCCAGAATCAGGTGACCGGTGGAGGAGATCGGTAAAAACTCTGTCAGCCCTTCGACAATGCCCATGAGGGCGGCCTTGATCAGCAATACAAAGTCCACAGGTGCTCCAGAAATTTAGCGCGATTATCGCCGCAGGGGTCGGCTGGCCCGGTCAAGCCCGGGGGCACAGGCGCCTGGCCAGGGCCTGATCCGGGCGACATTCACGCCGCCAGCATGCAACTGGCGCCGCAGTTTCTGCATTTCGTCGCAAAACCCTCGCGGCGGCGGCGCCGCTTAGTCACAGTCCGCTTCATCCACTCCAGGAGAAGCCCCATGGACATGTCGCCCGTTATTGCCGTTCACCTGACCACCATTGCTGGCGCTGTAGCCACCGGCCCGGTTGCGTTGTGGGCCCGCAAAGCCGGTGCCCACCGTCCCCGGCTGCACCGCGCTGCCGGTTATGCCTGGGTCACGCTGATGCTGGTGGCTGCCACTTCGGCCATCTTCATCCGCGACTACCGGCTGCCCAATATCAACGGCTACACACCTATCCACCTGCTGATTCCGGTGGTGTACGGCATGCTTTTCCTCGCCTTCTGGTTCCTCGCCAAAGGCCGCATAGAAGGCCACCGCAAGACCATGCAGCGCCTGTATATCGGCGCCTGCGGGGTAGCGGGTGCCTTCACCCTGCTGCCCGGCCGCTACCTCGGCAACCTGGTCTTCGGCCAGTGGCTGGGACTGATTTCCCCCAACTACCAACCGCCCCAAGGAACACCCATGATTGCTCAAATTCTCATCAACACGCCCCTGTGGGTCTGGGGCCTGCTGGCCGCATTGCTGGTGCTTGGTTTCGGCCAGACACGCAGCCGCAGCGTGAGCCTGCCTCGCGTCGTACTGCTGCCGCTGGGCCTGGGCGCCTTCTCGCTCTACGGCACCATCTCGGCTTTCGGAACTTCACCCACCGTGCTGGGCAGCTGGCTGGCCACCGCCGTCCTGCTGGTGCTGCTGGTCAACCAGCTTGCGCTGCCGGCCGGCGCGCGTTACGACAGTGCCACCCGCCAGTTCCAGCTGCCGGGCAGCTGGGTGCCCATGGTACTGATCATGGCCATCTTCCTGACCAAATACGCCGTGGGCGTCAGCCTGGTGCTGCACCCGGAGTTAAAGGTCCACGCCAACTTCAGCCTGGCCATTGGCACGCTTTACGGCGTCTTCAGCGGCATTTTTGCCGGCCGTGCCATCCGGCTGATCCGCCTGGTACTGCGGCCCGCCGCAGACCGGATCCAGCCCGCCCTCAACGCCTGAAAAAGGAAACCATCATGCACACCCACACCCTGCAAGACAAAGACATCGAACGGCTGGCACGCCAACGCGCCGGGGCCAGGATGGGCTGGTACATCCATGCCAGCGTTTACATCATCGTCAACCTGCTGCTGGCCGTGTTGTCGGCCATGAGCGAGCGGCACTGGGCGCTGTTCCCCGCCTTCGGTTGGGGCGTGGGTCTGCTGGTTCACGGCGTCGTGGTGTTCCTGGTCACCGGTGGTGCCGGCCTGCATGAACGCCTGGTGCAGCAGGAGCGTGAACGCCTGGCGCTGCAGCGCGACCCATGGTGAGTGGCCCGCAGCCGCTTCAACAATTTCAACCCCTCCCATTCATCAAGGCTCCCATGCACCTCCCTACCCTGCACCACATCCTGCCCGCCCTGGCAGCCCTGTTCACCGCTGCCACTGTAGCTGCCGGCGATCTGGCCATCGAAGTCAGTGTGCCCGCTGATCGCCAGGGCACTGTGCTGGTCGCGCTGTTCGACAAGGCCGAGGGGTTTCCCCGCAGCACACCCCTGCGTACCGCGATGGCACCCACGGTCCAGGGCAAGGCCACCCTGCAGTTCGCCGGCCTGCCTCCCGGTGATTACGCGCTCACCGCCTTCCTCGATGAAAACAGCAACAGCAAGCTGGACGCCAACCTTTTCGGTCTGCCCGCCGAGCCCTACGGTTTCAGCCGCAATGCGCGCGGCATGGCCGGCCCGCCGCCCTTCACAGACGCCGCTTTTCGCGTGGAAGACAGCGCGCTGCAGCAGACCTTCGAACTCAAATAAAACGGAGCAACTCATGACCTTTGCCCTGAACCGCCGCGCGGCGCTGGCCGCCCTGGGTGCCGCAGCCGCCGGAGCCGCCGGGTTTGGCCAGGCCGCCCAGCCAGCCGCTGCCTGGCACAGCAGCTACACCCCGCACAACGGCCCCCTGAAGGCCGCGCTGGACAGCGGCCCCCTGCGCATCAGGGGCCGCTGGCCCGCTGCCCTGCAGGGCACGCTGTACCGCGTCGGTCCGGCGCGGCGCGAACTCGGCGGCGTGGCCATGAACCACTGGTTTGACGGTGACGGCATGTTGCAGGCCTTCCGCTTCGAGGACGGCCGGGTGTCGCACCGCGGCGCTCTGCTGGCCACACCCAAACTGCAGGCTGAAGAGGCGGCGGGACGCCTGCTGTACTCCGGGTTTGCGCAGACCCTGGCCCACTCGCCGCCGCTGAACGGGCCGGACAGCGTCAACCCGGCCAACATCAACCTGTTGTCGCTGCCGGCCAGCCGCGAATTGTTCGCACTGTGGGAAGCCGGCTCGGCGCTGGCGGTGGACCCGGACAGCCTGCAGGCCAAAGGTTTCAAGGTCTGGTCGACCGACACCCAGGGCGCGCCGTTTTCAGCCCACCCGCGCGTGGCACCCGACGGCACGGTGTGGAGCTTCGGCTACATGCCCGGCACGGGCCGCCTGCTGGTGTACGAGATCGGCCCCGGCGGCCAGTTGCGCCGCCAGCATGTGCTGGCCGCGCCGCAGGCCGACATGGTGCACGACTTCGCCATCACCGAAAAACACCTGGTGTTCCTGCTGATGCCCCTGAAGTTTTCCGGCACGCCGGGCGCAGGCAATCCGCTGTCGCACTACCACTGGGAGGGCCAGTCGCCGCTGGTGGTGTTGCTGGTGGACAAGGCCGACTTCAAGGTACAGCGCTTTGAGCTGCCGGCCACCGGTGTGTTTCACCTGGCCAATGCCTGGGAGCAGGGCGGCACGGTGCAGGTGCGTTTTGTGGCCCAGCCTGACATCCTGGGTGCCATGCGCAAGATGCAGGTGGACCAGCCGCGCCAGACCGGCTACGCGCACCAGCCGCGCTGGACACAGATCACGCTGAACCCGGCCACCGGCCAGGCGCAGATGCAGGCGCTGGGCGCCAGCGGCGTTGAGTTTCCGCGCATCCACCCGGCACGCAACGGCTTGACTACGCAGTTCACCACCCTGATGGCACGCAGCCGCGGCATGGATACACGTGTGGAAGGCTTCGACAGCGTGCTCACGATGCACGGCGAACGGCAAAAACGCCACCACTACGGCGACGGCTGGATTGCCGAAGAACATGTGTACGTGCCGTCATCTCCCGGCGCGGCCGAAGGCCGGGGCTGGGTGCTGGGCACGGCCTACCACTGGCCCAGCGAGCGCACCGCGCTGTCGGTGTTTGATGCCTCTGCGGTGGATGCCGGCCCGCTGGCGCGGGTCACCCTGCCCTATGGCTTGCCGCTGGGCCTGCACGGCCAGTTTGTCGCTGCCTGACCGGAGCCAGGAGAATCCCATGTTCCAGTCCCTTTTGCCTGCCCTGCTGACCGGCCTTGGCCTGCTGCTGGCCGGTCTGGCCCAGGCGGCAACCGGCCTCACCGAGTTGCCCGGCCTGACCGGCGATGGCCCCGTCACCGTGTTTTACCCTTCCAGTGCGCAGGAGCAGGCATTGAAGCGCGGCCCCTTCACGCTGAGCCTGGCCTGGCAAGGCGCGCCGGTGCGCGGCAATGGCCGCCTGCTTGTCATCTCGCACGGCTCGGGCGGCAACCCCTGGGTGCATGCAGACCTGGCACGTACCCTGGTCGAGGCCGGTTTTGTGGTGGCCTTTCCCCAGCACCGGGGCGACCACAGCGGGCAGTTCACAGACCCCGGCCCCGAGAGCTGGAAGCTGCGGCCGGCCGAAGTATCGCGCGCCATCGACGCCGTGGCGCAAAGCCCGCAGTTCGCGCCGCTGCTGGTACTGGACAAGGCCGGCGTGTACGGCGGCTCCGCCGGCGGCCATACCGCCTTGACCCTGGCTGGCGGACGCTGGTCACCGGCGGGTTTGCGCCGGCACTGCGAAGCGCATCTGGCCGACGACTTTTCTTCCTGTGTGGGCTTCATCACCCGCCTGCGCGGCAACCTCCTCGACGGGCTCAAGAAAGCCGTGGCGCTGGGCGTGATCCGCCAGCGTTTTGACGACAACACCTGGTACAGCCACCAGGACCCGCGCATCCAGGCCGCTGTGGCCAGCGTGCCTTATGCCGCCGACTTCGACATGGCCTCGCTGGCCACGCCGCGCATTGCGCTGGGGCTGATCGAAGCCGGCCAGGACATCAACCAGGTGCCGCGTTTTCACATAGGCGCCGTGCGCGCAGTGTGCGCGTCCTGCACCCTCATTGCCGACCTGCCCGGCGCAGGCCACGGCGCCATGTTGTCCCCGCTGCCGCCGTTCAAGCCCGGCACGATAGAGGCTGAACTGCTCGGCGACCCGCCCGGCTTTGACCGCGCAGTGCTGCCCGAGGTGGACCGCAACATCAGCGCCTTTTTCAGGAAACACCTGCTGCCATGAACCATGCGACCCTGGCTGGCGCCACCTTCGCCGCGGTGTTCCGGGCCGCCGGCCGCGCCTGCACGCCATGAGGCGCTGCTGACCTAAAATGAATGACAAACCCGACGCCGCATGACCAACCCTCTCACCCCCGAAGAACTCGAACGCCTGGCGCACAAACGCGCCGGTGCCAAACTCGGCTGGTATGCACATGCCACCCTGTACCTGGTGGTCAACCTGACCATGCTGGCGTTTTCAAAGTACGGTTTTGGCAACCGGTCCTGGTCGGCGTATCCGCTGCTCGGCTGGGGCCTGGGTCTGGTCCTGCACGGCGTTTCGGTGTTTCTGCTGGGCAGGGGCAGCGGCCTGCGCGAGCGCATGGTGCAGCAAGAGCGGGAAAAACTGCAGCGTCAGCAGGACGGTACACCCCGATGAAGATCGACTGGCTGGCCAAGCTGCGGCACATGCTGCAGGTGCTGGCGTTTGCGCTGGCCATCGCCACCATCCAGTACGCCTTCATGCCGGATCGGCCCTACGGTCCGCCGCTGGTGTACTCGCTGTTCATCGCAACCATCACCTGGGCCGTGATTGACCTGGGCCGCGATTTTTTTCCTTCCAGCCGGGAAACCGGATGGCCCCAGGGTTACGCCGGGCTGGCACTGGTCGTCGGAGCGATTGTGCTGGGTTACCTGCTGGGCACAGCCATTGCCGACAGGCTGTGTGTGTATTACGGCTGGTTCCCGCCGCCGGGCAGCGGTGCCGGCCACAGCGACAGCGGCCAGTTGCGCACCTCCATCCTGATCACCGCGCTGGCCGGCATTGCCGGCAGCTTCTACTTCTACGCCGTCAACAAAAGCGCGTATCTGCAGCGCAAGATGACCGAGGCGCGCCAGCACGCCAGCGAAGCCCGCCTGCGGCTGCTGGAAACGCAGCTGGAGCCCCACATGTTGTTCAACACCCTGGCCAATCTGCGCGCGCTGATCAGCACCGACCCGGCACGCGCCCAGGTCATGCTGGACCACATGATTGCCTACCTGCGCGCCACACTGGGCGCTTCGCTCGCAGCCACACATCCGCTGCAGGCCGAGTTTGACCGCGTGCGTGACTACCTGGAGCTGATGGCCATACGCATGGGCCCGCGCCTGAGCTACACGCTGGACCTGCCTGCCGAGCTGGCCCAGCACCCGGTGCCTACGCTGCTGCTGCAGCCGCTGGTGGAAAACTGCATCAAACACGGGCTCGAGCCCAAGGTCGAAGGCGGCAACATCCGCGTCAGCGCGCGGCGCGAAGGCGAGTTTGTGCTGCTGGAGGTGGCCGACACCGGTGTCGGCCTGTCCGGCACGCAGGACGACCGTCCCGGTTTTGGCCTGGCCCAGGTGCGTGAGCGCCTGGCCAGCAGTTACGGCGCCACAGCTGCTATGGATCTTGTAGCTGGTCACGCAGGTGGCACAAGGGCTACAGCCCGGTTTCCTTACAAACCATGAGCCAGAACCCGCACCCGGCCACCGCCCTGATTGCCGAGGACGAGCCGCTGCTGGCCCAGGCGCTGCAGGCCGAGCTGGCGCGGGCCTGGCCGGGCCTGCGCGTGCTGGCCAGCGTGGGGGACGGCATCTCCGCGGTCACGCAGGCCCTGCAGCTCTTGCCCGACGTGCTGTTTTTTGACATCCGCATGCCGGGCCAGACCGGCCTGGAAGCAGCGGCCGAGCTGGTCGACGAGTGGCCGCAGCACGCGCCCTTCCCGGCGCTGGTGTTTGTCACCGCCTACGACCAGTACGCGGTGCAGGCCTTTGAGCTGCAAGCGGTGGACTACCTGCTCAAGCCGCTGCAGGCCGCCCGCCTTGAAAGAACAGTGTCCAAACTGCAGTTGGCCCTGATGGGACGTTCACAAACAGGAGCCAGCAGCAACCCGACACTGGACCAGGCACTGCACCAGCTGCAACACCTGCTGGCCGCAGCGCAGCCGACGGGCGCGACGGCGGTTGCGCCCATCACGCTGCTGCAGGTCAGCGTGGGCAGCAGCATACGCATGGTGCCGGTGGGCGAGGTGCTGTATTTCGAGGCGGCCGACAAATACGTGCGGGTGCTGACGGCCGGCCACGAGTACCTGATACGCACGCCGCTCAAGGACTTGCTGCCTCAACTGGACACGCGCCATTTCTGGCAGATTCACCGCGGCACGGTGGTGCACAGCAGTGCGATTGACAGCGTGCTGCGCGACGAGGCCGGCAAACTGAGTTTGAGCCTGCGCGGCCGGCCGGAAAAGCTGGCCGTCAGCCGCATGTACA
Organism: Asaia bogorensis; assembly: GCA_943371375.1. GTDB lineage: Bacteria > Pseudomonadota > Gammaproteobacteria > Burkholderiales > Burkholderiaceae_C > Polaromonas. The sequence continues at coordinate 85,119 of CALRUM020000011.1, forward strand.
GCCAGCAGTTCCGCGCGATGTAATAGGCGGCGGCTACCTCGGCATCAGCTGGTAGTAGTCAAAACCCGCGCTGCGACCGCCCAGGCAGCCTGCCAGCTTGTCTTCAATCGTGCGCCACATCGCCAGCTTGTTGCGCCACTTGCTGATCGCATGGCCCTCGTCGGCAAACAGCAGGTAGTCCACCGGCCGCCCGAGCTTTTGCAGCCCGGCCACCACATCGTCCGAGTCCTGCTTGAGCACCCGGATGTCGTTGCCGCCATGGATCACCAGCAGCGGTGCGGTGATTTTTTCAAGGTGCGAGACCGGCGAGTTGGCGAGCATCTGCGCGCGGTCTTCGGGCTTGTTGACATCCCCGAAGGTGCGCGCAAACCAGTGGCGGTTACGCCAGAACGGCGGCCAGTTGTCGACCACGCGCGGCCAGTTGGCCACACCGACCACGTCGATGCCGCAGCGGTAGTTGTGCGGCTTCTGGATCAGCTGCGCCAGCACCGAAAAACCGCCAAAACTGCCGCCCAGCACCGCCAGACGCGCCGGGTCGGCAATACGCTGGTCCACCGCCCACTGCACGCCTTCGGCAATGTCCTGCTGCAGCCGGCCAAAATAAACGCGGTCGGCGGCCCAGATGTGCTCGCGCCCGTAACCGGTAGAGCCCCGGTAGTTGATCATGAGCACGGCGTAACCGCGGTTGGCCAGCAGCTGGCGCGTGTCAAACACCGCCGGGCTCCAGCTGTCGCGCGCCCAGGGGCCGCCGTGGATCTCGACCACCAGCGGCGCCGGGCCGCTCACACCGCGCGGGCGGATGACATAGCCGTGGATGGTCCGGCCATCCGAGGCCTTGAATGAAATGGGCTGCTGCGCCGACAACAGGCTGGCGGCTTCCGGTTGCAGGGGATTGAGCCGGCTCACCTGCCCGCTGCGCCGGTCCAGCAAGAGCTCGGCCGAGTCAAACTCGCCGACGCTGCGCAAGACCACGCGCTGGTTGTCGGCAGAAATACTCTGCGGCCTGGTGATCAGCGGCGCGGCGGGCAGCAGCTGGCTGGCCACGGCTTTTTGCACCGCGCTGTCCACATCGCGCTGCCAGCCGGCTTCCAGCCATTTGATCTCGGGGTGGCCGGGCTCGACCACATAAGCAATCGGCCCGCCAGCGCCTGCCGGCAAGACGGCGTAGCTCAGGTCCACCGTGGGGTGGCTGGCCAGCTCGCGTTCGGCGCCCGTGGCCAGATCGACTTCCAGCAGGGCGGACTTGTCTCGCCCCAGGCTGCTGAGCACCCAGGCCTTGCCCGCCGCCAGATCCAGCCGGCTGACCCAGTAGCTGTCAAAGCCGCCTACGGTCTTGAGCACGCGCCATTGGCCGCCGGCCTGCAGCAACTCAATCGCCACATCGGCGCCGTCCTGGCGGCCCAGCTGCCGCACCCGCCCGGCCAGCTGGCGGTCCACACCTATCAGCCAGCCCAGCACCGTGCCATCGCTGCGAGCGACTTCACGCAGGCTGCGGGTTTGTGCATCGGCTTCATACAGGTCCAGCGTGGAGCGGTCGCGCTGGTTGCTGGCGACAAAAAACTTGCTCGAGCCTTCGGCCCCGCGCCCCATGAACACCGTGCGTACGCCAGGGGTCGCAATCACCGTCCACGGCGCCAGCGTGCCGGCCTGGCTGTCCTGCACCAGCAGCCGGGTGTTCTCGTCGCCAATCGGGTCCTTGGTGTAAACAATGTGGCGGCTGTCGCCCAGCCAGTACTGGTTGCCGCCGCGCCGGCCCATGTTGCCGGTGGCATAGGTGGTCACGGCAGCGCCGGCGGACACATCGCGCACCGCCAGGCCAATATCCAGGCCCACCGCCTGCTGCCACAGCAGGCGCTCGCCATTCGGCGACAACTGGTAGCCACCCATGGCCTCAATGTTCGCCACAAAGCGGCGCACCGGCAGCAGCGGCGGCAATTGCCCGCCCTGTTGTGCGCTGGCCAGCGCGGGGTGGGTGGGCGCTGTGCTGCAGGCGCCCATGGCCAGCAGCACGGTGGCAATACCCAAAGCGCCTGCAATACGTTTGAAAGACATGAAATCCCCCCGGCTGTTTTTGATCCCGGTCATCATAGCGGCGGCCACAGCCCGGGCCGCCGCTCTTGGCAGGCGCGAAAGCCCAGGAATAAGTCACCAGGACGGTGGTAGCAAATGGCTTGTGATGCTGTCATGATCGTGGCATGAGTCCGCCGGAAAAAGCCGTCAAGACAGCCGCCACAGCCTCTTCCGGCGCCGCCGGCGCTGCACCCCCCAGCTCCGCTTCGGTCATAGCCTTCTGGTTTCACCCCGACATGCACAAGCGCTGGTTTGCCGGCGGTGCCGAGCTGGACAGCGATATCCGGCGGCGTTTTGCTGCCGCCGTGGCGCTGGCCCAGGCGGGTGAACTTGCCGACTGGGAGTCCGAGCCCTCGAGCCGGCTGGCACTGGTGCTGCTGCTGGACCAGTTTGCGCGCAACATCTTTCGTGGCAAGGCCAAAGCCTTTGCCGGGGACCCGCGCGCCCAGCGCCTGGTCAGCAGCGGGCTGGCGCGCGGCGCCGACTTGTCCCTGCCGTGGCTGGGCCGCATGTTTTTCTACATGCCGCTGATGCACGCCGAAGACCTGCCGTTGCAGGAAGAAGGCGTGCGCCGCTACAGCAGTCTGGCAGCCGCCGCACCGCAAGAGCTGCACGACACCCTGCAAAGCAGCCTGGCTTCTGCCCGGCAGCACCGCGACATCATTGCGCGGCTGGGGCGTTTTCCGCACCGCAACTCGGCGCTGGGGCGCACCAGCACCGCGCTGGAGTTCGAGTTTCTCAAAACCGGCCCACGCTTCGGTCAATAAAACCGGCAGCCGGGGCGCGAAGTGAATATTTTCACGCTTCACGCGCTTTGACATACATCCAGCGCAGCGGCGGCTGCGTACCCTGAACATGCAAGCTGCGAACGGCCCGCCCGTTCAGGCCAGCACTCACCCTGCACATCCACCACCACTGGCCCTGCCAGCTCACACAGGAGTTCCCCACGACGACATCTTCCACAAGGCGATGTGAACCCGGTTCAGGGTTTCTGCGCCAAATTTTGCCCCTATGGTGAGCAGCCGGCTTTGCAGGGATGTGGGGCCGGCTTTCGGGGCACTTGCCGGGTCTGGTTGACCAGGCCCGGCGATCTACCTCGCCCACAGGCAGAACCAGTTGCTGGTGCCTGTGGGTTTTTTAACGGCCGCAACCGGGCCACGGCTTGCACCGCCTGGGGACTGTCTCCTACAAGCGGCAGCAGGTTTTCGCGTTGTACTGGGTGTAACAGCCAGCTGAAGGAGCCCTCTCATGAAAAGCACCCACCACAAATTGCGCGCCCTCGGCAAAGGTCTGGGTCTGGCTTTTCTGCTGGTGACCGGCACAGCCACCATGATGGGTGTGTTTTCCAGCGCAGCGCCCTCCACCGCGCCCGGCGTCCTCATCACCGCGGCACCGCAGGCGCTACAGCAGCCGGCGTCGGACGCCGTGTTGTACCAGCGTGTCACCGACAGCGACGGCAGCCAGCGCTGGGTCTTGCTCGAAGAATCCCAGGCCCTTGCCTTTGCCCCCGCGAGCCGCGACCTGCTGATGGCCGGGCACCCCGCCAGCGCCGGCATCAGCCGCGTCAGCTACACGCTGCAGGCCAAACCTGCGGGCTGGAACAAGGTTCTCAAGAATTGCGCCCAGGCAGAAAGCGGCAAACCCCTCGGTAGCGCCCCAGCCTACGACATTGCCTGCGCCAGACTCGGGTAAACCCGTGGCGCGCATGCGACTGACATAGCGCCGCTTCCCGGGGCAAACTGCGTGCGCCGTCCTACATGCGGTGACATCGCATTGAGTTCTACTGAAATCACACTCCTACGACTGGAACTGCTGTGATGCCCCACACTTCTTCTTTTGCCTTTGGCCTTTCCCGCCTGACCCGGCGCAACGGCACGCAGCGGCTGGCCAGCCTGCTGCTGGCAGCCGGCAGCGTCGCGCTGCTGGGCGCCTGCGGCTCGCGCCCGCTCGCGGCCTTGAGCAACGCCATCAGCCAGCAAGACATTCCCGCCACCCTGCGTGTGCCCACAGGCCACCAGGCGGTGTTGCAGGCGCACTCCGCCGGCAAGCTGCTGTATGAGTGCCAGGCCATCAAGCGATCACCGTTTGAATATGAGTGGCTGGTGCGCAACCCCGACATCGACCTGACCGATACACGCGGCGAGACCATCAAACACAAGCCAGGCGCGCGTGCCAGCTGGACCCACCGCGACGGCTCCACCGCCCTGGCGCGCGAGTTTGTCGAGGTACCCAATGGCAACCAGAACCTGCCGCTGCAAACCTACAAGGTAGAACCTGCGGCCACGCCCGGTGCGCTGCAAAACATCAGTTATGTCCAGCGCCTGCGCACTGTGGGCGGCTGGGTGTCCGTGTCGCCCTGCACCTCGGCGCAACTGGGCATGCGGGTCACGGTGCCGTATGAGGCCGACTACGTGTTCTGGCGCCCCACCGGGACTTGAGCCACCGCATCACGCCATCAGCGCCACAATAAAAAAGCCCGCAAGCTGTAGCCTGCGGGCTTTTTTGTGGGGTGAGCTGGAGTATCAGCGGCCGTAGTAATAGCCCTGGGGCCGGAAACCCTGGGGGCCATGCACATAAGGCTGCGCGCCGTGGCTTTGCACATGGTGACCGTTGTGGCGATAGCCACCGTGGCGGTCATCATCATGGCGCCCATGACGTTTGTGCCAGCCGTGGGGACGGCCGTAATACACCGGCGCGGGCTGCACATACACAGGCTGCGGCTGGTAATACACCGGGCGCGGTGCGTAATACACGGGTGCCGGCTGCACATACACCGGTTGCTGGTACACCGGCTGATACACCGGGTAGGCGTTGCTCACGCCCACATGCACACCGGGCAAGCCGACACCGACGGAAAACGACACATCGCTGCGCGCCTGGGCGCCGCCCGAAAAAGCCATGGCGGCCAGGGCCAGCGCTGCCGTGGCAGCGGCCATGAACATCGCGCGCCTGGGCACGGCGAAAGAGGTGGTTGCTGGAAGCATTGCTTTTCTCCTGTAAACGGGCAAAAAGCGCCCTGACAGGTATTTAACGCCGCAACCCCGTAACGGCTTACCGCCCGCACAGTGAAGACGGTAGCCAAAGGTAACTTTACCGGCTACTTTACAAAGTACGCGCTCCGGCGCTGCGGGCCAGTGCGGCCGGGGCAGCACACTAGAATCAAATACATGACCGCCCCTGCCGACAAAGACACCCCCAAAACCAGCAATTTTTTACGCCAGATCATCGAGCATGACCTGGCCAAGCAGACTTACGCCGCCCGCCAGTGGGGCGGCAGCCCCGGCGACGCCGCCCACCACGCCGCCGGCCAGCCCGACCCGGCCAAAGTGCGGCTGCGTTTTCCGCCCGAGCCCAATGGTTACCTGCACATAGGCCACGCCAAGAGCATTTGCCTCAATTTCGGCCTGGCGCGCGACTACGGCGGCGTTTGCCACCTGCGTTTTGACGACACCAACCCCGAAAAAGAAGACAGCGAATACGTCGATTCGATCAAGGACGCGGTGTTGTGGCTGGGTTTTGACTGGCACAACAATGGTGAAAACAACCTGTACCAGGCCAGCGACTACTTTGACTTCATGTACCGCGCGGCGGAATACCTGATTGAAGCCGGCCACGCCTACGTCGATGAACAAAGCGCCGAAGAGATGCGCCACAACCGCGGCGACTTTGGCCACCCCGGCACCAACAGCCCCTTCCGCAACCGCAGCCCGGCCGAGAACCTGGCGCGTTTTCGCGAAATGCGTGACGGCCAGCTGGCCGACGGCGCCGCCGTGCTACGCGCCAAAATCGACATGGCCAGCCCCAACATCAATATGCGCGACCCGGCGATTTACCGCATACGCCGCGCGCATCACCACAACACCGGCGACAAATGGTGCATCTACCCGATGTACACCTATGCCCACCCGATTGAAGACGCCCTCGAGCAGATCACCCACAGCATCTGCACGCTGGAGTTTGAAGACCAGCGGCCGTTTTACGACTGGCTGCTGGACCGCCTGGCCGAAGGCGGCCTGATTGCCACGCCGCACCCGCGACAGTATGAGTTTGCGCGCCTGAACCTGACTTATGTGCTGACCAGCAAACGCAAGCTGGCGCAGCTGGTGACTGAAAAACGCGTCAGCGGCTGGGACGACCCGCGCATGCCCACCATCGTCGGCCTGCGCCGGCGCGGCTATACGCCCGAGGCGATTCAGCTTTTTGCCGAACGGATCGGCGTGACCAAAAGCGACAGCTGGATTGACTACAGCACCCTCGAAGGCGCACTGCGCGACACCCTGGACCCGATCGCCCCGCGTGCCATGGCCGTGCTGGACCCGGTCAAGCTGGTGCTGACGAACTGGGATGAAGTGATGGGCGCAGGCAAGCTCGACGACTGCAGCGCCCCCGTGCACCCTCACCTGCCCGAGCTGGGCAAACGTAATTTCAAAATCGGCAAAGAGGTGTGGATTGAACGCACCGACTACGAAGAGACACCCCCCAAAGGTTTCTTCCGCCTGTTCCCCGGCAACAAAGTACGCCTGAAATACGGCCACGTCATCGAGTGCACAGGCGCCACCAAAGACGCGAATGGCAAAGTGACCGAAGTGTTGGCCACGCTGATCCCCGACACCAAAAGCGGCACACCGGGCTCAGACGCCGTCAAGGTCAAGGGTGTGATCACCTGGGTGGGTGTCAGTGATGCGGTGCAGGCCGAGGTGCGCTTGTACGACCGCCTGTTCACCGAAGCGCACCCTGAAGCGGAGGGCAAGGACTTTCTGGAGAACCTGAACGCTAACAGCCTGTCGGTAGTGACGGCTTATGTGGAACCTTCACTGGTTTCGGTTGCAGCCGGCCAGCGCTTTCAGTTTGAGCGGCATGGGTACTTTGTCACTGACTTGGTGGATCACGCTGCGGGGAAAGCGGTGTTCAATCGGGTGACGGGAATGAAAGATTCGTTCAGCAAGTAAACAGCCACGGCGCGCAATATCTCAAGGACCAAAAAATGGCAACAGTTAAAAAAGACGGGCGGGGTCTGGCCGACTTGCTCTTCCCCGCTACGACCAGTCAAGATGATTTCGCCGAATCGATCCTTAATATCCCTCCTGAGCAGAGAAAACTTCATACTGAAACCTATGATTTTGCGGTGCAGACAATTTTTGAAAAGCTGAAGGACACCTCTATAGGAATTCCTGAATTTCAACGTCGGTACGTATGGAATGACGCGCAGGCCTCTAGGTTAATAGAGTCGCTGATTATTCAATGTCCGATTCCAGTGGTCTATCTAAATCAAGAAAGAGACGAGACAATGTCCGTCATAGACGGGAATCAGCGCCTAACCTCCATAAACAGATATCTAAATAACGAATTCCCACTAAAGGGACTAACCGCATATCCCGAACTTGAAGGCAACAGATTTTTTGAGCTTGATGGCAGATTTCAACGGCACATACTAAATCGAACTCTCAGATGCATAGTGATCCTGAAGGATACGCACCCTCAAGTCAAATTTGACGTATTTGAGCGTCTAAATTCTGGCTCAGTAAAACTCAACCCGCAGGAACTTCGTCACGGGCTATATTTTGGCGACGCCATCCAACTCGCGGCTAAAGTCGTGCAGTCAAGTAAATTTTTAGACCTTCTTGACATAAAAGTTGATAAGCGAATGAAAGCCGAGGAACTGATAATGCGCTTCCTCGCTTTGAGCCAAAATTTTGATCACTACAAGAAACCTCTAGCAGGATTCATAAACACATTTGTCGATGCGAGGCGGTCCATGACGCCGGCGGAAGGCCTAGAGCTTGAAGAACTTTTCAACGTCACGCTGCTAAAAGTTCGCGAGCTATTTGGTGACCTCGCGTTCAAAATATTCTCGCCTACGAAAACAGTAGAAAGCAAATTTAACGCAGCCTTATACGACGCGGAAATGCTGGCAGTGGCTCAACTTCAGGCTGACAAGAAGAAGTTGAATATTCCCGCCAAGACTGTTCAAGACCGACTCGCGCACTTATTTTCAGACGAAGCTTTTCGCCGCTCTATAAGTGTTGCTACGAGCGACGAGCAACAGGTACGCTTGAGAGTACAAAAAATTAAGAGCATCCTAGTTTGATGATATGGCTTACAAGCAAAGCCGTGCTCTGCGTGAGTTCAAACTAGTTATTAAGAGCTACCGGGAAGTGTTGATAAGCACCGACCAACAAATAACAGAACCGACGATTCGGCAGTATGTGATTTCGGCAGCAGTATTCCTTGGCCACGGTTCATTTGAGAACTTCATAAGAGAGCTGTTTGACACTTTTGCACGTTGCATATCCAAACCAGGCGTTGAATCAAAAGATCTCCCGCTTGATCTAAGATTGTTTCTGCTGGCGCAGAGTGTGCAACTAGAGAAACACTACGCGAACTACCAAGCCTCAGGTGATGAGAAGCGCCTTCTTCAAGGGCTTAAATCTCTTGTTAATTCACCCAAAAAGCATCTACTCCAAGATAGGGAACAAACTCCGGCCATTGCAGGCTCAGAAATACTTCTCACAAAGTCCTATCCATCAGCAGAGAATCTTGAGCGGGTATTCTCCCGCATAGGTCTGCCGCGGATTTTTCACTCTGTTAACGCGATATTGCGAGCGGACGGAGAGTTACTTCTAAAAGGATTTTCGGACAAACGCACCGAACTTGCGCATACCGCCGTGATGCCAGGAACAAGCGCGACGGACATCCGAGAAGAACTCGAAAAAATGGAAAAATTTGTGGCAGCGATAGACCGGGTTGTGTACAAGCATGTAACCACGCTAGTTGGACAGGCAGTTTGGTATTCGACGGCGACTTAAATTTTGTCCTAGTTTTGTTTGAGTTATCTAACTGTTTAAAGTGTCCTTCGATCTCAGAAGTAAAAAGATGCGTGACTACAGTATCCAAAAGTTTTTTTCTTCCTTTTTGCTGCTGCTTCTCCTCAGCATAAAACCAGCCCACGCCCAACCCACCGAAGAAGTCCCCTTCATCACCTCACCTGACAACGTCACGCTCGAGATGTTGACCGTCGCAGCCGTCAAGCGCGGCGACCATGTGATTGACCTCGGCTCTGGCGACGGGCGCATAGTGATCCTCGCAGCCAAACGTTTTGAGGCCACCGGCCTGGGGGTGGAGATTGACCCGTCCCTGGTGGCGCGCAGCAAAACCAATGCGCGTGCGGCGGGCGTCGCCGACAAGGTCGAGTTTCGTGAGCAGGACCTGTTCAAGACCGATTTGTCGCAGGCCACGGTGATCACCATGTATTTGCTGCAAGAGGTGAATCTGCTGCTGCGCCCAACTCTCCTGGCGCTCAAGCCGGGCACACGCATCGTCTCGCACGACTGGGACATGGGCGACTGGGCGCCGGACCGGACCACGGTTGTGCCTGTGCCCGACAAAGCCGTGGGGCGCGAGAAGTCGAGCAAGGTGCACCTGTGGACAGTGCCTGCGCGCGTGGAGGGCCTGTGGTGTGCGGGCGGGCTGCTGCGTGGCGCCAGCATCAAACTCACGCAGAAGTACCAGACCTTTGAAGGCACACTGGCCTGGCGCGAGCGCATACGTGAGCTGGCCGGCAGCATCAACGGCAGCGAGCTGCGCACCCCCGCAGGCAGACACGGTGAGCTGGTGCTGCAGGTGATCGACAATACGTTGCGCATCACCGCCGCCCAGGGCAATATGGCGCTCGCGCAAGGCCAGACCTTCACGCGTGCAGCAGGTACGTCCTGCAACTAGGTGGCGCTGCGCCGCACCCGGCAACAAACCTTGAGGGCTGCCGGCCAGAACGCGCTTTTGGCTGACACGCAACGGGCGGCCACTCGGGCCTAATGGGCAGAAGCAACCCGGCTGCCCAACAGGCTGCCCCACTTCAAGGAGACTTTCATGCCCACATTCGCCACAGTCAGCGGTGACGTCACCTTCACACCCGGCGACGGTGCACCCATTCCGATTCCGCCGGGCCGCATTGAAGTTGCGCTGGAGCCCGACAGCGCGACGCTGAGCTGGGACGCCGGTGACGGCGTGGCGGGTGTGGCGGCCATTCCTATCAGCCAGTTCAACGACTATGTGCGCGACGGCAAGATCACATGGGAAACCGCGAAATAATAGGGCGCATGTTTGCCGTCCCGCCGCCTAATCCTGACTTCCGTCTGAAGCGCCGCACCGCCCTGCTGGCCAGCTTGGGCCTGCTGGCCCTGCCCGGCGCAGCTTGGGCTGCGCCCCCCGCAGATGCAGCCGGCGTCTGGCCCAGGCCGCTGCCAGTGCCCGGCGGCATCGCCAGGCTGTCACTGGGCCCGGCGGCCGTTCGGCCTGTTGCTTTTGCGGGCGAAGTGCCTTTGCTGGTGCTGGGTGATCCCATCGACTGGACCGCACTGGTGGGCATCGCGCTGTCGGCCGAGACTGGCCCGGCCAGCATCAGCATACGGGCGCCTGACGGCACGCCACGCCAGCTGGCCTATCAGGTCGCCGCCAAACGTTACAGCGAGCAACAGCTCAAGGTCTCGCCGCGCACGGTGGATCTGTCGCCCGAAGACCTGGCACGCCATGAGCGTGAACGCGCGCAGCAACAAGTGGTGATGGCGACCTTCAGCCAGCCCCTGCCCGCCGCACTGCGCATGGCTGTGCCGGTGCCGGGCCGGCGCTCGAGCTCGTTTGGCCTGCGCCGCGTGTTCAACGGCCAGGCACGCAGCCCGCACAGCGGCATGGACATCGCCGCGCCCACTGGCACGCCGGTAGGGGCGCCGCTGCCGGGCCGGGTGCTGGACACGGGTGACTACTTTTTCAACGGGCAGACGGTCTGGCTGGACCACGGCGGCGGGCTGCTCAGCATGGTCTGCCACCTGAGCGCCATAAACGTCCAGGTGGGCGACATGCTGGCGACCGGCCAGCGCCTGGGCGCGGTGGGCGCCACCGGCCGCGCCACCGGCCCGCACCTGCACTGGGGCGTGATGCTGAACCGCGCCATGGTGGACCCGGCGCTGTTTCTGGCCGCCTGATCCGCAAGCGCACTCAAAATGGCCAGAAGACGGTTCAGGCCATTTACCCGAAGTCCGTAAGCAAAAAGTGCCTCTGGCCCTTTGGTCACGGGCGTAAGAAGCTACTAAAACGATAGCAACTCTTGCCGGTCCGCCTTTACCACAGCCTTGATTAAAACCCCTTTTCGGGTATGATCGAACCCATTATGGGTATTTCACCAATTTCCGATGCTCCTTCGCGCATGGCCGATGCCCTGTTTCCCAAGGGGCGCCAGAGGGTGCTGGCCGTGCTGTTTGGCAACCCCGACCGCAGCTTTTACGCGAACGAGGTGATCGCGCTGGCGCAGTCGGGCACAGGCTCGGTACAGCGTGAGCTGGCGGCCTTGTCTGAAGCGGGCCTGCTTACCGTCATCAAACAAGGCAACCAGAAGCATTACCAGGCCAATGCAGCGGCGCCGGTGTTTGCCGAACTACGCGGCCTGGTCATGAAGACATCCGGGCTGGCCGACGTGTTGCGCGCTGCCCTTGCGCCGCTGGCGCCGCAGATTGACGCGGCCTTTGTTTATGGCTCAGTGGCTAAACAGCAGGACACGGCACAAAGCGACATTGACCTGCTGGTGGTGAGCGCGCACCTCAGTTACGCCGACGTGTTTGGCGCGCTGGAAAAAGCCACCATTTCATTGGGCCGCAAGGTCAACCCCAGCCTCTACACACCCGCAGACATTGCCAAACGCATCAAGCAGGACAACGCATTTGTCACGCGCGTTTTGCAGCAACCCAAGATATGGTTGACAGGAAACGAAGAGCAGCTTCATGCCCAATCAACTTGACAACTTGTGCGGCCCTGGCAAGCCGCTCAAAGCCGCGCCACCTGACGCAAAAGAGATTGCAGGCTTGCTGCGTACCGGCGTTGCGCGACTGCTGGATGCGCGCAACGCAACGCTGGCGCTTGAAAGCCGGTTTGACCTTGCCTACAACGCCGCGCACGCGCTGTGTCTGGCGGCGCTGCGGCACATGGGTTATCGCCCGGGCAACCGGTATATCGTTTTTCAGGTGCTACCCCACACGCTGGCCTTGGGGCCGGAAGTTTGGCGGCTGCTGGACAAGTGCCACAACACACGCAATCTCGGCGAGTACGAAGGCTTGCTTGACGTGGATGAGGCTGGTGACCGACTTGATTGCCGCCACGCAGGCGGTGGCCGACGCGTTGGACACGCGCTGATGCAGGCTCAAAAGAGTGTTTTGAACTGTTGCACCCAAAGACCATAAGCAAAAAGTGCCTCTGGCCCTTTCTTCACGGGCGCAAGCAGCTATAAAAAGCAGAGCAGATGAGGCGCCGCCCGCAGCTTCAAGCCGGCCTGGGCGCACACCCCTAGGCTATTAGGTCGCAGACACTAGTGGAAACCCTCATGATGAGGCATCTCCAACCCTCCTGAAGGAAACCCCATGAGCGCCAAAAACCTCTCCACCGTTGCTGCCGACCTGATCGAGTCTTACGGCAACACCGCCCAAAACATGATTGATGCTTACCGCGCTGGCAGCGAGCGTGTGGTCGGCCTGCTGGAGCAGCGCTGGAACCAGGCCCTGAAGCAGTCGCGCACCGAACTGACCGCCGAAACCGCCAAAAACGCCACCGCTGCCCAACTGGCTTTCAGCGCCTACTACAGCAAGGGCCTGGAACTGACGACCCAGGGCGCACAACAAGTGGTGACGCAGCTGGTGAAGCTGGCAGAAACCGGCGTCGAACGTGCTGCCGCCAATGCCGCGCTGTTTGAAGAAAAAACCGGTGTCCACACGCTGAGCACCCTGGCCCAGGCCACCGCGCCCGGCGCACTGGCCCTGAGCAAACTGGCCGCGCAGATTGAACAGAAAAGCGCAGAACTCGCCAGCAAAATCGCCGGCGACGACGTGAGCACCGCCACCGTCAAGCGCAGCACGGCTTTCAGCCAGCGCCGCAAGGCCGCCTGAGCAGCTTGAACCGCCGTAGTCAAAAAGCGGTTCCCGCCCTTTAAACACGGGCGTAAGCAGCTATTGAAAACATAGCGCCTCCCGGCACAGGGCAGGCGCTTTTTTTTGGCGTTTTCCCGTTTGGGCACGTCAGCCCTACCCCGGTTGTCATCCCGGACTTGATCCGGGATCCATGCCCCATGAACCACCGCCCGATCCCGCGCGGCGTGGATTGCGGGTCAAGCCCGCAATGACCAGCCAATTTTGTGTGTGTTCCGAAGAGGAATGACTCGATCGAGTCCGGAAAGCCACAGCGGCGTCAGCCGTTTTCCAGCGACAGTTTGAGGCGGCCCAGTGCCTGGTCCCACTGCTGCGTGATGACTTCCAGCGTGCGGCGCGCTTCGTCAAGCTGCTGCGGCTCAAACTGCCACAGCCGCTCGCGGCCAATTTTCAGGTCTTTCACCAAACCGGCGTCGGCCAGCACCTGCAGGTGCTTGGTCACGGCCTGGCGCGTCAGCGCGGTATTGGCGGTGAGCTGCGCGATGGAAAACACGCCTCCCACACACAAGGCAGCCACCAGTTGCAGCCGCGTCCTGTCGCCCAGGGCAAAGAAGACCGGCGCCATGTCGGCGCCGGGTGCTGCGGCTTTGTCAGCCCTGGGTTTGGCTGTTGACATGGCGGGCAATGTTTTCAAGTTGATGTGGCCAGCCGTTGCTGACGCCGCGGAAGGCTTCCATGCGGCGGGCAGGTGGCACTTTGTCGAAGCCGGTTTCGGTGACGGTCAGAAGCGTGCCATCGGCTGCGTCTTTCAGGGTAAAGGTCACCAGCGTGCGTTCTTCTTTTGAATAGTCGACCGCTGCGTCCACCGCATGGGGGTGCCAGCGGTAGCTCATCAGGGTTTCGGGCTCGACGCGTTCTATCACCACATCAAACACCACATGTTCATAACCCTTGATGGTGATGGGTCCCTGCACATGCTGGCCGGGCTCAAAACGCTTGCCGGTGAGTCTGGCGCCAAACCATTTGCCGTATTCCTCGGCAGTGGTCAGCGCGTGCCAGACCTTGTTGCGCGGGGCCTTGATGTGGATGCTGCGTTCGACGCGGTCAGTGCTGCTGTGTGTGCTGCTGGCTGTGCTCATGGGTTAACTCCTGTCGGTGAATGTTAGCGGGTGGGTTGGGGCCGGGTTCAGCGGGACCAGCGCTTCAGGCCGAACAGCTCGCTACTTCCGGAATGAAAGGCGCGCCCCGCCCCGTCTCAAGCAGGTTTTGCAGGCTGGCCAGGTACTGATTCCAGCCACGCTCGCAGGCCGTAAAACACTCAAAGTCCGGCGTCAGGCCGACGTGTTCAAAGTCGAGCAGGGTCTTGCCGCCGGCTTGCGGTGTGAGCCGGAAGACGATGTCGGTGCCCACCCATTCGTCCTTGCGCCTGAAGGCGTCCACGTTGATCAGGGCCTCGACACAATGCCAGCGCACTTCACGCCCGGGCTCCAGGGCGGTGATCTGCATGACCTTGTAATGCTCGCCAAAACGAAAAGTGGCTTTGCCGCCCACGGCGCCGGCAAGGTCGCAGGTCTGCGTCCACCAGCTGCGCAGGCCTTGCTCTGTGGACAGGGCCTGGTAAACGGCGGCGGGGGTGGCGGCCAGCTGGAGCTGACGGTGGTAGTGGTTCATGAATTTCCTTGCAGATTTATATGCAACCATATTGTTGCGTTTTTATTCTGCACGGTTTTTGGCCATTATGCAACCATTTGGATGCATATTAAATTTGCCGGTGTGGGCACCCTGCACGCCAAAGACCTGCTGGCGCTGGCCGCGCAACTGGGCTGCTGAAACACATGCCCTGCAGCGTGCCCCGGCACACCCGTCAGCTCATGCGCCCGGCCTGCTGGTCAGCGTGAAATAGAACACCGCGCCTTCATTGGGCTTGCTGTCCGCCCAGACGCGGCCGCCATGCCGGTCTATCACCCGTTTGACCGTGGCCAGGCCTATGCCGGTGCCCAGAAAGTCCCCGGGTGAATGCAGGCGCTCAAAAGTGCCAAACAGCTTGTGCGCAAAAGCCATGTCAAAGCCGGCGCCGTTGTCTTTGACAAAAAAGACGGTCTCGCCGCTTGCTGCTGCTTCGGCGCCCACCACAATCTGCGCCACCGGCTTTTTGGCGCTGAACTTCCAGGCATTGGCCAGCAGGTTTTGCAGCACCGCCGACAGCAGGCGCGGGTCCCCCCGGGCCACCAGGCCGTCCTGAACCTGCACCTCGGCCTGGCGCGCCGGCTCTTTTTCCTGGTGCTCCTGCAGCACGCGCCTGGCCATGGCCGACAGGTCCACATTTTCTGACTTGATCTCTTCACGCGACAGATGCGCCAGCGTCAGCAAACCCTCAATCAGCTCACCCATCTGCTCCACCCCGACGCCTATGCGGGTCAGGTAATGTTTGCCCTTCTCGCTGATGTTTTCTGCGTCAATTTTTGCCAGCAGCTGGCTGAAGCCGTGGATGGTGTTGAGCGGCGAGCGCAGGTCGTGTGAGACCGAATAGGCAAAGGACTCCAGCTCCTTGTTGGCTTCGGCCAGCTGCGCGGTGCGCAGCAACACACGTTCTTCCAGATCGCCGTTGAGGCTGAGGATTTCTTCGCGCTGCTGGCGCCGCTCGGTGATGTCGCGCTCAACCGCCACCCAGTGGGTGAACTTGCCGGCCGAATTGGCAATCGGCGTGATGTCGATTTCCACCCAGCGCGGCTGACCTGCCTTGGTGAAATTGACGGCTTCGGTGCGCAACGCGCGGCCGTTTTCAACGGCCGCGCGTATGCGTTTGCGTTCGGCGCTGTCCGCGTTTGGTCCCCACAAAAACCCCGGGGAATTGCCCAGGGCCTCGGCGCGGCTGTAACCGGTGTGGCGCTCAAACGCATCGTTCACAAAAACAATCTTCGGCTCCTTGCCCGGCCTGGCTTTGGCGATGATCACGATGTCATTGAGCCGCGACACCGCCGTCTCCAGCATGCGCAGCTGCACCTGCTCGGCGCGCCGCTGGGTGATGTCCTGAAAATAAACTGCCGTGCCGGCTTCGGTCGGATAGATATGAAAAACAAACCAGGCCTTCAGCGGCCGGTAAAAAGCCTCAATCCGGGTGCTGCGTTGTTCTGCCACCGCAGCGCGGTATTCGCTCTCGACACTTGTCCCCGCCATGGCAGGAAACTCCTGCCACAGGACCTTGCCCAGCAACTGCCCCTTGCGACGCTTGAGCATGCGCTCTGCCTGACCGTTGAGGTAGGTGAAACGTGCTTCCTTGTCCATCAGGCTGAAGCCGTCGGTGATGCTTTCCAGCGTGGTCGTGAGCTGCAGCTCCAGCGCGCGGGTGTGGGCTTCGGCTTCTTTCTGCTCGGTGATGTCCTGAAACGCACCCTGGATGCGGATGATGTGGCCGGCCTCATCGCGTACCGCCTCACCGAGCGAACGCACCCAGATGCGCCTGCCTTTGGCGGTCATTTTGGGCAATACAAATTCGTAGGGAATGCCGTGTTGCACACAATCCTGCACATGGCGCGTGACGATGTGCCTGTGCTCCGGCAGAAAGTAGCCAATACCCTCGTCCAGCGTCGGCTGGTAGCCGGGCGCCACATCGTGAATCAGGCAGTTTTCATCCGACCAGGTGAGCTTGCGCTCAGGCAGCTCAATCGTCCAGCCTCCCAGGCGCGCCACCCGTCCGGCAATACGGTTCATGAAAATGTCCCGCTCCAGATGTGCTGCCGCCTGTTTCAGGTCGTCGATATCGGTCAGGGTGCCCAGCCACTGGGTTCTCTGGCCATGGGCATCAAGTTGCGGCACTGCACGTCCCAGCATCCAGCGATAAACGCCGTCGGCCCGGCGCAGCCGGCATTCCATCTCACAGGATTCGCCCGCAGCCAGCGCCGCCGCCCAGTGCAGGGAGGCGCGCGCCAGGTCATCGGGATGTGTCACGCGGCTCCAGCCCAGGGCCAGGCTGTCCGCCATGGACAAGCCGGTGTAGTCCAGCCAGGTCTGGTTGAACCAGCTGTGCTGGCCGTCGGCCTGCATGGTCCAGACGATGTGCGGCATGGCGTCTGTCAGCTGGCGAAACTGGGTATCGATCACGCGCCCGCCCTTTCACAGGGCTCAAGCCGGGCGAGCCGCTGCAGGGCCTGGCGCGCTGGCCCGCCCCTGGCGCCACCGGGTTGGCTTGTAAACAAAACCTGCTGACTCGCCTTCATACCCATAACTCTTTCCTGGGTCGCCTTGCCGGGCAGCGAGCCCACCCGCACAGTGGCCTCTTATCCGTCCGCCTGCCCTGTTGCAGCAACCTGCCACCAGTTTAGCGTGTGATACCGGGCCTCCCCGTGTCGGGGCCTGGCCTTGCGTTTGGTTTCAAAATCCCGCCGCAAGGCAAAAAAAAGCCAGGCAGAAGCCTGGCTTTTCGTCCGGTTGTACCGCTTAGCCGCGGCCACGGCCATTGCGCATCATGCGCTCCACCTCATCGCGCAGGGCGGCCAGTTCCTGGCGCAACTGGCGGCGCTCCTGCTGCGTCACCACGCCATCGGCCTTGAAGCTGGCCTCGTGGCGTTCAATCTGCACCTCGCGCCTGTGCAGCCGGCGCGCTTCACGCTGGCTGATCTGGCCGGAGCGCACACCTTCGTCGATGCGCTGGCTGATGCGGTACTCCTGGTTGTCGATGCCGGGTGTGCTGCCCGGCGAGCCGGCCACATTGCGGTTGGACATCTTGCGCTCAACTTCTGCGCTGAGGCTGTCCAGCTCGGCGCGCAGCGCCTGGCGCTCCTGCGCTGTGGCCGTGCCGTTGGACTTGTAATAGGCCTCGCGCGCGGCGATGTCGCGGTCACGCCGGTACAGCTCCTGCGCTTCGGTCGGTGTGATGTGCCCCGAGTTGAGGCCTTGCTGGATACGTGCGCTGATGGCCTGCTGGGCCCGGTCCACACCGGGGGTGTTGGTGTGCTGCGCCATCGCCGGCGACAGGCCCACCCCGGCAAAAAGGGCAGTGGCCAACAGGGATGCGGTGATCAGTTTCGATGTCATGGGGTTCTCCTGAATGCTGGATGAAAAAACCAGCAACCCGGTGGGCAACTTGCGTGCTGGAAAAATCCAGGGCTGGCAAGCGGCTGTTGGAGCTGCTTTGCCGGATCGCTGATTTTTCAGGGCAGCTTGGTGATCCAGTGCCTGCATTGTTGGCCTGCCCATGTGAAGGCCATGTAAGGCAATGGTGGATTTACCGGCTATTTACCTCCTGCATGCACTGGTATCGCGATGTGCCGCACAGATGGCGTCTGGAGGCGCCTGGACGCCGCAAGCCCCGGCTGCCGCCCCGCCGCTTAACGCGTGGCGGTGGTGCCGATCTGCTGGGCCGGCAACTGGTAGTGGCTTTCATCGAACAGGTCGATGCCGCACTGCAGCGACTCCACCCAGTCAAAAAACTGGCCTATGGCGGGACCGGTCAGTGGTGCGCCGTGTTGCGGCACCAGCATGGAGATGTCGAGCTGGCGCGCCATCTTTGCCCACAAGCGCAGCACTTTATTGGCCACCATGTAGCGTTTGTGAAAACCTTCCATCAGCCTGATGTGGCTGCCCAGATCGGTCACCGCGACCTGCGCCTGTTTGCCCGATGTCATCGACACCCCAAGGTCGCCGGTAAACAGGATGCGGCTGACCGGGTCGTAAAAGTGGAAGTTGCCTTCGGAATGCAGAAAGTGCGCCGGCAACACCCACAACTCGCTTTTGCCCAGCGGCAGGCGGCCACCACCATCGGCCACCCCGATCAGGCGGTTCTGGGTTTTGCCGACCTTGGTGAAGTGCGGTACAAAACGTTCCCAGACCCGCGAGATGACCAGTTGGGCCGGTGTGGAACTCAGCCAGCGGTCCAGCGCGGCAATGATGTCGGGGTCGGCATGCGAGGCAATGATGTAGGAGAGCTTTTGCGGGCTGAAATAATGCGACATGCCCAGAATCAGCTCGTTGAAGGCCAGATTGCCGCCGGGGTCGATGATGGCGCCGGTGCCGTTGTCCACCACCAGGAACTGGTTGGACTGCACCGCCTGCTCGTCCGCCTCAATCAGGTCGGTAAACATCAGGCAGGCATGGTTGGCGTCGCGGTAAAGTTCAATCGGCATGGGGTGGGGGTGACGAAGCAGAGGACAGCCGCTAACTGTAAAACCATCCTCCCCCAAGCACATTGATACAGGTCAAGCGCTGCAGGCTCTACCGGCCACGGCGCACCGGTCTTGCAGGAACCAAACCCGGGCGCATCTGCTCCATCACGGCAAGCCCCCCCTCCCACAGCCTTTCATCCAGGACATCCCGGCATGTTGCAAACCCTCAAAGACCTTTTTGACACCTTCAGCGGCAGCGCCGACAGGCAGTCGCCGCAGCAGCTGACCCATGTGCTGCAGCTCGCGACGGCGGTGCTGCTGGTGGATGTGATGCGTGCCGACACAAGCATGGGCGACACCGAACGTGCTGCCGTGCTTGCCAGCCTGCGCAGCAAATTCTCGCTGGCCGATGACGAACTGGCGCGCTTGCTGGAGCTGGCCGAGGACACCGCCCAGACCAGCCACGACTACCACCGCTTCACCTCCCGCATGAACGACCATTTCACACAGGCGCAGAAAATTCAGGTGGTGGAGTACATGTGGCAGGTGGCTTTTGCCGACGCACATCTGGACGCCCACGAAAACCACCTGATCAGCAAAATTGCCGGCCTGCTGCATGTGACACACGGCGAATACATAGGCGCGAAAATGCGCGCCAAGGAAAACGCCGGGCTGGTGTGAGCGGCAGCCGCGTGCCGCGGCGTCCTCAGGCCGCGTGTTTGCCGGCCGTCCAGCCCTGGTGGCCGAGTGCCTGCACGGCCACTGCCGCCGGGCTGGCTTCCAGCGGTGTGCCCATGGTGTCGTTCCAGCGGTTCAAAAAGGCAAACATGGCCACCACACCGAGCATCTCGGTGATCTCACCGTCGCTCCAGTGCTGCTGCAACTGCGCAAACTGCTCGTCGGTGACTGCATTCGGCTGGCTTGCCGCAGCGAGCGCAAAGTCCAGCGCCAGGCGTTCTTTCTGGCTGTACAGCGGGCTCGTGTCATAGGTCCAGACATCGGCCAGCTTGGCGTCGCTGATGCCGAAATTTCTGGCGCCCAGCAAGGTGTGCGCCTGGCAATAAAGGCAGCCGGCCACTTTGCTCACCACATGGCCGATGAGACGCCGAAAACCCAGATCAACCTCGCCGGCCGGGTCCATCACCGCCGCATTGAGCTGCGCCAGCGCCTGCACCAGCTTTGGTTTTCGCTGCATGGTCAGCACGCTGTTGGGCGTGAAACCCAGGGTGCCGAGAAAAAAATCAAAGTGGGGTTTGAGCTCTGGCGTGGTCTCGGGCGGCAGCGGTTGCAGGCGGGGCATGGAGTGGGCTTCAGGGTTGTGTGGTCAGGGCTGTCGAACGGGCTTGTTTCAGGTCGGCGCTTGCATCAGCTCCCACAGCCGCGAGGGCGAAACCGGCATCTGCAACTGCCGCGCCTGCGCCGCCTTGCCCATGCGTGACAGTGCATCGGCCACGGCATTGACCACCGTGGGCCCTGCGCCTATGGTGCCAAGCTCGCCCACGCCCTTGACGCCCAGCGGGTTGTTCAGGCAGGGGGTGGACTGGTCCATCTC
Source organism: Asaia bogorensis (assembly GCA_943371375.1). GTDB lineage: Bacteria > Pseudomonadota > Gammaproteobacteria > Burkholderiales > Burkholderiaceae_C > Polaromonas. The sequence goes on from CALRUM020000011.1 coordinate 105,746, forward strand.
GGTGCGGAAGTCGGGCGCGCTGTCGGCGCGCGGTGCGGCGTAGTCCATCAGGCTGCCGGTCACGGGCTGGCCGGTCTCGCGCTCGTAGACCATGTGTTCACACAGCGCCTGGCCTATGCCCTGCACTGCGCCGCCGTCGAGCTGGCCGCGCACAATCATCGGGTTGACCACGCGGCCCACATCGTTGACCGAGGCATAAGCCACCACGGCCACATGGCCGGTTTGCGGATCGACCTCGACCTCGCTGATGTGGCAGCCGTTAGGCCAGGTCGGCCCGGCCACCAGCGTGGTGGAATCGACAAATATGCGCTGCTGCTCCTGGCGCGCTGCAAGCTCAAAAATGCCTATGTGCAGGTCGGTGCCGGCCACGGTGTAACTGCCCGCGGCGTAAGTGATGTCCTGCTCGGCCGCCTCGAGTTCTTTGGCCGCCAGTTGTTTGCCCAGCGTGATCGCCTTGTCGGCCCCGGCGCGCACTGCCGAGCCGCCGGTGAACAGCGAGCGCGAACCGGCGCTGCCAAAACCGTTGCCGCGGTCGGTGTCGCCCATCAGCACCCGCACCTTCTCGACCGGCACACCAAATGCGTCCACCACCAGTTGCGTCAGGGTGGTCGCAATGCCCTGCCCCATGGCGTTGACGGCGGTGAACACTTCAATCATGCCGTCGGCCTGCACCGACACCGTCACGGTTTCTTCCAGCGCATTGCCGCCCGTCCATTCGAGAAAAGTGGCGATGCCCAGGCCACGCACCTGGCCGCGCAAGGCCGACTCTGCGGCCCGTTCCGCAAAACCCTGCCAGTCAGCCAGCACCAGGGCCTGGTCCATCACAGCCTCGAACTTGCCGGTGTCATAGACCTGGCCCATGGGGTTTTTGTAAGGCATTTGCGCGGGCTGGATGAAATTGCGCCGGCGCAACTCAAGCCTGTCCATGCCGATCTGGCGCGCGGCTTCGTCCATCAGCCGCTCCATGTTAAAAATCGCCTCGGGCCGGCCCGCACCGCGGTAGGCACTGGTGGGCGCGGTGTTGGTCAGCACAGCACTGAAATGAAAGTCTATGGTCTGGATGTCGTACACGCTGGTCTGCACCCAGGGGCCTATCAGCAGCTGAATCGCCACACCGGCACCGGTGGCATATGCCCCCACATTGGCCAGGGAGGCCAGACGCAGCGCCAGAATCTTGCCGGTCTCGTCGAGTGCCAGTTCGGCGCGGCTTGCCACGTCGCGGCCATGGTAGGCAGAAACAAACTCTTCACTGCGCTCGGCCACCCACTTGACCGGCCTTTGCAGGGCGCGTGCGCAATACGCGGCCGCGATGTCTTCGGGATACACGCTGGTTTTCATGCCGAAACCGCCGCCTACGTCACCAACCACCACACGCACCTGCTCTTGCGCCAGGCCCAGCGCATCACACACCGAATTGCGCACACCGGTCGGCATCTGCGTGCTCATGCGTAGCGTCAGGCGCTGTGAGCTTTTATCAAAATCGGCCAGCACGGTGCGCGGCTCCAGGCTCAGCGCATGCAGGCGCTGGTTCACGATGTCGAGCGCGACCACATGGCGGGCGCTGGCAAACGCGGCTGCAGTGGCTTCCACGCTGCCGTAGCGCGTTTCGCAGGCGATGTTGTCCGGGACTTGCGGCACCAGCGCCGGGGCGCCGGGCGCGGTGGCATCCATCATGTCCACCACCATGGGCAGCTCGTCGTAATCCACCAGCACCGCCTCGGCCGCATCGCGGGCCTGCTGCAGGGTCTGCGCGACCACGGCGACCACCGCCTCGCCGACAAAACGCACATGCCCGTCTGCCAGCACGCGGCGTACGGGTGACACCCCGGGTGAGCCGTCGGCCCGCTTGAAGCCGCTGGAGCCCGGAATCGGCTTGACACCGGCGGCCGTCAGATCGGCGCCGCTCAGCACCAGCAAGACGCCGGGCATGGCCAGCGCAGCGGCCGTATCCACAGCCAGAATGCGCGCATGCGGATAGGGTGAACGCACAAAAAACAGGCAGGCCTGCCCGGGCAGGCTCACATCGTCGGTGAACTGGCCTTTGCCGGCCAGCAGCGCGTCGTCTTCCAGCCGGCGCACCGCCTGTCCGCTGCCAAAACGGCTGGGGCTGAGGGTTTCGGGGGATGTTGGGCTCACGGTGACTCCTGAAGGGGCCGCGCGCAAGGGCTGCAGCCGGGGAATGGGATGCAACAACTATACGTTTATTGGGCAGTCTTTGCGCCCAAGACCCTGGCTGCGCCCGGCCATGGCAAGTGCCCGACAATCAGGCCATGCCTTTACCTCCGCCCCCCATCCGCCGGCACAGCAGCAAAGCCAACAACGAACTCCTGTTCAAGGGCCTGGCATGTGCCGTGATTGGCCTGGCTGTGCTGCTGGCGCCCTTGTTTGTCCGCTCGCCTGGCATGCAGGGCATGGTGGCCGGCTCTGCCTGGGTCGGCTGGTTTGCGCTGGTGCTGGGCTGCGGCCTGCTGCTGGTGTACGGCCGCCGCCGCCTGGCCGGCCGCAGCGGCCCGTCGGGTCCGCTGTAGCTGTCATTTGCTATATTTTTTATAGCTTTCGGTGCTTTGCCAACAAGGGTTGGCGCTCGTTTTGCCTTGAACCCGCGGCGCTGGCCGCATGCAGGCGCGCTGTCCTACAGCATGGCAGTGCAATCCCCTGCGCCGGGGCCAAGATCGAGGTCCGAGACTGGTCTGGTGACTCTCCCGAATCCTGTGACGACCTCCCGCCTGCAAGGGGATGCTGCTGCGTATCCCCCTCCCGCCATGCCTGTCAAAGCCTATGTGGTGGAAGACAACGCCCTGATCCGGGACAACCTGACGGAGACGCTCAAGGAATTGCTCAACGTGGACGTGATCGGCCACGCCGCCACAGAACGCGCCGCCAGCTGCTGGCTGAACAGCCACAGCCGCGACTGGCATTTGCTGATCGTCGACCTGTTTTTGCTGGAAGGCAGTGGCCTGGGCGTGATCAAGCAATGTGTGCGTCACAACCCGCAGCAACGTGTGATTGTCTTGTCCAACTACGCCACCGACGACATACGTTCACGTTGCATGGCTTGCGGTGCCGATGCCGTGTTCGACAAATCGACCGAACTGGACCAGTTTTTCAGCTACTGCGCACTGACACATTGAGACTGTGCCGGCCAGGAACCTGGGATGACACGGCGGGGAAGGCGTCCGCTTCCCCGCCTCCCCCCGCTGCCTCCGGGTTTCAAGGCGGAAATGGCCAAGTTGGCGCCTGCGCGCGACGCAGGCCGCACACCGGGCTCAGGCGACCGCCACCTCGATGCGCCGGGGTTTGGCCTCTTCCGCTTTGGGAATGTTCAGCCTGAGGACACCGCTTTCCAGCCTGGCTTCTATCTTGGCCGGGTCCAGCTCGCGGCTGAGCGTGAAACTGCGGCGGTACAACGGGTTCAGGACCTCGCCGTAGATCAGGGTCAGATCCCCTTCCACAGGGGTCGCCGCTGCAGCTTCAATCACCAGACTCTCACCGTCCACACGCACGGTGAGACGCTCCCTGGAAACACCGGGCAGATCAGCCATGACGGTAAAGCCCGATTCATCTTCAAAAATATCCACAGGCGGAAGCACTGGCGTGCCGCTCTGCGGGATGCCCTTGTCTGCCGCGTCGGGCGGAACCGGGCCGGTTTGGGCGACATCGCGATGCAGACTGCTCCCACTTGAGGTCATATTCGTTTTCATCACATGCTCCTTGTAAAAAGGTGGATCAATGAATCTGGATTTGCCGCGGCTTGGAGGACTCGCGCCGCGCGACACTCACCCGCAACAGTCCGTCACGGTAGCTGGCACTGATCATGGTCGGGTCCGCATCGTCGGGCAAGGAAATCACGCGGCGAAAAGCGCCGTGAAAGCGCTCCCTGGCATACGCCACCGCCTTGTCACTGCCTGGCGGCTCTTCCTTGCGCTCGCCCGCAAGGACCAGCAGTCCCTTGTCCACACTGAGTTGCAGCGCCGCAGGATCCAGCCCAGGCGCCAGCGCCAGCACTTCAATGGCTTCGGGCGTGCTGCCCACGTTGATGACCGGGAAGGTGTTGCGCGGCATCGCCCGTATGCTGCCGGCCCCACCTGGACGCAAGGCCCGCTCTAAGTCCTGCTGCAGGCGGTTCAGCTCAGCGACCATGTCGCCATAGAGATTCAAACCGTTCATGATGACAATCTCCTTTCCTGAAAATCATGAAGAGGGCCCAAAAATCAGGAACTGCCGCCGGCCTGCTGCGGCCACGCACCAGCTGTCCCTACAGGCAGCGCAGCATGGGGCAATCCTGACGCGATCGACATATTGGCGGCTTGTTGGCTTTCAAGGGGCGAGCGCAGAAAAATTCCACAGGCCCGGCAGGACCGGCGCCGCCCCCGGGGGTCAGTCTTCGCGCGGCGGCCGCGGGATCTTCTTGAAACGGATCAGGCGGTCGGTTTCTATCCTGTCCTTTTTGACCTGCCGCTCGGCGTCCAGCAACTGCCCGGCCGCCAGCCACTGGGCAAATTCTTCGGGCGTCTCCAGCGTGACCCGGCCCAGCGTGGCGGCGCGAAACTCGTAAATCACGATTTCGGCGGCTTTTTGCAGATTGACACGGCCCTTGCTCAACACCGCGCCGCGCTTGCGGCCGATTTCTTCGAGCAATTGTTCATCGGTGATGCCAGGGGCCAGCTTGAACTTGTAACGCGCCTCGAGCAGGGCCGGGTAGGCCTGGATCAGGTAGTCCAGCAACTCCAGCGCGACTTCTTCTTCGTTGAAGGCATTGCGGCCAATCGCGCCGCTGGCCGCCAGGTTGTAGCCGCTTTTGGCCACAATGATGCGCGGCCAGAGCATGCCCGGTGTGTCCCACAGGTAAAAGCCGTCGGCCAGCACAATGCGCTGCTCGAGTTTGGTGATGCCGGCCTCGTCCCCGGTTTTGGTCGCGCGTTTGCCGGTCAGGGTGTTGATCAGGGTCGATTTGCCGACATTGGGAATGCCGCAAATCAGCACCCGCATCGGTTTGACCATGCTGCCGCGTGTCGGCGCCAGCGCGTGGCAGGCGTCGATCAGGCGGCGCGCCGGCGTGGTTTCGCTGGCGTCGAGTGCAATCGCGCTGGTGCCGGGCAGGCTGTTGTAATGCGCCAGCCACAGCGGCGTGCGTGTGGGGTCGGCCAGGTCCTGCTTGTTGAGCACCTTGAGCGCGGGCTTGGCGCCTGTCAGTTCCGCCAGCATGGGGTTCGCGCTGGAGCCGGGCAGGCGCGCGTCCAGCAGCTCAATGACCACATCAATTTCCTTGATGCGCTCGCTGATGGCCTTTTTGGTCAGGTGCATGTGACCGGGGAACCACTGGATAGCCATGTATGTTGAATTTTCTCTCTGGATGGATGGTCCGGCACTTGCCAGGCGCGTGACCCACAGATTGTGCCGTGTGGCAGCCCGGACGGCTGCGCCGGCGCTCAGGCGGCGGCGGTCTCGGCGCGGGACATACCCAGGCGCCCTGCCGACACATACTGCTGGCGGTAAATCTCGAAGGGCATGGTGTCTGCCGCTTCAATCTTTTTCTGCGCCGCCACCGACTCGCGCGTCAGCGCCTCATAAGCCGCCTGCTCGGCGCCGGAAAACGGCAGGTCCAGCAGGGTTTGCTGCGTCTGCAGCGACCGGGCGCGGCCAAAGGCCACAAAAGAGTTGCCGTGCTCGCGCGCCATCGCGTCCAGCACCCGCGCCGAGGGCAAGGTGCCGGGGTCCAGCAGCGCTGCCTCCGCCGCCACCAGCGTCTCGCTGTATTGGGTACAGCCCTGCGCCGCATCGAGGGCTGCGGCGATGGGCGCACATTGCGCCAGCACTTCGGCGCCCCAGCTGGTCAGCGCGACCTCGCGCCCGGCGCGCTTGAGCAGCAGGCCCGGCTGGCGCCCGCGCGCCGCCGTGTTGTGCTGGTTGTGTTTGAGTTCCGCAATCTCCTGCGGGGTGTCGGGCGGGCTGTCGCTGAGCAGGCAGTGCAGCAAAAACACATCGAGAAAACGCATGGTGCTGGCGTTGATGCCCACCGGCTCGAACGGGTCCAGGTCCATCAGCCGCACCTCTATGTATTCCACCCCGCGCTCGCGCAGCGCATGCAGGGGCCGCTCGCCCTGGAAGATCACGCGTTTCGGCCGTATGGTGCCGTAAAACTCGTTTTCGATCTGCAGCAGCGTGGTGCCCAGCTGGTTGTAGTCGCCGCCCGGGTTCTGGATGCCGACCGCCTGGTAGGCCGGGTAAGGCCGGGTCAGCGCGTCCTGCAGCGAAGCGCCGTAACCGTCCAGGCTGTTGTAGCTGACCGCCAGCGAAGCCTGGGCGTCACTCTGGTAACCGAGCCGCCCCATGCGCAGCGAAGTGCCGTGCGGCATGTACATGGTGCTGTCCGAGAGTTGCTGCAGCTCGTGCTCGCGCCCGGCCACAAAGCTGGAACAGACGGCAGGCGACGCGCCAAACAGGTAGAGCAGCAAAAACGCATGGCGGCGGAAATTGCGGATCAGCGCAAAGTACTGCTCGCTGCTGACATCCGGCAGCGACCAGTTGTAGTGAATGCCCGAAATGGTCTGCATGCGCCTGCCATAACGGTGTGACAGGCCCATGCGGTAGACACTTTTGGCACGCCCCACATTGGACGAGCCAAAACGCGCAATCGGAATTGTCTCGTCGGTCGGCAGGCCGCAGGGCATGCTGGAGACCCACAACATCTCGTCGCCCAGCGCCTGCATGGAGCGGTAGGTGAACTGGTGGATCTGTGTGAGCTCGCGCAGCGCGGCGTCTGCACCTTCACCGAGGCCCTGGTGGGCGGCCGTGACCAGCTCGACCTGGGACTCGCTGAAGTCGGTGGTGATGCTGGGGTGGGTCAGGGCGGAACCGAGCGCCGCCGGATGCGGTGTCAGGGCCAGCGAACCATTGGGCTGCGCGCGCAGGCTTTCTTTTTCAATGCCACGGCGCATGCCGTTCAGCCTGGCGGGGCCGAGCGCCTTCAGGCGGTCTCCCAAAAGCGCGGCAGAGCGCGCGTGCAAGCTGTTCATAAATCAACCATCCCTCTGTATCTTTCGTGGCGTGCAAGGTATCACAGGCCGCTGTTGTTTGCAGGCGGCGGCGCGCGCCAGCCGCGTCCCGGCCCCAGGCGGCCTGACGGGTGCCGCCACCGGGCCGGGCGCTTGCTATCCATTTAATAGCTGTTGGTGTGCGCCCCTATTGGGCTTGTGGCCGATTCGGCATCATCCCTCAAACCGCACCCGGGCTTGCGACTGGCCCAGGCAGCGCCAGACACGGGGAAAGTCCCTACGCCAGCACGCGCAGCAGCCATTGGTGCATGTCGGCAATCTCTTCGGCGCAAACCGAATGCTCCATCTCGTAACTGTGCCAGTCCACCGTGTGGCCCAGCGCGGTCAGGGCATCACGCGAGGCGGTGGCGCGGGACAGCGGCACCACGCCGTCGCGGGTGCCATGCGCCAGAAAAACCGGCACATCGGCATTCGCCGGGCTGCGTTCGGCCGCCAGTGTGGCGGCCAGGGGCAAATAACCGGACAGGCCCATGATGCCGGCCAGGCGTTCGGGAAAACGCAGGCCGGTCATCAGCGCCATGGCGCAACCCTGCGAAAAACCGGCAATCACGATGCGCCTGGCCGGAATGCCGCGCGCGATTTCGCGCTCTATCAACTGGTTCATGCTGTGCTGGGTCTGGCGCATGCCTTTTTCGTCCTGGCGCGCCGTGATGTCGGCGCCCAGGATGTCGTACCAGGCCGGCATCTGGTAACCGCCGTTGATGGTGACAGGCATCACCGGGGCATTCGGAAACAGAAAACGCACAGCGCCTATGCTGGACAAATCCAGCTGTTCGGCAACCGGCACAAAATCGCGGCCATCGGCACCCAGGCCATGCAGGATGAGAACCGTGGCGACCGGCTGTTCGCCGGTCTGCGCTTCAATAACTTCGAGAGACATGGCAAAAACCTGGTTGGGATAAAAAGTACAGGCGCTGGGGCCTTGCTGCGCCAGCACGAGCAAGCGGCGATTTTAGGGCTGTCCGGCCGGCCGCCGTGGCTTGCGGGCAAGTGCGCTTGCGGCCTGGGGGCAGTTCTTGTTAGGATTTTGCGGTCAGTATGTTCTGACGCGCACTGGAGATTTGCATGAAATACCTCATCGCAGCCGCCGCCCTCACGTTTTCTTCGCTGGCCCTGGCCCACAACTGCCCGAATGAAATGAAGGCGATTGATGCCAAGCTGCTGACCAACCCCACACTTGCTGCCGCCGACATGAGCAAGGTCAAAAGCCTGCGCGCCGATGGCGAAAAATTCCACAAGGAAGGCAAACACGACGACTCGATGAAAGCCCTGGGCGCTGCCAAAAAAATGCTGGGGATGTAAGTCGGCGGCGCGCCCTTAACGCAGCATCGCGGCCAGCCGGTCCGGCAAACCGGTCTGCAGCTTCATCTCGTCGTACCACAGGCGGTAACCCGCATCGCTGGGGTGCAGGCCGTCACTGGCATGGAGTTCACCGGGGCGTTGGGCGAAGGGGTCGTCGGCTTTTTCCTTGAACAGATCCACATACAGCGCGCCATTGTCGGTGGCCGCCTGGCGTACAAAGCCGTGTAATTGTCTGGCGCGTTCCGTCATCAGCCAGGACCATGGTGCAAAGAAAAACGGCGCGTTGCCCACATTGCCCGCCGGCATGAAAATCACCAGCCGGGCGCGGGTGCGCGCCAGCTCGGCCGTGCGTGCCACATCGTGCTCCAGCAGCTCGTACCGGGTCAGGCGGATGACATCGTTGCCGCCGCCCAGCACCAGGATCACGTCAAACTTCTCCTCGCTTTCCAGCTGGGCCGCGATGTCGGAAAACCGGGCGCCGTCGCGCGCGCGGTTGACCACCGTCAGCAGCGGATGCTCACGCGCGATCAGGCCGGCCACGCTGGCCGCCGGCGCAGAAGCACCGGTGCCCACGGCCGTGCTGTCGCCGACCACCAGCAGCCTGGTTCTGGCACCTGCGGGCGCCACTTGGTAAGGCTCGCTTTGCCGCGCCAGCGCCACCGATTGGTGAATGCGCCAGGCGGCACAGCCCGAGGTGGTGAGCAGCAGCAACACGGCCAGCAGCGACAGCGACGCCATCAGGGGTGGGCGGCGCAAGTTCATGCGCTGCCCCGGTTCAGCCAGGTGATGCTCAGTTGCAACAGGGTGGCAAACACCACCCACAGCAGGTAGGGCATGTTGACCAGTGCCACCCAGCGCGCCCGCCGCCAGATCGCCGCCATGGCCCAGATCAGCGAGCCCAGCACCAGCAGAATATCCACACTGGCCAGCGCATTGTTCTTCAGGCCAAACTGGATCGGTGTGAAAGCCAGGTTGACCAGCAGGTTGAGCACAAAGGGCAAAAGCACGGCCAGCGGCAGCCGCCGTTTCAGGTATTGCAGCAGCACATGGCCGAAACTGACGGCAATGACGACGTAAAGCACGGCCCACACCGGCCCAAACACCGAGGCGGGCGGTGCAAAAAACGGCTGGACCTGTTGCGCATACCAGGCGGCGCTGCTGTGGCTGTCGATGAACATATTTCCCCGGTGTTGATGCCAAGTTTTAGCACCGGCCGCAGCCCGGGCAGCGGCGCCGCGCGCTGATAGCGGGGTAGGACGTATGCCCCAGATGCAGACAGGCCTGCTTGCCGCGCCGCCGCGTGCGCTTGACTTGCCCTGCCACTTGCACGACCATCGAAGCCACAGCAGCCCGAGCGCAGGCAATGAGTACGCAGGCAGGGAAACGACGAAACATGCGACAAGCCATCAACAAAATACTGGGTCTGAAAGCCGCAGCCACCAAGGACTCTGGCGGCGGGCGGGTCTCCAAAACAGCGGCGGGCGACAGCCGTACCCCCGAGGCATCGATTGAGGACAACTCGGACAACGGCATTCGGCGTCAGCTGGTGCAGGTGGTGCTGCGTGATTGCCTGCGCCGCCATGGCATTCCCGCGCGCTGGATTGAATGCCAGATGATGGTCGCTGAAAGCCGCAGCCGGGGCCCCGGCCTGTATGTGCGCCTGGTGCTGCGCCACTGGGACGAGCGCCTGCTGCGTTACGCCTTTGCTTTTGAGACCCAGCTGCGCGCCGCCATCACCCAGTTTGAGCCGCAGGCCAGCACCTGGCTGCATGGCCTGTCCTGGGAGCTGGACCTGCGCTCCAGCTGCCCCTACCCCGACATGCCGGATCCGGCGAGCTGGGTCCCGTCCGTGCCCCTGCTTCCCGAAGTGCCGGAAGACCCCCCCGAGGCGCTTGCGCCCAAGGTCGATGCCGAGGACGATGCAGAAGACGAAATTCTGCAGGATCTGAAGGACCTGCAGCGCATGTTTGCCGCCCGCGATGTGACGCTGGACCAGGCCGCCCATGCGGTGCGCATGGATTTCCAGAACACCGCGCCGCCGGAAAGCAAATAAAGCCGGGCTCAGCGCCCCAGCTGACAGGATCTGGCGCAAGCCGCCTGCACCACCGGCGCGCCGCTGGCCGCACGATGTCCTTTTCTGAAAGGACTGCCTTATGCCCACCCTCCTGAAATCCGCGTCCGGCGCCGTGTTGGCACTGTTGCTCGGCAGCCCTGCGCTGGCCTGCTACACGGTGTACAACCAGGCCAACCAGGTGGTGTACCACGCTGCCGCAGCGCCCGTGAACATGAGTTACCAGTTGCACCAGACCCTGCCCGGCTTCTACCCCGGCGGCCACCTGGTTTTCTCGATCACCGACACAGACTGTCCGCCCGTGAACCAGACCCGCAGCAATGTCAGGGACGTGGCTTATGCCACAGCGCCGGGAGAGGCCAGCATGCTGAGCCCCGGAATGCGACCCTACCGGGTGCCCAGAAACTAGGCGCCATCTTTCGATGGCTTGTTCACCCGGACAATTCCGGGAAGACCGGAACACTGTTTGAAGAGCGGGCGTGCGCCAGCCCGATGTCAGTCCAGGGCGCCAAACAGGGCCTGCACTGGTGCGGTTTCCGGCAGCACGTAGACCAGGCTGAAGCTCTTGCCGAGCACAGGCGCCACCACCGACTGGTAAAACGCCACCGGCACGACCACACAGCCCAGCGATATGCGATTGTCCTCAGGTGTGCTGGAAGCCAGGCGATACGCGCGCTGCTCTTGGCTGCTGCCCGGGCGCAGCCGGTGAATCGCCAGGCCTTCGCTGTGTTTGACCCAGACCAGGTCTTCGCCCTGAAGATTGCGCCCCGGCTGCGACAAAAAACGCCCGGCCGGTGTGGTGCGTTCTGCCGGCAGAATGCGCGACAGTTCGCGCGTGCCTATGCCGGGCACCGAGTGGTCGCCACTGGCCAGCCCCAACAAGACGGCCGACGCGCCGCGCAACTGGCCATCGGGGCCAAACACAAACATCCTGGCGTCTTTTTTATCAACAATCACAAACGGCAGGCCCTGGTGATCGGAAGCGGCCAGCACACGGCCGGCGGCATAACGGGCATCGGCCGAAGCGGCCGCGCCGCCAAAGTCAGCCTGCGGGGAGTGATCGGTTTGTCCTGCTGCGGCCGCGCCCGGCAGCAGGCTCAGGGCCAGGGTCAAAAGGGCAGGCAATATCGTGTGGGTTAACGTCATCCAGCTTCCCGGTGTGATGGCAGGTCCACATCACTTCGGGCTTGCCGAAGGACGTAGGACCTATCCTACACAACGGGGGCTGGGTTTGGCAAGGTCAAGCCTCCGCACAGCCGCCTAATCGCTATGTTTTTGATAGCTTCTTGCGCTTGGTGGCAAAGGGCCAGGCGGTATATTCTCCCTGCATCAGGGCTTTCACTGATCGCGCAAATTCTGTAGGCGTTTTCCCACAGAAACGGCTTCTCAGGAGGGCTGGGGCGCCGGCGTCAGGGGGCCGAAAACCGCCTGCAATGGCCGTGTTTCAGGCAGGACGTACACCACGCCCTGGCGCGCGCCCAGGGCCGGTTTGAGGATGCTGTCGTAAAAATCGGCCGGCAAATTGATGCAGCCAAATGAAATGCGGTTGTCATCCGGCGTGGCAGAGGCCAGCCGCTCCAGGCGCCGCTCTTTCGGCTCCTTGGCACGCACCCGGTGCATGGACACGGCGGCGCTGTAATCCACCCAGACAATGTCTTCCCCGAAGGAGTTGACACCGGGCATGGAGACAAAACGCCCGGCCGGTGTGGTGCGCTCGTGCGGCAGGATGGCCGACATCTCGCGCTCGCCAATGCCCGCCACGGAATCGTCGCCCACGGCAGACCCCATCAGTGCGGAGCTTGCGCCCTCCAATTTCCCGTCGGGCTGAAAGACAAACACCCTGACATGCTGTTTATCGACGATGACAAACGGCATGCCACGGTGATCGCGCTGGCCCATCACCCAGTCGGCCATCTGGCGCACCTCGGCAGAAGCCTCCTGCGCCGCAAAATCCGCGACACGCGGCAGCTGCTGCACAGCGCCCGGCCGGCTCGGCGTTGATATGACCTGGCCCGGCAACGCGAGCGCCAGAATGGCGCAGCCCAGGCCCAGTCCTTTGAGGACGGCATCGAGCTGCAAGGCGATGACGCCAGTCATGGCTGTTTTCAAAGTTCAGAAAAAGCTGGAAATACCGCCAGGCAGGCGCAGGAGAGTCCGTTGTGCAACAAAACTCCCCTGCGACCGGCCTTGTGCATCGCGCAGCTTAGTTGCGGTCAGCGCGTGGCTCTGGCATCACGGTGCCGCTTGGCGAGGCAACGCTGTTGTTGCTGTCCATCGTTGTACCGGTGGTGGTGCTGCCGGTTGTCGAGGGTTGGGCTTGCATCGTGGTGCCGGCAGCAGGATTAGCGTCTGGTGCCTTCATCTCCGCAGCACCCTGGCGGTTCAGGTCGCCAGGTGCGCCGGGCGTGGTACCCGATTGTGCATAGGCAAAACCAGCGCCTGCAACCAATGCGGCAGCAGTGATGGCGGCAGTGAGGGATTGGTTAAATTTCATCTTGAACTCCTGATAAGCCCCGTGACGGGACGGTGGGTGATTGCCGACCGGCTGGCCGACTGAGTTCAATTTAAGAGTGCACCCGCGCGCATCAGGTCGGTGTGTGGCGCACATGGCTGTAGGACAGGTCTGGTGCAAAACACATGTTTCCAACACATGCTTGCAAGCTCTTACCTTCGACACATTTGGTGGCGGCCTGCTGCCGGACTTGGCCTACGGCCAGCATCTGCGCCTGCCTGCAACAACGCATCGAAGACAGGCGCACACTGCCGCTGTGCCAGCCGGGTTTCGCGCTACAACGACAGGTATCGGACTTCCGCCCCAGGGCGAAACATCTGAACATTGTCCAGCGAACCCGGCTGCATCTTTTCCTGCCGCACTCAAGCTGCCGGTTGCAGCCTTTGTGCATGTGCCACCGCCTGATTCACTTCATTGCCGCCTTGCGCCGAGCCGTCGGCGGGCACCGACTCACCCTCCCTGTCCACGACCTCGGACCAGCGCTCGGCCAGCGCCTCAGGCACCTGTTCACCGCTGCCCAGCCAGACACCACGTGTGAGTGTGATGTGGGCTGCCTCAAAGGTACCGGCACCGGCGCACAACACGGCGCGTGTGGGTGCATCCTGTGAGGCCAGCACCAGCATGGCGGGCACCACGGCAGCAGGCGCGAGGGCCTTGAGCACCTCCTCGGGCATCAGGCCTGCCGTCATGCGCGTGGCTGCGGTGGGCGCCAGGCAGTTGACACGAATATTGTTTTTGGCGCCTTCAATCGCCAGGGTCTGCATCAGGCCGACCAGCGCCATCTTGGCGGCGCTGTAGTTGGACTGGCCGAAGTTGCCGTACAGCCCCGACGAGGAGGTGGTCATGACAATACGCCCGTACTTCTGCCCCGTCATGATCTCCCACACCGCCTTGCTGCAGTGCACCGCGCCCATCAGGTGCACATTCATCACGAGGGCGAAGTCGGCCAGGTCCATCTTGGCAAAACTCTTGTCGCGCAGTATGCCGGCGTTGTTGACCAGGATGTCCACCCGGCCCCAGGACTCCATGGCCTGACCGACCATGGCCTGCACCGCGGCAAAGTCGGTCACCGATGCGCCGTTGGCAATGGCCTCTCCGCCCGCTTCAAGAATCTCGCTGACCACCGATTCCGCGGCACTGACTGAGCTGCCCGAACCGTCGCTGGCACCACCCAGGTCGTTGACCAGCACTTTGGCGCCGCGCCTGGCCAGCGCCAGCGCGTGTTCCCTGCCGAGTCCGCCACCTGCACCCGTCACGATCGCGACGCGACCCTTGAAATCCATGCCCATGTGTCTGTCCTGTCCTGTTGGTGATTAGGGCCTGTTCGCACTATTTATACAAGATGCGTTGCGAGTCAAAAAGGTCATGCGTGAGGCGCAAAATGCAGCCGGGCTGGCGCCCGGCAAGGCTTTGCAACGCTGCGCATGGCCTTTTTGGCCGCAACCCGAAGGGAACGTGGTGAAAACAACGCCACTCGTCGTTGCACTCCTAGCCCAGCCGCCCAGGCTGAGCGTCGTCGCGCGCCTAGATTGTCGCTGTTTTCAACACGTTCGCACTTGTATAAATAATGTGAACAGGCCCAAGCCTTGCGCCCGCTCTGTTAGCCTTCAAATGCCACGCCGTACTGTAATCGAGCGTGAAAGGAGCGCATGGAACTGAACCACCTCACCATCACCACACCACCGCGTCCGGCCGCCACCGTGGTCTTGCTGCGCGATACGCCGGCCGGCCTGGAGGTGTTCCTGATGAAACGGCATGGCCTGTCGGACGTGCTGGGCGGCGCCTATGTGTTTCCGGGCGGCAAGGTCGATGCGGCAGACGCCGAGCTCGACATGGCCACACATCTGGACCAGCCGCTGGGCGTGTTGCATGCGGGCCTGAACGAAGCCGACATCGACGAACGCACGGCCGGCGCGGTGTATGTGGCGGCGCTGCGCGAAGCCTTTGAAGAGTCGGGCGTGTTGTTTGCGCAGGGCCAGCCCCTACACGGCCTGGCCGACCGCGCGGCTGCGCTGCTGCGTGCGGGCCAGGGCTTTAATGCGGTGCTGATGCAGCTGGCGCTGCGCCTGCAGACTGCCAGTGTGCTGCCGTGGTCGCGCTGGATCACGCCGGTTGTGCCTTCGGTCAGCAGCAAACGTTTTGACACGCGCTTTTTTGTCGCCGCCGTGCCCGCCGGCCAGGTGGCGAGCCACGACAACTTTGAAACCACCGAAAGCATCTGGCTGCAACCGCGCGAGGCGCTGCGCCAGTACTGGGCCGGCGAGATCGAGCTGGCGCCGCCGCAAATCATGAGCCTGGCGCACCTGTCGCGCCACGTAGCGGTGGCCAGCGTGCTGGCTGCGGCACGCGCGCGCCGGCCACCAGTGATCCAGCCCGAACCCTTTGAGCACGAGGGCCAGCGCGTGATCTGTTACCCCGGCGACAGCCGCCACTCAGTGCGTGAGCAGGCCCTGCCCGGCCCCACGCGGCTGAGCTACCGCAACAAACGCTTCGAGCCCGACGCCGGCTTCGAGGCCTTGTTTCTCTAGGGCCTGGGCCAGCCACAGACTGATCGCTGCCGGGTGGTTGACGGTTTTGAGCGTCTGGTAGGCCTGCTCGGCCTCGGGATAACAACGGCGCAGGAAATTGAGCCACTGCTTGAGCCGCCCGGCGCGTGAATGCGCATCGAGCCGGCTGCAGACCAGCTCCCAGAACTGGGCGATCAGCGGCAGCAAGGCCTTCCAGGCCAGCACCGGGTGCGCCGCGCCGCTGCGTATCGCCAGCGCCAGGCCAGGGTCGGCCACCGCGCCGCGCCCCAGCATCAACATCTCGCAGCCCGAGGCCTGACGGCACAGGCGCGCATCTTCCACGGTCCAGATCTCGCCATTGGCCACCACCGGGATGGACACGGCAGCGCGTATGTCGGCAATCCGCTCCCAGTAAGCCGGCGGCCGGTAGGCCTGCGCCTTGGTGCGGGCGTGCACCACGAGTTCGTCGGCGCCGCTGCCGGCAATCGCCTGGGCGCAGGCGATGGCCTTGCTGTCGTCGTTAAACCCCAGCCGCATCTTGGCCGAGACCGGCAGGTGCGCCGGCACGGCGCGCCGCACCGCCGCCACAATCGCGGCAATGGTTTCGGGCTGCTCGAGCAGCGCCGCACCGCCGCCGTGGCGATTGACCACCTTGGCCGGACAACCGAAATTGAGGTCAATGCCGGCCGGCCCCAGCGCCGCGAGCCGGGCCGCGTTGTCGGCCAGGCAGACCGGGTCCGAGCCCAGCAGCTGCGCACGCACCGGCACACCGGCCAGTGTCCGGCCACCGGTGTGCAGCTCGGGCACGATGCGTGTGAACACCCGTTCCGGCAGCAACTGGTCGGTGATGCGTATGAACTCGGAGACGCAGCGGTCAATACCGCCGGCCCGCGTCAGGATGTCGCGCAGCACAAAGTCCAGAAGGCCCTCCATGGGCGCCAGCAAAATGGTCATGGGCCTATGCTACCGCAGCAGCTATCCCGCAGGACATTCATCAAAACAGGCTGCAGCCCAATCATCACAAGCGCAAACAGCTACTGTATTGATAGCAAGCTGGAACCGGCGCCGCGCCGGCGGGAAAAGTCCCGGCGCTGGCGGGGCGGGCTACCATCCGGCATGATGGCGGCACGCCAAGAACCGGAGCCCGTCATGCACAGCCTGTTTTCCAGAATTCCCGCATTGTTGGCGCTGCTTTGGCTGTTGTCGGCCTGGCCCGGCCAGGCCGCTGCCGCGCTGTCGGCTCGTGAAGAAACAAATGTGCGTGCGGTGATCCAGGCCCAGCTCAAGGCGTTTGCGGCCGACAATGCGCGCGCGGCCTTTGCCCTGGCCACGCCGGCCCTGCAAACCCGATTCGGCACACCCGAGACCTTCATGGCCATGGTGCGCAGCTCTTACCCGGTGGTGTACGCGCCCGGTCATGTGGCGTTTCTCAAGCCCGAGGTCCAGCAGGGCGAGGTCATACAGCGCGTGCAGATGACCGACCAGCAGGGCAAGGCCTGGCTGGCGGTGTACAGCCTGCAGCAGCAAAAGGGCAAGGACTGGCGCATCAGCGGCTGTGTGGTGGTCGAGAGCCGGGGACGTTTGGTCTAGAGCACACACTGGTCCTACAACGAACGCGGGCCGGTCTTACAGGCCGCCCTGCAGCAGCAGCTTAAATTGGCTGCTTCATTGAAGGAGACCCTATGGCCCGGCTCAACGCCCCTCGCCCCGTCGGTAACAGCCCCGGCACCCGCCCCGACCCCGCGCAGCAGGAAAAGCCGTCCGACCCCCTGCACAAGGGCTGGCCCTTTGCCAAGGGCTCGCAAAACAGGCTCGATGAAACCGCCGCGCCCTGGCCACGTCCGGCCTCCAGGCCTGCACCGGCCCGGCCCGACGCCACGCCCAAATAAGGCGGCGCAGCCCGGCAGCGATCAATACGTGCCGATGTAATCCTTCTTGCCGACTTCGACGCCGTTGTGGCGCAGCACGGCATAGGCGGTGCTGGTGTGGAAAAAGAAATGCGGCAAGCCGTAGTTCAGCAGGTAGGACTGGCCCGTGAAGATTTTTTCCTTGGGGGTGCCGGCCTGGGTCACAATCTGCCGCGTTTCGCTGCCCTCGAGCTGTGCCGCCGTCAGGCTGCTGATAAAGGCCAGGGTTTTGGCGATACGTGCCTGCAGGTCGGCAAAACTTTCTTCCTTGTCCTCAAAGGCGGGCACATCCACCCCGGCCAGGCGCGCCGACACCCCCTTGGCAAAGTCGCAGGCCACCTGCACCTGGCGCAGCAGCGCGAACATGTCGGGGTACAGCCTGGCCTGCAGCAAGGCAGCGGGTTCTATTTTTTTGGCACTGGCGTGGGCTTCGGCCTTGGCCAGCACGGCGCTGAGGCCGCCCAGCATCTGCTGGAACACGGGAATGCTGGCCTGGTACATCGAAAGCGTCATGGGAAAAGTGTCCTGTCGGTGAGATGAAAAACGAAAATGCCCGCACAAGCGCTTATTCAGGGCTCTCTGGCAGCTTGAAGGTCTCGCGCGATCCGTCCGGCTGGCGGCACAAATCGATCATCGCGGCGCACAGCGGATCGTCCGGGTACTCGCGCTGAATTTCAGTATAGCGGTGCAAGGCTGCGGCCAGATCGCCCTGGCTTAAAGCCTGGTAAGCATGCTGGGTCAGCGCGCACAGGCGGATCTGCGCCGGCGTGGCTTCGAGCTCAGGGTCGCCGCCGCGTATGCCGACCAGCTCATAAATTTCCATGTCGGAGCGCCGGCCCTTGACCTTGACCACGTTGATCGGCCGCAGCCACAACTGCTCCCCGGCCTCCTTGAACACCGTCTGGCTGATACACACCCGGGTGCCGAACTCCTTGTTCGCACCTTCCAGCCGCGACGCCAGATTCACGCCGTCACCCATCACGGTGTAACTCATGCGTTCGCTCGAGCCGATGTTGCCGACCAGCACCGAATCGCTGTGTATGCCTATGCGCACATTCAGCGGCCGCAGCCCTTGCAGCGCCCATTGCTGGTTGAGTTTGCGCAGCGTGGCCTGCGCGCGCAGGGCGGCGACACAGGCATGGAAGGCGTGGTTTTTCAGCATGGCCGGCGCGCCCCAGAAGGCCATCACGCCGTCGCCTATGAATTTGTCGATGGTGCCCTGCTCCTGATTGACCGCGCGTGTCACGGCCTCCAGGTAGGCCGAGACCCGGATCAGCAGTTCCTGCGCCGGGCTGGTCTCGGCCAGTGTCGAGAAGGACTCGATGTCGGAAAAAAAGATGGTCAAAAAGCGGCTGCTGCCGCCGAGCTCCAGGCGCTGGTTCGAGCTCAGCAGCTGCTGCACCAGACCACGCGGCACAAAGGCGGAAAACGCGTGAATCGTCGAGTCCAGCGTGTCCACCGCGCGTATCAGCGAGGCGATCTCCGGGATGCTGGAGCGGATGCGCCCGGAAGGGCTGGAGACAAAGTTCTGCACCTCCAGCACCTTGGCCTCGAGTTGCTCTATGGGCCGGGCGATCAGCTTGGAAAGAAAGTAGATCAGCAGTATCTGCAGCAACACCGCCATCGCGCCAAACAGCAGCACCCTGCGGTTGTTCTCGGTCCACTTTCTCGAAAAGTCGGCCAGCGGCGCAATGATCATGACGCGCCAGGCCTTGCCGACCGTGGGCGGCAGCCTGGCAAACATCGCCACATACTCCTGGCCGCTGTGTGCGTCCACAAAGGTAAAACGCTCGCTGCTGCGGTCGGGACGTGCGGCCACGGCCATCGCCGGCAGCTTGCTCGACAGGCGCGACAGGCTGTTCTGCAGCAGTTTGCCGTCCTCGCGGCGTATCGCCTGCGCGGCGTCCGGATGGGCAATGATGCGGTCGTCGTCATCCACAATCAGGCTCAGCGAGTTCTGGCTGACCGGATGGGTCGCGAGAAATTTCGACAGGCTGTCCAGCGTGATGTCGGCCGCCACCACGCCGGCGACTTTGCCGCCGGCAAAAAACGGCATGGCAATGGTGATGCCGGGCAGGCCTGTGGTTGCAAAAATATAGGGGTCCGATACCGACAGCCGCCGTCCGCCCGCCACCGCATCCTTGAACCAGGGGCGCACCCGCGGGTCGTAAGCCGCCGCCGCTTCGGACTTGCCCAGCGCCTGCCCCTGCGCATCCACAAACAGATAACGGTCCTGCGGCACCCCGCCGGCCTTGCGGTCCAGCCAGCGGGTCGCCAGCCTGGTGCCGGCGGGCGGCGACCGGTCCTGGATGCGCCCGCCGGCCGGCACCACCAGGCTCATGCGGAAAGAGCCTTCCTCAAACGCCACATAAACACTGCTGATGTTGCTGCTGTGCGCCAGCATCTCGGTCATGTAGGCGGCAGAACGTTCCTGGCGGAAAAAATCGGGCTCGGCCTCGCCCAGGCTGGCCGCCACCTTGACCAGGGACTTGATCGGGTCCAGCAGTTCGGTGGAACTCGTGACGGTCTCGAAACGCGCTTTTTCAATCAGCTGGTGCGCGGTGTCGCGCGCAATGCTGTGGTTGGTGGCGTAGTTGACCCAGACGGTGGCAACAAACAGCGGCAGGGACAGCAGCAAAAACAGCAGCACTATGCTGGGCCGCAGACGCAGCGCAAATCTGAAAGGCGTTGTCATGGCGGACTCTCCTGGCGGCGCGGGCTCGCGTGTGGTTGTTGCTGTTGTTCTGCAAGCGGGGCGGCCCCACCCGGGGTGCCTCCACACCCGGCCGATTATGGCCAATCTGGCGGCAGGAACCAGGCGGGTCTCAAACCGGTTTGACGATGACCCTGGCCAGCAGGGCCAGGCAAATGAACTTGAGCACGCTGGCCAGCGCGAGCAGCACCAGCGGCAGCCCGCCCCAGGCGCTGTCGGCAGTGGCAAAGAGGTTCAGGCTCATCGGGTCTCCCCTGCCCAGCAGCTCACTGAGCCGGTTCTCCAGCAGATCGGTGCCCACCAGACCCAGCATCAGCCAGGGCGTTTGCCGGGCCAGCCAGCCGAAAGGATGGCCCGCCGTGATCGCGGCGGGCGCTGCGCGGCGCGAACCCCAGGCCACAAGCCAGGCCAGCAGCAAGCCGTAGGCCGCGCAAAAAGCCCAGTCCCAGGCCAGCGCCAGCCTGAGCTTGTCTGCGCTGCAGCTGATCCCCAGCGGACTCAGAAAAGGCGCGAGCAACTGCGCCAGCACCAGCGAAAAAGTGCCATCGCCGCGGCTGCAGGCGGCATGGGCGTGAAGCGCCGCCTGCCAGCCCAGAGCAGCCGCAGCCAGGCCCAGCGCCCAGCCAAGCCAGAACATGCGCGGCGCTGTCTGGCGCATGGACAAGGCCGGCGTGGCCTTGTCCACCGGCAGGGCCGAAACATCGAGTGGCTCGCCTGCCAGGCGTGGTCGCGGACCAAGACCGGTCCAGGCCCAGAACGGCACCCGCAAGGTCTGGTCATGAATGGGTTGAAGCGGATTCACCGGCAACGCGGCGCCCGGCGTGAAACGCAAGCCGCAGCCGGCCGCCTCGGACAGCATCCAAGCCAGCGTGATGCTGGACAGGCCGTCATCTGCATAGGAGCCGCCCACGTCGCTGTGGTTGCCACGGAACCAGCGTTCGTCGAAAGAGCGGTGCCGGCGCTCCTGCTCATCAAAGCCGGGCGCGGTGTAATTGCGCGGCGCATATTTATGCCGGGTTTCATGCAAGGCCAGCGCATGCCGGATATGCACAAACCGTTTTTCGGCAATGGTCGGCTGGTTGGAGATTTTCAGGCCCTTGCCCCACAGGTCCAGCCCGACACTCTCGACCGTGTCCCAGACACCGACAAAATGGATCAACGGTCTGCGCCCCAGCGAAAAATGCGTCGCCACATCGAGCGCAAACTCCTCGCGCCCGAGTCCGGCCCGATTCGCCGCATCCCTGGGCGAAAAATAACTGCGCACCATGGCGGGCAATATCGCCAGGCCGGCCGGATGCACCAGCCCATACATATTGAGCATGCCGCCGACGGCACGCGCGCTGAAGGCGCCGCGGGAAAAACCAAAAATGCAGATGCGGTCACCGTCGCTGTAGTTCTCCACCAGAAAGCGGTAGGCCTCGGCAATGTTGTCAAAAACACCCCGGCCCAGGGCCAGGCCCAGCAGCTGCGCAGCGCGGCGCAGGCGCCGCTCCAGCGGCCCGACCGCCGGAAACTCGTTGGCCGAACCGACGCCGGGGTCGTAATAGGCAAGCTGGCGTGCTGCGGGAGATTTGTCCACCGCGCGGAACAGCTTGACCACATTGCTGTCTTCCTGGGCACCGAGCATGTTGCCGGTGCCGTCGAGAAACAGCAGCAGCGTGCGGCCCGGCTGTTGCCGCCAGGCCTCTTCGGCTGCGCGGCACTGCGCCAGCACCGCGCGCCTGCTTGCCGCGATCCTGGCCGCCTCCCGGGCACGGGGGTCTGCGTATGGGGTCTGCATGGCGGGCTCCTGCTGCATCTTTACAGGCAGTCTAGCCAGCACCCCGGTCAACGGCCTCCCCTGTTTGGAGGAGATTCAGGCCGGTTTGCGCTGCCTGATTTTTTGCACCAGCGTGACAGCCGCCAGCACCAGCGCACCGGCCACCATGCCCACCAGGGCGTCGGCCAGCAGCGGCGTGACAGCACCGAGCACCGTGCCGGCACGCGCCGCCAGTGCCTCAATCGCGTGGTGCAGAGCGGGCACGCCGTGGGTCAGGATGCCGCCACCGACCAGAAACATCGCTGCGGTACCGGCCACCGACAGGCCCTTCATGAGCCAGGGCGCCGCCAGCACAATGCCGCGGCCGATACGCCGCCGCAGCCGCGCCGCAACGCCTTCGCCGGCTTGCCGGCTCAGATGCAGCCCGGCGTCGTCGAGCTTCACAATGCCGGCCACCAGACCGTAAACACCGACGGTCATGACCAGCGCAATCCCGCTGAGGACCAGCACCTGTGTGATGAAGGGGCTCTCCTGCACGGTGCCCAGCGTGATCGCAATGATTTCTGCCGACAGGATGAAGTCGGTGCGCACCGCACCCTTGATCTTGTCTTTTTCGACCTTCAGCAAATCAACCGAAGGGTCGGCCAGCGCCTGGATCAGTTCCTCATGGTGCGCCTCGTCCTGGGCCCGGCTGTGCAGGAATTTGTGCGCGAGTTTTTCAAAACCTTCGTAACACAGGAAAGCGCCACCGACCATCAGCAGCGGCGTGACGGCCCAGGGCGCAAACGCACTGATGGCCAGCGCCACCGGCACCAGGATGGCCTTGTTCAGCATGGACCCTTTGGCCACCGCCCAGACCACAGGCAACTCCCGGTCCACCTTGACACCCGAGACCTGCTGGGCGTTCAGCGCCAGGTCATCACCGAGCACACCAGCGGTTTTTTTGGCCGCCACCTTGGTCAGCAGGGCCACATCGTCGAGCACGGTGGCGATGTCATCAATCAGCGCAAAAAGACTACTGGCCATGGGATTTCCTGCAAAAAAAGGGAGCGCACAACAATCGCTGCATTGTCACCCGGCTTGCAAGGTCTTGGGGTGAAACACCGGCAAACCTGCAGACAATGCCAGCATGAAAAACACCGTGATCGCCTACGCCGGCGCGCTGGCGCTTCTGATCGTCGCCGACGGCCTGTGGCTGGGGCTGCTGATGCCGCAGCAGTACCAGGCCTGGATAGGCCCGCTGATGCGCGAGCAGCCCCTGCTGCTGCCGGCAGCGGCGTTTTACCTGCTGTACCCGGTCGGGGTCGTGGTGTTTGCCGTGTTGCCCGCGCTGGCGCTGCAAAGCTGGCAACGCAGCGCGGCGCTGGGCGCACTGCTGGGCCTGATCGCCTACGGCACCTATGACCTGAGCAACCTGGCCACACTCCAGGGCTGGCCCTGGCAGCTGACGCTGGTGGACATGGTCTGGGGTGCGGGCCTGACGGCTGCTGCGGCCTGCGCCGGCTTTTTTGCGGTGCGCGCCTGGGACCGGCGCAAGGTGTAAACCACAGCGCAGCGTCCGCAGGCCTTGCAATCGGGCGCCGCGCAGCCACCTGTGCGGGTCCGGCCCCTGCGCCCACTGAACTGACCCCCGACCATGCCCCTGCTGCTGTTTTCCCTGCTTTTGCACACTTATGTGGGGGTACGCCTGCTGCCCGGCCTGGGCGCCTGGCCGCTGGCGCAACTGCTGCTGGGCCTGCTGCTGCTGGCGTCTGCAGGGCTGATGCCGCTGGGGCTGACGGCGCGGCGCTTCAAGTCCCGCGCCCTCGCGGATCGCCTGGCCTGGACCGGCATGTTGTTCATGGGTTTGTTTTCTTCGCTGTTTGTGCTGACGCTGCTGCGCGACGCCGTTTTGCTGGCCGCCGGGCTGCTGCTGGCCGCGGCACCGGGCGCCTTCAGCAGCGAAACCCTGGGCAGCGGCACGGCACTGGCGGTCGCGCTGGCGGCCCTGTTCATGAGCGTTGTGGGGTTTTTGAATGCCAGGCGCAGCGCCGCAGTGCTGCGGGTGGACGTGCCCATCAGCGGCTTGCCGGCCGCCCTGCACGGCTTTGCGATTGCGCAGATCAGCGACATCCATGTCGGCCCGACCATCAAACACGGCTACCTGCAGGCGATTGTGCGCACGGTCAACAGCCTGCAGGTGGACATGGTGGCCGTGACCGGCGACCTGGTCGATGGCACGGTGGCGGAACTGGCCCCACATGTGGCGCCGCTGGCCGCTTTGTCGTCCACCCACGGCACCTATTTTGTGACCGGCAACCATGAATATTATTCCGGCGCCCACGCCTGGATCAGCGAGCTGGAGCGCCTGGGCATACGGGTGTTGATGAATGAACATGTGTTGTTGCAGCATGGCGAAGTGCATGCGCACGAGGCCGTGCTGCTGGCCGGCGTGACCGACTACAGTGCCGCACACTTTGACGCCAGTCATCGCAGCGACCCGCATGCGGCCATGGCCGGTGCACCGGCGCTGGTGGGTGTCAGGCTGCTGCTGGCGCACCAGCCGCGCAGCGCGGCCGAGGCCGCGCGCGCCGGCTTTCACCTGCAGCTGTCGGGGCACACCCATGGCGGGCAGTTCTGGCCGTGGAATCTGTTTGTACGCTTCCAGCAGCCCTTCACCGCCGGCCTGCACCGGCTGGAGGACCTGTGGATTTACACCAGCCGGGGCACCGGTTACTGGGGGCCGCCCAAACGTTTTGGCGCGCCCTCGGAGATCACCCACCTGCGGCTGGTACCGGCCTGAGCCGGCGCCCGGATCAGTAGCGGCTGGCGGTCAGGCGGCCAAAGAGATAACCGAGCAGCAGCGCACCACCGACCGCCTGCAGCGGATGGTCCTTGATGTAGGCCTTGGAGTAATCCACCGCCTGCAGCGGCACATCGGTCAGCAGATGGGCATGTTCGCTGACCTTGCCGGCCACGGTATTGGCGCCGCTGGCGAGTTTGTCCACCGTGCTGTGGGCCACGCTGGCCGCACGATCAACCGTGCTGTGCGCCGGCTGGGTGACTTTGTCAATGCTGTCGTGCAGGCTGCTGCCGGCCTGGCTGACGCTGCGCAGCACGGCGTTTTCAGCCGAGCTGATGGCGCCAGGGGCGGAAGAAGCGGCGCTGCCGGTGTAAGGGCTGGTGGTGGTTTTTTCCA
This sequence comes from Asaia bogorensis, assembly GCA_943371375.1. GTDB lineage: Bacteria > Pseudomonadota > Gammaproteobacteria > Burkholderiales > Burkholderiaceae_C > Polaromonas. The sequence goes on from CALRUM020000011.1 coordinate 130,750, forward strand.
TGATGGAGTCCTTCAAAAAAGCGGTGAAAGTGAGGGCATGCGCTGGGGCCAACACCATGGCGAACCATGACTTGAACGCATGACCTACTTTCCCGCAGGCAGGCTGCACGGACTGTGCGCGGCGGGATCAGCCGCCTGTAGGACAAGGGAGCCAGTGCGCAGGGCGCTTTGCAGCGTCAGTCGAAAAGCCCGGGCGTGCCACGCATCGCGCCTTCGATGATAAGCAGGCGCAGCTTGGTGCGTATGCCGCCGGCCGCCGAAAAACCGCCGGGCTTGTCACCGGCCGCGAGCACGCGGTGGCAGGGCACCACGGGCGCAAACGGGTTGCGGCCCAGCGCCTGCCCGACCGCACGTGCAGCGCCGGGCTCACCGAGACGCGCGGCGAGCTCGCCATAGGTCAGGGTCTGGCCGGGCGCAATCTGCAGCGCCAGCGCATACACCCGCTGGTGGAATTCCGGCACACCGCGCATGTCCAGCACCAGGGCGCTGAAGTCATGGGGCTGGCCGCTGAGCATGGCCAGCACGCCGTCGATCGCGGCGCGCACCGGCGCGGCCGGCGGCGTCTGCTGCGCAGCGGGAAAACGCTGGCGCATGCGCTCCAGTGTCTGTTGTGCGTTGCTTTCCGGCAATTGCAGGCCACGGATACCGGCCTCGCCCCAGGCGATGCCGCAAGGCCCGATGGGGGTCTCAAACAGCGTGAAACACAGGGTGTCGGTGGCTGCGCTCATGCTGCCCGCTGACCGGTACAAGGCCCGGCAAACCGCGCCAAAACGCTATTCATTCGATAGCTGACTGTGCATACCGGGCAAGGGCTGGAAGCAGAAAACATGCTCAAGCCCGGGAGTGGCATGGCGGCTGCCACTGTCGGCCTGCGCTGACAGACGGACAGACACTTTTCCCGTTCCGCCGCAACGCGCGCGGGTGCAGCATCAAGCCCTGACCACCCGCCCACTGGAGTTTTGCCATGACACGTTTTTCTGCCAGCACCACAGGCCGCCGCAGCCAGTACAGCAGCGAAGAGCCTATCGCCCCGGAAGATACCGAGGACCTGCCGCTGTCCCCGGAAGAGGACAGCCCGGTGATTCCCGATGAGGAGCGCGTCTTCGACATGCCGTCCTGAGAGGCCGTGAATCTTTCTGCTGCGCGGCCCGATCTGGCTCCTGCGGTGCTCACCGTACGCTGGTACGGCTCCGCTCCTCGAACCCACCTCGGCCCGCTCGCTGCGAAATCTTCACAGCCTCTGAGCCGGGCCGGCACATCCATGTCAGCCGACCTCGCGCTTGAGGCGGATTTCCTCCAGCCTGACCGAGCCTATGGTCACGGTTTTGAGTGAGGTCATCTCGCGCTTGAAACCGGCCGCACGTTCATAAAAGCCCAGGGCCTGCTCGTTGCCCAGCAGCACCCACAAGGTCACCTGCGTGCAGCCTTCTTCCTTCAGGCCTTCCCGGGCCCCGTCCCACAAGGCGAGACCGGCACCCTGGCGCCAATGGGCGGGAGCGACGTACAGGGCCCAGATTTCCCCCGTGGTGGATTTCGTGCCCTTGTCGCGTGAACGGTCAAACCCGACAAATCCAACCGGCTCATCGGCTTGTGTGGCGACCAGCAGCTGCGGTTCGCTGTATTCGATGGCTTCGCGCCAGAACGCCTGGCGTTTTTCCACGGAAAGTTTTTTCAGGTCCTCCTCGGGCATGAGATCCCTGTACGCGCTTTGCCATGCGGCCACATGGATTTCGGCAATGGCTTTGGCGTCACGCAAGGTGGCGGGTCGGACTTTGTAGCTGGACATGAAAAAAGTTCTGGGAATCGTTGTGGGGGGACCCGGATTGTCGCAGCAATTGCGGCTGCCCCCGCCCGCTCAGACCGCTGTCAGGCCGCCGTCCACCGTGTGGGCATGGCCGGTGACAAAGGACGCTGCGTCCGAGCTGAGCCACAGCACCACGGCCGCCACTTCATCGACCTCGCCCAGTCGCCCGATCGGGTGCATCTGCGCGGCCGCTATGCCTATCTGCGGATCGGCCACGACGGCACGCTCGTACATGGCGGTGCGAATCACGCCCGGGCACACCGCGTTGACACGTATGCCTCTGCGCGCATATTCGATCGCCGCCGATTTGGTCAGGCCCAGCACCGCATGTTTGCTTGCGCTGTAGGCCGCCATCTTGGGCGCGCCCACCAGGCCAGCCACCGAGGCGGTGTTGACAATGGCGCCGCCGCCCTGCAGCTGCATCTGCGCGAGCTGGTACTTCAGGCACAACCACACACCCTTGACGTTGATACCCATGATGCGGTCAAAGGTGGCCTCGCTGCAGTCGGCCAGGCGCAGGTGCTCCTCCTCGATGCCGGCGTTGTTGAAAGCGCAGTCGATCCGGCCATAGACTGCGACAGTGCGGGCCACCATGGCCTGCACCTGGTCGGCCTGGGTCACGTCGCAGCGGATGAAAAGCGCCTCGCCACCGGCAGCCTGTACCAGCGCCACCGTCTCCAGTCCGGCGTCCTGCGCGATATCGGCCACCGCCACGCGGGCGCCGGCGCGGGCAAATGCCAGCGCCGTCCCCCGCCCTATGCCGCCGCCACCGCCCGTGACCAGCACGGCTTTGCCCTGAAATTGTTGTTGCACTGGGGTGTCCCGTGGGTAAAAGAGAAAAATCATACGGGCAGCGCTGCCAAAAACTGTCCCTTCTGGGACCGGCAGTCGCCGACGCGGCAGGACCTAAACTCCAGCGCATGCCCGCAGCGACTACAGAAACCGTTTTTCAGGCGCGCACCGCGCCTGACGGCCTGCCCTTTGACGCGCCCGCCTCGCAGCCGCTGCTGCAGTCGGCACTGAAAGCCGGTATCCCCCTTGTCAGTTCCTGCCGCAACGGCACCTGCCGCACCTGCCTGTGCAGGCTGGCCAGCGGGCGGGTGGTCTATCGCATCGAATGGCCGGGTCTGAGCGCTGAAGAAAAGGCCGAGGGTTATATCCTGCCCTGCGTGGCCTACCCGGCGTCGGACCTGGTGCTTCAGGCCCCTGCCCCATGATCATGAGAAAAACCGGCTGCAGCCCTTTCCCGACGGGCGCAAGACACTATCTTTTTGAGAGCATCCCGGGGGCCGGTCAGCGGCATCCGGCGCGCTGTCACACAAGTCTGCAACGATAGCCCAATGGATGCCATGCCCCCCGCTGCCGACGCCTACCGTTTCGCCCCGACCCAGGACGCCAGCGCGACCTTTGCCGAGCAGGAGGATTTCAAGGCCATCCTGCTGGCGGGTGGTGCGCATTTTGAGGTGCAGACCGTGGGCGAGGTGCAGACCACCGGCCCATCCTTTCCGCTCTACACCGCCAGCCTGGGCACCACCGACCCGCAGGCGCCGGTGATAGGTTTTTTTGGCGGCATCCACGGGCTCGAGCGTATCGGCACGCAGCTGATCCTGGCTTACATGCGGGCCCTGCTGTTCCGCCTGAACTGGGACGAGCTGCTGCACCGGCAACTGCAGCAGGTGCGGCTGGTCTTCATGCCCATCGTCAACCCGGGTGGCATGTGGGCGCACAAACGCGCCAACCCCCAGGGGGTCGATCTGATGCGCAATGCGCCGCAACGCGCCGAAAGCCGGGTGCCCTTTCTGGCCGGCGGACAAACGCTGGGACCGCTGCTGCCCTGGTACTGCGGCCGGCCCGGTGCACCCATGGAAACCGAAAGCGCGGCGCTGCTGCAGGTGGTGCGCGAGCAGCTTGCCAGCCACCCGTTCAGCCTGGCGCTGGACTGCCACTCGGGCTACGGCTTTGCCGACAGCATCTGGTTTCCGTATGCCAAAACCAGGCGCCTGATGGCCCACCTGCCGGAGATGTTTGCGCTCAAGACCATGCTGGAGCAGTCGCACCCGCACCACGACTACAGTTTTGAGCCGCAAAGCAACCAGTACCTGTTACACGGCGACCTCTGGGACCACGCCTACGAACACACCCCGACCGGCCATGTGTTTCTGCCGATGACGCTGGAACTCGGCTCCTGGCTCTGGATACGCAAGAACCCGCGCCAGATTTTTTCGCGCCATGGCATCTTCAACCCGATCAAGGCGCACCGCATCAAACGCGTGTTGCGCCGCCATGCCGACCTGCTGGATTTCCTGACCCGCGCCGCTTATGCCGCGCCGGGCTGGCTGCCTGTCGGCGAGCAGCGCAACCAGCTCCTGAGGCTGGCCATCGCCCACTGGCGACCCAGGCGCACGCCATGAGCTGGGTGCTGCTGCGCGGACTGACGCGTGAGGCGCGGCATTGGGGCGCGTTTGCTGGCCAGCTGTCGGCTGCGCTGGACACCGGTCCGCCGCTGCTGCTGGACCTGCCGGGCAATGGCCGGTTTCACCGCCAGCCGTCGGCGCCCTCGGTGCCCGCCATGGTGGAATTTGCACGCGGCCAGTTGCGCGCCCAGGGCCTGCAGCCACCGTGGAAGTTGTGTGCCATGTCGCTGGGCGGCATGGTGGCCACCGACTGGGCACAGCGTTATCCGCAGGAGCTGGCGCGGCTGGTGCTGATCAACACCAGCCTGCGGCCTTTCAGCAGCGCCACCGAACGCCTGCGCCCCGGGCCGCGGCTGCAGACCTGGCGCAGCGTGGCGCTGCTGGCCTGGCGCTGGGGCGAGCCCGACCAGGCAGAGCGGCTGATTCACCAACTCACTTGCAACAACCGCCATCAGCGCGAGGACGATGTTGCGGCATGGCGCCAGATCCGCGAGAGCGCACCAGTGAGCGCCGCCAACGCCTGGCGCCAGCTCGCTGCCGCCGCGCGATTTTCCGCCGCAGTCGCTGCGCCGACCTGCCCGACCCTGCTGCTGTCGGCCAGCGGCGACCAGCTGGTGCACCCGCGCTGCTCGCAAGCCGTGGCCAGCGCCTGGCAGGCGGCCCATCTGATCCACCCCTGGGCCGGCCACGACCTGCCGCATGACGACGCCGACTGGGTCTGCCAGCAGATCGTCAACTGGCTAAGCCAGCGCTGAAATACTCCTTTTTTGATAGCTGCTTGCGCTGATGGAATAAGGGCTGATGGCCGATTTCCTTGCGGAACATGAGACCGGCAGGCTGCGGGGTCTTGCGGCGCAGCCTGGGCGCATTCCGGCGCCGTCAGGGAGAATTCAGTTTCCCCCGCCAAGATCGCTTGCCGATCCCCCCGACATGACCCAACCACCCGCCCTGGATTTTGAGACCCCCGCCGACCAGGCACGCCAGAAGCGCGCCTGGGCGCTGGCACTCGGCACAGCGGCGGTCTGGTACCTGGACCCGGCCCTGGCTGAAATGGCCGAGCTGGTGGGCGGCGTGGCCTGCTCGGCCAACAAATCCGTGGCCAGGGACGCGATTGCCGACATGCGGCGCAAAGCCGCCGAATTGCGCGGCCAGATCGGACCGCTGCCCGCCAGCGCGCTGGCCAAGGTGGTGCGGCGCACCGAAGCAGCCGGTGGCGCCGTGCTCGACAAAGGCGCACGCATTCAGGAAGTGCAGACCAGCTGGGATCATTTCCTGGCCTGCCTGCGCTCCAGCCCCCGGTGAGCGCCTGCCTGCGCTTGCTGCTGCTGGCCCTGGCGCTGGCAGGCAGCGCAGCACACGCCGCCGCTTTTGAAAACAGCATCGCCCAGCGCACCCTGGCCTGCAGCGCCTGCCACGGCGCCCAGGGCCGCGCCGGGCCCGACGGTTATTACCCGCGCCTGGCTGGCAAACCGGCCGGCTACCTCTACAACCAGCTGCTGAACTTCCGCGATGGCCGGCGCCACTATGCGCTGATGACCCAGCTGGTCGATCCGCTCAGCGATGCCTACCTGATGGAGATCGCCACTTATTTCTCGGCGCTGGACCTGCCGTATCCAGCGCCAGCCCCGCCAGCGGCGGCAGCCGACGTGTTGCAGCGCGGGCGGACTTTGGTGCAGCAGGGCGACCCGGCGCGCCGCCTGCCGGCCTGCGTGACCTGCCACGGCGCGGCCCTGACCGGCGTGGCGCCCCACATCCCCGGCCTGCTGGGCCTGCCGCGCGATTACCTCAACGCCCAGCTCGGCGCCTGGCGCACCGGCCAGCGGCGCGCCCACGCGCCCGACTGCATGGCCCATGTCGTGGCGCAAATGCGCAGCGAAGACATTCACGCCGTGACCAGCTGGCTCGCGGCCCAGCCGCTGCCCGGCGGCGCGTCCGGCCACAAACCGGCTGCCGGCCTGCCCGCCGGACCGGCCGACAGGCCGGCCTGCGGCAGCGCGCCAGCCCCCCGGGCCGGCCCGCCATGAGGCGCGCTGTGCGCTGGGCTTTGGCCGGCGCGGCCCTGCTGCTGCTGGCCGCTGTGGCCACTGTGGCCTGGAAGCTCAAGGCGCCGGGCGACGCTGGCGTGGCCGAGCCAGCCGGCACTGCGCTCGACCACAAGCCGGCGCTGGCAGAACGCGGCGCCTACCTGGCGCGGGCCGGCAATTGCATGGCCTGCCACACCGCACGCGGCGGGCTGCCCTATGCCGGCGGGCGCGGCATCCACACGCCGTTTGGTGCGGTGTTTTCCAGCAACCTCACGCCCGACCCGCAGACCGGCATAGGCCGCTGGTCGGCCGGCGATTTCTGGCGCGCCCTGCACCACGGCCAGTCCCGCGACGGCCGCCTGCTGTACCCGGCTTTTCCGTACACCAGCTACACCGAAGTCACGCGGGCCGACTCGGATGCATTACACGCCTTCCTGATGCAATTGCCGCCTGTGCAGCAGCCCGCCACGGCACACACGCTGCGCTGGCCCTTCAACACCCAGGCTGCGCTGGCGCTCTGGCGCAGCTTGTACTTCAGCCCGGCGAGTTACCAGGCGGACACGCAGCAAAGCGCCGAATGGAACCGCGGCGCCTACCTGGTGCGCGGCCTGGGCCACTGCAGCGCCTGCCACAGTGCGCGCAATGCACTGGGCGCCAGCAGCACACCGCTGGACCTGGCCGGTGGCCTGATCCCCATGCAGAACTGGTATGCGCCGTCCCTGACCTCGGCGCTGGAAGCCGGAGTCGCCGACTGGAGCCAGGCAGACATCGTGGCCCTGCTCAAGACCGGCGTCTCGGCGCGCGGCTCGGCCACCGGACCGATGGCCGAGGTGGTACTGCACAGCACCCAGCATCTGAGCACTGCCGACCTGGGCGCCATGGCGGTTTTTCTGAAGGCCCTGCCGCCCACCGCAGCGGTGCCCACCGCAGGCGCCGCCAGCGGGCCATCGACCAGCCGTGCAGCCGGCGCCAAACTGTATGAGACCCATTGCGCCCAATGCCACGGCGGGCAGGGCCAGGGCGTGCCAGGCGCCTACCCGCCGCTGGCCGGCAACCGCGCCGTCACCATGCCGCAAACCGTCAACCTGGTGCAGATTGTGCTCAACGGCGGCTACGCACCGGCCACCGCAGGCAATCCGCGGCCTTTCGGCATGCCGCCCTTTGTGCTCGAACTCGGCGACAGCGACATCGCGGAGGTGCTGACCCACATCCGCCAGTCCTGGGGCAACCAGGCCAGCGCCGTGACGACGCTGGAGGTGAACCGGATGCGGGCTTTGGGCACGCGTTAGGCCTACGTGCGTCTGGCCTCGGGCATCACGCGTGGGTTTGGGGTCTCCGTGTATCACGCGGGGTTTGGGGTGTGCCAGCAAGCCGGGGGTTGCCCGGCGGCAACTCACTTTTCTTTGTCTCGCCAAAGAAAAGTAAGCCAAAGAAAGGCGACCCTGCTGTCTGCGACCCCCTTCGCTATCGCTACGGGGGCAACCTGCGGTGCTCGGTCCAGCCGGGGTCGAGCTCGAACTCGCTGCGCTCAGACAATCGCTCGCCCTGATCCGTCTGGCCCTGCGCTCCTCGGCGCCGCCAGAAGGGGGTGGGATAGGGATCGGATTCGGGATCGGGCTCCGGCGAGGACGCGCA
>CALRUM020000012.1:0-124561 GCA_943371375.1 Asaia bogorensis
CCTGTTGTGTTGATGGCGCCGGTGGAGATGGCTTTGCCGGTCAGGGTGAGGGCCGTGCCAGCACCCGTGCTGGCGCCGGTGATGGTGATGTCACCTTTGTTGGTCGTGCGGTTGGTGTCAATCGTCATGCCGCTGGCCAGCGTCACCGCGCCGGTAATCGTCACGTTGTTGGCTGCCACATCAGCCGTGGTGATGTCGCCGCGCAGTGTGCTGGTTGCCGCCGTCAGCGCTACCGAAGCGACTTCGCCTGCGCTGCCGATCTGGCCCACACTGAGGGTGCTGGTGCCGGCGTTGAGGCTGACGGTTTCTGCCGAGGTGGCGCGCACACCGGCAAAGGCATTGATGACGCCACTGCCGGAGTTCACGCTGAGGTTGGATCCGCCTGCCAGTAGCAGCGTGCCACCGGTAGCATTGGCGGTGTTGCCGAAGGTGATGATGTCTGCGGTGCTGGTAAATGTTGTTGTGGCGCCGGCGTTGACCTTGAGCGTGTTGCCCGCCGTGGCCACGTAAGTCTGTGCGTTGGCGTTGTAGGTGGTGCCGGTGAAGCTGATCTCGCCCGTATCGGCACCCGCCGTTGTGGCGGTCAGCGCCGTGGCGCCCGTTACGCCGGCACCGGCCCCGCCAATGTTGGCCACCGTGATGTCGTTGCCCGTTGCGGTCAGGGCCGACAGCGCGCTGCTGGCGCCCACCGCGCCGCTGACCGTTACATCGCCCGTGCCCGCCGTCACGCTCAGCGCACGCGCACCGCCGGTGCTGTTGACTGCACCATCGAACTGCACGTTGCCGCCCGTGCCCACTCCTGCATTGCCCCCGCGTGAGTCCAGCGTCACTGTTGCGGCATTAAGCAGTGCGTCTTGTTTGACGCGTATGTTCGCTCCGCTGCCCGATGTGCCTCCACCCACCTGGTTGCCGCCCAGCGCCGTCAGGTTGCCGGCCAGCGTGATGGTCGGTGTGCCTCCCGCCGCATCGAGCGTGATGGTCCCGGCATTGCCGCCCGCCGCCACACCGGTCCCGCCGTTGCCGCCGGTTGTTGTGATCGAGCCCACCGTGACACTCCCCCCTGTGGAGCTGACACTCACCGCATTGCCATTGCCGCCGCCCTGGTTGGCGCCTGCGCCGTTGCCGCCTATGGCGCTGATCGCCCCGCTGCTGCTGATCGCCCCGGTCGAACTCAAGGTGATGGCCCCGCCCGTGCCACCCGTGCCCAGTGTGCTGGCGTTCGTGCCGTTGGCGGTGATCGTGCTGGCGCCCAGCGTCAGGGCTGCGCCGCTGATGTTGATGCTGCCCCCGCTGCGCCCGCTCGTGCTGCCGAGCGCTCCACCGCCGCTGGCTGCAATGTTTCCAGCCACCACCGTGCCGCTGGCCGCTGCCAGTGTGATATTGCCGCCGTCTGCGTTGGCGCCTCCCGTTGTGGTGAGGGTCCCCGTCGTCAGGTTGCCTGCCGTGTTGCTCACGCTGATCAAGCCTGCCGTGCCGCCTGCGCCCGAGCCCACTGCAGCACCTGTCTGCGCGGCCAGCGTGCCCAGGCTGACCGCGCCCGCTACCGTGTTGCTCACCGTGATGCTGCCAGCGTTGCCGCCGGCGCCACCCGTGGTCGAGCCGGCCCCGCCGCTGGCCGTTATCGCGCCGGTCTGCGTGACACCGTTGGTGGAGGTAATGGAGATCGCCGCGCCGTTGCCGCCCGTCTGGCTGGTGCCCGCGCCCACACCCGCCGAGCCGCTGGCCGTGATGGCCGCTGCCGTCACGCCCGCACCGGTAATGCTCACCGTACCGGCGTTTCGCCCTGTGCTGTTGGCCGCTGCTGTACCGCCTGTGGTGGTGATGGCGCCCGCCAGGTTCACCACGCCCGTACCCGTGATACTCACCGCTCCTCCATCCCCATTGGCCGCGCCCGTCGTGTTGATGGTACCGGCCGCCGTGCTGGTCACACTGGCACCGGAGAGCGTGATGCCGCCGGCCTGCGAACTGAGCGCGGCAGCCAGGGAAAGGGTGCCGGCACCGCTGCTGTCGGCATCGGCCTTGAGATTGATGGCGCCCGTCCCGGTGACACCGATGGCTCCAAGGGCGCCGACGGTGATGTTGTTGTTGGCTTCCAGCCGCACGCTGCCATTGGCGGCCATGGTCAGGGGATTGTTGACAGCGATATCACGCGTCGCCTGCAAAAACAGCTCGTTGAATCCCGTCACGGTGGATATCTGAACGGTATAGGTGCCGGGATCAGGCGCTGTCGCAAAAGCCAGGTCCGGCGTGTTGACCGGCTGGTTGGTCACCGCCGACGGGCTTGATACGGCCGTACTGAGAATAATGTCCTGCGGATCAAACAGCACATTGCCACCCACACCCTGAGGCGCGGTGACGTCGATGTTGCCCCGCGTGTCCAGGTATTGCTTGCCGGAGACTTCTACAAAGCCGCCGTTGCCGCTGTTGCTGCCGCCGCGCGCGCTGATGCTGCCGGCGCTGCGCGTGTCGCCGTCAGCCCAGATCACCACCTTGCCGCCATGGCCCCTGTCAAGCGCATCGGCACGGATCGTGGTGCCCGCGGCCACGTAGGTGCGTGTCGCGTTTTGCACCGTGCTGTTTCCGCCCTGGTAGTCACCGCCTACGAGCACGGTGCCGCCGCCCGCCTGACCCGACACGTCAATATGCGTACCCGGCGCGAGCAACACCTTGTCGCCCAGCACCTGCACAGTGCCGCCGCTCTGGCCCGCTGCGGCGCCGCTGGCATCCAGCGTACCGGCAACATGCACCACGCCGCTGCGACCGCCGCTGAGGACAATCATGCCATTGCGTTCGGTCGCCGAGGTGGCACGGATCACGCCGGTCTGGTTCACCACCGTGGCCATCGCATCACCCAGCGCACTGGCCAGCACCGCTACCTGGCCGCCGCTTGCCGTGATCACCCCACTGTTGGAGGCCACCGCATTCGCCGCAGCCGCATCGACCGAAAAGCTCACCAGACCCACGCCCGAGGTATCTATCGACACACGCGACCCTGCCACCAGGCCGACGGCACCACCGTCCGCCTGGATGGTGCCGGTATTGCTCACGCCTGGTGCGGCCAGTAAAACGTAGCCGCCGCGCGCGGCGCTGATACTGCCGTGGTTGACGACCGTTCCCGCGCTGCCGGTGTTGCTGAAGACGTAACGACCCGCCACAAAGTCCTCGTTGTCGATGGCCAGGGTGCTGGCCACCAAGCTGCCGACATTGACCTGGGCGCCTGGCGCAAACATGACCCCTGCGGGGTTGATCAGAAACACCTGCCCGTTGGCACTGAGCGAGCCATAAATCGACGAAGGGTTCGCGCCTATAACCCGGTTCAGCGCCGCAGAAGCGGCATTGGGTTGCACAAACTGCACCGACTGCCCAGTACCAATGTTGAAAGCCTGCCAGTTGAGAATCGCTTTCTCGCTACCCTGTGTAACCACCATCGCATTGGCATTCGGGGTGCTCACCGTGGCTTGGCCAGCGACCAGGCTGGCGCCCTCGGGCAAGGCCGTGGCCAGTGTGGAAAGCCCAGAGAGCATGGCCGTCAACAGCCGCGACAGCAGCCGCCCCGTGCGTATGCGATAGGTGGCCGTGAGCTTGCGCGACAGGCGCACCACCACCGTGCGCACACCCCACGCGCGGTAGCTTCGGCTTTTTGGCGGGGTTTGGCTCATGCTCTTTTTCCCGTGCCGGTCAGAACCACTTTTGCGCTGACACCCAGGCACGCGGCGAGCGATCCGGCTCGCCCGTGGTGGGGGTGGAGCGCGTGGTGCGCCAGGCCAGATAAGCTGTCACCAGAAAATTATTGACTCGCCCTGCCAGAGCGCCCACACCCACGGCACCCAGGGAAATGCGGTTGGTCGCACCGGGGACTGCGGAATCGTCCTGATTGAAGCGGACTGTTCCGTAGTCATAAAAAGCGGCCAGGCTGACCGCTTCTCCCGCCAGTGTGACGGGTGCCGGTAGCTGGTAGCGATACTCCATATTCAGCAACAGCCCGGAGTCCCCAATGCCTTCACCGACCGGATACGCACGAACCCCGGCAGGGCCACCGAGCGCCATTTTTTCTGCGGAAGCCAGGTTTTTTGAAGCCAGTTGGGTCTGAAACCCCAGAAGCAGGCTGGACGTGTTGCCATAGAACTGGGTACGCTGCAATTCAAGATTGAGTTTGCGAAAGCCGCCTGCTGTCTGCAGGCCACCAGGGCCCTGGTCGAAGCCCAGCGTGACAGCGTCCAGTCTGGCTCTGCCCAGCGTCGCAGTGAGGGCATAACTGCTGGTCGCGCCGGTGCCGATCACCGCATCGACAAAGTTGCCCAGCAGCCCGAAGCGGGCCGCGGCAATACGCCGCTCACTGTCGTTGACCGGCGTCGTCAGCTGGTCGATGAATTTTTTGTGCTCCAGGCTGAGAAGACCATAAAGATTGGTGTCACGGGAGCGAATCAGCGGCCGCGTCAATGACAGACCCAGAATGTCGGCCTTGCCTGTTGCGCCCAGCGCGGTAAAGGGTGCGCCCAGGGCGTAGTCGGTACGCGCGATGCTGGCTGCCAGTCGCGTTCCGGCTGCATCGACCGGAACGGCGTAAGCCAGACGGTAGAGGTGGCTGCGCGAGGCGTTGCTGCCTTGCACGCGCGCGCTCAAAACATCCCCGCGACCCAGCAGATTGCTGACATTGAGGTTGGCGAAGGCATTTCGGGCTCCTGCCGCTCGGGCGCCAGAGTTATCGGCCCCCAGCGACCCGTCCACCTGTGGCCCCTGGGCATGGATGGTCACCGTGACATCGGCCTGGCCGGACAGCTGGCCAGGCTCGACCGTGGCGCTGGCCTCCACCCCGGCCAGATCACGCAGCAGCAGAACCGGCTTGTCGAGCAGGTTTTCACTGATGAAAGCACCTGGCTTCAGGTTGTTGGCAACCACGCGCTGGACAAACGACGCCGACCCTTCGTGACCATCTACCTGCACCCGGACACGGCCCACCCGCGCTTCGACGACGGCGATGGTGACGGTGCCCCCGGCTGCCTGAAAGGCCTGTTCCGGCAGGTAGGCCTCCGTCAGCATGTAGCCCTTTGCACGGTAATAGCGGCTGATCTGCCCAGCCGCCTCTACCAATCCAGCCAGGTCGGTCGGCCGGTTGATCCGGTCCGCGATCAGACCCGTCAAGGTAGCGCTGTCAAACAGGCTGTTTCCCTCGATGCGGAAGGCTGCGGGCGTGATTCGCACGGCGGTCTCGCCGGCGGAGACCGGCTTGGCCGCAGGCAAGGTGATTTGCGGCGCGCCCGGTTGTGGCAACAGGGGAATCTGCCGCTGGGGCTCTTGCAATGTCCCGGCATCCGGCCTCAGCCTTTGCTGCGCAAAACTATTCGGCCATGCTAGCGCAGCCTGCAGCACCAAGCAGACGCGGAAAATGGTCAAAATAGCCGCGCGTTTCAATCAAGCCTTTTGCTAACAAATTGTTGCAAGTCATTGTTTTAACTGTTTTTTTATCACTTGACAATTTTCCAGCCGTAATTTGTGGCTGGCCTGCGAATTTGTGCCTGTTTCAATGCAATTGCGTGATGGATTTAGCGGCGCGCTATGCCGCTTGGCGTGACCCCAAAATGGCGCCGCATGGACCTTTGTGAAAAAGTCAAAGCCGCTCCACCGGTTTGCGTAGATTCACGTACTAGGGTTTTCCCGTTGCACCCCCTACAATCGCAGACCTTACAAGAAATTGACGGCCCCGCCGGGGCCGCCATCCCGGAGACAAAATTAATGCCCACAGTGCCCGCCGCCCCCGATAGCCAGGAAAAACGTGAGGAACTGCGTCGCGCCGCGCTGGAGTACCACGAGTTTCCGACCCCTGGCAAGATCGCCATCGCTGCGACCAAGCAGCTTGTCAACCAGCGTGACCTGGCACTGGCCTATTCCCCCGGCGTCGCCGCTCCTTGCGAAGAAATTGTCAAAGACCCCAACGCCGCCTTCAAATACACCAGCCGGGGCAACCTGGTCGCGGTGATCACCAATGGCACGGCCGTGCTGGGCCTGGGAGACATCGGTCCGCTGGCCTCCAAACCCGTCATGGAAGGCAAGGGGGTGTTGTTCAAGAAATTTGCCGGCATTGATGTGTTTGACATTGAGATCGACGAGAAAGACCCGGCCAGGCTGGTCGATATCATCGCTTCGCTGGAGCCCACTTTCGGGGCCATCAACCTCGAAGACATCAAGGCACCCGACTGCTTTTATGTCGAACGGGAGCTGCGCAAACGCATGAAGATCCCGGTCTTCCATGATGACCAGCACGGCACCGCCATCACGGTCGGCGCAGCCATGCTGAACGCGCTGAAGGTCGTCGGCAAAGATCCGAAGCAGGTCAAGCTTGTCACCTCGGGCGCCGGTGCTGCGGCGCTGGCCTGCCTTGGCCTGTTGCTCAAACTCGGCATTCCGCGCCACAACGTCTATGTGACCGATCTGGCGGGTGTGGTTTACGAGGGGCGCACCGAACTCATGGATGAAGACAAGATCCAGTTCGCGCAGAAAACCGACGCCAGGACCTTGAACGACATCATCGAAGGCGCAGACATCTTTCTGGGCCTCTCGGCAGGTGGTGTACTCAAGAAAGACATGGTCAGGAAGATGGCGGCCAAACCCATCATTTTTGCCCTGGCCAACCCGAACCCGGAAATCACACCCGAAGATGTCAAGTCGGTTCGCGATGACGCCATCATGGCCACGGGACGTACGGATTACCCGAACCAGGTCAACAACGTCCTGTGTTTCCCCTATATTTTCCGCGGCGCTCTCGATGCCGGTGCATCCACCATCACCATCGAAATGGAAATTGCCGCTGTTCACGCCATTGCCGAACTGGCCCAGGCCGAGCAAAGCGAGGTGGTAGCCGCCGCCTACACAGGAGAAAAGCTGGCGTTTGGCCCGGAATACCTGATTCCCAAGCCTTTTGACCCGCGCCTGATGATGAAGATTGCGCCCGCCGTGGCGCAGGCCGCAGCGGACAGCGGTGTGGCGCTGCGCCCCATCACCGACATGGACGCCTACCGCGAGAAGCTGCAAAGCTTTGTGTACGCCTCCGGCACCACCATGAAGCCGATTTTTGCCGCCGCCAAGAAGGCCGGCAAAAAACGTGTGGCCTACGCCGAAGGTGAAGAAGAGCGCGTGCTGCGTGCCTGCCAGATCGTTGTGGACGAAGGGCTGGCCCGTCCGACCCTGATTGGCCGGCCGGCGGTGATCGCCCAGCGCATCGAGAAATTCGGGCTGCGGCTGAAGGAAGAGCTCGACTACGACATCGTCAACGTCGAGCAGGACCACCGCTACCGGGATTTCTGGCAGACCTACCATGGGCTCATGGAGCGCCGGGGGGTGACGGCACAAATGGCCAAGATCGAGATGCGCCGCCGCCTGACCCTGATCGCCGGCATGCTGCTGTACAAGGGCGATGTTGATGGCCTGATCTGCGGCACCTGGGGCACCACCTCGCACCACCTGGACTACCTGGACCAGGTGATTGGCAAACGCCCGGGCGTTTGCACCTATGCCTGCATGAACGGGCTGATGCTGCCCGACCGCCAGGTTTTTCTGGTCGATACCCATGTCAACTACGACCCGACGGCGGAACAATTGGCGGAAATCACCACCCTGGCTGCTGAGGAAATGATGCGTTTCGGCATCAAGCCCAAAGCCGCGCTGCTGTCGCACTCGAATTTCGGTTCCTCCAACCTGCCCAGCGCGCTCAAAATGCGCCGGACGCTGGCGCTGCTGCGCGAGCAGGCCCCGTGGCTTGAAGTTGATGGCGAAATGCACGGCGATGTGGCGCTCGATGCGGCATCCCGCGCTCTGGTGATGCCCAACAGCAGCCTGGCCGGGGAAGCCAATTTGCTGGTACTGCCCAACATCGACGCAGCCAATATTGCCTATAACCTGCTCAAAACCGCAGCGGGCGGCAATATTGCCATCGGCCCGGTGCTGCTCGGCGCCGCCAAGCCCATGCATATCCTCACAGCCAGTACAACCGTGCGTCGGATTGTGAATATGACAGCCCTCACCGTCGCGGATGCGAACGCCTCCCGATAAGCCTCGTTTAGGTAGCTAGTACTAACTTTTTAACTCTTTTTCGCGGCTGAAGCCTGCCCAAATTTTGGGCAGGCACTTGCATTTTTCCCCAAGATGGGTCAAACTCTAGCTCTTGAAATTTAAGGGTTAACCCGGCTCCGGCGAAGGCTGTAGCGGCTGGCCCGGGTTCAAGAAAGACGTTTTTTCATGTTGCGAAAAAGTGGGCCCGGTTGGCGGCTGACGGTCGCAGTCGTTCTGGCTGCTTTGTGGACAGGACTCAGTCCTGTCACGGTACAGGCCAAGGGGCCTGCCCCCGGCGCCGAAGTCAGCACCATTGCAAACACGGCCCTGCCCGAGCAGGGCCGCAACATGGTCAGGTTGATTTACCAGGGGGGGCCGTTCAAGTACGACAAGGACGGCTCGGTGTTTGGCAACCGGGAAAAGATACTCCCGGCCAGAAATCGCGGTTACTACCGCGAATACACCGTCAAGACTCCCGGTGAACGCAGTCGGGGTGCCCGGCGCATTGTTTGTGGTGGTTTGATCCCCTCCGCGCCCGATGCTTGTTATTACACCGATGATCACTACGCGAGTTTTCGCAGAATCGTTCAGTCAGTTCAGCAGTGATCGTCAACTTTGAGTTGTTGACTTAAGAAAGAGACGCGGAGATGGATATGCCACTTCGTACTGTAAGACCCAATATCGTGCAATCCATACGCGCTTTTCGCGTGCAGGATTTGCAGGAGGCCGCCACACAGCTGGGCCACCATTTCCTGTATGCCAACCTGGGCAATGCCCAGAGCAAGCAGGATGTGCTGGACATGATTGCGGCGCAGTACACATTCCCGGCGCACTTTGGTAAAAACTTTGATGCGCTGTACGACTGCATGACGGACCTGGTTCACAAGTCCGGCGCGCAACCCGGCTTTATTGTCTTGCTGGAGCAGATTCCTGCGAACGCCAAGTTCGACAAGGAGGCACGCGAGCAGCTGCTGGACATTTTCCGAGATGCAGCCGACTACTGGGCGGATCGAAAGATACCGTTCCGATGTTTCTATTCTTTTCTGTAGCCCGCTCCCCAGACATTGGCCAAGGGGATCGGGCAAATGAGGCCCAGCAAGCAAACAGCGCAGACGGTGATGAACCGATGCCAACCGACAAACTTCTCGACGTCTCGCCCTTGGCGCTGCGCATGAGCAGCCCCTTTAATGCGGGATACTGGTTGGCAGCTGCCTGAGCCGGCAATTACTTATGCTGCAAAAAGCCCGTTCAACGACGGGCTTTTTTTATGCCCGATCCGCTTGTCGCCCTTGTTTGGCGCGCGCAAATAGCTATGATTTTTGTAGCGACTCAGGCGCAACGCCCAGGGCTTGCGCCAGTGCGAGGTACTCGGCCACGGGCACCTCCTCGGCGCGGCGCTGCAGATCAAATAGCGGGGCATTCGGGCGCGCATCCAGCCACTTGCCGAGCGAATGACGCAGCAGCTTGCGCCGCTGACTGAAAGCCACACGCACCATCTCGCTCAGGAGCGCCACATCGACTGCCACGGGTGTGGCGTGAGGAACCATGCGCACCACCGCACTGTCGACCCGGGGCGGCGGGTCAAAACTGAGTGGCGGCACCGCCAGCACGTTTTCCATCGCGTAGCGCCACTGCAGCATCACGCTGAGGCGGCCATAGTCGCTGGTCGCCGGGCGCGCCACCATGCGATCAATCACTTCTTTTTGCAGCATGAAGTGCTGGTCTTCTATGACGGCCACCGCATCGAGCAAATGAAACAGGATGGGCGTGGAAATGTTGTAGGGCAAATTTCCGACCACACGTATCCTGGCAGGCGGTGTGGCTCCCATGGTTTGGGCAAGGGACACGAAGTCCACCTTGAGGACATCGGCCTGCAGCACGGTCAGCAGGGGATGGGCACGCAGCTGCTGCGCCAGATCGCGGTCCAGTTCGATCACCGTGAGGTGGCCGAGCCGCTCGGCCAGCGGCTGCGTCAGTGCCGCCAGCCCCGGGCCAATTTCAACCACGGCCTGGCCGGGTCTGGGCGCGATCGCCTGAACGATGTCTTCAATGATTGAGCGGTCGGTCAGGAAATGCTGGCCGAACCGTTTGCGCGGAATATGCTTCATACGGTATAGCGCCCCGCAGCCATCACCGGCACCGGCTTTCGCACTGCACGAGATGGAAAGCGCAAACCACTATTGGGGCGGCTCCCGGAACTCCACATAGGCCCGACCGCGGACCTCCTGGGCCCAGGCACCATAGGCTTCTTCGAACTTTTTCTCACGCAAGGTGCCCCGCACGATTTCGCGCTGCTCGCGCGCAGAGAGCTTGACACTGCGCCGCTCCAGCACCTGAATCAGGTGAACACCAAAGCGCGACACCAGGGGGTCCCCCACCTGGCCAGGCGCCAGGCTGTTCATCTGGGCCTCAAACTCCGGCACGTATTGGCCCGCAGCGGCCCAGCCGAGGTCACCGCCGTCCTTGGCGGATCCGTCCTGGCTGTTTTCACGCGCCAGCGCGGCAAAATCGGCCTGTCCGGCCACAATGCGCTTCTTGAAATCCGCCAGGCGCGCCACGGCCGCCTGCTCGGTGAGCCGGTCGCCGGGGCGCAACAGGATGTGCCGTGCCCGGGTTTCGGCCACCGCCGCACCCGGCATGCCGGCACTCTTGCGCTCCAGCACCTTGAGCACATGAAAGCCCGCGCCGCTGCGAACCGGCCCGGCAATGCCGCCAATCGGCACATTCTGCGTCGTATCGATGAACAACTGGGGATAACGATCGGCATCACGCAGGCCCATCTGGCCGTCCGCGCTGCGGCCGGGCGCACCGGAAAATTCGGCGACCAGCGTCGCAAAATCAACCCCGGCACGGGCGCGCTGCGCAGCGAGCTGTGCCCGGGCCTGCAAGGCCGCCAGCTGATCCGCGCTGGCGTTCTCCGGAACCACCACCAGAATCTGTGCCAGATTGATCTGCTGGGGCACCCCGGCGCTGCCGGTCTCCTGTTCACGCAGGTATTGGTCGATCTCCTGCTCGCTGACCTTGGACTGTGCGTCCAGCTCGCGCTCCCGAATCCGGTTGAGCAAAAGCTCATTGCGCAGATCGGTACGGAACTGCGTAAACACCAGGCCCTGCGCGCTCATGCGCTGGCGCAATTCCTCGACCGAGATCTGGTTCTGCCGGGCCACATTCAGAACCGCCTCATCCACCATCCCTTCGCTGACCTGAACCCCCTGGTCCTTGGCCAGCTGCAATTGCGCCCGTTCGCTGATCATGCGCTCCAGCAGCAGCCGAGCCAGCTCGTTGCGCGGTGGCACCTGGGTGCCCTGCTGGGCCATCTGCTGCTCGGTGCGCAACATGCGGGCGCGCACTTCGTTGTTGGTGATCGGCTCCGAATTGACCACCGCCACAATGTAGTCGGCCTGGCGCTGGCCGATCGCAGAGCCGGCCGGGGCGGCAGAGGTGAATCCGGGCAAACGCAACTGGCCGGGCGGCCTGAGGGTCTGCGTCCAGGCCGCTCCAGCCGAAAGGGCCAGCAGCAAGGCGGCAACCAGGGGGCGAGAACAACAGTGGGAAGTGGTGCTGGATTTAGTCATAGTTGGTAAAACGGCTGGGCGCAGCGCCCTGCTCGCGCAGGTACTGGTAACGCGGAACATTGGCTTTCAGGGTTTTCAGCGGGCTGGGCCCGATGCGTGAGAAACCGACAAATTCCAGCTGGAACTTGATGGCGGTGCTGTTGGCCACTCGGCTGAGCTGGCTGCGCTCCAGCACCACACGGGCGATCCAGCAGCAGCCGTCGTATTCAAGGCCCAGCACCATGTCCACAAACTTCTTGTCTGGAACGCTGTAGTTCAGACGCCCGACGGTGTACAGGCGGCCGCCACCCAGGCCGCGACCCGGCCCCAGGTCTTTGCCGGTGTCGCCCCACAGGTCATTGATCGGCCATTGCCAGCCTATATCGTATTGCTCGCTGACATTGCGCTGGCGCCGGTATACCGCACTGACGACCCGGTAGTTGCTGGGACTGAAACGCCCGCCTATGGTGGA
This sequence comes from Asaia bogorensis, assembly GCA_943371375.1. Lineage (GTDB taxonomy): Bacteria > Pseudomonadota > Gammaproteobacteria > Burkholderiales > Burkholderiaceae_C > Polaromonas. The sequence continues at coordinate 12,073 of CALRUM020000012.1, forward strand.
GCGTTCCGAAAGTTTGGTTTTGGGGTTGTACTGCACCGTGCTGTCGATCGCCCAGGCGGGCGTCAGATTGACAGAGGCTCCAAACAGCAGGTCGCTGAAGCGCTCTGACACCGGTACCTCGCCCGGCAGCCTCACTTGCCGGTCCTTGAAACGGGCTCGCTGCGCCACGCCCAGGCGCAGGGCTTCTGCGCCGGTATCGGGATCCAGCAGACGGGACGTCACGCCGGTTGTCAGCATGTGCGAGTCGGAAATGCGGTCATTGCCGACAAACTCGTTCTCTGTGAACAGCGTGGCAAAGTTGAAAGCGTTCAGACCCGAGTCGTAATTGGGCAAATGGCTCTGGTTGCGGTAGGGCGTGTTGACATAAAACGCCCGCGGCTCCAGCGTCTGGGTGAAGCTCTGGCCGAAAAAACTGGTCTCGCGCTCAAAGGTCAGGCCACTGTCCAGGCTGAAGGTCGGCAGGACACGGGAGGCCGAGCGCGCGCCGTTGACCAGGGGCGCGTCAAACTGGTAGTGGGTGCTGTTGAGCAGCAGCTTGGGCGTGATGTAACCCGCAGGGCTGATCCAGGGCCGACTCACCTGCGCCAGGGCAAAGGCGCGATTCGCATTGGGCTGCCGGGTCAGCGCGCTGTCGGACTGGAAACGGGTGAAGTCGGCGGTGACCGAATAATCAAGCCCGCTGAATCCTGCCAGCGGCGCATTGAAGCGCGCGTAAGTGGACGTCAGCTGCGGCAGGCGGTCATAAGGCGGCACGATGACCGAGTTCACGTCCTGCAGCGTCTGGTAGGTCGTCGCGCCGAATGTGGTCGTCAGGTAGCCCTGGGTCCAGCTCACACTGCCCGAACTGGGCAGCAGCCGCTGCGTCAGCACCGTGCCTGAACGCGGGAAATCGCGCCAGTAGTTGTCATCGCTGACCCGGTTCAAATTCAGGTTGTAGCCCAGGCTGCCAACCGTCTTGAACCCGATGTTCGAGGTGCCGCTGTGCAGGTAGTTGTAGGACCAGCGGGTGCGGTTGCGCAGCTGGTCATTGGGCAGCAGGCTGGCGCGCAGCTCGCCCTTGTAGTCACGCTCCAGATAACGGAACTCACCGGCCAGGTCCACGCCGCGCTTGCTCATGATGCTGGGCGAGAAAGTGGCGTCCCGGTTCGGGGCAATGTCAAAATAATAGGGCACCGTCACCGAAGTGCCGCTGATATTGTCAATGGCCAGGGTCGGCGGCAACAGCCCCGACTTGCGCTTGTCGCTGAGCGGAAAGCTGAAGGTCGGCGCGGCAAGAATCGGCACGTTCATGAAGCGCAGCACGCCGCCCGAGGCCTCGCCCACATCCGCTTCCTTGTCAAACTTGATGGTGCTGGCCCTGACGATCCAGGCAGGCATCCAGCTCGGGCCTTCGCCGCGCTGGCAGGTGGTGAAGGTGCCATTGGTTGCCACCAGGCGTTTCTCGTCAATGAAATCCGCGCGGTCGGCGCTGCCGTAACCGTCGTTTTGCAGGAACCGGTAATCGGGCGTCAGGAAAAAGCCCTCGAAGGTGTCGAGCTTGATTTCAAGTTCGGGGCCGTTGTAGAGGTTGCCGCCGCTGTTGACGCGAACATTGCCGCGCGCCTTGACCAGATCGGTCGGCTGGTCGTACTCGATGCGGTCCGCGCGTATCGACGATGCGCCCCGGCGCAGCTCGGCATTGCCATCGACCGTGGTTTCCAGGTCCGGGCGTCCGGTCAGGCGATCCCCATAAACAAAGGTGGGCAGCTCCACGCCGGGTCCGCCCGGCGGCTGTTCGGCCAGCATGGGCGTGCTTCTGAGCTCACCCGGCGCCGGCTCGCGCAATGGTGGCAGCGGGATGCGTGGCGCACCAAAGGGTCGGGCCTGCCCCTGCAGAACGGGCGACTGCGCAAAAACCGCGCCCACATGGCCAAGCCCCAGCGCAGTGCAGGACACCAGACTGAAGGCGGCATGAGCGACCGGGGAGAGAATAAAACGCGAGCGGGATGCGCGATGCATCGGAAGTATGAGATAAACCCGTTTATAAAAACAGGCCCGATTATCCTATGCCCACCCACCCCATCCGCCATCTTTTGAATTGCCCGCTGAAGATCGGCCAAAACACCGCATGACCGACTCTTCCATCGCCTGGCCAGACGCGGCCCGGGCCGAGGCCTTTGCCCACTGGCTGCAGGCCAACAGCGCAGCCCACCGCCTGCTGCCGGCCAGCGTGCGTGCGGCCTCGGCCGATGCCAGTTTCCGGCGCTACTTCCGGGTGCAGACAGAGGACGGCGCCAGCTGCATCATCATGGACGCACCACCGGCGCAGGAGGACTGCCAGCCGTTTGTAAAGATTGCCGGGTTGATGGCCGACGCCGGCCTGAACGCCCCGCGCGTGCTGGCCTGGGATCAAGCCCGGGGCTTCATGCTGCTCAGCGATCTGGGTGCACAAACCATGCTCGATGTGATTGAGCAGCAAAGTGATGCAGCCAGACCCCAGCAGGCTTACGCGCTGTACCGCCAGGCTGTAGACGCCCTGATCAGCTGGCAACTGGCCTCGCGGCCGGATGTGCTGCAGCCTTACGACGACGCCCTGCTGTCGCGCGAGCTGGCCCTGTTTCCGGACTGGTATGTGGCGCAGCATCGCGGCATCCCCATCGACAGCGCGCTGCGCAGCAAGCTCGACGGCCTGTTTGCGCAGATCAAGGCCAGCAACCTGCAATCGCTGGGCGGCGCACGGGTGTATGTGCACCGCGACTTCATGCCGCGCAATCTGATGGTCAGCGACAACGCAAAGCAGCTGGGGGTGCTGGACTTCCAGGACGCGGTCTACGGCCCCATCACCTACGACATCGCCAGCCTGATGCGCGACGCCTTCATCAGCTGGCCGGAAGACTTTGTGCTCGAGATCACCGTGCGTTACTGGGAACAGGCGCGCAAGGCAGGCCTGCCGGTCGGCGACGATTTCGGCGAGTTTTACCGCGCGGTGGAATGGATGGGCCTGCAGCGCCACCTCAAGATTCTCGGCATCTTCGCGCGTTTGACGCTGCGTGACGGCAAGCCCAGATACCTGGCCGACACACCGCGATTCATCAGCTACGCCCGCGCAACCTGTGCCCGCTACCGCCAGCTCGGGCCGCTGATGGTGCTGCTCGATGAGATTGAAGGCAACGAAACCCGCGTAGGTTACACGTTTTGACCGCATACATACGGGCAAAAAACGGCCTGAGCCCTTTGACAATGAGCGCAAGCAGCTATTCATTTGATAGCGCACGGGATGCCGGGCGGTGGCCCCCATGAGCGCCCGCTTCTACGCGGACTTGCCGCTGCATGCCGGCGAATCGGTGCAGCTGCCCGCACATGCGGCGCGCCATGTCCAGGTGCTCAGGCTGCAGCCCGGCGACCTGATCACGCTGTTCAACAACCAGGGTGGTGAGTTTGAGGCGACGGTGGAACGCATGGGCCGCAGCGAGGTGGCGGTGCGCATGGGCGCACATTCGGCACTGGAGCGCGAGGCCGCGCGACCGGTGCACCTGGTGCTGGGCATGCCGGCCAACGAACGCATGGACTGGCTGGTGGAAAAAGCCTGCGAGCTCGGCGCGGCCAGCATCACGCCGCTGATGACCGAACGTGCCGTGTTGCGCCTGAAGGGCGAGCGCGCCGGGAAAAAACGGGCCCACTGGCAGGGCGTGGCGATTGCCGCCTGTGAGCAGTGCGGCCGCAACCGGCTGCCGCTGGTACACGCCATCAGCAGCTTGGTCGACTGGGCGGCGGCGCTGGCCCCGCCCACCCCCGGAGCGCCCCGGCTGCTGCTGTCCCTGCGCGCCGGGACGCAGCCGCTGGTCAGCACGCTGGCCTTGTACCCTGGCACGGCGCCGGTCACGCTGCTCAGCGGCCCGGAAGGCGGCTTGAGCCCCAGCGAAGAAGACCTCGCCGTGCAGCACGGCTTTGTTCCGGTGTCGCTCGGCGAGCGCATCCTGCGCGCAGAAACCGCGCCACTGGCCTGCCTGGCCGTCCTCACTCTGGGAGGCGCATGAACCGCAACCTCTGGCTGCTGGCCGTCTGCCAGGGCCTGTTCCTGACCAACAACGTCACCTTCATTGCCATCAACGGCCTAGTCGGTTTGAGCCTGGCGCCGCTGGGCTGGATGGCGACCTTGCCGGTCATGGGTTACGTCGTCGGTGGCGCCCTGTCCACCGGCATCGTGGCGCGCACGCAGAAACGTTTTGGCCGCAAGGCCTCTTTCCAGCTGGGCCTGATCGTGGCCGTGCTGTCGGCGCTGCTGTGTTGTTATGCCGCCTACAGCAGAAACTTCTGGCTGCTGGTGGCGGCCACGGTGATCGCCGGTTATTACAACGCCAACGCCCAGCTTTACCGCTTTGCGGCGGCAGAACTCGCCCTCGCCTCCTTCCGCGAAAAAGCGGTTTCGCTGGTGCTGGCCGGGGGCCTGCTGGGCGCCATCGCCGGCCCCAATCTCGCGGCCGCTACCCGCACACTGACCGCCGTGCCTTTTGCCGGCGCTTACCTGGCCCTGGCCGGCGTGGCGCTGCTGGCCATGGCACTGCTGGCTTTTATCCATTTTCCGCCGCCACCGGTGCTGCAGGCGGCCTCGGGCGGTCGGCCACTGCGGCAGATCATGCGCCAGCCGGCCTTCATGGTTGCCGCCGCTGCCGGCGCCCTGGGTTATGGCGTGATGAACCTGCTGATGGCCGCCACCCCGATTGCCATGCAGGTCTGCGGCCTGCCTTTTTCCGACGCCGCGACCGTGCTGGAATGGCATGTCATCGGCATGTTTGCGCCCGGCTTTTTCACCGGTCACCTGATCAAGCGTTTTGGCACCCTGCCCATCATGGCCACCGGGCTGGCGCTCAATGTGCTGTGTGTGCTGATTGCGCTGTCGGGCGTCGAATTCCAGCAGTTTCTGCTGGCGCTGTTTTTGCTGGGGCTGGGCTGGAACTTCCTTTTCACCGCCAGCACCACCCTGGCCCTGACCGCTTACCGGCCGGAAGAAAAAGACAAGGCCCAGGGCGCGCTCAATTTCTGCGTGTTTGCGGTGCTGGCGCTGTCCTCGCTGGCCTCTGGCGTGCTGGTGACCACGCAAGGCTGGACGCTGCTGAATCTGGGCAGCCTGCTGCCGCTGGGCGTCACCGGCCTGGCGCTGATCTGGCTGGGGCTGCAGCAGCGGCGCCGGCCGGCCGTCTGAAAGCGCTATCAATCCAGTAGCTGCTTGCGCCTGCCAAATAAGGGCTGCAGCCCGATTTTACTTAGAACCTGGCGTCCAGCCAGGCCTTCAGGGCGGCAAACACCGGCGCGGCATCGAGCTCGTTGAAGATCTCGTGGTAGAGCTCGTCAAAACATTTGACGGTGAGCACCTTGGCCCCAGGGCCGCGGGCTGCCGCCTCGGCAAAGGCGCGGCTGCCGGCCGGATTGACCAGCTTGTCGGCGCCCGCATACATCAGCAGCGTCGGCGTGGCCCAGTTGCCGGCGGCCGCCACGGTGGCCGGACCGGCGCTGGCGATGAACCTGGCCAGACGGGCGGAAATTTTGGCGTGTACCAGCGGATCGGCCTGGTATTTGCGCACCACCTGCGCATCGTGCGAGATATAGGCCGGATTCAGGCCGTTGTTGATGCGCAAATCCGGCGCAATCGCCGGCAAAACGGCCAGCAGCAGTTTCTGGATGGCATTGAGGCCTGGGTCCAGCGCCGGTGAAGACAGCACCAGCCCGTCCACCGGCCGCATGCCCAGCGACACAAAACGCGCCGCCACCAGGCCGCCCAGGCTGTGGCCCAGCAAAATCAGCGGCAGCGGCTGGACCGTGTCGGCCCCATCGGGTGTGCGCAACAGGCTCAGGGAGCGCAGCCGGGTGTCGTCCACCACCTCGGCCAGGTCTTCCAGCAGCAGCGCTTCGCTGGACAGGCCGCCACGCGCGCCACCCGATTCACCGTGGCCGCGCTGGTCGTAAGCACGCACGGCAAAACCCCAGTCCAGCAGTTGCCGCGCCACATGGTCGTAGCGGCTGGCATGTTCGCCCAGCCCGTGAACAATCAGCACCGCCGCGCGTGGCGGCAGGGTGTGGTCCTGTTGCCAGGCCTGCATGGGCCACTCGTACAAGGCCAGGTTTTCACCGTCTCTGGCGGTAAAAGGAGCCAACAGCGCGGTGTCCATGCGGGTGTCGACAGGCTGGCGCCCGCTCACGGCATCCGGGCAATGACGTGTGCCACCGCTGCCGTGATTTTTTTGGCGTAAGGCACATGCAAAAACTCGTTCGGCCCGTGCGCATTGCTCTTCGGCCCCAGCACGCCGCAGACCATCATCTGGGCTTTCGGAAAACCCTGGCTCAGCATGTTCATCAGCGGGATGGTGCCGCCCTGGCCAATGGTGCCGCAGGGCGCGCCGTAGTAGGCCTGCGAAGCCTCGTTGAGTGCCGCGTCAAACCAGGGCGCGGTGCCGGGCGCGTTCCAGCCGGTCGCACCGCCAGCGCTTTCAAACGTCACTTTGGCCTGATACGGCGCGTTGTCCTCGAGCAGGGTTTTGAGCTCCTGCACCGCACTGGCGGCGTCCACCAGCGGCGGCAGGCGCAGCGACAGCTTGAAGGCGGTGTAAGGACGCAGCACATTGCCGGCGTTGCCCATTTCGGGAAAGCCGTCGGCGCCGGTCACGCTGAGGGTCGGCTTCCAGGTGCGGTTGAGCAGGGCCTGGACCGGGTCCGTGGTGGTGGGCAGCGCAAAGGTGGTGGCGCCGCCGCAGTCGTAATGCGCCCAGGGAAAACGCTGGTAGATCTGGTCACCCAGGATCTGCGCAGTGGCTTTGGCCTGCGCCAGCCGTTCGGCGGGAATTTCACAGTGAAAACTCTGCGGCAACAGGGTGCCGGTCTTGCTGTCTTCCAGCCGGTCCAGCACCTGGCGCATGATGCGAAAACTCGAAGGCACCAGGCCACTGGCGTCGCCGGAGTGCACGCCTTCCGTCAGGATTTGCACCTTCAGCACACCACTGGCCATGCCGCGCAGCGAAGTTGTCAGCCAGAGCTGGTCGTAGTTGCCGGCGCCGGAGTCCAGGCAGATCACCAGGCCCACATCCCCCAAGCGGGTGCGCAAGGCGTCCACATACGGCAGCAGGTCGTAAGAGCCACTTTCCTCGCAGGTTTCGACCAGGCCGACGATGCGCGGGTGTGGCACCTTCTGCGCCTTCAGGGCCTGGATGGCGGCGATGCTGGCATACACCGCATAACCGTCGTCAGCGCCGCCCCGGCCAAACAGCTTGCCGTCTTCGTACCTGGGTGTCCAGGGCCCGAGGTCGTTGCGCCAGCCCGTGAACTCGGGCTGCTTGTCGAGGTGGCCGTACATCAGCACGGTTTCGGTGGAGCCGGTTTTGGTGGCGGGCACCTCGAAGAACAGCACCGGCGTGCGGCCTGCCAGCCGCACGATCTCGAGCTTGAGGCCGTCCACCTTCTGCGCCTCGACCCAGGCCGCCGCATTGCGCATCACGGTGTCGATGTGGCCATGGCCGGCCCAGTCGGCGTCAAACGAGGGCGACTTGGCGGGGATGGTGATGTAGTCGGAGATCTGCTGGACGATGTCGCCGTCCCAGCGGGCGCTCACATCGCTCAGGGCCTGCGCGGTGTTCAGAACAGAGGCGGGTATTTCGCGGTGCAAAGGGGCGTTCATGGAGGCTCCGGAAAAAGTTGGCGCAACCGCGTACTGTACCCCTCCCGGGCCCGTGCTGCCAGACCCGCTGCAGGCGGGAACCGCGCGCAGCGGGGTATTTTTCTGCCACCATGTCGCCTGTATCACCCTTGCAAAGAGGCAAGCCTTGAAAGACCCTTCAAACCGGCCCGGCCCAATCCGGGTTGGCACAGGCGGATGGACTTACGCGCCGTGGCGCGACAACTTTTATCCGGCGGGGCTGCCGCACAGCCAGGAGCTGGCTTACGCCAGCCGCCAGCTCAGCGCCATTGAAGTCAACGGCACCTACTACAGCAGCTTCAAGCCCGCGAGTTTTGCCAAATGGCACGACGAAACGCCCGAAGATTTTGTTTTTTCACTCAAGGCCAGCCGCTTCGCCACGAACCGCCGCGTACTCGCCGAAGCCGGCGAGTCGATCACGCGTTTTGTGGGCAGCGGCATCAGCGAACTGGGCGCCAAGCTCGGCCCCATCGTCTGGCAGTTCATGCCGACCAAGGTGTTCGAGGCCGGCGACTTTGAAGCCTTTCTGGCGCTGCTGCCGCAACAGGTGGACGGTCTTGCGCTGCGCCATGTGCTCGACGTGCGGCACCCCAGCTTTCTGTCGCCGGCCTTTCTGCAACTGGCGCGCCGCTACCACTGCGCGACGGTGTTTTGCGACGCGCCGGACTTCCCCTCGCTGGCCGATCTCACGGCTGATTTTGTCTACGCGCGCCTGATGTGCAGCGAGGCCAGCCGCCAGACCGGCTACGCGCCCCAGGCCCTGGACGGCTGGGCGGACAAGGCACACACCTGGGCCGCAGGCGGCGAGCCGGCCAATCTGCCGCGTGTGGCCGCACCCGTCAAAGGCAAGGCGGGCGCGCGCGATGTTTTTGTGTTTTTCATCAACGGCGCCAAAGAACGGGCACCGGCGGCCGCAACGGCGCTGCTGCAGCGCCTGGGGTTCAAGGCGGCGATGTAGCTGCCGCTGTCGCCGGACCAGGGCCCGGCACGCTGCGGCACTCTTCGAAAATGCGCGCTGTACATTGCCGGCAAATCGCCGGGTCCAGCCGTTTGAAAATGGTCGCAATTGCGCTGCGCTTGTCGGAAAACTGGTGTTCAGGGCCCAGCAGACGCGTAAAACCCGTGGTCTGCCACATCTGGATCACCTCGGGCCGAGGCCGGTGAAAGTACAAGTCGCCGCCCATGGCGCGGCGCGCAGCAAGTTCCTGCTCCCAGAGCTGCGCGCCGGCCAAATCGATGAAGTTCATGCTTTTGCCCATCACCAGCAAATGTTTTTGCGGTTGCGGCGTGTGGCGCAAGGCGTGCAGGGTGTCGGCCACATGCTGGGTCGCGCCGAAATAGACTTCGCCTTCCATGCGCAGCAGCTTGAGCTGCGGGCATTCAGGCAGTGGATGCTCCGCATCGGCCAGCACCACAAACTGCCGGTCCGGCGCGCGGCTGTTGAAGCCCATGCTGCGCATCGCCGGCCTGGAAGTGCGGTACAGAAACGACATCAGCGACAGCAGGGTGCCCAGCAGGATGGCGATTTCCAGCCGCAGGGTCACGGTCGCCACGAGCGTCGCCAGTGCCACGGCAAACTCGCTGCGGCTGTGCGCAAAGAGCTGTTTCCAGCGCGAGGCATCGAGCAGCGACAGGGCCACCAGCAACAGCAGCGCCGCCAGCGCTGCCATCGGAATCTGGGCCAGCAGGCTTGCGCTGAGCGCCACCAGCGCCAGCAGCAGGACAGCAGAAAACACGGCCGCCAGCGGTGTGCGGGCACCGGCCTCCAGATTCGGCAGCGACCGGTTCAGCGACCCGCAGGACACATAAGACGAAAAGAAGCCGCCGACGATATTGGACAGGCCCTGGCCGCGGAATTCGCGGTTGGCATCGATACGCTGGCCGGAGCGTACTGCCACCGCCTTGGCAATTGAAATGGATTGCCCGAGCGCCACAATGGTCAGTGCAAACGCCAGCCCCAGCAACTCGGACAAGGCCGACCAGCTGACGCTGGGGATGGCAAATACCGGCCAGGGTGTGGCGATCACACCCACGGTGCGCAAGGGCGGTGCCGCACCGCCAAAAAGGCGGCTCCAGCCCCAGGCCAGCAAAGTGCCGGCCACCAGACCGGCCAGCATATGCGGCCAGCGGGCCCGCAGCCGCCTGAGCAACAGGGCCGTTGCCAGGGTCACAGCTGCCACGGCCAGCGCGGCGGGTTGCACGGCGCGGAACATGGCTGTGACATGCAGCAGCACCGCGCCAGCGCCGTGTTCTGCGGCCGCCGGCAGGCCCAGCAAATCCGGCAGCGCGTAAACCGCAATCAGCAACGCCGCCCCTGAGGTGAAGCCAAAAAGTGCTGCCGGTGAAATGAAATTGGCCAGCGTCCCCAGGCGCAGTGCCCCTATCAGCCACTGCATGACGCCGACCAGCACCGTCACCGCCAGGACCAGCTGGATATAGGCCGGACTGAAGGCCAGCGCAAGCGGTGACAGCATGGCAAACAGGGCCAGCGAATTGGCGTTGGTCGGCCCGGACACCACATGCCAGCTCGAGCCGAACAGCGCGGCGATGATGCACGGAACAATCGCGGTGTAGAGGCCATATTCCGGCGGCAGGCCAGCCAGCGTGGCAAAGGCAATGCCCTGCGGCAACACCAGCACAGCACCCAGCAACGCGGCCTGTGCATCTGCGCGCAAGGTGGCGCCAGAGACCTGCTGCACCCAGCTGCCGAACAGCCGCTCCAGCATGCGGGGGGGGGTGGCGGAAAGTGCTTGTTGCGGCGGGCCTGACATGGCCCACAGCATAACGCCGCCAGTTCAGGCGAGGCCGCTCCAGCGCAGCAGCAAGCCGGCCAGGGCGCAAACCGCAATCACCGGGATCACGCCCACCTTGTAGCGCAGCAGGGCCACCCCGGCCAGCAGCATGATGGCCAGCGCCGGCCACTCGATACCTGAAAGAAAACCGGCGCCCGCCCCCGTCGGGAAAGCGACATGCGTGATAAAAAACAGGGCGAGACTGGCAATCACACCGACCACCGCCGCCGTGATGGCCGCCAGCGGCGCGGTGAAATGGAGCTTGCCGTGGGTGGACTCCACCAGCGGCCCGCCCGCCAGAATGAAGATGAAGGAGGGCAGAAAGGTGAACCAGGTCACCAGCAGGGCCGCCAGCACGGCGCCCTGGAACAGCGCATCCGGTCCCAGAACCTCCTTGGTCCAGCCGCCGACAAAAGCCACAAAGGCCACCACCATGATCAGCGGCCCCGGCGTGGTTTCGCCGAGTGCCAGGCCGTCTATCATCTGCGGCCCGGTGAGCCAGCCAAACTGTTCAACCGCCCCCTGGTACACATAAGGCAGCACCGCATAAGCCCCGCCGAAAGTCAGCAACGCCGCCTTGGTAAAAAACCAGCTCATCTGTGTCAAGGCCCCGCTCCAGCCCTGCCAGGCCAGCAGCGCGCCCATGGGCAGCAGCCAGAGCACGGCACCCGCGGCCAGCACCGCAGCCAGCCGTGATTTTTTGTAGCGCGCGTGCGCCGGTGTGGGGCTGTCGTCGTCAATCAGCGCCGGACCGTGGGCCGCGCTGGCCGAGCCGTGAGCGCCGCCGGCGGCAAACTGGCCAGGCGCGTGACGCGCGCACAACCAGCCTGTCAGCGCCGCAGCCAGCACCACCCACGGAAAGGGCACAGCCAGAAAGGCAATGGCTATAAAACTCAGCACTGCCACCGCCCAGGGGACCGGCGCTTTCAGCGGATTTCTCAGCGATTTGCTGCCTATGCGGTGCACCGCCTGCAACACAATCGCCGCGACGGCGGGCTTGATGCCGTAAAAGATGCCGGCCACCAGCGGCACATCACCGAACACCACATACACCCAGCTCAGCGCAATCAGGATGAAAAGCGAGGGCAGCACAAACAGTGCGCCCGCGACCACACCGCCCCAGCTGCGGTGCATGAGCCAGCCGATGTACGTGGCGAGTTGCTGCGCCTCCGGCCCCGGCAGCAGCATGCAGTAGTTGAGGGCATGCAGAAAACGCCTTTCCGAGATCCAGCGCTTTTGCTCGACCAGCTCGCGGTGCATGATGGCAATCTGCCCTGCCGGTCCACCAAAACTGATGAAGCCCAGTTTGAGCCAGAAACGGAAAGCCTCCTCAAAGGACACGGGCGCAGGTTTGTTGCCCTGCCCGGGCCTCATGCCGCAGCACCTGTCATGGTTTCCGGCCTCCAGCTATGCCCCTCGGGAGACTTTCCCTGCCACAGGGACTGGGCTTCGCTGGCGCACCAGGCGTAGAGCGCGTCGTACAGCGGCATCGCGGCTTCCAGCATGTGGTGGTCGTCCCTGTGCAAGCCGGACAAACCCAGCGAGAAGGCCAGCAAGCCGGCGCACTGCGGCTCCAGCGCCAGCCGGCCGGTATCGGCCCCGCGCACGATGCGGGCCAGGCGGTCCACCGCCGGGTCTTCAATCTCGAACGCACGAAGCAAACCATCAAAGCTGCACCATTCGCCCTCGTGCGTCACCGGTGCGCCCGGAAGGTCATAGGCCACGGCCTTCAGCCGCGCCGCTTCACTGAAGACCTGGGCTGTCGGGACATAAAAAAATTCGGCACGCGGGTCGATAAAACGGCGTATCAGCCAGGGACAGGCGATGCGGTCAATTTTGGGGCGCTCCCGGGTGATCCAGCGCGACACCTGCTCGCCGGTCACGCCCCAGTCGGCGCGCTTGCGCATGGTGGGCAGCGGCGTCAAGCGCCATTGGGCGATGTTGTCTGCGCTGTCCACACCGTCTTCTCCGCCTTCGATGCCGCCAGCCAGCGCGCGTGCATCCCAGCCTGCAGCGCGCAGCAGCGCTGTGGCCTCCGCACTGACCTCGTGGCCATAGACGCAATACACGATCACCTCGCGCGCGGGTCCGGCGGCAGCCAGCGCCGCCACGTCTTCAGGTGCACAGCGCCGCGCCGCGGCGAGCATGTGCGGGCTTTCTGCAAATTTGCCCGCGCGCCGGACGTCAAGCAGCAGGGGCGCATCGGCGCGGCCCATGCGGGCGGCCAGTTCTTCGGGGCTGATGTAGGGAACGGAAATGAAAGAGGTGTCCACGGAATACTCCAATGAGTGTTACCAGCGCTTGGACGGGACACCGTCTTTCTGTGAAGAGCCGGGAGGCTGAAATCCCGATGGCCAATCTTAGCAGCAGCGCAGCGGCGGCGCCAGACCCGGGAAGCGCTGAACAGGTCCTTGCGGATGTGCGGCAGCCGGATCGGGATGGCATGCAAGGCGGATTTCGCAGCCAATAGCCAGCCTATTGGCAAGGAATTCAACGCAGCAGACCGCACTAGCCCGGCTGATCGCGCGCCGCAGGGGACTTGTTCAGCGCTTCCCTAGCCGTGCTGGAACTTGAACACCGCGCGGCTGGCGCGGGCGTTGGGCCAGAAGCGGATTTCCTGGCCGTCCTGCAAGCCAAACGAGTCAATGATCCTGAGCCGGTTCTGCTGCGCCAGTGCCGCAAAATCCCGCAGCGTGCCGACCCGGATGTTCGGCGTGTCGTACCACTGGTAGGGCAGGACTTTCGTCACCGGCATGCGGCCACGCAACACCGCCAGCCGGTTCGGCCAGTGGCCAAAATTGGGAAAGGCCACGATGCCGGTGCGGCCGACACGCGCGGTCTCGCGCAACATGACCTCGGTGTTGTGCAGATGCTGCAGGGTATCGATCTGCAGCACCACGTCAAAACTCGCATCGGCAAACATGGCCAGACCTTCATCGAGGTTGAGCTGGATGACATTGACGCCGCGCGCCACACAGGCCTGCACATTGGCGTCGTTGATCTCGACACCGTAGCCGGTGCAGCCGCGCTCGCGGATCAGGTGCTCCAGCATGGCGCCGTCGCCACAGCCGAGGTCCAGCACGCGCGAACCCGGCGGCACCAGGCGCGTGATGGACAGCTGGTCAACCGTCAGCCGCGCTGCAGGATTCAGCATGACGCCACCTTGCTCTCAAAATAGGAGCGCACCACGCCAAGGTAGCGCGGGTCTTCAAGCAAAAAGGCGTCATGCCCGTGGGGTGCGTCAATTTCGGCGTAACTGACGTCGCGCTGGTTGTCGAGCAGGGCCTTGACGATCTCGCGGCTGCGCGCCGGCGAGAAGCGCCAGTCGGTGGTGAAGCTCACGAGCAGGAATTTGGCGCTGGCCCGCGCGAGGGCTTGCGTCAGGTCGCCGGCATGGGTGGCAGCCGGATCGAAGTAGTCCAGCGCGCGAGTGATCAGCAAATAGGTGTTGGCGTCAAAGTACTCGCTGAACTTGTCGCCCTGGTAACGCAGGTAACTTTCGATCTGGAACTCGACCTCCTGCGTCGAAAACCTGTAGCCGGTGGCATGGCCTGCGACGGCTTCGCGCAGCTGGCGCCCGAATTTTTCATTCATCACATCGTCACTGAGGTAGGTGATGTGTCCAATCATGCGGGCGATGCGCAGGCCGCGCTGCGGCAATACGCCGTGCCGTCCGTAGTGGCCGCCATGAAAGTCGGGGTCGGTGACGATGGCGCGGCGCGCCACTTCATTGAAGGCAATGTTTTCAGCCGTCAGGTTAGGCGCACTGGCGACCACCACCGCGTGGCGCACACGATCGGGGTATTGCAGTGTCCAGCTCAGCGCCTGCATGCCGCCCAGGCTGCCGCCCATCACCGCCGCAAGTGTCCGGATGCCCAGCGCGTCCAGCAGCCGGGCCTGGGCATCCACCCAGTCCTGCACCGTCACGACCGGAAAGTCGGCGCCGTAAATCTCGCCACTGTCAGGGTGGCGCTGCATCGGTCCTGTCGAGCCGAAACAGGAGCCGAGGTTGTTGACACCGATCACAAAAAACACATTGGTATCGACGGGTTTTCCGGGGCCGATCATGGTGTCCCACCAGCCTTCGGACCTGGGCACAGGGGCACCGTGTTCGTCCAGGTAAACACCGGCCACATGGTGCGAGGCATTGAGCGCGTGGCAGATCAGCACGGCATTGGACCGATCGGCATTGAGTGTGCCGTAGGTCTCGTAGCTCAGGTCGTAGGCACGGATGGACGCGCCGCTTTGCAGCGGCAGCGCGTCGGCGAAATGCATGGACTGTGGCGTGGCAACAAGCGTCAAGAGGGGCCCCACAAAACAAAAACCCGGCATCGCTAAAAGCGAGTCCGGGTCATGGATGTCGTCTTTAGCTGAACTTTTTAAGCGCCCGCAAGCTGGCAAATCGGCGCTGAAAGAAGTATACCCGGTCGATATGGCCCCCACGGTCGCTCGCTTCGCGTAGCTCCCTGCCCCCCAAGGGGGCCGCTGCGCCTGCGGACCGGCAAAGCCGGGTCCGCGGCCCCGGCTTGAATGAAGAATCCCAAGACCGCCTCCCCCCAGTGGGCTTCGTCTCCGGTTCAGATCTTGATCAGCAAAGCCGCCAGGCCCAGCGCGGCAAAAATCAGGGCCGACACAATGTGCACCACACGCAGCGGCACCAGGCGCGTGACACGTGCACCTAGCCACACCACCGGCGCATTGGCCAGCATCATGCCCAGTGTGGTCCCCAGCACCACCCAGAACCAGGCGTCGTAACGCGCGGCCAGCATGACCGTGGCAATTTGTGTCTTGTCGCCCATCTCGGCCAGAAAAAACAGCAGGGCGGTGCTGCCGAAAACGCCAAAGCGCGGCAGGCGCCGGTCGGCGGCCTCTTCGTCGAGCTTGTCGGGGATCAACATCCAGACGGCCATGGCGATGAAAGACGCGCCCAGAACCCAGCGCAGGGCCTGCGGACCGACGACTGTGGTAACCCAGGCGCCCAGCGCACCGGCGAGGGCATGGTTGGCAACCGTGGCGACAAAAATGCCGGCCACGATGGGCCAGGGTTTGCGAAAGCGCGCAGCAAGGACGAGGGCGAGAAGTTGCGTTTTGTCGCCCATTTCGGCGAGGGCCACAATGCCGGTAGAGACGAGGAAAGCTTGCATCAGAAAAACTCCGGCCGAATACCCATGACTGCACCGCATCCCCGGCCTGAAGCGGAGGCTGTGCAGTCAAAGGTCTCGCTGAGCTCAGGCAAACAGGCCTGATGCCGCTTGCGCCATGTCCAGCCTGCATGCCAGGCCGGGCAAGTCTGTTGACGCAAGCCCCTTGCAGAAGTGCAGGGTGGCTACTCCCCAATGACAGCCCGCATTGTATCTGGCGCGTTCCAAAGGGCCTTGACCGAAGTCAAACCCCATTCACCCACATTGGTGCGCACTTGTCTGGCGCACTTTTTGCTTGATTTTGGTGCTAACTCGGCCTGCGCCGGGATTTCGCACCAAATAAGCTCGAAACTCTTGAGGGGTGTTTATGGACGCACTAAAACAGGGCTCTGATGCCTTGTTCATTCTGTTGGGTGGCATCATGGTTCTGGCCATGCATGCCGGTTTTGCATTTCTGGAACTGGGCACGGTTCGCAAGAAAAACCAGGTCAATGCGCTGGTCAAGATCCTGGTGGATTTTTCGGTCTCCACCGTGGTTTATTTTGTGGTTGGTTACGGCGTGGCTTATGGCACCAGCTTTTTTGTCGGTGCCGAAGAACTGGCCGCCAAAAACGGCTACGAGCTCGTCAAATTTTTCTTTCTGCTGACTTTTGCCGCTGCCATTCCGGCCATCATCTCGGGCGGCATCGCCGAGCGGGCGCGTTTTTACCCGCAGTTGCTGGCCACTGCGGTGATTGTGGGTCTGGTGTATCCGCTGTTTGAAGGTGTGGTCTGGAACCAGCGTTTTGGCGTGCAGGCCTGGATCAAGGGCTTCACCGGCGCGGAGTTTCACGACTTTGCGGGCTCCATCGTGGTCCATGCGGTCGGTGGCTGGCTGGCCTTGCCGGCGGTGATTTTGCTCGGTGCGCGCAGCAACCGCTACCGCAAGGACGGCGGCATTTCAGCGCACCCGCCTTCGAGCATTCCCTTCCTCGCGCTGGGCGCTTGGATTTTGACGGTCGGCTGGTTTGGCTTCAATGTCATGAGCGCGCAAACCATAGACAAAATCTCCGGGCTGGTGGCCGTCAACTCGCTGATGGCCATGGTGGGCGGTACGCTGGTGGCGCTGGTGCTGGGTAAAAACGACCCGGGCTTTGTGCACAACGGGCCGCTGGCCGGGCTGGTGGCGGTGTGTGCGGGCTCTGACCTGATGCACCCGCTGGGCGCGCTGGTCACCGGCGGTGTGGCCGGTGCGGTGTTTGTGCTGATGTTCACGCTGACACAAAACCGCTGGAAGATAGACGACGTGCTCGGCGTCTGGCCCTTGCACGGCCTGTGCGGCGCCTGGGGCGGTATCGCCTGCGGCATCTTCGGCAGCAAAGCGCTGGGCGGGCTGGGCGGCGTCCACCTGGGCGCGCAGCTGATAGGCACCGCCATGGGTGTGGGCTGGGCCTTGCTGGCGGGCCTGGCCGTGTACGGCCTCATCAAAGCCACGATGGGGCTGCGCATGACGCAGGAAGAAGAATACGAAGGCGCGGACCTGTCGATTCACCGCATTGGCTCCACGCCCGACCGTGAAGTCAACTGGTAACAGCCAAATTTGCTATTCAAACAGTAGCTGCTCGCGCGCACCGCATAAGGGCGGACGGCCTGTCTGGCTGACAGGATTCAGCGCGCCTGCAGTTTCGGCGCGAGCCAGCGGTCCAGCGCCCAGGGGCCCAGGCCGTAAATCGCCAGAGCCGCCAGCAGCGCGCCCCAGAACACATGCTGCTGCAGGGCGGCCGGCGCAATCTCGCTGAGCGCGATCACCGCGACCGCATTGACCACAAACAGGCCCAGCGCCGAAAAGCGCCCGGCCAGTCCCAGCACCAGCAGCACCGGCAGCACCAGCTCACCCGCCGTGCCCATGAAGGCGGCCAGCGCTGGCGACAGCAACGGCACCTTGTATTCGTCGGTGAACAGCGCCACGGTGGTGTCCCAGTCGCGCAGCTTGGTCAGGCCCGACAGGAAAAACACCTGGCCGACATAAATGCGCGCGGCCAGCGCGGCGGCCGGCTGCAGCAGGTCCAGCGCCGCACTGAAGCGCTGCCAGAGGCCCATCACTTTTTGCAGGGTTGAGGCGGAGGTCGTCATGGCATGTCCTTTTTTTGAAAAATTAGAGGGTGCGCGCGCCCAGCAGCAGGCCGGTGTGCACCGCCGGCGCCAGCCAGGCGGCAAAGTCGAATCCGGGCGCTGCCGCGAGCGCATGGTCCAGCGAGTCGCCCTGCTGCAGCGCGGCGATGAACAGGGCCTCTCCCGGCTGTGCCTGCCGCAGCGCGGGTTTCAGGCCCTGGCGCCAGACCAGCGCGGTTTCCGCCAGCCCGCTGCGCAGGCGTTCACCCGCCTCCTGCAACGACAGGGTGTCGCCGGTATGCGCCAGCACAATGCTGAGCACCGGAAAGAGGCTGGGCACGGTCCTGGCGCCGGGACACAGGTACAAGCTCAGCGCGGCGGCGTCGGTGGTCTGGAGCAGGCCGAGGGAGGCCAGGTCGGCCTCGCCATCGGCCGCGGTAGCGGCCGCATGCAGCGCCCATTCGACACGCGCCACGCCGCCGAGATAGGGTTCCGCTCGCGCCAGCTCGTCCAGTGATTCGATAAAGGCCGCCAACGCCTCGCCCCATTGCGCCATGTCGCCGCGCGCGGGCGGCGCGTGTTGCCAGAAGTGGCGCGACAGGCCATCAAAACTTTCCGCGCCCATCAGCGCAGCCACCACCGGGTAGGCGGCGGCCAGCACCCGCTGCGCCAGCGCGTGGCCGTTGCTGCGGTAGGCTTGCAACCCGCGCTCAAGATATTTTTGGCCACCAGCCCTTTGCGGACAAGCGTGAACAGCTACTATTTTGATAGCATCGAGCTGCCGCGGCAGGAACAGCGCCTGCAGCAAGGCCTGCTGCTGCGCCGCCAGACTGCCGGCCGCATTCATGCCGCCATCTCCGCAGGCTGGTTCAGCCTGCGCGCATGGCCGGCCTCGCCCAGCAGCACCGCCAGCGGCGGGATGGCGCTGTCCCATTCGATCAGCGTCGGCACGGCGCCGAAACGCGTGATGGCGTGGGCATACAACTGCCAGACCTCGTCGGCCACGCAGCTGCCGTGGTCATCGATCACGATGTCCGGCATCACGCAATGGCCGGCCAGGTGGATCTCGCCCACCACGCCGGCGGGCAGCTGGTCCAGCCAGTGTCCGCAGGCGCGCAGCGGATCGGGCGCGTCCGGCCCACCAGCAATGCGCGCATTGAGCGCGTTGACGTAGATGTTGTTGACGTCGACCAGCAGGCCACAACCGGTGCGCTGCGCCAGCTCGACCAGGAAGTCGGTCTCGCTGCGGTCGCTGCCGGCCAGCGTGAGGTAGGCCGAGAGGTTCTCGACCAGCAGGGGGCGCTTGAGCCTGTCCTGCACCTGCTGCACATTGCGGCACATCACTTCCAGGGCTTCCTGGCTGAAGGGGATGGGCATCAGGTCACCGGCATGAACGTCCTGGCGATTGACCATCGCGCGCGCGAAACAGGCGTGGTCGCTGATGCGCACCGGTGCCATGCGTTCAGCCAGGCGCGCCAGCTGGTCCAGGTGCCAGGGATCGACGCCGGCGGCCGATCCCAGCGCCAGGCCGACGCCATGCAGGCTCACCGGATAACTCGCGCGGGCCTGCTGCAGCAGCGCCAGCGCGGCGCCACCGTCGGCAAAAAAGTTTTCGGAATGTACTTCGAGAAAATCGAGCGCCGGGCGTGTTTCCAGCAGTTCCGCGTAATGCGGATGCCGCCAGCCTATGCCCACGCTGGCGCGCGCGGGCTGGGGCGCAGGGACGAAGCGCTTCATGGTCAACATCAGCCGCTTCGCCTCCTGGGGTCCGTCAAAAAGCGATCAGCTCTTTTTGTCCATCATGGGTTTCATTTTCATCTTGGCCTGATCGGCGGTCATGCCTTTCATGCCGGCGCAGGTGCCCTTGGCCACGTATTTCCACTCACCGGCGTCGTCGCTGAGCTTGGACTGGCCGGCGCAGGAGTGCGTGCCGGCCAGGTTGGCGCAATCGTTCTGGCCGGCCTTGGCGATGCCGTAACATTTTTCCTTTTCCTGGGCGGCGGCGGGCGTGGCCACCAGCAGGGTGGACAACAGGGAAGCTGCAGCGGCAGCGATCAGGGCGCGTTGGTTCATGGGGATCTCCAGTCAAAAGTTGGCACAGATTAAAAAATCAACCAGCGCAGAACGGGTTTTCTGTCTGGTTAAAGCTTGGTCTGTCCTGCGCAGGTTTTCTTACATGATTTTTCCGGCCGCGCGCCAAAAAAGCGCGCTTACAGCAGGTCGGCAATGCGGTCCCAGGCCTCCGGCGGAATGCGGCCGACATAACGCTCGACGATTTTTCCGGACTTGTCGATCAGGTAGCCCGCCGGTAGCTGCTCGTGTTTGCCCAGGTTGTCGCGATAGCTGCTGTCGCCGGCCCAGAGCTGCACAAAGCGCTGGCGGGTCGGCACCGTGCGCGAGATGATGTTCTCGTAGTCCAGCATGTCCTTCATGCGAGAGTCGGTGTTGACCGCCACCAGCTCGAAGGGTTTGCCGGCCCAGCCTTCGTAGTTGGTCCTGAGTTCCGGCATCTTGTCGCGGCACACGGCGCAGCTGGTGGACCAGTACAACACCAGCACCACCTTGCCCTTGAGCGAGGGCAGGCCAAACGCTTTGCCCTCCACCGTTTTGCCTTCGATATGCGCTGCGGCGAGCACCGGCCCGGCCACAACAGCTGCTGCCTTCGGGGAAGGCGGCGGGGTTTGCGCCAGCAAGGGAGCGGCCAGCGCCAGAGCGATGAGGGCGAGCGCCCACATGCCCGCCAGGGTCCGGACCGAACGGGCTGCGCTGTGGCAGTCGATAGAGGATGAAGCGTGACCGGCAAAGCCCATGGTGAGGTCCCTGGTAAATGGTGGCAGCAAACTTGGACTGCAAAGCTTTGGTCGCCGGTGGTCCGGAATCCTTACAGGTATTTCTGCAATTTTTTTGCCGCACCCGCCTTGTCGTGCGGCTAGACTCAGCCCCCATGGCCACCTTTGAAGAGCAACTGGTTGAACACCGCATCTACCTCATGCGTTTTGCGCGGCTGCAGTTGCGCAACGACGCCTGGGCTGAAGACGTGGTTTCTGAAACCCTGCTGGCGGCACTGGCCAAACCACAGTCCTTTGGCAACCGGTCACAGCTCAAGACCTGGCTGGTCGGGATTCTGAAACACAAGGTCATCGACCAGATACGCAGCAACGCGCGCGAAGTGGCGGCACCGGACCATGGCACCGACGACGAGGGTGATGAGCTGGACCGGCTGATCTTCAAGGCCGACGGCCACTTCGCCAGCTCGCCGGGCGACTGGGGTGATCCGCAGCAAACCTTGCAGCAAAGCCAGTTTTTCAAGGTGCTGGACGCCTGTGTGGAACGCCTGCCGCCGGCACTGGGGCGTTTGTTTCTGATGCGCGAGTGGCTGGAACTATCCTGCGAAGAAGTCTGTAAGGAACTGTCGCTCACGCCGACCCATCTGTATGTTCAACTTCACCGTGCCCGCCTGCGACTGCGGGAATGTCTCAACATCCACTGGTTCGGCCAGCTGCCCGGCTGAACTTTGCGCATGAACACCAGTGCCATCCCTCTGCGGCGAACCTGCCGGCAAGCCGCCGCCTTGTTGATTGCACGCGAAGACCGTTCGCTGGGCCTGTCCGACAAACTTGCGCTGCGCCTGCACCTGCTGGCCTGCAAGACCTGCCCGCAGTTCGAGAACCAGATCCTGACCATGCGTCTGGCCATGAGCCGATGGCGCCACTATGGAGAGGACGGCGCAACGCCGCCTGCAGCACAGGGCGACACACAGTGAGAAAGCTGCAGCCTCTTGGTTGAAGCCGGCGCAGCGCCCGAATTGGCTGAAAAACAGCGCCTGGCTGGCGCCCTGAAACGTAAAAATCTGTTAGCGCCGGACTGCAGCCCGCTGCCACAAGCAGCCCGACCATCCAGAGAAAAGCGAGCGCCAGCTTACTTCAAAAAGCCCGTGAACAGGGCACTTGATAAAAACTCTTTCTGCGCCTTGTTCATCGGTCGGGCCGGTCAAAAGCCCATTTGACAGGGCGCGCAAAGGCAAAACAGCCCGCCAGCCCAGTGTTGGTGCGGGTTCAGCCATGCTAGGTGTAAACGATGCTTGCTTGTGTTATGCATATCTGACGCATAATATGCGGGTGTGGATAAGTTCCACTCAGGTTAGGTGATCGGTCAGTTTCGCGCGCTACAGCGGTACGTTTGAAGATTTGTTGTGCTTTCGGGACCCCATCGCTTTTGTTATTGTGTTTTAGAGGAGTCCCTTCATGGGCAACAAACTTTACGTCGGCAATTTGCCGTACTCGGTTCGCGACGAAGACTTGCAACAATCTTTTGGCCAGTTTGGCGCTGTCACCAGCGCTAAAGTCATGATGGAGCGCGACACCGGTCGCTCCAAAGGCTTTGGCTTTGTCGAAATGGGCAGCGATGCCGAAGCCCAGGCGGCAATCACCGGCATGAACGGCCAGCCTTTGGGTGGCCGTAGCGTTGTCGTCAACGAAGCCCGTCCGATGGAGGCTCGTCCTCCACGCACTGGCGGCGGCTTTGGCGGCGGTGGTGGTGGCGGCGGCTACGGTGGTGGTGGCGGCGGTGGCGGCTACGGTGGTGGCGGTGGCCGCTCCGGTGGCGGCGGCGGCAGCGACGGCGGTTTCCGTAGTCCCTACGGCGGCGGCGGTTCCGGCGGCGGTCGTTCCGGCGGCTCCGGCGGTGGACGCGGCGGCTACTAAGCCCTGTACCCCAGCCCCTTCAGCTTCTGGCTGAAGAATGCTCAAAAGGCTTCAAAACTCCGGTTTTGAAGCCTTTTTGCTTTTCGGCCGACAACTAGCCGGCATCCCGACGCTGCTTGCGTGGCCGGCCTGCAAGCGCCCTGTCAAACACGGCGTTGGGCAACAGGCGCAGCAGCTTGGCGACCACGCCCATCTGCCAGGGAATCACCCGGTAACTGACGCCCGTTTCAATCGCCTCGAAAGCCTTGTCGGCAAATGCATCAGGCGGCATCAGGAAAGGCATGGCGTAAGGGTTTTTTTGCGTCAGCGGCGTGTCGATGTAGCCCGGGCACAAAGTGACCACCTGCACACCGGAGCCACGCAGCTCTCCGCGCAAACTCTCGCAGTAGCTGATCACCGCTGCCTTGCTGGCACAGTACGCGCCATGCCCGGGCAGGCCGCGGATGCCCGCCACGCTGCCAATGCCCACCAGCGCGCCCGAGCCACGTTTGACCATCGCATCGACAAAAGGGTGAAAGGTGGCGGCCAGTCCGATGTTGTTGGTCGCAAACGTTTGCGCCATGACGTCCAGATCGGCACGCACCGCCGTGTCCATGCCGACGCTGATACCGGCATTGGCCACCACCACATCCGGAATGCCCTGGCTGGCCAGACAGTCGCGGCCGGCCGCGACCACGCTGTCGCTGCTGGCCACATCGGCGCTGTAAATCCGGTAGCTGTCCGGGCTGATGCCGAGCCGCTCAGCCCAGGACTGAACTTCCGAAGTGCGGCGCGCCGCGAGAGCCAGGCGGTAGCCCGCGCGGTAAAACCTCAGCGCCAGCGCCTGGCCGATACCGCTGGATGCGCCTGTGATGAAAACCAGTTTCGGCATGGAAACCCTCCGGCAGACTGCGTCATGGAATGGCCGCCGCTCAGCGTGCGGGGGCCGGCTTGCGCGGGACCAGCAAGACCTTGACGCGGCCATTGAGGTCCGCCACCCGGTCGAGGTTGTTGTAGGCAAAGGTGTCACCGGCAAAGCGGTCACTGCCGCGCGTGATGACCACCGGCAAATGCGATTTGACGCGCTCGTCGGTCACAAAAACATGCAGGAACTCGCCCTGGAATTCAAGCCGGGGGACTTCCTGGCCGTCTGTATCGACCCCCGCCTCGCGCACCACGCGCGCGTTGCCTATCAGCTGCACCTCGGAGCCATCCCCGTTGGTCAGCGCGCGGTCACCGGTGGAGGTGGTCAGCCGCCCCTTGATGCTGTAGCTGCGAATCAGGGCCTTGTCAATTTCAAGCGTGTCGGTATCCGGGTAATGGCGCACCTCGGCCCCGGACACATCGCTTTTGAGTTGCCCTGCATCGTCGAACGTCTTGATGCCAAACCGGCGCATGTAGTAGTCGGGCTCACTGCCTATCACCCGCTGGCCATCCGGCGGCAAGGACTCGGGGGTGTTTCTGACCAGCCAGTAAGTACCGAGCGCGAGCAGGCCCATCAGCAGCACCGGGATATAAATCGAAGTTCGTTCCCAGAACAGCGAGAGCCGGTCCAGCCAGGCGCGCCAGCCGGGCATGCGGCTGCCCGCAGGGCCTTCGTACGCAGCCGTCGCCATCAGCATGTGTAGGCCTGCAGCAGGCCGGCATAACGGCCAGACGCCACCATCAACAGGTCGCAGAACTCGCGCACCGCGCCGTCGCCGCCACGGGCCTGCGTGACGTAACTCGCCAGCGCTTTCACCTCTGCGTGTGCATTCGCCGGCGCGCCACTGAAAGCCACCCGGCGCATCACCGGCAAGTCCGGCCAGTCGTCACCCATGAACGCCGCCTGCGACCAGGCCAGGCCCAGCGCCTGGAGGATGCTCTCGGCGGCCGGGCGTTTGTCTTCGGTGCCGAAACGGGCATGCACCACGCCCAGGGCCTGCAGGCGCGTACGCAGCACGGCGCTGTCGCGCCCGGTGATCACCGCCGGCGTGATGCCGGCGCTTTGCAGCAGTTTCAGGCCGTGACCATCGAGCGAATTGAAGCGCTTGAGGGTTTCGCCCGCTGCGTTGAATCCCGCTTGCGGCAGGGCTCGCGCGTCACCCGGGGGGTACTCGCCAAAATACAGGCCGCCATCGGTGAACACGCCATCCACATCAAAAAAAGCCACCTTGACAGGCTGCGCGAGCAGCAGGAGCTGGGACGGAAAATTCAGCACGGGTGAATGTGGTTTCATCGGCAAGTTCAAATCACTTTGGCACGCAGCAAGTCGTTGCTGTTGAGCGCGCCGCACAGCCGGTCCGCCTCATCCACCACCAGCACGCTGGTGATGCTGTATTGCTCCATCAGCGCCACCGCCTCCACCGCCAGCGCGCTGGCATGCAGCGTGCGCGGCCCGGGATGCATGACATCGACGGCCTTGCTGCTGCGCAGGTCCACACCTTTTTCAATCAGGCGGCGCAAATCGCCATCGGTAAAGATGCCGCACACGCGGCGCTCGCCGTCCACCACCGCAGAAGCGCCCAGCCCCTTACGGCTCATCTCGCGCATCAATTCGGTAAACCCGGCCTGCAGCCCGACGGCAGGGACGGCGTCGCCGGTACGCATGACATCGCTGACATGGGCCAGCAGCTTGCGCCCCAGCGCACCCCCCGGGTGTGAGCGCGCAAAGTCTTCTTCCCGGAATCCGCGCGCGTCGAGCAGGGCCACAGCCAGCGCATCCCCGAGCGCCATCTGCGCCGTGGTGCTGGCGGTCGGCGCCAGATTCAAGGGGCAGGCTTCGAGATCGACCGCACTGCTGAGCACAATGTCGGCGTGCCGCGCCAGCGTGGACTCCGCCCGCCCGGTCATGGCCACCAGCGTCACGCCCAGCCGCTTCAGGGCCGGCAGGATGACCGCCAGCTCCTCGACCTCACCCGAGTTGGAGATCGCCAGCACGATATCGCCAGGCGCCACCATGCCGAGGTCGCCGTGACTGGCTTCGCCCGGATGGACAAACAGCGCTGGCGTGCCGGTCGAGGCCAGCGTGGCAGCAATTTTCCGCCCGACATGACCGCTTTTGCCCATGCCCATCACCACCACGCGGCCCTGCCCGCTGAGCATCAGCTGGACCGCCTGCGCAAATTGCGGGCCTACCCTGGCTTTGAGACCCAGCACAGCGGCCGCTTCGATTTCAAAGGTGGTGTGGGCCAGAGCCAGCGCGCGTGCAGCGTCGTATTTAGCGGGATCAAAACTCATGGCTGCATTCTATAGAGCCCCCTGTAAACGCCGGCAGCGCAGCGCCGGAGGCCGCGGGATTTGGCCGGCAAGGCCCTCTCGTGCGCGCAGGTCATCAGCTACCATCAAGCCATGAGCGCGCTGGAACTGACCCTGCTATACCTGCTGGCTGCGGTGCTGGGGGTGGTGGCCTGCCGCTCCCTGAAGCTACCGCCCATGCTCGGTTACCTGACGGTCGGTGTGGTGATAGGGCCGAATGCGCTGGCCCTGGCCGACAACTCCGAAGGGGTGCGGCACCTCGGCGAGTTTGGCGTGGTCTTCCTGATGTTTGTGATCGGGCTGGAGTTCAACCTGCCCAAGCTGCGCTCCATGCGCCGCCATGTCTTTGGCCTGGGGCTGCTGCAGGTGGTCGCCACCATGGTGCTGGCCACAGGGGGCTCGCTGTTTCTGGCGGCGCTGGCGCCTTCCTTGTGGAACATGTCCTGGCAAACCGCGCTGGCCCTGTCGGGTGCCATGGCGATGAGCAGCACGGCGGTGGTGGTCAAGCTGCTGTCGGAGCGGCTGGAGATGGATTCCGAACACGGCAAACGCGTCATGGGAGTGCTGCTGTTCCAGGATCTGGCCGTGGTGCCACTGCTGGTGTTGATCCCGGCTTTGGGCTCTTCACCGGACAAGCTGCTGATGGCGCTGGCGATTGCCGGCCTCAAGGCCACCGTGCTGGTGGGGCTGCTGCTGACCGGTGGCCAGCGTGTCATGCGCTGGTGGCTGACCCTGGTGGCCAGGCGCAAGAGCGAAGAGCTGTTTGTGCTGAACCTGCTGCTGGTCACGCTGGCGCTGGCCTGGCTGACCGAGCTGGCCGGGCTCAGCCTGGCGCTGGGCGCATTCATCGCCGGCATGCTGATTTCAGAAACCGAATACAAACACCAGGTCGAAACCGACATCCGCCCGTTTCACGATGTGTTGCTGGGCCTGTTTTTCATCAGCATAGGCATGATGCTGGACTGGCGCCTGGTGCTGGAGCGCTGGCCGCTGGTGCTGCTGCTGCTCAGTGTGCCGGTGCTGTTCAAGCTGGTCATGATCACGGTGCTGGCAAAAGGTCTGGGCGCCACCGCCGGCGTGTCGCTGCGCACCGGCCTGTACCTGGCGCAGGCCGGGGAATTCGGCTTTGTGCTGCTGACGCTGGCCCAGGGCAACAACCTGGTCCCGCCGGCACTGCTGAACCCGATACTGGCCAGCATGGTGCTGTCGATGCTGGCCACACCGTTCATCATCATGTACAGCAACCGTATCGTGATGAAGTTCGTCGCCAGCGAGTGGCTGCAGCAGTCGCTGCAAATGACCTCGATTGCGCGCAAGTCCATCAACACCAGCAAACACGTCATCATCTGCGGCTACGGCCGCTGTGGCCAGAATCTGGGCCACATGCTCGAGCGCGAGGGCATCCCCTACATCGCGCTGGACCTGGACCCGGACCGGGTGCGGCAAGCCGCTGCCGCCGGTGACTCGGTGGTGTTTGGTGACGCGGTCCGCCTGCAGTCGCTGATGGCTGCCGGCCTGTCCCGTGCCAGCGCGGTGGTGGTGACCTACCTGGACACCGCCAGCGCCCTGAAGGTGCTGGCCAACACCCGCGCGCACGCCCCCACGGTGCCGGTGATTGTGCGCACGGTGGACGACCGCGACCTGGAAAAACTGCAGGCCGCCGGCGCTACCGAGGTGGTGCCGGAAGCGATCGAAGCCAGCCTGATGCTGGCCAGCCACGCGCTGGCATTGGTGGGTGTGCCCATGCGCCGGGTGATCCGGGTGGTGCAGGACCAGCGCGACGCGCGCTACAACCTGCTGCGCGGTTTTTTTCGCGGCGCCGACGACGACACCGTCGCCGAGCTGGAACAGGAGCGTCTGGCCACCGTGACGCTGCCGTTGGGCAGCCGCGCAGCCGGCAAGGCGCTGGGGGAATTTGCGCTGCCTGCGGCCGGCGTGCGTGTGGTCAGCCTGCGCCGCAGCGGCGGCCATGTGCTGGCGGCCGCGGACGACACCGGGCTGGAAGGCGGCGACACACTGGTGCTGTCCGGAAAATCCGAAGCGCTGGCGCTGGCCGAGCAGAAACTTTTGCGCGGCTGAGCGCTCCCACCGCCATGCAACGAAGACTTTTCACGACTGCGCTGCTGGCCACACCCTGGGCAGCCCAGGCCCAGCCCGACGAAGTGGCGGCACGGCTGAGGGCCGGCGGCTGCGCCGTGCTGCTGCGCCACGCCCAGACCGACCCCGGTGTCGGCGATCCGCCGGGTTTTCGCGTGGACCAGTGCAGCAGCCAGCGCAATCTCAGCGACGAAGGCCGGGCCCAGTCCGCTCGCATCGGGCAATGGTTCCAAAGCCGTGGCCTGCAGCCCCGCGCGGTGCGGTCCAGCGCCTGGTGCCGCTGCATGGACACCGCCAGACTGGCCTTTGGCCGCTCTGTGGCCTGGCCGGCGCTCAATTCCTTTTTTGGCGGACCTGAGCGCCGGGACACCCAGACCGCGCAATTGCGTGCCGCGCTGGCCGCCATTCCAGCCGGGCAGTTTGAGGTCTGGGTGACGCATCAGGTCAACATCAGCGCGCTGAGCGGCGAGGGCACGTCCATGGGCGAGGCGCTGGTGCTCGATGCGCGCGGCAAAATGGTGGCCCGCAGCAGTTTCAGCTGAGCACCCGCCCACCCCCCCCATGCCCACAAGCAGCGACTCCTTCAACTACGGCCCCTACCTGCGCAGCCACATCCGCACCGTGCCGGACTGGCCGGCGCCAGGCGTGTATTTTCGCGACATCACGCCGCTGCTGCAGGACCCCAAAGTGTTCCGCGTGCTGATCGACGCCTTTGTGCACCGCTACATGGCCCCGGCGCTGCGCCCCGACGTGGTGGCCGGGCTCGATGCCCGCGGCTTCATCCTGGGCGCCGTGGTCGCCTATGAGCTCAACATCGGTTTTGTGCCTATCCGCAAAAAGGGCAAGCTGCCCTTTACCACCGTGCAGGAAACCTACGAGCTGGAATACGGCAGCGCCACGGTCGAGCTGCACACCGACGCGGTCAAGGCCGGCGACCGGGTGCTGCTGATTGATGATCTGATCGCCACCGGCGGCACCATGATGGCCGGCAAAAAGCTGCTGGAAAAGCTGGGCGCCAGTGTCATGGAGGGTGCGGCGATTGTGGACCTGCCCGAGCTCGGCGGCTCTGACAAATTACGCGCCAGCGGCCTGCCGCTGTTCACACTGCTGGATTTTTCAGGCCACTGAGAGCGGCCTGCGCCGCTATGAAAGTTATAGCTGCCTGCGTCCGTCCAACAAGGGCCAGAGGCCGATTTGACTGAAAACCTGAAGCCGCCGGGCGGCGGCAGCCTCAGTTGAGGTCGCCGTACTGCGTGGCGCTGAGCGCCGGCACCACCACGGGCGAGTCCGGCATTTCGGTGTCTTCAAAACCTGTGAGCAGGGTGTAAGACCTGGGCCCGCTGCGCGTGCTGACGCCTTTGGCGGGGGCCGGTGTCGGCACCGGCCCCGCGGCTGACGCAGCGACCAGTGCCTGCTGGAAAGCAGCAACCTCATCGGCCTGGATAGGCTCATAACGCGACCCCACGGGCGCCAGAGGGGCCGGTGTGGAGTCGGCCCCGACGGCCAGCGGCACCGGGGCTGACACCGGGCTGGCGCTGCGGGCGTGGAGGGCCGGGGGCCGGCCCACCGAGACCATCTCATTCATGCGCCAGTACACGGCGCTGACACGGACGTTGTAACGCGACTTGGCGTTTTGCGCGATCATGACTTCAATTTCAGCCAGCCGGTCGGTCTGGCCGCCAAACTCCTGCGCCAGATCCATCATCACCATGAACTGGTCGCCGCGCGGGTCCAGCGACAAGACCTTGAATTTATAGCTGCCCGACAACACGCCGGCACGGATCATGGCCTCACGCACGGCGGCGTACAGCAGTTCCCGTTTGGCGTGGCGATGCGACTTCTGGCCACCGGCACTGGAGGCATTTTTTGCGGGCGATGAGGACACCTGGGTGTTGGGGCGCGATCCGACCGCGTAGCGCGAGCGGTCGTCACGGCTCAGGCCAGAGCTGTCCGGCTCTGCCAGCGGCTTGCGGGCGACACGCTGGTCTTTGCTGGGTTTGCCGGAGAACCAATTGATGAGTGACATGGCGCGCTACCTGCAAAGCGACGGCTGGGGTGAGCGACCGTCTGGTTGATGCTGCAAGAGCTTTCCTGCAACATTTTTTAGCCTAGTTTACTGAGTCCCTGCAGAAAAGCTGGTGACATCTGCCGCTCCGGCCGTGTCCAAAGCATCACCGGCGCTGATTGTCTGCAATAAATCACGGTACTACACGGTACCCGGCGCCGGGGCAGCGCCGGTCTCTGCGGCAGCGTTGCTGACCGGCCACGCGCCTAGGCCATACCGCCCGTGGCTCAGGTGACCGCCACACGTTTGGGCCGGTTGCTCAGGCGCCTGGCCAGCACGGCGCCGAGTGCCAGCGTCAGTTCCAGCGCGATCGGGCTGTTCCGGTTGGCCAGTTCCTTGAAGCGCAGGGCGGTCAGGCACCACAACTTGCAGGCGTTGGTGGCCTGAACACTGGCACTGCGCGGCTGGTGCGAAAAAAATGCGCCCTCGCCCACCACCGAGCCGGCCGCCACCATCGCCAGCCGAATGCGGCCCTTCTCATCCTGATAGTGAACACTGAGGGTGCCGCTTTCAATGAAGTACAAGGTCTGATCGGCCGCTCCCTGCTCGATCAGCGTCTGCCCCTGCTGTAGCGCAAAGGGTTGCATATACCCGGCCAGAACATCCCAGTGCGGCGTGCTGAACTGGCAGCGCACGGCGTCACTGGCGTGGCTGTGGGCCATGGCCGTGGCCAGGCCCCGGATATCAAAATGCAAGGTGGCGGGCAGGGGTGCGTTCATGGTGCACGGAAGATACCCTTCAGCACAGGCCGGCCGCAAGGTGCGTTAACCGCCCTTTACACCTGATACATCAAAAGCGCTACATGTAATGGGCCGCAGCAAAGCCGCCGCACAACTATTTGCCAATACAAAAACGGGAAAAAATCTCGCCCAGCAAGTCGTCGGCGCTGAACTGCCCGGTGATCTGGCCCAGCGCGTTTTGCGCCTGGCGCAGGTCTTCGGCCAGCAGGTCCAGCGCCGGCACCGCTGCGCGCAACTGACTGGCGGCCGTCACCAGGCGGCCTGCCACCTCGCGCAAGGCCGCCACATGGCGCTCCCGCGCCATGAACACCCCCTCGGGCGCGGCCTGCCAGCCCACCACCTGCAGCAGCCGGGCCCGCAGCTGCGGCAAACCAGCCCCCGTTTTGGCAGAGATCAACACACCCGTCAGCGCCAGTTCCAGTGCGGCCGGGCTGGCCATGTCGGACTTGTTCCAGACATCAATCACCGGAATGTTTGCAGGGAGTTTTCTGGCAATGGCCCTTGTGATATCGGCGTCAGCAGCTATGTAATTGATAGCGATCTGCGGGTCCTCCGGCGTCTGCTGGCGGCTCAGGTCGTGCAGGAACAGCACCGCATCGGCGCTATGGATTTCCGCCCAGGCACGTTCAATGCCGATTTTTTCCACCTCATCGACTTCCGGCAACAGGCTGTCGCGCAAGCCGGCCGTGTCCACCACATGCAGGGGCACACCGTCGATCTGGATCAGCTCGCTGACCTTGTCGCGGGTGGTGCCGGCCACCGGCGTGACGATGGCCAGCTCGGCCCCGGCCAGCGCATTGAGCAGCGAGCTTTTGCCGGCGTTCGGCTGGCCGGCAATCACCACCTTGATGCCTTCGCGCAAAATGGCGCCCTGCTGCGCGCGTGCCAGCACCGCTGCCAGTGTCTGCTGCAGGCGCGCCAGCTGGCCCTGGGCGTCGGCCTTCTGCAGAAAATCAATGTCTTCTTCGGGGAAGTCCAGCGTCGCTTCGACCAGCATCCGCAAATGCACCAGCTGGTCCAGCAGGACATGGATCTCTTTTGAAAACTCGCCGGAGAGCGAACGCGCCGCGGAGCGCGCAGCGGTCTCGGTGCTGGCATCTATCAGGTCGGCAATCGCCTCGGCCTGCGCCAGGTCGATCTTGTCGTTCAGGAAAGCACGCTCGGTGAACTCGCCGGGCTGGGCCGGCCGCAGTCCGGCCAGCAGCGCCTGGCCCGTCCTGCCATCGATGGCCGCCGCCGCCTCCAGGCAACGCGCCAGCAGCAGTTGCAGCACCACCGGCCCGCCGTGGGCCTGCAGCTCCAGCACGTCTTCGCCGGTGTAGGAGTGCGGCGCCGGGAAATAAATCGCCAGGCCCTGGTCTATGGGTGTGCCCTGGGCGTCGCGGAACGGCAGGTAGGTCGCCTGTCGCGGGATCAGCGCGCGGCCACATAGCACCTCCACCAGCGCGCCAATGTGTTGGCCGGACACCCGCACAATGCCCACAGCACCGCGCCCGGGCGCAGTGGCAACGGCGGCAATGGGGTCGTGGTGACGCGCAAGCATGAAGCGCAATGGTAAAGGGCCGCGAAGCGGCCCTTTTTTTATTTGAACTTCGGCAGGTTGAACTGCGGCGGCACACCCATGCGGGTATTGATGACCCACTGCTGGGCAATCGACAACACGTTGTTGGTGATCCAGTACAGCACCAGGCCGGCCGGGAAGAAGAAGAACATCACACTGAAAATCAGCGGCATGAACCACATCAGCTTGGCCTGCATCGGGTCCGGCGGCGTCGGGTTCAGGGCCGTCTGCAGCATGGTGGTGAAGGTCATCACAATCGGCAGGATGAAGTAGGGGTCAGGCGATGACAAATCCTTGATCCACAAAATCCACGGCGCGTTGCGCATCTCGACCGAGGAGAGCAGCACCCAGTACAGGGCAATGAACACCGGGATCTGGATCAGGATGGGGAAGCAGCCACCCATGGGGTTGACCTTTTCATCCTTGTACATCTTCATCATGGCCTGCTGCATTTCCTGCGGCTTGTCCTTGAGCCGCTCGCGCATTTCCATGATCTTGGGGTTGACCGCCTTCATTTTGGCCATGCTGGCATAAGCCTTGGCATTGAGCCAGTAAAACGCGGCCTTCAGCAGCAGCACCAGCGCCACGATGGACCAGCCCCAGTTCTGCAGAAAGCCGTGCAGCTTGTCGAGCAGCCAGTACAGCGGCTTGGCCAGAATCGTCAGCCAGCCGTAGTCCTTGACCAGCTCCAGGCCGGGTGCAATGGCTTCGAGCTGTTTTTCGACCTGGGGGCCGACAAAAAACTTGGCTTCCACGGTTTTTGTCGTGCCGGGCGCAATTTCGCCCAGCGCCGCGATCATGCCGACCGCATACAGGTTGGTATCGACCTTGCGCAGAAAGATGTCGCGCTGCACGCCGTCGGCCAGCATCCAGGCCGAAGCAAAATAATGCTGCACCATGGCCACATACCCATTGCTGGCCTGTTTTTCGACATCCACCTTGTTTTTCTCGATGTCGCTGAACTCGACCTTCTGGTATTTTTTCGCCTCGGTGTACAGCGCCGGGCCGGTGAAGGTGGAATAAAAAGACGACTCGCCCGGCGGCTTGTTGCCGTCACGCACCAGTT
This sequence comes from Asaia bogorensis, assembly GCA_943371375.1. GTDB lineage: Bacteria > Pseudomonadota > Gammaproteobacteria > Burkholderiales > Burkholderiaceae_C > Polaromonas. The sequence continues at coordinate 45,208 of CALRUM020000012.1, forward strand.
GCAGGTACAGCTGGGGCGAGGCCGCAGCGCTGCCGGTGTTGACCACATCGTGGCGTACAGCCATGTCATAAACGCCGCGCTTGAGCGTGTAGGTTTTGACCAGCTTGATACCGCCCACGTCGGCCGACTCGAACTTGACCTCCAGGCTGTCCTGGCCGTCTTTCAGGGTGCGCTCGCCGGGCACGGCGCTCATCAGGGTCTTGTGGGTCGGAAAACTGCCGCCGGCAGCGCCGGCGATCAGGCCGGACTGCGCCACATAAACCCGCGCCGCACTTTGGTCCAGCAGCACAAAACCGGCCGACTGGTCGGTCATGTCCTGGTGCTTGAGGAAGGAGGAGTGCACCAGCGTGCCGCCTTCGGTGTCAAAGGTCAGGCTCAGCACGTCGGTGTTCACCACCAGGCGCTCTTTGGTGGCAGACGGTGTGGTGCTGGTGGAAGGCAGGGCACCAGGCGCCGCCGCTGCCGCACCTGGCACAGACGCCACGGGCACGGCATTGACGCCGGCCTGCGGGCTGGACGTGGGCACACCGGCGGCGCTGGCGGCCTTGGCCGCAGGTGCGGCCGTGCTGGCTACGGGCGAGGGGAAAAAGGTGGCCTTGTTGCCGTTGAAGACCTGCCACTGGTCCCACAACAGGATCATGGAAAAACCAAAAATCACCCACAAAATGGTGCGGCGGATGTCGTTCATGACGGTTTCTTTTTAGAGGGGATAGCAGCCACGGGTGTGACCAGGCGGGTGAAAAGGGGAAAACGGCGGGCGGTTGTGCGCGCTGCCGACGAGGGCACCGGGTCATAACCGCCATGGCACCACGGGTGGCAACGTGCCAGCCGGTGCACGGTGAGGTAACTACCCTTGAGCGCGCCATGTTGTTGCAGCGCCTGCAGCGAATAGGCCGAGCAGGTCGGCTCAAAGCGGCAGGAAGAACCCAGCCAGGGGCTGAGCAGCAAACGGTAGCCCTTGACCAGCAGCACCAGCGTTTTCTGCGGCAGGCGCATCAGCCGCAGCAGATGGCGGCGCACGGCGTAGAGCGCGCTCATGCGGCTTGCGCTCCGGCCTGCAGCAAGGCCTCTACTTCGCTGCGCACCAGCTGCTTGAGGGCTTCCGAGCTGGCGCTGACAAACTCCTTGCGGGAGAAATCACGGCGCAGCCGGACCACCCAGCCAGTGTCGGGAATGCGGGGTGAAAAGTCAGCGCTCACGGTGTAGATCTGCCTTTTGATGGCGTTGCGCGTCACAGCGCGTTTGGCCCAGCGTTTGGGCACCATGGCCCCGAGCCAGATGTCCTGAAGCGGAAACAGCGCCGGGGTGTCATGGGTCTTGCTGGCCACAGTCTGCGTGTTCATGGCATCAAGCGCATTGCGATGCAATGCGAAATGCGTGGTTCTGGCAACAATGGCGCCGGCAAGCACCGCCTGAAACTGGGGCCGGGTTTGAAGCCGCTGCACAGGATGCAAGCGTCAGCTCGAAAGCGGCGGGCCTGCGGAAAACGCAGCTTATACAGCCAGGCGCTTGCGGCCTTTGGCGCGGCGGGCAGCAATCACTGCGCGGCCGCCACGGGTTTTCATGCGGGTCAGAAAACCGTGCGTACGCGCGCGCTTGACTTTGGAAGGTTGGTATGTGCGTTTCATGATGGGTCCTACAGGCTAGAAAGCTCCCTTTGCAAAACTTGCATTCGCTGCAATTTTTGCGACTCGTGATCCTGGCGGCCGTACAACACAACCAACTATGCAGGTCAGCGTGACGCGCACCGCCTGACAGCCCGCCCATTCAAACAAATGAGCTTTCTGTTGCGTGCCAACCCGCTACGAATCTGGGAAACCCACGATTATCGCAGATTTCTTAACGCTGGCAACAAGTTAGGGCCTGCTCTGGCGGTAAAAGCTGAGATCGCTGTGGCGGCTGGCAGGCGCCGCCACTAGGTTAAAACCCGCAGCATTTTTTTTGTGGATAACTCGGCCGCCGGACTACAATGCCGGGTGCCAAAAATTAATAATATCCACAAGCAAAAGCATGCTGGCAACTGCGACCACACGGGCCCAAGCCACCATGCGTGAAGGCGCCGCCACCAGTCCCAGCCATGAGCTTTGGCAAAGTTGTGTGGACCATTTGGCCCAGGAATTGCCCGAGCAGCAGTTCAACACCTGGATCCGCCCGCTGGTTGCAGACGTGGCCGCCGACCTGTCCAAAGTCACCATCCAGGTCGCCAACCGCTTCAAGCTGGACTGGATACGGGCCCAGTACGCCGGCCGTATTTCCGCCCTGCTGGAAAAAATCTCCGGCCACGGCATTCATCTTGAGTTAGCGCTCGCTCAGCGCGAAGCCTCCGTCCGATCAGCACCTTTGACCCGCAGCTTTGAAGGCAACGGCGTGACAGAGCCGGCCGCGCTGGGTGTGCCCGACGACGTCGCCGGCGCCCCTTTCAAAAACCGGCTCAACACCGCGCTGACTTTTGACACCCTGATTGAAGGCACGGCCAACCGCATGGGCCGGGCCGCGGCCATGCATGTTTCCAGCAGCCTGGGCCAGTTGTACAACCCGCTGTTTATCTACGGCGGCGTCGGCCTGGGCAAAACCCATTTGATGCACGCCATAGGCAACAAGCTGCTGGCGGACAACCCGGCCAGCAAAGTTCTCTACATCCACGCCGAACAATTCGTCTCGGATGTGGTTAAAGCCTACCAGCGCAAGACTTTTGACGAGTTCAAGGAGCGTTACCACTCGCTCGATCTGCTGCTGATTGACGATGTGCAGTTCCTGGCCAACAAGGACCGCACACAGGAAGAGTTTTTCAACGCCTTTGAGGCCTTGCTGACCAAAAAATCACACATTGTGATGACCAGCGACACCTACCCCAAGGGCCTGACCGACATCCATGAGCGCCTGATCTCGCGTTTTGATTCAGGCCTGACGGTGGCCATTGAGCCGCCCGAGCTCGAAATGCGCGTGGCCATTTTGATCCGCAAGGCCGAGGCCGAAAGCGCCGTCATGCCGGAAGAGGTGGCGTTTTTTGTCGCCAAAAACGTGCGTTCCAACGTGCGCGAGCTCGAAGGCGCGCTGCGCAAAATCCTGGCCTACTCGCGTTTCAACCTCAAGGAAATCTCCATCCAGCTCGCGCGCGAGGCTCTGCGCGACCTGCTGTCCATACAGAACCGCCAGATCTCGGTGGAGAACATCCAGAAGACTGTCGCCGACTATTACAAGATCAAGGTCGCCGACATGTATTCCAAAAAGCGGCCGGCCAGCATTGCCAGGCCGCGCCAGATTGCCATGTACCTGGCCAAGGAACTGACCCAGAAGAGCCTGCCCGAGATCGGCGAGCTGTTTGGTGGCCGTGACCACACCACCGTGCTGCATGCGGTGCGCAAGATGTCGGCCGAACGCCAGCAAATGACCGAACTGAACCAGCAACTCCATGTGCTGGAACAAACCCTGAAAGGCTGATGTGAGTACTTTTTCAGTCTCTTTTCCCCAGTTCCCGGCCAGTCTGACAACTGTGGGGACAAGTTTTGAACAACCCATCACTTATCCACAGGGCGGGTGGATTTCTGAAAGTTGTTCATATTTGGCAGCAGGGTTGGCGGGCTGTCTGACCACAAGGTTAAACAAGCGCCAAGTAGTTGATCAAAAAGAAGAAAATAGGGCTGTCCACAGAAACGTGCTGCCCTTATCTACTACTACTAATTTGAATTAAAGAAATAAGAGGTTAAGACAGTGATTGTTCTCAAAGCCACTCAGGATAAAGTTTTATCGGTTCTGCAATCGGTCGCCGGCATTGTGGAGCGCAGGCACACGCTGCCTATCCTGGCCAATGTGCTGATCCGCAAAACAGGCTCGCAGTTGCAGCTGACCACCAGCGACCTGGAGATCCAGATCCGCACCACGGCCGAGCTCGATGGCGACAGTGGCAACTTCACCACCACGGTGGGCGCACGCAAACTGATCGACATCCTGCGCTCCATGCCCAGCGACCAGACGGTGTCGCTCGAGTCGGCGCAGAGCAAGCTGATCCTCAAGGGCGGCAAAAGCCGCTTCACGCTGCAAACCCTGCCGGCTGAAGACTTTCCGCTGGTGCAGGAAGCCGCCAACTTTGGCCCGAGTTTTTCAGTGCCGCAAAAAGTGCTCAAAGAGCTGCTGAACCAGGTCTCGTTTGCGATGGCGGTGCACGACATCCGTTATTACCTGAACGGCATTTTGTTTGTGGCTGAGGGCAAACAGCTGAGCCTGGTGGCTACCGACGGCCACCGCCTGGCGTTTTCATCGGCCACACTCGACGTCGAAGTACCGCGCCAGGAAGTGATTTTGCCGCGCAAGACGGTGCTCGAGATGCAGCGCCTGCTCAGCGACAAAGAGGGCGCGATCGAGATGCAGTTTGCCGGCAACCAGGCCAAGTTCAGTTTTGAGGGCATGGAGTTTGTCACCAAGCTGGTCGAGGGAAAATTCCCCGACTACAACCGCGTCATCCCCAAAAACCACAAAAACATCATCACTCTGGGCCGTGTGCCGCTTCTGGCCAGCCTGCAGCGCACCGCAATTTTGACCAGCGAGAAGTTCAAGGGTGTGCGCCTGAACATAGAACCCGGCACCCTGCGTGTGGCGTCCAACAACGCCGAGCAGGAAGAAGCGGTGGACGAGCTCGACATCGACTATGCCGGTGATGCGATTGAAATCGGTTTCAACGTGACCTACCTGATCGATGCGCTGACGAACATGGAGCAGGACATGGTGAAGATTGAGCTGGCCGACTCCAACAGCTCGGCGCTGCTGACCATTCCCGACGATGCGGCCTTTAAATACGTCGTGATGCCGATGCGGATTTAGTGAAGAAAGTGTCATTGCGGGCTTGACCCGCAATCCATGCAGCAAGAAGCACAACAGGGCGATGTGGCGTGGATCCCGGATCAAGTCCGGGATGACAACAACAGGGACTGAGAGCACCCTGTACCAGCCCTTGAAGACAGTCAGAGTAAAAACCGAACCCGCTGTTAAAAGCGGGTTTGGTCATTGAAGAGATTGAGAAAACGTAGTCATGACGCAAGAAAACCAAGCCAGCGAAGCCACTCCTGTTGAACCCACCCCTGTCGGTGAAGGTGTTCATTCGGGTGAAGGTGCCGAGGGCAGCTCGAATTTCCAGCCCAAAATCGACAGCAACCAGGCCGGCGCGTCTGAAGGGTATGGCGAGGGTTCGATCCAGATCCTGGAAGGCCTGGAGGCGGTGCGCAAGCGCCCTGGCATGTACATCGGCGACACCTCGGACGGTACCGGTTTGCACCACCTGGTGTTTGAGGTGGTCGACAACTCGATTGATGAATCGCTGGCCGGCCATTGCGACGACATCATGGTCACCATCCACCTCGACAACTCCATCAGTGTGGTCGACAACGGCCGGGGCATCCCGACCGGCATCAAGATGGACGACAAACACGAGCCCAAACGTTCTGCGGCCGAGATTGCGCTGACCGAGTTACATGCCGGCGGCAAGTTCAACCAGAACAGCTACAAGGTATCGGGCGGCCTGCACGGCGTGGGTGTGAGCTGCGTGAACGCGCTGTCCAAGATGTTGCGCCTGACGATTCGCCGTGAAGGCAAAGTCCATGTGATGGAGTTCTCCAAGGGGTTTGTGCAGAACCGCATCATTGAACAGGTGGGCGGTGTGGAGGTGTCACCGATGCAAGTGCTGGGTGATACCGACAAGCGCGGTACCGAGGTGCACTTTCTGCCGGACACCGACATCTTCCAGCAGAACAACGACTTCCATTACGAAATCCTCAGCAAGCGTTTGCGCGAACTGAGTTTTTTGAACAACGGCGTGAAAATCCGCCTGAAGGACGAGCGCAGCGGCAAGGAAGACGACTTTGCCGGCGCCGGCGGCGTGACGGGTTTTGTGAACTTCATCAACAAAGGCAAAACCGTTCTGCACCCCAATGTCTTCCACGCCATGGGTGACCGCCAGAGCGACCAGAACACCAACATCGGTGTTGAAGTCGCCATGCAGTGGAACAGCGGCTACAACGAGCAGGTGCTGTGTTTCACCAACAACATTCCGCAGCGCGACGGTGGCACGCATCTGACCGGCCTGCGCGCCGCGATGACACGGGTCATCAACAAATACATCGACGACAGCGAACTCGCCAAAAAAGCCAAGGTCGAGGTCACCGGTGACGACATGCGTGAAGGCCTGACCTGTGTACTCAGCGTCAAGGTGCCAGAGCCCAAGTTCTCCAGCCAGACCAAAGACAAACTGGTCAGCAGCGAAGTGCGTGGCCCGGTCGAAGACATCGTCAGCAAGCTGCTGACCGACTACCTGCAGGAGCGGCCCAACGACGCCAAGATCATCGTCGGCAAGATCATTGAAGCCGCACGTGCGCGTGAGGCCGCCCGCAAGGCGCGCGACATGACACGCCGCAAAGGGGTGCTGGACGGCATGGGCCTGCCCGGCAAGCTGGCCGACTGCCAGGAAAAAGACCCGGCGCTGTGCGAGATCTACATCGTCGAGGGTGACTCCGCCGGCGGCTCTGCCAAACAGGGGCGTGACCGCAAGTTTCAGGCGATCCTGCCGCTGCGCGGCAAAATTCTGAACGTCGAAAAAGCGCGTTATGAAAAGCTGTTGACCAGCAATGAAATTCTGACGCTGATCACCGCCCTGGGCACCGGCATTGGCAAGGCCGGCGGCACCACTGGCAACGACGACTTCAACGTCGCCAAGCTGCGTTACCACCGCATCATCATCATGACCGACGCCGACGTGGACGGCGCGCACATCCGCACCCTGCTGCTGACCTTCTTTTACCGCCAGATGCCAGAGCTGGTCGAGCGTGGCCACATCTATATTGCGCAGCCACCGCTGTACAAGGTCAAGTCGGGCAAGGAAGAGCAGTACCTCAAAGACAGCGCGGCGCTGGACAGCTTCCTTTTGAAGATCGCACTGAAAGACGCGTCGGTACAAACCGGCGCCGACCCATCGACTGGCAAAGGCACCTTGCTGACCGGCGACACCCTGGCCGAGCTGGCACGCAAACACCAGCTGGCCGAGTCGGTCATCAGCCGCCTGCGCGGCTACATGGACGCCGAGGCGCTGAAGGCCATTGCCGACGGCGTGGCCCTGAACCTGGACACGGTGGAAGACGCAGAACGTTCAGCCGCCGCGCTGCAGGCGCACCTACCCACGGCCGAAGTGGCCGGCGAGTTTGACGCCCGCAACGACAAGCCGATTCTGCGCATCAGCCGGCGCCACCATGGCAACGTCAAAAGCAGCGTGCTGACACAGGACTTTGTGCACGGCGCCGACTACGCGGCCCTGGCCGAAGCGGCCGCCACCTTCAAGGGCCTGATGAGCGAAGGCTCACGCGTGATGCGCGGCGAAGGCGAGCGCCAGAAAGAAGACAAGGTAGAAACCTTCCGCGAGGCCATGGCCTGGCTGATCGTTCAGGCCGAAGGCGCGACCGCGCGCCAGCGCTACAAAGGCCTGGGCGAGATGAACCCGGCCCAGTTGTGGGAAACGACGATGGACCCGACCGCACGCCGCCTGCTGCGTGTACAGATCGACGACGCGATCGAAGCCGACCACGTCTTCACCATGCTGATGGGTGATGAGGTCGAGCCGCGACGCGAGTTTATTGAGACGAATGCGCTGCGGGCGGCGAATATTGACGTCTAGAGGCACGGTTTCCGGCCTGGCGACGGAAGAGGCCGGCGAAGAGTTGGCAAAAAACACCATGAAAATCCACCACCAGATGTTGGAATTTCATGGTGTTGCGTTTTGGGGCGGGCAAATCCTCTAACTGCTCAAGAGGAGGCTGCCCAGTGCGAACTGACCAGACGGACCAGATCGGAGGTTCTTATGTCCACATGGCAACTGCAGGAAGCAAAAGGCAAATTCAGCGAAGTGGTGAAGCGTGCACAAAGCGAAGGGCCTCAGGGCATCACGTTGCGCGGCCGGCCCGTGGCTGTGTTGGTCTCTTGCGCAGACTACGCGCGGCTGACGCAGCCCAAACCCGGATTCGTCGAGTTCATGCGCGGCTCACCCATGGTCGGTGTGAAACTGAAAATTGAGCGAGAGGGCGGCTTCGCGCGCACGAGCGCGCTATGAGCTACCTGATCGACACCAATATCGCCTAGGCCGCCACGATAAGGTATAAAATCGGCAAGAGTAACGTTATCAAGGCGCCAGAAATGCAAAACCTGACTCAATCTCAATTCCTGGCCGCGTTTGAGCACGGCGCGGTTCAGTCGGTAGAAATTGAACCGCAGGGTGCCCAATTTGCGGTGAAGGTCATCACGCGCAATGGCGATGCCATGCTGGTTCAGGCGCGAAAAACAGAACTTCGGCTTTTTGGCACAGTGGACAGCGCGATGAAAGTGCTGCACAAGGTCGGCGTGCGGCGCATTGTGCTGGACCGGCTGGAGCGCTGGCACCCTGAGCAGGCGGCGACAGGGCGCCGTACCCGTCCGGACCGGGCGGCGGCGTTGACCCGCGCCGCAGAATATGACCGCTGGGTACGCGCCAAAGTCCAGACCAGCCGCGATGATCCGCGACCACCGGTCACCGATGAGGAATGGCAGCGTATCAGGGCTGCGAAGCTGGTTGAACGCAAGGCCGCGCAGGCTACATGAGTTGCACGTCCTGGCGCATTGTTCGGCGGCCTGAATACCTCGAAGACCTGGATGCCATTGAAGCCTGGATTGCCCGGGACAATGCCAGTGCGGCGGTCGATATGTGGCTCTTGATTGACGATCAAGTGGAAGGTTTGGTTGACGCCAATTTTCCGCGTCGGCCAAGCACGCGGGTCGCGGGGGCACATGAGCTGGTAGCCCACCAAAACTACATCGTTTACTTTGACCAGGACGAAAGCAGTTGTACCGTGATTGTCCGGGCTGTCGTGCATGTGGCCAGACAGTTTCCGTAAGCTTGACCATTGCCGGGTGAAGCGCGAGCGCTATGGCGTGCGGTCGCATCAGAGCTACCGCATGAAGGCCATGCTGCCGGGTGACCTGGCATGACCCTGGTCGCCGTCATCGACTTTGAAACCACCGGCCTGTCGCCCGGCATGGGCGACCGCGCTACCGAGGTGGCCATCGTGCTGGTTGAAAACGGCTGCGTGGTGGACCGCTTCCAGAGCCTGATGAATGCGGGCGTGCACATCCCCGCTTTCATCACCAGCCTGACCGGCATCAGCAATGCCATGGTGGCCAGCGCGCCCGATGCCGCCAGCGTCATGCTGGCTGCCAGCCGCTTTGTCGGCAATACGCCCATGGTGGCGCACAACGCTTCTTTTGACCGCAAGTTCTGGCAGGCCGAGCTGGCGCGTGCCGGCGCTGCGGCGGCCCAGCCCTTTGCCTGCACCATGCTGGTTTCCAGAAGGCTGTACCCCCAGGCATCCAGCCACAAGCTGGGCGTGCTGGTGGACTACCACCACCTGCCCCGCGCCGGCCGTGCCCACCGGGCGCTGGCGGATGCGGAAATGGCGGCTTCGCTGTTGGGCCAGATTCAGCACGACCTGCGCACCCGGCACCGCGTGGGCAAACCCGACCACGCCTTGTTGATGAATTTGCAGCGCTGCGCGAAACCTGCTGTTTCTGCACTGATGGCGAGGTGCGCCGGGGTGTGAGTGATCCGGGACCGCTATGAATTTGGTAGCTGTTTGCGCACGGCTATTATTGGCTGAAGGCCAAAAACACTCATAATCTGCAGAATGACAAGCCAGCACCCCACCGCGCGCGCGCTGCTGCGCGTACAGATCGACGACGCGATCGAAGCCGACCACGTCTTCACCATGCTGATGGGTGATGAGGTGGAACCGCGGCGCGAGTTCATTGAGACGAATGCGCTGCGGGCTGCGAATATTGACGTTTGATTCGGCATAAGTGAACTTATTTATAACGACAGAGCAAAACACTGTGCGTTATTGGTGGGTTAATCAGAATCAAACGTACAAGCAAGAGGTGCTTGGAGGGTACCTCTGGTCGCCGAAGACCAAGGCTAATGGAGCCCGCAATCCGTTTTATGAATTCATGCGTGAGGTATCGCCTGGGGACGTCATTTTTTCATTCTGTGATACCGAGATCAAGGCCATAGGGATCGCACAATCCAACGCGTATGAGGCGCCTAAACCGATAGAGTTTGGAAACGTTGGCGCATATTGGGATTTGGTGGGATGGCGAGTGGATGTTCGCTTCTCAAAGCTAGCGGCACCATTAAGGCCAGCAACTCACATCGATCTACTGAGGCCATACTTGGCGGAGAAATATGCGCCTCTGCGGACCAATGGACATGGTCAACAGAGCACGTATCTCACTCGGTTGTCGGATTCCCTGGGTGCTTTGCTAGCCGACCTCATAGGCACAGAGGCCCGCATGATTATTCAATCTGCGCGGGTCGAGGACTTCTCTGTATCGACACCCCATATTGGGCAACTGATTTGGGAAGAACATCAGCTTAGTGGTATTCGAAGTGACGAACGTCTAATGGAGACAGAGAAGCAATCCATTGTCCTAGCGCGTCGAGGGCAGGGATTGTTTCGACAGCGAGTATCTTCTGTGGAGCGTGGCTGTAGGGTGACCAAGGTCACTCAGCCTGAGTATTTGCGAGCGAGCCACAGTAAGCCCTGGCGGGACTCTAGCAACGAAGAGCGACTTAATGGCGAAAACGGACTACTGCTTACGCCCGATGTTGATCTGCTGTTTGATCGCGGCTTCCTTTCCTTTGAAGACAACGGAAATGTGTTGGTCTCTCCGGTTGCTGATCGGACCGCAATGAGCAAGATGGGCTTGACCGCAGACTTGTTAGACAACGTGGGCGCCTTTTCAGACGGGCAAAAACAGTTCCTTCGGTTTCATCGGGAAAGCATCTTTCTTGAGGCGAAGGTAGCCAAGCCACCGTGATTGAGTGGGAGGAGCGAGGCATACTTTTGCTTGTGGTCACGCTGCGAGATGCATCGGTTTAATAGTGTCGGGGATTGATAGTTCGTTGGAAAAAAACATGATCTCCGCTCCTTGATATCTTGCCTGGGCGCTGTAACTTAGCCCATAGACGATATTCCGATAACGCGAATACAACGGCCGAACCTCCGGGGCATTGTCATAAGAAACAATCCAATTTTCTTTTTTGAGCTTTGCAACGCGTTTCGCAATCTTTACGTGGTCATCATGTTCATAGTAGTGAAGATACAAGTCGCTTCCCTTAACGTAGTAGGGCGGATCTAAGTAGATCAGGCTTTTAGACGGAAGTTCGGGACAGATCGAATCTAAAAAATCAAGCGCATCTTGTTGTCGAAACTCAATTCGATTTCGTATTCTTGCGATCCGCTGAATGCGACCTATAAGATCGACCGCATTGAATCGAGCATCCATTTTCCACTTTCCCGCCTGACGCTTGCCCCCAATTACTCCGGCTCCTAAGATCCCGGAATAGTTTGTTCGATTTAAGAAAAATGTCGAGAATCCGAGAGTCAGATCGTCAAATTCGTCCGGCCGGCTTTGTATGTTTCGTTGGATGTGCCACTCCTCCATAGAGAGGGTCGCAGCCTGAATGGCTGCGCATAGCGCGTCGGTGTTGTTTAAGGCCGAGCGCCAGAACGCCGCCACGCCGGCGCTGATATCGTTGATGTATATTTTTTGAACATACTCATGCAACAAGAGTTCCATGGCTACTGCCGCGCCGCCAGCATACGGTTCAACATACACACCGTCTACCAGCTCGTTGGCTTCTAAAAGCCGCTTAATGTAGGGAACTAATTTTCCTTTACCACCGGGATAGCGGAGAGGCGTACAAAAGCTTGACGGTCGTGGTTCTTCGTTCATCTTAGGCCCAAATCTTGGTGAATGCGATTTGTACTTCGGCCCAACCAGACCTTAGCTCGGACGCTGTTGGTAGTGCATATCGACTGTGAATAACGCCGTGTAAGCGGTCAATACTTAGTGCAGAGTGTGGGTTGGATCCGAGTGCCCTAAAGGCTTGTAGGTCGCGGCGATTGGCGCCGTCTTGATGAAGCGCCTCTGCGACTTGCTGAAGCTTCAATTTAAGCGAAAGGTCCGCGTTGTAGTTAACCAATTTCTTCTCGCTGGCATAGTGGTCGAGAGACAACTCCAGGAATACACGGAAGGCAGCAGCAATAGAGATTGGGTAAGACTCCAAGGGAAGTTTTCGCAGCTCTTTGCACATCTGCTGGAGCTTTTGATCATTGATATTTAGCGGGCAGGTAGCTTGCGAGGGGATGAGGGTCTTACGGTCTAAAAGTGATACCGCCTTTGCTTTTGTGGCGGCTTTTTCGTGACCTTTGGATTGAGCAATCGCTGACAATCGCTCCAATGACTCCAGGGCGCCAGTGCGTTTGCTTAAGTCCGGCAATAGCGCGCCGAGCGAATTTACGTACTTAATGCGGTCGTCTTTTCCTTTAATGGTGCTAACACCAATCCGCTTGGTTGCTAAGTCAGAAACTATTCTTTTCAAGGGTTTGAGAAGCTCCGCTTGAGGAAGGTCCGATAGCAGGTCTCCCCCTTCAAGTGTTAGACCGAGCAATTCGCGAATGTCGGGCGTGCCCAGAAGTCGGTCGAGATTGGTAATTGGAAACCGTTCTAGCGCAACTAGCTCAGATGTCGTTAGCTTTCCGGCTGCCTTAACAAAATCGATTACTTTTAACGACGTGTTTTTTCCACGATATCTTGCTGTTGCGATGCCATCCCAGCTAACGACTCCTCGCCCGTCGTTTTCCCCTGTATGAATTGCTTCTATCCAATGTCGCACCTGCGCTTCATTTTTGCAGACGAAGACATCAATAGGTTGAACCTGATCTAGGCTAAATTTCTTTGCGAGCGCGCGGAGTTTCTGCGCGGTGACATCACCAATCTTAGACATTCCGTCAAGCACCGACGGGTTGGCTAGCACCCGTAACGCTGCTAACCGCCTATTCCCGTCGACAACGACAAATTTTCCAGCCGCTTTGCCCGGTGTTCGAACTACCAACATTCGGTGTGCTGGACTCATCCCCTCGCCAACAATATCTTCGGCCAGATTTACAAGTTTGCTTCCTTGTGAGAGCACGATTTTTTCGAGCGCTTCCCGCTGGTTGGCTAGACCGTCAAACCGTGGATTATTTAGATCTAACTGCAGCTCTTCTAGATTTGCCTCTAAGTTACCCATGGATTCCTTTAAGTCGGCCACCACGGCCGCGTCGCCAGTTTGACAGCGAACGAGAAAGCGTTACTAGTAGTAACGCCGATGCAGCTGGGAAATCGTGGGCAATAGTTGGCTTGTTTTATTGTGCAGTTAGGTGTAGACGGCGCGCTGGCGGTGTTGACCGAATTTGTGTATTACAAGCTAAAAGAATCATCTACAGCTGCTATTCGCACGCCTATGGTTTGGCTGTAGTTGTCACCACGGGCGACATCACCCCGGGATTGGATCCAATCCACTCGTACAGAGCGGTAACCGAGAAGAAGACGGGCTTGCCAAGAGCCTTAAATGCTTGAACCTCGGCGTCGGCGCCCGAGGACACCGATTGTTCATACTGAAGCTTTTCGTTCACTGCATTCAGGCGCAGACAGCAATCACACAGTTTGAGTATCTCTTTGTCATATGCGATCCAGTCGCTGTATGGTCTAGGGAAAACCGTGTGCTGGAAGTGGGTCCAGAGAGGAACAATCGGTAGCACCCGGCCATCACTTAGAAGTTCATCAAAGATCGCACATTGAAAATGTACGTTTATTGCGGCATCACCAACCGAGTATGGAGAGGCCACAAAAACTACAGGCTTGGTTGGTCGAGTGTCCACTATGCTGACCTAAGTGAGTTGGGTTTGTTGAATGTGTCCCCGCCGACGGATCACAAGCGGTGTGTCTATAGGCATAAGGGATTGAATGCTAGTCATGGAGCCAGAAATGAACACAAATGCATCGCCGTCACAGCCCGTCATTTCAGTAGAGGCGGACGATCCTCTGCGCTACGCTTTTGTTGAAATGCTTTTTGCGTTAGCGGTAAGCCAAGTGGCAATTCATGTCGCTGAGCTAACGACTGTAGCAAACCCATGGGTAGACCGGATTCCAGCCGTATTTCATCTATGTCTTGCTTTGGGTGTCATAGCTGCAAGCTGGGTTGGATGGAGACAGTCTCAGTCGCCTGGCATGAAACAGCAAATTCAGTCGATCTTTTCTCGACGCTTTTTTGCGCTGTTAACGGATGTGTTACTGGTCATTTGTTACTTCGTGCTGGTAAGAGGCGTCGAGTTACAGCAAATAGACGGGGAGTCCGTTCTTACGGAGGCCTCCGCAGTCCCAGAAGCTTTTTGGATAGTCGTAATTTTTGTACTCTATGTGGTTTGGGACCTGCAGGCGGACGTGTTTTCGCCAAATTGCTTAGATGCTACTGGCTTTGTTAAACGAACCTGGCAGGGTCTCCGAGTTGCCGTGGTTTGTATCTCGGCATCCGGCATCTGTGTATTGCTTGGCCTTTCAGTTTTTTATCTGGCTGGATTAGCAACGGGATCGCTGGCAACTATTTTTTTTGATGGCGCGCTTCTTAGTATCGTGTTGTTATTTCGTGTACTAAAAGTCTTTGAGAAGCCACTCGCTCGATTGTGCAAGGTGGATACGTGTGCTGCATTTACAGCGTCGCGAGTAAGCACCGGCAACGAAAAGCACTTAGTGGGCTTTTTCCTAATATCTTATGGGGCTCTCATCTGGGCCGCCCAACTTCTCTGCACATAGTCAGAGATTTATACGCAGTGGCTGGTGCCTGCAGTAGATTTTTTTTCTGCGTCAACACCACGTCTTCCCCACCACCCGATCCACCTCCTCGATTTCGGTGGCCTTGTCGAAGACGGCGTCGGCGGTCAGCTAGCTGCGAGTGACTCCTACTACGGCAACGAGATCGAGGGGCCGCACTCGTAGCGCTTTTATGCAGCCAAATCGGCCTCCAGCCCTTTATGCACACGCGCAAGCAGCTACTATTTTGGTAGCAACTCAACCACCCCCACCGCCTCCACCTCAATCAAAAACCCATAGTGCAACAGCGGCACAGGCACCACCGCCCGCGCTGGCGGCGCGGTGCCTGCCCATTGCTGGTAAATGCGGTTAGACGCTGGCCACTGCTCAATGTCTGTCACGTACACGCGCACCTGCACCAGCTTGGCGACGCTGCTGCCGGCTGATTCCAGCGCGGCCTGCACGTTGGCCAGCACCTGGCTGGCCTGGACTTCGAAGCTGGCCTTGTTGAGCTTGTCGCCTGCCGGGGTGATGGGCAACTGGCCGGAGACAAACACAAAACCGTTGGCGACCACGGCGTGGCTGTAGTGGCCGCCGGGTGGGGCCAGGGCGGCTGGGTTGATGCGCTGGATATTGGTCATGACAGCACCTGCCGCTACCAGCCGTAAAAGCGCGGCCAGGTGGGGCCGACTTCCTGGCCAGTAACAGCGTGGTATTCCGGAAACTGGGCGCCGGTGGCGCAGGCGTGGTTGGGTAACACGCGCAGCTGGGTACCGACCGGGAAGTGTTCGGCGATGTTGTGATCAGCCTCGCCGCTGCGGCTGACGATGCCGTGCTCCTGATTCGCGCCGGTCAGGGTGTAGCCTTCAATGCGCTGGCCCTTGGCGTCGCAGAGCTGGCCGTAGCCGTAGTCGTGTGTCTGCTTTTGTGTGCCGCGGTCGCGGCTCATGGCCATCCAGCCGGCGTCCACAATCGCCCAGCCCTTGTCGGCCTGGTGGCCTATCACGGTGGTCAACACGCTCAGGGCCACATCGTCGGGTGAACACACGCCCACATTGGCCATGACCAGGTCAAAAAACACATACACGCCGGCGCGCACCTCGGTCACGCCCTGCAGCTGTTGGGCCGACAGCGCAGTGGGGGTTGAGCCGACGCTGACATGGGGGCGGGGCAGGCCGGCGGCGCGCAGGCGTTCTGCCGCCAGCACACACAGGCTGCGCTCCTGCTCGGCCATGGCCTGCAGCGCCTCGGGCGTGTTCAGGTCGTAGCTGGAGCCGGCATGTGTCATGACGCCGCCCAGGGTGGCGGGACTGCCCTGGTGCAGCAGCTGGCCTATGGTGATGAGTTCGTCGCCCCGGGGCAACACGCCAGAGCGGTGGCCGTCGGTGTCGATTTCTATCCACACCTCAAAAGGCACGCCGTGCTGGCGCGCGTAGGCCGCGATGGCAGAGGCCGAGGCGGCGCTGTCGGCAATGATCTTCAGTGCGCAGCCCTGGGTGATCAATGCTGCGGCCTGTTTGAGTTTGGGCGGGGCCATGCCGACGGCGTAAAGAATGTCGGTGATGCCGGCGGCAAAAAACTGCTCGGCTTCTTTCAGGGTCGATACCGTGATGCCGCGGGCGCCGGCGGCTATCTGCGCCTGGGCGATGGCGACACATTTGGTGGTTTTGACATGCGGGCGAAAAGCCACGCTTAAGGAGTCCATGCGCTGCTGCATGCGCGCGATGTTGCGCTGCATGCGGGCGGTGTCGACCAGCGCGGCGGGGGTGTTGAGGTCTTGAAGTCGCATGGCGTCCATTGTGGTCTGGCTGGGGGTTGGCTGCTGCTGATTTTGCCTGCGGCGGTGCGCCCTTGCCGGGCTGGCACTTTGGGTTTGCCATGGCGGCTGCGGCTTGATAGGCTGGGGGTTTTGCAAAGCTGTTGCCACACGGAGGTTTTTATGAGTGACGCTTCTTCTTTGCCGCCCAGCGTGATGTCGCATGTGTCCATAGGCACCAATGATTTTCCACGGGCCCGGGCTTTTTACGACGCGGTGCTGGCCACGCTGCAGATCCCGCGGGTGATGGAGCATGGCGAGTCGGCCGCGTATGGCCGGGCTTTTCCGGAGTTCTGGGTCGGGCGGCCGCATGACGGCGGCCTGGCCGCGCCGGGCAATGGCACCCACATCAGCTTTATGGCCAATTCACCGGCCGAGGTGGATGCCTTTCACGCCACGGCGCTGGCGCTGGGCGCGCAGTGCGACGGCCCGCCGGGTTTGCGGCCGCAGTACACACCGACGTATTACGGCGCTTTTGTGCGGGACCTGGACGGCCACAAGATGGAAGCCATGTGTTTTGCGGATGGGGCGGGCTGAGGCTTGACGGCTGTGGGCTTCGACGGGCTCAGCCTGAACGGATGTGGTGTGTGTGGCATGGATCCCGGGTCAGGCCCGGGATGACAAGAAGGCATCTTTGTCGAAGACGGCTCCCCCGACAGTTCGCATGGATGAAGTCGCAAACAAAGTCGCAAAAACTACTGCAACAATTGCAAAAAGTCTTTATGTGTCATAGACTTAGGCATGCCGACCAAGTCGCAAAAACTCGCGCTGTACGACCATCCGTCGCAGATGGAGCCTCTGCTGCCGGGCGAGCAGCATCTTCAGCCGCTGCTGGAGCAGGCCCACGACCTGCAGCGAGCGGCGCAAAGCCTGGCGGGGGTGGGTGCGCCGGCTGAGTTGCGGCAACTGCTGCGGGCGATGAACTCCTACTACAGCAACAGGATTGAGGGGCAGCACACGCTGCCGTTTGAGATTGAGGCCGCGCTGCGCAGCGACTATTCGCAGGACGAAGACAAGGCGCGGCGTCAGCGGCTGGCGCTGGCGCATATGCAGACGGAGCGCGCGATAGAGACCGGCTGGAAGGGGTGGGCCAGCGGGCAGGTGTGGTCGGCGCAGATGGTGCGCGATATTCACCAGGATCTGTTTGCGCGCTTGCGGGATGCCGACCGGGTGTTGCCCGAGGGCGATGTGCTGCTGCCGGGCGCCTTGCGTGACCGTGGGGTCAGCGTGGGCAGGCATGCAGCGCCGGCGCACACAGCCATTGGCGCCATGCTGGACCGCTGGGGCGCTTTTTATGGCGGCGTGCGGCGCGGTGAGCTGCAGATTCTGGCGGTTGCCGCCTCGCACCACAGGCTGGCGTGGATACACCCATTTCGTGATGGCAATGGCCGCGTGGCGCGCCTGCACACGCACCTTGCGCTGGGCTCGCTGGGGCTGACCAATGGCCTGTGGTCGCCGCTGCGCGGTTTTGCCCGCAGCCACGAGGCCTACTACGCGCACCTGGCCGCTGCGGACGAGCCGCGGGCCGGTGACCTGGACGGGCGCGGCAACCTGTCAGAGCGCGCATTGATTGCGTGGATGGACTATGTGCTGACCCTGTGCATTGACCAGGTGCGTTTCATGGCCGGCCTGTTGGACATGGCCGGCATGAAGGACCGTATTGCGGCTTGCCTGGCCTTTGAAGAAGGCGTGGTCAGGCGCGGCGTGCGCGGCGAGTCGCTGCGGGCCTTGCATTACCTGCTGCTGACACAGGCGGAGCTGGAGCGAAGCGAGTTCAAGGCGCTGCTGGGTCTGGGTGAGCGGCTGGCCACGGCGCAGGTGACGGCGCTGCTCCAGCGCGGCCTGCTGGCCACCGATTCGCCGCACGGCAAGTTGCGTTTTGGCGTGCCGCAACATGCGCTGCGGTTTTACTTTCCCAGGCTGTGGCCCGAAGCAGAGGCTGATGTGCGCGGCATGGATCCCGGGTCAGGCCCGGGATGACAGGCCAGGCGTTTTTTGCTTAGTCAAATCGGCCGTCAGCCCTTGCTGGACGCGCGCCGGCAGCTCCTGAATCAATAGCGCGTTTCGCCTTGTACGCGTTCCACCTCGTTGATCGCGTAGGTGGTGAACTCGTCGATTTCGGTGGCTTTGTCGAAAACGGCGTCGGCGCCGCTGGCCAGGCAGCGCTGGCGCATGGCTGGCGTGGCGTAACCCGTGAGCACCACCACTTTTTGCCGCAGCGCGCGCTGGCTGCAGCTTTTGACGACGTTCAGGCCGCTGCCCTGCAGCAGGAACAGGTCCACCACCACCAGGTCCCAGTCATTCGGGTGCTCGGCCAGCCACTGGCAGGCTTCGTTTTCGGTGCTGGCGCAGTCCACCACCCGGGCGCCGACCAGCTCTTCCAGCGATTCGGACAGTGCGGCGCGGATGACAGGGCTGTCTTCGACCAGGTAAATTCTCAGGCGCATCAGGATAGCGGCAGATGGGATGGTCTTGAGTCTACACAAGGACGGCGGCGCTGGCTGTTGCCTGGCGGGCCGCGTTGCAAGTGGCCGGCATGACATAAAACAAGAACGCACCGCTGAAAAGGCGTAACTTGAGGGCCTGGCCCAGGCTGGCAGCGTAGCCGGGGGCTGGACCTTTTTCCCTTCATTCCAAGGAGTGCACCATGCCCAGCAGCAAGCAGAACCCGCGTGACAAACAGAGCGGCCACACCGGCAAGGTGGAAAACGACGCCAACAAGATGGGCGGGCAGGACGCCACCCAGCTGAACCAGGGCAAGCGCACGCCCGACAGCCGCAGCGACCGCGAGGCGCACATAGGCGGCGGCAACCAGTCGCAGGCGCGGCGCGGGAAAACCACCGGACATTGAACCGGCGCTCTGCACGCCGGGGCCGGTTTCAGGCTTGGGGATGTGCGCGAACAGGCCCGCATCCAGGGCCGGCGGGGGCGCCTGGACAGGCGGCGTGCTGACGCTGTGGGAGCCGTCGCAGCGCGCTCATAATTGCAGACACACTTGAAGGAGAACGCTGTGGTCATGCTGCTTTTGGGTCTGGTGCTTTTTCTGGGCGTGCACTCCACACGCATAGCTGCCGATGGCTGGCGCACGGCCATGATGGGCCGCATCGGTGAGATGCCCTGGAAGGCGGTTTACGCCTTGTTGTCCATCGCCGGTTTTGTGCTGATCGTCTGGGGCTTTGGCCTGGCGCGGCAGCAGCCGGTGCAGCTGTGGATGCCGCCGCGCGGCATGCGGCATCTGGCCTCTTTGCTGACGCTGATCGCCTTTGTGTTGCTGGTGGCCACCTATGTGCCGCGCAACGCCATCAAGGCGCGTTTGCACCACCCCATGGTGCTCAGCGTCAAGGTGTGGGCACTGGCGCATTTGCTGGCCAATGGCAACCTGGCGCACATGATTTTGTTTGGCAGTTTTCTGCTGTGGGCGGCGCTGAGCTTTCGCGCCGCACGCGCGCGTGACCGCGCGGCCGGCACCGTGTACCCGGCGGGCACGGCTGCCGGCACCGGCATCACCGTGGTGCTGGGGGTGGCGGCCTGGGCGCTGTTTGCCTTCTGGGCGCATGGTTACCTGATTGGGATTCGGCCGATTGGGTAAGGGCCTGGCCGCCGCGTTTGACGCGGTTGGCGGTGGTGTGCCAACAAGCCGGGGGTTGCCCGGCGGCAAGTAACTTTCTTTTGCGTCGCCAAAAGAAAGTCACCAAAGAAAAGGCGACCCGATGGTCTGGGTCCCCTTCGCTACCGCTCAGGGGCAACCTGCGGTGCTCGGTCAAAGCGGGGTCTCGCTCGAACTCGCTGCGCTCAGACAATCGCGAGCCCTGATCCGCTTTGACCTGCGCTCCTCGGCCCAGCCCGACGGGTGGGGGGAAGGGGTGCCAAGCTCCTGGCTTGTCATCCCGGACTTGATCCGGGATCCATGTTTGCTGACTATTCAGCTTGGTCTGGCTGGTGTGGTATGCCAACAAGCCGGGGGTTGCCCGGCGGCAAGTAACTTTCTTTTGCGTCGCCAAAAGAAAGTCACCAAAGAAAAGGCGACCCGATGGTCTGGGTCCCTTCGCTTCGCTACGGGCAACCTGCGGTGCTCGCCGAAAACGGGGTCTAGCTCGAACTCGCCTTCGGCTCAGACAATCGCTCGCCCTGATCCGTTTTCGGCTGCGCTCCTCGGCCCAGCCCGACGGGTGGGGGGAACGAAGCGGGAACGGATGCGGAATCGGGGAGACGATGACGCGCTTTGCGCGTCATCGTCGGACAACGGGGCCGTCATTTTTGCACGCGGGCGCAGCACACGCGGCCAAATGAAGTCCCCCTCCATCGCCCAGCGGGGCGAGGGAGGGGTTAGGGGTGGGAGTGGGGAGTTAGACCCTACTGCCCAGAGTAAGCCGGGGACGGAGCGTGATGCAATGGAAGCGGCCCACAGCCGCCGGGCAACCCCCGGCTTGTTGGCACGCCAAGCTGTACGAGTTATCCAACATGGATCCCGGATCGAGTCCGGGATGACACTTAGAACGGATAGTGCCTGGGCGCCGTCTGTATCGTGACCCAGCGCAACTCGGTGAACTCGGCCACCCCGGCTTTGCCACCAAAACGCCCTATCCCGCTGCCCTTGACGCCGCCAAACGGCATTTGTGCCTCGTCGTGCACCGTTGGTCCGTTGACGTGGCAAATGCCGGAGTCTATGCGTCTGGCCACATTGAAGGCGCGTGCGATGTCGGCGCCAAACACTGCGGCGGACAGCCCGTATTCGTTGTCGTTGGCGCAGGCCACGGCTTCTTCGACGCCGCTGACACGCACCACACACTTGACCGGGCCAAAGGTTTCTTCGTGGTAAATCCGCATCGCGGGTGTCACATGGTCCAGCACCGTTGCGGGCATCAGCGTGTTCTCGGCCTTGCCGCCGCAGGCCAGTTTGGCGCCCTTGGCCAGCGCGTCGTCGATCAGCGCATTGCAGTGTTCGACCGTGCCCATGCCTATGACCGAGCCCAGCACCACGGGCGCAGGCTTGCGCGGGTCACCCACCGGCAGCGCGCTGGCCTTGGCGGCAAACTTTTTCACAAAGGCATCGGCCACTTTCTGGTCCACGATGATGCGTTCGGTCGACATGCAGATCTGGCCGCTGTTGGCAAAGCTGCCAAACGCTGCGGCATTCACCGCGTCGTCAATATTGGCGTCGTCCAGAATCACCAGCGGCGCCTTGCCGCCGAGTTCCAGCACCACGGGTTTGAGGTATTTGGCGCAGGTCATCGCAATGATCTTGCCGACTTTGGTGGAGCCGGTGAAGTTGACACGCCGCACCGCCGGGTGCGCCACCATGGCCTCGACCACGATGCCGGCATCGGCCGGTGCGTTCGTGATGTAGTTGACGACGCCCGGCGGAAAACCGGCGTCGGCAAAAGCCTCGGCAATCAGCTGGTGTGTGCGCGGGCAGTTTTCCGAGCCCTTGAAAATCACCGTGTTGCCGCAGGCCAGCGGCACCGCAATCGCCCGCACCCCGAGGATGATGGGTGCATTCCACGGCGCGATGCCGAGCACCACACCGGCCGGCTGGCGCAAGCCCATGGCCAGGCTGCCCGGCACATCGGACGGGATCACCTCGCCGCTGATTTGTGTCGTCAGTGCCGCCGCCTCGCGGATCATGCCGGCAGCCAGCATGACGTTGAAGCCGGCCCACATGCCGGAGGCGCCGGTCTCGGCGGCCACGGCTTCCACGAATTGCGGTGTCTTGGCCTCGAGCGCTTCGGCGGCTTTGAGCAGCAGCGCGCGGCGCGCACTGGGGCCGGTTTCGCTCCAGGTCTTGAAGGCTTCGGCCGCGGCTTCGACCGCCATCACCGCGTCGGCTGGTGATGCCGCCGGCGCACGTGTGGCGACGCTGCCGTCCAGCGGGTTGCGGCGTTCAAACGTGGCGCCTTTTTCAGCAGTGACCTTCAGGCCGTTGATCAACATGGACATGTCGGACATGGCGTACTCCTTGGATGGAAAAAAATGAATCAGCCCCGTGCGGGAGCCGTTGAACTGGATGTGGCGGGCGCCGCACCGAGGTAGGCCTCACGGATCACGGTTGAGCGCGCCAGCAGCGCGGCCGGGCCGCTGGCCACCAGCGTGCCGCGCTCCAGCACGTAGCCGCGATCGGCCACGGCCAGTGCCTTCTTGACGTTCTGCTCGACCATCAGCACCGTGGTGCCGGCGTCGGCAATACGTCGCGTGATCGCCAGCAGCTCATCAACCATGCGCGGCGCCAGGCCCAGCGAGGGCTCGTCCAGCATCAGCAGGCGCGGCGCACTCATCATGGCGCGGGCCACAGCCACCATCTGCTGCTCGCCGCCGCTCATGGTGCCGGCCAATTGCTGCGCGCGTTCGCGCAGTTTGGGAAAATCGCTGAAGGCCTGCTCGAGCCGCCGCGCACGTTCGGCCTTGCCGACCAGCCATCCGCCGAGCTCGAGGTTTTCCGTCACCGTCATCTGCGGGAACAGCTGCCGGCCTTCGGGCACCAGGGCCATGCCGCGTTTGACGATGTCGCTGGTTTTTTTGGGCAGGGTGTCGCCGTTGAGCAAGGCCTCGCCACCACGCGGAATCAGGCCCGACAGCGCCTTGAGCAAAGTGGTTTTGCCGGCACCGTTGGGGCCGAGGATCACGGTCAGGCCGGGTTTGATTTCGAGCGTGACATCACGCAGCACCAGGAAGGCGCCGTAACCGGCGCTCAGGCCCTGGACTTTGAGGTGTGCGTGGCCGGAAGAGCCCAATACAAAGGGGGGGGCGTACCACATCATGCTGTTGCCTCACCAGGCTGCACCATCTCGTCCCCCAGGTACGCCTCAATCACTTCGGCGTTGCGCACCACCTCGCCCGGCGTGCCGTCGGCAATCTTGCGGCCCTGGTGCAGCACGATCACACGTTCGACATGGCGCAGCAGCGTGGTGACCGCATGTTCAATCCAGACCACGGCCAGATCGAGCTCGTCGCGCATGCGGCGTATCAGCTGCGCCATGTTTTCAATCTCGGTTTCGGTCAGGCCGGCCGCCACTTCGTCGAGCAGCAGCAAACGCGGCCGCGTGGCCAGTGCCATGCCGATTTCGAGCAGGCGTTGCTGCGAGGGCGTGATGGCTGCTGCGGGAAGCGCGGCCTGTGCCGACAAACCGATCAGTTCGAGAATGCTGTCCTCGTCGCGCAGATGCCAGGAGCCCTTGCGCTTTCTGCCGGCAAACTTCAGGCCGAAAGCGATGTTGGCCGCCACCGCCATGTCGGGGAACACACGCGGGGTCTGGAAGGTGCGCGCAATGCCGGCGGCCGCATAAAGGTGCGGGCCGCGTCCGGCGAGGTTGCGCCCGGCCACCAGCAGTTGCCCGGAGGTCGGCGCAATCACGCCCGAGATCGCATTGAAAAATGTGGTCTTGCCGGCGCCGTTGGGGCCTATGATGCCGACCAGTTCACCGGCGTGAAAGTCTGCACTGACGGCATCGACCGCAGTCAGCCCGCCAAAACGCACGCTGATGTCACGCGCCTGCAGCAAGAGCTCAGCCACGGTCGCGCTCCTTGTCTTTCCTGTCTGTCAGGCCGCGCAGCCAGCCCCGGCTGTCGCGCCACCAGCCGCCAAAGGTTGCCCAGCGCAGCGAGGCCAGGCCACCGGGCAGGTACAGCACGCTCAGGATCAGCAGCAGGCCCAGCGACATCATGTAGACCTGCGGCGCCTGCAGGCGCAGGGTTTCGGCCAGCACGCTGAACACAATTGCGGCGATCAGCGGGCCCCACAGCGTCACCGCACCACCTATCAGCGCAATCAGCACGGTCTGGAAACCGATGAAGGGATTGAACACCGTGTGCGGGTCGATATAAGTCCAGCGCACCGCCATGGCCGCGCCCACGGCGCCGGCAAACGCCGCCGTCATCGCAAAACCGGCTATCTTGATCAGGCGGGTGTTCACGCCCAGGGTCTGCGCGCGCTGTTCATCGGCGCCTATGCCCATCAGCGCGAGGCCGAAGCGGCTGCGCCGCACCACGATGGACACCGCGACCGCCAGCACCGCCAGCCCCAGCACCGTGAGGTAAATCGTGTCGCGGTCGGGGATCACCGTCAGCACCCGGCCTACCGTGCCGGTCACCGACTTTTCAAAATAGGTCACCGCGTGGCGTATCAGCTCGGTCATGCCAAAGGTCAGCACGGCGAAGTAGGTGCCGCGCAAATGCAGCACGGCCGCACCCATGACCACCGCCACCACTGCAGCCAGAGCGGCGCCCATGGCGATCGACTCGAGCCAGGAAAAATGCTCCAGCGCAATCGCACTGGTGTAAGCGCCTATGCCGAAGAAGGCCGAAGTCGCGAGCGACAGATAACGTGTGCTGCCGCAAAACAGGCCCCAGCTTGAGGACAGCGCCACATACATCAGGCAGGTCAGCGCCATCGACACCACAAACTCGCTGCCGTAATGCGGCAGGGCCAGCGCCCAGCCGGCAAAGGCCAGCAGCAGCAGCAGGTCGCGTATCAGGGTGGGCCGGTCATTCATTTTGCAAACAATCCCCGCGGCCGCAGCAGCAGCACCGCAATAAACACGCTGTAGGACAGCAGGGCCTTGAGCGACGGGTTGGTGAAGTGCATGCCCAGCGCTTCAATCACACCGAGCAGCAGCCCGCCGGCCAGTGCGCCGCTCATGCTGCCAAAACCGCCCAGCGTGATGACAATCAGCGCCGTCACGGTGTAGGGCTCGCCCATGGCGGGCGTGATGGTGTAGGCCATGGACAGCAGGCAGCCGGCCATGCCCGACAGGCCCAGGCCGATGCCGAACATCAGCGGGTGCAGGCGCTGTGTGTCTATGCCCACCAGCTGCGCGCCCACCGGCGACTGCATCAGCGCACGCACGCCCTTGCCCAGCAGGGTGAAACGCAGCACCGCGATCAGGATGGCGCTGAACAGCAGCGCCAGGCCAAACACCAGCAGCTTGTTGCCGGCAAACTGCGCCTCACCGACCTTGACCGGATCGGTCAGGTAGTCGTAGCCGCGCAGGTCGCCGCCCCACATGAAGGAGGCAAAGTTCTGCACCAGGAACATCAGGCCAAAGGCCACCATCAGGCCGCGCGCCTCGAAGATGTCGAGATTCGGCGAGGTCACGGTGAGGCGCCGGAAACACAGCTTGTGGATCACCACACCGAGGGCCATCAGCAGCAGGAAAGACACCGGCACCATCAGCAGCGGCGAGAGACCAAGCGAGGTCTGCGCCATCCAGGTCAGGTAGGCGCCCAGCATCAGGAACTCGCCGTGCGCGATGTTCAGGATGCGCATCAGCCCGTATTGCAGGTTCAGCCCGAGCGCCACCAGCGCATAAATGCCGCCTGTGATCAGCCCCGAGGCCAGCAGTTCAAGCCAGGAAAAAAGAGTCATGGGTCGTGTTTTGTCATGCCGGCTTGGACCCGGCATCCACCTCACCCCTTGCGGCGCTGCGCGCGGGGCATGGATGGCGGGTCAAGCCCGCCATGACAACTTCCTGCTTATTTCCAGACGGGCTTGGCCGGGTTCAGTTTGGCGGTGGCCAGTTTTTGCGGCCACACCACTTCAAACTCGCCGTTTTGCCACTGGCTGACCGTGCCCGGCGTGGCGGTGTTTTCGCTGCCGGTGAATTTGATGTCGCCAATAATGGTTTTGTGCGTGGTGCCGGCGATGTAGTCGCGCAGCGCCTTGCGGTCCAGGCCGGCCTTGGCCACACCCGCCGTCAGGATCTCCAGGCCGGCCCAGCAGGCGCCGCTGGCCCAGCGGTCCGGCTCCTTGCCGGCAAACTTTTTGGTGTGGGCGTCAAAGTAGGCCTTGGCCGCGGGGCTGCTTTTGCTGTTCCACGAGCCCATGCCGAGCACACCTTCTGCGCCGGCCGGTGTCATGACGTTTTTGTAGAGCTGGAAGGCTGTGCCCACCGAGGCATAGAAAAACTTCGGATTGAAGCCGACCTCTTTGGACTGCTTGCTCGCCAGAATGGTGTCGGGCGGGTAGGTAAAACCCACAAAGGCGTCCGGATTTTTGTCCTTCATGGAGCGCAGCACCGGCGACAGGTCTTTCACGCCGCCGGGGTAACTCTTGTCTTCCACCATCTGTATGCCCGTGCCCTGCAGCGCCACCTTGAGCGCGGCAAAATTCTCCAGGCCAAACAGGTCGTCCACATAAATCACCGCAATGCTTTTGACGCCATTGGCCTTGAGCATGTCCACCAGCGCCTCACACATGGGCTTGGGTTGCTGCAGCAGCAGGAAGAAGTAGGGCAGCTTCATCTCGGCCAGGCGGCGCGACAGCGCGGTCGGTGCGAGAAAAGGGTACTGGAAGCGGTTCGCCAGCGGTGCCACGGCAAAGTTGGCATTCGAGCCCCAGGGCGGCAGCACCAGATCGACCTTGTCGCTGCCCATCAGTTTTTCGTAAGAGCGCACACAGGTTTCGATGTCGCTGCGGTCGTCCGAGCTGATCAGCTCAATCGGCCGGCGCGTACCGCCCACGCTGAGGCCGCCCGCCGCATTTTGCTGCTCGGCCCAGAGCAGGTAATTCGGCTCCTGGCTGACCTGCGCACCGCCGGTCCAGGGGCCGGTACGCGCAATGGCGTAACCGACACGCACCGGTTTGGCCTGGGCAAACAGGGAAGGTGCAAAGGCGGCGGCACCCACTGCGGCGGCTGCGCCCTTGAGCAAATGACGTTTGGATGACTGGACCATGGTGATGTCTCCTGTGTGGGTGTGCCGCTGCGGGCATTTGAAGCCGAATGGTAAGCGCAGCCCGCGCCCGTGGCTATGCTGAACGCGCACAAAAAAGTTGCCGCATAGCGCACGCCGATCGGGGTTAACCCTTGACCGCAGAGCCCGACAGGACAAGGCAGAACGCCCATAATCTTCAGCAGGAACACACATGACTGCGGCCACCCTGGTATCCACCGACAACTTCGCCCCGCGCGAGCGCGCGCCGGTGTGGCGCGAGTGGGTCTGGAAACACTTCGGCGGGCTCGAGTCCGACCTCTACGGCGACACCGATTTCGACGGCCACATGGCCTCCGGCCACGCCGGGGATGTCATCCTGACCAAACTCGAGGCGAACCGCCACCGCGTGGTGCGCAGCGCCGACATGGCACGTGCCAGCGATGAGGGTTACTTCAAGATCGTCGCCCCCATGCAGGGCCGCGCCGGTGTCGAGCAGATGGGGCGGCGGGCCTGGGTCAGCCCCGGCGGCTGGACCATTTACGACACCAGCAGCGCCTATGCGGTGGACAACCCCGAGCGCGTCGAACACCTGATCGTGATGTTGCCCAAGGCCCAGCTGCTCGAGCGCGGCCTTCCCCTGGACAAACTGATGGCGCGCCATGTGGGCGGCGCCAGCGGCATTGCGCGCGTGGCCCTGGCCACCATGCGCAGCACCTACCAGGAGCTGCCGCACATGAGCGCGGTGGCGGCCCGTGGCGCGGGCGAGCTGATCGCCCAGATGGTGCGCCTGTCATTGCTGGAACTCAGCGGGCAGGAAACCGCCGTGACGCAGCGTGAAGCACTGAAAGACCGCATCTGCGCCTATGTGAGGCTGCGGCTGCGGGACCCGGCGCTCAGCATCGATCAAATTGCCCAGGCGCTGAACTGCAGCAAGCGCCATCTGCACAATGCCTTCGCCGGTGAGACCGACACCCTCGCCAGTTACATCCTGCAAATGCGGCTGCAGGCCTGCCTGCGCGAGCTGCAGCAGGCTGGCCCGCAGTCCGGCCCCATCACCGGGATTGCGCTGTCCTGGGGTTTCAACAACCTCTCACATTTCAGCCGCGTGTTCCGGGCGCACACTGGCCTGAGCCCTAGCGAGTTCCGGCAGCTGTCGCTGACCCGCAGCGCAGCACTGCCGCTGCCGCCCTTGCGCCACTGATTTGAGCCAAATCGGGCTCCAGCCCTTTCCGACCGCGCGCAAGCAGCTCCTGTATTGATAGCGGTTTGTCAGCGCGAAGGATCGCTCAAGGCCTTCAGGCGGGCGGCAGAGCTGATTTCAATCCGGCGGTAACGCAGCGTCACCGCGCCCTCGGCCACCAGCACCTTGAGCTCTTTGGACAGGGTCTGGCGCGTCATGCCCAGCATCATCGCGAGCGCCTCCTGCGAGACCGGCACCACAGGCCGGGCCTGGTCGGCCATGGTGACATCGCCGCGCGCCAGCAGCAGCAGGCGCCGTGCAATGCGGGCCCGGGTGGAACGCAGCGCCGCGTCTTCCACCATGCCATAGAGCGAGCGCACGCGCGTGGCCAGCATGGCGGCCACCGCGCGCGCAAACGGCGCTTCGTCCATCAGCGCCGCAAAGACCGCCTGCGGCACCACCAGCACCTCGACCGCACCGAGCGCGGTGGCATCGTGGGTGCGCGGCTGACCATCCATCAGCGAGATTTCGCCCATCCAGTTGCCGGCCTCCAGCACCACAAATATCGCCTCGCGCCCGTCTTCGCGCAGCGACGAAATTTTCAGCTTGCCGCTGAGCAGGCCGTAAAAACCACCGGGCGCGTCGCCCTGGCGGAACAACATCTCGCCGGGCCGCAGGCGCAGCAGCTCCGCCGCGCGCAGCAAGGCCTGCCGGTCGGCCAGCCGCAACGCGCCAAACCAGGGGTTGGCCGACATGCGCAGCAGCAGCGTATCTGCCGCAGGCGGGGTGACGGGAGTCGCGGGCAGTACAGTCATGGCAGCAATTGTTAGATTTTTGACAGTTGTCGGTCAAGCACTTACGTATCGTGCAGTCAGGAGCCCGTTCCAGGACCTCTGTTCATCACCCCCGGAGACAAACATGCACATCCCCTCACTGAAAGAACTGGTCAGCGCTGAAGAGTGGCAGCTGCGCTGCGACCTGGCCGCCTGTTACCGCCTGGTGGCCTTATACGGCTGGAGCGACCTGGTTTTCACCCACATCAGCGCCAAGCTGCCGGAGTCGGTCTCGGGCGCCGGTGTACACCACTTCCTGATCAACCCCTATGGCCTGATGTTTGACGAGATCACCGCCTCCAGCCTGGTCAAGGTCGATGAGGCCTGCAACAAGGTGATTGACTCGCCGTTTCCGGTGAACCCGGCCGGCTTTGTGATTCACAGTGCGGTGCACGAGGCGCGCGCCGACGCCGGCTGCGTGATCCACACCCACACGCGCGCCGGTGTGGCCGTCAGCGCACAGGCCTGCGGCATTTTGCCCATCAGCCAGCAGTCCACCTTTGTGCTGGCCTCGCTGGCCTACCACGGCTATGAAGGCGTGGCTTTCCGCGACGACGAAAAGCCGCGCCTGCAGGCCGATCTGGGCCGAGCCAACTTTTTAATGCTGCGCAACCACGGCCTGCTGGTGGTTGGCAAAACCATTGCCGACGCCTTTTTGTCCATGTACACCTTTGAAAACACCTGCCGCATCCAGCTTGATGCCCAGGCCGGCGGTGCGCTGACCGAGGTCAATCCGCAAATCGTCAAGGGGGTGGGGGAAGCGATGCGGGTACAGACCGGCGGCATGGGCGGCGCTTTTGTCTGGCCCTCGCTGATCCGCAAGCTGGACCGGCTCGACGAAAGCTACAAGTCATGAGCCGGCGTACAGCGCGCAGCGCGGAGGCCGCCCCGTGAACAGCAATGTGCTGATTCCGCAGCTGCTGGTGGGTGCGCTGGCGCTCATCATGTTTGGCCTGGGCCTGTCGCTGACCGTGCAGGACTTCACCCGGCTGTTCAAACACCCGAAAGCCGTGGCGGTGGCGCTGCTGCTGCAAATCATCGTGCTGCCGCTGGCCTGTTACCTGCTGATCGTCGCCCTGCAGGTGCCGCCGCTGTTTGCGGTCGGCCTGATGCTGCTGGCGGCTTCACCCGGCGGAGTCTCGGCCAATCTGTTCAGCCACCTGTTTGGCGGCAATGTGGCGATGAACATCTCGCTGACGGCGATCAACACGGTGTTGTCCATCATCACCCTGCCGCTGATCAGCAACTGGGCCATCAGCACGTTTGCCAAAACCGGCCAGGTGGTGCCGCTGCAATTTGGCAAGGTGCTGGAGGTGATTGCGATTGTGCTGATCCCGGTGCTGATCGGCATGTGGGTGGCCACGCGCAAGCCGGGTTTTGCCGCCCGAAGCGAAAAGCCGATGAAAATTTTCAGCGCGGTGGTGCTGGCGGTGGTGGCCATAGGCGCCATCGTCAAGGAGTGGCCTGCGCTGACGGCCTCGTTCTCGGTGGTTGGCCCGGCGGTGGTGGGTTTTAACCTGATCAGCCTGCTGGCGGGTTATTACCTGTCGCGCGCCAGTGGCCTGGACAAACCCATGGCGACGGCCATCAGTTACGAGATCGGCATCCACAATTCGACGCTGGCGATTTTTGTGGCGCTCAGCGTGCTGAACAACCTGCAGCTGGCGCTGCCCGCGGCGATTTATTCGGTCAGCATGTACATCACTGCGACGCTGTTTGGTTTTGGGGTGCTCAGGCGGGCATCCGCGCCTGCCGTGGCCAGCGCTTAGGCCGTCGCCAGGGCGGCGGGCCGCTCATGGCTGGCCGGATGCGCGGACATGTCGCCCTGGTCGATCACCAGCTCCTTGCGCACCATCTGCACCGCGCCAAATATCGTGGCAAACGCCACGTCCTTGGCATCGCGCCCGGTGCCCACACGCACCAGCCTGTCGTTCGGTGCCATGCGGGTGGCGTCAAACAGGACCCAGCGCCCGTCCAGCCAGGCCTCAAACACGGCGTGAAAGTCCTGGGGCGGCTCGTCAAAATACACATAACCGACCACCAGCCGCGCCGGAATATTGAGCGCCCGGCACAGCGTGATGCCCAGGTGCGCAAAGTCGCGGCAGACACCGGCGCGCTGCACAAACACCTCCTGTGCCGTGGTGGTGGAGTTGCTGAAACCCGGCAGGTAATGGATGGAGTCGTGAATCCAGCTTTCAATCGCCTGCACGCGTGACAGGCCGGGCGACAGGTGGCCAAACAGCTGTTGCGCCGCCCGGCTCATGATGTCGGACTCGCAATAACGGCTGGGCATCAGGTAACGCAGCACATCGTCGGGCACGGCCGTCACGGCCGCTTCCTCCAGGTGCTGCGGCACCGGGGCATGCTGCAGCTCCACCTGCGCGTGGTAGTTCACCGACAGCAGGCCGCGCGGCGCGTCGAGCCGGAAAAAACGGTTGCCGCTGCGTTCGTCGCAGAAGTGCCGCACCTTGACACTGGGCGTGACGCTCAGGCGTTCTTCCACCACCCGGTGCGACTCGTGGAACGCGGCTTCGATGTTGAAACAAAAATGCGTGGGGGCGACGACTTCGTAGTCCAGCAGGCAATCAATCGTGGCGGTGTGCATGGGGGCTTTCGATGGAGGTGGTGGCCATCGCCGGGTCGGCGCTGGCAGGTTGGTTCTGGTCAGGATTTTCTTCGCTGCTTGTGACAACAGGTGTGGGGGCTGCCACATCGCGCTCCAGGGAGAACCAGTTTTTGCAGGTCACCCACAACACATGGGCCGCACGCTCAAGCGAGTCGCGTGCGAGGTCGCGGCGATTGCGGGCCCGCAGGCGCAGCAGCAGCAGCAACTGGGCAATCGGCGCACGTTGCTGGCGCTGGCGCCTGACTTCCTTGTTCCGGGCCGAATCCGGGGGCTGGTCCCCCGGCCCGGACTGCCTGCCGTCGCTCATTCCGGGAAATGCGAACAACATCTACTTGAGAATCTTGCGCGCCGCACCCACGCCCAGCGCGGCCAGCACGATAAAAATGACAGCCAGCACCAGGAACAGGCCAAACAGGACTTTGGCAATGCCGGCGGATCCGGCAGCAATGCCGCCAAAACCCAGCGCACCGGCGATCAGCGAAATAATGGCAAAAATAATGGCGTACTTCAACATCTTGTTTCTCCTGAAAATGAACGGCGCAGCAGCCAGGCCCGCCTGAACCCTGATGGTAGGCACAGCCCCGCGCGCCACCCATCAGCAGCCCGCGCATGCCCCTGTAGGACAAGTTCGGATGGCCATGTTTGCTACTGTTTTAAGAGCGCGCTGCGCATGTCCTGCAAGGACCACAGCCCGATGGACTTTTCACTTTTTGCCCGCCACGCCGCGCCCGGCAAGAAAACGCGCCAGCGGTTAGCATGAAGAAGGCGCTGTGGTCACAGCCCCCTCTTTGACAGAACTGAAGGACATCCCATGAAGCTTTATTACTCCCCCGGCGCCTGTTCGCTGTCGCCGCACATCACCCTGCATGAATCCGGCCTGGCTTTCGAACATGTGCTGGCACCCACCAAAACGCATCAGCTCGAAGATGGCACCGATTACTACAGCATCAACCCGCTCGGTTATGTGCCGCTGCTGGAGCTGGACGATGGCACCCGCCTGACCGAAGGCCCGGCCATCGTGCAATACATTGCCGACCAGGTGCCCGCGAAAAACCTGGCGCCGGCCAACGGCACCTTGGCCCGTTACAAGCTGCAGTCCTGGCTGACCTTCATTGGCACCGAGATACACAAGGGCTTCAGCCCGCTTTTCGTCCCGACCACCCCTGCCGAGTACAAACCCATGGTCATCGACAAGCTGATGTCGCGCCTGAAATGGGTGGACGCCCAGCTGGCGGGCAAACAGTACCTGATGGGCGATGTTTTCAGCGTCGCCGACCCCTACCTGTTCACCGTGACCAACTGGGCGCCGCGGGTGGGGGTGGACATCAGCGGCTTTGCCAACATCGCGGCTTTCCGCGAGCGCATGGCGGCGCGGCCTGCGGTGCAGGCGGCGATGAAGCATGAAGGTTTGTTGAAATAGGCGGACTTGGTCCGGGGCCCGGCGTGTCCAGGCTCTCATTGTTTCGATTGCTTATGGTCTGCCTGCAAGCCGGGTCTCGCCCCGGCGGGCGACTCACTTTCTCTTGCGTCGCCAAGAGAAAGTAAGCAAAGAGAAGGCGACCCGATGGTCTGGGTCCCTGCGCTTCGCTACGGGCAACCTGCGGTGCTCGGTCAAAGCGGGGTCGAGCTCGAACTCGCTTCGCTCAGACAATCGCTCGCCCTGATCCGCTTTGACCTGCGCTCCTCGGCCCAGCCCGACGGGTTTTGGGGAATAACTGCGGATGCGGGGAGGCGATGACGCGCTCTGCGCGAAATCGCCAGCGTACGGGACCGTCATGTTGGCACGCGGATGCAGCACACGCGGCCAAATGAAGTTCCCCTCCATCGCCCAGCGGGGCGAGGGAGGGGTTAGGGGTGGGAGTGGGGAGTTAGACCCTACTGTCCAGAACGAGCCGGGAACGGAGCGTGATGCAAAAAATTTTCGGAAATTTTGCAAACCAGCCCCATCTGCAGATATCACGAATCCAGCAACCCGTCCCGCACAAGCGAATTGAATGCACCCCACACTGCCGACTGCTCCCAGCAACTTCACCAACAACGGATCCCCCATGCCCACCCTGTTCGACCCCACCCAAGCCGGCGACCTGCACCTGGCCAACCGCATTGTCATGGCGCCGCTCACGCGCAACCGTTCACCCGACGCCATTCCGCCCGACATTGCTGCCACCTACTATGCCCAGCGCGCCAGCGCCGGCCTGCTGATCACCGAAGCCACGGCCATCAGCCACCAGGCCCAGGGTTACTCGGATGTGCCTGGTCTGTACGGTAGCGAACAGCTCGACAGCTGGAAAAACGTGACGCGGGCCGTGCATGCGAAGGGCGGAAAAATTGTGGTGCAGCTCTGGCATGTGGGCCGCGTCTCACACACCGATCTGCAGCCTGATGGCGGCAAGCCGGTGGCGCCCTCGGCGATCACCGCCAAAACCAAAACCGTGCTGATCCGGGACGGTGTGCCGGCTTTTGTCGAAACCTCGGAGCCGCGCGCACTTGACGCCGGTGAGCTGCCCGGCATTGTGCACAGCTACCAGGCCGCGGCGCGAAATGCGGTCGATACCGCGGGCTTTGACGGCGTTGAAATCCACGGTGCCAACGGCTACCTGCTGGACCAGTTCCTCAAAAGCGGCTCGAACCAGCGCAGCGACGACTACGGCGGCAGCATCGAGAACCGCGCGCGCCTGCTGCTCGAAGTCACCCGCGCTGTCACCAGCGCCATAGGCGGCGGTAAAACCGGCATCCGCCTGTCGCCCGTCACCCCGGCCAACGATGTACATGACGCCGACCCGCAGCCCTTGTTTGACTACGTGATCCGGCAACTGGCCACGCTGAACCTGGCCTACATCCACATCATCGAAGGCGCCACCGGCGGCCCGCGCGAGATCAGCGAGCGGCCGTTTGACTACGCCGCGCTCAAGGCCGCTTACCGCGCAGCCGGCGGCAAGGGCGCCTGGATGGTCAACAACGGGTACGACAAGGCGCTGGCCGAAGAAGCCGTGCGCCAGGGCGCAGATCTGGTGGCCTTCGGCCGTCCCTATATTGCCAACCCGGACTTGGTGGAGCGCCTGCGCAGCAACGCGGCCCTGAACACGCCGGACAAAACCACCTTTTACGGTGGCCGTGAAAAGGGCTACACCGACTACCCGGCGCTGGCCTGAGCCTGCATAGCCGCGCTAAACTGCGCGGCATGCTGACCCCCTCTGCTCCTCCGTTCTTGCCCCGCCTGGTCCTTGCCGCCAGCCTGCTGGCCTGCGGCCTGGCCCAGGCCGGCCGGCCGCTGACGGTGGACGACGCCAACACCGATGAGGCCGGAACCGGCCATGTCGAAGGCTGGTATGCACGCCAGCCGGGCCGCGCCAACACCTGGACGGTGGCGCCGGCTTTTGCACCGGTAGACGGTCTGGAGCTGGGCGCCTCCTTCACGCGCGACCGCACCGCCGCCAGCACCAGCCAGTCGCTGCAGGCCAAGTGGCGCATCACGCCCTCACAGGAAAACGGCTGCAACACTGCCGCCGTATTCGGCGTCAGCCAGACCCGCGGCCAAAGCGGCAACACGCCCTACCTCAACGGCCTGCTGAGCTGCAACAGCGCCCTGGGCGCGACCCACTTCAACCTCGGCGCGCAGCGCGCACCGGGCGGGCCGGGTGTCGCGACCTGGGGCCTGGCGCATGAACGCGAGTGGGGCCCGGTCACGGTACACGCCGAAGCCTTCGGTCAGCGCCTGGCCAAGCCGACCTTCCAGATCGGGGCCCGCAAAGACCTGAGCCCCAGCCTGCAACTGGACGCGACCCTGGGCCGCAACAACCACCAGAACCTTTTCAGCGTCGGCCTGAAACAGTCGTTTTAAGCCCGGAGCGGGCCTGGCCGGCAGGGCTGTTTGCTATTGAATTTATAGCTGCTTGTGTGCGCAGCATAAGGGCCAGTGGCCCAAAAGACTGTGAGTCTGGGCTCAGGCCGGTCCGACACCAATAGGCGCCGGTGTGGTCAGCACAATACGCGTGAACAAACGCTCGTAACACGGGTCGCGCACGCCGCTGGCCAGCGGATCGCGGTCACGCCCAAAGGCTGCGTCCAGCTCGGCCCAGTCGGAAGCGCCCAGCGCTTTTTCAGCAGCCGGCAAGACCTGCGTTTCCTCGGTTCGCATGTGGGCCATGTAAAAGGCCACATACACCCGCGCGGTGTCGGTGAACGAGGTGCGCCGCGCCTCACCAATCAGCTCCCAGGCCAGCAGCAGGTGCTGCAGCTCCCTGACCTTGCCTTCGCCGCTCATGTGGTCGGCCTCGAGCTGGCGAATCACCGGCATCAACTCGGGCGCGGCACGCACCAGCCGGGGAAACAGCAGGTCCGACTCCTTGGGGTGGTGCCGCCGCTCGGGAAACTCGTCGATGTAAAACAGCATGGCGCGCAACACGTCAAAAAACTGCTCCGGTGCGTCGCCCGGTCCGCGCTCCATCATCATCAGAAGCGAACGCAACACCGCCGCCAGCGCGGCATGTTCGTCGCGGATGATTTGCAGCGTGGCGTGAGGCATGGGCCCAGCTTGGCACAGGCCCGGGGAAGCACTTTTGATCCAGGTCAATCCCGGCGCAGCTTCCAGCGCTTGAGCAGCAAGGCATTGGAAATCACACTGACGCTGGACAGCGCCATCGCCGCACCGGCCACCACCGGGCTCAAAAAACCGAGCGCCGCCAGGGGAATGCCGGCCACGTTGTAGGCAAAGGCCCAGAACAGGTTCTGCCGTATCTTCATGACCGTGCGGTGCGAGATGTCCAGCGCACCGGCCACCAGTGCCAGGTCGCCGCGCATCAGCGTGATGCCGGCCGCGTGCATGGCCACATCGGTGCCGGTGCCCATGGCCATGCCGACATCGGCCGCCGCCAGCGCCGGCGCATCATTGACGCCGTCGCCGACCATGACGACGGTATGCCCCCCGGCTTTGAGCGCCGCCACTTTCGCAGCCTTGTCGCCGGGCAGCACCTCGGCCATCACCTCGTCGGCGCCCAGCCCCAGGCGCGCGCCCATGGCCAAAGCCGCCCCCTGGTTGTCACCCGAAATCATCACGATGCGGATGCCGCGCGCGCGCAGCGCCGCCAGCGCCTTTTTGGCCTCGGGCTTGGGTTCGTCGGCAAACGCCATCAGCGCCCGCGGGCTCAGGCCCTCGGTCGTGCGTTGCACCAGCAGCGCCAGCGTCGCGCCTTCGCTCTGAAGGCGCTGCGCCTCGGGCGCCAAAACACCCAGGCCCACGCCCAGCTCGTCCATCCAGCGCAGGCTGCCAATCAGGTAGCTGTGTACGCCGACCTCGCCCTCGCTGCCGCGGCCCGGCACGGCACGCAAACCATCGGGCTGCGCCACCGCCATGCCGCGCTCCTGCGCGGCAGCCACCACTGCACGCGCCAGCGGGTGTTCGCTGCCGCTTTGCAGGCTGGCGGCAACGGCCAGTTGCTGCGCCTCGTCAGTCCCAGGCGTCACAAGAAACGCAATCAGGCGCGGCCGGCCGACTGTCAGCGTGCCGGTCTTGTCAAACGCCACGGTGTCCACCTTGTGCGCCAGCTCCAGCGCCTGCGCGTCCTTGATCAGGATGCCGTTTTTCGCCGCCACCCCGGTACCGGCCATGATGGCCGCCGGCGTGGCCAGGCCCAGGGCACATGGGCAGGCAATTACCAGCACCGCCACCGCGTGGATCAGCGCCGCTTCCATGCCGGCACCCACCCACAGCCAGCCGAGCAAGGTGGCCAGTGCAATCACCAGCACCACCGGCACAAACACCGCCGAGACCTGGTCCACCAGCCGCTGGATGGGGGCTTTGGCGGCTTGCGCGTCTTCCACCAGCCGGATGATCTGGGCCAGCACACTTTCGCTGCCGACCGCGCTGACCTGCAGCAGCACGCGGCCGTCACCATTGATGCTGCCGCCCGTGAGTTTGTCGCCGGGCTGTTTGCTCACCGGCAGCGGCTCACCGGTCAGCATGGATTCGTCCACCTGCGTCTGCCCCTCCTGCAGCAAGCCGTCCATAGGGATGCGTTCGCCGGGGCGTACCACCAGCCGGTCGCCGAGCAGCACTTCGGCCACCGGCAGGTCGGCCTCTTCGCCGCCGGCTTGCAGCACATGCGCGATCTCCGGGCGCAGGGCGTGCAGCGCACGTATCGCCGCCGTGGTCTGGCGCTTGGCACGTGCCTCCAGCCATTTGCCCAGCAGCACCAGCGTCACGACCACGGCCGAGGCTTCGAAATAAAGATGCACCATCGTGTCGGGTTCGGCACTGAGCCAGAGCCACATCGACAGGCCCCAGCCGGCACTGGTGCCAATGGCCACCAGCAAATCCATGTTGCCGGTCAGGGCCTTGAGCGCATGCCAGCCTGCCTTGTAAAAACGCGCGCCCAGAATGAACTGCACCGGCGTCGCCAGCAAAAACTGCTGCCAGGCCGGCAACATCCAGTGTTTGCCAAACAGGTCTCCGATCATCGGGAACAGCAGCGGGGCCGACAGCAGCAGGCCCAGGCCGACCGGCCAGAACCCGGCCCAGGGCGACAGGTCTTCGGGCAGTGCGGCTTCGGCGGCACGCGGCTCATAACCGGCGTTGCGCACGGCGCGGCGCAGCTGTGCGTCCATCTGCGCCGAGGGCGCGTAAAGCACCCGCGCCGATTCGGTCGCCAGGTTGACGGTCGCGTCCTGTACGCCGGGCACCTTTTTCAGGGCCTTTTCAACCCGCGACACACAGGACGCGCAGGTCATGCCGCTGATGCCAAGGTCCAGGGTGGAAGGAAGGGGGGAGGGGGAGGTCAAGGTAGTCATGGTTGAATGATCGACCTTGCCATCATGGCAAGGTCAAGCCTTGATGCAGATCAACCCCACCCGTACCAGGGGCTTGGTTTTTGCCGGCTTGACCTTACCATCGTGGCAAGGTTCAAGCTTCAGGCTTGTTCCATCTGAAACCGAAAGGATCTCCCCATGAACCAGGCTTTCAAGGTACAGGGCATGACCTGCGGCCACTGCGAGCGCGCCGTGACCCAGGCCGTCAAAACCGTCGATCCGCAGGCCGAGGTCCGCATCAACCGGGCATTGGGCCAGGTCGATGTGGTCTCCGACCAGCCGCGTGCAGCCATTGCCGCCGCCATTGCCGAAGAGGGCTATAGCGTCGCGCCATGAGCGCACCCCTAAACATAGGCGCGGCCGCGCGCCAGTCCGGTGTCTCGGCCAAGATGGTGCGGCACTACGAGTCGCTGGGGCTGTTGCCGCAGGTGCAGCGCAGTGACAGCGGTTACCGCCAGTACAGCGACGCCGAGGTACACACGCTGCGTTTCATCAAACGCGCGCGCGACCTCGGGTTTTCGATGGCGGAGATCGCCGAACTGGTCAGTCTGTGGCAAAACCGCCGGCGCGCCAGCGCCAGCGTGCGGCGTATTGCGCAGAAACACGCCGACGACCTGGCCCAGCGCATCGCCGCAATGCAGGCCATGCAACACACCCTGACCCACCTGGTCCATTGCTGCCAGGGGGACGAGCGGCCGGAGTGTCCGATTCTTGATGACCTGGCGGGCAACAAGCACTCGAGTTAAGTCATTTTTTGCATCACGCTGCGTCCCCGGCTTGCCCAAGGCAGTAGGCGTGAACTCCCCACTCCCAACCCCCCGCCCTTCCCTCGCCCCGCTGGGCGAGAGAAGGGAGCCTCATTTGGCCGTGTGTGCTGCTCTCGCGTGTAAACATGACGGTCTGTTGGGATTCCCGTCCTTGAAGCGCTGCGCGCTTCAAGGACTCCGGATGGAAGTTGGGTATTGGTATTTGGATGTTTGTCTTCTTGCCCCACCCGTTAGGCTGGGCCGAGGAGCGCAGCCGAAAACGGATCAGGACGGGCGATTGTCTGAGCGAAGCGAGTTCGAGCCCGGCCCCGTTTTCGGCGAGCACCGGAGGTTGCCCGTAGCGAAGCGAAGGGACCCAGACTGTCGGGTCGCCTTTTTGTTTGCTTACTTTCTTTTTGGCGACGCAAAAAGAAAGTGAGTTGCCGCCGGGCAACCCCCGGCTTGCTGGCAGACCCCACAGCACGAGTCATCTGAGATGGATCCCGGATCAAGTCCGGGATGACAAGCGGGAGAGTCAATGGCTCCTGTACCTCTTCCCCCAACCCGTCGGGCTGGGCCGAGGAGCGCAGCCGAAAACGGATCAGGGCGAGCGATTGTCTGAGCGCAGCGAGTTCGAGCTCGACCCCGTTTTCGGCGAGCACCACAGGTTGCCCCGGAGCGCAGCGCAGGGGACCCAGACCATAGCGTCGCCTTTCTTTTCCTTAGGTTTCTTTGGCGAAGCAAAGAAAAGTAAGTCGCCCGCCGGGGCGAGACCCGGCTTGTCCGAAGCACTCGAAACGCCCAGACTCGCAAAGGTCTGACGTCCCCCCCCCCGACGCCCGAATGCTCTCATTTCAATAGCTGCTTACGCTCCATGTGCGAGGGCTAAGGGCGCTTTCTGCCATCACTCCCGCGCCTCCCGTGGGGCCGCAGAACAAGCTCACATCGACAAAAAACTTTACGAAATCCTCACGCTGGACGCATGGGGCATTGACACAGGCCGCGCAGACTTGCTTTCAACCTGACGCCATTCCCGGTACCAGGCGTACACCCCAACGAAGGAAAGCTCACATGACCTCGACATTCCAGCCTCTCAAATCCGTCAACACCCTGCTGCTGGCCGGCATCATGGCCACCGCCGCCCTGGCAGCGACCGCGCAGACCGTGGCCCCGGCAGCGCCGGCCACTGCCGCTGCGCCTGCCAAACCCGCCGGCCACCACGGTGAGCGCATGGGCCGCAATGACCCCGCCAAAATGCAGGCGCGCATGGCGCAGCACCAGGCCGAGCTCAAGGCGAAGCTCAAGCTCACGCCGGCCCAGGAAGGCGCCTGGACGGCCTTCACCGCCAGCATGCAGCCGCCCGCCCACGGTCCCCGCATGACGCCCGAGCAACGCGCCGAGATGGACAAGCTGACCACCCCCGAGCGGATTGACAAAATGCGCACGCTGCGCACCCAGCGCATGGCCGAGATGAACACCCGCATGGACAAACGCGGCGAAGCCACCAAGACCTTTTATGCGGCGCTGACTGCCGAGCAGCAAAAAGTGTTTGACGCACAGCGCATGGGCAAAGGCCGCATGGGTGGCATGGGCCACGGCGTCGGTCACGGCCAGCACCACAAAGGCTGACCGCCAGGGGCCAGCGCAGCGGCGGCCCCGATCCAACGCCTGCAGCACGGCCTTACCGCCGTGTTGCAGGCTTTTTGCTGCCCACTGCCAGGGCCTGGCGGCTTGCCCGACATCGCGTAGGACAAACACGCTCACCACCTGCGCGGGTGATGCGCCTGCCTAAACTGGCGGCATGACACCCATCCGCAAAGGCCAGGCGCCGGCCGTGTTGTCGCGCACCCAGTTCCACGAGCGTTTCATGGAGTCCTTCATGGACCCGGCCTTTGAAGCCGAGGCCCCGGCCATCTCCCGCGTCGAAACCATCGCCTGGGAGGCCTATCTGGAAGGGCGCAAGGCGCCGCTGACCCGCAAGGCCGGT
Organism: Asaia bogorensis; assembly: GCA_943371375.1. Classification (GTDB taxonomy): domain Bacteria; phylum Pseudomonadota; class Gammaproteobacteria; order Burkholderiales; family Burkholderiaceae_C; genus Polaromonas. Next base: position 86,538 of record CALRUM020000012.1, read on the forward strand.
CCCGGTTATGCCGACCCCGACTACGAACTCTCGGTCGAGTGGCTGCAAGCGCGCGAGCGCATTGAGCAGGCCCAGGCCGCCTGGCAGGACGCGGCGTCGCCATCGCGGGTGCTGCTGGTCTGCGGCTCTGCGCGCAACGACGGCACCTGCCCCGGCGAGGTCTCCAAAACCTGGCGCATGCTCAAGTGGGCTGAAGAAACCCTGAAAGCCGCCCACATCGAGGCCGATGTCCTCGACCTGAGCCTGCTCACGTCCAGCTACCACCTGAACATCCACCCGTGCAAAGGCTGCGCCTCCACCGCCATGCCGCTGTGCCACTGGCCCTGCAGCTGTTACCCGAATCACTCCCTGGGCCAGACCAGCGACTGGATGAACGAGATTTACGCGCGCTGGACCGCCGCGCACGGCGTCATCCTGCTGACCCCGGTGTACTGGTACCAGTCCCCGAGCCCGCTCAAACTCATGATGGACCGGCTGGTCTGCGCCGACGGCGGCAACCCCGACCCGACCAGCACCCAGGGCAAAAAACCGGCCATGGCCAAGGCGCTGGAGCTCGAGGGCTGGGACTACCCGAAACACCTGGCCGGGCGTGTGTACGGCCTGGTGGTGCACGGCGACGTGGCGGGTATTGAAGGCTCGCGCCGCGGCCTGTCCGACTGGCTGGACTGGATGGGTCTGATAGACGCCGGAAGCCAGGCGCGGCTGGACCGCTACATCGGTTATTACGAGCCCTACGCCACCAGCCATGACACGCTGGATGCCGACCAGGCGATGCAGGCCGAGGTGCGCAACGTGGCCCGCGCGGTGGCCAACGCGGTCACCGAGCTGCGTGCCGGCACCCTGTCACAGCCCGACCGCAGCCTGACGCGGCCACGGCCGAAATAACGGCCCCACGCTGGTCGCTTGCGGTGCCCCGCCTGAAGCCTGAAGCTCAGGCGTCCAGCAAGGCCTTGAGCTCGCCGCTGGCAATCAACTTGTCCAGGTCGGTCGCGCCGCCTATCAGGTTGCCGCGCACAAACACCATCGGAAAAGTCGGCCAGCCGGTCCACATCTTGAGCGCATTGCGCTCGCGCCAGTGGTTGAAATAGCTGCCGTATTCGAGGTAGTGGTGTGCCACCCCTGCCGCGTCCAGCGCGCGCCGCGCCTGGCGCGGAAAGGGGTTGATCCCCATGCCGACCACCAGCACCGGGTGTGCGGCCAGTGCAGACTGCACCTCCTGCACCAGGGCCTGTTGATGGCGGGCAATTTTTTCGCGGATGGCAGGGTGGATGCGGGACTCATCGAGTATGGCGCGGGGCATGGCGGAATCCTTTCAGTGGGTCGGCGACCGGGGTGTGGCCTGCCTGAGGCCACGCCGGAACCAGACGCAGCATACGGCACAGCGCACAGACGCCTGCCCCGCGGGCAAAAAAAGGGGCCGGGTCACCGGGAACATGCCCCGGCGGCCCGGCCCCGCGGGACCGTGTGGTCAACGCAGGCTTATTTCACCTCGGCAGCGCCCGAGCCCTGCACGTTGACCTGGCCATTGCCACGTGCGCTGGCGGGCAGGGCGTTCTGAATGCTGTTGCCGGCACGGCGGGCCGTATTGCCCACAGCGTTGGCGGCACGGGAGCCGACCCTGGCGGTCGCATTGGCGCCGCGTTCAACAGCGTTTTCAGCGCGGTTTGCCGTGCGGCTGACCGTGCCCTTGACGCCGCTGCCCGAGACCTGTGCACCGGCACGTGTGTCGGTGTTGGCGCCCATCGAGCTGTCGCTGCGTGTAGCCGTGCCGTACGAAGAGGCGGTGGTGTTCACGCCAACGCCTGCGTTGGCACGCACGTCGCTGCTGATGTTGTTGTTGACCCCGGTGCGCACACCGACGTCAGCGCCGACACCCACTTGGGCATGGGCTGCAAAAGCCAGCGTGGCGGTCAGGGCCGCAGCGGCAGAAAGGGAACGCATGGAAAACTTGTTCATTTCAAACTCCTTGTGATGAAACAGGCAGGTCAGGGCAGGTCGTGACCTTCTGAAGTAACTGCCAGCCTGCAGGGTGCCGGGAAAGGCATCTGCAGGCGCCGGAGCCTTGTCGGCACCGGGTAAGTCAAATCTACCGCCCCATGCGGCCCCGGCCTGCCGGAAAGCTCCCTCGCCGCGCGTAGGACGCCGGCCTTTACGCCGTGTTCACAAAGCGCTACGCTGCCGACCACTGCGCCTGACAGACCAAAATGAGCTTGCTGTCCTACAGTTTTTGGGCGCCCGTCCGTCCGACAATAGGCTTTTGACCTCCATCCTGACCCATGCTCCCTTCTGAATCCCTCATCCAGGTCGGCGAAGCCGTGGCCGCCGCTGCCGCGCCGCCAGTTGATGCCGATGTGCTGGCCGAAACCCAGCAGGTGATCGCCAACGCCGCCCTGAGTTTTTCCATCAAGGTACTCACCGTCAACATCCACAAGGGTTTTACCTTCTTCAACCGCAAGTTCATCCTGCATGAGCTGCGCGAGGCGGTGCGCACTGTGGGTGCCGATGTGGTGTTTTTGCAGGAGGTCACCGGCACCCATGCGCGGCACGAAAGCAGGGTGGCCAACTACCCGGTCACGCCGCACTATGAATTTCTGGCCGACAGCATCTGGCCGCAGTTTGCCTACGGCCGCAACGCCGTCTATACCAACGGCCACCACGGCAACGCCGTGTTGTCCAAGTTTCCCATCGTCAGTTTTGAAAACCGCGATGTCTCCATCAGCGGCCCCGAGCGGCGCGGCCTGCTGCACTGCGTGTTGCAGATCCCCGGCCGCGAGACCACGGTGCATGCCATCTGCGTGCATCTGGGCCTGGCCGAATCACACCGTCTCAAGCAGCTCCGCATGTTGTGCGACATGGTGCACCAGGACATCCCGCCGAGCGCGCCGGTGATCGCCGCCGGCGATTTCAACGACTGGCGCCTGCGCGCCCATGACGTGCTGGAGCAGGGCGCCGGCATGCACGAGGTGTTTGTCCAGGCCAACGGCAAGGCCGCGCGCACCTTCCCGGCGCGTTTTCCGATGTTGCGGCTGGACCGCATCTATGTGCGCAACGCCATCGGCCACGCGCCCGTGGTGCTGCCACCCAAACCCTGGTCGCATCTGTCCGACCATGCGCCGCTGGCCGCAGAAATCGAGATATGAGCCCCTGGGTCGATGGCAACCGGCTCCAGCTGCTGGTCAACGGCGAGGAGTTTTTTCCGCGCGTGTTTGAATGTATTGCCGCTGCCCGGCGCGAAGTCCTGCTCGAGACCTTCATCCTGTTTGAAGACAAGGTCGGCATAGCCCTGCAACAGGCCCTGCTGGGCGCGGCCAGACGCGGCGTGCAGGTGGACATCACCATCGACGGTTATGGCTCGCCCGACCTGTCGCCCGGCTACATCACCGCGCTGACCGAAGCCGGTGTGCGCGTGCATGTGTTCGACCCGAGTCCACGCCTGTGGGGCTACCGCACCAACCTGTTCCGGCGCATGCACCGCAAGATTGTGGTGGTTGACGGCGAACGCGCCTTTGTAGGCGGCATCAACTATTCCGCCGACCACCTGGCCGACTACGGCCCCGAGGCCAAGCAGGACTACGCGGTGGAGATCGAAGGGCCGCTGGTGGCCGACATCGCGCAGTTTGTGCGCGCCCAGTTGCTGCTGGGCCAGCCGCCGCAGGGCGGCCGCCTGCAGCAGTTTTTGCGGCGCAAACCCCCGGCCCCTGTGCGCGCTGCGCCCGCAGCCGCCGGCAGCGCCCAGGCCATGCTGGTGACACGCGACAACCGCGAACACACCAGCGACATCGAGCGCCACTACCGCATCGCCATCCGTGGTGCGCGGCAGCGCATCATCATTGCCAATGCCTACTTTTTCCCGGGCTACCGGCTGCTGCGGCAACTGCGCAAGGCGGCCCGGCGCGGCGTGGATGTGCGGCTGATCCTGCAAGGCGAGCCCGACATGCCGATTGTCAAGATTGCCGCCAGCATGTTGTACCACCACCTGCTGGGCGCAGGCGTCAAGGTGTATGAATACAGTGAGCGCCCGCTGCACGGCAAGGTGGCCCTGACCGACGGCGAATGGTCTACCGTCGGCTCCAGCAACCTCGACCCGCTGAGCCTGTCGCTGAACCTCGAGGCCAACATCATCATCAAGGACCGTGCTTTCAACCAGCATCTGGGGGAACACCTGGAGCAGCTGATGGCGACCAGCTGTCAGCAGATTCACGGCAGCGATCTGCCCGCATCCAGCCTGTGGCTCAAGCTGCGCAGCTTTTTGGTGTTTCACCTGCTGCGCCGTTACCCCGCCTGGTTTGGCTGGCTGCCGGCGCACGCGCCGCGCCTGACACTGGCCGACAAGCTGCTGGGCGACAGCCGTGTGGACCACATCAATGAGGGCAAAGCCTCATGAGCCGCAAAACCGCCGCCCATGACGCCACCCAGCGGCCAGGCATTCGCGGCAAGGCCTGGTGGCCCTGGCTCAAACGCGCCGCCACGCTGCTTTTTTTTGCCGCCGTGGCCTGGCTGTTGTTCGAGCAGGCCAAAGCCATCGAATGGCGGGAGGTCTGGTCCACCCTGCGCGGCTACCCGCTGCCCTCGCTGTTGCTGGCCGCTGCGCTGGCCGTCCTGAGCCTGCTGCTCTACAGCTGTTTTGACCTGCTGGGCCGCCACTACACCGGCCACGGCCTGCGCACAGCCACCGTCATGCTGGTCACCTTCACCAGTTATGTGCTGAACCTCAACCTTGGCTCGCTGATAGGCGGCGTCGCCATGCGTTACCGCCTGTATTCGCGGCTGGGCTTGCAGGTCGGGCAAATCACCCGCGTGTTGACCCTGAGCATGCTGACCAACTGGACCGGTTACCTGTTGCTGGCCGGCCTGTTGTTCAGCTTTCATACGCCGGCCCTGCCGCCCGGCTGGAAAATCGGCAGCGGCGGCCTGCAGCTTCTGGGGCTGGTGCTGCTGGCTGTGGTGGCGGTTTATCTGCTGCTGTGCGCCTTCTCGCGCCAGCGCAGTTTCAGCCTGCGCGGCCATACGCTGGAGCTGCCTTCTGCCCGCCTGGCGCTGTTGCAGGTGGCCATGGGCGCCAGCAACTGGCTGATCATGGGTGGCGTGGTGTTTGTGCTGCTGCAGCAAGGCATCGCCTACCCGACGGTGCTCACTGTGCTGCTGGTGGCGGCGGTGGCCGGTGTCATTGCCCATGTGCCGGCCGGCCTGGGCGTGCTGGAAGCCGTGTTTGTCGCGCTGCTGTCGCATCAGATGCCGCAGCACCAGCTGCTGGCGGCCCTGCTGGCCTACCGCGCCGTTTATTACCTGTTGCCGCTGCTGCTGGCCGCGGCCGCATTTTTTGCCATGGAAGCCCGGGCCAAACGCCAGGGCCGGGACGGCCCCTCGGGAAAAACCGCCAGCCGGGAACCCGCCCGCGCCTGATCGTCCCCTGCGCCAGGCGGCCGGTACTGGCGCAAAATTCCAAAACACTGTATATTGATACAGTGTTTATCCATACCACGCCCCGCCCATGCGGCGCACCCGGCAGCTACAGCCCATGGGCCAGCCTGCCCGCGGCGCTTCGTATTTTCAGCGCCGGGCCGGGGTTATCGCCTGCTGTCCAAGCGGCCTTGTCGCCTACAGCCTCCAGGCTGCTGCCGGGCGCACCATTCAAAGCAGCTTCCAGCAAGCGCCCCACAAGGAGCACAGCATGGGTGTGATGAACGATCCGCTGACCAATGAGCTTTTTCCGCAGGCCCTGCTGCCGGTGCGGTTGCGCGGGCCGGTGGACCTGGAAGGTTTCCGGCGCGCTGCCCGCAGCTTGCTGGCCCGCCGGATTTTGCCCGCACAGGTCAGCTGGCATGGCAGCGACGAGGCAGCGGCAGACCGCTTTGCGCCGGCACAAGAGCACAGTGCCCTTTTCCACGACGCACCGCCGGTGCAGGTGCCCCCCGAATTCATGGCGCTGTGCGAAAGTGTCATCCTGCACAGTGCGCCCGGCCGTTTTGACCTGCTCTACCGCCTGCTCTGGCGCCTGGCGCATGAGCCGGCCTTGCGCCACAACCCGCTGGATGCCGACATGGCCCAGGCCCAGCAGATGGCGCAAGCGGTGCAGCACGACATGCACAAGATGAAGGCCCTGGTGCGCTTTCGCCGCGTGCAGGACGAGACTTTTCGCAACCATCCCGAAGGCGGGCCCCTGCATGTGGCCTGGTTCGAGCCCGAGCACCATATTCTGGAAGCGCTGGCTCCGTTTTTTGCGCGGCGTTTTGCGCAGATGCGCTGGGCCGTCCTGACACCCCGGCGCAGTGCGCAGTGGGACTACATTGGCTCAGGCACACACGCGGCGCCAGCCCTGTCCGCGCTGCCCGGCAGTGGGCTCAGTGCCCTGAGCTTCGGCCCCGGTGTCAGCGCGCCCGATACACCCGCGCTGGACGCCGACCAGCGGCTCTGGCTGCGCTGTTACCAGCAGGCTTTTAATTCCACGCAGCCCAGGGCCCGGATGGCGCAGCGGGCAAAGCCACGCCAGCACAGGCGCAAGCTGACCGAGTCTGCAGCTTCTCAGGCCCTGGTGTCTGCCGCGCATCAGCGCAGCAGCCGCCTGCAGGCCGCACCGGTCGCGCATCTGGCCAGGCGCCTGCCACGCGCCCGTACCGAGTTGCCGGCTCCGCGGCCTGGGGTGCAGGGGCTGTTGGCGCTCGGCGAGCTCGGTGCTGCAGCAGATACAGCTGATTCAGCGTACCGCCGGGTTTGACGCCGGCGCGCTGGCGGCGGGAAGCGGAACAGCCGGTGCGGAGGCGGGTGCCTGCGCTGCAGGCGGCGCTGGCAACACGCTGCGGCCATCGGCCGGCAGCTGTGCCGGTGGCTCAACCGGCCGCGTGCTGGAATCCCGCGTGTCGGGCAGCACCGGCGGCGCCGGCGGCAGGCTTTCCCGGTACACCGGATTCCGGTTGATACGCGGGCCGGGCGCGCTGTCCTGCGCCAGGGCCGGGCTGCTGCCGAGCCAGCCGGTCGCTGTGATCAAAAGCGCTGCCAGTGGCGGCAGTAAACGGAAATCGCAAGTCTTCATGGCCACACCTTTCGCTTGAAGTGAGCAGACCCCCTCATCATGCCGCACGCCGGCGCCGGCGCCGGCGCGCGAGCAACAGGCGCAGCCTGTCAGGGCGCCGGGCGCAAGGGCTTCTGGCTGTTGGGCTGCAGGCCGGGGCTCATTTCCGGTCGCATCTCGGGATGTCGGTCCAGCTTCAGTTCATCGGACTTCATGCGTGGCTTCAGCTGGAGCCGCATGCGGGGTTTCAGGTCTGCCGGCTGGCTGGCCGCAGCACGCGGTGGCAACACAGCGGTCTCGGGCGGCACCTCGGTGGCGCCGTCGGGCAGGGCGAGCGGCTGCGCGAGCACGCCCGCAGGCAGGGCCAGCAGGCTGCCCAGCACCAGTGCCAGGGCAATAAAGGGGGAATGCATAGGGGCTCCTTGACGCCGCAACAGGCGTGGCTATCGGTACTTTCAATTTACGCCCCAGGGGCAAGCGGCCTATCGGCCACCGGCCTGCCTGGCTGTAGGACCGCCCGCCCGCTGCTGCCGCGCAGGTGACAGCGGCACAACCTTCGTGCAGGACCAGGCTTGCTAATCTGGGGCCCATGCAAATTTCTGAACTTGCAAAACGCACCGGCGTCTCCGTCCATGCGCTGCGCCACTATGAAAAACTCGGCATGCTGGCGCCCGCACGCAGCCCCGCCGGTTACCGCCACTACACCGAGGCCATGCGCCGCGAGGTGGTGTTTATCGCCATGTCGCGCGCGATCGGTTTTTCGCTGAAAGCGATTGCGGCACAGCTGCCGGTCTACCGCAGCGGCCGGCTCAGCGCGCAAGCCATGGTGGAGGCGATGCTGCAGCGTGTGGCAGACATTGATACCCAGATCAGCGCGCTCAAAACCCAGCGCCGCACCGTGGTCTCACACATCGCGTGGATGAAAAAGCAGCAGTCCAGCAAGGCCGAACGCCTGGCCGCGCAGCAAAGCGGCAAGCTCCAGCCCGCCTGGCCCGGCGTCAAAAGCCGGGTCCCCACAGCAACGCGACCGCCAGGCCGCAGAAAGACCGACCCATGAAACACAGTGCCACGCCCGTCCCGGACAACACCAGCCACTTGCAGCAGCTTGAACAACTGGTACTGGCCATGCCCATGGCCCGCACCCTGGGGCTGAAGTTCAAGCGGCTCGCGCCCGGAGAGACCGAGCTTGAAATTCCGGTGCAGGAGGCCTTCACTTTCCGCCCCGGTCAGTTGCAGGCCACCGCCGTTTTTGCGCTGGCCGACTTTGCCGCCGTGGCCGCCGCCGGCAGCTTGCTGGCGCCGGGCTGGATCAATGCCACGGTGGACGCCACACTCAAAATTGTGGCCCCGGCCCAGGGCGCACTGCTGCGCGCGCGCGGCCGTGTCGTCAGCGCCGGCAGGCTGCTCACGGTGTGTGCGGCCGACGTATTTGCCGTCGGCCCGGCCGGTGAAGAAATCCTGTGTGCCACCTTGCTGGGCACCGCACGCAACATCGACACCACCCCACGAACACCTTGACGCTATTATTTTTATAGCTGTTTGCGTACGCCCCGCAAGGGCTGACGGCACTTTTTTCTTCAAGAGAAATGTGATGCGGTGCATGACGCCGGGTTTCATTCCCTCACAACTGCGTACAAACTGCGCCAGCCCCGCTGTTAAGATGCGTGCCTTTCAGGCAGCCGCCCACGGCCTCTTTTTTTCTTTCTTTCCCTGCGCCAGATCGCGCCGCCAGCCCCCTCATGACCGTTGCCTTGCCGGCCAGCTCCCCCGCCACCTTTGAAATCAAAAGCGCCAACCTGCCCCTGGTGGCGCTGCTCCTCAAATCCACCGACCTGGTCGCGCTGTCGCGCGAGCTGGCCTTGCGTTTTGGCGACATGCCCGATTTTTTTGACCACGACCCGCTGCTGATCGATCTGGCTCACCTGCCTGTCGACGCAGACACGGTCGACTTCGCGAGCCTGATGGCACTGCTGCAGCCCTACCGCGTGGTGGCGCTGGCCGTGCGCGGCGGCAGCCCGCTGCAAATGGCTGCAGCCGGCGCTGCCGGCCTCGTGGCAGCGCCCGACGCACGTATGGCCAGCACCGCCCCCGAGCGTGAGCGCCACAAAGCCCCGTTGCCTGCAGCCGAAGCATCCGCAGTGCCCGCCCCTGGCGCCCTGGTCATCGACAAGCCGCTGCGCTCCGGCCAGCAGGTGTATGCGCGCGGCCGTGACCTGGTGCTGCTGGCCATGGTCAATGCCGGTGCCGAAGTGATTGCCGACGGCCACATCCATGTCTATGCGCCGCTGCGCGGCAAGGCCATGGCCGGCGCGCGCGGCAACACCGATGCGCGCATTTTTGCGCTGAGCCTGGAGCCCGAGCTGCTGTCGATTGCCGGCATCTACCGCACCAGCGACGTCCCGCTGCCGAAAAACATCTGGGGGCATCCGACGCAAGTCCGCCTGGTTGCAGGGCCCGACGGCGACAAGCTGGTCATGGATGCGCTCCAGGCCTGACACCGAATCCGCAAACGCCACCCTCTTTTATCTTCAAGGACTTCCACCCATGGCAAAAATCATCGTCGTCACCTCCGGCAAGGGCGGCGTGGGCAAAACCACCACCAGCGCCAGCTTTGCCACCGGCCTGGCCCTGCGCGGGCATAAAACCGCCGTCATCGACTTTGACGTCGGTCTGCGCAACCTCGACCTCATCATGGGCTGCGAACGCCGTGTGGTGTACGACCTGATCAACGTGATCCAGGGCGAAGCCAATCTGCACCAGGCGCTGATCAGGGACAAGCAGTGCGACAAGCTCTACGTGCTGGCCGCCTCGCAAACCCGCGACAAGGAAGCGCTGAGCAAGGAAGGCGTCGAAAAAGTGCTGAAAGACCTGGCCGACATGGACTTTGAATACATCGTCTGCGACTCACCGGCCGGCATTGAGACCGGCGCGCTGATGGCCATGCATTTTGCCGACGAGGCGCTGGTGGTGACGAATCCCGAAGTGTCCTCGGTGCGCGACTCGGACCGCATCCTCGGCATGCTCTCGAGCAAGACCAAACGCGGCATGGAAGGTGGCGAGCCGATCAAGGAGCATTTGCTGATCACGCGTTACAACCCGAGCCGCGTGGACCAGGGCCAGATGTTGTCGATTGAAGACATCAAGGACATCCTGCGCATCAAGCTGATCGGCGTGATTCCCGAGTCCGAGTCGGTGCTGCAGGCCTCGAACCAGGGCGTGCCCGCCGTGCACATGGAAGGCAGCGATGTGTCCGAGGCCTACAAGGACATGATCGCGCGTTTCCTCGGCGAAGACAAAGCGCTGCGTTTTACCGAAGCGCCCAAAGTGGGCTTTTTCAAACGCGTGTTTGGAGGCAAATAAGCGCCATGGCTTCTTTTCTGTCCTTCTTTCTCGGTGAAAAGAAAAAAACCGCCAGCGTCGCCAAGGAGCGGCTGCAGATCATCCTGGCGCACGAACGCTCGGGCCGCAGCAGCCACGAGCCCGACTACCTGCCGGCGCTGCAGCGGGATTTGATTGCGGTGATTTCCAAATACATCAGGATCCATCCCGACGACATCAAGGTCAACCTGGAGCGCCAGGACAACCTGGACGTGCTCGAAGTCAAGATCGAGCTGCCCGAGGCGGCGGAGAAGAAATAAGTCTTCCCGCTGCGTCCCCGGTTCGCCTTGGGCAGTAGGGCCTAACTCCCCGCACCCGCATTTGTTCCCCCCACCCGTCGGGCTGGGCCGGGGAGCGCAGCCGAAAACGGATCAGGGCGAGCGATTGTCCGAGGCGCTGCTTGCGCTGCGTCAACCGGCCGCGCCGCCGGCCCGCCTAGCATGGGCGCATGTTGCTTGAAACCCTGGGCGCGGCGCGCGATATCGGACGCATCAACGAAATTGCCGGTGTGCTGGTGCGCCACGGCTTTGGCGACACGGTGCGCCGTCTTGGCCTGGCCGACCGGCTCGAGCGCGCCGGCCACGCCATCAAATGGGAAAGCGCCGCCGATCTGGCCCGCATCTCGCCGCCGGTGCAGGTGCGCCTGGCGTTGCAGGAGCTGGGCCCCACCTTTGTCAAGCTCGGGCAGATCATGGCCGGCCGTGCCGACCTGTTTGGCCCCGAGTGGATTGCCGAGTTCTCGCGCCTGCACAGCCAGGTGCCCGCCGTAGCGCTGGACGCCCTGCGCCCGCAACTGCGCGAAGACCTGGGCGACGAGCCGGAAGCCGTGTTTGCCCGCTTTGACGTCGAACCCCTGGCGGCCGCGTCGATTGCCCAGGTGCATCGTGCACAACTGAAAGACGGCCGCGAGGTGGTGGTGAAAATCCGCCGCCCCGGCATCCGCGATGTGATAGAGGCCGACCTGCGCCTGCTGCTGCGGCTGGCCGCCATCGCCGAAACCGAGATACCCTCACTCAAGCCCTACCGTCCGCGCCAGCTGGTGCAGGAGTTTGCGCGCTCGCTGCGGCGCGAGCTGGACCTGGCCGCCGAATGCCACAACGCCGAGCGTATTGCCAACAACTTTGCCGCCGTGCCGCATGTGGTGATCCCGCGCGTGCACTGGGCTCACACCGGCGAGCGCGTGAACACGCAGGACTTTGTGGGCGGCATCCCCGGCGACCAGCTCGCGCAGCTGACGCCCGAGGCCGGCTTTGACCGCCCCCTGCTGGCGCAGCGCGGCGCGCAGGCGGTGCTGAAGATGATTGTGGAAGACGGCTTTTTCCACGCCGACCCGCACCCCGGCAATGTGTTTTACCTGCCGGGCAACGGCATTGCCTTCATCGACTTCGGCATGGTCGGGCGCCTGTCGCCGCAGCGGCGCGACGAGCTGCTGCAGCTGCTGCTGGGCCTGGTCGAGCACGACCCGCGCGCGGTGGCCGACGTGCTGCTCGACTGGACCGGCGACGGCCACGGCCTGAACATCGAGCAGCTCGAAGGCGAGATCGAGGCCTTTGTCGAGCAGTACCACGGCACGCCACTGGCGCAGCTCAAGCTCGGCCAGATGCTGGCCGACGTGACCGCCATCCTGCGCGACCACCACCTGGCCCTGCCGGCCGACCTGGCGCTGCTGATCAAGGCCTTCATATCGCTCGAAGGCATGGGCCGCGGGCTGAACCCTGACTTTCACATGGCCACCGAAGCGCTGCCCATGTTGCGCCAGGTGATGCGCGCACGTTACGAGCCCAGGGCCATGGCCAAACGCGGCTGGAAAAGCCTGCGCCGCGCGCTGGCCCTGGCCGAGCAGTTGCCGCATGATGTGTCGCGCCTGCTGCGCAACGCACGCCGCGGCCATGTCAGCGTGGCCATAGACATTGCCCATCTCAAGCGTGTGGGCAACCAGCTGGACCGCGCCGCCAACCGCCTGGCGATGGCCCTGGTGATTGCCGCGCTGATCATCGGCTCGTCCATCGTCATGACGGTCAAGGGAGGCCCTACGCTGATGGGCCTGCCGGTTTTTGGTTTCCTGGGGTTTTGCGGCGCGGTGGCCGGCGCCCTGTGGCTGGTGCGAGCCATCTGGCGCAGCAGCCGGCACGAAGAAGACGAGTAAGCGGGCAAGCCCTGCCACCTCCCCGGTTCATGGGAGGCACCGGTAATTCCCGGCTTCTCCCGGCCCGGAAGCGGCACTTTCTGCCTAAACTCAAGGCTAAGTTCCAGCCCCGCCACCAGCAGAAAGCTCCCATGCAGCGTCGCTTCTTCACCGCGTCTTTTGTGTCTGCCCTTGCCATCAGCTGCGCCGCGCTTGCCGCAGCCATGCTGCCATTGAGCGCTGCCGCGCAACAGCGCATCGGTGTGCTGATGCTGCACGGCAAAAATCCGGGCAGCAACCAGGACCGCAACTTCAGCCCGATGAAGGCCAGCTTCGAAGCCCAGGGCTGGCTGGTGACTTTTCCGGACATGCCGTGGTCACGCAGCCGTTACCTTGATGGCAACTGGGACAAGGCCATGGCCGAGATGGCCGCTCATATCCAGGGTTTGCGCGGCCAGGGTGCGACCCACATCGTGATTGTTGGCCACAGTCTGGGCGCACCCGCCGCACTGAGCCACGCCGCGCGCGGCGGTGACGCGCAGGCGCTGGTGCTGCTGGCGCCCGGCCACATCCCTGTGGGCTACTACACCTACGCCGGGCTCAAGGTGGTGCGTGACAGCGTGGACGAGGCACGCGCGCTGGTGGCCGCCGGCAAGGGCGATTCGCGCGAGCGTTTCAGCGACATCAACCAGGGCAAGCAGCAAACCGTGGTCACCACGGCCAAAGACTTTCTGTCCTACTTTGACCCCGCCTCGGATGCCGAGATGTCGGTCACCGCGCCCCGCGTTCCCGCCACCACACCGGTGCTGACCGCTATCGGCGAAACCGACCCACTGTTCGCTCGCGTACGCGCCTACTACGTGGACAAGCTGCCGGCCCACCCGAAAACCCGGTACCTCGAAGTCAAGGGCGGCCACCTGGACACGCCGCGCAACGCCAGTGATGAGGTGCTGAAGTGGATCAAGGCCGCAGTCGCAGAATAAGCAGGGCCAGGGCGGCGCATCAAGCGTTGTTGTTTTTATGGCTGCGGCGCAGTCGCCTGTTCCAGCAAGCTCAGCCAGGCCAGCGCCGACGGCGCATCGGCGCCACACATCTCCACCGATGGCATCAACTGCCCGCAGACCGCCGGCCTTTCTGGAAGCCCGAAGATGCGGCAGGCATTGGCCGCATCGAGTTGCACACAGCGCACCCCCGCCGGTTTTCCATGCGGCATGCCGGGGATCGGCGAGCTGATGGACGGCGCGATGCAGCAGGCGCCGCAGCCGGGACGGCAGTTCATGGCCTGTCAGTTGCTATTAAAACAATAGCTGGTGACGCACGCGACACAAGGGCCATAGCCCTGCTGGATGCCAAGGCACGGGGCGTGCCGATGAAACAGGGCATCAATCGGGCTTGATCTTCGCGCGCGCCGCAACGAGTTTCCAGCGCTCCTGCTCGGTCTTGATGAAGGCCGCGTATTGCGCCGGTGTGTCGCCCACTGGCTGCGCCGTGTCGCCGCGCAGGCGCTCGGTGGCCAGCGGGTTGCGCATGGCTTTGGCGCAGGCTTCAGCGATCTTGTCGATGGCTGCTTGTGGCATGCTGGCCGGTGCGTTCAGGCCGTACCACTGCGTCATCTCGAAGCCGGGGTAGCCGCTTTCGGCCACTGTCGGCACGTCGGGCAGTTGCGGCAGGCGCTCCCGGGTGCCGGTGGCAATGCAGCGCAGCTTGCCCGACTTGATGTGGCCCAGGATGGCAGGCGCACCGACGCTGGCGGCGTCCAGCCGGCCGGCCAGCAGGTCGGTCAGTTGCGGGCCGGTGCCGCGGTAGGGCACATGCAGCACAAAAATATTCGCCGCCATCTTCAGGTACTCAAACGCCAGGTGGCCGGCGCTGCCGTTGCCGGCCGAGCCGTAGTTGAGCTGGCCCGGTTTGGCTTTGGCCAGTGCGATGAACTCCTTGAGGTTTTTGGCCGGCACGTCGGCGTTGACCACGTACAGGCTGGGCACCTTGGCCAGCAGCGAAATCGGCCGGAAATCACGGTTCGTGTCGAAGGGCAGCTTGTCGAAGATGAAGGGGTTGACCGCCAGCGTGCCGATGTGGCCCAGGATCATGGTGTGGCCGTCGGTGCTGGCGGCGCATTCCTGCATGGCAATGTTGCCGCTGGCGCCGGGCTTGTTTTCCACAAACACGTTCTGGCCCAGGCTTTTGCTGATTTCATTGGCGGCTGAACGCGCCACGATCTCCGAGCTGCCGCCCGGCGCGAAGGGCACCAGCAGGCGTATCGGTTTGCTGGGCCAGGCGGCCTGGGCATGGGCGCTGGTCCACAGGCCCGGAAAGGCGGTGGACGCGATCAGCGCGGTGCCGGTGCGCAAGCCGGATTGCAGCGCGCTGCGGCGGGATGGGGGTGTGTTCATTCGGACCTCAGTGGATGGGAAGCAGTGGCATTGACTATAGAGGGCCGCGTGCGCGGCCGGCTAGGGATTTGCCAGCACCGGCAAAGTCAATGCGCCAGCCGTCCGGCCGCAAACAGCACCTGGTCAATCACCGCCTGCACATTGCGGCGATGGGCTTCGCTGACAAGCTTGCCGTCCGCGTCAAACGCCTCTGCCGCGCGGCCCAGCGCAAAGGCCTGGGGCGCGACCCAGCAGTGGGCATTGAGCAGCAGCGGCGCCAGATGGCTTTGTGAGCGCAGGCCGCCCAAAGCGCCGGGTGAGGCGCTGAGCATGCCGACGACCTTGCCCGTGAAGGACTTGAAACCTTCCTGCCAGGCCGGGTCACCCTTGACCGGGCTGGAGACCCAGTCGATGGTGTTTTTCAGCAGCGCTGTGTAACTGCCGTTGTATTCGGGCGAGCAGATGATCCAGGCCGGGTGTTCGAACATCAGCTGCTTGAGTTTCATCACGTCGGCCGGTGTGCCCTGGGCTTCGAGGTCGGCGTTGTACATCGGGATGTCGAAATCCGCCAGCTCGATGTGCGTGACCTCGGCGCCGCTGCTGCGCGCCAGATCGGCAGCCGCATGGGCCAGTTTTCGGTTGAAGGAGGCGAGCCGGGTGCTGCCGGCAAAGACAAGAAGTTTCATGCCTCTATTGTGCTTGTACGCCGGGGCGGCGCGGGTTCTGGTGTGGCTGCTGCCTGCAGGGCCACAGACATGCAGCCAGACAGGCCTTTTGCCCTTATGTGGCGTGCGTTGACAGCTATCATAACCATAGCATGATGGTGAGGGTGACAGCCCTTGCGCGGCATCGATGCTTTGGCAGGCGGCTGCACAAAAAAGAGGCTGCCTGATAAAATCATGCTTTTCGCCTTGTGAAAGCCACAAGCCATCTGCTGCTTTTATGGCGCGCAAGTCCAGGGCTGGACCGGTTTTTCCGTGGCGTGCAGGCATCTCGCCTGACGACTGCTTTATGGAAGGAGGCGTGATGCACTCGCCTTATGTATATCCGCAAGAATTTGATGTGATCGTGGTCGGAGGCGGCCACGCCGGCACCGAGGCCGCGCTGGCTGCTGCCCGCATGGGTTGCAAAACCCTGCTGCTGACCCACAACATCGAAACCCTGGGCCAGATGAGTTGCAACCCCTCGATAGGCGGCATCGGCAAGGGCCACCTGGTCAAGGAGGTCGATGCCATGGGCGGCGCGATGGCGCTGGCCACCGATGAAGGCGGTATCCAGTTCCGCATTCTCAACAGCTCCAAGGGGCCGGCGGTGCGCGCCACCCGGGCGCAGGCCGACCGGGTTTTGTACAAGGCGGCGATTCGGCGCCGGCTGGAAAACCAGCCCCATCTCTGGCTGTTCCAGCAGGCCGTCGATGACCTGATGGTCGAAGGCGACCGGGTGGTCGGCGCGGTCACGCAGGTGGGCATCAAGTTCCGCGCACGCACCGTGGTGCTGACGGCAGGGACTTTTCTGGACGGCAAGATCCATGTGGGCCTGAACAACTACGCGGCAGGCCGGGCGGGCGACCCGCCGGCGGTGTCGCTCAGTAGCAGGCTGAAAGAACTCAAGCTGCCGCAAGGCCGGCTGAAAACCGGCACGCCGCCGCGTATCGACGGCCGCACGATTGACTTCAGCAAGTGTATCGAGCAGCCCGGCGACGGCATGCCGGGCGGCACACCCGGCGCGGTGCCGGTGTTCAGCTTCATGGGTGGGCAAATCAGGCACCCGAAGCAGATGTCCTGCTGGATCACCCACACCAACGAGCGCACGCACGAGATCATCCGCTCCGGTTTTGACCGCAGCCCGATGTTCACCGGCAAGATTGACGGCGTCGGCCCGCGTTATTGCCCGAGTGTGGAAGACAAGATCAACCGCTTTGCCGACAAGGAAAGCCATCAGATTTTCCTGGAGCCCGAAGGCCTCACCACCCACGAGATTTACCCCAACGGCATCTCGACCAGCCTGCCGTTTGACATCCAGTACGATCTGGTGCGCTCCATGGCCGGCATGGAAAACGCCCACATCCTGCGGCCGGGCTACGCGATCGAATACGACTACTTTGACCCGCGCGCCCTGAAAACCAGCTTTGAGACCCGGGCCATCAGCGGCCTGTTTTTCGCCGGGCAGATCAATGGCACGACCGGTTATGAAGAGGCGGCGGCCCAGGGCATGTTTGCCGGCATCAATGCCGCGCTGCAATGCCAGGGAAAAGAGGCCTGGTTGCCGCGGCGCGATGAGGCTTATCTGGGCGTGCTGGTTGATGACCTGATCACCAAGGGCGTGACCGAACCTTACCGCATGTTCACCAGCCGGGCCGAGTTCCGCCTGATGCTGCGCGAAGACAATGCCGACATGCGCCTGACGGAAAAGGGCAGGGAACTGGGCCTGGTCGACGACGCCCGCTGGGACGCATTTAACCGCAAGCGCGACGCTGTTTCACGTGAAACAGCGCGGCTGCGCGGCATCTGGGTCAATCCACGAACGCTGCCGGCGGCCGAGGCCGAGCGGGTGCTGGGCAAGGCCATCGAGCACGAATACAACCTGCTGGATTTGCTGCGCCGCCCCGACGTGGACTATGCTGGCCTGATGTCGCTGGAGGATGGCAAATACGTCAATCCCGAATTGGCCCTGCCGGTTTCACGTGAAACATCGGCGGCCGGCGATATGGCCCGCAGCGTGATTGAGCAGATCGAAATTGCGGTCAAATACGCCGGCTACATCGACCTGCAGAAGACAGAGGTGGAGCGTGCCTCGCATTACGAAAACCTCAAACTGCCAGCAGACCTGGACTACCTGCAGGTCTCGGCCCTGAGTTTTGAGGCGCGCCAGACCCTGGCCAAACACCGGCCCGAAACCCTGGGCCTGGCATCGCGGATCTCCGGTATCACGCCGGCCACCGTGTCCCTGCTGCTGGTGCACCTGAAAAAGAACCTCTGGAAAAACACGGTTCCGCTCAAAACCACCGAACAGGCCGGCGCCTGATGCGGCCGGGCGAACAGCAGTTGCGCGCCGGGCTACAGGCGCTGCAACTGGAGCTGGACGATACGCAGGTGGGCCAGTTGCTCGACTACCTGGACCTGATCGCCAAATGGACCCAGGTCTACAACCTGACCGCGGTGCGGGATCCGGCCGAGATGCTGACGCACCACCTGCTCGACAGCCTGGCGGTGATCGCTCCCTTGCGGCGGCACCTGGCGCAAGCCGGGCTGAACCAGGCCAGCCTGCTGGACGTCGGCTCGGGCGCCGGCCTGCCGGGTGTGGTGATCGCGATTTGCTGCCCGGAGCTTGCGGTCAGCTGCGTGGACACGGTCAACAAAAAAGCCGCGTTTATCAAACAGGCGGCGCTGGCCCTGAAGTTACCCAAGCTGAAGGGCATACATGCACGGGTTGAAAACGTGACCCAGACCTTTGACGTGATTTGCTCGCGCGCCTTTGCCTCCTTGCACGATTTCACGCAGTGGTCGGTGGGCGCGCTGGCGCCCAAGGGCGTGTGGATGGCCATGAAGGGCAAACACCCGGCGGACGAAATCACGGCCTTGCCAGGCTCGACGGAGGTGTTTCACGTGGAACAACTGACCGTGCCGGGTCTTGATGCCGAGCGTTGCATCGTCTGGATACGTGTCAAAGCTGCCGCGACGGTCTGATTTTGGGCCTGGCCTGAATTTCGGGCGCAAGGGCTGACGTAAACTCAAGCCCTCTGTTTCTGGAGGTTTTCCATGCTGGGTTCATTTGTTGGCGTTGCCGACTACGGCGCTTTTGTTGTCGCCATCATTGTGTTTTTGCTGATCCCCGGCCCCGGTAATCTGGCCTTGATCACCTCCACCAGCAAGGGCGGCATTCCGGGCGGACTGGGCGCGACTTTCGGTGTGATCGCCGGTGACCAGGTGCTGTTGTGGGCGGCGGTGGCCGGTGTCTCTGCCGTGATGGCGGCCTATCCCACCGCCTTTCATCTGGTGCAGTGGGTGGGTGCGGTCTACCTGGCCTGGCTGGGCATCAAGATGTTGCTGGCCAAGGCCGGTGACGCGCCGATTCTGCAAATCAAGCCCCGGCATTACTTCCGGCAGGCCTTGCTGATCACGCTGCTCAATCCGAAAGCGATTGTGTTTTACATGGCCTTTTTCCCGCTGTTTGTGGACCCGGCCCAGCACCAGGGCCTGAAAACTTTTGCGGTGATGGCCGCCACCATCGCCGTGCTGACTTTTCTCTACGGCCTGACCTCGGTACTGATCACCTATTTTCTGGCCGAGCGAATCCGCGCGAATCCCAAAATTTCCGGCTTCCTGAACAAGGCGGCCGGTGTCTTTCTGATCGGCTTTGGCATCAAGCTGGCTGTGTCCAAATAATCCCGTCCCCCCGGGGCAACAAGAAAAACAACATGGCCAAGATATTCTGTATTGCCAACCAAAAGGGCGGAGTCGGCAAAACCACCACCACCGTCAATCTGGCGGCGGGCCTGGCCAAGGTCGGCCAGCGCGTGCTGATGGTGGACCGGGACCCGCAGGGCAATGCCACCATGGGGTCGGGCGTGGACAAACGCAAGCTGGCGCTGACGGTGTACGACGTGTTGCTGGAGTCGGCTTCGATTTCCGAAGCGCGGGTGCACAGCGAAAAATGTGGCTACGACGTGTTGGGCGCGAACCGCGAGCTGGCCGGTGCCGAAGTTGAACTGGTCGAGGTGGAGCGCCGCGAAAAGCGTTTGAAGCTGGCGCTGGAAGCGGTGGTGGCCGAGTATGACTTTGTGCTGATCGACTGCCCGCCGTCGCTGAGCATGCTGACCCTCAACGGCCTGTGCTGCGCCCACGGCGTGATTGTGCCCATGCAGTGTGAGTACTTTGCGCTCGAGGGCCTGACCGACCTGGTCAACACCATCAAGCAGGTGCATGCCAACCTGAACCGGGACCTGGCCATCATTGGTTTGCTGCGCGTGATGTTTGACCCGCGCATCACCTTGCAGCAACAGGTCAGCGACCAGCTCAAGGAGCATTTCGGCGACAAGGTGTTCAACACCGTGATTCCGCGCAACGTGCGCCTGGCGGAAGCGCCGAGTTACGGCTTGCCCGGCGTGGTGTTTGATCCCTCGTCCAAAGGCGCGCTGGCTTTTGTCGCCTTTGCCGAAGAGATGGTGCAGCGCATCCAGACGATGCCATGAAGTACACGCTCACATCTGTCACGGGCTTGTTTGCTATCGAAACAATAGCGAACGACAACAAGCCCCCGGCGGATGAGCCCTCGCGGACTTGGGACGCCTTGCCCGCACCGGCCTGTCCCGTGTGCGCCGGGGCAAGCGACTGGTTTGATGTGGTGGACTTCAACAAGAACGCTTCCGAACCCCGCGGCGTTTTCCTGCCGCTGGCGGGTCGCCCGGTTTATTACGCGCGTTGCAGCGGCTGCGGCTTTTGTTTTGCGCCGGCATTACATCGCTGGTCGGTGCAGGATATGGCCAGCCGTATTTACAACGCCGATTATGTGGTGGTGGACCCCGACTATATCGACGTGCGCCCGAAAGACTCGGCAGCCATGTTGTGCGGGATGTTCGCGCAACTGGCCGCCAGCGAGGTGTCACATCTGGACTACGGCAGCGGTAGCGGACGGCTGTCGCAGTTGCTTCTCGAAAAGGGTTGGCGGTCGACTTCGTATGACCCTTTTGTGCCGGACTCCAGGGCGCCCGAAGCCGGACGGCAATTTGGCTTGATCACGGCTTTCGAAGTCTTCGAACATGTGGCGGATGTGGCGGCACTCACGGATTTTCTGAAGGACCATCTTGCGCCCGATGGCTTGCTGGTGTTCAGCACACTGCTCAGCGACGGCGAGATCGAGCCGGGAAAACGCCTGGACTGGTGGTATGCAGGTCCGCGCAATGGGCACATCAGCCTCTACAGCAAGAAAAGTCTGACTTTGTTGCTGCAGCGCTGCGGCATACATGGCTTCGCCAGTTCGGGTCCTGGCCTTCACATCGCCTGCCGGGAGCGCTGGCCCCACTGGGCGCAACACCTGCTTCCACATGGTCAACAGTAAAAACGTGCTGCTGTTGCCAGGCTGGCAAAACAGTGGCCCGGGCCATTGGCAAAGCCGGTGGGAAGCCGCGCATGGCTACCAGCGGGTCGAGCAGCATGACTGGATGCGGCCTTTGCGCGGCGACTGGAGCGCCCGGCTGGAAGAGGTGCTGCTGGACGCGGATAACTGGGGCGGGGGGCCGGCTGTGCTGGTGGCGCACAGTCTTGGCTGCATGCTGGTCGCCGCCTGGGCCGCCCATTCGCGCAACACACAGCGCGTCAAGGCCGCCTTGCTGGTGGCGCCGCCCGATGTCGAGCGTGCCGACCTGCGTGAGGTGCTGCCGGGCTGGGCGCCGGTGCCGCTGCAGGCCCTGCCGTTTCGAACGCTGGTGCTGGCCAGCAGCGACGATCCCTTTTGTGATCTCGCGCGTGCCCGGACTTTTGCCGCAGCCTGGGGCGCCGACTTTATGGATGTCGGCGGGTGTGGCCACATCAATGCCGACAGCGGTCTGGGCGAGTGGCCCGAGGCGCATCTTCATCTGCAAGGCTTGCAGGCCGTGTCATGAACGGCTTCCCACAGCACCGTTTTCCGGCCCGCTTTGCGCTGCTGCTGGCCGCAAGCGCCGTATTGGCCGTGCCGGTTCGGGCCGAGCCCGATGAAGACCTGCTCGGCAAGACGCAAAACTATCCCCTGGGCAACGCGAACAGCTGGCAACGCAATCCTTACCGCGTGGGCTCCTGGTCGGCGCTGGACCAGGTGCCGGGTATCCAGACCCGGCAGGTAACACGCGCGCTGCAAGCCAGCGCCTTGCCGCGCGCCGCGCAGCCACCGGCCATCAGCTACCGGTTTCGCAACGTCAGCTACACGCTGGCGGAGTATCTGGACCGTCAGCGTGTGACTGGGCTGCTGGTGCTCAGGAACGGCGAGATTGTGGCCGAGCACTACCGCTACGGGCGCAAGGACGATGCGCGCTTCATTTCGTTTTCGATGGCCAAAAGCGTGACCTCCCTGCTCATGGGTCAGGCGCATGCGCGCGGCCTGGTTGCTTCGCTGGACGACGTGGCCGAAAAATATGTCCCGGCGCTGGCTGGCAGCCCCTACGGCGCCACCACCTTGCGCCAGCTGCTGCGCATGAGTTCGGGCCTGACGTTTAGCGAGCGCTACGACGGCAAGGACGACATCGCCCGGCTTTCGCGCGCCACCATAGGCGCGCCGGGTGCGGGCACACCCGCCGATGTCTTGCGCTCCATCACCGACCGGCACTCGCCGGCTGGAGAAAAATTCGTTTACGCGGGTGCCGAGACCGATATTCTGGGCCGTGTGTTGACGGCCGCCACTGGCAAAAACATGGCTGAACTCACCAGCGAATGGCTGTGGAAACCCATGGGCGCGGAGCACGACGCCTTCTGGCGCATTGGCGTGGATGGACAGGAGCAGTCTTACGGCGCTTTCAACGCCAGCTTGCGGGACTGGGCGCGCCTGGGCTTGCTGCTGGCCAACGATGGCAAGGCTGGCGGTCAGCAGGTGGTGCCGCAAGCCTTCCTGCTGGACGCCACGGATGCCGCGCGCCAACCGCCGGCGTTCAGGCCGCGCAAGGCCACGCCTTATTTTGGCTACGGGTACCAGTTCTGGCTGATGCCGCTGAAGCAGCGTACCTTTGCCATGCAGGGCATCCACGGCCAGACCGTTTATGTACAGCCGGCCAGCGGCATCGTGATGGTGTTGACTTCGGTCTGGGAAAGCGCCAGCGGCCGGCAGGACCCTCAGCCCTACGAGGAGCGCGACGCGCTCTGGCGCGGTGTGTTGCAGTCGCTGGGCGGCAGCACACTGGAATGATTTACCTTGAAGATTGAGAGAAAAGAAACCATGGTCACCAAAAAACCCAAAGGCCTGGGCCGCGGACTTGAGGCCCTGCTGGGCCCCAAGGTCAGCGAATCCGGCGACGACAACAACAGCAGCCTGAGCAGCCCGGGGCTGCCGGCCTCGCTGCGCCTCGGCGATATGGTGGCTGGCCAGTACCAGCCGCGCACCCGCATGGACGAGGGCGCCCTGTACGAACTGGCCGAAAGCATCAAGGCCCAGGGCATCATGCAACCGATTCTGGTGCGGCGCCTGAGCAGCGGCGCCAACGACGGCAAGTACGAAATCATTGCCGGGGAGCGGCGCTTCCGGGCCGCCAAAATTGCCGGCCTGGACAGTGTGCCGGTGCTGGTGCGTGACGTGCCCGATGAGGCGGCGGCGGCCATGTCGCTGATTGAAAACATCCAGCGTGAAGACCTCAATCCACTCGAAGAAGCCCATGGCCTGCAACGGCTGGTCAAAGAGTTTGGGCTCACTCACGAGCTGGCTGCACAGGCTGTGGGGCGCTCCCGCAGCGCGGCCTCCAACCTGCTGCGCCTGCTGAACCTGGCCGAGCCGGTGCAAACCATGCTGATGGCCGGCGACATCGACATGGGCCATGCCCGCGCGCTGCTGGGGCTGGACCGGGCGACACAAATCACCGCCGGGAATCAGATTGCGGCCAAAAAAATGTCGGTGCGCGAGGCCGAGAGCCTGGTCAAAAAGCTCAGCGCCGAGTTCTCGCTGAAACCGCAAAAAGCCACCCCCGAAAAGTCGCGCGACACCCGCCGCGTTGAGGAAGAACTGGCTGACCTGCTGATGGCCGAGGTGGAAGTACGTATCAAGAAGCAGGTCAAACGCAACGGGCGCCGTGAGGACACCGGCGAGGTGGCGATCCGCTTTGCCTCCATGGACGAGCTCAATGGCCTGATCGAGCGTTTGCGCGGCGGAAAATAGAGCGGCGGCTCTTCTGCTTTCGACGGCGCGCGGGCGCCGCCGTCCTACGGCAAATGTCGGCGGCCACAGGGCCGGCGCGGCCGGGCTGGCGGGCACCATGGAGGCATGGAAAATTCCCAAGTCCCTGCCATGGGCAGCACCGCCACCGCGCCGATTTCCCGGCCCTCCCTGTCCTTGCTGGGCACCGAGCCCTGGCGCGCCGCGTATGAGTTTGTGCAACACAAAATGGCGCGCAAAGCGCCTGTGCCGCGCGGCGACGGACACCCGGTGATCATCTTCCCCGGCCTGGCCACAGATGGTGCAGCCGTGGCGCCGTTGCGCGACTATTGCGCTGCGCTCGGTTACAGCGCGATGGACTGGGGCCGTGGTTTCAACACCGGGCCGCAGGGCGATATCGATGCCTGGCTGGCGGAACTGGCGGAGCATGTGTCCGGCCTGCTGGCCGGCCATTCCCGGCGCGCGACGCTGATTGGCTGGAGCCTGGGCGGGATTTACGCGCGCGAGCTCGGCAAACTGATGGCGCCCCGGCTGCGCCAGGTCATCACGATTGGCACACCGTTCAACGGCTTGCCCGACCACACCCATGCCGGCTGGCTGTTCCGGCTGCTCAACGGCGCTGCGCCAGTCAGTGATCCGACCCTGAGCCTGCGCCTGCGCACGCCGCCGCCGCTGCCGACGACCTCGATCTACAGCCGCTCCGACGGTGTGGTGGCCTGGCAAAGCTGCCGTCACGACAAAACCGGCGGGCAGGTCAGCGATGTCGAGGTCAAGGGCAGCCACATCGGCATGGGCTGGAACCCGGCCGTGCTGCGCGTGGTGGCCGAGCGCCTGGCCCGGCCTGGCGCCGCCGCAGGCTGAGCGCCGCACCGCATCCGTTTCCGGCTGCTTTCACCTGGCGCGCCGCCTGCCGGGCCTGCCTGCGGGCCGGGTTCACGCCTCTCCCCCATTCATGGGATGCCGCGCCATGCAGGCCGTGTCACACTAAGTTGTAAAGTTCCTCGAATCTTGTAGTAAATTGTTCTACGTTTGCGGACGCGACCGCCCACGACCTTCCCTGCCCCTTCGCAGTCAAGAAAGAGCCTGAACATGATGAGCACCTATCCCACCAAGGCAGCCAGCCTGCTGCTGCTGGTTTGCAGCCTGGCCGCCTGCCAGACCAACCCACCGCTGCAAAACGCCACCGGCGTCTCGTCGATGGACGTGGACCCCGCGCGCAAGGGCCCGGTGTCGGGCGTGGGCGTGGAAAGCCAGGACATCCTGTCCATGACCGACCAGATGATGCGTGACATGCTGGCCGAGCAGATTTTTGCCGAAACCGGCAAACGCCCGCGCGTCATCATTGACAGCCAGTATTTTGTCAACGAGAGCTCGCAGGCGATCAACAAAAACCTGATCACGCAGCGTCTGATGGTCAACCTGAACCGCGCGGCGCGTTCGCGCATGCAGTTCATCAACCGCCAGAACACGGCCATGATCGAGCAGGAGCGCGCTCTCAAGCGCAGCGGCACCACCGATGTTGGCACCACCGGCCTGACCAAGGCGCAGCTGGGCGCCGACTACCGCCTTTCCGGAAAAATCGGCTCGCTCGACAGCCGCAATACCAAGACCGGCATGATCCAGCGCTACACCCAGATCGCCTTCGAGATGACCGACCTCGAGACCGGCGAAATCGTCTGGTCCGGCATTTACGAATTTGCCCGCGCCGCCGCAGACGATGTCATTTACCGCTGAGCCAGCACAAGAAAAGGGAGCGCCCATGATCCGGATATTTGCCACTGCCGCCGCTGTTGCCGTTCTGACCGGCTGTGCCACCACGCAGTCCACCCCGCCCACTTTTGCCGGTTGCCGGACCTGGGAGCAGCAGGCCGGCTCGCCGCAGCTTTCATCGGTGGCCGTGTTGTCGCCCGAGCTGGCCAAAGTCATTGGGGTGCAGGAGGTGTCCACCGCGCGTACCGGCAGCGGCATGGCCGCGGTACAGACCACGGTGTACAACTGCTCGGACGTCGACGTGGTGCTGACCATGCGCACCCGTTTCACCGGCGACCGTGGCCAGAGCGAGCCGCCCAGTGTCTGGAAAACCGTGTTTCTGGCCCCGCGCGGCCAGGCCACCTATGGCGAGTCGGCCATTTCCCAAGCCACCAACAAGGTGGCGGTGGACATTTATGACGGCAACCGCGGGCAATCGCAGTTTGCGCCCGGCCAGACCTACCAGATTCCGCCACGATAAAAACAGGCCGCCCTGCGGCCGCCCGAAAAGCGAGGCTTTCCATGAAGCGTCCCCTCCTGTCCCTTGGCATGGCCGTGCTGGCAGTCAGCGCACTGGCGCAAGCGCCGGTGATTCCCGAAAGTGCCTACCGCAAAGGCATGCCCGATGTCATCACGCCGCCGCCGGTGGCGGTCAGCACGGGCCCGAGCTTCAACCGCTCCGGTTTCAGCAGCGCTTATGCGCGCGCCGGCCGCCCGACCATTGCGGTGCTCTGGAACCGCGAGTTCACCGACATGCTGCAGCAGGGCAGTGCCTCACAGCTCAGCATAGACACGGTGCGTGCCGGCGTGTCGAATGCCGAGGCGGTGCGTCTGCCCGGTTACGCCGCGGCCCAGGTCAGCGGTGCGGTGGTGAGCAACACCACCATCACCGCGCAGGATGTCAGAACCCAGCAGGGCCAGCGCAGCGGCCCGGTGGAGCGGGTGGACCTGCAGATGCGCGCAGCTTTCATGCAGACCATCACCTCATCGGGCGTCCGGCTGGTGGACCGCAATGTGGTCATGCGCACCACCGCGGCCAAACAAAAGGGCGGTGGCCTGGATTCGCAGCAGGTGGAAACCGATGCGCTGACCCAGCATGCGAGGCTGCTGATGGAAGTGCTCAATACCCGTGATGCGGCCTCACCGACAGGCTGGGCCACTTATGTGTCGATCAAACGCCTGGCCGACGGCGTGGTGCTGGCCGAGGGTTATATGGATGGCCGCTTGCCTGAAGACACACCCAAAGCCGCGCCGCGTTTTGAGGCCGACCCGCGCGGCGGCTTTCGTGAAATTGTCAAACCTGTGACGGTGGGCGATACCGGCAAGCTGGTGGCCGAGCAGACGCTGGCCCGGCTTGGCGAGGCGCTCGGCCGCTAAGCGCCCCACTTTTTTCACCTGCCTTTGCGTTCTACCGTTTCTGCCGCCCAGCAGTTCCCACCGGAGTTTCCATGATGATGAAGCCTTTGTCCGGCAGGTCCCGTCCTGCCCACCGCTCCTTCCTGCTGGCTGCGGCAGCACTGCTGGCCGCGCTGGCGGGTCCGGCGCA
Organism: Asaia bogorensis; assembly: GCA_943371375.1. Lineage (GTDB taxonomy): Bacteria > Pseudomonadota > Gammaproteobacteria > Burkholderiales > Burkholderiaceae_C > Polaromonas. Next base: position 113,546 of record CALRUM020000012.1, read on the forward strand.
GGCCCAGTTTGGCGGCCTGTTCCAGAGCCTGATGCAGGCGCCCATGCAGCAGGCCCAGCAGGAGGCGGCAGCCACTGCGGCGGCGCAAACCGGCCAGAAACCGACCAAACGCTGGGCCGCGACGGTGCCGGTGCCGCCCGATGTGCTGGCTGCCGCTGCCGTGTTTGCAGAAAAAATGCCGAATGCCGAGCTGCGGCCCCTGTTTCAGCGCTTGTACATCGAAGGCGAGCGCAATGCCACGCTGAACTTCCAGCGTATCGGCATGGCGGCGCTGTCACTCGGCGATATCGATCTGGCAGAAAAGGCCTTTGATGCCGCGGTGACCCGCATCGACCTGATTTATGCCGACAACCCCGAGGCGCAAAAGGCCAAGTCGCTCTGGACCGCCGAAAAAATCAAGGACTACAAGGGTGAGCCGTATGAACGTGCCATGGCGCACTTTTACCGGGGCCTGGTGTATGCGGCCAAGGGGGACTTCCAGAACGCACGCGCCTTGTTCAAGCAGGCCGACTACCAGGACACGGTGGCCGAGGTCGAGCAATATGCCGGCGACTTTGGCCTCATGCCCTACATGGCCGGTTGGGCCAGTTATTGCGACGGCAACACCGGCATGGCCAGGGACTTTTTGCAGCAGGCGATCAAGGGCGACAGCAACTTCAGCACGTTGCGTGTGGACCAGCCGGTGCTGGTGCTGTTTGAAAGTGGCCGTTCCCCCTACAAATACGGCAGCGGCAAGGCCGGTGAAATCCTCAAATGGCAAGCCCATGAGCTGCCGGCGCAAACCGCAAAAACCGCCTGTTCCAGCAGCAGCGGCTGCGCGGTGAACAGCTTTGTGATGGGTGCCGACCTCGGTTTTCAGGCCACCACCCGCGGCGGCCGTCCTATTGACGGCGTGCTCAATGGCAAGGCTTCTTTCAAGGACGGTGCGCAGGGCGTGGCCACGGTGGCCAGCGCGGTCGGTGAGTTTGGCCTGCTGGCGGCAGCTTCCACCGGCAACCGCGATGCGGCCGGCATTGGCATGCTGGGCATGTTTGCCGGGCTGATTGCGCAGGGTGTGGCCAATGCCACGCAGGCGCAGGCCGATATCCGTGAGTGGGAGCAGTTGCCCGCCACGGTCTGGGTCGGAACCGGCGCGCAAAAATCAGCGGCCAGCAGCCTGACCGTGGCGCTGGACACGGCGGGCAGCGCGTCGCAGATGGCAGCAGCGCGGCTCGTCAATACGCCGTCGTGCCAGCTTTACTGGGGCCGCTCGGTGGCGCCGCTGAGCCTGCAGGCCGAGGCTGGCCCGCTGGAGCCCGGCGCCCATCCGCGCGACCCGGTGTTTCGCCGCGAGATCGAAGCGGCGCTGGTGAATTAAGCGACGACCGCACAAAAAAGACCCGCAGCGCGGGTCTTTTTTTATGCACTGCAGGCAGCCTAGTCGCGCGGCACCGCCAGCCACGCACCCAGCCCTGCACCCAGGGCCGCCGCGGCCGTGCGGCCACTGCCGCCGCCAAAACGCGAACCCACCAGACCACCGATCAGGGCGCCGCCCGCGGCCTCGTTGCTGTAGCCACCTTGCGCGGCCATCGCGCCGGCTGCCGCACCGACTGCAGCACCTGCGACCTGGCCATTGCCCTGGCCAAAGCGGCTGCCCACCAGGCCGCCCAGCAAGGCGCCAGCGGCCACGCGTCCCGCGTCATTTTGCGGTGCCGGTTGATAACTGCTTTGCTGAACCGCCGCCTGGTTCAAAGCCGGGTGGCCGTAATTGGGCTGGCGGGGGGCGGCACAGCCGGCCAGCAGGGCGCTGGCAAGCAACAAGGACAGGACGGCCAGGGTTTTCATGCGTTGCTCCGGTGATGGATCAGCAAGCTTAGCGCTGCGGCCCTATTTATACAAGCAAAAAAGGCCTGCAGCCCTTTGTTCACATGCGCAGACAGCTCTTGTTTTAATAGCAAAAGGAGCGCCTGCAACACCCTCAGAGTGTGAAGATCTTGCCCGGGTTCATGATGTTGAGCGGATCGAGTGCGCGCTTGATGGTGCGCATCATGTCCACCGCGCCATCGCCGGTTTCGGTCACCAGAAAGTCCATCTTGTGCAGGCCCACGCCGTGTTCGCCGGTGCAAGTGCCTTCCAGTGCCAGCGCGCGCGTGACGAGCTGGTGGTTCAGGCCCTCGGCGATCTCCCGCTCTGCCGGAATGTCGGGATCAATCAGGTAGCCGAAGTGAAAGTTGCCGTCGCCTACATGGCCGACCAGAAAGTAGGGGATGCCGCTGGCATCGGCTTCGCTGACCGAGTCGAGCAGGCAGTCGGCCAGGCGCGAGATCGGCACACAGGTGTCGGTGGAAATCGCGCGGCAGCCGGGTCTGGACTGGATGGCCGCAAAGTAGGCGTTGTGCCGCGCCGTCCACAGGCGTGTGCGCTCCTCTGGCGTGCTGGCCCATTCAAAGGCATTGCCGCCCATGTCCGTTGCAATCTCCTGCACCGTCTCGGCTTGCTCTTTCACGCTGCCGGGCGAGCCGTGAAACTCCATCAGCAGCATGGGTTCTTCGCGCAGGCCCAGCTTGCTGTGGGCGTTGACCATGCGCACGGTATTGCTGTCGATCAGCTCCACGCGTGCAATCGGAACGCCGAGCTGGATGACCTGGATGGTGGTGCGCACCGCCGCTTCAATACTCGGGAAAGAGCAGATGGCGGCGGAAATCGCCTCGGGCAGCGGATACAGCTTGACGGTGATTTCGGTGATCACGCCCAGCGTGCCTTCGCTGCCCACCATCAGGCGCGTCAGGTCGTAACCCGCCGATGATTTTTTGGCGCGGGTGCCGGTGCGTATGACCTCGCCGCTGGCGGTCACCACTTCGAGTGCCAGCACGTTTTCACGCATGGTGCCGTAACGCACGGCGTTGGTGCCGCTGGCGCGGGTGGCGCTCATGCCGCCTATCGTCGCGTCAGCGCCGGGGTCTATCGGGAAAAACAGGCCTGTGCTTTTGACTTCTTCATTGAGCTGCTTGCGCGTGACGCCGGCCTGCACCGTGACCGTCAGGTCTTCGGCATTGATGGACAGCACCTTGTTCATGCGGCTCACGTCAATGCTGATGCCGCCCTGCACAGCCAGCAGATGGCCTTCCAGCGAGGTGCCGACACCAAAGGGAATGACCGGCACCTGGTATTGCGCGGCGAGCTTGACCGCATCGGCCACGTCGCGGGTGCTTTCGGCAAACACCACGGCGGACGGCGGCGGCGCTGCGAAAGAGGATTCATCGCGGCCATGCTGCTCACGCACCACGAGAGCGGTCGAACAACGCTCGGCAAACCGGGTCTTCAGCGCGTCTATCAGGGCCTGCGGCACATCGCGCAGATTGAGTTGCGGTAACAGGTGGTCGGGATGGGTGGGGGCGTTCATGGTGTCTCCAGGGGGGAGCACCAGTTTACGACTTGTCGCCGGTGTTTTGAAGTGGGGACCCCCCGGGGTCCCCACGGGCCCGGCCCGGGCCTTCAGCACTGCGCTACGCAGCCGGGTCAGGACTTGATGGCGGCTTCAAACTCTTCGCGCGACACAAACTGGTCCTTGTTGGTGTCGATCTGGTCAAAGCGCTGCTCCACCGCCGGCAGGCGGGTGGCCTCCTGGCGGCTCAGCTTGCCGTCCTTGTTGGCATCCGCCCGCGCAAAAGCGGCCTCGCTGTCCTGGCTGCCGGGCGCGGCTTTGGGGGCAGCGCTCTGGGTGGCCGGAGCGCCCTGCGCGGCGGGTGGTTTGGCTGCGGCTGAGTCAGTCGTCTGGGCCTGGCCCGACAGGGCGGCACCCACCGTCAGCGCGGCCAGCAGCGCGACGCTGCGCAGTTCGAACTTGGGAATAAAATGAAAGCTGGATGTCATGCAGACAGTTCCTTGAAGTTGAAGAAGCTGCCATTGCAACGCAAGCCGCACGCAGCTGCCAGCACTTTTGCAGGGTGTTGCCGCGTTGACATCATCTGCCGTTTCGACACATTTTCTTTCCCCGCGTAAACCTGCCGGATTTTTCACTTATGGCCAACAGACTCACCCAGATCGCGACCCGCACCGGCGACGACGGCAGCACCGGACTGGGCGACAACACGCGTATCTCCAAAGACAGCCTGCGAGTGCATGCGATGGGCGATGTGGACGAACTGAACTCACAGATTGGTGTGCTGCTGTGTGAAGAGATGCCGGTGGATGTGCGCGAGCTGCTGGTGGAAGTGCAGCACCAGCTCTTCAACCTGGGCGGCGAGCTGTCGATTCCAGGCTTTGAGTTGCTCAAGCCCGAAGCGGTGGCGCTGCTTGATGCCGCGCTGGAAAAATACAACGCCGCCTTGCCGCGCCTGCAGGAGTTCATCCTGCCGGCCGGCTCGCGCGCCGCAGCACTCGCGCATGTCTGCCGCACCGTGGCACGCCGCGCCGAACGCGCGGTGGTCGCGCTGGATCAGGCCGAGACCCTGAAGCCGTCTCCGCGGCACTACCTGAACCGCCTCAGCGATCTGCTGTTTGTGCTGTCGCGTGTGCTGAACCGCATGAACGGCGGCGACGATGTCTACTGGAAAAGCGAACGTCTGGCGCGGGCGGCAGACGCCCCCATTGAGTTGCTATCCAATCAATAGCAGCTTGCGCACGTGCCACAAGGGCTGGGGCCCGATTTAGCCCCTACCTCGGGAGCAGCATCGCCATCGTGATGCGCGCAACGCAGGTCAGCTCGCCAGCCTCATTGCTCAGCTCTATGGCCCAGACCTGGGTGCTGCGGCCCATGTGCACCGGGCGCGTGATGCCGGTGACCCAGCCGCTGGTCGTGCCCTTGAGGTGGTTCGCGTTGATGTCCAGCCCCACGGCGCGGTGGCCTTCGGGCGCAGCAAAAGCCGCGCCGCAGGAACCCAGGGTTTCGGCCAGCACCACCGAGACGCCGCCATGCAGCAGGCCGTAGGGCTGGCGGGTGCGTTCATCCACCGGCACCCGGGCGCGGATGAAGTCATCCCCGACCTCGACAAATTCAATGCCCAGATGGGTCACCGCAGAGTCTGCGTTGGCGGCCGCCAGCAGTTCCACCGAGATAGGCCGTTTCCAGATACGCATGGCCACTTTTCCTTGAAGGCTTTCATGGGGCCCTGAACAGGCGCGAAGCCCTGACTATAAAGAGATTGCGGACTACAAGTGCCCGGCTACTGCGCCGCTAAGCTGTTGTAGCCAGGGACCGGCGGCGCGGCCGACAAAACAACAGCTGAAAGACTTGCATGAGACATCAGACGAAATGGGTGATTGCCGCCGGCGTGTTGCTGCTGGTGCTGGGCGCTGCCTGGCTGGCGCTGTTGCGGCTGGTGCCCAGCGACGAAGAGCTGGCGCGCAGGGTGGCTGCCGACCTGCAAAGCCGGCTCGGTGTGCCGGTGAAGATTGGCAGCCTGCGCTGGACCCTGTGGCCTGTGCCTGCCGTTGTATTGCAAGAGGTGGCGACCGGTCAGCCTGAATCGATCTCCCTGAAAAAGCTGGTGCTCTACCCCAGCCTGAGCGACCTGATCGACGGACGGCTGAAAGTGGAACGGGCCGAAGTTGAAACGGCCGTGTTGCCGCAGCTCGCCCTGCGCGGACTCAACAAGGCGGGGGAAAGCGCCAGCCTGGGCAGTACCGCGACGCCGCTGGTGCGGCTGGTGTTCCGGGATGTGACCTGGATATCGCGTTTTGGCCGGCCGCTGGTGTTTGACGGTGAAGTGGACTTTGACCCGAACTGGCGCCCGCGCCAGGCGCAGCTGCGCCGGCCGGCGGTGGAGCCGCTGACCCGGCTGCTGCTGACGCGACAGGGCCAGGAGGACCGCTGGACCACGCGTATTGACCTGGGCGGAGGTACCGCCCATGGCGAGGTTCAGCTGGAGACACGCAGCAATGGGCGTTTGCATCTGAGCGGAACGCTGCAACCCCAGGAGGTGGAGGTGAGCAGTGCCATGGCCGCCTTCGACCGCCGCTCGCTGGTGTCGGGCAAGGCCTCGGGCCAGACCGCCCTGTCCGCCACGGGCGACACGGTTGGCGAGCTGGCCCAGACGCTGCACACCCGAACCAGCTTCAGCATGGGCAAGGGCACGCTGCTGAAGATCGATGTGGACAAGGCAATCCGCAGTTTCGGCAAGGAGCGCACCGGGCAGACCGCGATGGATGCCATCACCGGGCAACTCGATACCCAGAACACGGCCAAAGGCATGGTCGTCAGTTTTACCGATATCCGGGCCAGCTCGGGCGCGCTCAGTGCCTCGGGCCGGGCAAAAATTGCCAGCCGTCAGATTGAGGGCGAATTTTCAGTCGATCTGGTCGATGGCCTTGTGGGTGTGCCGCTGCAAGTCAGCGGCCCGCTGGAGAAGGTGGAGGTGTCGGTGCCGCGCAGCGCGCTGGCCGGCGCGGCAGTGGGCACGGTGATTTTGCCCGGTGTGGGCACCGCCATTGGTGCCAGACTGGGCGCAGCCATGGGGCAAATTTTCAGTCCCGGCACCAACAGCAAGCCGGCGCCCGCGCAGAAAAAACCCTGACACGACAAGGGTTGGCAGCGGGGATGGCGTTTGGCCGCAGGCGACAAGTTGGGGGACAATGCGCAGACAGGCCTTCCGGTCGCCCCGCATGATCCAGCGTCTGCGGGCCCTGGCCCAGGTCTGCAACTTTCCATTGCCTGTCCATCCCGGGGTTTATTCATGTCATCCAAGCCGTCCACTGCCACCAAGCCTCTGGAACAAGCGTTAGACCGCAGCGAAGTGGTGCACGAGGTCGTCAAACAGTCGGCCGATGAACTTCTGGTCATCAATGCGGTGCTCAAGCAGGAAATCCCCGACCATGTCCAGACCGGTGATGTGGCAGATGCCTTGCAGAAAACCGACGAAATAGAGAGCCGCATCAGCGAGTCAGCCGCCGACCTGGCGCATGTCAATCAACTGCTCGAGCAGGAGATTGACGAACGCGCCGATGTAGAGCGGGAGCTGATTGCCACCAAGGCCGCCCTGGTGGAGGCGCAGAACGCCAACCCGGCGAATTAAGGGCTTACTTCTTGCGGTTCAGCAGGGCGTACAGCAGGATGGCGCCAAATGTGGCGGTGCCTATGCCGCCCAGCGCAAACTGGCCGAACTTCAGCGTGAAGTCGCCGGTGCCCAGCACCAGCGTGATGGCCGCCACCAACAGGTTCTTGTTGTCGGAAAAATCGACCTTGTTGTCGACCCAGATCTTGGCGCCGGCCACCGCAATCAGGCCAAACACCACAATGCTCACGCCGCCCATCACCGGCAGCGGAATCGCCTGGATCAGCGCACCGAATTTCGGGCTGAAACCCAGCAACACCGCCATCAGGCCGGCCAGCACAAACACCGCGGTCGAGTAGATTTTGGTGGCCGCCATCACGCCGATGTTTTCGGCGTAGGTCGTGACACCGGTGCCGCCCGCAGCGCCCGACACCATGGTGGCCACACCGTCGCCGATGAAGGCGCGGCCCATGTACTGGTCCAGGTTCTTGCCGGTCATGGCGGTGACGGCCTTGATATGGCCGAGGTTTTCTGCCACCAGGATGATGGCCACGGGCGCAATCAGCAGCATCGCGCTGGCGCTGAAGACCGGCGCGGCAAAGCCGGGCAGGCCAAGCCAGGCGGCGTTGGCGATCGGCGACAGGTCCACCGGCTTGCCCAGGCCCATACCGTTGGTGAGCAGCGCATAAATCAGCGTGGCGGCAATCAGGCCAACCAGGATCAGCAGGCGCTGCACCATGCCGCGCGTCATCACGGCCACCAGCGCCACGCTGACGAAGGTCACCACCTGCATCCACGAATCAAAATTGCTGGCAGCCATGTTCTTGATCGGGATGCCGGCCAGGTTCAGGCCAATCACGGCCACCACGGCGCCGGTCACCACCGGCGGCATGAAACGCTCGATCCAGCCCGTGCCCACCGCCTGCACGATGACGCCTATGAGGGTGTACAACACGCCGCAGGCAATGATGCCGCCTAGCGCCACGCCGATGTTGGCGTTCGGCCCCTTGCCGGCGTAAGCGGTGGCGGCGATCACCACGCCGATGAAGGCAAAACTCGAGCCCAGGTAGCTCGGCACCTTGCCGCCGGTGATCAGGAAAAAGAGCAGCGTACCCACGCCGCTCATCAGGATGGCGATGTTCGGATCAAAGCCCATCAGGATGGGCGCCAGCACCGTGGCGCCGAACATCGCAATCACGTGCTGCACGCCCATCACCGCGGTTTGCGGCCAGGGCAGGCGCTCGTCAGGCGCGATCACGCCGCCTTGCTGCAACACTGCGCTGCTTTTTTCCGTCCAGCCAAATACACCTGTTGGTTTGTCCATGTCCTACTCCTTGTAAGTGGCGCCATCCTAGGGGCAATGGACGCGTGGCACAAGGGGTGAGCGGACAGTTCTGGCTTGTTCAGTGGCTGACAAAAGCGGCAATCTCACGCAGCACACCCTCGTCTTTCAGGATGCGCCTGTGACCCAGTTCATCTGTGGCCAGCAGGCGCGCGCCGGCAATCGCCTGGCTGTAGGCCACACCGTCGGCAAAGCGGTTGATGCTGTCGCGCCGGTCATGCACCACCAGCGTGGGCTGGTGAATGCGCGGGCCGACGGCGGCCGGTTCGAACTGCGGCATCAATATGCCTTCGCGCGCCTCGATGCGTTGTTGCATGGCCGCACGTGTGGTCTCGCGCAGGCCGAACACGTGGGCGAAAAGCCGGGTGTATTCGTAGGGCGAAGCCGGCGGTGCCAGCAACACCAGCTTGTCCACCGGCAAGCCGCGGCTCAGTGCGTAGGCGCCGGCGTTGGCAGCCAGTGAATGTGCCACCAGCGCCTGCACCTGGTGGCCCTCTTGCCGCAGGCGTGCCACCGCATAGTCGATGGCGCGCGCAAATTGCGGCAGGTTGCTGGTGGCGCCGGCGCTGCGGCCATGCGCCGGCATTTCCAGCAACACCGGCCGCAGGCCCTGCGCCTGCAAGGCTTCAGCCAGCGCCAGCATCTGGCCGGCATGGCCGCCCCAGCCGTGGGCCAGCAGCACCAGCGGGCCATGTGGTGCCACGGGGCGTTCATAAACCGTCAGGCTGGCGTCTTCAAAAGCCCAGCTGTTGATGCGCCAGTCCGGCGACCAGGCGCGGCGGCGGTTCAGCCATTTGGGCGGCAGCGGTGTGCCAAACAGCCGGTAAGCCGCGCGAACCGCCAGGGCCGGCCAGAGGCGCTGAGAGGCGCCAAGGCCCAGGCGGAACAGTTTGGTGGTCGGACTGGCGCCGTAATACGCGGCCGTTGTTTCAAGGGATGTACGTGTCATGGAAGGGCTCCTCGGTTTTTCCGGATCAGTACCAGATCCAGTCTTCATTGCTGCGTGGCAGGGCACGCAGGGAGGCAAGGGCGGCGCGGACCGCCTGAACGCCGGCAAACACGGCGATGGCTGCAAGGATGAACAACATGGCATTGCCTTTCTCCGCACGATTGTGCGAAATATGGACCAACAAAAAGCCCTTGTGGGGCGCGACAACAACTCAAGCCTGGTAACTTTTCATCAGGCGCTGCCAGCTCGATTGGGCTCTTTCGGCAGCGCGTGTATCACGTAAAAAACGGGCGTCATGCAACAGCCCGATGGAAATGGCGCTGATCTCACCGACCAGTTGCTCCGGGTCGGTGTCTGCTCTCAGGTCGCCGGACTCGATGGCCTGCTGCACGGTGCGCCGCAGCGCGGCACGCCAGCGCGTGACTTCCTGCAGCAGGGTCTCGCGCAGCTCGCCCTCGCGGTCGTCGAGTTCAAAAGCGCCCGCCGTATAAATACAGCCGGTATGCACCTCGACATCGCGCATGCGCACAATCCAGCGCTGCACAATGTCGTCCAGACGCGGCAGGCCCTTGGGCTTTTGCATGGCGGGCACAAACACCTCGGCGATGAAGCGCCGGCCAAATTCCTCAATGACCGCCTTCTGCAAGGCTTCGCGCGAACCGATGCGCGAGAACACACCGCTTTTGGACAGGCCGAGCCGGTCCGCCACGGCCTGCAGCGTGATGGCTTCCAGGCCTTCGGCCGAAGCGAGGCCCAGCGCCGCACCGACAATCGCGGCGCGGGTCATCTCGCTTTTCTGGGTTTTGGCATCCATGTTTCAAATATTAGCACAACTGTGCTTTTTATGTCAAACCCTGCAAGCCGCGGCCCTGCTGTCCGGGCATGGAACGAAATCCGTCTCCATTTGATTCAGAAAACACACTTGACCAAGCCGCCAGGTGCTTACGGCAGGCGGCGTGTTCTTCCTACAGCCTCGGCACCTGGGGAGCGTGACTATCAGCTCTGAGCAAGTCGCTCTAGATTTTTGGAGATACCCATGAACAAGCAATCATTGATCCTTTCGCTGGCAGCTTTGGCCTGTAGCGCAGCATTTGCACAAGCACCCGCCGGCGTTGTTGCCAAACCGTCCGGCGAAAGCAACCCTGTCGCCGCGCCTGGAACCCCCGGCGCCAAGGCCGAGATGAAGGTTGACGCCAAGAAAGCCACCGGCTCCACCCTGTCGGCACCCAACCCCGTGGCCGGCTCCGGCGGCGCTGCTGCCAATGCGCAAATCAACCCGTCCGCCTCCGGCGGCACGCCTGCCGCCAGGGCAGACATGAAGGTGGAAGCGCGTACCAATGCCTACGCCACCGGTTCCATGGACACCAATGGCGACGGCATGGTTTCCAAGCGCGAGTGGGACCGTTACCACTCCGGCATGTGGGGCAAAATGAAAACCAAAAACGGCATGGTCCCCATGGCCGACATGGAAGCCCAGATGAAAAGCGGCCCTAACTAAGGGGCTTGCCAGCCGGGCTGTCGGTCCGTTCCCAATCAACAGCGGTACCGATGGCCCGCATACACCTCGCACAGGCTAGCCTGCGCGGGGTGTTTTGCCTTGTGGAAGCCCTCACTTCGCTGTCGGCATCACAAACTCCGCCCCCTTGGCAATACTCTCAGGCCAGCGCTGCATGATGGACTTCTGCTTGGTGTAGAAACGCACGCCCTCTTCGCCGTAGGCATGCATGTCGCCAAACAGGCTCTTCTTCCAGCCG
>CALRUM020000013.1:0-123243 GCA_943371375.1 Asaia bogorensis
ACAACCGACGGCGCCAGCAACACGGTGACGGTGAACATCACCGGCACAAATGACGGCCCGGTGGCCGTGGCCGATACGGGCACGGCGGTCGAAGCCGGCACTGCAGCGGGCAGCAACGCCACCGGCAATGTACTGACAAACGACACCGACGTGGATGCCAGCGACACCAAGACGGTGACGGCGAGATCGCCTCCTGTGGCAAGCACCGCATTACCTTCTGTCAACGCTTTGACAGCATTGCCGACCAGGGTCGGAGCGACTACCGCGGCAGAAACAGTAGCGCCGACAGCCACAGAAGCAGAAGCAGAAGCAGAAGCAGAAGCAGCGGACGCCCCAAAAGCAAGCTGATCAAGAACCGACCCAGGCAGAGCAGAAGTACCAGACGCGACAACGCCTGCATCCGCAGCTCCGTCAGGCAAATATCCCAACACCGCCTTGTCTAGGGACGTGTATTCATATGTCAGCGGTGCCAGCGCCTCCGCCGTCCTCAACAACTGAACGAAGTTATTGCCATCGTCAGACCTGATGCCCGAGGTACCGACACCTGAAGAAGGACTTACACCCGACGATGTTTCCTGCAAAAGCCTGTCAAGCGTACTACCTTCGCTGATGGCATTCAGTATCCGGGTAAGTTCCTCCACCCTCGGCAATAGCGCAGCGCTCCCGCCATCAGGCAATAGATTACCGAACACCGTCGAATCCAGCGTTACGGTTTCACGAGAGCGAAGAAGGAATTTTCCCCCCTGATCAAATGCCAGTTCCACCCGCGCGCCAGTGCTGGTGACGAGCACATCACCCTCGAATACGGGATCTCCAAATTTCAGCTGTCGACGATCACCGCTTGCATTTTCAGCGAACGCGATGCCCTCAAGCACCACCACATTACCGACAACTTTGCCTTCATTGGCCATGGCGAATCCCAAACGGAGTTACTACACTGGATTCAATGTAGTCCGTTTCACCATTTAAAAAAATTGTACCGAGGTACTACCCGAGACCGAATTCAGCGGGACTCAGAGGTGCGCCCGTTGACTATGAGGGATAGCTGAAGCCGATCCCTGACCTGAAGCTTATCGAGAATAGCGCCAACATGGGCCTTGACGGTACGCTCAGTGATGCCAAGTGCCTTGGCAATTTCCTTATTGCTCGAACCCCGCGCGAGCGTACTGGCGACCTCCTTTTCGCGTTCGGTCAGATTTTTCGACCACGCGCCGGGCTCACCCCCACTCGCACCAGAAGTGGTCTGAATGCGACTCGTAGCACTGATCAGTCGCTGCATCAATGGCTCACCAATCCAAAGCCCCCCCTGCAGCACCACGGATGCAATCTGAATCAGGAGCTGCGCCGCGGCGTGAGTATTGCAATATCCCCGGGCACCAGCGGAAAAAGCAGCGAGGGCTTCCTCGTCGGTCGGCCGATCACTGAGAACAATGCAGGGAGTTTGACCGAACTGCAGCCCAAGGCGTTCCAGTTGAACCTGCAACGGCACACCTTGCTCCAGCCTCAGCCAGACGAGACTCACTTTAGCGGCATCGGCCTTGGCTCGCGCGGTATCTAATTTGCCAGCCTTTCCCGTCCGAAAGGCCTCGACCCAGCGTGGGAGCATGCGACCTTGGAGGCAAAGAAATAGACACTGCGGCTCCTGATTTCGCACGGCCATGCCGATCAGCGCTCTGTAAAGGCAGCTTGCTTTGCCTTTAAAACCGGCTTGAGAAGGTAAGACAGTATGGATTTCTGACCTGTGATGATGTCAACTTCTGCCACCATGCCAGGAATAATAGGCAGCCCCTCACCGAGTTTGGACTTTTCAGTTCGTACCCGTACCGTATAAAAAGTATTACCTCGCTCATCAGTCACCGAATCGGCCCCTATAAATTCCAGCTTAGCCTCAAGACCGCCATAAATGGAAAAATCATAAGCAGTGAACTTAACCAAAGCCCTATCCCCGGGCCGCAGAAAGGCAATGTCTTTAGGCAACACCTTGGCTTCGAGCAGCAGGTTTTCTTCCAAGGGCACAATTTCAATGATGTCTCTGCCTGGTTGAACCACACCACCCACGGTATTGACCAGAAGACGCTTAACCGTACCCCTGACCGGTGAGCGCAGCGAAGACTTGTCCACCTTGTCCGCAAGCCCGACTCCACCTGCAGAGCTCACATTGAGCTTCGCAAGGGTTTCGGATAGCTCCTTACGTGCCTCGCTCTGAAAATTCAGTGTTATCTCCTGAATCTTGCGCGACGCTTCTGCCACGGCCGCCTGGGTTTTCGAAATTTGAGCGGAGGCCATCTCCCGCTCGCCCAGAAAGCGCCCCGTATCCCGCTCAAGTCTTAACAATTCCACTTCCGAGACGGCACCATCCTTGAGCAACGGTTTTGTATAACCCAGCTCTTTGGCGGTTAACTCATAGGCCCTGGAAGCCTGCTCTCGCTTCGCTCGCGCTTCGACAAGCTCCTGCTGGCGCTGCGACAACTGCTGCTGGGCTATGGCCAGCTGTGCATTGAGCGTGGACGTACTGGCTTCATAAGCCCGCCCCTCTTCCTGAACTGTTTTGGGTGCCTCTGAAAGCGCTTCAGGCGGAGGTATGAACGCCACGCCCTCGGCGAGCGCACGGACCCTCGCCGCCTTGGCCAACAGCGCCAGATACTGCACCCGATTTTCCTTCACGGACGAGTCGAAGCGCGTCGTATCAATATTTACAAGTATCTGCCCGGCCTCGACAACCTGTCCCTCTTGGACCAAGATCTCCGAAACGACACCTCCATCCAAGCTCTGCATGACCTGCAACTGCCTGGATGGAATTACCTTGCCTTCGCCTTTGGTAATTTCATCGACCTCCGATAAACCAGCCCACAACAGCGCCAGCACCAAAACCACCCCGAGGCTTTTCACGAGCATCCGAGCGCGCAAGGGCTCCTGGTCCAGCATCGCGCGATCTGCATCGCCACCAAAACCGGCATCCATGCGTCCGTCATCCTGTTGCCACGACGCGAAAGTGCGCTCAAGGCCCGGCTGAACCAACCTCTTGCCCGAAGCCAGTAGCGAGATCAGAGGACGGATCCATGAGGTCCATCGTGGGTTCATGAAGCTTTCCCTATCCGGCCAGCCTTGAGCGCCTCAATGACTTGCTCGTACGGTCCATCAGCAACAATGCGCCCCTCATCAATGACAATAATTCGATCCGCCAAATCCAACAACGTATTCCTGTGCGTGACCACCACCATGGTCTTGTGTTTGGCGTAGCTGCGCAAGCGTTCTTTGAACTGCGCCTCAGAGGAAAAGTCCATGGCCCCAGTGGGCTCATCAAGCAGCAATACAGGCGGCTCAAGCAACACCGCGCGAGCAATTGCCACGCCCTGCCTCTGGCCACCAGAAAGAGACTCTCCGCGCTCCCCAATGATCATGTCGAAGCCCTGAGGATGGCGGTTGGCAAACTCGATCAGGCCGCCCACTTCTGCCGCGGCCAGGATCGCGCCATCATCTGCGTAGGGCGCCGCTATCGCGATGTTGTCACGCAACGTCCCATAAAACAGCATGGCGTCCTGCTCAACATAACCCACATTACGCCTCAAATCAGCTGGGTCGAGTTGCCGGAGATCGATACCGTCCATGCTGATCGCACCCATGGAGGGCGTATACAGCCCAAGTATCAGCCGCTGCAGAGTTGTCTTGCCAGAACCTACCCGGCCAATGACAACAACGTTTTCACCCGGCTTAATCCTGAACGACACCCCGCGCAAAGCCTCCTGTGTACGCCCAGGGTAACTGAAATGCACATCGTCAAACACGATCTCTCCGGCGATGTCCGGTCGGTGCACAAAGTTTGTCTCTCCAGAGCGCTCGCCCGGTTTTTTCATCGTATCTTCCAACGAAGCAAGGGCCGTCTTGGCGTTTTGATATTGCATCAACAACGCAACAATCTGACCCAATGGCGCCATGGCTCGCCCTGACAACATCGTGGCCGCGATGAGCCCGCCCATTGTCAAAAAACCCTCGTGGATCAAATAAACTCCAGCCACAATCATCACGATGTTAATGAGCTGTTGCAGGCTGGAAACGACATTGACGACAGACGACGAAAGCAGACGCAATTGCGCACTAACCCGCGCCAGAAAAGCGGCGGTGTCCTCCAGTTTCGCCTGCATCTGACTTTCCGCTCCGTGGGCCTTTATGGCCTCCATCGCAGTGAGCGTTTCAACCAAAGTAGCGTTTCGCATAGCCGACGCTCTGAAAGTGGTCTCAGAAAGCGCGTGCATCTTGTTTTGAACGACGTAACTGTAAGCAACGACAAGAAATACACCCACGAGGGGCGGAATGACAAGTGGCCAGGAAATCCAGCCGAGAACCAGGAAAAACAGGAGGGCAAAGGGCAAGTCAACAACAGCAATCACCGTAGCAGAGGCAATAAAGTCACGCACTGACTCGAAGGACCGCAAAGTTGCCGCATAGGAACCAACCGACGGGGGGCGATCTGAGAGCCGCATCCCGAGCACCTTTTCCATGATCAAGGTAGATAGCTTTATGTCTATTCGGGATCCAGCCAAATCCACAAAATAACCGCGCATGACCCGAAGAAAATAATCAATGACGAGCACCAGCACCAGACCGAAAGCCAACATCCATAAGGTTTCCACCGCAAAGTTGGGGACCACGCGGTCATACACATTCATCGAGAACAGTGGAAACGCGAGCGCAAACAAGTTGATTAAAAGAGCCGCCGCAAGAATGTCTCGGTAAAGGGGAAACTGATCTCTAAAGGCCCCCCAAAACCAGTGCCGTTGAGGGATATCCGCCAATTCGGGGGTTCGCTGGTCAAATCGGAAGTTCGGCCGCGAGAAAATAGCGATGCCCACATAACGAGCAAGCAATTGCTCGCGGGGCAGGATCACCACGCCCTGGCCTGCCTCGGGGAAAAGCAGGTTTGCCGATTCTCCGCTTTCATCCCAGCCCAACAAAAGGCAGGCGCCATCGCCCTCCAGGAGTAGCACCACCGGCAATAACGCGGCGTCAATCTTCTGAAGCGGTCGGCGCAATATCTTGCAGGAGAGCCCCGCACGCGCTGCAGCTCGAGCAAACAGAGAGGGGGGCAATCCGGTCTTGGGGAGCGGGAGGCCGGCAGAAAGCGCCGCACGGGTACTCGGTCGGCCATGTATCCGCGTCAACTCCACCAAGCAGTCGAGCAAAGGATCGTGATGCAACAAGTCCTCGCGCAAGCCCTGAGCCAAATGGCTGGCTTCGCTTTTTTGACTGGTTTGCAAGGGCACGTTCATGTCACTCATTTTTATTGGTCTTGATGATCGACCTACCCCATATTGAGAACCGCGCAGGCGTAAGTAATTGTAATAGAATCAAGCACTTGCCGCCATGATTGCAAGTCCAGTTCATGAGTTTTCCGACGCCTCTAGTGACATTCCTGACGCGATGGTGGCCCTATACCAACAGTCCAGCAGATCACGCCCGCGCCCATACGACGCTGCCTTGACCAGAGGCGGACTGATAGTTTACGCGACGCAAGGTAAATCAGATTCGTGAATTACCCCAGAGAGTGAACAAAAGAGCCCACTCAAGCAAAAGTCGGAGGGTCGCAGCAAACCCAAATTAGGCCGCCCCCTGCCAATACACCACCACGGACAGGCATCCCTGCGCGGAAAAGTCTCCAATGAAAGCAAAACGCCCACATAAAGTGGGCGTTTTTCTAACTGACTCTTTCAGCCAGGATATTGGTTGCGCGGGCAAGATTTGAACTTACGACCTTTGGGTTATGAGCCCAACGAGCTACCAGGCTGCTCCACCGCGCGATATGTATTGATTATAGCCTAGTCTGCTGATTTAACGCCGTCATTGGAGACGTCTTCTGCAACTTCAGGACGGTCAACGAGTTCCACAAAAGCCATCGGCGCATTGTCGCCGACACGGAAGCCCATTTTCAGTATGCGTGTATAGCCACCAGGCCTGGCTTTGTAACGAGGCCCGAGTTCAGCAAAGAGTTTTACCACCATGTCGCGATCACGCAGGCGGTCAAATGCCAGACGCTTGTTTGCAAGTGTCGGCTCCTTGGCCAGAGTGATCATGGGTTCAACCACGCGACGCAGTTCCTTTGCCTTCGGCAAAGTCGTTTTGATCGCTTCATGCTGAATCAGGGAATTCATCATGTTGCGCAGCATGGCCAGCCGGTGAGAGCTGGTCCGATTGAGTTTACGAAGTCCGTGTCCGTGACGCATAGTGCTTTCCTTTCATTTGTATTTCAGGCAGCCGTATCAGGTACTGCCCGTGCACTGCCCCCAAGGGGGGCTTCTTCAATTAACGCTTGTCAAGGCCTGCTGGGGGCCAGCTTTCCAGTCGCATACCCAGCGTCAAACCGCGGGATGCCAATACTTCCTTGATTTCATTGAGCGATTTCCGGCCAAGATTTGGGGTCTTGAGCAGTTCGTTTTCGGTCCGCTGAATCAGGTCGCCGATGTAATAGATATTTTCTGCCTTCAGGCAGTTGGCTGAACGAACGGTGAGCTCGAGCTCGTCCACTGGACGCAGCAGGATAGGATCAAACTGCTGTGAGCTGCGCTGAACTGGCGCGTCAAATGCAGCCAACTCATTGCCTTCCAGCTGGGCAAACACGGCAAGTTGCTCAACCAGAATTTTGGCTGACGCACGGACTGCATCTTCTGCAGTCACAGCGCCGTTGGTTTCTATTTCAAGAACCAGCTTGTCCAGGTCAGTACGCTGCTCAACGCGTGCACTCTCCACGGTGTAGCTCACTCGCTTGACAGGCGAGAACGAAGCATCCAGGACGATCCTGCCAATGGACTTTGTTGACTCGTCGCCATAACGCCGCATGGTACCGGGAACATAACCACGGCCATTTTCGACCTTGATTTGCATGTCGATTTTTCCGCCATGGGACAAATTGACGATCACATGCTCAGGATTGATGATCTCAACATCATGAGGGGTCTGGATGTCGGCCGCGGTAACCGGACCTTCACCGTCTTTACGCAAGCTCAAGGTCACTTCATCACGGTTATGGAGCTTGAACACCACACCTTTGAGATTGAGCAAGATGTTGACTACATCTTCCTGCACGCCGTCGATCGACGAGTACTCATGCAACACGCCGGCAATCGTGACCTCAGTGGCCGCATGACCAACCATCGACGACAGCAAAACGCGGCGCAGGGCGTTGCCCAGCGTGTGGCCATAACCACGCTCGAAAGGCTCAAGAGTCACCTTTGCGCGGTTGGCAGCAAGCTGCTCAACATTGATTGTTTTTGGTTTCAATAGATTTGTTTGCATGCATTCTTCCTCTCAATACCCTCGGCTCGTTACACCGATAAGGTCGGGTGAAGCGACCCTGCGACTACAGTGCCCCGTAAACGCAGGAACGAAAATTAACGTGAATACAGCTCGACAATCAACGACTCGTTGACGTCAGCAGCGAACTCGTCGCGATCGGGCACTTTCTTGAAGGTGCCTTCACCCTTGTCAATGCTGACATCGACCCAGGCAGGCATACCAACCTGTTGGGCCAACTGCAGGGCTTCCGCAACGCGGGTCTGTTTTTTGGACTTTTCGCGGACAGCGATCACATCGCCCGTTTTAACCATGTAGGACGGAATATTGACCGACCCGCCGTTGACGGTGATCGCCTTGTGGGACACCAGCTGACGCGCCTCCGCACGGGTTGAACCAAAACCCATCCGATATACGACGTTGTCGAGGCGAGACTCGAGAATGAAAAGCAAATTGGCGCCGGTATTGCCTTTTCGGCGATCGGCTTCCTCGAAATAGCGGCGGAATTGCTTTTCCAGGACGCCATACATGCGCTTTACTTTTTGCTTCTCACGGAGCTGCAAGCCGAAGTCCGAGGTCCGCATGCCGGATGTGCGGCCGTGCTGACCGGGCTTGGAGTCAAATTTGGCTTTATCGCCAATGGCTCTGCGAGCACTTTTCAGGAACAGGTCCGTGCCTTCACGGCGGGATAGTTTGGCCTTGGGGCCGAGATAACGTGCCACTTGAATTCCTTATGTCATCTGCTGCAGAAACTGCAGGAGCCTTCGGTATGAACCTAACGGCGGTGGGCTTGGTGAAAACCTGCTCGGTCAGGTCGCATCAGATGCAAGCCAACCGGGGCAGACCGAACTTAAATACGACGACGCTTCTGGGGGCGGCAACCATTGTGCGGAACAGGCGTCACATCGGCGATCGAATTGATTCGAATACCAAGAGCCGCCAGCGCGCGAACGGAAGACTCACGGCCAGGCCCTGGCCCCTTGATCTCCACGTCGAGGTTCTTGATCCCCTGCTCAATGGCAGCACGGCCTGCAACCTCTGAAGCTACCTGGGCAGCAAAAGGTGTCGATTTGCGCGAACCCTTGAAGCCCTGGCCACCAGAAGAAGCCCACGACAACGCATTGCCCTGGCGATCGGTAATTGTGATGATCGTGTTGTTAAAGGACGCGTGAACGTGGGCGACTCCGTCGGCAACATTTTTACGAACTTTTTTGCGAACGCGTTGAGCTGCGTTACTGCTGGGGGCTTTTGCCATAACTACCTCTTACTCAATTATTTCTTCAAGGACGCAGCGGCCTTGCGCGGTCCCTTGCGGGTACGCGCATTCGTGCGAGTACGCTGACCACGCATGGGCAGGCCACGACGGTGGCGAAATCCACGGTAACAACCAATGTCCATCAGGCGCTTGATGTTCATCGTGGTTTCCCTGCGCAAGTCACCTTCGATGGTGAACTGCGCGATCTGGTCACGAATCTTTTCCAGGTCACTATCGGTCAGGTCTTTGACCTTTTTGGAATAGGCGATTTCACAGGCCACGCAAATCTTGCGGGCGCGCGTGCGACCTATGCCGAAGATGGCAGTCAAGCCGATTTCGGCGTGTTGCTGCGGCGGAATGTTGATACCAGCGATACGAGCCATATGCGTCCTCTAAAACTTGTGAAAATCAGCCCTGGCGCTGCTTGTGGCGCGGGTCTGTGCAGATCACGCGTACAACGCCCTTGCGGCGGATGATTTTGCAGTTACGGCAAATTTTCTTGACCGAAGCTGAAACTCTCATTTCTTTCTCCTAAACTTTTGACTGCGCCTACTTGGCGCGAAACACGATACGTGCCCGCGACAAATCGTAGGGCGTTAACTCAACAGTCACTTTGTCACCCGGGAGAATGCGTATGTAATGCATCCGCATTTTTCCCGATATGTGACCCAAAACTACATGACCATTTTCCAACTTCACCCGGAACGTTGCATTGGGAAGGTTCTCAACGACCTCCCCTTGCATCTGGATGACATCATCTTTCGACATGACTCAACCACCTGGTGACGTCTTGAAATTTGCTTTCTTCAATAAGGATTCGTACTGCTGAGACATCATGTAGTTCTGCACTTGCGCCATGAAATCCATGGTGACAACCACAATAATCAGCAACGACGTTCCTCCAAAATAGAACGGCACGTTGTACTTCAAAATCAGAAACTCGGGCAGCAGACAAACAAAGGTGATGTACACAGCACCGGCAAGCGTCAGCCGAACAAGAATCTTGTCGATATACCTTGCGGTCTGGTCGCCAGGACGTATGCCGGGTATAAATGCGCCGCTTTTCTTCAGGTTGTCCGCGGTCTCGCGGCTGTTAAAGACCAGCGCCGTGTAAAAGAAGCAGAAAAATACGATCGCCACGGTGTACAGCAAGACATAGATGGGCTGACCTGGAGTCAGGGTTCCCGCAATGTCCTTCAGCCAGCGCATTCCTTCACCGGCACTGAACCAGCCAACCACGGTTGCAGGCAACAGGATGATCGACGACGCGAAAATAGGTGGGATCACCCCTGCCATATTCAGCTTCAAAGGCAAATGTGAAGATTGCCCGCCGTACACCTTGTTGCCGACCTGTCGCCGGGCGTAATTCACCAAAATCTTTCGCTGTCCGCGCTCCACGAACACTACAAAATACGTCACCAACACAACCACCACCACGATGGCGATAGCTACCAGGATACTCATGGCGCCGGTGCGTACCAATTCCAGCAAGCCACCAAGCGCGCCAGGCAAACCTGCCGCAATACCCGCGAATATCAAGATGGAAATACCATTGCCGAGACCGCGTTCCGTAATTTGCTCGCCCAGCCACATCAAAAACATCGTGCCGGCCGTCAAACTCACCACAGCCGTCATGCGAAAACCGAATCCAGGCGCCAGGACCAGACCCGGCGAACTCTCCAGCGCAATTGCAATCCCCATGGACTGGAACAGCGCGAGGCCCAAAGTGCCATAGCGGGTGTACTGCGTGATCTTTCTGCGACCCGCTTCACCTTCTTTTTTCATCTGCTCGAACGTTGGCACCACATAGGTCAACAACTGCATGATGATGGAGGCCGAAATGTAGGGCATGATGCCCAGCGCAAACACGGTAAACCGTGAAAGCGCGCCGCCCGAAAACATATTGAACAAACTCAATATGCCGCCCTGCTGCCCCTTGAAAAGCTGCTGCAACTGGGTCGGATCAATTCCAGGAACAGGAATGTGAGCGCCCACCCGGTACACCACCAGCGCGAGCAGCAAGAACACAAGCCTGTTGCGCAAATCACCGAACTTGCCGGTTTTTGCAATTTGTGCAGAGCTGGTTGCCACTGATCGTTATCCGTCGGAAGTGTTAAGCCAGCGTGCCGCCAGCGGCCTCAATAGCCGCCTTGGCGCCCGCGGTCGCACCAATGCCATTGAGCTTCACCGCCTTGCTCAGAGCACCGGACTTGATGACCTTGACGTTCTTGGCAAGTTGCCCCACCAAACCAGCGGTTTTCAGCGCCAGGACGTCGACTTCAGCCAGCCCCAGCTGCTCAAGCGCAGTCAAGGTCACTTCAGCATTGAATTTCAGCAGCTGCGATTTAAAGCCGCGCTTTGGCAGACGGCGCTGCAAAGGCATCTGACCGCCCTCAAAACCCACCTTGTGATAACCACCGGCACGGGATTTCTGGCCTTTGTGACCACGACCGGCAGTTTTGCCAATGCCCGAACCGATGCCGCGACCGACCCGGCGCTTGGCATGTTTTGCGCCTGCAGCAGGCTTGATTCCATTTAGTTCCATCATCGGCTCCGCTTAAAGCACCTTGACCAGGTAGCTGATCTTGTTGATCATGCCGCGCACCGCAGGCGTATCCTGCAACTCGCTCTTGCTGTTGATACCACGCAGGCCCAGACCACGCACGGTCGCGCGGTGGGACTCCTTGGTGCCAATAGGGCTGCGAACCAGGGTCACAGTGAGTTTTTTCTCTGTCGTCATGGGATACCCGCCTTAGCCGAAGATTTCTTCGACTGATTTACCACGCTTGGCTGCGATGTCCGAAGCCGTCGTAGAGTTGTTCAGCGCGTCCATCGTTGCACGCACCATGTTGTAAGGGTTGCTGGAGCCATGGCTCTTTGCCACGATGTCCGTGATACCCATCACCTCAAACACCGCCCGCATCGGGCCACCGGCAATGATGCCGGTACCCTTGGCCGCAGGCATCATCATGACGCTGGCTGCACCCCAATGGCCGAATACATTGTGGTGAATGGTGCCGTTTTTCAACGAAACCTTGGTCATGTTGCGACGAGCCTCTTCCATGGCCTTTTGCACGGCAGCCGGCACTTCCTTCGACTTGCCCTTACCCATGCCGACACGACCGTCGCCATCACCGACCACTGTGAGTGCGGCAAAACCGAGAATACGGCCGCCCTTCACCACTTTGGTCACGCGGTTGACCGCGATCATCTTTTCCTTCAGACCATCGTCTGGAGCGTCGTTGTTTGATTTTGCTTGAAACTTGGCCATACTTAATTCCAGTCTGCTTAGAACTGCAAGCCAGCTTCGCGAGCAGCCTCAGCCAGCGCTTTCACGCGGCCGTGGTACGCAAAGCCAGCGCGGTCAAACGCCACTTTTTCAACACCTGCCGCTTTTGCCTTTTCGGCAATACGCTTGCCTATGGCCTGCGCAGCAGCAACGTTGGCACCCTTGCCCGACGCGCCAAGATCCTTGCGGACCTCGACTTCTGCGGTTGACGCAGATGCCAGGACTTTTGTGCCATCGCCAGAAATAACGCTGGCATAGATATGCAAATTGGTCCGGTTGACGGTCAGACGCGCAACACCTTGCGTGGCAATGCGGATACGGGTCTGGCGTGAACGACGAAGGCGCTGCTCTTTTTTGGTCAACATGGTGCAGCTCCTTACTTCTTCTTGGTTTCTTTGATCGTGATCTTCTCATCCGCATAACGGATGCCCTTGCCCTTGTAAGGCTCGGGAGGACGGACGGCGCGAACTTCGGCAGCTATCTGGCCGACGCGTTGACGATCCGAACCCTTGATCACCACCTCGGTAGGTGTGGGGGTAGCCACCTGGATACCAGCCGGCATATCCATCACCACAGGGTGCGAATAACCAACCGTCAGGTTCAGTTTGGTCCCTTGTGCCTGGGCCTTGTAACCAACACCAACCAGGCTCAACTTCTTCTCGAAGCCCTTGGTCACACCCGTCACCATATTGTTGACGAGCTGTCGCATCGTGCCACTCATGGCATTGGCTTCGCGCGAGTCATTGGCCGGCACAAAAGTCAGCTGACCTGCGTCGCTCTTGATGGTTACCAGCGCATTCTGCGTCAACGCCAGGGTGCCGAGACTACCCTTGACATTGATCTGGTCGTCTTTCATCGCCACGTCCACGCCCTGGGGCACGACGACTGGCATTTTTCCTACACGAGACATTTCAGTTACTCCTCAATGTCGCCGTTAAGCCACGTAGCAAAGAACTTCACCACCGGTGCCGGTAGCGCGCGCTTTGCGATCAGTCATCACACCTTTGGGCGTGGTGACAATGGCGACGCCCAGACCGTTCATGACCTGGGGGATGGCGCCGTGGCCTTTGTAGACGCGAAGGCCGGGGCGGCTGACGCGCTCAATGCGCTCAATCACCGGGCGTCCTGCGTAATACTTCAGGGCGATTTCCAACTGGGGCTTGCCGTCGTCGGTTTTGACGGAGAAGCCATCGATGTAGCCCTCATCCTTCAACACCTGCGCGATGGCGACTTTGACTTTGGATGACGGCACCAGCACAACGGCTTTTTCAACCATTTGTGCATTGCGAATGCGCGTCAGCATGTCGGCAATAGGATCACTCATGCTCATTTGTAGTTCTCCTATGCTTACCAGCTTGCCTTGGTGATACCAGGGATATCACCAGCAAAAGCCAACTCACGGATTTTGGCGCGAGCCAGGCCGAATTGACGGAATGTGCCACGCGGACGGCCCGTGATCGCACAGCGGTTGCGCTGGCGGGTCGGATTCGCATTGCGGGGCAACTTTTGCAACTCCAGACGGGCCAAGGCGCGCTCTTCATCGGAGCGCTTGGCGTCGTTGGACGTTGCTTTGAGTTCTGCGTATTTCTTGGCGAACTTGGCCGCGAGTTTCTCGCGCTTCAATTCACGTTGCAATAAAGCCTGTTTTGCCATGTCCGCCTCAGTTCTTGAACGGAAAACGGAAGCCGGTGAGAAGCGCCTTGCACTCTTCATCGGTCTTCGCCGTGGTGGTGATGCTGATATTGAGACCGCGCAAGGCATCCACCTTGTCGTATTCAATTTCAGGGAAAATGATCTGTTCCTTCACGCCGATGTTGTAGTTGCCACGACCATCAAACGCGCGGCCGGAAATGCCGCGGAAGTCGCGGACGCGCGGCAGGGCCACGGTCACGAAACGGTCCAGGAACTCATACATCTGCACGCCGCGCAGGGTCACCATGCAGCCGATAGGCAGATCTTCGCGAATCTTGAATCCGGCGATAGCCTTCTTGGCCTTGGTCACCACAGGCTTCTGGCCGGCGATCTTGGTCATGTCGCTCACCGCGTTGTCCATGACCTTCTTGTCGGCCACAGCCTCGCTCACACCCATGTTGAGCGTGATCTTGGTGATGCGGGGAACCTGCATCGGCGACTTGTAGCCGAATTTTTCAATCAGCGCCGGCGCGATTTTTTCGCGGAACTGGGCCTGCAGGCGAGCCTGAGCAGGAGCAGCTTGGGTAGGTGCGGTCTTTGCCATGTTATGCAGCCTTGATTTCGTCGCCGCTGGACTTGAAGACGCGCACTTTCTTGCCGTCAGCCAGAAGCTTGATGCCAACGCGATCGGCTTTGCCGGTAGCGGCATTGAAGATGGCTACGTTGGACTGGTGAATAGGCATGCTTTTTTCAACAATGCCACCGGTGGCGCCCTTGAGGGGATTCGGCTTGGTGTGTTTTTTCACCAGATTGATGCCCTCAACCAGCACATAGCTGTCGTCCTTGCGGAGCGAGATCGTGCCGCGCTTGCCCTTGTCACGGCCCGCGATCACGATGATTTCGTCGCCTTTGCGAATCTTGTTCATGGCGTGTCCTTACAGAACTTCAGGAGCCAGGGACACGATCTTCATGAACTTCTCGGTGCGCAACTCGCGCGTGACCGGTCCGAAGATGCGGGTGCCGATGGGCTCCAGCTTGGCGTTAAGCAACACGGCTGCGTTGCCATCGAATTTGACGAGGGAGCCATCGCCGCGGCGAATGCCTTTGGCGGTGCGAACGACCACAGCACTGTAAACCTCGCCTTTTTTGACGCGGCCACGCGGAGCGGCTTCTTTGATACTCACCTTGATGACGTCACCAACGCTGGCGTACCGGCGCTTGGATCCGCCCAGCACCTTGATGCACATCACGGATTTGGCACCCGTGTTGTCAGCAACATCGAGTTTGGATTGCGTTTGAATCATTTAATTAGTCCCAACTTGCACCAGCGCGTACTTTTGCAGCTTTCACCGCAAACCCACTTGCCAGTCAGTCTTGGGCCCGTCGTCCGCACCACAAACCACTTGTGATGCCTCCGTTAGGCAGAATTCTCAGCTTTTTAAAGCGAAGCCCACGATTATTACCAAATAGCAGCACCCTGTCAACACTCCGCGCCGCAAATTTCTTGGCGGCAGTCGATTGGAGACCGGGATTTTCAGCCAAAACCGCCTGGTTACCTTATTGGTCTTACATGGACAGCTATCAAAAACGGAGCACTCAGACACGCCGCGCGCAGCTGGCGCGGCTGACATTTCAGGCCGGCAAGGCCAGGTACTGATCGGCCAGTGCAAGAAACGCCGCCAGCTGCGGGTCTACCTGATTTTCTTCGATCAGCAGCCCGGCCACTGCGGCAGCCACGGATTTCGCCAGCGCGGCATCCAGAAAAAGCAGCCGGGAACGGCGCGCCAGCACATCCTCGACCGTTCTGGCGTACTCGTGCCGGGCGGCAAAACGCACCATGGCTTCGGTCAAGCCGCCGCCCAACACCCGGTCCGCACCAGGCAAAACGAGAACAGCGGGTGCTTCACTGCCGTATTGGTGGATGCCCGGCGGCTCGCTGATCTTGTGGCCCGAAGGCTGGGCACCGACCAGGCGCAGGTCGGCCGTCACACCACCCGGGCGTTTTGCCAGCAGGTGGGCGGCAAAGCAGTTGTCCAGCACGTCTTCCGCCATGGCGCGGTACGTGGTCCACTTCCCGCCGGTCACGGTCACCAGGCCGCTTTTGCTGACAAGCACAGTGTGCTCGCGCGACAAGGCCTGGGTGCGCTCACCATCATCTTCCGGGGGTTTGACCAGTGGCCGCAGCCCGACCCAGATACTGCGGATGTCGGCAGGTCCGGGTGCTTTGCTCAGGTAACGCGCAGACTCACCGAGGATGAAGTCGACTTCCTCGCGAAAGGCCAGCGGCTCACGCGCCAGGTCGTTGCGCGGCGTATCGGTGGTGCCCAGGATGGTCTTGCCAAGCCAGGGCACGGCAAATAACACGCGGCCATCGGCGGTTTTGGGTATCAGCAGCGCATGGTCGCCCGGCAAAAATGACCGGTCAACCACGATATGAACGCCCTGACTGGGCGCCACCATGGGTTTGGCTTCCCGCCCTATCGCCTGACCGTCGAGCAAACGCAGTTGGTCGACCCACACACCTGCCGCATTGACGATACACCTCGCTTTAATCGTAAGTGTTTGCCCACTTTCAGAATCCGTCACAGACAAGCCCGCCAGCTTGCCTTTTTCGTGAACGAGGCCAGTCGCCGCACAATAGTTGACCAGCAGAGCGCCAGCCCGGGCGGCGCTGCGGGCCAGGGCCATGGCCAGCCGTGCATCGTCGAACTGCCCATCCCAATATTTCACGCCCCCCTTGAGCCCGTCCTGATGTGCCGTCGGAAGCAGTTCCAAGGTTTCGGCGCGATTCAAAAACTCGGTGGCGCCCAAGCCGGATTTTCCCGCCAGCGCGTCGTACATCTTGAGCCCAAGGCCATAAAAGGGAGCCTCCCAGAACTTGTAGGAAGGCATCACGAAAGCCAGCGGTTGCGCCAGATGCGGCGCATTGGCCAGCAAACGCGTGCGCTCGTGCAGGGCTTCACGCACCAAAGAGATATTGCCCTGCGCCAGATAACGCACGCCGCCATGCACCAGCTTGGTGGCCCGCGATGAAGTGCCCTTGGCAAAGTCGTGCGATTCGACAAGAACCACCGAAAATCCACGCGCCGCCGCATCAAGAGCCACGCCGAGGCCGGTGGCCCCGCCACCGATGATCGCAAGGTCATAGGTCTGGGCCGCCTTGAGGCGATTGATCAGGTCTGCGCGGAGCGTCGGTAGCAGCAAGGTTTCAAAAGTCATGGCTTCATTGTCCATCTCCTCGGAAAGCCTCTGTGCAGATGCACTTTCCGGGCCTTGGCAGGCGCGTGCAAACCACCCCGGTTTGCACGCGCCCTTGTCGATCAATCAGGCGGCGGGCGAACACCCGCCAGGCCCCGATCAACGGACCTTGCCATCCTTCCAGGCCTGGAGCAGCTTGTCGTAGTTGATGGTCTCGCCTTTGGGCTTCTCGTTGGCCAGTTTTTTCCACGGCGCACCGGTGTCGCTGAGGTATTTGGCCGGATCCCCCTTGGGGTTGAGTTTGGGCGCGCATTTCTCCATCCCGGCGCGCTCAAGGCGGGCCATGACCTGGTCCATCTCTTCGGCCAGCGTGTCCATGGCAACCTGCGGTGTTTTTTCACCGGTCACTGCCTGGGCCACGTTTTTCCACCAGAGCTGGGCCAGCTTCGGATAGTCAGGCACGTTGGTACCGGTCGGCGTCCACGCCACCCGGGCCGGGCTGCGGTAGAACTCCACCAGGCCACCGAGCTTGGGGGCCAGATCGGTCATGGCCTTGGAACGGATGTCCGACTCGCGGATAGGCGTCAGCCCGACGATGGTCTTCTTCAGGGAGGTGGTCTTGGCCGTGACGAACTGGGCGTACAGCCAGGCTGCCGCCGTTCGATTCTCGTCATGCGCACTGAAGAAGGTCCACGAACCCACGTCCTGGTAGCCGTTTTGCATGCCCTGTTTCCAGTAGGGGCCGTTCGGACCAGGCGCCATGCGCCATTTGGGCGTGCCGTCGTCATTCACCACGGGCAGGCCTTTTTTGGTCATGTCAGCGGTGAAGGCCGTGTACCAGAAGATCTGCTGCGCAATCTGGCCCTGGGCAGGCACAGGCCCGGCTTCGCCGAAGGTCATGCCGGTGGCCTCCTTGGGCGCGTACTTCTTCATCCAGTCCACGTATTTGGTCAGGGCATACACGGCTGCGGGCGAGTTGGTGGCGCCACCGCGTGACACCGACGCACCCACAGGCGTGCACTTGTCGGCGCCCACGCGGATACCCCACTCATCAACCGGCTGGCCGTTCGGAATGCCCTTGTCGGCCGTACCGGCCATCGACAGCCAGGCGTCGGTGAAACGCCAGCCCAGCGAGGGGTCCTTCTTGCCGTAGTCCATGTGGCCATAAATCGGCTTGCCGTCTATGGTCTTGACGTCATTGGTGAAAAAAGCGGCGATGTCCTCGTACGCGCTCCAGTTCAGCGGCACGCCGAGGTCATAGCCGTACTTGGCCTTGAACTTGTCCTGCAGGTCCTTGCGCGCAAACAGATCCGCACGGAACCAGTACAGGTTGGCAAATTGCTGGTCGGGCAGCTGGTAGAGCTTGCCATCCGGGGCGGTGGTGAAGCTGGTCCCGATAAAGTCCTTCAGGTCCAGGCCCGGGTTGGTCCATTCCTTGCCCTTGCCAGCCATGTAGTCGGTCAGGTTCATCACCTTGCCATAGCGATAGTGGGTACCGATCAGGTCACTGTCGCTGATCCAGCCGTCGTAAATCGATTTGCCCGACTGCATGGAGGTCTGCAGTTTCTCGACCACATCACCCTCCTGGATCAAATCGTGTTTGACCTTGATCCCGGTGATTTCCTCAAACGCCTTGGCCAGTGTTTTCGATTCGTATTCGTGGGTCGTGATGGTTTCCGACACCACCGAAATTTCCTTGATGCCTTTGGCCTGGAGTTTTTTGGCCGCTTCGATGAACCACTTCATCTCGGCCATCTGCTGGTCCTTGGACAGCGTGGAAGGCTGGAATTCGCTGTCTATCCATTTTTTGGCTTCGGCATCGCCGGCCCCGGCATGCTGGGCGGCCATCAGGGCCGCCGCCAGCGCCAGTGCTGTGTAACGCATCTTCATGACTTGTCTCCTCATCAATTACCTCCCCCAATGGTTTCCATGACTCGCCCGGCTCCGGGGAAGTTATGAGCCGGATCCGTATCCCCTGCTAACCCTTGCGCATGACCAGCGCAATCCATCCCATGGAAATGAAAAAACTGATCCAGATCGACGGGTCTGCCTGCAGGCCGAGCGCCACGCCGAGCTTGCCGCTGAGGCCGACAAAAATCAGGTTGATATAGGCAGCGCCCAGCAGGCCGATGAACAGCCGGTCGCCACGTGTGGTGTCCAGCGGCAAAAAGCCGCGGCGCACGGCCGTCGGGGACTTGATTTCCCAGACCGTCATGCCAATCAGCATCAGGACAATGCAGGTGAAAAACACCGCCACCGGCAAGGTCCAGGCCATCCACTCAAACATGGTGCGGTCTCCTCAGGTGCGGCTTCATACCCTGCCCATTGCAAAGCCCTTGGCGATGTAGTGCCGCACGAACCAGATGACGATGGCGCCGGGCACGATGGTCAGTACACCGGCAGCCGCCAGAGTCGCCCAGTCCATGCCGGAGGCAGAAACCGTGCGGGTCATGGTCGCCACAATCGGTTTGGCGTTGACGCTGGTCAGGGTGCGCGCGAGCAGCAGCTCGACCCAGCTGAACATGAAGCAGAAGAAGGCCGCCACACCAACCCCGGCCTTGATCAGCGGCAAAAATATGCGCATGAAAAAACGCGGGAAGGAATAACCGTCGATATACGCAGTCTCATCAATCTCGCGCGGGATGCCGCTCATGAAGCCTTCGAGAATCCAGACCGCCAACGGCACATTGAACAGCAGGTGGGCCAGCGCCACGGCAATATGGGTATCCATCAGCCCGACCGTGGTGTACAGCTGGAAAAACGGCAGCAGAAAAACGGCAGGGGGTGTCATGCGGTTGGTCAGCAGCCAGAAGAACACATGTTTGTCACCGATAAAGCTGTAGCGGGAAAACGCATACGCTGCCGGCAGGGCCACGGTGATCGAGATCACGGTATTGATCGCCACATAAATCAGCGAGTTGATGTAACCCGAATACCAGGACGGGTCGGTAAAAATCGTCCGGTAGTTGGCCCAGGTGAATTCCTGCGGAAAGAAGGAAAAGCTCGACAGGATTTCCGAGTTGGTCTTGAAACTCATGTTGACCATCCAGTAGATGGGCAACAGGGCGAAGACGATGTAGGCCACCAGGAACAGGGTCCGGGCCTGGAAGCGGGGCTTATTCACCGGTGGCCTCCTTGGTGGCCGTGCCCACCCGCTGCATCCAGTTGTAGAGGATGAAGCACAGCAGCAGGATGATCAGGAAGTAAATCAGCGAGAAAGCCGCCGCCGGCCCGAGGTCAAACTGGCCCACGGCTTTTTGAGTCAGGTATTGCGACAAAAAGGTGGTGGCGTTGCCGGGTCCGCCACCGGTCAGCACAAAGGGCTCGGTGTAAATCATGAAGCTGTCCATGAAACGCAGCAACACGGCGATCATCAACACCCCGCGCATCTTGGGCAGCTGGATGTAACGAAACACCGCGAACTTGCTGGCGCCATCAATACGCGCGGCCTGGTAATAGGCATCGGGAATCGAGCGCAGGCCCGCATAACCGAGCAAGGCCACCAGCGGTGTCCAGTGCCAGACGTCCATCACCAGCACGGTGATCCAGGCATGCAGCGCGTTGCCGGTGTAGCTGTAATCAAAACCCATTTTCTGCAGCATCATGCCCAGCAGGCCGATATCTGCACGGCCGTAAATCTGCCAGATGGTGCCGACAACGTTCCAGGGGATCAGCAGCGACAGGGCCACCAGCACCAGCACCAGGGATGCCTTCCAGCCCTGCGCCGGCATGGACAAGGCCAATGCGATGCCGAGCGGGATCTCGACCGCCAGCACCGCAAACGAGAAAGTCAGCTGGCGCCAGAGTGCAGCATGCAGGTCTTCATCGCGCATGACGGCGGCAAACCATTCGGTGCCGACGAACACCCGCCGGTCCGGCGCGATGATGTCCTGCACCGAATAGTTGACGACGGTCATCAGTGGCAGGATGGCCGAGAAGGCGACACAAATGATGACCGGCAACACCAGCAGCCAGGCCTTCTGGTTGACCGGTTTGGTGGTCGTGCTCATGCCACCAACTCCTCATTTTTGTAGAAGCAGGTGTGGGCGCCCAGCACCTGCAGCCAGGCCGTGTCACCGGCTTTCGGCGCGGCGGCCTCCGGGTGCAGGCGCACCTTGACGGTGGCCTCTCCGACCGTGCCGGTCAGCATCACATAGGTACCGATGTCCTGGGCGCGCGTGATCGTCGCCGGCAGCGCACCCGCCGCACCGGCCTGCGCCAGGCGCACGTATTCGGGGCGAATTCCCAGCTTGTACTCGCCATCCGGCAATTCACGGCCTGCCGGCAGCGCCAGCGCATGGTCGGCAATACGGATGGAATCACCGGTCACGCGCAGCGGCAGGAAGTTCATGCCCGGTGATCCGATGAAATGCCCGACAAAGGTGTGCTGCGGACGCTCAAACAGCGCGTCCGCCGAACCCACTTGCACCGCGCGACCGCGTGTCATGACGATCACCTGTTCGGCAAAGGTCAGCGCCTCAACCTGATCGTGTGTGACGTAGATAAGCGTCAGTTTGAGCTCATGGTGGATTTGCTTGAGCTTGCGCCTCAACTGCCACTTGAGGTGCGGATCAATCACCGTCAGCGGTTCGTCGAAAAGCACCGCCGAGACATCAGAGCGCACCAGGCCACGCCCGAGTGAAATTTTCTGCTTGGCGTCGGCGGCAAGGCCTGCCGCACGCTGGTTCAATTGCCCGCTCATCTCCAGCATTTCGGCAATCTGGCCCACCCGCTTTTTGATCTGGTCTTCTGGCACCTTGCGATTGCGCAGCGGGAAGGCCAGGTTTTCAGCGACGGTCATGGTGTCGTAAATCACCGGAAACTGGAACACCTGGGCGATGTTGCGCTGCTGCGGGCTGGCAAGCGTCACATCGCGGCCATCGAATCTGACACTGCCCTGCGACGGCGCCAGCAGACCCGATATCACATTGAGCATGGTGGTCTTGCCGCAGCCCGAAGGGCCCAGCAACGCGTAAGCGCCACCGTCTTCAAACGTCATTTGCAGTGGGAGCAAGGCATAGTCGGCGTCCACGCCCGGATCGGCCTTGTAGGAGTGCGCCAGGTCCAGGTCAATGCGCGCCATAAACACCTCCTGCATGACGCTGCGGCGCCACCAGCAATCGACCGCCGGCATCAAACACGTAAGCATGGCCGGGGTGCACATACAACTCGATGGGCGCGCCCAGATCGAAATAATGCACACCCGTCAATTGCGCCACCAGCTCGCCAACCGCCGTGCTCACATGCACGAAGGTGTCAGAGCCCGAAATTTCGGCCAGCTCGACCCTGCCGGCCAGCCTGACGTCTCCGTCGCGCGCGCTTTCGCGCAGGGCGCTCGCGCGCACGCCGACCGTCAAGGCCGATGACGCGCCCGCCGGCAGCGCGATGGCCAGCTCGACGCCGCCGCTCAGCTGCACGCCCAGGGCAGTGGCTGCGGCGGCAACCAGGTTCATGGGCGGGTCGCTGAAGGCGCGTGCCACACGCAGGGATTTTGGCGAATGGAAAACTTCGGCGGTGGGCCCGTATTGCAGCAATTCCCCGCCATCCAGCACGGCGGTGTAGCCGCCCAGCAGCAAGGCCTCGCCAGGCTCGGTGGTGGCGTAAATCACGGTCGAGTCGCCAGCCGCAAACAGCTGGGTCAGCTCTTCACGCAGCTCTTCACGCAATTTGTAATCCAGATTCACCAGCGGCTCGTCCAGCAGCATCAGGGGCGCCCCCTTGGCGAGCGCCCGCGCCAGCGCCACGCGCTGTTGCTGCCCACCCGAGAGCTCGGCGGGGTAACGGTCCAGAAACATCTCGATATGCAGGCGAGTGGCGATCTCCCGCACCCGCTGATCAATGTTTGCTTCGCGCCGCAGCTTGAGCGGGGAGGCGATGTTGTCCGCCACCTTCAGCGAGGGGTAATTGATGAACTGTTGATAAACCATGGCGACATTGCGCTCACGCACCGGCATGCCGGTCACGTCGGCGCCGTCAACCCGGACACGGCCAGCACTCGGCACGTCCAGCCCCGCCATGATGCGCATCAGGCTGGTCTTGCCCGCCTGGGTAGCGCCCAGCAGCACCGTGACCTCGCCCGCACGCGGCGCAATCGTCATCTCGTGAAGCCAGCGCTCCGGCCCCACCTTTTTGGTGATGTTGTCGAGGACCAGTTCCATCACGCGTCCTTCAAAGCGGACAGCCGCGCGAGAATCCAGCAAGGAAGTAGGTACAAAATAAATCTGCCTGTTTCGATTTTTTTCGATTTTTCTTCCTTTCTGACCGTTTTGAATAGATGGTTTCCCTTATTTGTTTCTTTTTGTTTCGATATAAAGTCTGAACATCCATAACAAACATGACCTTGAACTCCAATCCCCGCCAACTCAAACTGCTGGAAGTGGTCCGCGCAAGCGGGTCCGTCACTGTCGAACAACTCGCCGACACCCTGGAAGTCACCTTGCAAACCGTGCGGCGCGACGTGCAGCGTCTGTCCGAAGCCGGCCTGCTGGCGCGTTTTCACGGCGGTGTCCGGGTTCCCAGCTCGACGATTGAAAACCTGGCGCACCGCCAGCGGGAAAACCTCAACGCCGACGGCAAGGCGCGCATCGCCCAGGCTGTCGCCCGGGAGGTGCCCGACAACTGCTCACTGATCCTCAACATCGGCACCACCACCGAAGCCATTGCCCGCGCACTGATGCACCACAAAGGGCTGCGTGTCATCACCAACAACCTCAATGTGGCGGCCACCCTGAGCGGCAATCCGAACTGCGAGGTGATCGTGGCCGGGGGCGTGGTGCGGGCGCGCGACCGCGGCATCGTCGGCGAGGCGGCGGTGGACTTCATCCGCCAGTTCCGGGTGGACATCGCGCTGATCGGTATCTCGGGCATTGAGGCCGACGGCTCGCTGCGCGATTTCGACTACCGCGAGGTGAAAGTGGCACAAATCATCATTGAGCACGCGCGCGAAGTCTGGCTGGCCGCAGACAGCAGCAAGTTTCACCGGCCGGCGATGGTGGAGCTGGCCACCCTGTCGCAAATTGACCGGCTGTTTACCGACCAAGCGCCACCCGAGCCCTTTCCGGCCTTGCTGGCCGAAGCCGGGGTAAGCTGCGACGTCGC
Source organism: Asaia bogorensis (assembly GCA_943371375.1). Taxonomy (GTDB): domain Bacteria; phylum Pseudomonadota; class Gammaproteobacteria; order Burkholderiales; family Burkholderiaceae_C; genus Polaromonas. The sequence goes on from CALRUM020000013.1 coordinate 23,757, forward strand.
CCATCCCTGAGCACCCCTGCCCCCTAGCCGCGCCCCTGACATGACCTACCTGCTCGCCCTGGACCAGGGCACCTCCAGCTCCCGCAGTATCGTGTTTGATGAGGGCGGCCACATCGTCGCGCTGGCCCAGCAGGAGCTGCCGCAGATTTACCCCAAACCGGGCTGGGTCGAGCATGACCCCATGGAAATCTGGCGCACACAACTGGCCACAGCGCGCGAAGCGCTGGGCAAGGCGAACATCAAGGCCCAGGACATACGCGCGATAGGTATCACCAATCAGCGTGAGACCACGGTGCTGTGGAACCGCAAGACCGGCCAGCCGGTTCACCACGCCATCGTCTGGCAGGACAGGCGCGCCGAGGCCACCTGCGCCCGGCTGCGCGAAGACGGCAAGGCCGCCTTGATCCAGGAAAAAACCGGCCTGCTGATTGACGCCTATTTTTCCGGCAGCAAACTCAAGTGGCTGCTCGACAATGTGCCGCAGGCCAGGCAGCAGGCCGCGCGCGGCGAGCTGGCCTTCGGCACGGTGGACAGCTGGCTGATGTGGCAGCTGACCGGGGGCAAAGTCCATGCCACCGACGTGACCAACGCCTCGCGCACCATGCTGTTCAATGTGCGCAGCAATGCCTGGGACGCCGAACTGCTGGCGCTGCTGGACATCCCCGAGGCCCTGATGCCGAAGGTCTTGCCCTCCAGCACCCACTATGGCGACCTGTTGCCCGACTTGCTCGGTGCCGCCATTCCCATTGGCGGTGTCGCGGGTGACCAGCAAAGTGCGCTGTTCGGCCAGGCCTGCTTCAGGGAAGGCATGGCCAAAAACACCTATGGCACCGGCTGCTTCATGCTGATGCACACCGGCCACAAGTTTCAAAGCTCGCACAACGGCCTGCTGACCACCAGCGCAGCGCAGGTCACGCCGCAGACCGAATACGCGTTTGAAGGCAGCGTGTTTGTCGGCGGCGCCGTGGTGCAGTGGCTGCGCGACGGCCTGCATGCGATCAAGGGCAGCGGTGAGGTGCAGGCGCTGGCGCAAAGCGTGCCGGATTCAGGCGGCGTGATGATGGTGCCGGCCTTCACCGGCCTGGGCGCGCCTTACTGGAAACCGGAAGCACGCGGCACCATCACCGGGCTGACACGCGGCACCACCGTGGCCCACATCGCGCGGGCGGCGCTGGAGAGTATTGCCTACCAGAGCGCCGCCCTGTTGCAGGCCATGAGCCGCGACGCCGTGGCCGCTGGCGCCGCGCCGGTGGCCGAGTTGCGGGTGGACGGCGGTGCATGTATCAATGATTTGTTGATGCAGTTCCAGGCCGATCTGCTGGGCATACCGGTGGTGCGGCCCGCCGTGACCGAAACCACGGCCCTGGGCGCCGCCTACCTGGCCGGGCTGTCCAGCGGCGTCTATGCCAGCACCGAAGAGCTTTCGGCCATGTGGCGCGCCGAACGCCGTTTTCTGCCCACACTGAGCGCCAGCCGCGCGGCGGAACTGATGGCGCAGTGGGAACACGCGGTCAGGCAGACCGTTTGCCTCTAGGCCTGTCACATCGCGAGCTGGTTTGGGGCGCTAGACTCGCGCCATGCCCCGCCGCCCAACGCCTCTCCTGAACAGCACACCATGGACCCGGCGCCAGGCGCTGGGTTTGGGCGCGGGCGCCGCGCTGGCCGCCTGTCTGCCGCGCCACGCCGCAGCGCAGCAGCCCGCAGAGCGGCTGCGGCTGATTGGCGAAGCCCGCCTGCCGCACCGGCTGCAGTTTCAGGGCAGCACCGTGGGCGGCTTGTCGGGCATCGACTACGACCCGGTGACCGGCCTGTATTACCTGATCAGCGACGACGGTTCCAGCCTCAACCCGGCACGGTTTTACACAGCCCGCATTGCCCTGGAAGCCAAGCGGCTGGGCGCGCCGGAACTGATGGCCGTGACCTCCCTGCGCCAGGCCGACGGCAGCACTTACCCCGCAGCGCTGCACGGCATTCAGGTGCCTGACCCCGAGGCGATTCGCTGGCGCGCGTCCAGCCAGACCCTGCTGTGGACCAGCGAAGGCCATGCGCTGACGGGTGCAGCCCCGGCGCTGCGCGAAAGCCGGCCCGACGGCACGCTGCTGCGCGAGTTTGCCTTGCCGGCCATGTTTGACTTTCAGCTGACCCAGGGGCCGCGTGTCAACCTGACGCTGGAGGGCCTGGCCCTGAGCCCGGACGGCAACCGCGCCTGGGTCGCCATGGAAGCCGCCTTGCGCCAGGACGGTCCGCTGCCGACCGTGCAGGCGCCGGGCGGGCCCTGCCGCTTCACCGAAGTGGATCTGGTCAGCGGCAAAGCCCTGCGGCAAATCGCCTATGTCCCCGACGCCATCCCGCGTGCGCCGCAGCCACCGGCCACCCATGCCGATAATGGCGTGACGGAAATACTGATGCTCGATGCCCACCGCCTGCTGGTGCTGGAGCGGGCCTACATGGCAGGGCACGGGCCAGACAGCGCCAATTCGCTGCGCCTGTACCTGATGGACACACGCAGCGGCTCGGATACCCTGAACCTGCCCGCCTTGCAGCACGGCAATCACCAGCCGGCGGCCAAAGTGCTGCTGGCGGACTTTTCGGCCTTCACCGGTGCGGGCCCAGGCCCGCGGCTGGACCGGCTCGACAATAGCGAGGGCATGTGCTGGGGTCCGCGGCTCGCCAACGGCCACCGCAGCCTGCATGTCATCAGCGACGACAATTTCGGTCCGCGCCAGATCACGCAGTGGCTGGCCTTTGAATTTCCTGATTGAGCACACACATGACTTCCATATCCACCAACCCACCCTCTGCCGACAACATCGCCTTCATAGGCGGCGGCAACATGGCCAGCGCCATCATTGGCGGCCTGCTGAAACAGGGGATGCCGGCCAGCCAGATCCAGATCGTCGAACCCTGGGCCGAGCAGCGCAGCAAGCTGGCAGCGGACTTTGGCATCAGCGCGCAGGCGGAACCCGGCGCTGGCCTGGCTTCAGCCGCTCTGGTGGTCTGGGCCGTCAAGCCGCAGACTTTCAAACAAGCTGCGCAACAGGCAGCCAGCTACACCCGCCAGGCCCTGCACCTGAGCGTGGCCGCCGGCATTCGCTCGGACAGCATGCTGTCCTGGCTGGACACCGGGCGTATCGTGCGCGCCATGCCCAACACCCCGGCGCTGGTCGGCCAGGGCATGACCGCCCTCTTCGCCCGCCCGGCTGTCAGCGCCCAGGACCGGCTGGCGGTCGAAGGTGTGATCCGGCCCACGGGCGAGATCTTGTGGCTGGACAGGGAAGCGCAGCTCGATGCCGTCACCGCGCTGTCGGGCTCTGGCCCGGCCTATGTTTTCTACTTTCTTGAAGCCATGGTGCAGGCCGGCGTTGGCATGGGCCTGAGCCGCGAGCAGGCCTACCAGCTGGCTGTGCAAACCTTTGTCGGCGCCTCGGCGCTGGCCAAAGCGTCCAGCGAGCCGCCCGAGACCCTGCGTGAACGGGTGACCTCCAAAGGCGGCACCACCCATGCCGCCCTGACGGCGCTGGAGCAAGCCGGCGTCAAGCAACATTTTGTGCAAGCCATGCAGGCCGCGCAAAAACGCGCCTCGGAACTCGGTGACGAGTACGGCGCGGGCTGAGTGTTCACATCAAAACAGGCTGTAGCCCTTGATTCATGAGCGTAAGCAGCTACTGATTTTGTAGCAGTTCAGAAATACCCGGTCAACGCCCCACCAGCGCATACGACAGCGCGATGCCAGCAAACACCGTGAAACCCAGCCAGTGGTTCAGGCGGAAAGCCTTGAAGCAGCCCTCGCGCTCGCGTTTGCGGATCAGCCAGCCATGCCAGACAGCCTGCGCCAGGGCCACGGCAATCGCCATGAAATAAACAGCGGGCTGCGCCATCTCCCTCAGGGCCCAGGCCCAGACCGCCAGGTAGATCAGGTAGCTGGCCAGCACCGCCGCAATGTCGAAACGCCCCAGCGTGATGGCCGAGGTTTTCATGCCGATCTTCACATCGTCGTCGCGGTCCACCATGGCGTATTCGGTGTCGTAGGCAATCACCCAGAACAGGTTGCCCAGCAGCAACAGCCAGGCCAGCGCCGGCACGCGCGACTGCACCGCGGCAAACGCCATGGGAATGCCGAAACTGAAGGCCACGCCCAGCACCGCCTGCGGCATGGACACAAAACGCTTGGCATAGGGATAAATCAGCGCGATGGCCAGCGCCGCGAAGGACCAGGCGATGGTGGCGCTGTTGGTGGTCAGCACCAGGCCAAAGGCCAGCAGCGCCAGCACGGCGCCCAGCAGCAAGGCCTCTTTCACCGACACCGCGCCGCGCGTCACAGGCCGCTGGGCCGTGCGTTTGACATGGCGGTCGAACTCGCGGTCCGCCACATCATTGACACAGCAACCGGCGCTGCGCATGAGGATGGTGCCCAGGGTGAACACCGCAATCAGGTGCCAGCCCGGAAAGCCATGCGACGCGACCCACAGCGCCGACAGTGTGGGCCACAGCAACAGCAACCAGCCGGCGGGGCGGTCCCAGCGTATCAGTTGCAGGTAGAGGGCGAGTTTGTTTTTCAAGCCGCCATATTAGCGGCTGTCCGACACATCAGAAATTCAGATTTTCGGGATGAAGTGCGAGGCGCCCGGCGCGCAGCAACCGGAATGCACTTGCGTGCATGAGGATTGCGAGCACCGCGCAACGACGCAATTCGCCCGAAAAATGGATTTATTCTTCCAGAAGCGAACGCAGCATCCAGGCGGTCTGCTCATGCACCGTCAGGCGCTGCGTCAGCAAGTCGGCGGTTGGCTCATCGCCGGCCTTGTCGGCCACCGGAAACAGGCTGCGCGCGGTGCGCGCCACGGCTTCGTGGCCCTGCACCAGTATGCGCACCATCTCCAGCGCCTTCGGTGGCGTCGTCGGCGCATCAGGCACCGAGGCGAGCTTGCTGAACTGCGCATACGAGCCGGGCGCCGGGTGACCCAGCGAGCGTATGCGTTCTGCCACCGGGTCCACCGCCGCCCAGAGCTCGGTGTACTGCGTCATGAACATCACGTGCAGCGTGTTGAACATGGGTCCGGTGACGTTCCAGTGAAAGTTGTGTGTCGTCAGGTAAAGCGTGTAGGTGTCGGCCAGCAGCCGGCTCAGGCCCTGGGCGATCGCTGCGCGGTCTTTTTCACCGATGCCGATGTTGATGGGCGGCGCGCCCCTGCGGCCGGCGGAAACCTTGGGAGATGTTTTGGCCATGGTGTGTCCTTGGTTGACTTTATTCAATGAGTTTGGCTTCACTTTAAGCAATCAGGCAGCTCACGGCAACAGTCAAAATACATCGCCTTGATAGGCATCATGAAATGCCCATAGGCGCCGCTCAGGACAGGCGCGTCACACCCGGCAGTTCGCAGGCGTAAATCGCGTTGCGCAAGGCGGCGATCGCTTCATACCGCGTGAAGCTGCGGCGCCAGGCCAGCACCACACGCCGCGTCGGCACATGGCCTTCAAACGGCAGGTAGCGGATGTAGGACGGCAACTCCGGCACTTCCCTGTTTTTGGCTTTTGAAACGGCTTTGGCAGGCGGTGGGGGCAGCAGAGCCTCTTTGGGTACGCTCAGGCGCGGCACCAGCGTCACACCCATGCCGGCCGCCACCATGTGTTTGATGGTCTCCAGCGACGAACCTTCAAAACTTTTGCTGATGCCCTCTGCATGGCTGGAAAACCGCGCAAATTCGGGGCAAACCTCCAGCACATGGTCGCGAAAACAATGGCCGTTGCCCAGCAGCAGCATGGTCTCTTTTTTCAGCTCTTCGGCGGTGATGCTGCTGCGCGCCGCCAGCGGATGGTTGCTCGGCACGGCCGCCATGAAAGGTTCGTCGTACAGCGGCGCCATCGCCAGATTGGCATCGGGAAAAGGCTCGGCCAGAATCGCGCAGTCAATTTCGCCGGTGCGCAGGGAATCGATCAGCTTGACGGTGAAGTTTTCCTGCAGCATCAGCGGCATTTGCGGCGTCTGCGCAATCACCTGGCGCACCAGGTCGGGCAGCAGGTAAGGGCCTATGGTGTAGATGATGCCGAGCCGCAGCGCACCCGCCAGCGGGTCTTTGCCGCGTTTGGCAATGTCGCGGATGTTTTCAGCCTGCTCGAGCACACTTTGCGCCTGGCGCACGATCTCCTCGCCCAGCGGTGTCACCGTGATTTCGCTGGCGTTGCGCTCGAACAGCTTGACCTGTAATTCTTCTTCAAGCTTCTTGATCGCGACGCTCAGGGTCGGCTGCGAGACGTGGCAGGCTTCGGCGCCTTTGCCGAAGTGTTTTTCTCTTGCGACAGCAACAATGTATTTGAGTTCAGTGAGCGTCATGGGCTTATTGTGCGGCTTTTCACGCCGGTGTTTTCGGCGTTGTAGTTTGCCGGCAAGCCGAGGCCGGAGTCTTCGCAAGCGTCACGCTCCGTCCCCGGCTCGCCCTGGGCAGTAGGGGTTAACTCCCCACTCCCACCCCTAACCCCTCCCTCGCCCCGCTGGGCGATGGAGGGGGACCTCATTTGGCCGCGTGTGCTGCGACCGCGTGCAAACATGGCCGTCCCATATAGTCCGACAGGACGCGCTGCGCGCGTCCTGTCTCCCCGAATTTGTATTGGTCCCCCAACCCGTCGGGCTGGGCCGAGGAGCGCAGCCGAAAACGGATCAGGGCGAGCGATTGTCTGAGCCGAAGGCGAGTTCGAGCTCGACCCCGTTTTCGGCGAGCACCGCAGGTTGCCCCGCAGCGAAGCGAAGGGGTCCCAGACCATCGGGTCGCCTTTTCTTTGGTGACTTTCTTTTGGCGACGCAAAAGAAAGTTACTTGCCGCCGGGCAACCCCCGGCCAGCAGGCAAACCTCAACGCAAGAAGCAGCTCAAAGGTTTCAAGCCTTCAAAAACTCCGCCTTCCCCCCCAGCCAGCGCAAGATATGCCTATGCGCCAGATCCGGGTACTGGTCCAGCATCACCGGCGCGAGGGCCCGCGCCCAGGCCAGCAGCGCCGTGTCCGTCGCCAGGTCGGCAAACCGCAGCAGCGGCGCGCCCGATTGCCGTGCACCCAGAAACTCGCCGGGACCGCGAATCTCCAGGTCGCGCCGTGCGATCTCGAAGCCGTCCTGGGTTTCCACCATGGCCTTGAGCCTGGCCCTTGCGGTTTCGCCCAGGCGCGGTGCCTCGCCGGTCGAATACAGCAACACGCAGGCCGATGCCGCCGCGCCGCGACCAACGCGCCCGCGCAGCTGGTGCAGCTGGCTCAGGCCAAAACGTTCGGCGTGTTCAATCACCATCAGCGAGGCGTTGGGAACGTCGACACCGACCTCGATCACCGTGGTGCTGACCAGCACGCCGATCTGACCGCTGGTAAACAGCGCCATCACCGCTTTCTTCTCGGCCGGCGGCATGCGTGAATGCAGCAGGCCGACCTGCGTGCCGGGCAAGGCGGCACTCAGGGCTTCATGTGTCTGTGTCGCGTTGATCAGGTCCACCGATTCGCTCTCCTCAATCAGCGGACAGACCCAGTACACCTGCCGCCCTTCGGCGAGCTGGCTGCGTATGCGTTCGACCACCTCATCGCGCCGCGCTTCGGCCACCACTTTGGTGACGATGGGTGTGCGTCCCGGCGGCAGTTCGTCAATCGTCGACACATCGAGGTCGGCGTAATAACTCATGGCCAGGGTGCGCGGAATCGGTGTCGCGGTCATCATCAACAAATGGGGCTCTTCCCCACCCTCGGTCATCTTGCTGCGCAAAGCCAACCTCTGCGCCACGCCAAAGCGATGCTGCTCGTCGATGATGGCCAGCGCCAGGTTTTTGAAAATCACCTTGTCCTGGATCACCGCATGGGTGCCGACCACCAGGCCGGCGGTGCCGCTTGCGATCAGGGCCAGCGCCTCGCGCCGTTCCTTGGCCTTCTGGCTGCCGGTCAGCCAGGCGGTCTGTATGCCCAGCGGTTCCAGCCAGCCTATCAGCTTGCGAAAGTGCTGCTCGGCCAGGATTTCGGTCGGTGCCATCAGCGCACATTGCCAGCCAGCGTCCATGCAACGCGCCGCAGCCAATGCCGCCACCACGGTTTTGCCGGAGCCGACATCGCCCTGCAACAGCCGGTGCATGGGCAGGTTTTTCTTCAGGTCGGCGTCGATCTCGGTGCCGACACGCTGCTGCGCCGCCGTCAGGCGAAAGGGCAGGCGCTCCAGCAGCTGATCGTGCAGCGTGCATTGCGTGCCGCGCATCGCGGGCGGCACCAGCGCCGGTGCCCGCATGGCGGCGCGCACTCGGCGCGCCTGCAATTGCGACAGCTGCTGGGCCAGCAACTCCTCGGCCTTGAGGCGCTGCCAGGCCGGGTGGCTGCGGTCCTCGAGTGTGGCCAGCATCACATCCGGCGTGGGCTGGTGCAAAAATGATAGCGCCTCACGCAGACTGGACAAGGGCTGAGGCAGGTTCTTGCCTGATATTTTTTCGGGGAGGGTCTCCGAGAGGTCGGCGCGTGCCAGACCGCCCAGCACCGCCTTGCGCAAATAGGCCTGCGGCAGACCGGCGACGGTCGGGTACACCGGCGTCAGCGCCGTCGAGAGCTCGCCGCCGGCGACCCGAAAGCCGGGATGCACCATCTCGCGCCCGGCAAAGCCGCCACGTATCTCGCCGCGCACCCGCACCCGCGCGCCCACGCTGAGCGTTTTCTGGTGCGAGGGGTAAAAGTTGATGAAACGCAGCACACAGGTGTCGCTGCCGTCGTCGACCGTCACACGCAGCTGCCGCCGTGGGCGGAAGGTCACCTCGCTGTGGGTGATCTGGCCCTCGATCTGCACCATGTCGCCGTCACGCGTGTCGGCCAGCCGGGTGATGCGGGTTTCGTCCTCGTAACGCAGCGGCAAGTGCAGCGCCAGGTCGATGTCACGCCGCAGGCCCAGCTTGTCCAGTGCTTTTTGCGGCTGGGATCTGGGCGCCGCTGCCGACGCCGCAGGCGGCGTGCTGGGGACGGGTGCAGCAGGGGCAGACCGGGTGGGCATGGGACAATTGTGCCTTCATGAAGAAGATATCTTTCAGCCTCAGCGACTTTGACTTCACCCTCCCCGACGAACTGATCGCCCAGCACCCGGCCGCCGAGCGCAGCGCTTCACGCCTGCTGGACGGCCGCGACACCCCAGCGGTGGACCGGCGTTTCACGGAATTGCCGGATTTGCTGCAGCCGGGCGACCTGCTGGTGCTCAACGACACCAAAGTGGTCAAGGCGCGCCTGTTTGGGCAAAAAAGCAGCGGCGGCCGGCTGGAGCTGCTGATAGAGCGCGTCCTGTCCCCGTCCACAGAGTCCGGTCACGAGGTGGCGGCGCACATGAAGGTCAGCAAGAAGCCGCGGCAAGGCGCCGTGATGCAGATGGACGGCGGCTTCACGGCCACGCTGCTGGGCCGCTGGCCGAATGAGGACGGGCCGCTGTACCGTTTTGCACTGAGCAGTGACCCGTACGCGCTGATGGAAAACCACGGCCATGTGCCGCTGCCGCCCTACATCACCCACAGCGACTCGGCCGACGACGAGCGCCGCTACCAGACCGTGTTTGCCAAAAACCCCGGGGCCGTCGCCGCACCCACGGCCGCGCTGCATTTTGACGAGGCGGTGCTGGCGCAACTCGAAGCCAGGGGGGTGCAGCGCGCCACTGTCACATTACACGTAGGCGCCGGCACCTTCCAGCCGGTCAAAGCTGACAACATCGCCGACCACGTGATGCATTTCGAACGTTTCGAGGTGCCGCAAGCCACGCTGCAGGCGATCCGTGACTGCAAGGCCAGAGGCGGCCGCGTGGTCGCCGTCGGCACGACCAGCGTGCGCGCGCTCGAGTCGGCGGCAAAGTTCGGCCCCGATTGCCGCGACACCAACATCTTCATCACGCCGGGCTTCGGGTTTGAAGTGGTGGACCTGCTGCTGACCAACTTCCATTTGCCCAAAAGCACACTGATGATGCTGGTCAGCGCCTTTGCCGGTTACGAACACATCATGGCGCTGTACCAGCACGCCATCACGCAGCGTTACCGCTTTTTCAGCTACGGCGACGCCATGCTGCTGCAAAAAACCACCGCCTGAGACAATCACCGCATGCTGAATTTTGAAGTTTTGAAAACCGACCCGGCCGAGGGCAGTTACCTGGGCTCCCATGCCCGGCGCGGCACCCTGGGCCTGAACCACGGCCTGGTGCAGACGCCGATCTTCATGCCGGTCGGCACTTACGGCACGGTCAAGGGTGTGATGCCGCAGTCGCTGCACGAGATGGGCGCGCAAGTCATCCTCGGCAATACCTTTCACCTCTGGATGCGTCCGGGGCTGGACGTCTTGCAGCAGTTCGGCGGCCTGCACAAGTTTGAAAGCTGGCACAAACCCATCCTGACCGACAGCGGCGGCTTCCAGGTCTGGTCGCTTGGCGAGATGCGCAAGATCTCCGAAGAAGGTGTGAAGTTCGCGTCACCCGTCAACGGCGACAAGCTGTTCCTGACGCCCGAGATCTCGATGCAGATCCAGACCATTTTGAACAGCGACATCGTGATGCAGTTCGACGAATGCACACCTTACGACACCAAGGGCCACATCACCACCGAGGCCGAGGCCAGGATATCGATGGAGCTGAGCCTGCGCTGGGCCAAACGCTGTGTGGACGAATTCACCCAACTTGCCAATCCGAACGCGCTGTTTGGCATCGTGCAGGGCGGCATGTTTGAAAACCTGCGCCAGCAGTCGCTCGATGCGCTGGTCGAGCTCGACCTGCCCGGCTACGCGATTGGCGGCGTCAGCGTCGGCGAACCCAAGGAAGAAATGTTGCGCATCATGGCGCACACGCCGCACCGCCTGCCGGCCCACAAGCCGCGTTACCTGATGGGGGTCGGCACACCGGAAGACCTGGTTGAAGGTGTGGGCGCGGGTGTGGACATGTTCGACTGCGTGATGCCAACGCGCAATGCGCGCAACGGCCACATGTTCACGCGTTTTGGCGACCTGAAGATACGCAATGCGCGTTACAAGAGCGAAGACCAGCCGGTTGATGCGACCTGCAGCTGCTACACCTGCCGCAACTTCAGCCGCGCCTATATGCACCACCTGGACCGCTGCGGCGAGATGCTGGGCCCCATGCTCAGCAGCATCCACAACCTGCACTACTACCTGAACCTGATGCAGGAAGTGCGCGACGCGCTGGACGCCGGACAATTTGGCGCTTTTGTGCTGCAGTTCCGCCAGGACCGGCAGCGCGGCGTCTAATACCCATCAGCCTCAGGATTTCTCATGCAATACCGCCGCCTCGGAAGCAGCAACCTCAAAGTCTCCGCCCTGTGCCTGGGCACCATGATGTTCGGCCAGCAGACGCCGGACGATGAAGCGGCGCGTATCGTCGCCTCGGCGAAAGCGCACGGCATCAACTTCATCGACACCGCCGACGTCTACAACGAAGGCCGCTCCGAAACCGTGCTGGGCAACATTCTGGCCGGCCAGCGCCACGACTGGGTGCTGGCCAGCAAACTTGGCAACAAGGCGGGGGAAGGCATCAACCAGGGCCACTATTCGCGCCAGTGGTTGCTGGCACAGACCGACGCCATCCTGAAGCGGCTGGGCACCGACTACCTGGATATTCTTTACCTGCACCGCGACTATCCGGAGGAAAACTACGACGAAGCCGTGCGCGCGCTGGGCGACCTGATACGTGCCGGCAAGATACGCAGCTTCGGTCTGTCGAATTTTCGCGGCTGGCGCATTGCAGAAATTCTGCGCGTCTGCGAGAAAACCGGCGTGCCGCAGCCGGTGGTCTGCCAGCCCTATTACAACCTGCTCAATCGTGGCCCCGAAGTCGAAATCCTGCCGGCCTGCGGCCACTACGGCCTGGGCGTGGTGCCCTACAGCCCGCTGGCGCGCGGCGTGTTGACCGGCAAATACCCGCCCGGCCAGCCGCCGGCGGAAGGCACCCGCGCCGGCAGCGGCGACAAACGGATTCTGGAAACCGAATTCCGTGAAGAGTCGCTGGTGATTGCCCAGAAGATCAAGCAGCGCTGCGAGGCCAGGGGCTGGGTGCCAGGCCAGTTTGCCGCTGCCTGGGTGCTGGCCAATCCGCTGGTCAGTTCGGTGATTGCCGGGCCGCGCCTGCTGTCGCACCTGGAAGACGTTTACGGCGCAGTCGATCTGCTGCTGGACCGTGAGGACGAGGCCTTTGTCAACGCGCTGGTGGTGCCGGGACACGCCTCCAGTCCCGGCTACAACGACCCGAGTTACCCCTTCTTCGGGCGGCCGCTGGCCGCAAGCGCTACATAATTGATAGCTGCTTGCGTTTGCTGCATAAGGGCCAAGGCCTTTTTTGACCTCAACCGGGTTTAGCCCTGCTTCTGGAACAAGACCAGCTTGGTCTCGGTGGCGGTCATGCCGTCTTTGCCGGCCGTCATCGTCACCTCGTAACGTGTGCCGGGCAGCGGAAACTGCGGCGCGAAGCTGAACGAGAAGTTGCCGTTCCCGTCGGCCTGCACGCGCTGCGTCAGCAAATCCTGGTTCATGCCAAACAGGCCGGCCAGCGTACCCACGGCGCCGACCTTGACGTCGACCATCGCGCCAGGCGCTGTGCGCCCACGCACCACCACCGGGCTGCCTTCCACCGACGCATTGTTGGCGTGGCTGGTGACCTGCAGCAGCACCGTGGCCGGCGCTGCGCTCACGGCGGGTGCCACCTCAAAGTTCCAGGCCTGGCGCACGGCGTTACCGGCCAGGTCTTTGGCGGTCACGTCCATGGTGTAGCGGCCTGCCGGCAGATCAGCGCGATAGGTGAAAAACTGCGGTGTGATCTGTGTCTCGGCCGTGACATTGCGGCCGGACAGCATCAGGCGCACACTTTTCGGGTCAACGCCCACACCACCGGCATCGTCAAAAGTACCCGACACCGATGTGTTGGCGCCACGCACCACCACCTCACCCTCACGCGGGGACATGTTGCGGATCACCGGCGGTTTGGCATCGGTGATCAGGGCTTGCGTCAGAGTGGAGGTCACGGCCCGGTCACCCTGGCGCAGTGTGGCCACCACCGGTCGCGAGGGCGCCAGATTGTCGAGCCGGCGTATGGTGTAGGCGCCCTCATACACACCGGGGCGCACTTCGCGCATGGGCACATTGTTGATCACGCCCGGGATATCAAATTCGGCCACGCCTCCCGCCATGCCGTTCAGCGTGAAACGCAGTTCGGCGCCGGGTTCGAGCTTGTCGATAGGCGCCACAGCAAAGCGGTCAATCTTCAGACCGGCCGGGGCGGGCGCAGTCGCCACGCTGGTGTTGCCCATACCTGCCGGAAAGCTGTAGGTAACGGCTGTGCTGCGGTTGCGCACACGCAGGGTCGCGCGGATCGGGCTGTTTTCCGCAATTTTGTCCTGGCGCCTGACGGTATAACTGCCGGTGTACACACCACGTTCAGTTTCCTTCAGGACCAGTGTGCGCGGAACGCCGCGCACCGTCAGGCTGACCTGGCCCCGGGGCGTGCCTTCCACCGTGAAGTCGAGCTGGGCACCGGCGCGCAGGCCGTCGTCGCTGGCGACCTGCAAGGCGCGAAGTTGCGGCGCTGCCGGCTGCGCCAGGGCCGTGCCCGGCAGGGCCAGTAAAACCGTGGTGGCGGGAAGCAGCAGAAAGAAGGCTGCGACGTGATGACGTAGATGTGTTTTCATGGTTCAAACCTTGTAGTGAGGTTTGACGACTCTGCGCGCTGCGCCAGGCGACCGCCGTAGGCGCAAGAGGCCAATACGGGTAGGCCGCCAGCCGGTCTCAGCCCGGCGAGCCGGCGCCTGCAGGCAGCCCCGGGGCCAGCGGCGGATGGTCGCCCCTGGCGCCACAAACATGGCAGAACTTGGCAAACGCGCTTTTGCGCGCGCTGCACACGCCGCAATGGTCGAACAGGCCAATGCCGCAATGCGGGCAAAAATCAATCGTGGTGTTTTTTATGTCGACCGCCCGCTCACACCCCGGGCAAACACTTTTGGACAGGCGTGTCAGTGCCGTGTCGTAACTGAGTTCCTCGCGGCGTTGGGCATCGGGCAGCTGCTCGGCCAGCTTCTGTTTTTCCAGATAGCGGTTCAGCGAAACAATCGCCTGCCGGCCCACCAGCACCGTGATCACAATGCCCACGATGTAACGCACATAACCGCCGTAACTCGGCAGGTAGGGCACGAGCTCGACAAAAAAAGCAAACAGCGCAAACAGGATGAAGCCCCAGACAAAAGGCCAGTAAGTGCTTTTGCGTTTTTTCGCAAACAGCCAGCCTGCCACCAGCAGCAGCGGCAGGGTCAACGCCAGGCGGTACAAAAACACGCGCAACTCCTGGGCGCGTACCGCGCTTCGCAATTGGTCCCGCGCCACACGCTCGAGCTCGTCGAGCTTCTCGCGCGTGCGGCTGGCGCCCTGGCTGGCATCGAGCGCTTTTTGCTGCTGCGCCTCCAGGGCCGCCAGCGCCTGCCTTTCAGCCGCCTTGAGGCCGTCGAGCGCCCGGGTGCGTTCGACCAGCTCCGGGTCCTGGTCTGCCAGCGCAGTGGCGCGCCGCGTGGCCAGCCAGTTATTGAAGGTCTCGCTGGCCGAGCGCGAATTGGCCTGCGCCACCTTGAGCTTGAGCCTGGCCTGCTCCAGCGCCTCCTGCGCGTCGCGCCCGCTGCGCTCTGCCGCCTTCAGGCCCTCACGCAGTTGCGTGGCCGCGGGCTGCTCCATGAAGTCGTCCACATTCAGGGATTTTTCCACCTGCGGCAGGTCGCCCACCACGGTGCCACCCAGGCCGATCAGGAAAGCGGCAAACACCAGCGCCACCAGCCACAGGCCACGTTGAAACCATTTTTCGGACAGACGCAAGGCTTTGCTCATGGGACGATCTCGCGAAGGTTTTGAAACACTCGGGGCAGCAGCGCCACCCCACAACCATCCAGCGGTGAAATTATTCTGCCGCTGCCGTAAACACCGTCAGCACCCCGGTGTAGCCATACACATGGTGGCCGGCAATTTCGCCGCCGGCAAAAAAACCGACCAGGGGCACATCGCCCAGCGCGCGCCGTACGATCTGCAGCTCGGCGCTGGGAGCGCCAAAGTGCGGGCCGCCGCGGCCGGCACAACTGACATAAATGGCACCCGCGATGCGCCGGGCCGGGTGTGGCGCCGACTCGGCCTCGGGAGCGCTCAGTGCACTGGCCACTTCCAGCGTGACTTCCTCCGGCTCCAGCTCTTCGCGGATTTCGGCGCAGACGCGGACCAGGTCGGCGCGTGCCGCGACCGCGTTGCGTTCACAAAAGGCCAGCTTCATCCCCAGCTGCGGTACCTCGGCAATCGCGATGCCCTTGCGGGCCGGGTCCAGGCCGATGATGTGGCGCACCAGCACATCGGCACCGAACTGGCCCGGCCTGTGAATCCGGCCGTCCTGCAGCCCGGCGTCAATACTGCGTAATCCGACCAGGGTGGTACGCACCTTCTCCAGTGCATCACGCGGGCTGTCCAGCGACACGCCGAGGTCGGCCAGCATGACATCGAGCGCGCTGGCGCCGTCCAGCCCGGTGACAACGTTGGCGTCACAGGCCGTGATTTCGTGCTCGCGCGAAACCGGCTGGCAGCCCTGGGTCACGCGCGACATCAGCGCGGCGCCCCGGGCAAAAGCGACTCCACTGAGGCCGCCGCTGAACACGCCGCCGGCGGCGCCCTGCCCCTTGACATTGCCATCGCCGCTGAGTGCAAACTGGACCGCATTGCTGCGGCTGGAGGCCAGACCGCCAAACACATAGCCGCTGCCGGTGCGCTGCGCCATCTCGTCTATCAGTTCGGCCACGTCGGGTGTGCCCGCGTCGGCGTGCACCAGCGCGGTGTGCGCCTGGAAATGGCTGGCGCCTATGGCCGGCAGGGGCGCCACGCCGGAAAACACCCGGTACTGGTCGCTGGGCAATTCGCACAGCATCACCGCCAGCGCCGGCTCGTCGAAATATTCGACGTTGTTGGAAGCAATGCCGATGCCGACTGTGCCGGCCCAGTCGGTGATTTCAGGCAGCTCGCCGCCGACAAAATCCAGAATGTCCTGCGCCTGCGCGGCGTAATGATCGGTGATGTAGAGCAGCCCCAGCGACGGCGCACTCGCATAAGCCGGGAGCGCCATCAGGGCGCGCAGCTGGGCCAGCACCAGCCCGGCCGCCATCTGCCATTGCGGGTGGGTGGCGTGACCGTAAGGGAAAAGTTTCATGGTGCCACCATGTTAGCGCGCTGCAGGCCCCAGGGCCTCACCATTTCGGCAACAAACGCGCTCCCGGCAGGATGTCGTAAGGCGGGGCCCAGCCGGGGATCTGGCGCAGGCGGTCCAGCCAGGCCCAGATGTGGGGGTAACGCCCGGCGAGCTCATAGCCGCTTTCTTCGAGCGGATAAAAAAGATAGCCGCAGAGCGAAAAATCGGCAATGGTGGGCGCGCTGCCCACCATGAAATCACGCGTGGCCAGGTGTTTGTCCACAATGCCAAAGGCGTTGTCCAGGCGTCCGCGCAGCCAGCCCATCACCGCCGCATCGGGCGCTGCGGGGCCGAAGGCTTTCATGAAACGGTAGGTCGCAAAGTAGCTGGTGAACTTGTGGTTGTCAAACAGCAGCCAGCGCAGGACTTCGAGTTTTTCGTCAGCGTCTGTGCCCTGGTAAGCGCCATGTTTGTCGGCCAGGTAAGTCAGGATCACGCCCGACTGTGTCAGGCGCCGCGCACCCTCCTCCAGCACCGGCGCTTCGCCCATCACATTGGTCTGGTCGCGCCAGGACTCGGTGCGTGTCACGCCGTTCATGAAGTCCACAAACACCGGCTCCCAGTCCTGCCCCATCGCACGCAGCAAAAAAGCCACCTTGAAGGTGTTGCCGGACTGGCAGAAGCCATGAAGACGGTACATGGTCACTTTCCAGCAACAGGCATCAGGCGGCCTGTCAGCGTGCAGTTTTGCGCGCGGTCTTGCGCGGGGCGGCTTTTGCCCCGGGTTTGGCCGGCGCTGCGGCCCGGCCCGCCGTCGGTGTGGGCCAGGCCTGGCTGCTGCGCAGCGCGCTGTTCATGGCGGAGCGGGCGCCCTTGGCGACGGTCCGGCCGGCCGAATCGGCCATGCCCTTGGCCATGCCGGTGGCGGTTTTCATCGCGTCCTTGGCCAGCCCGGTTGCCATGTTTTTGGTGGCACTCACCGCGGTCTTTTTTGCGGCGTCCTGCATGGCTGTAGTGGCGATGTTCTGGAACTGCTGTGTCAGGGCGCCCCACCACTGCATCGGGTCGACCACACCGGGCGCCGGTGTGCCGGCCTTGGCTGGGGCAGCTTTGGGTCTGGCTTTGGGTTTGCTCGCGGCCGCGGCCTGAAAGCCGGTGGGCGGAATTTCAAGACCGGAAAAAGCCTTGGCCTTGTCGGTGACTTTCTGCACCCCGCCGGCCACGGTATCGGCCACTTTGAGCTTGAAGGCGTTGGCCACATCGCCCATGTTGAAGTTCATGCCCTTGAGGGTGGCCAATGTCATCTTCTGCACTTCCAGCGCCTGGATGGTGGCCTTGAGCGCCATCGCGTTCTGGTCCAGCCAGAACTGCACCGCCTTGAGCTCCTCGATGCGTTTGTCAAGCTCCTCGACATTGAGCGTGGGCGCGATCCAGTTGCCGAGGTTGGGCAACTGCGGAATCTTCTGGGTCGCGGTGTCGGTCGCCTGTTTGGCCAGGTTTTGCAAAAAATCAAAACCAGGAACCATCTTGCCGAAACCGGCGAAGGAAGAATTGTCAGCGTCACTCATGGTTGTCTCCTGGTGTTGTACTCGGCGTCTGATGGGTTCACGGTGCTTTCATTGTGCAGGGTCACGGCGCCACGTCAACCCGTTTTATCCGCCAGCCGCTCGCTACGCCACACTCAAGAGCCAAATCAGCCCCTGGCCCTTATGGCACTTGCGCAGACAGCTATTTTTTTTGTAGCAACTACAGCCCGCCGGGGCCATATGCCGGTGGCCGGCGCTCGCGCAGGCTGGCCACACCTTCGCGCACATCCGGCCCCGCAAAACCCATGAACTCCAGCGCCAGCGAGGCGTCAAAGGCCGGGCCGGCCTGGCGCAACCAGTTGTTCAGCGCGTATTTGGTCCAGCTGATGGCGGTCTGCGAACCGGCCGCGAGGCGGTCGGCGACCTCATAGGCCCTGGGCAGCAACTGCGCCTCGTCCACCGCCAGCGACACCAGGCCGATGCGCTCGGCTTCTTCCCCGCTGATCGGCTCACACAGCATCAGGTAGTACTTGGCCTTGGCCATGCCGCAGAGCAGGGGCCAGACGATGGCCGCGTGGTCACCGGCCGCCACACCGAGGCGGGTATGGCCGTCGACAATCTTCGCGTTTTTGGCGGCAATCGAGATGTCGGCCAGCAAGCCCGCCACCAGCCCGGCGCCCACCGCCGGGCCATGCAGGGCGCTGACAATCGGTTTGTCGCAGTTGATCACGTTGTATACCAGGTCGCGGGCTTCTTTCCAGACGCGGGTGCGGGTGGCAAAGTTGTCGGCCATGTCCTGCACCAGCGCCAGATCACCACCGCCGGAAAACCCCAGGCCTTCGCCGCGCAACACGGCGCAGCGCACCGTGTCGTCGCTGCCCACGTCGCGCCAGATCTGCGCCAGCTCCCGGTGACCGTCGTGGCCGGCGGTGGGCAACTTGCCGTTGGCCGCTTTCATCTGGATGTCGAGCACCGCACCGGCCACACCCCGGCGCGTGATGTTCAGGGTCTGGTAGGCGCTGTAGTTGATGGTCTCGGCCGTCATGGTGTCTCCGTCGGGTGGCAAAAGCAATCTCCGGATTGTGCCTCGCACCGGCCAAGGGCGGCCCGCTTGACCTTGATCAAGCGGGAGCATGGCGCCATGACCCATGATGAAGGCGATTACAGGAAGGATGACCGATGGACAAACTACAGACCGCGCCCTACCAGCAGCAACTGCTGGACATGCGCGCCGCCCTGCTGGCACAGATTTCGGCGCAGCGCGGCGGAACTATCAGCCGCGCTGACGCCGCTGCCGACCATTTCGGCCAGCCCGAGGACTCGCGTGCGCAAGTGGCCACCGAACGCGAACTCGAGTTCGCCCTGGGCGAACGCGAAACAGCCGAACTCGCCGCCATAGCCGCAGCCCTGGCCCGCATCGAAGCCGGCAGTTACGGCTTGTGCACCGACTGCGGCGCCAGCATTCCTGCCGCCAGGTTGCAGGCCAGCCCTGAAGCGTGGCGCTGCATCGCCTGCCAGGAAAAGGCCGAGCAAGCCCAGGCCGCCTGAGCCCCTTTTTCCACTCTTTTTTCTTTCAGAGGATTTCATGAGCACTTTTCACGCCGTTGTCTGGATCGACCAGTCCGAAGCCCATGTGGTGATGTTTGACCGCGAACACATGCAAGCCCAGCGCATCAAGTCGCGCACGCACCACAAACACCAGGGCAAGGCCGACGACAGCGCCGCCTTTTTTGCCGACGTGGCCCAGGCGCTGAATGGCAGCCACGAGGTGTTGCTCACCGGCCCCGGGCTGGTGCGCAACCAGTTCCGCGACTGGTGCGCCAGCCACCTGCCGGCTGTGGCCGGCAGCGTGGTCGATTCGGTGGCCAGCGACCACCCCAGCGACGGCCAGCTGGTCGCGCTGGCCCGCCAGTACTTCAGGAAATTTGACAACATGGCAGCCGATCCTTCGACCGTCTGAGCTGGGGATTTTCGGCCGGTGACAACAACCGGCGCGACGCAGGCTGCTATCCTTGACCGGATGCGCAGCCTGTTTCATTTCGCCTTCAATGTCACCGATCTCGACGCGGCCCGCCGTTTTTACGGCGGCGTGCTCGGCTGCACCGAGGGCCGATCCACCGCCACGTGGGTGGATTTTGATTTCATGGGCCACCAGCTCTCGCTGCACCTGGGCCAGCCCTTCAAGACGGAACGTACCGGCCATGTCGGCGACACGCTGGTGCCCATGCCACACTTCGGCCTGGTGCTCGCGCTGCCCGACTGGCAGGCCATGGCGCAGCGCCTGCAAGCCGCCCACACCGAATTCCTGTTTGCGCCGCAGCTACGTTTTGCAGGCCAGCCGGGCGAGCAGTGGACCATGTTCTTTTGCGACCCTTTCGGCAACCCGCTGGAGATCAAGGGCTTCCGGGATCTTCAGGCCATTTACGCAGCATGAATTACACCTTTGCCTCGGCGACGATTTTGCTGCTGCTGATCACCGATCCGCTAGGCAACATCCCGATCTTTGCCAACGCCCTGCGCGGCGTGGCGCCCGAACGCCGCGCCTTTGTGATCCTGCGCGAGGTGCTGATTGCCTTCCTGCTGCTGCTGGCCTTCATGTTTGTCGGCGACAGCTTTTTGCGCGTGATGAACCTCAGCGAGCTGTCGCTGCAAATCGCCGGCGCGGTGATTCTGTTCCTGATTGCACTGCGCATGATTTTTCCGGTCGCCCATGTCGAGGCCGAGCCCCTGCAGGGCGAGCCGCTGATCGTGCCGCTGGCGATTCCCGCGCTGGCCGGACCGTCGGCACTGGCCACGGTGCTGCTGCTGGTGTCACAAGCGCCCGCGCGGCGCATGGAATGGGTGGCGGCCCTGTGTGTCACCATGGCCGTCTGCGCCGTGGTGCTGGTGCTGGCCGAGCGCATTCAGCGGGTGCTGGGCGAACGCGTGGTGATGGCGTTTGAGCGCCTGATGGGGCTGATCCTGGTGGCGATTTCGGTCGAGATGCTGCTGCGTGGCATCAGGGCTTTTGCCGGGCAGCTGAACTGACAACGGCCCCCGGCTTATCTGGCCGCGGCAATCAAACGACTGAGCTCCGGGGACATCGGCAGGTTCAGCGCCTTGTTCGCCGGAGGTGCAGGCCTGGTAAACCATTTCTCGTAGGCCTGGCTGAACTTCCCGTTACGCATGGACTCGACAAGCGACAGGTCCACCAGTTTTTGCAGCGCCGGGTCGCCGCTCCTGTAGACAATGGCTATCGGTTCGGAGGACAGGCGCTCGGGCAACAGCACAAAATCAGCCGGGTTTTTCGCGGTCAACACCGCGTTGAGCAACAGAACGTCGTCGCGCGCATAAGCGTCGGCCTGGCGCAGGCTCAGCTGACTCATGGCCGCATCGTGCTCAAGCACATTGGCGATCTTCCACTTCAGGCCCTGCTTCGCGGCATGGGTATCGAGCGCGCCCCTGGCCGTGGTGCCGCCCAGCACCACCAGGTTTTTTCCCGCCAGCTGGTCCAGCGTGGCCAGCTTGTCGCTGCTGCGCACCAGTACCCGTACAGCGGCATAAAAAATCGGCGGTGAAAAGGCCACTTGCTTGCGCCTGGCTTCGGTGTCGCTGGTATTGCCGCACATCAGGTCAATCGCACCGCTTTTGAGCAGGCTGACCACACGCTCCTGCTCGACGGCCTGGTACACCACGCGCAGGTTTTTCGCGCCGGACGCCTGGGCCATGCGCTCTATGATGGGCGCGCACAGGTCCATGCTGTAACCGGCCGCCCCCTTGCCATCGGCGAATGAAAAAGGAAAGGCGTTTTCGCGGTAGCCCACCACCAGCTGGCTGCGGCTCTTGACCTTGTCGAAGGTGGACTGGGCCCAGGCGGCAGGCACAGCCAGCAACACCAGCAGCAGTGGCACCAGCAAGCGCCGGGTCGAATACATCCTGATGGTCATAAGCCTCCCTGCGGTACGCAGCAGTTGGCTTTCATTATTGGATAAAAGCCGCCCCGCTGCAAACCGCCCGGCCGGCTCAGGCGCAGGGGACGATCTTCTGGTCAATCGCGCCAAACACCTGCTCGCCGTCCTTGCCTTTCATCTCTATACGTATGGTGTCGCCGAATTTCATGAATCCGGTCGAGGGTTTGCCGTCCTGTATGGTTTCAATCGCGCGTTTTTCAGCAATGCAGCTGTAGCCCCTGGGCCAGTCGATCTTGCCCTTGACCTCAACACCCTTGTTGCTGACGGTGCCCGAGCCAATGATGGAGCCGGCACGCACGTTGCGGGTTTTGCAGATGTGGGCAATCAGCTGGCCGAAGTGAAAGGTCATCTCCGGGCCGGCATCACACATGCCAACCTTGCGGCCGTTCCAGGTGCTTTGCATGGTCAGGTTGATGCGGCCCTGGTCCCAGGCGTCACCGAGTTCGTCGAGTGTGACCGCCACCGGGCTGAAGGCCGTCGCCGGTTTGCTCTGGAAAAAACCAAAACCCTTGGCCAGCTCGTTGGGAATCAAATTGCGCAGGCTCACATCGTTGGCCAGCATCACCAGGCGTATGCCGTCGAGCGCCTGCTCGGGCGTGCTGGTCATGGGTACGTCGCCGGTGATGACGGCGACTTCGGCTTCAAAGTCGATGCCGTAGTCTTCACTCGGGCAGACCACATCGTCGCAAGGCCCGATGAAGTCATCGCTGCCGCCCTGGTACATCAGCGGGTCTTTGTAAAAACTGTCGGGCACGTCGGATTCGCGCGCCTTGCGCACCAGCTCCACATGGTTGATATAGGCCGAGCCGTCGGCCCACTGGTAGGCGCGCGGCAGCGGCGCCATGCAGCGCGCCGGCTCAAACGGAAAGGTGTGGCGCGCCTTGCCGCTGTTCAGGCTGTCGTACAGATCCTGCAATTGCGGCGACAGGAAGTTCCAGTCGTCGAGCACCTGCTGCAATTTGCCCGCTATGCCCGTCGCATAATGGGCCGTCGTGAGGTCACGCGAGACCACCACGAGCTGGCCGTCGCGCGATCCATCTTTGTAGGTAGCGAGCTTCATCAATTTCCTTTGGGTCAGGGTTTCAGCGGGGTCGACGGCTGGCCTGTTGCCCTTGCGCACCCGCCACCGCTAAAATTACGATAAGTGAAATCAGTTTACCTAAATGTAATTTTGGATTTTAATCGAATTCCATGAAAGAGCGCAAAACTTCCCCCGCCCGCCCCACGGCCCCGCCCTCGCAGCGGGCCGGCATCCAGTCGGTGGAAGTGGGCTTCAGCCTGCTGCAGGTGCTGGCCGCCTCCAGCGGCGCACTGATGCTGCGTGACCTCGCGGCCGCTGCCGGCATGAGCGCTGCCAAGGCACACCGCTACTTGGTGAGTTTTCAGCGCCTGGAGCTGGTGACACAGGACGCCGGCAGCACGCGTTACGACCTCGGTCCGGCCGCGCTGAAGCTGGGCCTGGCATCGCTGTCGCGGCTGGACAGCATCAAAATCGCGCGCCAGCGCCTGGGCCCGCTGATGGAACAAATCGGCCAGACCCTGGCCTTGGCGGTGTGGGGCAACCAGGGGCCGACCATCGTGCACTGGGAAGAGTCGCCGCAGGCGGTGACCGTCAATTTGCGCCTGGGCGATGTCATGCCTTTGTTGTCGTCGGCCACCGGCCTGTGTTTTTCTGCCTTCATGGCGCAAAACGCCGGCGCCGGCAGCCACGGCCGGGAAAACCAGCGCCCGCATGAGCGCCTGCCGCCCTTGCTCAAGGACGAACTGGCGCGCATGCAAAAACTGGCGCGCAAAGACGTGCCCAAAACCATGGCCGAGGTGACGGCGGCGTTGCAAGAGGTGCGCCAGCGTGGCTTGGCGCGTGTGGTGGACACCTTGTTGCCCGGCGTGGGCGGCTTCTGCGCGCCGGTGTTTGACGCCGACGGGCACCTGGTGCTCGGCATGGTGGCGCTGGGCTCGCTGGCGACTTTCGATCCGGCCTGGGACGGCGCAGTGGCCAGACCGCTGGCCGCCGCCGCACGGCAACTTTCCAGCGATCTGGGGTTCACACCGGGATGAACACCGCGCCCGACCGGCAGACAGCAGCGCCGCCTGCGCGCGCCTTGCTGCTTTTGACGGCGCTGGTGCTGCTGCTGCACGGCCTGGTGTTGCGGGCTGCGCCCACCCCCTGGGAGCTGAAGGCCGGCCCCGGCACGCGACTGCAGCCGCTGATCACACGCACCATTGAAATCAAGCCCGCCAGCGTCGCCGCTGCAACGCCGCCCGTGGTGCCGGCCCGGCCCCCGGCCTTGCGACGAAATGCAGCACCGGCCCTTGCCGAACCTGCACCGACAGCTATCGAATCAATAGCAACGCCGGCACCACCCCTACCGGTCCCGGACACGCCGGTGGCGGCGGCCGAAGCGCCCCCCCCCGCCGCTCAAGCCGCGCCCGCAGTTGCACCCATGGTGGCGCTGACCATTCCGGGCTCGGTCCGCCTGAAATACGCGATGACCGGACGTTCGAAAAACCAGGATTACAGCGCTTTCGCCGAGCTGGACTGGCGGCAGGACGGCCAGAGCTACGAGGCCAAAATGGAGGTCAGCGCCCTTTTTCTGGGCTCGCGCAGCATGAGCAGCAGCGGAAACATCACCGACTATGGCCTGGCGCCCACACGTTTTTCCGACAAGTCGCGCAGCGAACGCGCCGCCCATTTTGAAGCCGACAAGGGCAAGATCAGCTTCAGCGCAAATACCCCCGATGCGCCCTGGCTGCGCGGCGCGCAAGACCGCCTCAGTGTGTTTTTGCAGCTGGGCAGCCTGCTGGCCGGGGACCCGGCCAAATACCCGCCGGGCAGCACGCTGGCGCTGTACACGGTGGGGCCGACGGAGGCCACCACCTGGACCTTTGCCGTCGGTGAGCCGGAAACACTGCGCTTGCCGGCGGGCGACATCGCCACCATCAAATTGACGCGCCAGGTGCAGCGCGACTACGACCAGACGGTGGAAATCTGGTTTGCACCCGGCATGGACTACCTGCCGGTGCGCAGCCGCATCACCCAGAAAAACGGGGATTTCATCGACCAGCAGCTGCGCGGGACGGAAAAGCCCTGATTCGCGTGACTTTGTTGGCTTTTGCCGGATTTACCCTGTGCGCCTTGAACCTGGCTCAATCGTTGCTATCTGATGAGCATCAACATCTCGCCTCCGGAAGGACACTGCACCATGCAAATGCTTTACGACTCTGACTCCTTTGTGGTGGTGCAGATCCACGCCAACGCGCCCGAAGAATCCGCCCCCGTGCCGGTGGTGCCCGAACTCGCGCGCCACGGCTTTGAAATTGTGGACAAACGCTCGGGCAAAGAGGTGTATCTGGACGGATCCTGGGCCGAGCTGTTTCAGCAGCGACTGAACGGCTGGCAGAAAAACACACCCACCCAGGAAGAAATCGAGGACACGCTGGAAGGCTACGCCGAGCTGGCGCACACGCCTATCGGGCTGCACTGACACGGGCCAGACAGACGTCGGCCCCGGACCGGGTCCCCGACGATTCTTGAAGGTCATTGACGGGCGTCAGGAAAATCGGGGCGACGCGGTGTAACAATTATTTACATCAACCACCCGCCGCCGCGATGGCATGTGGTGCCGCCAGCACCTCGCCCCAGGACCAGACCATGACTCTTTCTCTTCCCCGGCTGCTCGCCGCTTGCCTTGTACTGTGCACGCAGTGGGCTTTGGCCACTGACGGCGTATCGCCGCGCCAGATCCTGATTGGCCAGACCATCACCCTGCAGGGTGGAAAAAACGAGTATGGCAAGGCAGTCCAGGACGGCATCCAGACCTACCTGCAGGTTGTGAACGCCCGCGGTGGCGTCAACGGACGGCAGGTCGTGCTGCAGACGCTGGACGACGACAACCAGTCGGCCAAAGCCGAAGCCAATGCCCGGCAGCTGGTGGCGCAGGATAAGGTGTTCATCCTGTTCGGCTCAATCGAAGGCGGTCCGTCCACCGCAGTCATGAAAGCCGCGGTGGACCTGAACGTGCCCTTCTTTGGTCCCATGGCTGGATCACCCACCCTGCGCCGCCCACATCAGCCGCTGGTTTTTCCGGTGCGCACCGAACATCGGGAAGAGTTCCGCGCACTGCTCGACTACGCAAAAAAAACCGGGACCAAGCGTGTAGCCTTTGTCCGGTCCGACTCCGAGACCGGTCAGCAACACCTGGAGAACGTCAAGCTGCTGTGCCGGGATCTGGGTATGGAACTGGTGGCAGACCTGCCCTTCAAATCCGATGTGAACGATGTGCAGATCGGCCAGATGGCCCAACGTATCGCCACCACCAACGCTCAGGTGGTGATCAACCATGGTGGCGCCAGCGTGTATGAAAGACTGATTCGCGAGGCCCGCAAGCAGGGTGTGCGGACCGCCTTCAGCGGCGTGAATTCGGGCTCGACGCAGCTCGCCAGCCATTTGGGCGAACTCGCGCACGGCATGGTGTTTTCCCAGGTGGTACCCAGCCCATGGGAACGCAAAACCGGCATCACGCGCGAGTACCAGGAAGAATTCGCACGCTTGAAGCCCGGTCAGGATTTCTCCTATGGCAGCCTGGAAGGCTACCTGACAGCAAAGGCCATGGTCGCGGCCCTGCGCCTGGCCGGCACCGACCCGACACGCGACAGCTTTGTGCGCGGCCTGCACAACGCTGGCAGCATTGACCTGAACGGCTTGCGGGCCAGCTACCTGCCGGGCTCGCACGCCGGCATGACTCTGGTGGATCTGGCGATCGTCTCGCGCGACGGAAAATTCCGGCATTGAGGACGCAAGCTCAGTCCGCCAGGTAGAGCCAGCGGTACAGCGGTGCCACCAGAACAAGTACCGCCACCAGCCGGCACACCTGAAACGCCGTGACCACCGGCACACCGAGCTGCAGCACCTTGGCGGTGATGGCCATCTCGGCAATACCGCCCGGAGAAGTCCCCAGAACCAGCGTGGCCAGCGGCAGGCCGGTGGCCCAGGCCAGCAAGGCCGCAAAAGCGCTGCACAAGCCCAGCATGCCCAGTGTTCCCAGCGCCACCGAAGCCATCCAGCGCGGGGCGGCTTGCAGAAAACTGCGTGAAAAGCGCACGCCCAGCCCCACGGCAATCAGCAACTGGGCGGCATTGGTCAGCCAGACCGGTATGCCGGACAGGTGCACACCGGCCATGGTCAGCCCCATGGCCACCAGCAGCGGCCCCATGAACCAGGGGTTGGTACGCCCCAGCCGGTGCAGCAGCCCGGCCCCCGCCGCCGTCGCCAGGGCCAGTGCGGCCAGGCCAGCGCCGTCCACGGCGCGCAGCACCGGGGGATTGATGTCCAGCCCCTGCAAGCCGCTCCATTGCATCGCAAAAGGAATGGTCAGCGTCACCAGCAACAGGCGCAGGCTGTGTGCGGCAGCCACCAGGTCGGTGCGTGCATGCGCGCGTTCCGCCAGCAGCGTCATCTCGGACGCGCCACCGATCGCACCGGCGAAATAACTGGTGGCACGCAGCGCCGGCGCCGGCAGATTCGCCATGTGGGGTGCATTGACGCGATGCAACCAGACGCCAAAACCCAGCCCCAGCAGCAGCGCCCAGGCAATCGCCAGCACAATGGCCCACCACAGGCTGCCGACCAAAGCAGTGACCTGGGGCGTGAAATACAGACCCAGCGCCGCGCCTATGACCCATTGCCCGGCACCGCCCAGCACACGCCAGCTGGCCGTGGGCGCGCCTGCCACCGAGGCACAGGCGCTGGCCAGCAAGGGGCCAATCATCCATGGCAGGGGCGTGCCAAGCCAGACACACAGCCCGGCGCCGGCCCAGGCCAGCAGCAAGGTCAAAATGACAGGGACAGGTTTGACAGGCATCAACAGGGGCCGACAGGATGGGGACCAGGCGGCAGACGCCGTTGGCATATGGCGCTAGTATCGCTTTGAGCCACCCACACACCCGATGCCCCCCTTCTTTCGCACCACCCGACGGACCCTGCCCCTGCTGATGCTCTTGCTGTCGGCCTGCGCCAAAGTGCCCGAGCCCAGGCTGTTTCCGCATGCGCCTGACGACATCACCGTGCGCACCGACGCCCTGCTGCCTGCGGCGCTGATCGCGCTCGGCGAACAACACGATGCGGCCGAACACCAGCAGATTCAGCGCGAGGTCATAGAGCACCTGGCGGTGCGCGGCCAGCTCGCGGCACTGGCGCTGGAAATGGCCGAGGCCGGCAGCAGCACTGCTGCCCTGAAATCGAACAGCACCCAGCTGCAGGTGCGGTCGGCGCTCAACTGGAACGACAAAAGCTGGCCCTGGCCGGCCTATGGCCCGGCCGTGATGGCAGCCGTCAAGGCCGGTGTGCCGGTGCTGGGCGCCAACCTGCCGGCCGCGCAGATGCGCCAGGCCATGGCCGACAGCCAACTGGACCGGCAATTGCCCGGTCCGGCGCTCAAGGCGCAGCAACAGCTGATACGCACCGGTCACTGCGGCCTGCTGCCGGAAGAGCGGATTGCACCGATGACCCGTATCCAGATCGCGCGCGACATCAGCATGGCGCGCACCATGGAACAAGCGGCCCTGCCCGGAAAAACCGTGCTGCTGCTGGCCGGCAGCGGCCACGTCAACCGGGAACTGGGCGTGGCTCAGCACCTGCCACCCGGGACCGTCTTCAAGGCCGTGTTGTTGCATGCCGGCCCGCCCAGCACCGGTGCCGGGGCGGCTTTTGATGCGGTCTGGCCCACCCCGGCAGTGCCCGAACAAGATCACTGCGCGGGCTTGCAGGAGCAGTTGCGGGCGAAGTAGGGCGGGTCCCGCCGCGCGTATCAGGCGTTCTTTTTGATCGCGTCCGCCACCACACTGACGATGCGGTCAATCTGCGCGGCTTCCACAATATAGGGCGGGCAGATCACGATGTTGTCGGCCGCCGGGCGCACCAGCACGCCTTGTTTGAAGCAGTCCATGAAGATGTCGTAAGCGCGTTTGCCCGGCGAGCCGGCGATGGACGCCAGCTCCACCGCGCCGGCCAGGCCCAGGCTGCGGATACCGACCACATGGGGCAGGCCCTTGAAGCCGCTGTGCATGGCGTCGCCCAGCACCTTGCCCATCTGGCCCGCGCGCTCAAACAGCTGCTCTTCCTTGAACAGGTTCAGGGTGGCAATCGCCGCCGCACAGGCCACCGGATGGCCCGAGTAGGTGTAACCGTGGAAAAACTCCACCGCATGCGCCGGGCTGTTGGCATTGGCCTCCATCATGGTGTTGTAGATGCGGTCGGTGCAGATCACGCCACCGAGCGGAATCACGCCGTTGGTCACACATTTGGCAAAGTTCAGCATGTCGGGCACCACGCCGTAGTAGTCGGCCCCAAAGTTGACCCCCAGGCGGCCAAAGCCGGTGATGACCTCGTCAAAAATCAGCAGGATGCCGTGTTTGTCGCAGATCTCGCGCAGGCGCTTGAGGTAACCCCTGGGGGGCAGGTACCAGCCGGCGCTGCCGGCCACCGGCTCGACGATGACCGCGGCGATGTTGCTGGGGTCGTGCAGCGGCAGGATGCGCTGCTCCAGTTCGAGCAGGATGTCTTCTTTCCACTCGGGTTCGACGCCATGGATATACGCATGGTTGACCGGGTCATGGATAAACCGCATGTGGTCCACACGCGGCAACAGGGCGGAACCATACACCTTGCGGTTCGCCGGAATGCCGCCCACACTCATGCCGCCAAAACCGACGCCGTGGTAACCCTTTTCACGGCCTATGAACACATTGCGGTGGCCTTCGCCGCGCGCCCGGTGATAGGCCAGCGCCACCTTCAGCGAGGTGTCGGCCGCCTCGGAGCCGGAATTGCAGAACAGCACCTGGTTCAGGTCGCCGGGCGCCATGCCGGCAATCATCTCGGCCGCCTTGAAAGCCTGGTCGTTGCTGGCCTGGAAGGCGGTCGCGTAATCCAGCGTATCGAGCTGCTTCTTGATGGCTTCGTTGATCGGCTTGCGCTTGTGGCCGGCGCCCACACACCACAGGCTGGAGATGCCGTCGAGCACCTGCCTGCCGTCGTGGGTCGTGAAAAACATGCCGTCGGCAGCCACAAAAACCCGCGGGTCCTTCTTGAAGCTGCGGTTCGGGGTGAACGGCAGCCACTGGTGGTCCATGTTGAAGTCTTGATAAGCCATCTGAAAATCTCCTGCTGGATGGTGGGTGGCCAGATTTGGCAGTGTCTGATGCATTCTGGCACTCCCGGCGACAATGTGCATGCTGGCTGCAAGCGCCTGCGACAATTCATCTGCCATGAGCCCTACTTATATCCTCACCCTGTCCTGCCCGGACCGTCCAGGCATTGTTCATGCCGTTTCCGGTTTTCTGTTTGAGCGTGGCGGCAACATTCTGGAAGCCGCGCAGTTCAGCGACGACAAGCGCGACGCGACCGACCTTGACGCCACTGGCCTGTTTTTCATGCGCGTCAGCTTCGCGTGCGCGCAACTGCCTTTCGAGACGCTGAAGGAAGAGGTCGGCGTACTCGGCCTGCTGTTCGACATGCGCTGGAGCCTGCACCAGAGCAGCCAGCCGATGCGCACGGTGCTGATGGTCAGCAAGGAAGGCCATTGCCTGAACGATTTGTTGTTCCGCTGGAAGTCCGGCCTGTTGCCGCTGGACATACGCGCCATCATCTCGAATCACCGCGACTTCTACCAGTTGGCGGCCAGCTACAACGTGCCTTTTCACCACATCCCGGTGACGGCGGCGACCCGGGCGGAAGCCGAAAAACGCCAGTACGACATCGTCGAAGCCGAAGGCGCAGAACTCGTGGTGCTGGCGCGTTACATGCAGATCCTCAGCGACGGCCTGTGCAAAAAACTCGCTGGCCGCGCCATCAACATCCACCATTCCTTTCTGCCCAGCTTCAAGGGTGCCAAGCCTTACTACCAGGCGCATGCGCGCGGCGTCAAGCTGATAGGCGCCACTGCCCACTACGTGACGGCTGACCTCGACGAGGGCCCCATCATCGAGCAGGACGTGGCGCGCGCCGACCACAGCAAAACCGTCGAAGCGCTGACCGCCATGGGCCGCGATACCGAAAGCCAGGTGCTGGCACGCGCAGTGCTCTGGCACAGCGAACACCGCGTGCTTCTGAACGGTCATAAAACCGTGATCTTCAAATGACTTCCCCGCTTGTCATCCCGGGCTTGACCCGGGATCCATGCCACAAGCGCCACGGACTCCGGGCTGCGCGGCATGGATTGCGGATCAGGTCCGCAATGACAGACGCCAGCCCATGACCGCGTCGAGAATCCCACCCATCCAGTGCCTGCTGACCTTCGAGACACTGGCGCGGCTGCGCAGCGTGACGCAGGCGGCTGAAGAGCTCAATGTCACGCCGAGTGCAGTCAGCCACCGCGTCAAGCAGCTCGAGCAGATCATTGGCACCAAGCTGTTTGGGCGGGCCGATTTTTCGCTGACCACCGAGGGCAGCGAGTACCTGGCCCATGTGCGCGAAGGCCTGGCCATTCTGCAGAAATTCCCTGGCGCTGCGGGGCAAAGCGGTACACCGGGCAAACGCAAGCTGCGCCTGGCGGTCACACCGACTTTTTCGCGCTCCATCCTGATTCCGCGCCTGCGCCAGTTCACCGAGGCCTACCCCGAAATTGACCTGACCTTGCAGGTGTCGATTCCGCTCCTCGATGTGGTGGCCGAAGACGCCGACCTGATGGTGCGTTTTGGCACCGGCCGTTATGCCGACGTCGAGCATGTCTGCCTGATGAAAGACGAGGTCACGCCGCTGGCATCTCCGGCTTATGTGCGTGAGCATGGCCCGTTTGAGGCGGCTGAAGACCTGGAGGGCGAGGCCCTGCTGCGCTCGCCGCTGGAGCCCTGGCGCACCTGGTTTGCCGCCCACAGCCTGGACTGGCCGGAACCGCTGGAAGGTTCGCAGTTCAACGACATCGGCCTGATGTGTGACGCGGCTGCCGCCGGCATGGGGGTGGCGCTGGTGCGGCTCAAGCTCGGCGCGCCCTGGCTGGACAACGGCTCGCTGGTGCGGCTGTACCCGCGCAATGTACCGAGTCCGCATGCCCACTACCTGTGCTGGCGCACCGGCATGATGGACCGCTGGGAATGCGCGGCTTTTGCCGACTGGCTCAAAAAATCGGTAGTCTGAGAATTTTTCTCCGGATTTCAGGCATTTTGGC
Source organism: Asaia bogorensis (assembly GCA_943371375.1). GTDB lineage: Bacteria > Pseudomonadota > Gammaproteobacteria > Burkholderiales > Burkholderiaceae_C > Polaromonas. The sequence goes on from CALRUM020000013.1 coordinate 55,562, forward strand.
CTGCAGCCCTTTCGGCACCTGCGCAAGCAGCTATAAAAACAATAGCGCCCTGTTTTTCACAGAAGGCCGCCATTTTCTTCAAACCAGCGCCAGCTGCTTTGCATTAAAGTGGCTCGCATGAACGCACTTGTCGCCCCCCGCCAGCAGCAGTTGCCCGAGCGCTCCGAACGCCAGGCCCAGGTGGTCAGCGCGCTGCAGGCGGTATTGCCCGCCCATGCGCTGCTCTGGAACAGCGAAGACACCACACCTTACGAATGCGACGGCCTGACCGCTTACCGCGAGCGCCCCCTGGTGGTGGCACTGCCCGAAAGCTACGAGCAGGTCCAGGCCGTGCTGAAGACCTGCCATGCGCTGGCCGTGCCGGTGGTGGCACGCGGCGCCGGCACCGGCCTGTCGGGCGGTGCCATGCCGCACAAGCTGGGCGTGACGCTGTCGCTGGCCAAGTTCAACAAAATCCTGAAGATGGACGCCGCCAGCCGGACCGCCGTGGTCCAGGGCGGTGTGCGCAACCTGGCCATCAGCGAAGCCGCTGCGCCGCTGGGCCTGTATTACGCGCCCGATCCCTCGAGCCAGATTGCCTGCACCATAGGCGGCAATGTGGCCGAAAATTCGGGTGGCGTGCACTGCCTCAAATACGGCCTGACACTGCACAACGTGCTCAAGGTCAAAGGCCTGACGGTGGAAGGCGAGCTGCTGGAGTTTGGCAGCGATGCGCTGGACAACCCCGGTTACGACCTGCTGTCGGTGGTCATCGGCAGCGAGGGCATGCTGGCCGTCACGCTGGAGGTCACCGTCAAGCTGGTGCCCAAACCGGTGCTGGCGCGCTGCATCATGGCCAGCTTTGACGACCTGCGCAAGGCCGGTGACGCGGTGGCGGCGGTGATTGCCGCCGGCATCATTCCGGCCGGTCTCGAGATGATGGACAAACCCATGACCGCCGCCGTCGAAGACTTTGTGCACGCCGGTTACGACCTCAACGCCGAGGCCATACTGCTGTGCGAAAGTGACGGCACGCCGGAAGAGGTCGAGGAGGAAATCGGCCGCATGAGCGCCGTGCTGCGCGCGCATGGCGCCACCGCGATTGCAGTGAGCCAGAACGAAGCCGAGCGCCTGCGCTTCTGGAGCGGCCGAAAAAATGCCTTTCCGGCCTCGGGCCGCATCAGCCCCGACTACATGTGTATGGACTCGACGATTCCGCGCAAGCGCCTGGCCGACATCCTGCTGGCCATTCAGGAGATGGAAAAGAAATACGGCCTGCGCTGCGCCAACGTGTTTCACGCCGGTGACGGGAATCTGCACCCGCTGATTTTGTTTGACGCCAACGATGCCGACCAGTTGCATCGCTGCGAGCTGTTTGGCGCCGACATTCTGGAAACCAGTGTCGCCATGGGGGGTACCGTGACCGGTGAACACGGTGTCGGTGTGGAAAAACTCAACTCCATGTGTGTGCAGTTTTCTGCGGCGGAAAACGAGCAGATGTTTGGCGTGAAACGGGCTTTTGATCCGCTGGGTCTGCTCAATCCCGGCAAGGTGATCCCGACACTGCAGCGCTGCGCCGAGTACGGAAAAATGCTGGTGCGTGGCGGGCAGATCGCCCACCCGGACCTGCCGCGCTTTTAGCCATCATGCAAGGCTTGCGCGGCCTCGCCTGCCTGCTGCTGCTGCAATCCATAGGCGAGCTGCTGTCGCGCGGTTTGTCCCTGCCTTTCCCCGGCCCCGTCATCGGTATGGTGTTGCTGCTGATCGCGCTGCGCTGGCCTGTGGTGCGCGAACCGGTCTCGGTCTGCGCCGATTTTTTGCTCTCGCACCTGTCGCTGCTGTTTGTGCCGGTGGGCGTGGGCGTCATGACCCACCTGTCCCTGATCAGCCAGTACGGTGGCCGCATGTTGCTGGTGATTGTGCTGTCCACCGTGACCGGGCTCGCCGTGACCGCCCTGGTCCTGCATATCCTGTGGCGAAAAGATGCCGAAGTTCGTTGAACTCTGGGTTTATCTCTCGGCCACGCCGCTGTTCGGCCTGACGGCCACCCTGGCCGTGTATGTGCTGGCCCATGCGGCCTACACCCGGCTGCAGCAGGCGCCCTGGGCCAACCCGGTGCTCTGGTCGGTGCTGCTGCTTGCGGCTGCACTACTGGCCACCGGCGTGTCCTACCCGGTTTATTTTGCCGGTGCGCAGTTCATCCATTTCCTGCTCGGGCCGGCAGTGGTGGCGCTGGCCTGGCCGCTGTGGCAACGCCGCGCCGAGCTGCGCCAGCGCTGGGGGCGTTTGCTGCTGGCGGCACTGGCTGGTGGTGTCGCGGCCAGCGGCTCGGCGCTGCTGCTGGGCTGGGCCGTGGATTTGCCCACCGGGGTGCTATTGTCGCTGGCCCCCAAATCCGTCACCGCACCGGTGGCCATGGGTATTGCCGAAAAAATTGGCGGCATACCGGCACTCGCCGCCGTTTTTGCGGTCCTCACGGGCCTGGTCGGGGCGCTGGGCGGCAAATACCTGTTTGATGCCTTGCGGATTCCGACCGACGCAGCCGGCTGGTCGGCACGCGGCTTTGCGCTGGGCACGGCTTCACACGGGATAGGCGCGGCCCGCGCCCTGCATGTCAACGCCGATGCCGGGGCCTACGCCGGGCTGGCGCTGGGCCTGCAGGTGGTGCTCGCTGCACTGCTGCTGCCGCTGCTGTTTCGCCTGTTCGGCTGACTACCAGGTATCGATGGCCAGTCCGCCACCTGCGGGCTGGATTTGCGCCGACTGCAAGCCACGCACCAGCCAGGCACGCGTCTCGGCCGGGTCAATCACCGCGTCGATCTCCAGCGTCGTCGCCATGTTGAGGGCGCTGCCCTGCTCATACTGCCGGGCGACCAGGCTGTCGTAAAGCGCCTCGCGTGCCGGCCCTTGCGGCTGTGCCTCCAGCTCCTTGCGGTAACCGAGCCTGACCGCACCCTCCAGCCCCATGGCGCCAAATTCGCCGCTGGGCCAGGCCACCGTGAACAGCGGTGCATGAAAGCCGCCAGCCGCCATCGCCATGGCGCCCAGGCCGTAACCCTTGCGCAGCACCACACTGAAAAAGGGCACACGCAGATGCGCAGCGGCGATGAACATGCGGCTCACATGGCGCACCTGCGCACGCTCCTCTGTTTCCGGCCCAACCATGAAGCCGGGTGTATCCACCAGGCTGAGCAGCGGCAAGCCGTGGGCGTTGCACAGCTGCATGAAACGCGCGGCCTTGTCGGCTGCGTCGGCGTCTATCGCGCCGCCCAGGTGCTGCGGGTTGTTGGCCAGGATGCCTATGGCGCGGCCTTCGATGCGGGCCAGCGCGGTGTGTATGCCGGTGCCAAAGCCGGTGCGCAGCGCCAGCACGCTGCCGCTGTCGGCGATGCCATGTATCACCGCCAGTGAGTCATACACACGCAGGCGGTTCTCCGGCACCAGATCACGCAGGGCCGCGCCGTCCGGTGCCAGCCATTGCGCCAGATCGCCCTGAAAAAAGGCCAGGTAGCGGCGTGCCACAGCCACCGCTTCGGTTTCGTCCGCCACCAGCACATCAATCACGCCGTTGCCGTGCTGGCTGGCGCTGGGGCCTATCTGCTCCGGCTTGAACACCCCGAGCCCGCCACCCTCCACCATGGCCGGGCCGCCCATGCCGATGTTGCTGCCGGCAGTGGCAATGATCAGGTCGCAACAACCGAGCAGGGCCGCATTGCCCGCAAAACAGCGGCCGGCTGCGATGCCAATCACCGGCACCTGGCCATTGAGCCGGGCAAAACTCGCAAAAGTGGCCACATGCAGGCCGGCCACAACAGGCATGTCGGTGTCGCCGGGCCGGCCGCCGCCGCCTTCGGCAAACAGCAGCACCGGCAGCTTCTGCTGCAGGGCAATGCCCAACAGCCGGTCTGTCTTCTGATGGTTGCGCAAGCCTTGTGTGCCGGCCAGCACGGTGGCGTCATAGGCCATGACCACGGCGCGGCTGGCCTGGGCGCCAAACAAGCCACTGTTGATACTGCCAATGCCGGTGACCATGCCATCGGCCGGCGTGTTGCTGATCAGGTCTTCTTCACTGCGGCGGCTGCGCTGCGCCGCAACAGCCAGCGCGCCATATTCGATGAAGGAGCCGGCGTCACACAGATCGGCGATGTTTTCGCGCGCGCTGCGCAGCCCCAGGGCATGGCGTTTGCCGATCGCAGCGGCACGGCTGGTATCGGCGGTTTTGGCGTGACGCTGCTGGACACGCTGCAAGTCCGGGCGCGGGCCGGCAGGCGCAACATCCCCGGGGGGTGGCGCTGCGGGCGCCGCGGCGCCAGACGCACTGGCTTCAATCAGCGCCAGCTGCGCGCCGGCCTGCACCTGTTCACCGGCCAGAAAAAACACCTCGGACAGACGGCCGGCGCTTGGGGCGAGAACCTCATGCTCCATCTTCATGGCTTCGAGCACCAGCAGCAGCTCGCCAGCCGACACCAGCGCGCCGGGCTGAACCTGCCAGTGAACAATCTGGGCCTGAAGGGGGGAGAGGACGGCGGGCATACGCGCATTGTGCGTTCCCGCCGCGCGCGGCCCGCGTCAACTCGGTGACAGCCGCGACGCGGCTGTCAGCGTGGGCAACAATCAGGCGACCTGCAAGCCCGGTTTTCCCATCACAACCGCCTTCGAATTGCCGACGGCGCCAAACAGGATTTCACCTGCGAGCTGACCCCCTTCTTCAATCACGAGCTTGCCGTAACGGATTTTTCCGGTGACTTTGCCGGTCGCATAAATCACCAGCTTCTGGCGCACAGTGAGGTTGCCATCAAATTCGCCATGGATTTCTGCAATGTCAATTTCAGCCGAGCCCTTGAAGGCGCCGCGCTCCGAGATCTGCATGACGCGCGAATCCATGGTCGCCTCGACCAGGCCTTCGACCACCAGCGTATCGCAATCGGTGATCTCCACCCCCTTGAGCTTGATATTCGGGCCTACCGTCAGCTTGCTGCCACCCTCGCGCGCGGCACTGCTGGCCGGCGCTGCAGCCGCTGGCGCCGCAGCGGCTTGCAGGTTCGCCGTGCTGGCGGGCGCCACGCCATTGGCATAGGGATTGGCATTCGGGCTGCCATGCCGCAAGCTGGCGGGCTCGTTGTCACGCTTGCCGAAGAACGGGGATTGCAGTGCCATCTGGATTTCCTTGAAAAAGAACCGATGGTACGGAGGGGGTTTTCAAAAGTCTCCACCACGAATGCAAGATGAGTAACGAAATGACCGGGTGTGTTCTTCTACACTCGCCGCATGAGTTACACCGTCAGGATTTTTCACAGCGAGGAAGTCTCCGACGCCGAGCGCGTCGCTGCGCTGCAGCGCTTTCGCAGCGCGCTGGAGGCCAGCCTGGGCGACGCCAGCCTGGTGATGCCGGTGCACGATGCTTACCAGCGGTTGCTGCAAAGCCACGGCGAGCAGGCGCGCCCCTGGGATCTCAGTCCGGCGGAACAGCTGCTGGCCGACCAGTGGGAAGCGGCCGAACTGGCGGCCACCCAGGCGGCCCTGGGCGCTGACCGCTACATGGGGGACGCCCAGTTTGAACTGCGCAGCGGGCAGGCCTGACGGTCAGGTATTTTCGAACCAGGGCCGGACCCGGAATTTCTGCCGATAATCGGGGGAAGACTAAAAAGGGGATGGCGTGGAGCTGGTGATTGTTCTGGTAGTGCTGGTGCTGGCCGCTTGCGGAGCCTGGCTGCTCATGCGGCGCAAAGCTGCCTCCATGACCGCCCCCGCCCCCCCTGTGGACAGGAGATCCGGGGAGGACAGCACCTACCGGGTCAGCTATGTGCCGCCGGAGTTCCAGTGGAGTGGCCATGTCAGCGGCAGCCTGCCGATCAAAATACTGACTTACAAGCAGTATGAATGCCTGGAAGACGGGCGTTACGGCTTTCGCATCGTGGGCCTGCCGCCGTCTGAGCGCAAACTGCCGCAGCCCCACAAAACCCGGGCTCACGGGCTGAAAACCGTGGCCTCGCTGACCAAACACGGTTTTCTGGACGAGGACGGCGAGGGCGGCTACATCATCACCGACCTGGGCCTCAATGCGCTGGAAGTCTGCAGTGTGCGTTACTGAATGAAGCTACTCAGAGCGTCGCGTCCACCGGCGCATTGCTGACCGCCCAGGAGTACAGCGCCACAAACACCAGGGCGTCAAATACAGCGCCAAAGCAGATGTAAAGCACCGGCATGAACAGCACCGACAGGTGCTGCATGATGAAGGCCTGCGCCAGTACCTGGTGCGGAATCAACACCGTGAAAAACAGCAGGATCAGCGCGGTGTGGAACAGCTTGACCAGCAGGCTCTGGTTCAGGATGTAATAACCCACCCCCAGCATCACCGGCGTGGACATCATCACCACATAACCGATGGTCATGAGCTCTTCGCTGTGGCGTGCAATGCTGTAGGGGAAGGCCCCGGGCGTCAACCAGAAATAGATCAGCGTGATCAGCTGCACCACCATGACGATGCGCAGCGGATACTTCAGCGGCAGCTGCGCACCCTTCAGGCCAAATGACAGTGCCAGGCCCAGCAGCGTCACCACCGTGGTCACGACCATGAGGGTCAGACCCGGCAACGGCCGGTCTTCCGGCCCGCCCGACAGCAGCATGGCATATTGCCCCCGGTCGTCAAGCTGGTTTGACAGGCTGAAGGGCAGATCCAGCCCGCTGGACCAGTACAAAATGCAGTCGCGCCAGAAATCCAGCAGCATGGGTTTGCCCCAGTACAGCAGCGCACAGAGGATCAGCGGAAGCAGCAGCGCCTGCGCCAGCAGCCAGGGCGTGACTTTCAGCGGTGTGATGGAGCGATGCGGGCGTACCTTGACCTTTCGGGCGCGGACCTCGCGGGCCGCGGAAAACGAGGCATTGAACAGGCGATCGTGTTCACGGGCCGCCTCCATGGAATTGGTTTTGGCATTCATGAGGGCTATCAGAAGTCGTGAAAAATGCCCACATTCACGCCGGAGCGGCGGTACAGCGGATTGGTGTAGCGGTTGGCACCCACCAGCACGCCGGTGCGCGGATTGAACCAGTGGCGCCAGGTCAGGCTGGCCTCGCGGCTCTCAAAGTTGACCAGTTGCCGGTTCGCCGCGATCGCCAGGTAACCTTCTTCGCCCCAGCCGTAACGGGCGGTCACCAGGTCCTGCTTGGTGCGCCCCCAGGTCAGCGCAACAAACTGTTGCTGGGTGTCTACCGACCCCGGCTCGCTGCGATTCAGGCGCACGCCGCCTTCGACAATCCAGGGGGCTTCAAAGTAGTAGGCCGCGCCCAACGAGACGCTGCGATCGGTATGGCCATCGGGCGCCTTGTAATGGCCGATACCGACCGAGCCGACCAGATTGCGTCCCGGAAGAAATTTCCGGTACAGCGTGCCATCCACCCGGTAGCGCGGCAGATAAAAAGCACCATCGCCAGCACCCACTGCCAGCGTGCCATACCAGTCTTCATTGAAGGTGTAAGTGTCGCTCAGACCCAGAAACGTGCCGCTTTCGCCAAAACGCTTGTGTGCGGACAACTCGCCCTGCAAGACATGTTTGTCCAGGCCATAGCTGCCCTTCAGGGTCACATCGTTCCAGTGGCCAAAGCCATTGCTCAGGCGCTGGACGCCGGTGCTCAGCTCCAGATTGCGCAGCGGCTCTGTGCCAGCCTGATCGGGCTGGGGTGTCTGCAGGGCGCCGGCTTGAACAGCAACGCCGGCCACAGCACCGGTCTGCGCCGCTACTGGCATGGCTGCGACCAGGATGACCAGCAGCGCTGGAAACACAACTCTCAACATAGGGAAATCCTCAAAAAAAATGTTCTCATTGGCAGCCGCCTTCATTTGCAGCTGGTTTCTTTGTCCACCGCCACCACACCCCGGCTCTGCAAAATCTGAAACGACGCTTCATCGCTGACCGCCCAGCGCGACGAATGGCGCAGCGGTGTGGCCTGGCGCAGCCAGCAGCCGGCGCTGAGCTTGTCGTTCTGGCGCAGCGCCAGCACGGCGAGCAGGCCCCACGGATAGTCGGCCTCGCCCTGCATCAGCCACTCGGCGCGGTGCGCCGCCATCCAGCTGCGGTAGTAAGGCCGCGCGTTGGCCGGCAGCAGCGGGAAATCAAACATCAGGGGGAAAATCTGTGCCACATGGTCCGGGTAAAAAGCCGGCTTCTGCGCGCGCTGTTCCAGCTGGGTGGACACCAGGAAACGCTTGTTGACGGGGTCCCAGAAGGTGTCATGTATCGCGCGCGCGAGTTTGTCGGAGTCGGCCCGCTGCTGGGGCTGCTTCAGGTGCACCATGCGCGACCAGACTTCCAGGTTGTCCATGAAGAGGCCGTGCAGCACCACCGGCGAGACCATGTAAATTCCGCGCGAAGGCTGGTACAGGTGCGCCAGTGCGACCTTGCTGATCTGGTAACTTTTGATCCAGACCGGGTTTCTGGCCAGCTGCGCCGGCATGGTCTCCAGCAGTTTCATCCAGATCGCGAGCAGCGAATCGTCGGCGTCGGCGGTCTTGCAGGAGACCCACTTCTTGTCGGCACCACGGCAGAACCGGTCAAACGTGCCGTCCGGTTTCTGGCGCGATACCAGCCAGTTCGCAAACTTCTCGGCCGGCACAGAAACATCCATGCCATTTTCATGCGCCAGCAACAAGGCCTGCATGGCGAAATAGGGGTCGGCCGAATCCCCCTTGTGCAGCACGGTGATGGCGCCACTGTCGTCCGTGTAGCCAGCCAGTTCCAGCCGTGGCGCAGCGTTTGCGCAGCCTGTGATTCCGAGGAGCAGGCCCAAAGCAAGGCCGCTTATCCCTTGTTTGAACCTCATGCCGGTTTCACCATGCCAATCTCGCGCGCCCACAAAGTGCCGTGCATCACCACGCCGTCCTCGACAATCACATTGCGGGCACTGACCGTGGTCGGTGCGTCGGGCAAACCAATGACCGCACAGGCACCGATCAGGATGTCGCTTTCAGACACCACCGGGCCCCAGGCCCGGGCGTCCTTGTAGGCATACACACGTTTTTCGCAGGTCACTGCGCCGTGTACGGCGGCGCGGTGGCCAATGCTCACGCCTTCACGCGCCTTGATGTCCCCGATCACGGTGGTGGCCGCACCTATCGTCAGGAAGCCGGTCACTACCAGCGAGCCTTCGTAAATGCGGGCCGGAGGAAGCGCGCAGTCGCCGCGAATCAGAAACAGCAGCGGTGTCTGCTGGATGGCCCCCGGCAAATCGGCATAACTGGCCGGTGTCTGCTCGGCTCCGGTGGGTGGCAACACAGCGCTGGCGCGCGAGCCAAAACGCAGCACGGGCGCATGCAGACGTTCAAACCAGGCCTCATTGCCCAGTTCGATGGCGTTGCCCGCTGACACCCGTCTGAGTGCCACACTGCCCGGCCCCAGGCGCAACACGCCGTCTGCGTGGGCCCAGTCGTCCACCGTGCTGTGGGCGCCGAGCTCAATGTCGCCGGTGGCATACAGGGCGGGAAAAGCCGATTCAGCCGCTGCGCGCAGTGTGCCCTGCACATACACCGGCTGGCCGCTGCGAATCGGCAGGGTGCTGCTGATGTCGGCGCGCGAGATCAGCCGTTTTTTCGCCTGGCGCCAGTCCACGTCGGCGGCGGTGTCCAGACCGGGGTCGGCCACAAACTCGAATTCCTCGAAACCCGTGGGTTCGCCCAGGCCCAGCCTGGCCGACACGTCGGCATGCAAACGCCGGGCAAAGTGGTCGATGTCGCTGGTGTAGTTGGCAGAAATAGGCAAGGCAGCCACATCGCTGGGCCGCAGCCACTCGCGGAACGCCGGCACAAACGGCAGGGTCAGCAGCAGCAGGCAGATCAGCACAAAAGCGGCGTAGGTGGCGTAGTTTTCAGTCATGATTTGGCGGCCTTGGCGCGGTAGCGAATGGTCTTGTCCCAGACCATCTCGCGTTTGAAGATGCGGTCCAGCATCAGGCTCCAGACGGCGCCCGAGATGGCGAACAGGCTGACCAGAAAGCCCAGCATGTTGAAGGGCAGCAGCCGGAGCCGCTTGCGGTTGCCGTCTATCAATACCGCCACCACAATTTCAAAAAAGGCGGCAAAGTTGCCCAGCGTGCCGTAAATCATCAGCGCGAAAATGGGGATCAATTGCGACAGCAGCGAACCTGCATTCAGGAAATACAGCCCGAGCGCCAGAAACCAGCCCGCCAGCATGACCAACGGAATGACAAACACAAACAACAGCAGCAAGCCGTCCACCCGCTGGCCCAGGGTGAGGTAGGAGCTGCTGGCAAACTGCCACCAGTAACGCGCCATCACCTGGTTGTGGCCCTTGGCCCAGCGCGTGACCTGCTTGATGCGCACAGCCCAGTCCTCGGGCACCTCTTCATAACATTCAGAGCGGTTGGTATAAACCGTTTTCCAGCCGTTGAACATCAGCCGGAAGGTGATGTCGGTGTCTTCGGCCAGCGTGTCGTCGTGCCAGCCGCCCACCGCCGCAACCGCAGACAGGCGAACGCCGCCCACGGTGCCGCCGTATTGCGGCAGCAGGTTCATGTTCATGCGGGCCTGCTGGTCCACCTGGTAACCGGCCGATCGCTCCAGGTCCAGCATGCGGGTCAGCAGGTTGGCACCGCTGTTCACCGGCACCACCCGGCCCATCACCGCCCCCACTTCAGGGTCAAAAAACGGCGCAACCAGTTGCTTGAGCAGGCCGCGCCCAGGCACGTAATCGGCGTCAAAAATAATGGCGATGTCGCCTTCTGCGAATTGCAGCGCGTCTTTCAGCGCCGCCGACTTGCCGGCCTTGCCGCTGCTGCGGTGAAACGGCGACATGCGTGAGGGGAAACGCGCCACATAACTGTCGATGATGGCACCCGTGCCATCGCCCGAGCGGTCGTTGACCGGAATAATTTTCAGCCGGTCTGCCGGGTAGTCGGTGTTGAGCAAAGCCTCGATACAGCCGGCAATGACTTTTTCTTCATTGTGCGCGGCGATGTACACGGTGATCATCGGCCAGCGCGCCACCGCAATGTCGATATAGGGGTGGCGCTGCACACCGGTCAGCCGGTTCATGGTGAACATGAAGTGACGCACGCCGTACAGCATCATGGTCACCACAATCAGAAACAGCAGCGACGCCATGACGGCGGCGACCGGGTAGTCTTTGAACGACGGGATCAGCGCACCCGTGGCGGTGACCTGGGCCAGCGCCGGCAAGGGCCCCAGCAACAGGGTTGCCAGCAAGGCGGGCGCCTCGCGTGGCATGCTTTGCAGCGGAGAACGGTGATGGGCAGTCATGGCATGAACTCAGGTCGGGGTGAATCAGGCCAGCACGGGCTGGGCGACAGGCGCTTCAGTCAGGCTGCGCGCCAGCGCCTCCACAATCTGGCGGGACGCTGTGCCGTCACCAAACGGGTTGCCGGCCTGCGCCATGCGTGTGTAGGCGCCGGTATCCTGTGTCAGCCGCGCGACTTCACTGACAATCGCGCTGCGCGTGGCACCAATCAGCAGGGCGCAGCCGGCTTCAATCGCCTCGGGCCGCTCGGTTTCGTCGCGCAGCACCAGGACCGGCACGCCAAAGGTGGGCGCCTCTTCCTGCAGCCCACCGGAATCGGTCAGCACCATCCAGGCATCGGCCAGCGCCTGCTGCATGCCGGTGTAGTCCAGCGGCGCGGTCAGCGTGACATTGGCGATATTGCCCAGAATGGCATGGACCGGCCCCTGGATGACCGGGTTCAGATGCACCGGAAACAACACCTGCAAGCTAGGTTGCTGCCGCGCAATATCGGCAATCGCGTGGCAGATTTCTTCCACGTCGGTGCCCCAGTTCTCGCGCCTGTGCACCGTCACCAGCAGGTGGCCACGGCCGGTCACCTTGCGCTGGACCCCCCGGTGCGCACAAGTCCATTGCTGCGCATCGATCACGGTGTTGCCCGTGAGGTAGATGAATTCGTCGGCGATGCCTTCGTTTTGCAGCGCCACCTGCGCGCGTTGTGTCGGTGCGAAGTGATAACGCGTCAGCCGGCTGATCATCTGGCGCAGGCCTTCTTCGGGGAAAGGCCGGGCCAGGTTGTAGGTCCTGAGCCCCGCCTCCACATGCGCCAGTGGCACACGGTTGTAAAACGCCGCCAGCGCACCCTGAAAAGCGCTTTCGGTGTCGCCCTGCACAACAAGCAGGGACCATGGCTGGCGCAGTATCACGGCTTCAAGCTGCTGGCGGCAGCCGGTACTGAACTCCAGCAGGCTGCTGCCCGAGCGCTGCAGCGTGATATGGGGTTCGACGTCAAAACAGGCCAGGATCTGCCTGGCCATTTCGTCGTGCTGGCCGGTGTGTAACCACTGCACCCGGGCCCAGGACGACTCGCGCAGCGCGTGGTACAGCGGCGCCAGTTTGATGATTTCTGGCCGCGTGCCTGAAACCAGAAGCACATCGTGCAAGGCGCGTGGCGCGCTCATGCAGCCTGCGCCATCGCGTGGTGCGTGTCCACCATCCCGGGGGTCTGCAAATCCACAATCACCACGAGGTCGCCGCCAAAACGGCCGACACCTAGGTCTTTCATCAATCGACGCTCCTGGTCGGCGGAATCCATGCGCAGAAAACACAGGGCCTGACGTTTGCCAGCCTGGCTGGCAGCCAGAATGTCCAGACGGGCCACTGAGCCATAACGCGAGCACAGCGAGTGCAGGGCCGGCCTCAGTGTGGTGATGTCTGCAAAGGTTTTTAATCGGTCAAATTCTTGGTGCATGGGAATAAAGAGCCTCCCTCGTGGTATCTGTTAACTAAAGTTCGCATTCAATGTATGAAGCGAAAGCTGTCGGCTGCCTGAGGCAACGCCGTGCCTCGGTGTAGGACACTGCCGTCGCGCCAAGCCACGTGCCCGAGGTCCGTCAGCCATCCCGGTCACCCGGATTTCAAGTCCGGAGCGCTTCAATTGCGCAGATTCCTGCCGCAAAACGCATGCAACAGGCCCTTGGCCCCAGACCGCGTGGCTGCAGCCTGCCGTTTGTCCGTTTGTGCGCTAGCGCACATACAAAGCACTGCGAACGGCCTAATATGAGCGGCTGGCCCGGGGACCTCTGCCAGAGGCAACGCTCGAAGCCAGTGATGTCCCGGAGCTCTTGTTGATGGCCGTTTCCCCCGACCCGAGAAAAAACCTGTTGCTGGCCGCCTTGCCAGATGCCGAGTGGCAGCGCTGGCTGCCGCAGCTTGAGGCTGTCGATATGCCGCTGGGTCAGGTGCTGTACGAGTCCGGCAGCACCCTGAGTCATGTGTATTTCCCGACCACCTCCATCATTTCGATGCTGTATGTGCTCGAAAACGGCTCATCGGCCGAAATCGCTGTGGTGGGCCATGAAGGGCTGGTCGGCATTTCGCTGTTCATGGGCGGGGAATCCACACCGAGCCGGGCCGTGGTGCAAAGCGCCGGCAAGGGCTTCCGCTTGCCCGCCCTGGCCCTGAAAGAAGAGTTCAACCGCGGCGGGCCTGTGCTGCACCTGCTGCTGCGTTACACCCAGGCACTGATCACCCAGATGTCGCAGACCGCCGTCTGCAACCGGCATCACACCCTGGACCAGCAGCTGTGCCGCTGGCTGCTGCTGAGCCTGGACCGGCTGGAGGGCAATGAGCTGGTGATGACGCAGGAGCTGATCTCCAACATGCTGGGCGTGCGCCGGGAAGGCGTGACCGAGGCCGCGTTGCAGGTACAGGCCGCCGGCCTGATCCGTTACTCGCGCGGCCGCATCACGGTGCTGGACCGGCCTGGCCTGGAAAAACGCACTTGCGAGTGTTATGGCGTGGTGAAAAAAGAGTACGACCGCCTGTTGCCGTACAAGCCGCCGGCGGCCTGAATCCAGGGGTCCGCCGGTGCTGTGCAAGCCGGCAAACAGAGATGCGTTTTCAGTTAGCGCATACTGGGGCACCGACTTGAACTGATTTCGACAGTAGCGCGGTTCGATCTTGTCCCCGTTCAGGGGTGCGCTACCCACCGGAGAGCCTGCATGGCCTCAGTCGAAAACCACCTGATAGAACTTCTGCCGCGCGGCGACCGCAAGCGGCTGCTGGCCGCCTGCGAGCCGGTGCAACTGGTCCTGTCCGACGTGTTGTGCGAGCCCGGCAAAACCACCCGTTTTGTCTATTTTCCGACCGATGGGTTTATCTCGCTGGTGACCCTGGTGGAAGGCAGTCCGGGCGTTGAAGTGGGCATGGTCGGGCGTGAAGGCATGCTGGGCGCGCAGCTGGCGCTCGGTGTGATGGAGGCGCCCTGGCGCGCGCTGGTGCAAGGCGAGGGCACGGCCTGGCGCCTGAGCGCAATCGGCTTCAAGCGCGAGCTGGCCCTGAGCCCGGCCCTGCAGCGCGGCCTGCACCAATACCTGTACGTCTTGATGGCCCAGCAGGCAGGATCCGCCGGCTGCCTGCGTTTTCACCTGATCGGGCAGCGCCTGGCGCGCTGGCTGCTGATGAGCCAGGACCGGGCCCACTCCGACAGCTTTCATGTGACGCATGAGTTTCTGGCCTACATGCTGGGCATGCGCCGGGTGGGTGTGACCGCCGCCGCCAGCGCCATGCAAAAAGAAGGTCTGATTGAATACCACCGGGGCGAACTCAAGGTGCTGGACCGGGCCGGCCTGGAAGCGGCGGCCTGCGGCTGTTACGCCGCCGACCGGCACACCTACGCGCAGTTGCTGGGCTGAACGGAGCAGCCTGCTGCCGGCTTTTCCGCTGTAGCTGCCGCCCCAGGCCCGGCCACCGGCACAAGCACCGCATCAGCAGGCCGGGGAGCGCAAAAAGCAGTGCTTATGTGCGACAACGCACCGACGCCCCCTGGCGCCCGGCTTACAAAGAGTCATCACACCCTCTGCCGCCAGGCCCTCTGCGATGTCCGCCAAGCCCAACTTCGGGGATCTGGGTGTCAACCACCCCTCCACTGCAAATGCGCCGCCCCTGCGCCTGGCAGCAACAGCGCGCGACCTGAGCATGGCCCCGGCAGACTGGGACATGCTGTTTGACGCAGTGGCCGCCAGGCTGCGCCACGCCGTCGGCGAAGACCTGCACAAACCGCCGGAGGTGCCCGCCTGGTCGGCCAGCCTGAGCGCCAGCCTGATCCAGGCCGAGGTGCTGGACTGTGTCAGCGCACTGCATCAACTGCATGTGGCACTGAGTCACGAGCGCAGCCAACGTCTGACACCCTGACGGGCTGGAACGGAAGCAGACGCGTGGAAGACGCGTGTTACTTTCTTTCGATGCCACCCGTCAGCCTTCCAGTGCCAGCGCCTGCGCCCGCAGCTGACAGCGCCACAAACCCGTCCATCCTGCCGGCACTGCTGCAACGTGCAGCCGATGCGGGCACCTGGTCATTGAGCCTGCCCGGGCAACAGCTGAGCTGGTCCCAGCCCCTGTCCGACCTGCTGGAAGGGGGTAGCGGTGCGCCAGGCCTGTGGCAGCAGCCGCTTGATTTTTTTGCCCCCGAATCGCACGAGCACATGGCTGCCGTGCTGCTGGCCTGCACGAGCGAAGGCACGGCGTTTGATGAAGAAACACTCGCCATCAACACGCAGGGTCAGCGCCTGCGGGTGCGCGCGCTCGGTGAAGCCATGCGTGATGCCTCGGGTGCGCTGGTGCAGATGTCAGGCGTACTCCAAAGACTGGCCACCGAAAAACCTGCCCCGCAGGAAACCCGGAGCCTGACCATGCGACTGGCCACCACGCTGGCCAGCATGACCGACGCCTTCGCCACGCTGGACCGCGAGGCCCGCCTGACTTACGTCAACCCGGCGGCCGAACGTTTGCTGCGCCGCCCGAGCGGGGCCCTGCTGGGGCAAACGCTTTGGGAGGTGCTGGAGGGCAGCGACAGCGCCAGTCGCCTGCGGCAGGAACTGCTCACAGCCCTGAACAGCGAGCAATACCTGGAATGCGAGGCCTTTTATGCCGCGCCAGGCCGCTGGCTGGAGCTGCGGGCCCACCCGTTTGATGAAGGCCTGGCGCTGTACCTGCGCGACGTCAGCGACAGACGCCATGCGCAGGAGCAACTGCTGCTGCTGCAAACCAGCATTTCACGCCTGAACGACATTGTGCTGATCACCGAGGCCGGACCGGTCGATGCACCCGGCCCGCGTATTGTGTTTGTCAATGATGCTTTTGAGCGGCAAACCGGTTACAGCCGGGCCGAGGTGCTGGGCCAGACACCGCGCTTGTTGCAGGGCCAGCGCACACAACGCGCCGAGCTGGACCGCATCCGGCTGGCACTTGAGCAGGCACAGCCGGTACGCGCCGAGCTGATCAACTACAAAAAGGATGGCACGCAGTTCTGGCTGGAGCTGGAAATTGTGCCGGTGGACTATTTCAGCCGCGGCCTCACACACTGGGTGGCGGTGGCGCGCGACATCACCGAGCGCAAGGCCGCAGAAGATGAAATTGAACACCTGGCCTTTTACGATGCCTTGACCCAGCTGCCGAACCGGCAACTGCTGATGAACAGTCTGCGCCTGGCGCTGTCACACACCGACAAGCCCGACAAGACCGGGGCCCTGATGTTCATAGACCTGGACAACTTCAAGGTACTCAACGACACCCGCGGCCATGCGACGGGCGACCTGTTGCTGCAAAAAGTGGCCAGCCGCCTGAACGCCTGCGTGCGCCTGCGCGACACCGTGGCCAGGCTGGGCGGCGACGAGTTTGTGGTCTTGCTGGAAGACCTGGGGGACGACCCGCAGGTCGCCGTTGCGAAAGCAAAACTTGTGGCCCAGAAAATCCTGGCCACCCTGTGCGAACCCTGCGACCTGGCCGGCATCGACTACGACGGCACCTGCAGCATAGGCATCACGCTGATCAACCAGCACCAGCAAAGCGTGGGCGAGCTGCTCAAGCAGGCCGATCTGGCGATGTACCAGGCCAAGGCCGCCGGGCGCAACGCGATCTGCTTTTTTGACCCCGGCATGCAGGCGATCGCCACGGCCAACGCGGCCCTGACGACCGAGTTGCGGCAGGGCCTGCGCAACCATGATTTTGTGCTGCACTACCAGCCGCAGGTCGGGCGCCAGGGGCATATGGTGGGCGTCGAAGCCCTGGTGCGCTGGCAGCACCCGCAGCGCGGCCTGGTGTTTCCGGACAGTTTCATCCCGCAGGCCGAAGAAAGCGGGCTGATCCTGCCGCTGGGCCAGTGGGTGATGGAAACCGCCTGCGCACAAATCGCGGCATGGTCCCGGCGCCCCGAGACGCGCGGGTTCTCGATTGCCATCAATGTCAGCGTGCGCCAGTTTCGCCACCCCGAGTTTGTCGAGCTGGTCATGGCCTGCATCAAACAGGCGGGCATACGCGCCGGGCTGCTCAAACTCGAGCTGACCGAAAGCCTGCTGGCCAACGACATGGACGTGACCATCGCGAAGATGGGCATCCTGAAAGAGGCCGGCGTGACCCTGTCGATTGACGACTTCGGCATCGGTTATTCCGCCCTGTCCTACCTGAAACACCTGCCGCTGGACCAGCTCAAGATCGACCGGGCTTTTGTCAAGGACGTGCTGACCGACCCCAACGATGCGGCCATCGCACGCACCATCATCGGCCTGGCGCAAAGCCTGGGCCTGGGCGTGATGGCAGAAGGCGTGGAGACCGAAGCGCAGCGCGACTTTCTGGCACGCCACGGCTGCCATTGTTACCAGGGCTACCTGTTCTGCAAGCCGCTGCCGATTGACGAGCTGGAGGTGTTTATCCAGGGCCTGCCGCACGCAGCACCAGACTGATACGGGCAAGCTTGGGCCACAATGCCGGCATGCCCCACACACCGCTTGTAGAACTGACGCGCGCCGGTACGCTGGAGTGCCAGCATGCCGGCTCCATCGCTGTGGTCAACACCCAGGGCCGCCTCGTCGCCAGCGCCGGAGACCCGCACTGGCTGACATTTACCCGCTCCACCCTGAAGGCGCTGCAGGCCCTGCCTTTTGTCGAGGCCGGCGGCCCGGCGCAGTTTGGTTTCAGCAGCGGCCAGGTGGCGCTGCTGTGCGCCAGCCACAACGGTGAAGACATCCATGTGGCTGCGGCGCAGGGCATGCTGGACCGCGCCGGCCTGACGTACAAAGCGCTGCGCTGCGGCTGCCATGTGCCGGGCTTGTTCACACTGCTGGAGCAGGCGCCGCCGCCCGATCTGGTGTTTGACGAACGCCACAACAACTGCAGCGGCAAACATGCGGGCTTTCTGGCCTATTGCGTGCAACACGGGCTCAGCCTGGACGACTACACCGCGCCCGATCACCCCTTGCAGCAGGCGGTACGCCGCGACGTGGCGCGTGCCGTCGGCCTCGACGCCGCAGACCTGGTGGCCGGCACAGACGGCTGCTCGGCGCCCAACTACGCCATGCCGCTCGCCAGTCTGGCACGCGGCTACGCGCGTCTGGCCAGCGGCGCGCGCGACAGCGAGTTTGGCGCCAGCTTTGCGGCGCTGGGCCAGGCCATGACCGACCACCCCGAGCTGGTGTCCGGCACCGGCCGCAACGACCTGGCCTTGATGCGCGCGGGGCGTGGCGACTGGGTCAGCAAGATAGGCGCCGACGGCGTGCAGGTGGTCGGCAGCAAAAGCCGGGGCGAAGCGCTGGCGCTGAAAATTCTGGACGGCAACAAGCAGGCACTGTATGCCGCCACGGTGGAGACGCTGGACCAGCTCGGCTGGCTGGACGACAGCCAGCGCGCCGAACTCGAGCCCTGGCGCGCGAGGCCCATCGTCAATGCACGCGGCGTGCGCGTAGGCGAGCGCCGGCCGTCGTTCCGCCTGCAGGCCGGCGGCCGGGTTTAGCGATCGCGCACCTCGACCTCGACCTCGAATCCGAATCCGAATCCGATTCTTCCCCCCAAGCCCGTCGGGCTGGGCCGAGGAGCGCAGCCGAAAACGGATCAGGGCGAGCGATTGTCTAAGCCAAAGGCGAGTTCGAGCGAGACCCCGTTTTCGGCGAGCACCGCAGGTTGCCCCTGAGCGGCAGCGAAGGGGACCCAGACCATCGGGTCGCCTTTCTTTTGGGTACTTTTCTTTGGCGACGCAAAGAAAAGTGCCTCGCCCGCCGGGGCGAGACCCGGCCAGCTGGCAGCACCACCGCATTCAAGTTTGCCCGAGAGCCCAGTCACTGCCCCCCGGCCAGCAAAGCCGCATTCCCCCCCGCCGCAGTTGTATTGACAGTGACGGTTTGTTCCGCACAAAAGCGGTACAGGTAATGCGGTCCGCCGGCTTTCGGGCCGGTACCGCTCAAGCCCTCGCCGCCAAAAGGCTGCACACCCACCACCGCGCCAATCATGTTGCGGTTGATGTAGACGTTGCCCACATGGGCGGCGCTGGCCAGCGCCTGCGCGCGTGAGTCGATGCGGGTCTGCAGGCCCAGCGTCAGGCCGTAGCCGAGGGCATTGATCTGCGCGATCACGGTGGCCGGGTCGCCGCTCCAGCGCACGATCTGCAGCACCGGGCCGAAAATTTCATCCCTGACTTCGGCCAGGCTGGCCACTTCAAAGGCGCTGGGCAGCACCAGATTTGCTATTGAATCAGGAGCTGCTTGCGCACGTGGAACAAGGGCTGGAAGAGGTTTTGACGTAGAGCCCAGGCGCAACACATGGCGCTGGATGTTGTCAAAAGCCTCGCGGTCTATGACCGGGCCGAGGTCGGTGGCCAGCTCGGCGGTGTCGCCGAGTGTCAGCTCCTGCACCGCGCCCTGGATCATGTCAATCACTTTGTCGGCAATGCCCTCATGCACACACAGCAGGCGCAGCGCCGAGCAGCGCTGGCCGGCCGAGCGAAACGCGCTTTGCACCACGGCGTCCACCACCTGCTCGGGCAGGGCGCTGCTGTCGACCAGCATGGCGTTGATGCCGCCAGTCTCGGCGATCAGCGGTGTGATGGGGCCGTCCTTGGCGGCCAGCGCACGGTTGATGATTTTCGCCACCTGGGTAGAGCCGGTGAACACCACACCGGCCACACCCGGTGCCGCCACAAGCGCGGCACCCACGGTTTCGCCGGGGCCGTGTAGCAGTTGCAGCGCGCCCTCGGGCACACCGGCGGCATGCAAGAGCCTGACCGCTTCCCAGGCCACGCCCGGTGTCTGCTCGGCAGGTTTGGCCAGCACGCTGTTGCCAGTGGCCAGCGCGGCGGCCACCTGGCCTGTGAAAATCGCGAGCGGAAAATTCCACGGGCTGATACACACCCAGACACCGCGCGCGCCCAGGCGCAGGGTGTTGGTTTCGCCGGTGGGGCCGGGTAGCGCTATCGGCTGCATGATGCGTTCGGCCTCATTGGCGTAGTAACGCAGGAAATCAATCGCCTCGCGCACCTCGCTGACGGCATCACCCCAGGTCTTGAAAGCCTCCTTGACCAGCAATGCGCAAAAATTCGGCATCTGCTGCTGCAGCGCATCAGCGCTGCGGCGCAGGATGGCGGCGCGTTCGGCCACCTCTGTTTTGCTCCATTTTTGATAGCTGCTTGCGCTGATAGCCAAAGGGCCAGCGATCAATCCGGCATCAAACTCCGGCACCACTGGCACGTGGGTGCTGGCCAGTGCGGCCAGCAGCGGCGCACGCATGTTTTCGACCGTGAGGTCCAGCCCCTCGCTGTTGGGCCGGGCGGGGCCGTACAGCTCGGGCGGCAGCGGCAGCGAGGACCGGGGCTCCATGTGCAGCGGCGAGGTCAGCAGCAAGTCCATGCCCACTGCCTCGTCGGCGAGCTGGTGCACAAAGGAGGAGTTGGCGCCGTTTTCCAGCAGGCGCCGCACCAGGTAGGCCAGCAGGTCGCGGTGCGCCCCCACGGGCGCATAAACGCGGCAGCTGATCTGCGGGTTTTTCAGCACCTCGCGGAACACGCCCTCACCCATGCCGTGCAGCCTCTGTAGTTCAAAAGGCACGGCGTCACGCGACGCCATTTGAATGATGGCGGCAATGGTGCCGGCGTTGTGGCCGGCAAACTGCGGGTAAATCGCATCGGGTGCGGCCAGCAGGGCCTGCGCGCAGGCCAGGTAAGACACATCGGTGTGGTGTTTGTGGGTGAACACCGGGTAATGCGGCAGGCCCAGTTCCTGGGCGCGCTTGATCTCCGAGTCCCAGTAAGCGCCCTTGACCAGGCGGCACATCAGGCGCAGCCGGTAGCTGCGGGCGATGCCTATGACATGTTCGATCAGCTCCAGCGAACGTGTCTGGTAGGCCTGCAGCGCCAGGCCGAAACCCTGCCACTGCGGCTGCTGCCTGGCCACCAGAGCGGCCAGCGCTTCAAACACGGCCAGCGAAAGTTCGAGCCGGTCCACCTCTTCGGCGTCTATGGTCAGGTTGATGTTGGCGCGCGCCGCCAGCTCGCACAGGCCCCAGACGCGCGGCACCAGCTCGGCCAGCACACGCGCATGCTGGGCGTCTTCATAACGCGGGTGCAGCGCGCTGAGCTTGATGGAGATGCCGTCATTTTGCTCACACGCCCTTTCTCCATCAGCGCGAACAGCTATTGATTTGATAGCGTTTTCATAACTGGCCAGGTAACGCAGCGCATCGGCACCGGTGCGCGCGCCCTCACCCAGCATGTCGTAGCTGAAACGCAGGCCGGGCAGGGCCTTGCGGGCGCCATCGGCTTCTTTCATCGCCTCGGCGATGTTTTGCCCCAGCACAAACTGCCGGCCCAGCAGTTGCACCGCCCGCAGCGTGGCAGCCACCACGGTGCGCGCGCCCAGCTTGCCCATGAGGCCGCTCTGGCCGTCCTCGGGCAAAAACTTCTTGGACATGGCAATCGCCGAGGCCGACAGGCGCGCCATCACGCCGTCGCCTGCGCCGTCAAAATCGGCGCGGCCGAGCTGGTCGGCGGTCAGGGCAATCGCGGTCTCGGCGTCGGGCACACGCAGCAGGGCTTCGGCCAGGCGCATCAGGGCCAGGCCCTCGGCGCTGGAAATCGGGTACTCCTTGAGCAGGCTCTCCATGGCCCAGAAAGGCGGCGGCTTGTCGCGCACCGCCTGCACCCAGGGCTGGGCTGGCACAACGGCAGAGGCCCAGTCCAGTGCACCTTCCAGCTGCGCTAGGCACCGGGATACAACGGCGGCCTCGGGCCGGTAGGGAAAAGGCAGTCTGGGCCGGTACAGCATTTCTGAAAATCTCCGCAGGTGTGAATGGGGTGATCTTGTCTTGATTGAAATCGAATTTCACGCTAAATTTGCTTGGTTTTTCCGAATATTCAACTAGATATGACCCAAACACTGGCCGACATTGACCGCATTGATCTGAAGATACTGAATCTTCTCCAGCACGATGGCCGCATCTCCAACCTCAAGCTGGCCGACAGTGTGGCCCTGTCTGCCACAGCCGTGCTGGCCCGGGTCCAGCGCCTGAGCCGCGACGGCTTCATCCTCGGTTACGAAGCGCGGCTGAACCCGCTGCAGCTGGGCGCCGGCATGCTGGTGTTTGTTGAGGTCTTGCTGGACCGCACCACACCGAATGTGTTTGACGCCTTCAAGGCGGCGGTGCAGGTCTATCCCGAAATCATGGAATGCCACATGGTGGCGGGTGGCTTTGACTACCTGCTGAAGACCCGCATGGCCGACATGGCGGCTTACCGCCAGTTTGCCGGCAGCGTGTTGTGGCAGTTGCCCGGCGTGCGCGAAACCCGCACCTACGCCGTGATGGAAGAGGTCAAAAGCAGCACGCGGCTCGCCCTGGGTGTGTAAGCGCAGCCACTACAGCACTGGCAGCGCCGGGCAATATGCGCTGTTTTAGACAATAGTTTTCACCCTCGGGGCAAACCGCGTTGTCAAAGTGAATTGTTTGGACTAAGTTGGCTCAGGGTAGGTTCTTTCTTGCATAGGCCACCCGCCCACATCGTGCAACAACGCCACGGGAGTCCAGCATGCGCTTTTTCCAACCACGGGCCGCCTGCGCCCTGTTTGCCGCCCTGTTCACTGCAGCCGCCCCGGCGGCCGCAGAAACCGGCGTCACCGACCGTGAAATCCTGGTCGGCCAGTTTGCGGCCCAGAGCGGGCCGGCGGCGGAACTGGGCAAACGCATGCAGCTGGGCATGCTGGCGCACTTCAACGCGGTCAATGCGGCCGGCGGCGTCAATGGCCGCAGCATCAAGCTGATTTCGCGCGACGACGGGTATGAACCCGAAAAAGCCGCCGCAGCGGTCAAGGCGCTGATTGAAGAAGACAAGGTGTTTGCGCTGGTCGGTTCGGTCGGCACGCCGACCACGCTGGCGGCAGTGCCTGCCATCAATGCAGCCGGCATTCCGCTGATTGGCCCCTTCACCGGCGCACAGGCCCTGCGCGAGCCGTTTAACCGCAACCTGTTTCATGTGCGCGCCAGCTACTTTGATGAAACCGAACGCATCGTGCAGCATCTGAGCACGCTGGGCATCAAGAAAATTGCGATCTTCTACCAGAACGACTCCTATGGCAAAGCCGGGCTGGAAGGCGTGACGCGGGCATTGACAAAACGCAGCCTGACCGCCGCTGCCGCCGTCACCGTGGAACGCAACTCGGTGGATGTGGCTGCCGCCTGGGCGGAGCTGGCCAAAGCGGCGCCGGAAGCCGTGGTGCAGATCAGCGCCTACAAGTCCTGCGCGGCGCTGATCAAGCTGGCCCGCACCAGAGGTTATGGCGGGCAGTTTTTCAATGTCAGTTTTGTCGGCTCCACCGCCCTGTCGGCAGAACTCGGTGACACCGGCGCCGGCGTGACGATTTCCCAGGTCGTGCCCTTCCCCTACACACCTTCTTCGGCGGTGGTCCGGGAGTACCAGCAGCGCATGACCGAAGCCGGCAACAAGGATTTTGACTTTTCCAGCATGGAAGGTTTTCTGGCCGCCAAGGTGTTTGTCGAGGGTGTGCGCCGGGCCGGAAAAACCCTGACCCGTGAGAGCCTGGTCACCGGGCTGGAATCGATGCGCGAGCTCAACCTGGGCGGTTTTCTGGTCAACTACGGCCCCAAAAACCATGAGGGCTCACGCTTCACCGACCTGACTATCATTGGACGGGGCGGGCGCTTCGTCCGCTGATACTTTTTTCTGGAGGACAGTCCATGCTCCCACTGCCTACCCCATTGCCGCTCGCAGCCAGTGTGTTGGCCCTGATGTTGCTGGCGAGTCCGCTGGCCTCGGCCCAGAACCTCAAACCCGGTTTGTGGGAGATCAGCAACAAGATGCAGTCCGGCTCAGGCCAGCTTGAAAAAGGCATGGCAGAGATGCAAAAGCAGATGGCGGCCATGCCCCCCGAGCAACGCAAGATGATGCAGGACATGATGGCCAAACAGGGGGTGGCACTGGGCGCGGGCGGGCCCGGCAACATGGTCGCCAAAATCTGCATGACCAAAGACATGGTGGAGCGCAACGACTTGCCTTCGCAACAGGGCGACTGCAAAAGCACCAGCTCGCCGCGCTCCGGCAACACCATGAAGATGTCTTTTGTCTGCACCCAGCCACCCTCCAGCGGCGAGGGCACGGTGACCTTTGTCAGCCCCGAGGCCTACAGCATGAAGATGGCCATGAAAAGTACGGTGCAGGGCAAAGCGGAAACCATGACCATGGATGGCGGCGGCAAATGGCTGTCGGCGGACTGCGGTGTGGTCAAGCCGATGGTTGGGCCTAAAAAATAGGCGCTTGCGCTGCGTGAACGACGGTGGGGCCTAGCGGCCACCAAAAATGGCCGTACCCACCCGCACCATGGTGCTGCCAGCATGGATGGCGGCCTCCAGGTCGGCGCTCATGCCCATGGACAAGGTGTCCATGGCCTGGGGCAACACGCCAGCTTCATTGATCTCGTCAAAAAGGCCTGCAGCCCTTTGGTGGATTGCGCAAGCAGCTACAAAATCAATAGCAGGTTCGGGAATCGACATGAGGCCGCGCAATTGCAGCCGGGGCAGCCGCGCGACCGCTTCTGCCAGTGCCAGCAGGTCCTGTGGCCTCACACCCGACTTGCTGGCGCCGCCGTCGATATTGACCTGCAGGCAGACCTGCAGCGGCGGCAGATGCGCTGGCCGCTGCTCGCTGAGCCGTTGTGCAATTTTCAGACGGTCCACCGACTGCACCCAGTCAAAATGTTCCGCCACCAGCCGCGTCTTGTTGCTCTGGATCGGACCGATGCAGTGCCATTCTGGAGGCATGGAGAGGGGCCCCGCTGGAGGCGGGGATGAAGCGCCGGAGCGCAGAGCCTCGGCACGTGCGACCGCGTAGGCGCTTCCCTGATCCGGCCACCCGGGCTCGGCATTCGCTGGCCTGGCGGCTGGCCGGATCAACGCGGAGGAATGGCGAGAAGACGACGGACCAAGGCCTTCGTCCTCCCATCCGCGAACTGCCAATATCTTCTCCACCCCCTCCTGGATGTAGTTCTCGCCAAACATGCGCTGACCCGCCAGCAGCGCCTCAACCACCGCCTCAGGCCCAAAGGTTTTGGAAACAGCCAGCAAATACACACCCGCCGGATCGCGTCCGCAGGCGGCGCAAGCCGCGGCGATGCGCGCACGCACGGCTTGGAGATTGTCAACAATCATGGTCATAATCGAACTGTAAACCCAGACTACAGAGGAACTCCCGGGATGGACATTACCCAGCTGCTCGCTTTCAGCGTCAAGAACAAGGCGTCGGATCTGCATCTCTCGGCGGGGCTGCCGCCCATGATCCGGGTGCACGGGGATGTGCGCCGCATCAACGTCGATCCGCTGGACCACAAGCAGGTGCATTCCATGGTGTACGACATCATGAACGACACCCAGCGCAAGAACTACGAGGAGTTCCTGGAGATCGATTTCTCTTTCGAGATCGACGGACTGGCGCGTTTTCGCGTCAATGCCTTCAACCAGAACCGGGGCGCCGGCGCGGTGTTCCGGACCATTCCATCGAAAATCCTGACGCTGGAGCAGCTCAACGCACCGAAAATTTTTGGCGACCTCGCCATGAAGCCGCGTGGCATGGTGCTGGTCACCGGCCCCACCGGCTCGGGCAAATCGACCACGCTGGCGGCCATGGTCAACTACCTCAACGAAACCGAATACGGCCACATCCTGACGGTCGAAGACCCGATCGAGTTTGTGCACGAGTCGAAAAAATGCCTGATCAACCAGCGGGAGGTCGGCCCGCACACGCTGAGTTTCAGCGCCGCCTTGAAGTCCGCGCTGCGTGAAGACCCGGACGCCATTCTGGTCGGCGAGATGCGGGATCTGGAAACCATACGCCTGGCCATGACCGCCGCCGAAACCGGTCACCTGGTGTTCGGCACCTTGCACACCTCAAGTGCAGCCAAAACCATTGACCGGATCATTGACGTGTTTCCGTCCGAAGAAAAGGAAATGATCCGCGCCATGTTGTCGGAGTCGCTGCAGGCCGTGATCTCGCAAACCCTGTGCAAAACCAAGGATGGCCAGGGCCGCGTGGCGGCGCACGAGATCATGCTGGGCACCAGCGCGATCCGCAACCTGATCCGTGAAGCCAAGGTGGCGCAGATGTATTCATCGATACAGACCGGCAACAGCGTGGGCATGCAGACCCTGGACCAGAACCTGACCGATCTGGTCAAGCGCAACGTCATTTCGGCTGCCGAGGCACGCGGCAAGGCGAAAATTCCCGAGAACTTCCCGGGGTAGCCGAACCTGTCATCAGTCAAGCGCTGTTCGCGGACCCGGTGTCCGCAAGCGGCCAATTGGAGAAAAAATGGAACGCGACCAGGCCAGTAAATTCATCAACGACCTTCTCAAACTGATGGTAGGCCGCAATGGCAGCGACCTGTTCATCACCGGGGATTTTCCGCCTGCCATGAAGGTCGATGGCAAGGTCACCAAGGTCTCGCCGCAGCCGCTGAATGCCAGTCACACCCTGGCGCTGGCCCGCGCCATCATGAACGACAAGCAGGCGGCCGAGTTTGAGCGCACCAAGGAGTGCAACTTCGCGATCTCCCCGCCCGGCATAGGCCGCTTCCGTGTCAATGCCTTTATCCAGCAGGGCAAGGTCGGCATGGTGATGCGGGTGATCCCGGCCACGCTGCCAACAATTGACGGCCTCGGTGTGCCGCAGGTGCTCAAGGAAGTGGTGATGTCCAAACGCGGCCTGTGTATCCTGGTGGGCGCCACCGGCTCCGGCAAATCGACCACGCTGGCTGCCATGGTGGACTGGCGCAACGAAAACTCGTATGGCCACATCATCACGATTGAAGACCCGGTGGAGTTTGTCCACCCGCACAAAAACTGCGTGGTGACGCAGCGCGAAGTCGGGCTGGACACCGACAGCTGGGAAGCCGCGCTGAAAAACACGCTGCGCCAGGCGCCCGACGTGATTTTGATGGGTGAGGTGCGCGACCGCGAAACCATGGAACACGCGGTGGCTTTTGCCGAGACCGGCCACCTTTGCCTGTGTACCCTGCATGCCAACAGCGCCAACCAGGCGCTGGACCGCATCATCAATTTCTTCCCGGAAGAGCGCCGTGCGCAGTTGCTGATGGATTTGTCGCTGAACATGAAGGCCATGATCTCGCAGCGTCTGGTGCCCAAGCAGAACAGCAAGGGCCGCGTTGCCGCCGTTGAAATCATGCTGAACACGCCGCTGATTTCGGACCTGATCTTCAAGGGCGAAGTCTCCGAAATCAAGGAGATCATGAAGAAAAGCCGCAACCTCGGCATGCAGACTTTTGACCAGGCGCTGTTTGACGCGTTTGAGGCCAACACCATCACCTATGAAGACGCGCTGCGCAATGCCGATTCGGTCAACGACCTGCGGCTGCAGATCAAGCTCAATTCGCAGCGCGCCAAGACGCAGGACCTGGCAGCCGGCACAGAAAACATGGCCATCATTTAGAGCTACTGCGCGGGCTTGATGCGTCGTTGCGCGGTGCTCGCCATCCTCACGTACCTGAAGTACGTTCCGGTGGCTGTGCGCCGCACGCCTCGCCTGAAGCCCGCTCGCTACGCTCTCCCTTCACTTCCAGCAGCGACCACACCATGAGCAATACCAACCCCAAAACCTACGAACCCGCCCCCTCCCGCAAAGTCGCCTTTCTGGGCCTGGGCGTGATGGGTTACCCCATGGCCGGCCACCTGGCGCTGGCCGGCCACCAGGTCACGGTGTACAACCGGACTGCCAGCAAATCAGCTGCATGGTGCGCGGAATACGCGGGCACCAGCGGCCCGAAACAGGCCGCAACGCCGCGTGAAGCGGCACAGGGCGCAGACATGGTGTTTTGCTGCGTCGGCAACGACGATGATTTGCGCGGTGTCACGCTCGGAGAGGGCGGTGCGTTTGCCGGCATGCAGCCGGGTGCCATATTTGTCGATCACACCACCGCGTCGGCCGATGTGGCGCGCGAGCTGTATGCGGCGGCCCAGGTCCTGAAGCTGCAGTTTGTGGATGCCCCGGTTTCGGGCGGGCAGGCCGGCGCCCAGAACGGCCTGCTGACCGTGATGTGCGGCGGCGATGCGGCGGCCTTTGATGCCGTCAAGCCCGCTGGCATGGCTTTTTCAAAGGCCTTCACGCTGATGGGCGCCAGCGGCTCCGGCCAGCTCACCAAAATGGTCAACCAGATTTGTATCGCGGGACTGGTGCAGGGTCTGAGCGAAGCCGTCGCCTTTGGGCAAAAGGCCGGGCTGGACATGAACCAGGTGCTGGACGTGATTGGCAAGGGCGCGGCGCAAAGCTGGCAGCTCGACAATCGCGGCAAAACCATGGTGGCCGACAAGTTTGACTTTGGTTTTGCCGTGGACTGGATGCGCAAGGACCTGGGCCTGGTGCTGGACGAAGCCAAGACCAATGGCGCACGTTTGCCCGTCACCGCACTGGTGGACCAGTTTTACGCCGACGTGCAGGCCATGGGCGGGCGGCGCTGGGACACCTCCAGTCTCATCAAACGCCTGAAGTAGCCCCCGGCGTCGGGGATTCTCAACAGGTTTCTCTCCAACAAAAAGCCGGTGCATGCACCGGCTTTTTGTTGTGGCTTGGGGTATTACCCGCCCGGAGCCCGCGCTGGCGCGGCCGGCTTGGCCGCCCCCGGCATCAGGCTGCGCAACTCGTCCTCGCTGATGATTTCGAGGATACGCACCACCTTTTGCACGCCACGCGCGCCACGCACGATCTCGGTGGCCCGGTCGGCCTCGCGCTGGGTCACACGCCCCATCAGGTAGACCGTGCCGCGCTCGGTCACCACCTTGAAGGCATTCGCATAAATATCGCGCGCGTCAATCAGCAAGGCCTTGACCTGGCCGGTGACCAGCACGTCGGAGGAGCGCTGGACCAGCGTCGGGCTGTTGATGATGTCCAGCGCATTGACCACGCCGGTGACGTTTTCCACCCGCGTGACCACCTGCTCCACCAGTTTTTTGTCCTGCTCATTGAGCACCTCGCCGGTCAGCAGCACCTGGCGGTTGTAGCTGGTGACGCTGACCCGGGCGCGGCTGCCTATGGTGTCGCGCAGCCGGCTCATGGCCCTGAGCTCAATGCCCTCGTCCTCAAGCTGGGCTCCCGAGGTGCGGCGATCAATGGCGACCAGCGCACCACCCGCCAGCGCGCCACCGGCCAGCAGGGGGAAACACGCGCTCAGGCTGGTGCCGACCACAGCCGCGGTGATAAGCGCCAGCATCAGCCGTTTGAAAACAGGTGCCGGTACAGGCCTTGCTGTCGATGTCATTTAAGTGTTCTCCTGATCGCCAAGTAATTGGGCATCCACGCCGTCACAGATGCAGTGAAGGGCCAGCAGATGAACTTCCTGAATACGCGAGGTGCGCTCATGCGGCACGCAGATGTGCACGTCGGTCTCGCGCAAGGCGGAGGTGATTTTTCCGCCGCCCCTGCCCGTCAGGGCCACCACCGTCATCTCGCGTTCGTGCGCGGCCTCGATCGCCGCCAGCACATTGTCCGAATTGCCGCTGGTGCTGAGCGCCAGCAACACGTCGCCGGCGCCGCCCAGCGCACGCACCTGCTTGGAAAAAATCACGCTGAAATCGTAATCGTTGGCAATCGCGGTCAGGATGGAACTGTCGGTGGTCAGCGCGATCGCGCCCAGTTCCGGCCGTTCACGCTCAAAACGCCCGACAAACTCGGCCGCAAAATGCTGGGCATCGGCAGCCGAGCCGCCATTGCCGCAGGCCAGCACCTTGCCGCCGCTGGTGACGCTGGCCAGAATCGCCTGCACCGCGGCCGCAATCGGTTTGGAAAGGATTTGCGCCGCCTGGTATTTGAGGTCGGCGCTGTCGATGAAGTGCTGTTCAATGCGTTGTTCAAGCATGGGGCGATGATAACGGGTCGCGCCGTACACATCCGGATACCTTTGTATCGTGTAAGTCCAGAAGGACAGCCGACTCAGCGCGTGTCTTTGGCCACCATGGACAGCCGCAGCCCATACGTCCCGGGAACCGCGCCGCTGGCGGCACCGGCGCCCTCCAGGGCCGCGTTTGACAGCTCGCCTTGCGCCAGCTGCTGCAACGCCTGCGTGCCGTAGCCGTTGGCGATGAATACCCAGTCTGCCGCGCCGTCCGCATTGCCGCGTATGCGCTGCTCGGTCGTCGCTGCGATAGCCGGCGTGTCGGTACACAGGAGGTGCGCGCCGGTCACGCCAGGCCGCGCAGGCAGTTGCCGGACCAGCGCGCCCAGGTGGTCTCGCAGTGCCTGCTCTGCGCCAGCCGCCGGCGAAAGCCGGACGGTCAGCGCCTGGCCGGCCACGGCACCGCCCCGGCTTTCGAGCACGCGGCACTGGCTGCGCACCATGCGGCGGTGCAGCGGCATCATGCGCCGCGACCATTCGCTGGGATTGTTCAGACGGGCCTGGTATTCGGGCGAGACCAGCACCTCCCAGGTGGACAACTCGTACAGGACAAAAAATCCCTCGCCGCCCGTCGCCTCGGCCCAACGCGAGGCGCGCTGAAAACCCGGCAACGCCAGCCGCTCGACAAAATGTTCGTGCGAGTGCCAATGCTCGAATTCCTCGCGCGCATCAGGCGCCATGTCCCACCACATCGCCAGAGCGGCCTGCCCCAGCATCACGTCGCCGCACCGGCGGCGGGTCCTGCGGTCCAGGCCGGTAGCGGCCGCGGCAAATGCAGCACGTCTTCGGCCAGCCACAGGGCGCTGCGGCGGGCCCGCTGGACCACAAGCTCCAGCGGCAATTGCTGGTAATCGTCGTTGAAGACCTCAAAGCTGTAGTCGCCCGCGTAGCCCAGCGCCTGCAGCCTGAGCGCCAGGTCGGCCAGAGCTTCGCTGTGCACGCCCTCGCCGGGGAACACGCGAAAAGTACGCGCTGTGGTCATGCGCTCCTCGAAGGTCGGGGTTTCGTTCCACATGAAGTCCGACAGCTGAACCAGAAAGATGCGCTCGGGGTCCAGTTCGTCGATGGCCTCAAGCGGTGTTTTGGCGGCAAAAATGTGGAAAGAGTCCAGGCCCAGCCCAAGGTTGGGACAGTCGGCCTTCGCAACCACCTCCGATGCGGTCGTGAACTCGTTGATGGTCCGGCCCCAGGACAGCCCTTCGTAGGCCACACGTATGCCCAGCGGCACGGCCAGCATGGCCAGCTTGCGCAGGTCGCGCGCGATGTCGTCCATATCCTGCGAGGCATGGCGCGAGGTGGACGAACACGCGAGCAGGACGCGCGAACCCACGGCCTCGCACATCTGCAGCATGCTCTTGGCGATGTCCACCTTGTAGCCATGCAGGTGGCCCGACAGGCCCTCGAAATCGCGCAGCACCTGGAAGCCCGTGGCACGCAGCCCGCTGGCGTGTACGGCCGCCACAGCGGCCTTGACGCCGCCCGGGTGACCGACAACGTCACGGGCGCTGAGCATGACCTGCTCGAAACCGCCCGCACACATCGCCTCGAGCTTGGCCTCCAGCGGACCCGCCAGCGTGATGGTGTCCATGCCGAACCCTGTGATACGCCGCTCCATGGTGACCCCGCTAGCGATCGACATGCACCAGCTCGAAGGCGACCGAGCCCAGTTGCGTGAGCGTGAGGGCGCCGCGGTCGTCAGGGTGCAGACGAGCCGACTCGACAAACTGCACCCCTCTGCCGCGCAGCGCGGCGACGGCTGCCGCCACGTCGGGCGCGCCTATGCCCACACGCTGCATCCGTTCGCGCCCGTCGTCATCGTCCAGACCGACCGGCTCCACCAGTTGCCACATGAATTGGCCGCAGGGGCTTCGCATCAGCTTGCCGGCCGGCATCACACCAAAGCGCTGGTCGTCCGCAATCTCGCTGAAGCCGAACATGTGCGCATAAAAGCTCAACCACTCGGCGCTGCGCTCCAGGCCGATGTATTGCACCACGCCGAAAAATGCGTTGCCGGCGACGGCCGGCGGATGCGGGTTGACGGTGGGGATGGGCAGGAAGTCAATGTCATAGACCGAAAAATCGTGATGGCGGTCGACAAAAAAGAAATGCGAGCCGCCCGGTCCGTGGATGGCCGGGATGTTGAGTTCCATGGCCTGGGCATGGCTGGGGGCCTCCCAGGCGCCCAGCTCGACGCAGCGTGCATGCGCCAGCCGCGCGTCCCGGACGCGGAAGGCCACGGCCGAGAGCACCGGGTGGCCGCCTTCTGTGGCGCTCGCGCGGGCGTCGTCGGGGTGCGCATTGACCACGAGGTTCATGCCGCCCTGACGGTACAGCATGACCTCTCGGGACCGGTGCCGTGCAACCGGGCGGAAACCCATGTTTTCCAGCACCTGGCCAAGTGCCTGCGGCCGCAAGGTGGCGTATTCGATGAACTCGATGCCGTCAAGCTCGAGAGGGTTGGGCTGCTCGGGAAGTGCTTCGCGGTGGATGGCCATGCCGGGGTCCTCTGGTGGTGCTCAGCGGCTGGCCAGCAGCCGCCGAAAATGTTGCTCCATGCGCCCGGCGTCGGCCTGCAGGCCGGTGAACAGCTCAAACGCGCCCACGGCCTGTCCCACCGCCATCGTGCCGCCGTCGACGGTGGCGCAGCCGGCGGCCCGGGCCGCCTTCAGCAAGGCGGTCGCTATCGGAAAGTAGACGACCTCGGATACCCACATGGACGGCCGCAGCAGCGCTTCGGCGACAGGCAGGCCTGGCAGCTTGTCCATGCCGGTGGGCGTGGCGTGGATCAGGCCGGTAGCGCCGGCCACTGCCTGTGCCGTATCGGGCATGGCCACTGCACGGGGTCCGTGCCGGCCATTTAGCGCAGCCGCCAGCGCCTCGGCACGTACCGGGTCGGTGTCCACAATGCGCAGCTGCGCCGCACCGAGGCCAAGCACCGCGTGGGCAATCGCCGAGCCGGCACCGCCCGCGCCCAGCAGCACCACGCAGCCCAGATCGGCATCGGGGAGCGCGCGGCGAAAGCCCCAGGCCCAGCCCGAAGCATCGGTGTTGTGGCCGACCAGGCGCCCGCCGCGCAGCACCACCGTGTTCACGGCACCCATGGCCTCGGCCTCCGGCGAAAGCCCGTCGAGCAGCGGCAACACCGCCTGCTTGCAGGGGTAGGTGATGTTCAGGCCGCCAAAACCCATGATGCGTGCCGCGGTGAGCAGGGCCGGCAGCTGTTGCAGCGCACCCGGTGTCTGGTCCAGATCGATCAGCTGGTAGTGCAGGCGCAGGCCGTGGTGACGCGCTTCCTCCTCCTGCATGGCCGGCGTCAGTGACTGCTGGATGCCGGAGCCAATCAGGCCCACGAGGAGCTTGGTGGCCGCCATGTTCACCCCGTGTACCCCGCCAGCCGCGGCAGCCACAGCACCATGCCCGGCCAGAAGGTCACCAGCGCCAGCGCGCCCAGCATGACGAGCAGGTAGGGCCAGACCTCCACCATCAGCTCGGAAAACGAAACGTCGGCAATCTTCATCATCATGAACAGCAGCAGGCCGTAAGGCGGCGTGACCAGACCTATCATGATGTTCAGCACCGCCATCACGCCGAAGTGCACCGGATCTATCCCCAGCGCCACCGCCGTAGGCAGCAGCACCGGCAGGATGATCAGGATGATGGTCGAGCCCTCCAGGAACGCGCCCAGCACCAGCAGGATGGCGTTGACCAGCAGCAGGAAAACCATGGGTGTCATCTCCATGCCCTTGAGCAAACCGCTCAGGTGCGTGGGAATGTTCTCCGAGGTGATGACGTAGTTGAACACCAGCGCGCCGGCGATCAGCATGCCGATGGAGATGCTCATCTTGGCGCTGGACAGCAGCGAGTCGTAAATGTCGCCCCAGCGCATGCTGCGGTACAGGCCGGCAGAGATCAGCAGGGCGTAGGCGGCGGCTACACCCGCAGCCTCGGTCGGTGTGGTGATGCCGCTGTACAGGCAGCCCAGCAAAATCACCGGCAGCATCAGCGCAGGAAAGGCCTCCTTCGTGATGCGCGGCAGTTCGGACAGCGGCACCCTGTCCTCCACCGGAAAACCGCGCCGTTTGGCCTGGAAGTAAATCAGCACCATTTGCACCACGCCCAGCAGCAGACCGGGCAGCACACCGCCTATAAACAGGTAGCCGATGGAGGTGCCCGAGACCAGCGCGTACAGCACCATGGGTATAGAGGGCGGGAGAATGGGCCCGATCACCGACGACACGGCGCTTAATGCCGCAGCAAAACCCGGCGTGTATTTGCCCCCGCGCGTCATCATCACCTGCATCACCTTGCCCGAGCCTGCGGCGTCGGCCAGCGCCGAGCCCGACATGCTGGCAAAAACCACGCTCTGCAACACATTCACCTGGGCCAGACCGCCGGGGAAACGGCCCACGATGGCATTGCAAAAGCGCAGCAGCCTGTCCATCACGCTGCCGGTGCTCATGAAGGTGGCAGCCAGGATGAACAGCGGGATCGCCAGCAGCAGAAAACTGGAATAGGTGCCGTTGAGCAGTTGCTCGGCAGCGGCGCCCACATCCATGCCTTTCATGTACAGATAGAGCACCGAGCCGGCAATCATGGCCAAGCCTATGGGCGCGCCCAGCAGGCTCAGGGCAACGATGGCGACAATCGCCAGTGAAAAGGGACTCGTGAAGTTCATAAGGCAGACGCGGAGGATGGCATGTCGCTGCTGACCTTGTCAGGCCCGCGTATCAGCTGGCGCAGCGCCCGCAGGATGACCGCCACGACGAAAACAATGTAGATGGAATAGGTGATGTCCATGCGGACACCGAGGTAGGAACTCTTTTCGACTTTCATGAAGGTGACATAACTCCACGCACCGGGCAGCGACATGCCAAACAGCACGATGATGGCCAGAGCGACGATGCCGGCGACCACGCGGCGCGTGCGGTAACTCCCGCGCGAGCTGATCATGTCGATGCGGATTTCCTCATCGTCCTTGAGCACAAAGGCGGCACCCCAGAGCACCAGCCACAGCCAGGCCGCGAGCGACAGCTCGGTGGTCCAGCCGACGGGTGCGTTGAACACATAACGCATCACGATCTGCACCAGGAAGGCGACAAAAATAATCGCCAGCAGGCCGGCCGCCACCGCTTCGGCGAAGCGGTGCAGCGGTTTCAGAATTCGATCGATCATCGTCCCCTTTCACTACGCGCCAGGCGGCACGCCAACAAACACATGGCTACTCCAGTGCCACCGCGGAGCCGGCTTTGCCGGACCGCTGGTGGCGCCCCCTCGAGGGGGAGACGGCCAAAGGCCGTTTCGGGGGTGGACCTATTTCATCGCGTTGATTTGCGCCAGCATGCCCGCGGGCCAGGTCTTGGCTTCGTCGGACGCCAGATAAACCTTCTGCGCGTAGTCGCGGAAGGCACTGATGTTGGGCACATAGACGTCGAGCCCACCCTTGCGGAAGCTGTCGGCCAGCTCGGCCTCGCGCTTCTGGTGCTCGGCCGTGCTCCAGGCGATGGCCTTGTCGGCGGCAGCCTGGAAGGCACGCTGCTTCGCGGGCGACAGGCTGTTCCAGGTTTTCATGTTGACCGTCAGCAGGTCAAAGCCGACCAGGTGTGATGTCAGCACCAGCTGGCCCATGACCTCGTTGAACTTCATGTTCTGCACGTTGGGCAGCGGGTTGTCCTGGCCGTCGATGGCGCCGCTTTGCAGGCCGGTGTAGGTTTCGGCATAGGCCATGGGGGTCGGATTCGCACCGAGGGAGCGGCCCAGCAGTTGCCAGGCGTCACCAGGAGGCATGCGCAGCTTGACGCCGGCCAGGTCGGCCGGTGTGTTGATCTTTTTCTTGCCCTTCAGGCCCACGTGGCGCGTACCGAAAAATGTGGGGCCGAGAATTTTCACCTTGAGCTGGTCCTCCACCATCTTTTTCATCTGCGCGCCCTGCTCGCTGGCAAAGAACTGGTTCAGGTGGTTGGCGTCGCGGAACAGATAGGCCGAGGTCAGCAGCGACCAGGCGGGTATCTGCTTGGAGATGTCCTGCGGAGAAATATTGCCCATCTCGAGGTTGTCGCGTTGCAGCGCCACCAGCTCGGTGCCCTGGCGGAACAGCGTGGAGTTCAGGTGCATCTCCACCTTGAAGTCGGCGGCGACCTCTTTGGCGAACTGGTTCATCATCTCGGCGCGTATGTCCTTGTCGGAGAACACGGCGGCGAAGCGTATGGTGGCGGGGGCCTGGGCCCAGGCCGGCAGCGCGGCTGTGGCGGCAAGGGCGGCGCCCGTACCGAGAAGCGCGCGACGTTGGATGGAATGGTTCATGACTGTCTCCTTTGATGTGTTGGTTGAAAAGAAATTACGCGGAAATTCTGTGTGACGCAATCGGGCTCTACGCGGGGATCAGGCGCTGCGCGAGCGCCCGCAAGGCCATTTCGTAGCCGAACGGGCCGAAGCCGCAGATCACCCCCGTGGCGGCCAGCGACACGAGGGAATGCTGGTACAACGCGTCGCGCCGGTGGATGTTGGTGATGTGGACCTCGGCGATCGGCTGCTCCAGTGTCTTGAGCGCGTCGAGCAAGGGAATGGAGCGGAAGGACAGGCCAGCCGGGTTGATGACCAGGGCGGCGGCTTTTTCGCGCGCTTCCTGCACCCAGTCGACCAGCACACCTTCATGGTTGGTCTGGCGAAACACGCAGCCATGGCCCAACTCCTGCGCCACGCGTTGGCACAATTGCTCCACCTCTGTCAGCGTGGTGCTGCCATACAGCTGCGGCTCACGCACGCCCAGCAGGTTCAGGTTGGGGCCGTTGAGAACGTAGATGGTGCGGCTCATGCGGCACCCAGCAGGTGATTGAAATTGCAGGTCAAGGCTTGTCTCCGGGGTGCGCCATCAGGGCACGTCATTCATTGATTGCTGGCAATTCTGCTGGCGGGATGGGAAAATGTTTCTAAACTGGAAACGCATTCCATCATACAAAATGAACATCGCCCTTGAACGCGGCCTGGCCGTACTCGAACACCTGACCCGTTATCCGGAAGGCTTGCCGCTTTCTCTGATTGCCTCGGAGCTGGACATCCCGCTCAGCGCCTGCCACCGCCTGCTCGCGGATTTGCAGCAGCGGGGTTATGTGCGTCAGGCGCGCAAACAGGGCGACTATGTGCTGACCCTGAAGATGGTATCGCTGGGACTGGGCTTTCTGAGCAGCGCCGGGATTGTCGACGTCGCCGAGCCGCTGCTGGAGCGGCTGGCGCAAAGCTCCGGCGAGCTGGTGCGTCTGTCCATCGTGGACGATGACCGCCTGACCTGGGTCGCCAAGTCGCAGGGCATGCGGCAAACCGGCCTGCGTTACGACCCGGACATGGGCATGGATGCGCGCCTGTCGTGCACAGCCTCGGGCCATGCCTGGCTGATGGCCCTGAGCGACGAACGCGCGCTGGAACTCGTCTCGCGCCAGGGTTTCGGTACGCCTGCGGAATATGGGCCCAGGGCCCCGACCACCCTCAAGGCCCTGCTCGGCTTTTTGCATGCGGCACGCGTGCGTGGTTACGCCATGATTGATGAGGTTTTTGCCCCCGGAATGGCCGCCATGGCCGCACCCGTGTTTCGCCGCAAGGAAGTGATAGGCGTGATCAGCATCGCCGGTCCGCGTTCACGCCTGAGTGCAGAAAAAATGCACGAACTCGCCACTGCACTGCTGGCGTCGGCTGCGGAACTGGGCCCCATCAGCAATGCCTCCACCCTGTTCGGGCGTCCCCCGCTGGGCAAGGGCTGAACCGGCGGCTCAGTGGTCGTCGAATGCAGCGCGCAGCCACTCGATCACCGCAGACTCCGGCGCGTCCAGAGAACCCTGGACCGTCACGACATCAAAACGGCAGGGTGGCAGGCTGGCAAATCGCAGCAAAAAATGGCGGGCGGCAAAAATGATGCGCCTTTGCTTGACGGCGCTGATACTGGCCGCCGCTCCGCCATGCAAGCTGCCCTTGCGCTGCCGGACCTCGACAAACACCAGCGTGCCGTCGCTGTCGCGCATGACCAGGTCTACCTCACCGCCGCCCCGGCCCGGCGTCCGGTAGTTGGCCTGAACCAGCGTCATGCCGGCGCGCAGCAGATGGTTCAGCGCCTGGGATTCTGCCGCGTCGCCGCGTCGCTTGGTGGTAATCTGGCCGGGCTGCGCCGCAGCGCCGGTCTGGCTGCCGGCCGGCGTCTCTTTTGCAACCTGCTTTCTGGAAAACCACATGCAAGCTAGAAACGGCGGTTGACCGCTCTCTCCTTGAATAAAATCCGCATGATCATCACCCTGTACACCCAGAACAATCTTACGCAATCCATGCTGTCCCGCTACGCACCCGATTGCACCGCCCTGACGCGGCTTGGGGGCGTTGCTCGTCCTTGCAGGCATGAGCCTGCTGCGTCCTCGCGCCTACCCACGCCACGCCATGACGGCCCACTCGGGCACGTCCAACCGCAGTTTCCAGCTTGAACGCTTCCTTCGACCTGGCACTGCCCGCCGCGCGCGCCGCAGCCGGCATGCAGCATTATCCCGAAGCGGCGCTGTATGTGGTGGCCACGCCTATAGGCAATCTGTCAGACATCAGCCTGCGCGCGTTACATGTTTTGCAGCTGGTCCACGCGATTGCCTGCGAGGACACGCGCCACACCCAGACCATGCTGCGCCAGTACGGCATCGACAAACCCCTGCTGGCGGTGCACGAGCACAACGAGGCCGAGGCGGCTGTGCTGGTGATAGAGCGGCTGCAACGCGGTGAACGTGTGGCCTATGTCAGCGATGCCGGCACCCCGGCTGTCAGCGACCCGGGCGCACGGCTGGTGGCAGCCGTGCGCAGCGCCGGCCTGACCATACTGCCCCTGCCCGGCGCCAGCAGCGTTACAGCCGTGCTCAGTGCGGCCGGTGTCAGCGGCGGCCCGGGATTTGTTTTTGTCGGCTTTCTGCCGTCGAAAACGCTGGAACGCGATCAGGCCGTGTTGGCCTTGCAGGCCGACGCGCGCGCGATCGTCATTCTGGAGGCACCGCACCGCATTGAGGCGCTGGCCCGTGCCATGGCGCCACTCGGGCAGCGCCAGGTCACTGTCGGCCGTGAGCTGACCAAACAATTTGAAGAAATCGCCACCGTGGCGGCGCAGGATCTGGCCGCCTGGCTGGCCGCCGGCAGCCAGCGCACACGCGGCGAATTTGCGCTGGTGCTGCATCCCGGTGAAGAGCTCAAGGCCACTAACGATGGCCACCGGGTGCTGCAATTGCTGCTGGCCGAGCTGCCGCTCAAAACTGCGGTCAAGCTGGCAGCCGAAATCAGCGGTGCGCCGCGCAACGAGTTGTACGAGGCCGCCCTGCAACTGAAAAAGGCCTGAGCCCTGGGTCCAGGCGCTAGTTGCGCTCCGGGTCATTGCGCAACTCCATGCCGGGATGCGCCCTCTGCACCACCTGCTTGCCATCAAGGTAAACCCAGTAAAAAAGATCCTGCAGCTCATACCAGCGGTAAGTCAGGATGTCACCCTGCCAGGAAGCGACGCGATCAACCATGGCGGGCCGGCCAAACTCGCGCAATACATCGTCGCGGGTCCATTTGCCCGGCTCTATGCGCGCAAAATCCCTGGCGTTAAGCACCTGCCGCGCGCTGAGCACCCGCCCCGCTGCGTCCAGATCGACCATGTAAGCAAACTGGCCGGTGGGCTGGCCCGAGTACTGCAGCCGCGTGCCCTGGGGGATGGCCACCACGGCACCGGGCTGGCCCATGCGTAGCAACACGTCTTCGCGCGACATGCCGGGCGTGACGCCGCCAAAGGGCTGCAACGCACAGCCGGTCAAGCAGAGCAGACTGGCGAGAAAAATGAGGCGAATGTGGGGCAGGCGCATGGCAGATCCTTGAGGTCGATGTGTGCTGTTTTTGTTATACACCGCTGAAGTAAAGAGTTTTGCCGCGACTTCACCCGGGCGGCTCCCCCGGCAGCGACAATCGTTCGCCTATGGACAAACCCCAGGCCCCGGCCACAGAACGCAACCGCGAACCCATTCTGGCCGTCCTGCGGACGCTTTTTGCCGACCGGCACGCGGTGCTGGAAATTGGCAGCGGCACCGGTCAACACGCGGTTTATTTCGCACGCGCCATGCCCTGGTTGCGCTGGCAAAGCTCGGATGTCGCCGGTAACTTGCCAGGCATCAGGCTCTGGCTGCAAGAGGCGGGTCTGGCGAACACGCCCGCACCCCGGCTGCTTGATCTGCGCCAGGACTGGCCGCAACTGGTGTTTGATACGGTCTTCAGCGCCAACACCCTGCACATCATGGGCTGGTCGCAGGTGCAGCGCCTGTTTGCCGAACTGGGACGGCACATGCCACCGGCGGGCCTGCTGACGGTTTATGGCCCGTTCAACTACGCGGGCCACTTCACGAGCGACAGCAATGCGGCGTTTGACGCGTCTTTACGCGCGGGCAACCCGGACAGCGGACTGAGGGACTTTGAAGCGGTGGACGCCCTGGCCAGGCAGGCGGGCTTGCGCTTGCTGGAAGACCGCGCCATGCCGGCCAACAACCGCTGCATCAGCTGGCAACGCATCCGTGCAGGCGCTCATCAGGGAGATTGACAGCGCCAGCGCACTGAACGCTGCGGTGCACGGCGCCTCGTCCAGCGTGCAGTTTCGCGGCGTGGCCGGAGCACAGGCGCTTCACCATCAGAGCCGGGTGATCCACGGCTGCCAGATGACGATCATCAGACAGACCAGCATGATGGCCACAAACGGCAGCGCTGCGCGGCACAGCAGCCCGAACGGCTGCTTGAAGGCGCCCATTGCCACCAGCAGGTTCAGACCCACGGGTGGCGTCAGATAACCGATCTCCAGGTTCAGGATCATCACGATGCCGAAAAAGACGGGGTCGTAACCATAGGCCATGGCCACTGGCACCAGCAGGGGCGCCAGCACCAGGATGGCAGCATCAATGGTCATGAACATGCCCACCACCAGCAGCAGGGCATTAACCGCCAGCATGAAACCCAACGGGCTGTCGATATACATCTGCACCCTGTCCACCAGCAACGCCGGGATGCGGTGTTCGGTGAGCAGTATGGTCAGCGTGACGGCGACGGCAATCAGCGGGAACAACACGCCCCCGATGCGGGCCGCTTCGCCGAACAGGCGGGCCACGTCGCGCAGCGTCAGCTCGCGATGGGCGAAACGCTCCACCAGCGCCGCATAGACCAGCGCCACGGCCGCCGACTCAGTGACGCTGAAGTAGCCGCTGTAGATGCCGCCCAGCAGCACCACCGGCATCATCAGGGCCCAGACACCTTCGCGCAGCGCCTGCCGCAGATCGGGCCACGAAAAAGGCTGCGTGGGCCGGTGCCGGTTGAACCAGATGGCGTACAAGGTGAAGGCCAACGTCAGCAACAGCCCGGGACCGACCCCGGCCCTGAAGAGGTCAACCACAGAGGTCTCTGTCACCAGCGCGTAGATGATCATCGGAATCGACGGCGGGATGATGATGCCCAGCGTGCCACCGCTCATCACGGCGCCCAGCGCATAACGCCGGTTGTAGCCGGCCTGCAGCAGAGCCGGCACCATCACCGAGCCGATGGCAAGCATGGTGACGATGGAGGAACCAGAGATCGACGCATCAACGGCGCAGCTGAGCGTGGCCGCCACGGCCAGGCCGCCGGGCAGACGCGGCGTAAGCGCCCGCAGCACATTGACCAGCCGGCGTGCCGTGCTGCCATGGGTCATCACCTGCCCGCAGAGCAGGAACATCGGAATCGTGAGGATCAGCTCGCGGTCAAGGGCGTTCCACAGATCCTCGGCCATGAACTCCAGCCGACCCTGGCCCCAGAGCATGTGCGCCAGGGCCGACAGCGCCAGGGCCATCGCGATCAGGGGCTGACGCAATACCAGCAGCACCAGCAGCAGGGCCATCAGCAGCATCGGCAGCCATGCCGCAGCGAGGCCGCTCATTCGGTGATACCGCGCGGCGGCGGCCGCAGCCCGGGCCAGCACGCGAAGCCGGCGAAACGCAGCGCTGCCGAGAGGAAACCCAGGGGCATCGCCAGCTGCACGGCCCATACCGGCCACTGCAGGATGGGGGCGCGCAGGCCGGTCTCCCAACTGCCGCGCACCAGCAAAAAGCCGGCAAAAGCCGCCAGCAGCAACAGGACGGCCGTGACGGCATCGGCGCAACGGTCCATGACCGCATCCCAGGCGCGCGGCACCACGAAATAACCGGCGCGCGGCACGATGTGCGAAGCCGTGGCCGCCGCCACGCCAATGCCGGCGTAGGTGGCGACGATGATGGCATACACCGCGATCTTCGACGCGCCGAACACCCCGCCGGCTCCGCCCGGCAGGCCGAGCGCCCGCAACAAGGGCGCCAGCAACTCGCGCCCCAGTACGTCCAGCACCAGCACCAGGGCCACGGTGGCGTAGGCCGCCACCGCCAGGCTCCATTCCAGCCGATGCCAGAGCGCAAAGCCACGGCGCACACGCGCAGGCGCAGCACCTGCGGCGCCCGGGTGATGAGGAGCCTGCGGCGTACTCAGCCTACTTCGCGCATGCCTTGCGGCCGGCGTCCATCACTGCAAAGAAGTTTGGGCCTTCGGCGCCGGCCGTTGCCACCATGTTGGGCCACACCGGCTCCATGACGCGCCGGAAGGCGTCGCGCCCGGCGGCGCCGATCTCCACGAGTTGGCCTCCGCCGGCGACGTGCGCCTGACGCATCTGCGCCTGGAAATCACGCACCTCGCGGCGCTGCTGCGCGACGCCGGTGCGTTGACGCGCACGTTCGATGGCTGCCTGCTGATCCGGGCTCAGCTTGTCCCAGGAGGCCCGGTTCATCAGGTTGAACGAAGGCACGAAGAACAGATCGGCACGTGTCAGCACCGGGGCCACCTTGTTCATGCCGGAGGCCACGTAGAACACCGCCACGGTGGCGCCGACATCGATCAGGCCGGTCTGGAAGGCCGCCGCGGTATCGGTCGCCTGGACGGTGGCGGGGTTGGCATTGAGCGCTTCCCACATCAGCACACCCATGCGCGAGCCGGAGGTCGCTGCCTTGGTGCCCACCAGATCGGCCGGACTGGCAAAGGCCCGCTTGC
Source organism: Asaia bogorensis (assembly GCA_943371375.1). Lineage (GTDB taxonomy): Bacteria > Pseudomonadota > Gammaproteobacteria > Burkholderiales > Burkholderiaceae_C > Polaromonas. The sequence goes on from CALRUM020000013.1 coordinate 98,802, forward strand.
CGATGAAGTCCATCGCACCCGATTCGCCCCAGGAAACCACCTTCAGGCCCTTGCCTGCCATGCGTTTTTCGATGTTGGCCATCAGCCCGCCATCCATCACGCAATCCAGCTCTTCTGCACTGCGAAAGTAGGTAGGCAGCGAGACCAGCAGCAGTTCCGGCGCCAACAGCGAAGCGAAGGGCACAGGTATGCCGGCCATGTCGATGCGACCGCGCGCCACCTGCTGGATGATCTCGACATCGCTGCCCAGCTGGCCACCCAGGTAGGGCTGGATCCTGACCGTACCCTTCGACTCCTCCTCCACGGCTTTGGCAAAACGTTCCACCTGCATGCCCCACACCGATCGCTGCGGCGCTCCGGCGGCGTAACGCAGCTCGACCGGTTTGGCCTCCTGCGCCAGCGCAGGCATCGTGGTGGCAAGACAAGCGCCGGCAAGCAGCACGGCGGCGGTGAGGGACTGGCGAACCCGAGTGTGCTGCATTTTCTGTCTCCTGGTGTTGCGGTGGGATGCGCCAGTCTGCGACCCGGGCCCTGCTGCCGTCCTGAGAAGTTCCTAAAGCCTTCTAAAAACGCGACGGCCTGGCGCGCTCAATGCGGTTGCCCGCCCCGCAGCTGGCGCGCTTCCCAGGCCTCGATGGCTGCCGGGCCTGACAAGGCCCCGCAGCGCAACAAGGGCCCGAACACGTGCTCGCGCGATTCCGCGAAGAAGCGCGGGTGGCGGCTGACGCGGTTCCACCGGCGGTGCACCTGGGCTTCAGGTGTGGCCATGGCGGGCAGATGGCGCCGGGCTTCGTCGATGTCACCAAGCTGGGCATGCACGATGGCCTGCGCCATGCTGGTGGTCCAGTGTGCGTGCAGGGCTGCCGATCGCTCCATCCACGGCAGTGCCTCTTCGTGTTTGCCCAGATGGATGTTGAGCCAACCCATGCGGGCGAAAAACATCCAGCGGTGCGGGTCGTGCGGCGACAAGGCCATGGCCCGCTTCAGAAGCTCGAAACCGAGAGAACTTTCGGCAGCATACCGGTGCAACTCGGCCCGCCATTGCAGCACCATCACCGAATTCGGATCGAGTTCCAGCGCCGCATCAGCATGGGCTGCCGCATCCTCAAGGCGGTACTGCTGCTGACGTACCTGCGACAGGGCCAGGTGCGCCACCGGATCCAGCGAATCCATGCGCAGAGCCTGCAGCGCATCCGCCTGTGCCTGCGCAATCTGGGCCTCAATGCCGGGGCCGGGCCAGGCGTTGGCAAAGTTGGACAGCAGGCAGGCGCGACGTGCGAGGGCTTCGGTGTTGTCCGGCTCGAGCTGCAGTGCCTGGTCGTAAAGCCGCCAGGCCCGCTCATAGTGCTCACGCGACCAGTTCCACCCGCCGACATTGCGCGCCTGCATCAACAGGTCAACAGCCTCAATCGACGAGGGGCTTGCGTTGACGCTGTGAGCGGCTTCGGCGTGCGCCAGCTGCAGGTCCAGCGCCTTGGCCAGGCGCGCAACGATCTCGCGCCGGACCTGCCCGACACGGCCCAGAGGCAGAGCCAGACTGTCCGACCAGATGACCGCACCGGTGCGGGCGTCCGACAGCCGTGCATTGACCTCGATCTCGTCACCCTCACGGTGAATGCGACCCTGAAGCGCGTAGCGCACACCCAGCTCGCCAGTTACGGCGGTGAAGTCGGCCACGCTGCGCCCGTAGGTGAAAGCCGTGGGTGCGCCAATCACGAAGCTGCCCTTGATCTTCGACAGCTGGGTGGTGATGTCGTCGGTCAGTGCATCGGCGAAGTAGGCCTGGTCTGTCGGCGCATGCGGTTCGACAAAGGGCAACACGATCACCGACAGCCTCCGGGTGGTCGCTGCCTGCGCCTGCGCGGCATGCACGGTGCCGGTGAAGCGGTAGCCCTGGCCGGGCACCGTGGCCACAGCATCGTTGCCGATCACCTTGCGGAGCTGGGAAATCTGTACATGCAGGTTGGCTTCTTCCACCACCACGCCGCGCCAGACGGCTGTCAACAGCCGATCCTTGCTGAGCAGTTCGCCGGGCCGGGCCACCAGTTCGCACAGAAGGTCGAAGGCCCGAGGACCCAGCACCACAGCCTGCCCGTCCTGCAACAACCGGCGCTGGGCCGGTTGCAGCATGAAAGGCCCGAAGCTGAAGCTCGCTGCGGGGGGCAGGGTGTTGTCCATCGAAGGTTCAAGTGTGCATTTAGATCACTTTAGAGTCACTTGAGGACTACCCGGGGCCTGCAGCCGCACAGTCGGCCTGTCATGCCAAGGAAGCAACCATGAAATCACTGCAGGGCCGGGTAACCATTGTAACGGGGGGGGCCAGCGGCATAGGCGCTGCGGTGGCGCTGCGCTTCATCGACGCCGGCGCCACCGTGGTGCTGGCGGACGTGCAGGACGACCGCGGCCGCCGGCTCGCCGAGGCCCTGGGGCCGGCTTGCCACTACCGCCGTGCCGATGTCAGCCACGAAGCCGAGGTGCGCGAGCTGATCCTGGGCACCCGCGCCGAGCACGGCCGGCTCGATTGCCTGGTGAACAACGCCGGGATCGCCGGCCCCGGCGGCGGCATCGCGCAGATCCAGCCCGACAGCTGGGACGCGGTGATGGGTGTGGTGCTGCGCAGCGTCTACCTGGGCATACATTTCGCCGCGCCCGTCATGACGGCGCAGGGCCACGGCAGCATCATCAACATGGCCAGCGTGGCGGGGTTCCGGGCCGGCTACGGTTCCCATGTCTACTCGGCCGCCAAGGCAGCCATCATGCAGCTGACCGTGACGGTGGGCATGGAGCTTGGCGAGAGCGGCGTGCGCGTGAACTGCGTGTGCCCCGGGGCCATAGCCACGCCCTTGTTCGGCAAGGCCGCGGGTCTGGGACCCGAGGAGGCCGATGCCGCCGTGGCGCCACTCCGCAGCGCGCTGGCCAGGGCTCAGCCGATCCAGCGCGCCGGTGAAGCGGACGACGTGGCGCAAGCCGTCCTGTGGCTGGCCGGCGACGGCGCAGCCTTTGTCAACGCGCATGCGCTGGTGGTCGATGGCGGGCTGACTGGCGGCAAGCCCTGGTCGGCGGTGCTCGAGACCCGTTCGCGCATGCGGGCCATGTTCGAACAGGCAGCCCCGTAGAGGGTGATCGGGCAACTCGCAGCCGCTCCTGACCGAAGGTGACTGCCTCTACGCATCCCGGGAAGTGTTATCCGTTGTCCGGAAGCATGCATGCGCCGAGGCGGCAGGTCGTACTGCTGGCGACAGGGATGTACCGGCCTGAAAAAAGCTTTGGTGCGGCTGGCGGGGATCGAACCCACGACCCTTGGCTTCGGAGGCCAATACTCTATCCACTGAGCTACAGCCGCAATGCTGAGAAAACTTTTGCCTGGACTTTGCAGCAGACAAGCCCCGACAGAAACCGGCCTTTTTAAAGCCGTCGCCCTGTGAGGCTGCGTGGATTCTACCAGCCGGGCTGGCCCCGCCCGGGGTTTACAGAGGCCCCCGCTATAATCAAAGGTTGTCGAATATGAGTTGCTTTAGTCACCGATTTTCAGCTTTTTGAGGAAGCCATGAGCGCAAACGATCACCCGACGGCCCACGAAGAAGACCACTCCGGCCCCATCAAAACGCCCCAGCAGCTGCTTGCCGCAGTCTTCTTTTCTTTCGTAGTCCCGATTTTTGCCATCATCGCCCTGGTGTATTACGTGACCGCGGGCAACAAGCCCGCAGCCGGTGCAGCGGAAGGTGAAAAAGCCGTGGCCCAGCGCATACAGAAAATCGGCATGGTTGAAATCCGCGATGCCAATCGCCCGCTCAAATCCGGCGAGGAAGTTTACAAAGCCCAGTGTGTGGCCTGCCACGCGGCCGGTGCAGCCGGTGCGCCCAAGTTTGGCGATGTCGCCGCCTGGGCGCCGCGCATCAAGACCGGGTTTGCCAGCCTGTGGAATTCGTCCCTCAAAGGCAAGGGCGCGATGGGTGCCCAGGGCGGCGGCGATTTTGACGATGTCGAAATTGGCAAGGCGGTGGCCTACATGGCCAATGCAGCCGGTGCCAAGTTTGCCGAGCCGCAGAAAGCGGCAGCCACCGTGAGTGCTGAGGCGCCTGCTGCGCCCGCCGCTGCTGTAGCCGCCACGACCGCTGCACCCGTGGTGGTGGCTGCGGCTGCCGCTGCGCCGGCCGCCCCGGCCAAAGCGGGTGCGGGGGCTGGCGAGGCCTTGTACAAACAAGTCTGCGTGGCCTGCCATGCCGCCTCGGTTGCGGGTTCGCCCAAGTTCGGCGACAAGGCCGCGTGGGCACCACGCATCAAAACCGGTCTGGACATGTTGACCACCAGCGTCATCAAGGGCAAGGGCGCAATGCCACCCAAAGGCGGTTCCGCCGCTGCCGATGCGGACATCCGCGCGGCCGTCGAATTCATGGTCAATGCAGCCAAATAACTGGCGCTGACCACACCCTGAAAAGCCGGTCCCTGACCGGCTTTTTTAATGTCGAAAAGGGATCCAGCCCTTTACGGATGGGCACAAACAGCTATTAAATCGATAGCATCAAGCAGGCCCGGCCAGACTGGCCGCCGGGCTGCGCACGTAGGAAAAGCGTTGCGGCAAGTCGCGGGTGGCAACTTCGACCGGCACCCACAGCCCCTGCTCTACCGCCTCGGACGCCGGGATCATGTCCAGCGTGTGCACCAGGCCAAAACCCATGTCGGTGTCCAGATACAGACGGCCATGCTCATCCACGACGCAGCGCTGCACACGCGCCGACCCGCCGGTGTGCGCCGTGACCGCAAAGCCGGGCGCAGCACCTACCCGCCAGACCAGCGGCGTGGCCTCGAGCTCCACATAAACCCGTTGCGGGCCGTTCTGGAAAAACCAGCGTCCGGCCGGGTCACTTTCGTAGTTGCGGGCGATGAAGTCAATCAGCTTGTCGTGTTTGAGCAGTGAACCTTTGCTGGCCGCCGTGCCGCCGGCAAAAGCGCCCGCTGCCTGGGCCTGGTCGTCACGCATGTACCAGTTGCCACGTGCGTCCAGACCCAGCCAGCCATAACAGTGGGGGACGTTGGGCCACTTGGCAATGGCCTGGCGAACGATGTCATCCATGGTTGCCATTTTGCCCCGCTGGGGGCAGAGCCGCTGCGAAAAAACCGCAAACCGCCTCGGGCATCGCGCGCACATGGCCAGGAAAAGGCGCTGCCGGGAAACCGACATGGCCGCCCTCGCGCGGCTGCCACAAGGTGACGGCTGCACTCACGTCGGCGGCCTGCGGCAGGCTGGAGGCCGGCACAAAAGGATCGTTCAGGGCATTCACGGCCAGCGCCGTCAGCGCAATGCGCCGCATGTGCGGCTTGGCAGAGGCGCGTTCCCAGTAATCTTCCGTGTTCTTGAAACCATGCAGCGGCGCGGTCACCACATTGTCGAAGGCGTACAGGTCGCGCGCGGCCAGCAGGGCTTCGGCACTGAACAGGCCGGGGTGCTGCTCGAGTTTTTTCAGGGCCTTGGGCACCATGGAATTGAGGAACATGCGGGTGTAGACCAGCCGGTTAAAGCCCCGGCCAATCGCGTGGCCGCTGGCTGCCAGATCAAGCGGCGAGCAGACCGACGCGACCGCTGCCGCCACACTGCCGGCCTGGCTGCCCAGCTCTCCGGCCCAGCGCATCAGCGCATTGCCACCGAGCGAAATACCCACCGCCAGCAGCGGCCCCGCATGGCGGCTCTGGAAGCGCCGCAAAATCCAGTCGATCTCTTCAAAATCACCCGAGTGGTAGGCGCGCGGTGCGTGGTTCAGCTCCCCCGAGCAGCCGCGAAAATGCGGCACGGCACAGGCCCAGCCGCGCATGCGCGCGACATCGGCAAAGGCTTCGGCATAGTGGCTGGCCGATGAGCCTTCCAGCCCGTGGAAAATAACCAGCAGGGGCGCTGCAGTTGCGCTGGCATGCCGGGCAAAGTCGACATCGACAAAATCATCGTCGGGTGTGACCCAGCGCTCGCGGCGAAAGCTGGGCGCCTCGCCGAGGTAGCGCCTGGAGCGCAAGGCCGCATAAATCGTCTGCAGGTTGCCACCGGGCAACCACCACGGCGCTTCGTAAGACATCATGGTCCGGGGCTCAATGCAGGACCTGGGGACTGTCCGAGATTTCCTGCATCTCGCGCGGCGTGCCGGGGCTGGCATGGTGGGCCACCAGACGCCAACCCTGTGCGGTCTTGTGATAGACGTTGCTGGCAATCACATAGGCATGACGCGGGCCTTCTTCGGTCATGACCTCGATGCGCTCGAGCACGCTGTGCAGGCTGGCGCCCATGGACTCGACCTTGCGCACCTTTTCTGCATGGGCGCGAATGCTGCCGTTGGCAAACATGGCTTCAAATGCCGCACGTATCGCACCAGCGCCCAGCCAGCGCGGACCGCCGGGGTGTACACAGACAATGTCGTCCTCATCGGCCCAGCAGGCCATGAGTTTGTCGATGTCGCCGTTTTGCAGGGCTTCGTAAAAAGCCGCTTCGATGTCATCGGCGTTGCCGCTGCTGGCCGGGGGGACTTTGGGTTTTCGCATGGTTCGGTGGGAGGGTGCGTTAGCCTGCCCGGGCGTCGGGCTTTGTTGTATTAAGCCACGCCTGTACGACAGCCTGCATGTCGCGGGCCTGCGCCGCGCGGCCCAGCAGCTCGGGGTCGGCCACATGGGTGCCGGCCGGCAGCACACGCAGGACCGCATCCACAAACGCGGCCAGCCGGGCAGGTTGCACCGGCAGGGAAGTGGCGGGAATCATGTAGCTGAGCACAGACAACATCCACTGCGCGGTTTTCTGCAAAAAACCGGTGGCACCCGCGCCACTTTGCTTTTGGGCAGAGCGCACCAGCAACACGCGCTCAAAACCCAGGGCGACGAGCTGCTGCTCGTCGAGGTTGGCCAGGCCGTGGCGCAGGGCGGCCGGCAGGCTGCCCTGGGCATGGGGCAAGACCACCACCAGCGTCTGCACGCCGCAGCGGCGCAACCACTGCGCCAGCGGCAGCAGTTGTGCGAGTGCCGGCGTCCACAGGGCACGCTCGCGGTCATGGTAAAGCCGGGGCGGCTCGAACATGACCACTGCGGTCTGCGCTGCCAGGCTGCTCGCAGGCCAGCCGGCCATGTCGCCGTCCGACACCGGCGCAATCACCACCTGGGCCAGACCGGTGCTCATCGGTTCGCGCGCCAGCACCTGGGTGTGCGCAAAACAGCCGCTGCCGGCGAGGCGGCGCAACACCTCGCTGCCCAGCGCGCCCGTGGCGCCGGCCACCATCAGTGCGGGCTTGACAGTCGTGCTGATACGCGGCGTACCCAGCGCGGCCTGCAGCACATGGAGCGGACTGCCATCTGAAGAGCGGTTTTCCGACGTTATGGGCATGGTGGTCTATGGTAGTGTTGCAAATCGCATTTTTTGGAGGCTTGCCATGAAATCACGCTTTTTGAACTGGGTCCTTTTAAGCGCCATGGCGCTGCTGCTGCCCGGCTGCGGCTACAACGAGTTTCAGCGCCTTGATGAGCAGACCAAGTCGGCCTGGTCCGAAGTGCTGAACCAGTACCAGCGCCGCGCCGACCTGGTGCCCAACATCGTGGCCACCGTCAAGGGAGAAGCCGCTTTTGAGCAGGACACCCTGACCAAGGTGGTGGAGGCCCGCGCCAAAGCCACCTCGATGCAGGTCACGCCCGAGACGCTGAACAACCCGGAAGCTTTCGCCAAGTTCCAGGCGGCGCAGGGCGAACTCAGTTCGGCGCTGTCGCGCCTGCTGGTGGTCACCGAGAACTACCCCAACCTCAAGGCCAACCAGGGCTTTCAGGATTTGCGCGTGCAGCTCGAAGGCACGGAGAACCGCATCACGGTCGCGCGCAACCGCTACATCCAGGCGGTACAGGCGTACAACGTGCTTGCGCGCAGCTTTCCCAACAACCTGACGGCCATGGTGTTTGGTTACACGGTCAAGCCGACCTTCAGTGTGCAGAACGAGGCGCAGATCTCTGCCCCACCCACGGTGGACTTCAACAAGAAGTAAGCGAACGCTTTGCCGGCCATGCGCCACTTTCTGCGTTTCCATGCGCCGCACCTGGCCCTGGCCCTGTGCCTGCTGGGCGGCGTCGCTGCCCTGCAGGCGCAGGATGTGCTGCCGGTGCCGGCGCTCACGGCCCGCGTGATGGACAGCACCGGCACTCTGGATAACGCACAAAAACAGGCGCTCGAAGCCAAACTGGCGGCCTTCGAACAGGCGCGTGGTGCCCAGGTGGTGGTTTTGCTCGTGCCCAGCACCGCCCCGGAAGACATTGCGGCCTATGCACAACGCGTCGGCGACAGCTGGAAAATAGGGCGCAAGGACATCGGTGACGGGCTGCTGCTGGTGGTGGCCAAAAACGACCGCAAGGTGCGCATTGAAACCACCAAAACGCTGGAAGGCGCGATCCCCGATCTGGCCGCACGCCAGATCATCGACCGGGCCATCACGCCGAACTTCCGGCAAGGCGACTATGCCGGCGGCCTGAACGCGGCCACCGATCAGATCATGGCCTTGATCAGCGGTGAAAACCTGCCTGCCCCCGCGCAGCCCGGCGGCAGCCGCCCTGCCGACCAGGGCATCAACTGGACCGACATGGCGGTGTTTCTGTTTTTTGCGGTACCCATAGGCGGGCGCGTGCTCGCCAGCATGCTGGGCCGCAAGCTCGGATCGGTGGCCACCGGTGGTGCGGTTGGTGTGCTGGCCTGGCTGTTCACCAGCAGCCTGTGGATAGGCGGCATTGCGGCGCTGGCGGGCATGCTGTTTGCGCTGGTGTCCAGTCTGGGCAGCCTGGCCGGTATGGGTCGCGGCCGCGGCTCCTCCGGTTGGGGGGGTGGCAGCGGCGGTTGGGGCGGCGGCGGCGGCGGCGGCTTCAGCAGCGGCGGTGGCGGCAACTTTGGCGGCGGTGGCGCGTCGGGAAGCTGGTAGGCAAGATGCTCACCAAAATCAAACTGCTGCTCAAGCACCTGTGGCTGGACGCCTCCGACACGGCGCGTGCGATTCCGCCGGACCTGCTGGAGCGGTTGGCGCGGCGCGTGGCCGCCAGCGAGCGGCGCCACAGCGGCGAGATCCGCATCTGTGTCGAGTCTTCACTGCCCGCCAGTTATCTCTGGCGCCTGAACGCGGCAACACCGGTCAGCGCACTCCTGCGCGAACGCGCGGTGACGATGTTTGGCAAATTGAGGGTCTGGGATACCGAGCACAACAACGGCATCCTGATTTACCTCTTGCTGGCAGAACATGCGATTGAGATTGTCGCCGACCGCGGTGTGGCCCGGCATGTAGCGCCGGCCCGGTGGCAGGTGATGGTGGCCCACATGGCCAGCGCCTTCAAAGAGCAGCGTTATGAAGACGGGCTGACGCAGGCCCTGGAAGAATGTTCAGCCGTGTTGATGCAGCACTTTGCGCTGGAGGGCGGCGCCAGCGGTATCCAGGACGCAGGCAACGAATTGCCCGACACACCGCTGCTTCAATAAGCGCGCGCCCTAGCGCGCGAGCAGCACCCCGAGGGCCGCGACGGTACAAAGCAACAAAAGTGCGCGCCTGAACCAGACCCAGCCCGCACGCCTGGCCTTGCCCGCAGGATGGGCCTCGTCAGCCCAGGTCACGCTGTCCAGAATGCTGTCCATGATCTGCCCGCCTCTTTATCGTTGGAACCACCTCCAACATAACGCCCACAGGCCCGTGCTGTCGTGAGCAGTTGTTACAAGCGCTATTTATTTGATAGCTGCTTACGCTCGCCGGGAAAGGGCTGGGGGCCGATTTGAGGGTAACCCTGCGGGCTGCGCCGGAAAAGCCAGCATTGCGGTAAATGCCACACCCTCAGAAGCTGAGCCGGGTCAGGCTCGCAGCCAGGCAGGTATGGCGCATGAAAAAGCCCCTGGCTTGCGGCAGGGGCTGGGGCGCTGGTGCAAACAGCGGCGGCGAGCGCTACGCTGCCTTATTTTTTCTGGCGGTACTTGCGCAAGGCGGCAATCTGCGCCGCCATCACCAGCAGTTCGGATTGCGCCATCGCAATATCGATATCGGTCTTGGCATTTTTCAGCGCCTCTTCAGCAGCCGCTTTGGCCACGCTGGCCTTGGCTTCGTCCAGGTCCTTGCCGCGTATGGCGGTGTCGCTGAGCACGGTCACGCAGTGCGGTTGCACTTCGAGCAGGCCACCGGCCACGAAGACAAACTCTTCCGTGCCGTCGGCCTTTTCAATCCGCACCGCACCTGGCTTGATGCGGGTGATCAGCGGTGTGTGGCGCGGGTAGATGCCCAGCTCGCCCGCCTCGCCCGGCAAAGCCACGAACTTGGCCTCGCCCGAAAAGATGGACTCTTCGGCACTGACAACATCAACGTGGATGGTGTGGGTGGTGTCCATGACTTAGACCTTCTTGGCCTTCTCGAAGGCTTCGTCAATCGTGCCGACCATGTAGAAGGCCTGCTCCGGCAGGTGATCACACTCGCCCGCCACAATCATCTTGAAGCCGCGAATGGTTTCCGCCAGGCTGACGTATTTGCCGGGGGAGCCGGTGAACACTTCGGCCACATGGAAAGGCTGGCTCAGGAAACGCTGGATCTTGCGGGCGCGGGCCACGGCCAGCTTGTCTTCAGGCGCCAGCTCGTCCATGCCGAGAATCGCGATGATGTCGCGCAACTCTTTATAACGCTGCAGCGTGCCCTGCACGGCACGCGCCGTGTTGTAGTGGTCTTCACCGACCACGGCTGGCGACAACTGGCGGCTGGTCGAATCCAGCGGATCGACCGCCGGGTAGATACCCAGCGAAGCGATGTCACGCGACAGCACCACGGTGGAGTCCAGATGGGCAAAGGTGGTGGCAGGCGAGGGGTCGGTCAAGTCATCGGCAGGCACGTAAACGGCCTGGATGGAAGTGATGGAGCCGACCTTGGTCGAGGTAATACGTTCCTGCAGGCGGCCCATTTCTTCGGCCAGCGTCGGCTGGTAACCCACGGCGGAAGGCATGCGGCCCAGCAGCGCGGACACTTCGGTACCGGCCAGGGTGTAGCGGTAGATGTTGTCCACGAAGAACAACACGTCACGGCCTTCGTCACGGAAAGACTCGGCAATCGTCAGGCCGGTCAGGGCCACACGCAGGCGGTTGCCTGGCGGCTCATTCATCTGGCCGTAAACCATGGCCACTTTGGACTCGCCGAGGTTCTCGAGGTTCACCACGCCGGAGTCGGCCATCTCGTGGTAAAAGTCATTGCCTTCGCGGGTACGCTCGCCCACACCGGCAAACACGGACAGACCCGAGTGCGCCTTGGCGATGTTGTTGATCAGTTCCATCATGTTCACGGTCTTGCCGACGCCGGCGCCGCCGAACAGGCCCACCTTGCCGCCTTTGGCAAACGGACACACCAGGTCAATCACCTTGATGCCGGTTTCCAGCAGTTCCTGCGATGGCGAGAGTTCGTCGTAAGCCGGGGCTTTGCGGTGAATCGGTGCGGTCAGGGTCTGGTCGACCGGGCCACGCTCGTCAATCGGCGCGCCCAGCACGTCCATGATGCGGCCCAGGGTGGCCTTGCCGACCGGCACCGTGATGTTGGCGCCGGTGTTGTACACCATGTTGCCGCGGCGCAGGCCGTCGGACGTGCCCAGCGCAATGGTGCGCACAATGCCGTCGCCGAGCTGCTGCTGCACTTCAAGGGTCAGCGCAGAGCCTTCCATCTTGAGCGCGTCGTAAATCTTCGGCATCTGGTCGCGCGCAAATTCCACGTCCACCACCGCACCGATACACTGAACAATCTTGCCTTGAGCTTGAGCCATGACTGGATCCTTTTCCGTTCTTTAAATCTTGAATCGCGGTTTAAACCGCTGCGGCACCAGCGACGATTTCCGAAAGTTCTTTCGTGATCGCCGCCTGACGCGTCTTGTTGTAAACCAGCTTGAGCTCGCCAATCACGCTACCGGCGTTGTCGGTGGCGGCCTTCATGGCCACCATGCGGGCTGACTGCTCGGACGCCATGTTTTCGGCCACGGCCTGGTACACCAGCGCCTCGACATAACGCACCAGCAGATCGTCAATGACGGTCTGGGCATCGGGCTCGTAGATGTAGTCCCAGCCATGCTGGTCCTTGTCGGCCTGCAGGTTTTCTGCCGTCAGCGGCAGCAACTGCTCGACCACCGGCTCCTGGCGCATGGTGTTGATGAACTTGGTGTAACACAGGTACACCGCCTTGATCTTGCCTTCGCTGTAAGCGTCGAGCAGCACCTTGACGGGGCCGATGAGCTTGTCCAGATGCGGCTTGTCACCAAGCTGCGTCACATGCGAGATCACCTTGGCGCCGACCCGGTTCAGAAAACCCAGGCCCTTGTTGCCGATGGCGACCGCCTGCGAATCTTCACCGGCCGCCTGCAGCTCCTTGAGCTTGAGCGTCACGGCGCGCAGCACGTTGGTGTTCAAACCACCGCACAGGCCCTTGTCGGTCGTCACCACGATGAAGCCGGTTGTTTTGGTGTCGTTGGACGCCATGAACGCGTGGGTGTACTCGGGGTTGGCCTGGGCCAGATTCGCCGCGATGTTGCGGATCTTGTCGCTGTAAGGACGGGCGGCACGCATCCGTTCCTGCGCCTTGCGCATTTTGGAGGCCGCCACCATTTCCATGGCTTTGGTGATCTTCTTGGTGTTTTCCACCGATTTGATCTTGCCGCGTATCTCTTTTCCTGCCGCCATATTTTTTCCTAAATGGTTTCTAAGCGCTGGGCTTTGATGTCTTCAGGTATGAATCAGGCAAACGACTTCTTGAACGCAGCCACAGCCGTGTTCAGTTCAGCCTCGGCGTCCTTGTCCATGGCCTTGTTGGACTCCAGCTTGGCCATCAGCGCGGCATGTTTGTCCTTCAGGTAGCTGTGCAGCCCGGATTCGAAGGCCAGCACCTTCTTGACTTCCACGTCGTCCATGAAACCCTTGTTCACTGCGAACAGCGTGGCGGCCATGTTGGAAATCGACAGTGGCGAGTACTGGGACTGCTTGAGCAGTTCGGTCACGCGGGCACCGCGGTCCAGCTGCTTGCGGGTGGCTTCGTCCAGGTCGGAAGCAAACTGCGCAAACGCAGCCAGCTCACGGTACTGGGCCAGATCGGTACGGATACCACCGGACAGGTTCTTGATCAGCTTGGTCTGGGCCGCACCACCGACACGCGACACCGAGATACCGGCGTTGATCGCAGGGCGGATACCGGCGTTGAACAGGCTGGTCTCCAGGAAAATCTGGCCGTCGGTGATAGAGATCACGTTGGTGGGCACAAAGGCCGACACGTCACCGGCTTGTGTCTCAATGATGGGCAGCGCGGTCAGGGAACCGGTTTTGCCCTTGACTTCTCCCTTGGTGAAGTCTTCCACGTATTTTTCGTTCACACGGGCGGCGCGCTCAAGCAGGCGGCTGTGCAGATAAAACACGTCGCCGGGATAAGCTTCGCGGCCTGGCGGACGGCGCAGCAGCAGCGAGACCTGGCGGTAAGCGACGGCCTGCTTGGACAGGTCGTCATACACAATCAGCGCGTCCTGGCCGCGATCGCGGAAGTACTCGCCCATGGTGCAGCCAGAGTAAGCGCTGACATATTGCATCGCAGCCGATTCGGATGCCGATGCCGCCACCACAATGGTGTAGTCCATCGCACCGGCTTGTTCCAGCGAACGCACGACGTTCTTGATTGACGACGCTTTCTGGCCGATAGCGACATAGACGCAGAAAACGCCGGTGCCCTTCTGGTTGATGATGGCGTCAATCGCGACGGCCGTTTTGCCGGTCTGGCGGTCACCAATGATCAGCTCGCGCTGGCCACGGCCAATCGGCACCATGGAGTCGATGGACTTCAGGCCGGTCTGCAGCGGCTGGTCCACCGATTTACGGGCGATCACACCGGGCGCGACTTTTTCAATCACGTCGGTCATCTTGGCATTGACCGGGCCTTTGCCGTCGATAGGCTGGCCCAGGGCATTGACCACACGGCCCAGCAGTTCGGGACCGACCGGCACTTCCAGAATGCGGCCCGTGCACTTGACGGTGTCGCCTTCAGCGATGTGTTCGTACTCACCCAGAATCACGGAACCGACCGAGTCGCGCTCCAGGTTCAGGGCCAGGCCGTAAGTGGGGGTGCCGTCAGCGGTGGGCGGGAATTCAAGCATCTCGCCCTGCATCACATCGGACAGGCCGTGGATACGCACGATACCGTCGGACACGGACACCACCGTGCCCTGGTTACGGACGTCGCTGCTGGCGCTCAAGCCCTCAATACGGCTCTTGATCAGTTCAGAAATTTCTGCGGGATTGAGTTGCATGACTCTTTCCTTCTTTCTATGTTGTTGGCTAATACCGGGAAGTTGCGCTTGAGCGCAGGCTCACGAAATCAGCGCCACTTTCATTTGCTCTAAACGGGCTTTGACCGAGGTGTCCAGCACCTCGTCACCCACCACGACACGTACGCCGCCTATCAATTCGGGTTCCAGCTCGACCTTGAGGTTGAGCTTGCGGCCAAAACGCTTTTCCAGCGTTGCCGCCAGATCGGTCAGTGCGGCCCCTTCCAGCGCAAACGCGCTGTAAACGATGGCATCCGACGATCCGCTCTGCGCATTTTTCAGGGCCCGGAACTGGCTGGCAATTTCGGTCAGGGCACCCAGACGCCCGTTCTCAATCACCGTGCGCAGGAAGTTTTTTGCGGCCTCCGGCAGCTTGGTCTTGGCCACACCAGAAACCACGTCAAACGTCTGTTCTGCCGTGACCCTGGGGTTGCCTGCAAACTGCAACAACTGCGCATTGGCCGCGATGGCGGCCATTTCATCCAGCCAGGCCGCCGCAGCGCCCAGGTCGGACCCGGAGGCCTTGAACAGCGCTTCAGCGTAAGGACGGGCGATGGTGGCTAGTTCTGCCATGTTGACCCCTTCTTACAGCTCTGTCTTCAGGCGGCCCAGCAAGTCAGCATGCACACCGGCATTGACTTCCTTGCGCAGAATCTGCTCGGCACCCTTGACGGCCAGCGCGGCGACCTGCTCGCGCAGCGTCTCCCTGGCCTTGACGGTTTGCTGCTCGGCTTCGGCATGGGCAGCGGCAATGATTTTTTTGCCTTCTTCCGCAGCTTTGGCCTTGGCCTCTTCGATCAGGGCCTGCGCGCGACGCTCGGCCTCAGCCAGACGCAGCGCCGACTCATTGCGCGATTTGGCAAGTTCTTCTTCCACGCGCTTGTTGGCAACGGAGAGTTCGGACTTGGCCTTTTCGGCAGAAGCGAGGCCTTCAGCGATCTTTTGGGCCCGCTCGTCCAGCGCTTTGGCGATCGGCGGCCACACGAATTTCATCGTGAACAGCACCAGCAATGCAAAGACGATGGCTTGCGCCACCAGTGTTCCATTAATGTTCACAGTAAATCTCCCTCAACGAGGTGTTGCAGGCAGGACTTACTTGACCAGGCGTGCGATTTGAGCGAGGAAAGGGTTGGCAGTTGCGAACCACAGTGCAATACCGGTACCGATAATGAACGCGGCGTCGATCAGACCAGCCAGCACAAACATTTTGGTTTGCAGTTCGCCCATGAGTTCCGGCTGGCGTGCAGCGGCTTCAAGGTACTTGCTGCCCATGATGCCGATACCGATACAAGCACCGAGTGCGCCCAGACCGATGATCAAACCAGCAGCCAGAGCAGCAAAACTAATAACTTCCATGATTCACTCCTAAATTAACGAAAAAACACCAAAACGAAAACGAAAATCAATGCGCGTCGTGCGCCTGCCCGATGTAGACCAGGGTCAACATCATGAACACAAAAGCCTGCAGCAAGATGATGATGATGTGAAACACGGCCCAGGCCCAGCCCGCCACCACGTGCAGCAACAGCAGCATCAGATCCCCGGGCGCTGTCGAAAAGGCCCACGAACCACCGAGCAGCGCGATCAGCATGAACACCAGTTCACCGGCGTACATATTGCCAAACAGCCGCATGCCGTGCGAGACGGTTTTGGCCACAAAAGAAATCAGTTGCTCGGCGATATTGACGATGCCCAGAATCACCGCGAACAAGGGGTTCTTGCTGGTGCCAAACGGCGCGGAAATCAGTTCATGTGCCCAGCCGCCCACACCCTTGATCTTGATGTTGTAGAACAGGCAGATGAACAGGACAGAAACCGACAGACCCATGGTGACCGACAGGTCGGCCGTGGGCACCACACGCAGGTAGGCGTGGCTGGGGTCGTGGCCGGCGGCGCCGTAGACCAGGGCCCACAGTTCAGGCAGCAAGTCCAGCGGCAGCAGGTCCATCGCATTCATCAGGAAAATCCAGACAAAGACCACCAGCGCCAGCGGCGTCACCAGTTTGCGGCTGTTGGCGTTGTGCACAATCGCCTTGGCCTGGCCGTCCACCATTTCAAGCAGGATTTCGACCGCCGCCTGGAAGCGTCCGGGCACGCCCGACGTCACATTGCGGGCAGCCTTCCACAGCAGGAAGCAGCCGACCACGCCGAGCAGGATGGAGAAAAACAGGGAGTCAATGTTGAAGACGGTGAAATCGACGATTTCCGTCTGCGGCTTGTTTTGCCAGTGCGTCAGGTGGTGAACAATGTATTCACTGGCTGTCGGAGCGTTTGCTTCTGCGGACATGGTTGACTCTTTAAGCTATTTTTCGTTTTGGACGCATTAACAGCGCCACCCAATACACCTTCAGGGTCACGATCAGGCCAATCAGCATTGCCAACCAGTCCAGATCGGGGACCAAGCGTGGGGCCGCAAACAGCATCCCGACGCTGGAGGCAATCTTGATTGCCTCCCATACAAAAAAACCAAATCCGGCAGTCATTGCGTTGATGGACGAGAACTGGCTCATCAACCCCCGCGCAAACAAGGCGCCGGGAATCACCACCGCCAGCGCGCCATACAGCGCGGACCATCCGGCACCTGGCCGTCCGGTCAGCAGCCACGCGGCGCACGCTGCCAGCACACCCACCAGCAGCTGACCCGCCAACACCGCCCAGGGGGAGGTAGAGGGGTGCGCCAGACGAAGTTTTTGAGCTTCGTCACGCGTCAGCGGCTTGAAATCACCGTCGTCTGCCACCACCGGCCAAGCCGTAGCTTGTGTAGAAACTGCTGAATTTGTCATTTTGGCGGGCACAAATTACAAGCAGGTTACAGGCTGGTGATTAGCAAAGCCCTTGATTATACGTAGAAACCCGAGCGCGCCCAGAATGCCCCTGCCGCACGCTGCGGTGATGGCCCGTGACCACCGGGCAAAAGCGCCGGACTTTGGAGGCGACAATTGAGCTCGCGTGCCCCACGCAAGCTGAAAGCCCGGCGTCCGCGCTCCGTTCCGTAACACCTGTTTTCAAAGGTCTCCCATGCCCGCCCTGATGAAATTTCTGCACCTGGCCGCCGCCATTGTCTGGCTGGGCGGCATCAGCTTCATGCTGTTTGCCCTGCGGCCTGCGGCCCAGGCGCAGTTGGCACCGCCCCAGCGTTTGCCGCTGATTGCAGCAGTACTCACGAAGTTTTTCCGGCTCGTGTGGATCAGCATCGCTTTGCTGCTGGTCACCGGCCTGGCGCTGCTGCTGGCTGTCGGCATGAAAAACGCCCCCGTCGGCTGGCACCTGATGCTGGGTATGGGCCTGCTGATGTTTGCACTGTTTGGCCACCTTTATTTTGGCCCCTACCGCCGTCTTGTACAGGCGGTGGCCGCGTCAGACTGGCCGGAAGGGGGACGTCGCGTCGGGCAGATTGCGATGCTGGCCGGTATCAACCTGGCGCTGGGTGCAACGGCGATTGCCGCCGTGGTTTTCCTTGGCTGAACCGCACTTTGGGAGGCAAAACGCTGTGCCCCGGTTTTTTGCCCGTTTTTCGCTGATTCTTCTGCTCGGTGGCTGTACGACCCTGAACCCCTATGAGGACGCTTCCCGTCCGCACCACACGCGTGAAGGCTTCACAAACAACTACGCCGCGCAGATCACCAAATCACGCGCCGACCTGTTGCGCTGGTGGTTTGCGGCCTGGCAGATGGGCCTGCCCAGGCCACCAGAGTCCCCCACCCCGACCCAGGCTACCGACCTGACGGCGATTCACGCCTATTCCGCGGCCCGGCCAGGCGCCGCCACCCCGGCGCCGTCCATCACCTGGATTGGCCACGCCACCATGCTGGTCCAGGCCGGCGGGCTCAATGTGCTGACCGATCCGATTTTTTCGGAGCGCGCCAGCCCGGTGCAGTTTCTCGGTCCGAAACGCGCGCAGCCACCCGGTGTAGCGCTGCATGAGCTGCCGCCCATCGACGTGGTGCTGATTTCGCACAACCACTACGACCACCTGGACCGGCAGTCGGTGCTGGACCTGGCGGCGCGCAGCCAGCACAAAACCCGGGCGCCCACGCTGTTTCTGGTGCCCCTGGGACTGAAGGCCTGGTTCAGCGACATCGGCATCCCCCATGTGATCGAGCTGGACTGGTGGGACCGGCACACCCATGAAGGGGTGGCCTTCCACCTGACCCCCGTGCAGCACTGGTCGGCCCGCAGCCTCGGCGACCGCAGCCAGACCCTGTGGGGCGGCTACGCGGTATTCGCGCCCGACCTGCACTGGTATTTCAGCGGCGACACCGGTTACTCCAGCGACTTTGCCGACACGCGGCAGCGCTTTGCGCCAGGTCAGGCGGACGGCTTCGACCTGGCGCTGATCGCAGTCGGCGGTTATGAGCCGCGCTGGTTCATGCAAGACCAGCACATCAACCCGGCAGAAGCCGTGCAGGTGCACAAAGACCTGGGCGCCAAACGCAGCGTCGGCGTGCACTGGGGCACCTTCAATTTGACCGACGAGTCGCTGGACCAGCCCGCGCGCGATCTGGCGCAAGCGCGCCTGGCCAGCGGTTTGCGTGAAGAGGATTTTTTCATGATGAAAATTGGTGAAACGCGACAGCTGCAAGCCAGAAGGGCACAGCCATGAGTCCGCGCAAGCCGGCCAAGGCCCACTGGAGCGACCGCTTCACACAAGGCGTCAGTCCGCAAACCCTGGCGGCCCACCCCTGGCTCAAACCGGTCGCGCACCGCTTGCAGGAGCCCGGGCTCTGGCACATGCAACATGAGGCGGTGGCGCGCGGTGTGGCCATAGGCATGTTCTGGGCCTTTGCGCTGCCGGCCGGGCAGATTCTGGTGGCGGCTGCGCACAGCATCTGGTGGCGCGCCAATATTCCGGTGGCGGCAGCCATGACCCTGATCACCAACCCCTTCACCATAGGCTTCTGGCTCTGGCTGGCTTACAAGCTCGGCAACCTGATCCTCGGGGTGTCGGACTTCGAAGCCGCCGCCAGTGGCGCCGCCTACCAGGCGGTGGCGGCCGCACCCGGCTTTGACGCCCTGGCCTGGCTGGCGCACTTTGGCTGGCCCGCCGTGATCGGCATGGCGATTTTTTCGATCGCGGGTTCGATCAGCGGCTACTTGCTGGTCAAGCTGATCTGGCGCTGGCGCGTCTGGTTCAAGCGGCGCGCGCGGCGGCGCAGCCGCTGAGGGATTGCGCGACAATCAACGCCCACCCCCAGACGCTCATGATGACCCCTTCCACGCCACTGCTGCCCGACACGCCCTGCTACCTCAACGGAGAAATCACCGCGCTCAAGGACGCCAAAATCAGCGTGATGGACCGCGGCTTCATCTTTGGCGACGGGGTCTATGAAGTGGTGCCGGTGTATGGCGGCAAGCCCTTTCGTTTTGCCCAGCACATGGCGCGCCTGGACCGCAGTCTGGCCGAGTTGCGCATCGCCAACCCGCTGTCGCACGCCAGCTGGCAAAAGCTGGTGCTGAAACTGGTGGACGCCTACGCACTGTCGCAACACAGCTCGCACGAAAAAATCGACCAGCTGGTGTACATCCAGATCACCCGCGGCGTGGCCCTGCGCGACCATGCCATGCCGCCCGATCTGACGCCCACCGTCTTCGTCATGAGCAACACCCTGAAACCGCCCACGCCCGAGCAGCGCGCACACGGCGTGGCCTGCGTGAGCGCCGACGACTTCCGCTGGAGCAAGGCCCATATCAAAAGCACCAGCCTGCTGGGCGCGGTGCTGGCGCGCCAGATCAGTGCCGATGTCGATGCGGTGGAAACCGTGATGTTCCGGGACGGCTGCCTCAGCGAGGCAGCGGCCTGCAACGTCTGGGTCGTGCGCGGCGGCCAGGTGCTGGGGCCGCCCAAAGACAACCTGGTGCTCGAAGGCATACGTTACGGCCTGATCGAAGGCATGTGCCGCGAAGCCGGCATAGGTTTTGAATTGCGCCGCATCAGCCGGGAAGAAGTTTTCAGCGCCGACGAATTGCTGCTGTCCTCGGCCACCAAAGAGGTATTGCCCATCACCCTGCTCGACGGCCAGCCGATTGGCAGCGGCAAGCCCGGCCCGGTGTATGCCAAGCTGCATGCCGCCTACCAGCGCGCCAAACAGGCAGAACCGGCATGAGCAGCACCACGCCCCCGGAAGTGCCGCGCCAGGAGTCGCTGATCGAGTACCCCTCGCAGTTCCCTATCAAGGTGATGGGCCAGAAGGTCGATGGCCTGGTGCATGCCATCAGCCTGATTGCGCAGCAGTTTGACCCGGCCTTTGATGCCTCGACCATAGAGCTGCGCGAAAGCAAGGGCGGCAACTACCTGGGCATCACCATCACCGTGACGGCGACCTCCAGGGAACAGCTCGACGAGTTGTACCGCACGCTGAGCACGCACCCGATGGTGAAAGTCGTACTCTGAACACCGAAGCGCCAACCCATGCAGGCTGATGTTGAGGTCCGTCAACTCGGGCAGGTCGATTACCTGCCGACCTGGCAGGCCATGCAGGCCTTCACCGCCGCCCGCAGCCGCGAGACTACAAGCCCAATCGGCACCCAGCCCTTATCTGACGGGCGTGACCAGCTATGGATTTGTGAGCATCCGCCGGTTTACACCCAGGGCCTGGCGGGCAAGAGCGACCATGTGCTGAGCCCCGGCGACATCCCGGTGGTGGCCACCGACCGCGGTGGCCAGGTGACCTACCACGGGCCCGGGCAGATCGTGGCCTACCCGCTGCTCGATCTCAAACGCGCCGGATATTACGTCAAGGAATACGTGTACCGGATCGAGGAAGCCGTGATCCGGACGCTGGCGCATTTTGCTGTGACCGGGCACCGCGTGGCCGGTTCACCCGGCATTTACGTGCGCCTGGACGAGCCCGGCGCACATGCCGCGCTGACCGGCCCCCTGAACCCGGCAGAGCCGTTTCGCGGCCTCGGCAAAATCGCCGCGCTGGGCATCAAGGTCAGCCGGCAGTACAGCTACCACGGCGTGGCGCTTAACGTCGCCATGGACCTGGAACCCTTCTCGCGCATCAACCCCTGTGGTTATGCCGGACTGCAAACCACAGACCTTTCTACAATCGGGGTATCGGCAAGCTGGCAAGAGGCGGCAGATGTCCTGAGCCAAAAGCTTGCGACCTATCTGGCACCCTGAGCCACCCCCAAGGCAAAACACCCATGAGCACCCAAGACGCTGTCAATCCTGTCGTTCGCGATATCCAGAGCCAGCAAGACTACAACCCGCTGGCCAAACAAAAGGCGGCGGCCAAGCTGTCGCGCATTCCGGTCAAGGTCGTGCCCGGCGAGCTGCTGAAAAAGCCCGAGTGGATTCGCGTCAAGGCCGGCAGCCCGAGCACGCGCTTTTACGAGATCAAGCAGATCCTGCGCGAGAACAAGCTCAACACCGTCTGTGAAGAAGCCAGTTGCCCGAACATCGGCGAGTGTTTCGGCAAGGGCACGGCGACCTTCATGATCATGGGCGACAAGTGCACGCGCCGCTGCCCGTTTTGCGACGTCGGCCACGGCCGTCCCGATCCGCTGGATGTGGACGAGCCCCTGAACCTGGCCAAAACCATTGCCGCGCTCAAGCTCAAATACGTGGTGATCACCAGCGTGGACCGCGACGACCTGCGCGACGGCGGCAGCGGCCATTTTGTCGAATGTATCCAGAAAATCCGCGAACTCTCGCCCGCCACCACGATTGAAATCCTGGTGCCCGACTTCCGCGGCCGCGACGACCGCGCACTGGAGATTCTGAAAGCCGCGCCGCCCGATGTGATGAACCACAACCTCGAAACCACGGCCCGCCTTTACAAGGAAGCACGCCCCGGCTCGGACTACGCCTTCAGCCTGAACCTGCTGAAAAAATTCAAGGCGCTGCACCCGGGCGTGCCGACCAAAAGCGGCATCATGGTGGGCCTCGGTGAAACCGACGAGGAAATCCTGCAGGTCATGCGCGACATGCGCGAACACCAGATCGACATGTTGACCATAGGCCAGTACCTCGCGCCATCGACCAGCCACCTGCCGGTGCGGCGCTATGTCCACCCCGACACCTTCAAGATGTTTGAAGCCGAGGCCTACAAGATGGGCTTCACCCATGCCGCCGTCGGCGCCATGGTGCGCTCGAGCTACCACGCCGACCAGCAGGCCCACGCCGCCGGCGTGTCCGACGCCGTCTGACATCATGGCTGCGCCGCAGGGCTCGCTGTCGCTGCGCCGCTACGGCGCCTCACACGGCAGCCATGTCCATGCGCACTTCCAGGTATTGCTGGGGCTGGACGGTGTGCTGGAGCTCGAAGTACAGGGCCGCGGCCAGCGCATTGGCGCCGGCCAGGGCTGCGTGATTGCTCCCGGAGAACACCACGATTTTGAAGCCCGCAGCGGTACCCGCTGTCTGGTGCTGGACACCGCGCAGCCCGGTTGGGCGTATTGCCCGGCCCAACCTGCACAGACAGCACAAGCCCTCGCACTTGCGCACTACCTGGCGCAAGCCCTGCAACACCCGGACAGCCTGGCGCAGCATTACGGCCCGCTGCTGCTGCTCGACGCGTGGCGCGCATCCGTCCCCGCACCCCAACGTCACGAACGACCCATCAACTGGGAGCAGCTCGCTGCGTGGGCCGGTCAACACCTGCACCAGGCCCTGAGCGTGGCGCAACTCGCGCAGCAGGTGTTTCTGAGCCCCTCGCGTTTTGCCGAGCGCTGCCGGCGCGAAACCGGGCTCAGCCCCATGCAGTGGCTGCGCAGCCAGCGGCTGGCGCTTGCCGTGCAATTGCGTGACGGCGGCCTGAGTGTGGCTGAGACCGCGCTGCGCTGCGGCTACCAGTCGCCCTCGGCACTGACGGCCGCCCTGCGGCGGCTGCGGCTTCACTGAAAACCCAGACCGTTGTTTTGCGACGCTTCGCCCGGCGTGCGCGACGATGCGACACGCGCCCCGCGACTATGCTTGCGCCATGCCCGCCAATCTCTACGCACTCGGAGCAATTGCCCTGTGGGCCAGCCTTGCCGCACTGGGCGTGCAGCTGCGCCACGTTCCGCCCTTTCTGCTGACAGGTATCGCGCTGCTGGTCGGCAGCCTGCTGGCCCTGCCCCTGGTGCTGAAAGACAGGCGGCAATGGAAAGTTTCCGGCTCCACGCTGCTGCTGGGCGTCTACGGCCTGTTCGGTTTTCATTTCCTGCTGTTCATCGCGCTGCGCCACGCGCCGCCGGTGGAAGCCAACCTGGTCAACTACCTGTGGCCGCTTTTCATGGTGGTGCTGGCGCCGCTGTTCCTGCGCGGTGTTCAGCTGCGCACCGTGCATGTGGCAGCCGCCCTGCTCGGTTTTGCCGGCGCGGCGATTGCCATCCTTGGTGCCAGCAACAACACCGCGGGCGGCGGCTGGTCCTGGGGTTACCTGCCGGCGCTGGCCTCGGCCTTCATCTGGGCCAGCTACTCGCTGCTCACACAACGTGTTGCACCATTCCCCACCGCAGCCATCGGCCTGTTTGGCTTGGTGTCCGGCGCGCTGTCGCTGCTGTGTCACTGGGCGCTGGAGCCGTCGGTGGCGCTGTCGGGTGGCGACGCGCTGCTGCTGGCCGTGATGGGACTGGGCCCGCTGGGTGCGGCGTTTTTCCTGTGGGACAAGGCGCTCAAACTCGGCGACGCGCGCCAAATCGGCATCCTGAGTTATCTCACGCCGCTGGGCTCCACCGCCCTGCTGATGCTGGTCAGCGGCCGGGCGCTGAGCTGGAGCATTGGGCTGGCGGCGGTCATGATTATTGGTGCGGCTGTGCTGGGGACCCGGGGGAAATAGGACATCTTTGCGTCACGCTGCGCCTCGAGCCCGGACCCGACAGTAGGGTCTGACTCCCCACTCCCTCCCCTAACCCCTCCCTCGCCCCGCTGGGCGATGGAGGGGGGCTTCATTTGGCCGCGTGTGCTGCTCGCTCGTGCAAACATGACCGCCAACCGAATACGCCTTGACGCGCTGAGCGCGTCAAGGCTCCCCGCATCCGTTTTGGTTTCCGCATTCGTTCCCACAACCCGTCGGGCTGGGCCGAGGAGCGCAGGTCAAAGCGGATCAGGGCTCGCGATTGTCTGAGCCGAAGGCGAGTTCGAGCGAGACCCCGCTTTTACCGAGCACCGCAGTTTGCCCGTAGCGAAGCGAAGGGTCCCAGACCATCGGGTCGC
>CALRUM020000014.1:0-106988 GCA_943371375.1 Asaia bogorensis
GAGGACGCGCAAAGCGCGTCCTCGCCTCCCCGCATCCGCATCCGTTCCCGCTTTATTTCCCCCAACCCGTCGGGCTGGGCCGAGGAGCGCAGCCGAAAACGGATCAGGGCGAGCGATTGTCTGAGCCGAAGGCGAGTTCGAGCGAGACCCCGTTTTTGGCGAGCACCGCAGGTTGCCCGCAGCGAAGCGAAGGGTCCCAGACCATCGGGTCGCCTTTCTTTTGGGTACTTTTCTTTGGCGACGCAAAGAAAAGTGCCTCGCCCGCCGGGGCGAGACCCGGCTTGCTGGCAAACCACAGACCCTCGAAGCCGAGACGGCTTCAACCAGCGCACCCATCGCAAGCCCCCGTGGCAGACGAAAAAAAGGCAGCCCGAAAGCTGCCTTTGATCAGAGTGCCCAGCCGGACACAAACGGCAGGATTACTCCGCGCGTTCAC
Source organism: Asaia bogorensis (assembly GCA_943371375.1). Lineage (GTDB taxonomy): Bacteria > Pseudomonadota > Gammaproteobacteria > Burkholderiales > Burkholderiaceae_C > Polaromonas. The sequence continues at coordinate 437 of CALRUM020000014.1, forward strand.
CCGCGGCCGGTGCGCTCGCAGCGGCCTGCTCAAACGGCAAGTTCAGGTCGCGCAGATCGCGTTTGGTCTCGACCAGCACCAGCGGGCTGCTGTCGAGCTGCGGTGCTGGCGGGCGCTCACGCGGGACGTGGATGGGTTTCGGCTCGGCGGCCATCGCGGCTTGCACTTCGGCAATTTTTCCGGCATCCGAGTTGACCCATTGCAGACCGGAAGAGCTGGCAACCTGAGCCAGGTCCTGCAGCGGCAAGTCGTAGGACTGGACTTTCGGCAAGGCGCGTGCTGCCGGTGCCGCCGCAGGCACAACGATGGCCGTAGCCGCCACCGCTGGTTTTGCCGGGGCCACGGATGCAGCCTGCACGGGTTCGGCAACCGCTATTAATTCAGGAGCTGCCGGCGCACGTTCCTGCTGGGCTGCAGGCTGATTTGCCTCTGCATGTTCAGCAGAAGCGGGCGCGCCCTGCGGCTGGCCTTCTGCCGGTGCATCGCTGCGCTCGCGGCGGTCGCGGCCATAACGGTCACGGTTGCGGCGCTCGCGCGGCTGTCGCTCCTGGCCGTCGTCCGGGCCTTGTTCCTGACCCTCGGGACGCGCCTGGACGTCATGCGACGAAGCGGGCACCACCGGGTTGCCGGCTTCGTCCGGGCCTGCGACCACGCCGGGATGTGCGGCATCAAAGCTGTCGGCCTGCACACCGGCGCTGGGTGCCGTGTTGCCGTCGCTGCGCTCGTCACGGCGCTCATTGCGGCGGCCATTGCCGCGTTCGCCACGTTCACCGCGTTGTTCACCGCGCTCACCACGTTCGCGCCTGCCCTGGCCCTGGCCTTCCGCACGGGGCTGGCGCTCAGCGTCGCGTCCGGCGTCCTGCATGGGGCGTTCCTGGCGCTGCGGTGTCTCACCTTCATTCATGGCTGCAGCCATGGCCGCCTGGTTCGCCAGCGCCAGATCCTGCTCCATCGGGTCGCGGGCCGGGCGGTCGCCGCGTTCTGAACGCTCGCCGCGATCACCACCGCGTCCACGGCGGCTGCGTTCACCACGTTCGCCGCGGGCTTCATTGCCACCCTGGCCTTCGGGGCGTTCTGCGCGCTCAGCACGGGGTTCGTTGCTGCGGCCTTCGCCGCGGGCTTCGCCGGCAGGGCGCTCCTGGCGGGCGCCTTCAGCGCGGCCATCGGCATTGCGTTCACGGCGCTCGCCACCGCGGCCTTCGCCACGCTGCTCGCCGCGTTCAGCGCGCTGGTCCGGCCGGCCTTCGCCCGAGCGGCCTTCGCTGCGGCCACCGCGGCCACCGCGCCGGCCATCGCGGCCCCCGCGTTCACCGCCACGTTCACTGCGCTCACCACGCTGCTCGTCGCGCCGGCCCTCGCCGCGTTCGTCCTTTTTCACTTCGCGGGCAGGTGCAGCCACGGGCGCGGCTTCCTCGCCCACAAAAAACGCCTTGATTTTGGCGAAGAAACTTTTCTCGGCCGGGGCTGCAGCCACCGCACGCGCAGGCGCCGGCGTCACCGGGGCGACTGCGGGCGCTGGTTTGGGCACGGCCAAAGGTGCCGGCGCATCCGGCAGCACACCCTTGATGATGGGTTCCTGCTTGTTGTGTTTTTCCTGGCTGCGGCGCGTGACCGTGGTCGGGTCTTCCATCTCGTCGGCCATCTTGTAGCTGGCCTGGATGTTGTCCAGGCGCGGGTCGTCGTGTTTCAGGCGTTCGAGTTTGTAGTTCGGTGTTTCCAGCGTCTTGTTGGGCACCAGCAGCACATTGATGCGCTGCTTCATTTCGATCTTGGCGATCTCGGAGCGTTTTTCGTTCAGCAGGAAAGACGCCACATCGACCGGCACCTGGCACAGCACCGAGGCCGTGCTGTCTTTCAGCGATTCTTCCTGGATGATGCGCAGAATCTGCAGCGCCGAGCTTTCGGTGTCGCGGATGTGGCCGGAGCCGCCGCAACGCGGGCACGGAATCGAGGCCCCTTCGCTGAGTGCCGGGCGCAGGCGCTGGCGGCTCATCTCCATCAGGCCAAACTTGCTGATGGTGCCGAACTGCACCCGCGCGCGGTCTTGCCGCAAGGCATCGCGCAGGCGGTTTTCAACATCGCGGCGGTTGCGCGACTCTTCCATGTCGATGAAGTCGATGACGATCAGGCCACCGAGGTCGCGCAGACGCATCTGGCGCGCGACTTCGTCGGCAGCCTCGAGGTTGGTGCGGGTCGCGGTTTCTTCAATGTCGCCGCCCTTGATGGCGCGGGCCGAGTTGACGTCCACCGACACCAGCGCCTCGGTGTGGTCGATCACAATCGCGCCGCCGGACGGCAACTGCACGGTGCGCGCGTAAGCCGACTCGATCTGGTGCTCGATCTGGAAGCGGCTGAACAGCGGTGCGTCGTCGCGGTAACGCTTGACGCGGTGCTCATGCTCGGGCATCACATGGGCCATGAACTGCCGCGCCTGCTCGTAGACGTCGTCGGTGTCGAACAGGATGTCGCCGATGTCGCTGTTGAAATAGTCGCGGATCGCGCGGATGACCAGGCTCGATTCCTGGTAAATCAGGAAAGCGCCCTTGCCGCCCTTGCCGGCACCGTCGATCGCGGTCCAGAGCTTGATCAGGTAGTTCAGGTCCCACTGCAGCTCGGCGGCGCTGCGGCCTATGCCGGCGGTGCGGGCAATGATGCTGGCGCCGGCCGGGTATTCCAGCTGGTCCATGTTTTCTTTCAGCTCGGCCCGGTCTTCACCTTCGATGCGGCGGCTCACGCCACCGCCGCGCGGGTTGTTGGGCATCAGCACCACATAACGGCCGGCCAGCGAGACAAAGGTGGTCAGGGCTGCGCCCTTGTTGCCGCGTTCTTCTTTTTCGACCTGGACCAGGATCTCCTGGCCTTCGCGGATCACGTCCTGGATACGCGCCTGGCTGACCGACACGCCCTGGGCAAAATATTGCTTGGAGATTTCCTTGAACGGCAGAAAACCGTGGCGGTCTTCACCGTAGTCGACAAAACAGGCTTCGAGCGAGGGCTCGACACGTGTCACGACGGCCTTGTAGATGTTGCCCTTGCGCTGCTCGCGCCCTTCAATTTCAATTTCGTAGTCGAGGAGTTTTTGTCCATCGACAATCGCCAGGCGGCGTTCTTCCGACTGGGTGGCATTGACCAGCATCCGTTTCATGGTGCTCTTCCTTATCGTTTTCGTCTCTCAAACCCAAAATGGGCCAACGACGCCGAAGAAGACGTGATGCGAACGTGGGGAATTGCCGGAGAGCTTTTGACGCGCTATGGCGACTGAAAATAATCAGTCGCTGAGCAGTCTGGGCGTAGGCGCGTGGATGGGGCGAGCCGGGGTCTGACAGGTGTTTGCTACCCAAAAAGTAGCTGCTTGCGCCCGCAGGACAAGGGCTGGCGGCTGATCCATGCCTGAAAGCGGGGCTAAAAAGCGCCGCAGGCATGTGTTCATCAGTACGACCAGTGTTGTCAAGAGGCTACCCATATCAAGACCAGATTTCACCTGGATCCGTGTTCAGCCCGTGGGGCTGGACACATCGTATTCCGTAGTTGTATTCGCAAAACGTCAACTCGTCTGCACATCAATTTCCTGCCGCGGGGTGCCTGGCACCGTGCGCTTGCGGGCATTTGCTGCCAGTGGCGTCGACCTTCCAGCAAGGCTGTTGTCAGTGGGTTGAGGGTCTGTGGACTAAACTCCCAGATAAATCAACCACTTACAGCTTGTCGCTAGTGAAACACATTATAGGCGCAGCTTACGTTCAAACGGGGCGCCCGGGTAAACCCCCGGCGCCAGTCGGCCGTGCCCCTTCCCCCGCCCCGGATACGCCTGAAAAAGCGCCGCCGCAGGCCACGCTGGTGACGGTTGATGCCGATCTGGCGGGCCAGCGGCTGGACAATTTCTTGATCCGCCAGCTCAAGGGTGTGCCCAAAACCCATGTCTACCGCATCATCCGCAGCGGCGAGGTGCGCATCAACAAGGGCAGGGCGCAGGCCGACACCCGTGTGCAGGCCGGCGACATCGTCCGGCTGCCGCCGGTGCGCACCTCGGAGCGGGCCGAGCTCAAAGCCCAGGTCATGGCGGCCGAAGTGGCCCGCCATGGCGCGGCGTCCACCGTGGGCGGCCACGCGCCCTCGCGCGAGTTTCCCATCCTGTTTGAAGATGAGCATGTGCTGGCCATAGACAAACCGGCAGGCGTGGCAGTGCACGGCGGCAGCGGCGTGGCCTTCGGCGTGATCGAACAGCTGCGCATGGCGCGGCCGGACTGGAATTTTCTCGAGCTGGTGCACCGGCTGGACCGCGAGACCAGCGGCATTTTGCTGGTCGCCAAGAAACGTGTGGCGCTGAAAAACCTGCAAGAGCAGTTTCGCGAGCGCGAGACCGACAAAATTTACCTGGCGCTGGTCAGCGGCATCTGGCCTGCGAATAAAAAGGTGCTCGATGCGTCGCTGCAGAAGTATCTGTTGCCAGACGGAGAGCGCCGCGTGCGTGTGGTGCCCAAAGACCATCCCGACGCGATGCGGGCAGTGACACTGGTCAGGGTCAATGCGCTGTTGTCTGCGGCCGGGCGCGACTTCAGCCTGCTGGAAGTGACCATCAAGACCGGACGCACGCACCAGATCCGTGTGCATCTGGCCAGTGCCGGACACCCGATTGCCGGTGACGACAAATACGGTGACTTCGAGCTGAACAAAAGCTTGCAAAAAGAAGGCGGCGGCATGGCCCTCAAACGCATGTTTCTTCATGCATGGCGGTTAAAGTTCACACATCCGTCCAGCGGCAAACGCATTGAATTGCTGGCCGCGCTCCCCCCCGATCTCGAGAGTCTGACCCGCCATGCCAAGCCCGCTTAATGCACTGCATCCATTGAACTTTGACCTGATTGCCTTTGACTGGGACGGCACCCTGTTTGACTCCACGAAAATCATCGTGCGCTGCATCCAGGCGGCGGTGCGTGATGTGGGCGGCACCGTGCCAAGTGACGAAGCAGCGGGTTATGTGATTGGTTTGGGCCTGATGCAGGCGCTGGCCCATGCGGCGCCCGATGTGCCCCAGGACAAATACCCCGAGCTGGGCGCGCGTTACCGGCACCACTACATCGCGCACCAGAACGACATCAGCCTGTTTGACGGCGTGTTGCCGCTGCTGTCTGCGCTCAAGGCGCGCGGCCACACGCTGGTGGTGGCGACCGGAAAAAGCCGCCACGGTCTGGACGAGGCACTTCACGCGGTTGAGCTGCTGGGACGTTTTGACGGCTCCCGCACTGCGGATGAGACCGCTGGCAAGCCCCACCCGCGCATGCTGCATGAACTGATGGACGAGTTTGGTGTCAGCGCGGAGCGCACCCTGATGATTGGCGACACCACACACGACCTGCAGATGGCCATCAACGCAGGTTGTGCCAGCGTCGGCGTCAGTTACGGCGCGCATGAAAGTGCGGCCTTTGATGCGCTCAAACCGCGTTATGTGGCTCACTCCGTACAACAACTGCACGACTGGCTGGGCCAGAACGCCTGAATGCCTGACATGGCAGATCTGCCCATCGCCCTGTGCAAAACCAGCGAGCTGATCGACGGCGGCCTGGCCGTGCCTTTTGACGTCACCTATGCCGGACAGACCTGCCGCGCGTTTGCGGTCCGTTTTGCAGGGCAGGCGCATGCCTACCTGAACCGCTGCAGCCATGTGGCGATGGAGCTGGACTGGCAGCCGAATCGCGTGTTCGACGAGAGCGGCCAGTGGCTGCTGTGCGCCAGTCACGGCGCGGCCTACCGGCCCGATACCGGCCAGTGCAGCGGTGGCCCGTGCCAGGGCGGCCTCGTGAAAATTGATCTTTCGGAGCGTGACGGCCTTGTTTTCTGGCACACGTCCTACAAACTAAAAGCCATGGAGTTCTAAACTAGCGTATGAATGATTCAAACCGTCCCGACCCGGACCATGCCCCGGATTCTGATCCAAATCGGCCTGCAGCCCTTGAACAGCGTGCGCAAGCTGCTCCTGAAAATGTAGCAAACCTCAAGGCCGGCGTGACCGACCAGCCTGGCTGGGAGCGCGCGACGCTGGAAAAGCTGGCTTTTGCTTCGCTCAGCGAACAAAAAGCCACGCGCCGCTGGAAGACCTTTGTGCGCCTGTCCTGGCTGGTGTTTTTTGTGTTTCTGGCGTGGGTTGCACTGCATCGCAGTTCGCCTTCTACCGGCCCCAGCGTGGCGCACACGGCGGTGGTCGAGATCAAGGGTGAAATCGCGGCCGGGGCCGACGCCAGCGCCGAGTTTGTCAATGCCGCGCTGAAAGCGGCTTTTGAAGACGAAGGCGCGAAGGCGGTGGTGTTGCTGATCAACTCCCCCGGCGGCAGCCCGGTGCAGGCCGGCATGATGAACGACGAGATTCTGCGTCTCAAGGCCAAACACAAAAAGCCGGTGTATGCGGTGGTCGAGGAAACCTGCGCTTCGGCGGCATATTACATTGCAGCGTCGGCCGACAAAATTTTTGTCGACAAGGCCAGCATTGTGGGCAGCATAGGGGTGCTCATGGACGGTTTCGGCTTTACCGGTCTGATGGACAAGCTGGGCGTCGAGCGGCGCCTGATGACGGCCGGTGAAAACAAGGGCTTTCTGGACCCGTTCAGCCCGCAGACGGAAAAGCAGCGTGCCTACGCGCAGACCATGCTCGACCAGATTCACCAGCAGTTCATCACGGTGGTCAAGGCCGGCCGCGGCAAGCGCCTGAAGGAAACCCCTGAGATGTTCACCGGCCTGTTCTGGACCGGCCAGCAGGCGATCGAACTCGGTCTGGCCGATCAGCTCGGTTCGCTTGAATACGTCGCGCGCGAAGTGGTCAAGACCGATGAAATCATCGACTACACACGCCGCGAAAACGTGGCCGAGCGCCTGGCCAAAAAATTCGGCGCCGCCATCGGCGACGGCGTGATCCGGACGCTGAAGACGCTTCCCGTGATTCGCTGAACGGGTTGGATGCCGCTTTGAAAAAGCCCGCTACTGCGGGCTTTTTTGTGGCCGGGCGGGCTTCAGCGCCCGATGCAGAACACGGTGGGCAAGGCCAGCGGCGCCGCCGGTTTGTCACGTTTCCAGGCACTGGCGTTGGCGCTGTGTGTCCACTGCGTCGGCAGGCTCAAGCCGCAGCTCAGCGCCAGCCGGGTGTTGCCCTGCAGGGTTTGCAGCAGGGACTGCAACAGGGCGTTGTTGCGGTAAGGCGTTTCAATAAAAATCTGGGTCTGGCCGGTTTTCAGGGCCAGTGATTCGAGTTCGCGGATACGCTGGCTGCGTTCGCCGGCGTCTTGCGGCAGATAGCCGACAAACGCAAAGTTCTGGCCGTTGAGCCCGCTGGCCGCGAGCGCCAGCATCAGCGACATCGGGCCCACCAGGGGCAAGACCTGCAGGCCCAGATCGTGCGCTGCACGCACCACGGAAGAACCGGGGTCGGCAATTGCCGGCATGCCGGCTTCGCTGACCAGGCCTATGTCCTGGCCTTCGAGTGCCGCCTTCAGCAGCGGCCTGGCGTCGAAGCCCCCGCCGTGGTCGCCCTTTTTATGTACTTCGCGCGGCAGCTCCTGGATCTGCTGCTGCTGCACGGCGTGTGTCAGGGCCTGGACCTCACCGACCCGTTTCAGATAGGCCCTGGTGCTTTTGGCGTTTTCACAAATCCAGCAGGACAACGTCGCGGCGATCTGTATCGTGCCCAGTGGCATCACCTCCTGCAGCGGGGCCTGGCTGTCGCAGCCAAAATCCAGCGGCGCCGGCACCAGGAAGAGCCGGCCTTTGTTGCCGCTGCTCATGGTGTGTCTCCCGGTCCGCGCAACAAGGCCACGCCGGCGGCGCGCAGCATGCGGCAGGTACGGATCAGCGGCAGTCCCACCAGCGCGGTCGGATCGTCGCTGTGGATGCTGTCCAGCAAGGCGATGCCCAGGCCTTCGCTTTTGGCGCTGCCGGCGCAGTCGTAAGGCTGCTCGGCCAGCAGGTAATGATCGATTTCCTCGTCGCTGAGGGCGCGAAACTGCACGCTCACCGCTGCCAGATCGGTCTGCTCAAAGCCGCTTTGCAGGCAGACCACTGCCACCGCGGTATGAAAAACCAGGCTTTGCCCGCCCATCAGGCGCAATTGAGCCACCGCTTTGGCATGGCTGCCGGGCTTGCCCAGCGCCTGTCCGGCCAGGTCGGCGACCTGGTCCGAGCCAATCACCACCGCATCCGGAAAGTTAGCGGCCACTGCCAGTGCCTTGGCCAGGGCCAGACGCCTGGCCAGCTGCTCCGGGCTCTCACCGGCGCGCTGGCTTTCGTCGACCTCGGGCGCTACCACCTCAAAAGGAATCTGCAGCCGCTGCAGCAGGTCACGCCGGTAGCGCGAGGTCGATCCAAGGATCAGCGGGCGTTCCGGGGCGGGGGAGAAGCCGCTGCGGGCTTGTATGGCAGGTGCTGGGGTCATGCGCTGATTCTCTTACACTGCCTGCATGTCCAGACATCTTCATGCCCAGCGCCTCAACATCCCCGCTTTTGCCCAGGAAGGCCAGCCCCTCGTCGAAATTACGCCGCTATCAAAATTGGAGCGCCTTACGCAGGAAATACATGGGCTGGAGCCCGATCTGGCCATCAACTGGCGGGCCGCGGGCGAGTTGCGACCCCATGCCGGTGCCGAAGACGATGTCTGGCTCAGGCTGGAGGCCAAGACTGTGCTGCCGCTGACCTGCCAGCGTTGCATGGGCGCTGTGGCCACCGCCGTGGAGATAGACCAGTGGTACCGCTTTGTCGCTGATGAAGATATCGCCATGGCCGAAGACGACCAGTCCGAAGAAGACCTGCTGGTGCTGGCACCGCAGTTTGACCTGCTGGCTGTGCTGGAAGACGAGCTGCTGATGGCTTTGCCGCTGGTTCCCATGCATGAGACCTGTCCGGTAGCCCCGGTTTTCAGCGCCGGCGAGGGCGAACTGGCCGTGCAGGAAGACGCCAAACCGCATCCTTTTGCGGCGCTGGCCCAGCTGAAAAAGCCAAAATAGGCGGGCAGGGGCGGGCGCTGGCAGCGGGCGCCAGGCCGGCGCCGGCGCCGGCATCTGGATAAGCCGGCCGTATCGCGCTATAATCTAAGGCTAGTCGCGGCACCCCTCTCGAGAGTCGGCGGCGCTTTTTACCAACCCTATACCCCCTCAGGAGCGGATCATGGCCGTCCAGCAGAACAAAAAATCACCTTCCAAGCGCGGCATGCACCGTGCGCACAACGCTTTGACCGTTCCGGGCATTGCGGTTGAATCCACCACCGGTGAGACGCATCTGCGCCACCACATCAGCCCCACCGGTTTTTACCGTGGCCGCAAAGTGCTGAAAACAAAATCCGAAGCGTAATTTCGCGCTTTGACCACTGGCCCGCACTCATACTGCGGGCCTTTGTTTTGTTGCATCCCCAATTTTTGACTGCGCCAGTCCTGTCATGATCAGGATAGCTGTGGACGCCATGGGCGGAGATTTTGGTCCGCCGGTGACCGTACCGGCCAGCCTGGCCTTTCTGGACAGCCACGCCGAAGCCGCCATTGTGCTGGTGGGCCAGCCCGCCGTGCTGGCAGAGCAGCCGCAATTTGCCGCCCTTCAATCCCATCCGCGCTGTCAGGTGCTGGCCGCCTCGGAAGTGGTCACCATGGACGACCCGATCGAGGTCGCCCTGCGCCGCAAGAAGGACTCGTCCATGCGGGTGGCGATATTCCAGGTGAAAGAGGGTGTGGCCCAGGCTGCTGTTTCGGCCGGCAACACCGGCGCGCTGATGGCGATTGCGCGTTATGTGCTCAAAACACTCGATGGCATAGACCGGCCGGCCATTGCCACGCAACTGCCCAATGCCGCCGGCGGTGCAACCACCGTCCTGGACCTGGGCGCCAACGTGGATTGCACCGAAGACCACTTGTTGCAGTTTGCGGTGATGGGCTCGGCCCTGGTGGCTGCGATTGAAGACAAGGCCAATCCCAGCGTGGGTCTGCTCAATATTGGCGAAGAAGCGATAAAAGGCAGCGAAACCATCAAAAAAGCCGGTGAATTGCTCCGATCTGCTTCTAAAAGTGGTGATTTGAACTTTTTTGGCAATGTCGAAGGGAACGACATTTTCAAGGGTGGCGTTGATATTGTGGTGTGCGACGGTTTTGTCGGAAACGTTGCTCTCAAGGCCAGCGAAGGGCTGGCCAGCATGATTGGCGGCTTTATCAAGGCCGAATTCTCCCGGAACATTTTTACAAAATTTGCAGCCATCGTCGCTTATCCGGTGTTATCTGCATTTAAAAAGCGTGTAGATCACAGGCGTTACAACGGTGCGGCCTTGTTGGGCCTGCGTGGCCTGGTGTTCAAGAGCCATGGCTCGGCCGACGCCTTCGCCTTCGAAAGGGCCTTGAATCGGGCTTATGATGCAGCTCGCAACCAGTTGCTGGACAAGGTCAGGGAGCGTATTGCCCATGCAGCGCCTTTGCTGGTCAAAGCGCCGCCGCCACCCCCGGATGCGCCCGAGTTTCTGGCTGTTGCCGAGTTTGCCGATCCCACTGCCGCACATTAAGTCTTCATGAGCCCCTATTCACGTATCACTGGCACCGGCAGTTATTTGCCGCCGCGCCGCCTGAGCAACACCGAACTGGCGGCCGAACTGGCGCTTCAGGGTGTGGAAACTTCGGACGAATGGATTGTTGAGCGCACCGGCATCCGTGCGCGCCACTTCGCCGCGCCCGATGTGTGCTGCAGCGACCTGGCTCTGGAAGCGGCCAAAAACGCGCTGCAGGCCGCTGGTCTGCAGGCCGGCGACATTGACCTGATCATCGTCGCGACCTCGACGCCCGACATGATTTTTCCGTCGGCGGCCTGCATTTTGCAGAACAAGCTTGGCATCGCCGGTTGCCCTGCTTTTGATGTGCAGGCGGTCTGCAGCGGTTTTGTTTATGCGCTGACCGTGGCCGACGCGATGATCAAGACCGGCTCGGCCAGCAAGGCGCTGGTGATAGGCGCCGAAGTGTTTTCGCGCATTCTCGATTTTTCCGATCGCACCACCTGTGTGCTGTTTGGGGACGGCGCCGGCGCCGTGGTGCTGGAAGCTTCCGACACGCCCGGCATCCTGGCGACGGATCTGCATGCCGACGGCAAACATGTCGGCATCCTGTGTGTGCCCGGCACCGTGGCTGGCGGCAAGGTGCTCGGCGATCCGCTGCTCAAGATGGATGGGCAGGCGGTGTTCAAACTGGCCGTTGGTGTGCTCGAGGCCTCGGCCAGGGCGACGCTGGCCAAGGCCGGTCTGCAGGACAGCGACATCGACTGGCTGATCCCGCACCAGGCCAATATCCGCATCATGCACAGCACCGCGAAGAAGCTCAAGCTGCCGCTGGACAAACTCATCGTCACGGTGGACCAGCATGGCAACACCTCGGCGGCATCGATTCCGCTGGCGCTGGATGTGGCGGTGCGCAGCGGCCAGATCAAAAAAGGCGATACCCTGATGCTCGAGGGTGTGGGCGGCGGCTTCACCTGGGGCGCGGTGCTTCTGAATTTATAGCTGCTTATGCCCGTCGCATAAGGGCTGCAAGCTGTTTTATCCATCATTTATGAAACCATTTGCTTTTGTTTTCCCGGGTCAGGGTTCGCAGGCCGTCGGCATGCTGGACGCCTGGGGCGAGCATCCTGCGGTGCTGGAAACGCTGCGCGAAGCTTCCGACGCGCTGGGCGAAGACCTGGCCACATTGATCCGTGAGGGGCCGAAAGAAGTTCTCGGGCTGACCACCAACACCCAGCCCGTGATGCTGGTGGCCGGTGTTGCCGCTTACCGCGCCTGGATGGCCGAAACCGGCCTGGCGCCGGCGGTGCTGGCCGGGCACTCCCTCGGAGAATATTCCGCACTGGTGGCTTCGGGCGTGCTGAGTCTCGCGCAGGCTGCGCCCCTGGTGCGTTTTCGCGCGCAGGCGATGCAGGAGGCCGTGCCGGTGGGTGTGGGCGCCATGGCGGCCATTCTGGGCATGCCGGCCGCCCGGGTGATCGAAAGCTGCGCCGAAGCGGTGCGCAGCTTTGGTGAGGGAAGCCTGGAGGTGGTGGAGGCCGTCAATTTCAACGATCCGATGCAAACCGTGATTGCCGGCAGCAAGGCCGCCGTCGACAAAGCCTGTGAGCTGGTCAAGGCCAACGGCGCCAAGCGCGCTTTGCCGCTGCCGGTATCGGCGCCGTTTCACTCCAGCCTGATGAAGCCCGCTGCCGACAAACTCAGGGAAAAACTCGCCAGTGTGGCTTTTGCCGCCCCGAAAATTCCGGTCATCAACAATATTGAAGTGGCGGTCGAAACCGATCCGGATCACATTCGCGCCGCACTGTATGCACAAGCCTTCGGTCCGGTGCGCTGGGTTGAATGTGTGCTGGCCATCAAGGCGCAAGGCATCACCACGGTGGTGGAGTGTGGCCCGGGCAAGGTGCTGGCCGGCATGGTCAAGCGCATCGATGCAGATCTGACCGGCCTGGCGCTGTTTGACCCTGCCAGTCTGGCGCAAACCAGGGAGTTGCTGACATGAGTGAAGTCAGGTTTGAAGGCCAGGTCGCGCTGGTCACCGGTGCATCGCGCGGCATTGGCGCAGCGATTGCCCTGGAACTGGCCCAGCGCGGCTTGAAAGTCACAGGTACCGCCACGACCGACGATGGCGCTGCAAAAATCAGCCAGGCGCTGGCCGCTTTCCCCGGCTGCGGCGGCAAAACCCTCGATGTCAACGATGCGGCGGCAGCCGAGCTGCTGATAGACAGCATCGTCAAGACGCATGGCGGCTTGCAGGTGCTGGTCAACAACGCCGGCATCACACGCGACATGCTGGCCATGCGGCTGAAAGACGAGGACTGGGACGCGGTGCTGGACACCAACCTCAAGGCGGTGTTCCGCATGAGCCGCGCTGTCATGCGCACCATGATGAAGCAGCGTTATGGCCGCATCATCAGCATCACCTCGGTGGTGGGTGCTTCCGGCAATGCCGGCCAGGCCAACTACGCTGCCGCCAAAGCCGGGGTGGCGGGCATGACACGCGCGCTGGCGCGTGAACTGGGCAGCCGCAACATCACGGTCAACTGCATCGCGCCGGGTTTTATCGAAACCGACATGACTGCCGGACTGGGCGAAGAGCAGCAAAAGGCCTTGCTCGGGCAGATTCCGCTCGGGCATCTGGGCAAGCCGCAGGACATTGCCCATGCGGTGGCATTTGTCGCCAGTCCGCAGGCGGCCTACATCACAGGCCAGGAAATTCACGTCAACGGCGGGATGTATATGTGAGCGCGCAGTGGCGGCTTTTGCACCGCCCTGGTGTCACCAGGATCATGAATAATGGCAGCGCAGGCACTTTGCCGGCGCGGGACCAGAAGCCGGGTTCTATCCGTACGGCTGGCGGGTTAGGGAATCAACCCTAACAACGCTAAAATCACGGATTAATTCACAACCCTCAGAGGGACTTATGAGCGATATCGAAGCACGTGTTAAGAAAATCATTGCCGAGCAACTTGGCGTGGAAGAGGGCCAGGTCACCAACGAAAAAGCCTTTGTGGCCGATCTGGGCGCTGACTCGCTTGACACCGTAGAACTGGTCATGGCTCTGGAGGACGAGTTTGGCATCGAGATTCCGGACGAAGACGCCGAGAAAATCACCACCGTCCAGAACGCGATTGACTACGCCAACACCCATCAAAAAGCCTAAAGACTCCGGTCTTTTTCCATTTGGCTTGAAAGGCCGCCTCCGGTCTTTCAGGTCCTTCTTCAGGATTTGCGCATGAGCCGTCGCCGCGTCGTTGTGACTGGTCTGGGTTGTGTCAGCCCGGTGGGTAATACCGTGGCTGATTCCTGGGCCAATCTGCTGGCTGGAACCCCCGGCATTGACCTGATCACGCAGTTTGATGCCGGAAACCTGTCCTGCAGATTTGCAGGTGAGGTCAAGGGTTTCAACATCACGGATTACATCCCCGAGAAAGAAGCGCGGCACATGGACCGCTTCATCCACCTGGGGCTGGCGGCCGCCTGCCAGGCGGTTGCCGACAGCGGTTTGCCGACGGGTGAGGCGCTGGGCGACGAGATGGCGACCCGCATTGGCTGCAACATCGGCTCCGGCATAGGCGGTCTGCCCATGATCGAGCAGACCCACACCGAACTGACCAATCGCGGCCCGCGCCGCATCTCCCCGTTTTTTGTGCCGGCGTCCATCATCAACATGATCTCCGGCCACGTATCGATCAAGTTCGGCTTCAAGGGCCCGAATATCGCTGTGGTGACCGCCTGTACCACCGGCCTGCATGCCATAGGCCTGTCTGCGCGCATGATCGAATACGGCGACTGCGATGTGATGGTTGCCGGCGGTGCCGAGGCGACGGTTTCGCCGCTGGGTGTGGGTGGCTTTGCCGCCGCCCGCGCCTTGTCCACACGTAACGAAGATCCCAAGACCGCGTCGCGACCCTGGGACAAGGACCGTGACGGTTTTGTACTGGGCGAGGGCAGCGGCGTGGTGGTGCTCGAAGAGTACGAACATGCGAAGGCCCGTGGCGCGAAGATCTACGCCGAGGTGGCGGGCTTTGGCATGAGCGCCGATGCGTACCACATGACCGCACCGGACATTGACGGTCCGCGTCGTTCCATGGTCATGGCGCTGAAAAATGCGGGTGTCAACACCGACCAGGTGCAGTACCTCAATGCCCATGGCACCTCCACTCCGCTGGGTGACCTCAATGAAACCAACGCCATCAAGGCGGCTTATGGCGACCATGCCAAAAAGCTCGTGGTCAGCTCCACCAAGTCCATGACCGGGCACCTGCTGGGCGGGGCGGGCGGCATCGAGTCGGTGTTCACCGTGCTGGCGCTGCATCACCAGAAGATTCCACCCACCATCAACATCTTCAACCAGGACCCCGAGTGCGATCTGGACTACTGCGCCAATACAGCGCGTGACGCGAAAATTGACGTGGCGGTCAAGAACAACTTCGGTTTTGGTGGGACCAACGGGACGCTGGTGTTCAAGCGGGCCTGATGCCGCATGCCCGCCCCGTCCAGCGCCAGGCCTGAGGGCCCCTCCCCCCTTTATTTCCTGTTGTGACCATGCATAACGCCCCGCCGGTTGCCTACCCGCTGGGGCGTTCGTCTTTGCAGGCCGCTTGGCTGCTGGCTGTCTGGCTTGCCGGCGCGGCGGCCCTGGTGCTGTGCGTGCTGTTTGCGCCTGCCCTGGGCTGGCGCCTGGGGCTGCTGGCGTTGGGCGTGTTTGCCGCCGGCTGCATGGCGGCCTGGGGCTGGAAAAATTCTCCCCTCGGGGTGCTGCACTGGGATGCGCAGTGCTGGCACTGGGAAAGCCCGGCCTACCAGTCGGGCACGCCGGTGCGGCGGCTTTCGGTGGTGCTGGATTTTCAGCGCGTGCTGCTGCTGCGGCTGGAAAACCAGGACCATGCCCGCTTGTGGCTCTGGGCCGAGCGCACGGCCATGCCCGAGCGCTGGCTCGATTTGCGCCGCGCGGTGTATGCGCATCAACGCCTTTCCCCGCTGTCGGCCGACTCCCGCACGCAGTGGCTGTCCGCATGAGTGCCGGCGCATCAGCTCCCGTCCCCGTGTCTGCCAGTGACAGTGATGCGATGCTGGTCGAGCGCACGGTGGCCGGCGACCAGAAGGCCTTTGAGCTGCTGGTGATCAAGTATGAACGCCGCATCCAGCGGCTGATAGGGCGCATGGTGCGGGATGTGGACCTGGTGGAAGACATTGCCCAGGAAACCTTTATCCGGGCCTACCGTGCCCTTGCGCAGTTTCGCGGGGAAGCGCAGTTTTACACCTGGCTCTACCGGATTGCGGTCAACACCGCCAAAAAGGCCTTGATGGACCTCAAGCGCAATCCGACCGTGTCGGAAAATTCCTTCAAATCCGATGACGACGATGAAACTTCCATGCTGGAAAACGAACTAACCAGTTCAGAGACGCCGGAATCATTGCTGGCGGGCAAGGAAATCGCCCAGATGGTCAATACCGCCATGGATGCCTTGCCCGAAGAGTTGCGCCAGGCCATCACCTTGCGCGAAATTGAAGGCCTGAGTTACGAGGAAATTGCCGAGGCCATGAATTGTCCGATAGGCACCGTGCGTTCACGCATCTTCCGGGCGCGTGAGGCGATTTCTGCGCGGATCAAACCCTTGCTGGAAAACCAGTCGGGCAAGCGCTGGTGAAGGTGGGGCCGGCGTGAATGTAGAGAGCAAATGTTTAACCGGGGGCAGTTCCGTTCTGCCACGACAACCATGAAACCGAAGACGCAAAACCCTGAACTGATTTCTGCCCTGGCCGATGGCCAACTCTCGGGCCAAGACTTTGCGCTGGCCTTGTCGGTGTGTGTCGATGATGCCGGGGCGCTTGGGCGCTGGGAGGCCTACCACCTCATTGGTGAGGTGTTGCGCGCGCCGGGATCGATGGCGCCTGCCCGCGACGCTGGTTTTGTGACCCGTCTGAAGGCGCGGCTGGCCCAGGAGCCGGCGCTGGCTGCCCCGCCAGCGGTGTCGCAAGCCGCACCCTTGATGCCTGCCGCGGATGGCCCTGCAGCCCGCTGGCCTGAAGCCGCCAATGATGCAAGCCTGCGCTGGAAACTGCTGGCCGGTTTTGCCTCCATCGCCGCCGTAGCTGCGATCGCCTGGAACGCCGCTGGCGGCCTGCCGGCGCCGGCGCCCCAGCTGGCGCGCCAGGACGCCGCACAGCAGGTTCTGGTGGTGTCCGAGCAGGGGACCATGGTCAGAGATGCCCGCATGCAGGAATTGCTGGCCGCCCACAAACAGTTTGGCGGCACCTCGGCCCTGCAGGCGCCTTCAGGCTTTCTGCGCAATGCCACGTTTGAACCCACCCAGAGCGAGCGGCGTTGAAAACCTCCCACAAGCTACCGGCATTTTCCGGTGCACCTGGCATGATGTCCCGGCGGTTTTGTCACTGGGCGCTGGCCGGTTGCTGGCTGCTCGCGGGTTCCCCGCTTGCGGCCCAGCCGCCTGCGCCTGCCGCCGCGCCAGCACAGCTGCTTGCGGGAGAGCCGAAAAACATCAACGACTGGTTGATGCGCATGCACGAGGCGTCCAGGAAACGCTCTTACATTGGCACATTTGTGGTGTCTTACGACGGCGTGATGTCCAGCGCCAAGATATGGCATGTGTGTGAGGGCGACCAGCAAATGGAGCGCGTCGAAACACTGACAGGTGCACCGCGTTCCATCTTCCGCCACAACGACCAGGTGGTGACCTTCCTGCCCGGGCAAAAGGTGGTGCGGGCCGAAAAGCGCGAGTCGCTGGGTCTGTTCCCGGAGTTGCTCCGGTCGGCGGACAGCCGCATCGCCGAGTTCTACAAGGCCAGGCAGGAGGGCAGCGAACGGGTGGCGGGTGTGGATGCCGACATCGTTGCCCTGGTTCCAAAGGACGCGATGCGTTTTGGCTACCGGGTATGGGTTGAGCCAAAACGGGGCATGGTCGTCAAGCTGCAAACGCTCGATGGCGAGGGCAAGGTTCTGGAGCAGGCGGCTTTTTCAGAATTGCAGTTCGACGCGCCCGTCAAAATGGACAAGCTGCTGCAGATGATGGGCAAGGTCGATGGCTACCGCATCGAAAAGCCGGAGCTGGTCAAAACCACGGCCAGCGCCGAAGGCTGGGTACTCAAAACACCTGTGGCGGGTTTTCAGCCCATGAGCTGCTACAAGCGCCCAGGCGCTGCGCCCTCCAGAGGCGAACCCATGCAATGGGTATTTTCCGATGGACTGGCTTCAGTTTCGGTTTTTGCGGAGCCTTTTGATGCCGAACGCCACCTGAAGGAGTCCAGGATGTCCATGGGCGCCACCCAGTCCCTGACCCGCAGGCTTGATGCCTACTGGCTGACCGTCATGGGTGAAGTGCCGGTGGCGACGCTGCGTCTTTTTGCCGATGGTCTTGAACGCAGGAAGTGAAGTCCCCAATTGGGGCTGATGGCTGCGCTGTCCCGGCGCTGTATTTTTTCTGTGGCCTGATTTTTTGTGAAGGTGGATGATGCTTGAACTGAACCGCAAACATGGGCAGGCCTGGCTGGTGGCCGCTGCGCTGGCATGGGGCGGCGCGTTGTCGCTGCTGCCAGCGCAGGCTTCGATGGCCCAAACCCGAAGCCTGCCTGACTTCACCGATCTGGTCGAGGCTGTCGGCCCCTCGGTTGTCAACATCCGGACGCTGGAGAAGGTCAAGGCCGGCTCGGCCAGTGGCGCTGATGAGCAGATGCTGGAGTTTTTCCGCCGCTTTGGCATCCCGGTGCCACCCAACATGCCGCGCACGCCCCGGCCGGACCGCGGCCAGCCTGACGAAGAGCAGCCGCGCGGCGTGGGCTCGGGTTTCATCCTGTCGGCCGATGGCCTGGTCATGACCAATGCGCACGTGGTCGAAGGTGCGGACGAAGTGCTGGTGACCCTGACGGACAAGCGCGAGTTCAAGGCCAAGATCATTGGTACGGACAAACGCACCGATGTCGCCTTGGTCAAGATTGAGGCGACCGGTTTGCCGGCCGTGAAAATCGGCGATGCCAACCGCATGAAAGTCGGTGAATGGGTCATGGCGATTGGTTCGCCCTTCGGACTGGAGAACACCGTGACCGCCGGCATTGTCAGCGCCAAGCAGCGCGACACCGGTGACTACCTGCCTTTCATCCAGACCGATGTGGCGATCAATCCCGGCAATTCGGGTGGCCCGCTGATCAACATGCGGGGCGAGGTGGTGGGTATCAACAGCCAGATCTATTCGCGTTCCGGCGGTTTTCAGGGCATCTCTTTTGCCATTCCGATTGACGAAGCCACACGCGTGACGGACCAGTTGCGCACTACCGGGCGGGTGACGCGCGGGCGCATCGGGGTGCAGATTGACCAGGTCAGCAAGGATGTGGCCGAGTCCATCGGCCTGGGCAAGCCGCAGGGCGCGCTGGTGCGCGGTGTGGAGGCCGGGTCGCCGGCGGAGAAGGCCGGCATCGAAGCCGGCGACATCATCACCAAATTTGAGGGCAGGACGATTGACAAGGCGACCGATTTGCCGCGTATGGTGGGCAACGTCAAGCCCGGCACCAAAACCACGGTCACGGTGTTCCGGCGCGGCGCCAGCCGCGACTTCAGCGTGACGATTGCCGAAGTGGAAGCCGAAAAGCCGGTCCGCAAGGCGCAGGCACCGGAGGTCAAACCGCCGGCAACCGGACCGGCCCAGGTCATGGGCCTGGTGGTCAGCGAGTTGCCGGACGCGCTGAAGAAAGAGCTCAAGATCAAGGGCGGTGTGAAAGTGGATGCGAGTGAAGGTGCGTCTGCCCGCGCAGGGTTGCGCGAGGGTGATGTGATTCTGGCCATCGCCAACACCGAGGTCGCCAGCGTCAAGGAGTTTGATGCGGTATTGGCCAGAATCGACAAGAGCAAGGTGGTCAATGTGCTTTTCAGGCGTGCCGAGGTGGCGCAATACGCCTTGATCCGGCCTGTCCGTTAAGTGCCGTGACGCGCTGTGAAGCGCGTGACCAGGCTGTTCCCGTTGCAACAGGCTGCCCCGGGTGGGTCCCGGCGCAGGCGCCATACCCCTACCCGGACCGGGGTGGGGATTCAGGCTGACAGGCCCGCGGGGCCTGCCTCAAAAAAATATTTCTGCAGATTTTTCATTTAATTATAAGTTTGCATTCACTAACATAAATGCTGGCCTAATGACGGATTTTGGTAGAATGGGAGCTGTGATTCGGAGTATTCCGATATATCAGCAGCAAAAAAATAGGGCTTGCGACACAGATTGAGTCGATTCACTGGTGATCCACAGATCGCCCACAAGTTGTCCAGAGCCTTTAAGTTAAAATTGTGAATAAGTTGTGCATAAGATGCATGTTGCTGCCTTGCAACGAGAAAAATTTGGCAATTTCGAGGCTATGTCTTCCGGGCTTTTTGCCTACAATGAAGCTTCCAACCTTCGCAGTTGCCATAGATTGTTGGTTCAGGGCGCGTCACAAGTGACGCGCCCTTTTTTATGGCTCTCGCGAATTGACACCGCTCCGTTCGCAATACTTTCAAGCACTTAGGCGTTCCCTTTGATGAATCACATCAGAAACTTTTCGATCATTGCGCACATTGATCACGGAAAATCCACGCTCGCCGATCGCATCATCCAGCGTTGCGGCGGTTTGCAGGACCGCGAGATGAGTGCGCAAGTGCTCGACTCCATGGATCTGGAAAAAGAGCGTGGGATAACCATCAAGGCGCAGACCGCTGCGCTCCAATACAAGGCGCTCAACGGCGAGGTTTACAACCTCAATCTGATCGATACGCCCGGTCATGTGGACTTCTCTTATGAAGTGAGCCGTTCGCTGTCGGCCTGTGAGGGCGCCCTGCTCGTGGTGGATGCCAGCCAGGGCGTGGAAGCGCAGACCGTCGCCAATTGCTACACCGCGCTCGAGCTTGGCGTGACCGTGGTGCCGGTGCTCAACAAGATGGATTTGCCGCAGGCCGATCCGGAAAACGCCAAGCAGGAAATTGAAGACGTGATCGGCATCGATGCGACCGACGCGATTCCCTGCAGCGCCAAAACCGGCATGGGCATCGACGAGATTCTGGAAGCCGTGATCGCGCGCATGCCGGCGCCGCGCGGCAACCCGGCCGGGCCGCTGCGCGCGATGATTGTCGACAGCTGGTACGACGCCTATGTGGGGGTGGTCATGCTGGTGCGTGTGGTTGACGGCCGGGTGGCCAAGGGCGACCGCATCAAGCTCATGGCCAGCGAGGCCACCTACAACGCCGAACAACTCGGGGTGTTCACGCCGCACACCGAGCAGCGGCCTGCGCTGGAAGCTGGCGAGGTGGGCTTCATCATCGCCGGCATCAAGGAGTTGCAGGCGGCACGTGTCGGTGACACCGTGACCCTGATCAAAACCGGCACCGGCGGCGCGGCTGCCACCGCCACCGAAGCCCTGCCAGGCTTCAAGGAAATCCAGCCGCAGGTCTTTGCCGGCCTGTACCCGACCGAAGCCAGCGAGTACGACTCGCTGCGCGACGCGCTGGAAAAGCTCAAGCTCAATGATGCGTCCCTGCATTACGAGCCGGAAGTCAGCCAGGCGCTGGGCTTCGGCTTTCGCTGTGGCTTTCTGGGCCTGCTGCACATGGAGATCGTGCAGCAGCGGCTGGAGCGCGAATTTGACCAGGACCTGATCACCACCGCACCCAGCGTGGTGTATGAAGTGCTGCAGGCCGACGGCAGCGTCATCAAGGTCGAAAATCCGTCGAAGATTCCGGACGCCGGCAAGGTCAACGAAATCCGTGAACCCATCGTCACCGTCCACCTTTACATGCCGCAGGACTATGTGGGTGCCGTCATGACGCTGGCCAATCTCAAGCGCGGCGTTCAGCTCAACATGGCTTACCACGGCAAGCAGGTCATGCTGACCTATGAAATGCCGCTGGGCGAGATCGTGCTCGACTTCTTCGACAAGCTCAAGTCGGTTTCGCGCGGTTATGCCTCCATGGACTACGAGTTCAAGGAGTTCCGGGCCTCTGACGTGGTCAAGGTGGACATTTTGCTCAACGGCGAGAAGGTCGATGCGCTGTCCATCATTGTTCACCGCACCCAGTCAGCCTATCGGGGCCGGGCTGTGGTCGCCAAGATGCGCGAGATCATCTCGCGCCAGCAGTTTGACGTGGCCATCCAGGCGGCCATTGGTGCCAATATTATTGCGCGTGAGACAATCAAGGCGCTGCGCAAAAACGTGATCGCCAAGTGTTACGGCGGCGATATTTCCCGCAAGCGCAAGCTCCTCGACAAACAAAAAGCGGGCAAAAAACGCATGAAACAAATCGGTTCCGTGGAAGTGCCTCAGGAAGCCTTCCTGGCCATTTTGCAGGTAGAAGAATAATGCTCGGCTTCATGAGTACGCTGACCGCGCTGGTGCTGGCCGTGTTTGTTGCTTACGGCGGCGCCTGGTACCTCGGCATGGTGGAAGGCAATTTTTCGCTGCTGCTGTTTCTGGCCACCGTGGTCACCGGCCTGTACTGGCTGGCCGAAAAATTCTATTTCTGGCCGCAGCGCCGTCAGGCCGCCGCGCGGCTGGAGTCGCAAAGTGTCCAGCGCCATGCCGAGCTCGCCGCCCAGGGCATCACGCAAGTTGACAGCAACCTGCACGAAGCCCACGCCAGGGTCCTGCAGCAGCCCTGGTGGCTGGACTGGACCGCCGGCCTGTTCCCGGTGATTGTGGTGGTGTTCCTGCTGCGCTCTTTCCTGTTTGAACCCTTCAAGATCCCTTCCGGGTCCATGATCCCGACCATGCTGGTGGGTGACCTGATCCTGGTCAACAAATTCCATTACGGTGTGCGTCTGCCCGTGATCAACCTCAAGGTGCTCGACAACAACAGCCCCCAGCGTGGCGATGTGATGGTGTTTCGTTACCCCCCCAAACCGAGCCTGGACTACATCAAGCGGGTGGTGGGTGTGCCCGGCGATGAAGTGGCCTACCTGAACAAGAAGCTCAGCATCAATGGCAAGGCACTGCCCAAAGTTGCGCTGCCTGATTTTTTTGATGAAGACGCGCTGCGTTATGCCAAACAATTCCAGGAAACCAGCGGCAACAAGACCTACCGCCTGCTCAATGATGCAGACCGGCCGGCGTTTATTGCCGGTGCAGATCAGTTTCCGGGACGGGAAAATTGCCGTTACAGTAGCGAGGGCGTGGTGTGCAAGGTGCCGGAGGGACACTATTTCATGATGGGCGACAACCGCGACAACTCGCTGGACTCGCGTTATTGGGGCTTTGTGCCCGAGGCCAACATCGTCGGCAAGGCCTTTTTTGTCTGGATGAATTTTGGTAACCTCAAGCGTATAGGCCGGGTTGACTGAGACAGGACTGGCCCGGTGCTGGCGGCAGGGAGCGGAGGCAACAGGTGTTATGGCTTATCGGTGCAATCAACAACAGCTGGGGAATCACATGAAAAACATGAAACGCAGGCAACACGGCATTTCGTTCATCGGCATCCTGTTTGTGGGAGGCGTACTGGCCTTCACCGGTGTGATTGCCGCGCAGGTTTTCCCCACGCTGGTTGAATTCCAGGCCATCACCAAGGCCGCCAGCAAGGCAGCCACTGCTGCAACGGTTCCCGAGGTGCGGACCAGTTTTGACAAGGCGGCCCAGATCGACGACATCAAGTCCATCACGGGCAAGGACCTGGAAATCACCAAGGACGGCGACAAGGTGGTGGTGGCGTTTGCCTACAACAAGGAAATCCACATCGGCGGGCCGGCTTACCTGCTGCTCAAATACACGGGCCGATCCAAATAAGTGCGTGCGAGTTCCACCTCAAGTCCTGAGCTGCAGGCCTTGCAAAAGCGCCTGGAGCACGAGTTTTCCGATCCTCGCCTGCTGCAGCAGGCGCTGACGCATCGCAGCTTTTCCGCCGACCACAACGAGCGTGTCGAGTTTCTGGGCGACTCGGTGCTCAATCTTGCGGTCGCTGGCCTGCTGTACGAGCGGCTGAGCGAACTGCCCGAAGGCGATTTGTCGCGGGTACGCGCCAACCTCGTGAAGCAGGAGACCCTGCACCAGCTTGCTGTCCAGCTGGGCTTGCCGGCGCTGATCCGTCTCGGCGAGGGGGAGGCCAAGTCCGGTGGGCAAAAGCGCCCCTCGATTCTGGCCGACGCCCTGGAGGCGGTGATTGGTGCGGTCTACCTCGATGCCGGTTTTGACAAGGCGGCCGTGCTGGTGCGCAGCCTGTTCCGGGACGTCGAGATCAACCCGCACATGGAAGCCATAGGCAAAGACCCGAAGACCGAGTTGCAGGAATGGCTGCAGGGCCGCAAAATGAATCTGCCGATTTACCGCGTGGTCGGCACCCTGGGTGCCGCCCACAAGCAGACCTTTGATGTGGAGTGCGAGATCAGCGAGTTTGGGCGCGCCGAGCGCGGCATGGGCGGCTCGCGCCGCGCCGGTGAACAGGCGGCTGCGGCGGTCATGCTGGCCTATGTGAAAACCCTCAACTGACGTGACAAGCACCGCTGCGCCCCCCCGCAGCCTACAAGCCAAGATGACTCCCGCAAAAAAGACCCCCCAAAAACCGGCAGCCCCCGCTGCCGGCAAGCGTCCGAAGACGCCGGCCGCAGAACCGGCGCTGGTGCCGATGCAGGATGCCGCACTTGAAGCCATGCTGGCGCAGGCCATGACGGCACGCGCGAGCAGCGCGCCGCCGGCCGAAGGCCAGCGCTGCGGGCTGATTGCCATCGTCGGCAAGCCCAACGTCGGCAAATCGACCCTGCTCAATGCGCTGGTCGGGCAAAAAATCAGCATCACCTCGCGCAAGGCACAAACCACGCGGCACCGCATCACCGGCATGCGCACGCTGGGCGCCACCCAGTATGTGTTTGTCGACACGCCCGGTTTCCAGACCCGGCATGGCAATGCGTTGAACCGCTCGCTGAACAAAACCGTGGTCGGCGCCGTCAACGATGTGGACCTGATTGTGTTTGTCGTTGAAGCCGGCCAGTTCAACCAGGCCGATGCCAAGGTGCTGTCGCTGTTGCCGGCCGGCACCCCGGCGATTTTGCTGGCCAACAAGTTTGACCTGATCCACCGCCGCGCCGACATTGCGCCCTGGCTCAAGGAAATGCAGGAACGCCACGCCTTTGCCGAGTTTGTGCCGATGTCGGCGAACAACGCCAAAGACGTGGAGCGGCTGTTCGGCATTTGCAACAAATACCTGCCCGAGCAGCCCTGGATGTACGGGGCCGATGAGCTGACCGACCGCAGCGAACGTTTCATGGCCGCCGAGATCATCCGCGAAAAGCTGTTTCGCCTGACCGGCGACGAGTTGCCCTATACCTCGACCGTCATCATCGACAAGTTCGAGCAGGAGGGCGAGCTGCGCCGGATTGCCGCGACCATCGTGGTCGAGCGTGACGGCCACAAGGGCATGATCATCGGCGAGAAGGGCGAAAAGCTCAAACGCATAGGCACCGAAGCGCGGCATGAACTCGAAGCCCTGACCGGCGGCAAGGTGTTTCTCGAGATCTGGGTCAAGGTGCGCTCGGGCTGGGCCGATGACGAAGCCAGAGTGAAAACCTTTGGCTACGAATGAGGCCCCCACGGTCGTTCACTGCGTGTAACTCCCTGCCCCCCGAGGGGGCCGCTGCGCCTGCGGGCTGGCATAGCCAGACCTGCGGCCCCTGCTTGTATTTTTCTGTTCGCGTGTCTGACGCGGCCTGAGCTAAGCGCGTGGCTACCAAACGCATCAGCGACGAGCCGGCCTATGTGCTGCACCGCTACGACTGGAGCGAGTCCAGCCTGATCCTCGAAGTGTTCACCCGCAGCTACGGCCGGATCGCGCTGGTGGCGCGTGGCGCCAAGAAGCCGAGTTCCAGCTTCCGGCCCATCCTGCTGCCGCTGCAGCCCCTGCACATTGCTTTTGGCGGCGACGCCGAAATCCGCATGTTGCGCAGTGCCGAGTGGCAGGGCGGTCATGTGATGCCGACCGGTGATGCGCTGTTGTCCGGTTATTACCTGAATGAATTGCTGATGCGCCTGCTGGCGCGCGACGACCCGCACCCGCTGCTGTTTGACGCCTATGCCGCCACCGTGCAGTTGCTGGCCAGCCAGAGTGCGGACACGCTGCAGGTCGCCTTGCGGGCCTTCGAACTGCGCCTGCTGCGCGACATCGGCCTGCTGCCTACGCTGGATGCCCAGACCGCCACCCTGGCGCCGCTGGAGTTGCAAACAGCCTATGTGCTGGTGGCCGAGGCCGGCCTGCGCGAGGCGCATGACGACGACCGGGCCAGCCTGCGGGGCCGGCAATGGCTGGATTTGCAGGCTTCCCTGGCCGACGACGCGGCGTTTACCGACACGGTGCAGGCCTGTATCAACCATTTGCCGGCGCTTAAAACCCAGCTGCGCACGCTGCTGCACTACCATTGCGATGTCAAGGTTCTCAAAACCCGGCAGATGATGATTGATCTGCAGTCCTTCTAAGGGATCAATGCCCACCATGGCTCCTGTACACGCCCCCGCCCCGCGCCATCACACCGCCTTGTCGGTCAATATCAACAAGGTGGCCTTGCTGCGCAACACGCGCCATCTCGGCATTCCCGATGTGCTGCGGGCGGCCCAGCTTTGCCTGGAGGCAGGTGCCCAGGGCATCACCGTGCATCCCCGGCCGGACGAGCGGCATATCCGCAGCGATGATGTGTACGAGCTGGCCGCGCTCATGAAAGACTGGCCGGACCGTGAATTCAATGTCGAGGGCAACCCGCTGCAAAACCTGATGGAGTTTGTGCGCAACCTGTCGGCGCGCGGCCTGCCGCTGCACCAGTGCACCTTTGTGCCCGACAGCGAAGGCCAGTTCACCAGCGACCATGGCTGGAGCTTCCCGCAACATGCAGGGCAGTTGAAGCCCCTGATTGAAGAAGTCCGGAGCCGGGGCGTGCGTGTCAGCCTGTTCATGGACCCGCTGCCGGGCGCCATGGCCGCTGCCAAAGAGGTCGGAGCGGACCGGGTGGAGCTGTATACCGAGACCTATGCGCGGGCCTGGGGCAGCGACGAACAAGACCAGGCTTTGCAGCCGTTTGTCCTTGCTGGACGTGCGGCAGCAGCTATCAATTTGGGAGTGAACGCCGGCCACGACCTGAACCGCGACAACCTCAGCGATTTTCTGCGTGCGGTGCCCGGGGTGCTGGAAGTGTCGATAGGCCACGCGCTGATTGCCGATGCGCTGGAGCTGGGTTACAGCGCCACTGTGAAAGACTACTTGCGCTGCATGGTCGCGGCCTCGACGGCCCAATACTTTCCAGAATGATCTACGGCATTGGTACGGATATCTGCGACGTGCGCCGCGTGCGCGCCAGCTTCGAGCGCCATGGTGAGCGTTTCGCGCTGAAGATACTCAGCGATGCCGAGTTCGCCACCTGGCAAGCCCGCAGCGCGCGCTGGCCCGAACGCGGCCTGCGTTACCTGGCCACCCGTTTTTCCGCCAAGGAAGCTTTCAGCAAGGCCATAGGTCTGGGCATGCGTATGCCCATGACCTGGCGCAACTGCGAAATCGCCAAGGCCGCCAGCGGCAAACCGGAAATTGTTTTGCACGGCGTGCTCAAGGAATGGTTCGAGGCCAGAGGCTTGAGCGCCCACGTCAGCGTGACCGACGAAACCGACTACGCCGCCAGCTTTGTGATCGTAGAGAAAATCCCGCTGTAGCCCAATGCGGCTGTGCGCAATCAGCTATTAAATTCATAGTAAACCAAAGACTTCTTCATGAGCCCACACGCCCCCCTGATCATAGACATCGCCGGTTTGAGCCTGAGCAAAACCGACAAACAACGCCTCAAACACCCGCTGACCGGCGGCATTATTTTGTTTGCGCGCAACTGGGAAAACCGCGCGCAGCTCACGGCGCTGTGCCGCGACATCAAGAAAGTGCGCCAGGACCTGCTGATCTGCGTGGACCACGAGGGTGGCCGCGTGCAGCGCTTCAAAACCGACGGCTTCACGCATCTGCCCCCCATGCGCGCGCTGGGCGAGCTCTGGTTCAAGGACGCGATGGCCGCGACCAATGCGGCGACTGCCTGCGGCTACGTGCTGGGCGCCGAGCTGCGCGCCTGCGGTGTGGACTTCAGCTTCACGCCGGTGCTGGACCTGGATTTTGGTGAAAGCAGCGTCATCGGAGACCGCGCTTTTGCACGCGATCCGCGTGTCGTCGGCCTGCTGGCCAAAAGCCTGATGCACGGCCTGCTGCAAAGCGGCATGGCCAACTGCGGCAAACACTTTCCGGGCCACGGCTTTGTCAAGGCCGATTCGCACACCGACATTCCGGTGGACAAACGCAGCCTCAAAGCCATCCTGGCGGACGACGCCGCGCCCTACGACTGGCTCAACACCACGCTGACCAGCGTGATGCCGGCGCATGTGATTTACCCCAAAGTCGATGCGCGGCCGGCCGGGTTTTCGGAAAAATGGCTGACCTACATCCTGCGCGGCCAGCTCGGTTTTGGCGGCGCGATTTTCAGCGACGACCTCAGCATGGCCGGTGCCCGCCTGCTCGACGGCCAACAGGTCAGCTACACCGAAGCCGCCGTGGCCGCACTGAACGCCGGCTGCGACATGGTGCTGCTGTGCAACCAGTCGGTGGATGGCGGCGAGGCGGTCGATGAATTGCTCAGCGGCATGGCCGAAGCCCTGCTCAAGCAGCAATGGGAGGCGCTGGAAAGCAGCGAGGCGCGCCGGCTGGACCTGCTGCCCGTGATACCGGCCATTGCCTGGGACGAGCTGATGCTGCACCCGGCGTATATGCATGCACTCGGGCTGGTGCCCTGATATCACAAGCCATTTTCGGCTCCAGCCCTTTCTGCCATTGCATAAGCAGCTCCTGAAACAATAGCAGTTTATGGCGGGGCCACGGACCAGGGCGGCGCACCGCCTGCGTCCAAGTGGGTCAGGTAGAGGCGCAAATCGAGCTCAAACTGGTGGTACTGCGGCTCCATATGGGTACACAGGCTGTAAAAAGCCTTGTCGTGCGCTTTTTCCTTCAGATGCGCCAGTTCGTGCACCGTGATCATGCGCAGGAACTCGATCGGCACTTGCTTGAACAGGCTGGCCACACGGATCTCGCGTTTGGACTTGAGCTTGCTGCCCTGCACACGCGACACCGTCGTGTGGGTGCCCAGCGCATGGGCGATCACCTGCAGCTTGCTGTCAAATACCACCTTGCTCAGGGCGTCGGCGTTGCGCAGAAAACTGTTTTTGATGTCCATCACGTAGTCGTACAAGGCCCCGTCGGTGCGTATGTCGTGGGTACTGCTGTATTTTTTGCGCAGCAGGCCGGCCAGCTGGTCCTGGGCCACCAGGTCGCGTACCTGGCTTTGCAGGGTCGCGGGGTAGGCCGTCAGGTAGTTCATGGTGGGGTGTCGGGGAGCGCAGGGGCAGCGCCTGATTTTAGGCCGTGCGCAGTTCTTGCTAAGCTTGGGTGAATGATCCCGCCTGATCCGTCCGACCACGACCGGCTGCCCGAGCCCCCTGCGCCGCGCATCAACCTTGCACTGCAGGGCGGCGGCTCGCATGGCGCTTTCACCTGGGGCGTGCTCGATGCGCTGCTGGAAGACGGGCGGATAACCCTGGAAGGCATCAGCGGCACCAGCGCGGGCGCCATGAATGCGGTGGCGCTGGCGCACGGTTTTGCCCAGTCCGAAGGCCAGCCCCGTGCCGACCGGCTTGACGCGGCGCGCCAGGCGCTGGACAGCTTCTGGAACGGCATTGTCGGGATGGGCGCCTTGTCGTCTTCCTTGTCCAAGTCCATGAACAAGATGCAGCAGGCGCCTTTTGGCATGTTGTTTGGTTTCCTCGGAAGTGGCCCGCAATCGGCAAGTTTCTGGACCGACGCCATGACGCGGTACTGGTCCAGCGCCTTGTCGCCCTACCAGAGCAACCCCTTCGACATCAACCCGCTGAAGGATTTTCTGGAAAAACAGGTGGACTTTGAGCGCCTGGCGCGGGCCACCGGGCCGGACACGCCCCAGGTCTTTGTGGTGGCCACCCGTGTCAGCAGCGGCAAGGCCGAGGTGTTTTGCGGCAAGCGGCTGACCGCCAGCGCGGTGATGGCCTCGGCCTGTTTGCCCATGGTGTTTCAGGCGGTGGAAATTGACGGTGACCATTTCTGGGACGGCGGGTACTCCGGCAACCCGGCAATTCACCCGCTGATTTACCGCTGCCAGAGCCGCGACATTGTGCTGGTGCAGATCAACCCTATCCAGCGCGCCGCGCTGCCGACCCGGCCCAAGGACATCATGGACCGCATGACCGAGATCACCTTCAACGCCGCGCTGATCGCCGAGATGCGCGCGATTGATTTTGTCAAGCGCCTGCTGGCCGAAGGCAAACTCGACGCCGCGCATTACAAGGACGTGTTGATGCACCGCATTGATGGTGGGGAAGCGCTGGAAAAATTCACCGCCCAGTCCAAATCATCAACCGACAAGGCGCTGATCCATTCGCTGCGCGACCTGGGCCGGGTCTGCGGCAAAGACTGGCTGGACCGGCGCTTCAGCGCGCTCGGTGTGACCAGCACCGTCAACATCGCACGCGACTACCTGGACGATTTGCGCATGCCGGTGCAGAAAGCCGAACCGGCGCCGCCGGAGCCGCCGGCGGCGTATTTGCCGGGCGCGGGCCTGCTCTGAGCGCAATCGGGGCCAGTCCACTGCCACGCATAAAAATGCGCGCGCTTCAGGTTTTGGCTGCCTTGGTCTTGCGGTAACTCCACCACGGCAGCATGGCCCGCAGCGACAGCACCTGGCCGCTGTGTGCGCCCACGCCGCTGTAGCCGGGCAGGCCCGCCAGCAGGGTTTGCCAGTTGGCGCTGGCCAGCTCGGCCAGCAGGGCCTGAACCGGTGCGTCAGTCAATGCCGACTTCAGGCACACCAGGTGATACCGCTCGCGTACCAGGGGTACAAAATCCAGGCCTTTGTCGCGTGCCGCCGATTCAATGCCCAGACCCGCGTCGGCGCCGCCGCCGGCCACCACCTGCGCCACGGCGGTGTGTGAGGGCTCCTGCGTGGCGTAGCCCTGTATGTCTTGGGGCGTCAGGCCGGCCTGCGCCAGCAGTTCGTCCAGCAGCACACGTGTGCCCGTGCCTTCCGCGCGGTTGATGTAACGCAGGCCGGGCCGCTTCAGGTCGCCCAGGCCGGTGATGCCCAGCGGGTTGCCTTTGGCGACCATCAGGCCTTGCTGGCGCTGGGCAAAACCAATCAGCTTGTGTTGACCGGGCTTGAGCAGGCTGCGGTAGCTGCGCGCAGCGAGCGACTGGCGGCCCGGTTGCTCCAGCGTGTGAAAGCCGGCCATCATGCAGCGTCCGGCGTTCAGGGCGGCGATTGCATCGACGCTGCCCATGAAACGGATGTCCAGGTGCAGCCGGCGCGCGGCGGCTTGCTCGCGCAGCGCACTCAGTGCCGCGTCATGGCTGGCGTACAGCGTCAGCACATGGGCCTCGTCGTCAAAGGCAGTGGAAAAAGCGCGCTCGATGTCGCCGCGCAGCGCCTCGATCTGCGGCGCCAGCCGGGCCTGGGCCTGGCGCTCGGCCCACAGCAGCTTGTCGCCAAACTCGGTCAGCTGTGCGCGCTGGCCCTTGTCCCAGACGATCAGCGGGCGGCCCAGGGCCTGCTCCCACTTCTTGAGCGCGCCCCAGACATGGCGGTAGGACAGCTCAAGCCCCCGCGCCGCTGCGGAGATGGAGCCGTGTTCGCGCACGGCATGCAACAGGTCCATCAGCGGATTGCGGATCAGCGTGTCTGTGCTGCGCGCCGGCGTCAGCAGGTAGGAAAGTTCAACTTTATGCATGGCGGGAAGGTGTGCTGATTATGGTCGCAAGGCCAGGCGCGTCGAGGTTATGCAATCAACTTCATAGCTCGTGATTCCCGATGGCTGTCCGGGGCCATGGCTTCTAGGATAGGGTCACAACTTTTGGCTGCATGAACACTTTCTCGGACAGCGTGAACACGGCGTTCTCGCTCATTGTTTCCTTTGACGCCCTGCTTGCAAGCATCGTGTTCCGGTCGCTGGCCGTCAGCGCCTGCGCCTGCCTGCTGGCCTGCAGCGCCGGCCTGGTGCTCGGTGCCTGGCTGGGCGTGGCGCGTTTTCGCGGCCGTGACGTGGTGCTGACGCTGCTCAATACGCTGCTGGCCCTGCCCTCGGTGGTGGTCGGGCTCGTGGTTTACCTGCTGCTGTCGCGCTCCGGCCCGCTGGGTTTTCTGGGCTGGCTGTTTTCCTTCAAGGCCATGGTGCTGGCGCAAACCGTGCTGGTGCTGCCCGTGGTGACGGCGCTGGTGCGCCAGACCATAGAGGACGCGGACCGCCTGCACGGCGAGCAGTTCCAGTCGCTGGGCGCGGGCAAGGGCATGCGCGGCCTGCTGCTGCTCTGGGACGAGCGTTACACGCTGCTGACGGTGCTGATTGCGGCCTTCGGCCGCGCGATTTCCGAGGTCGGCGCGGTAATGGTGGTGGGCGGCAACATAGAAGGCTTTACCCGCGTGATGACCACGGCGATCGCACTGGAAACCAGCAAGGGCGACCTGCCGCTGGCATTGGCTTTGGGCCTGCTGCTGCTGGCCGTGGTGCTGCTGCTCAATGTGCTGATCGCGCTGGTACGGCGCTGGCGCGAACGCCTTGACGACGACCCACCGCCCGACGGTGTGAAGCTGCTGGCAGCCCAGGCCCAGGGAGGCGGCGAATGAGCCCGCTGTTTGAACTGCAGGCCGTGGGTGTGGCTTACGGCCGGGTGCAGGCGCTCAAGGCCTGCGGGCTGCGCATCGAGGCCGGCGAACGTGTGGCCCTGGTCGGCTCCAACGGCAGCGGCAAAAGCACCTTGCTGCGCACCCTGCACGGCCTGGTGCGGCCCAGCAGCGGCAGCCTGCAGGTCGATGCGGCGGCGCGCCAGGCCATGTTGTTCCAGCACCCCTACATGTTGCGCGCCAGCGCACAGAGCAATGTGGCGCTGGGCCTGTGGCTCAAGGGGGCGGCCTGGAAAGAAGCCAAAACCCGGGCGCTGGGCGCGCTCGAGCGTGTCGGCCTGCTGGCCCTGGCGCAGCGCAATGCCAAGGCCTTGTCGGGCGGCCAGCAGCAGCGGCTGGCGCTGGCGCGCGCCTGGGCGCTGCGGCCCGATGTGCTGCTGCTCGACGAACCGACGGCCAGCCTGGACCCGGCGGCCAAACGCGAGGTAGAGGCCCTGATGGCCGAGTTTGCCCAGGCCGGCATGACACTGATTTTCAGCAGCCACAACCTGGGCCAGGTCAAACGCCTGGCCAGCCGCGTGATCTACATGGAGCAGGGCCGGTTGCTGGCCGACCTGCCCACCCACGATTTCTTCAACGGCCCGCTGCCGCTGGAAGCCGGAATTTTTGTCAAAGGAGAACTTGCATGAAACCCGCCCCCCTGTGTTCGCAATTACTCAGGATTTTCAGGGCTTCAGCCCTTGTACCACTTGCACTGGCAGCTACTGTTTCGATAGCGCAGACACAGCCCATCGTGATGGCTTCCACCACCTCGACCGAGCAGTCGGGCTTGTTCAGCACCCTGCTGCCGGCCTTCAAGCAGGCCAGCGGCATAGACATCAAGGTGGTGGCCCTGGGCACCGGCCAGGCCATAGACATGGGACGGCGCGGCGATGCCGACGTGCTCTTTGTGCATGACCAGGTGGCCGAGGAAAAAGTCGTGGCCGAGGGCTTTGCCATCAAGCGTTTCCCGGTCATGTACAACGATTTTGTGCTGGTCGGCCCCGCTGCCGACCCGGCCAAAACAAAGGGCAAGGACATCACGGAGGCCCTGAAAAAACTCAGCACGGCCAATGCCGGTTTTGTTTCGCGCGGTGATAAAAGCGGCACCCACGCGGCCGAGTTGCGCTACTGGAAAAACGCCGGTGTCGACAACCCGCAATTTGCCGGCTACAAGGCCTGCGGCTGCGGCATGGGCCCGGCGCTCAACATCGCTTCCTCGTCGAATGCCTATGTGCTGACGGATCGCGGCACCTGGCTCAGCTTCAAGAACCGCGGTGATCTGGTGGTGCTGGTCGAGGGCGACACCCGGCTGTTCAACCAGTACGGCGTGATGGTGGTCAATCCGGCCAAACACCCGCAGGTCAAACTGGCCGAAGCGCAGAAGTTTGTCGACTGGATTGTTTCCCCGGCCGGCCAGGCAGCGATTGCCAGCTACAAAATTGGCGGCGAGCAGCTGTTCTTCCCGAACGCCCCGCGCCAGTGAGCGAACGTGGGGGCGGGTACTAGCGCAGTAAACCGAGCGCAAACGGCAGGCTGAGCATGCCCAGCAGGGTGGACAGGGTGACCAGGCTGGCCACGTAGGCGCCGTTGTAACCCATGCGGGCTGCCAGCACATAACAGCTCGATGCCGTGGGCAAGGCCGAAAAAGCCAGCAGCACCGTGGTTTGCACCGGCGAAAGGCTGAACACCCGGGCCAGTGCGAAGGCGATCAGCGGCATCAAAAAGTGGCGTATGGCCAGCAGGCATACCGCCAGCGTTTTGGCGCTGGCCAGCGCGCCAAACTGCAGGCCGGCACCGGCCGCCATCAGCCCCAGCGCCAGTGAGGCGGCGCCTATGCGGCTGACCGTGGGCTCCAGCCACACCGGCATCTGGAAACCCAGCAGATTGGCCATCAGGCCGGCGCCAGTGCCAATGATCAGCGGGTTGCGCACCAGCGCGCCCAGAAAGCCGCTGTTGGCATGCCGCGCCATGGGCCAGACCGCGCCCACGTTGAAAAGAGGCACACAGACACCAATCAACACGGCAATCAGCAGCAGGCCTTCCGCCCCGGCCAGCCGTTCGGCCAGCGCCAGCGCGATAAAGGAGTTGAAGCGGAAAGCCACTTGCGCGCTGCCCGCGTGTTCACGCCGGTCTATATGTTTGCCCAGCCCTGGCAGCCAGGGCAGGCTGTAGGCCAGTGTGATGCCCAGCACCCCCATGCCCAGCCCGGCAGCGATCAGGCTGGAGGCGGCGCCCAGATCCAGCGGGCTTTTGACGATGGACTGGAACAGCAGGACCGGAAAAAGAAAGAAATAAACCAGGCTTTCGACCTGTTGCCAGACGCTGCGGTTCAATGCGGTGTAACGGCAGACCAGATAACCGCACAGAATCAGGGAGAAATCGGGGAATAGAAGTTGCGCATAGTTCACCCGTCGAGAATAACCTGAAAGCCGGAAAAGCCCCGGGTTTGCCCCTATGCGTAATCCACAACATACCGCGGCGCGTTGTGAGTTTAGGATCAAGCCTGTCGCCTTTTATTTGCCCCTCCTTCAAAGGAATAGTCACATGCATCGCCCCTACCTGCTCACGCTTTCCGCGCTGACCCTGGCCATTGCCGCCAGCGCTTCGGCTTTTGCCCAGTCCTATCCGAACAAGGTGGTCAAGCTGCAAGTGCCATTTGCACCTGGCGGCACCACCGACATCGTTGCGCGTGTGATTGCCGAACCGCTGGGCAAGGCGCTGGGCCAGAACGTCATTGTCGAAAACAAGGCCGGTGGCGGCGGTGTGGTGGGTGCGCTCGATACCGCCAAGTCGGCGCCTGACGGTTACTCGCTCGGCATGGCCACGGTGTCCACCACCGCCGCCAACCCGGCCATCAACCCGAAAATCCCGTACAACACACTGACCGACTTCACGCCCATCATCAACATTGCGGCCACCCCCAACCTGATTGCGGTGCACCCGAGTTTTCCGGCGCGCAACTACAAGGAGTTCATCGCCGAGATCAAGAAGAACCCCGGCAAGTACTCTTACGCCTCGTCGGGCACGGGCGGCATCGGCCACCTGCAGACCGAGCTGTTCAAAAGCCTGAGCGGTGCCTTCATCACGCACATTCCCTACCGTGGCGCAGGCCCGGCCCTGAACGACACGGTGGCCGGCCAGGTGCAGATCATTTTTGACAACATTCCTTCTGCGCTGCCCTTCATCCAGCAAAAACGCCTGATCCCCATCGTGGTGGCCGCGCCTACCCGTCTGGCGGTTCTACCCGACGTGCCGACCTTCAAGGAAGTGGGCCTGGAGCCGGTCAACCGCATGGCGTATTACGGCATCCTGGGCCCCAAAGGCCTGCCGAAAGAGGTGGTGGACAAGGTCAGCGCCGCCACGCTCAAGGCCTTGCAGGACCCGGCGGTGCGCAAGCGTATTGAAGATACCGGCTCCATCATTGTGGGCAACACCCCCGAGCAATTCACCACGCAGATCAAGGCCGAGTACGAGGTCTACAAAAAAGTGGTGGTCAACTCCAAGTTGACGCTCGAATAAGCGCTGTCCGGACAGACTGTCCGCATGCCCCGCAGGCCCATGCCTGGCGGGGCATTTTTTTGCCCGCTGCACATTTTGTTATCGTCGCGTTCATGAAACCCGAGAGCCAGGCCAGCATTGACAGCTTTATCGACGCCATGTGGCTGGAAGACGGACTGTCGAAAAACACCCTGGCAGCGTACCGGCGCGACCTGTCGATTTACGCCGACTGGGCCGGCACCGAGGAGCGGCGTCTCAATGACAGCTCGGAGACTGACCTGAGCCGATATTTTTCGCTCAAACACGCCAGCACCCGCGCCACCTCGGCGAACCGCCGGCTCACCGTGTTCAAGCGTTATTTCCGCTGGGCTTTGCGTGAGCGTTTCATCAGCGCCGACCCCACGCTCAAGCTGCAGTCCGCCCGTCAGGCGCTGCGTGTGCCCAAGCTGATGTCCGAGGCGCAGGTTGAGGCCTTGCTGGCCGCGCCGGATGAGGACACGCCGCTGGGACTGCGCGACCGCGCCATGCTGGAGCTGATTTACGCCAGCGGCCTGCGCGTCAGCGAGCTGGTCGGGCTCAAGACCTTCCACCTCGGCATGAACGAGGGTGTGCTGCGTGTCATGGGAAAAGGCAGCAAGGAGCGCCTGGTGCCTTTCGGCCAGGTGGCGCGCGAGGCGATAGAGCGTTACTTGCTGGAGGCCAGGCCCGCCATCCTGGGCGGGCAGCAGACCGACGACCTGTTTGTCACCGGCCGCGGCAAGGGCATGAGCCGTGTGATGTTCTGGATGCTGGTCAAAAAATACGCGCTGCGCGCGGGCATCACCTCACCGCTGTCGCCGCACACCCTGCGCCATGCCTTTGCCACCCATTTGCTCAACCATGGGGCTGACCTGCGCGCGGTGCAGATGTTGCTGGGCCACGCCGATATTTCCACCACCACGATTTACACCCATGTGGCGCGTGAACGCTTGAAGGCGCTGCATTCTCAGCATCATCCGCGGGGCTGAGCCTCCACGGTCGTCTACATATCCGATCATCCTGAGCTTGTCGAAGGATGCCCCGGGGGTAGTTACTTCCGTGACGGCTTGAGCATCAGGAATGCCGCAAACATGAAGCCAGCAGCCACCAGCAGGTGCAACACGCCTTCGTAGGCGCCCCGATGCTGCACGGAAATCCCGGTCAGCACCAGATTGCCTAACTTGCACAGGAGTTGACTCGTTGGCCTCGCTTCTGTGCATGCTGCGATGGTGATGTTCGCCGCGGAAAACAATTTGACACCGATGGACGCGAATATCGCGCCCAGAAAGACGAACAACACCGCTGCGGCAACCTTCAGCCACGGCCTTACCTTTGTTTGGTCGAGTTGCTGCTGCGGCGTCAGGGGAATGCGGTTCGGGTCATACATGGCAGGTCTCTGGATGTTGGCAGTGTAGACCGCAAGGTAGGCAAAATACGCCCACGTTCACCTCAGGAATATTCATGTCACGCCTCACATCGCGCCGCCTTCTGCTGGCTCTGCCTTTGCTCGCCCTGTGTGCCACCGCTCTGCCTTCTGTTTCTTTCGCCCAGGCCGCCTGGCCGGCGCGGCCCATCCGCATAGTTGTGGCTTACCCGCCAGGCGGCATCAGCGACAACATCGCGCGGGCCCTCGCTGAGAAGCTGTCGCAGCAACTGGCCACGCCGGTGCTGGTTGAAAACCGAGCTGGCGCCGGCGGCAGCATAGGTATGGATGTGGTGGCCAAGGCCGCGCCGGACGGCTACACCCTCGGCTTTTCGGCCATCAGTCCGCTGGCCCTGAACCCGCACCTGGGCAAGCTGCCTTATGACCCGGTCAAGGACATCGCGCCGGTGGCCAGCGTGATGTATTCGCCGGTGGTGCTGCTGGCGACGCCCGCCTTTGAAGGCAAGGACTTCAAGGACATGCTGGCGGCTGCCAAGGCCAAACCCGGCAGTGTGCGCTGGTCCACCTCTGGCCTGGCCACGGTCGGCCACATCGTGCTTGAGCAGGTGCAGAACGGCGCCAAAGTGGAAATCACCCACATCCCCTACAAGGGCGGCGGCCAGCAACTGACCGACGCACTGAGCGGACAGTTCGAGGTGATCACCACCAACCTCAGCGGCGCGGTGATGCCGCATATCCAGTCTGGCAAGTTGCGCGCGCTCGCTGTGGGTGCGCCTGCGCGTGTCGATGCCCTGCCGCAGGTGCCGACTTTCGCCGAACTGGGTTTTGCGCCAGCCAACCTGGCTTCGCTGTTCGGTGTGTTTGCGCCCGGCAACACGCCGGCGACTGTGTTGCAGCGCCTGAACACCGAGATCAACCTGGCCTTGCAGACGCCGGAGATGCGCAAGCGCCTGCTCAGCGCCGACAACGTACCGACGGTCGGTAGCGCGGCGGACTTCGCGCGCCAGATTGCGCAGGAATCGGCCAGCAATGCCCGCATCGTCAAGGCTGCGCAGATCAAGGCGGATTGAGGTGGACTTTCAGGCGCTATGTTTTTTATAGCTGCTTGTGTACGGCTGAATTGGGCCGGCAGCCAATTCGGCTTATAAACCGGGCGCGGTGTACATATAGTCGCGGCGGAAGGGGTAGCTGGCCATGGCGCCCTTGATTTTTTCGTCCTGAACGGTATCGCTTGGCCGGCTGGCCAGGATCTGGTGCAGTGACAGCCAGCCCTGCTCAAAGCTCATGGCACTGCCGGCCAGATACAGGCGGTAGGCGCGCAGGGTTTTTTCGGCGCGTGCGCTGTGGCCATCTGCGGCCAGCACCTGCCGTGCTTCGTCGAGTCTGGCCTCCAGTGCATCGGACCAGTCCCACAGGGTGCGGGCGTAATGCGGGCGCAGGTTTTCGGTATCCAGCATTTCCAGCCCGCTGCGTGCCATGTGGGTCAGCACCTCGCCCGCATGCAGCAATTGCCCGCCCGGAAAAATGTACTTTTCGATGAAATCCCCCATGCCCGCGCCCAACTGGTCGTTGTCGGTGCCGCCAGCGGTGATGCCGTGGTTGAGGACCAGACCGCCGGGTGCCAGCAACTGCGCGATCTTGCTGAAATACGACGTCATGTTGGCGCGGCCCACATGTTCGAACATGCCGACCGACGAGATCTTGTCGAAAGGCCGGCTTTCATCGAGGTGGCGGTAGTCCTGCAGCTCGATACGAACCCGGCCCTGCAGGCCTTTTTGTTCAATCACGCGCTGCAAATGGGCGTGCTGGTTTTTCGACAGCGTGATACCGGTGGCGTCCACCCCGTAGTGCTCGGCCGCCCAGAGCAGCAAGGCGCCCCAGCCTGCACCTATGTCCAGAAAGCGCTCGCCGGGCTGCAGCATCAGCTTGCGGCAGATGTGGTCCAGCTTGGCCTCTTGCGCCTGGGCCAGGCTCGTGCCTTCCCGGCGGTAGTAGGCGCAGGAGTACACGCGGCGCGGGTCCAGCCACAGGGCGTAAAAGTCGTCCGAGACGTCGTAGTGAAACTGGATTTGCTCGGCGTCTTTTTCCGGCGTGTGTGCCCTGAGGGTACGCATCTGGCGCTGCAGGCCGCTCCACCAGCCCGCGTCGCTGTGCACCGGGGCGGCCGGCAGCAGACTCGCGGCGACGGCCATCACGTCGCGCATGCGGCCTTCGATGTGGAGCTTGCCTTCGACATATTCCTGGGCCAGTGCGCCTATCTGGCCGGCGCGCAGCCGCGTCAGGCTGGACCAATGCGAAAAATTCATTTTGACCGGTGCGTCCGGCGGGCCCAGCAGCTGGCCTGCGGGCAATTGCACCGCCATCGGGGATGGCAGGCGGCCTATCTTGGACTCAATCTGGGGGACGAGGTGCCGGATCATTGCAAACTCCTCTGCGACGTATCAGTCGGTAAGAAATGTCAGCCAATCGGTCGCAAGCTTGCCCTTTCCGGCGCTTTTCTGTTGTGATAAATCGCAACAAGGGCCCTGTAGTCCGGACGCGCCGGGTGCCGGACGGCTTACAGCCCGAGCTGCGCCAGCTCGGCCTCGTCAAAACCCGCCGCACGCCGCGCTGCCAGATTGAACGGACCCTTGAGGGCCGGTGCGTCGTAACGCGTCGCCAGTGCCGTGTAGGTGGGGACCGGGTCCAGCCCACGCTGGCTGCACAGGTAGCGGTACCAGCGGTTGCCAATGGCCACGTGGCCGATTTCGTCGCGCAGGATGATGTCCAGGATCGCGACAGCGCCCAGGGCGGCAGGTGTGCCGACGCGGCGCAGCTTGGCCTGCATCGCCGGTGTCGCGTCCAGGCCGCGCGCTTCGAGTGTGCGCGGCACCAGCGCCATGCGCGCCAGCACGTCGCCGGCGGTTTTGGCCGTCATGTCCCAGAGCCCGGTATGGGCCGGAAAGTCGCCGTAGTCGTGGCCCAGCGTCTGCAAATGTGCGCGCAGCAGGCTGAAATGCTGCGCTTCTTCGGCCGCCACGCGCAGCCAGTCCAGGTAGTAGGCGCGCGGCATGGCGTCAAAACGCCAGACTGCGTCCAGCGCCAGGTTGATCGCGTTGAACTCGATGTGTGTCACCGCGTGGAGCAGGGCGGCCAGGCCCTGCGCGGTGAAGGGCGAACGTTTGGGCACGTCCAGGTGCGAGCGCAGCTCGGGCCGCGCGGGGCAGCCGGGCAGGCCGGCGGGCTCTTCAGGTGGGCGCTGATCTGCTATTAAAAGAGTAGCTGCCTGCGAATGCAGGGACTGGGCCAGAAGCACTTTTTGTTGTGGATCTGGCGTCAGCAGCGCCTGCAGGGCCTGGGCGCGCAGTTCTGGGGGAGGGCGCGTGTTCATGAGGGCCCCATTGTCGGTGATGGCCAGGGGCTGCAGGCCGGCAGGTGCCTGCCTACAATTGGGGCCTGCCCGCGCAAGCGGCCTTCCCCCAGCACCCCCACGCAGCCATGGCCATCTACCAACTC
The DNA here is from genome assembly GCA_943371375.1 of Asaia bogorensis. GTDB lineage: Bacteria > Pseudomonadota > Gammaproteobacteria > Burkholderiales > Burkholderiaceae_C > Polaromonas. The sequence continues at coordinate 41,031 of CALRUM020000014.1, forward strand.
GACGATCTGACACCTTCCATCCACGCCAGCGCCTGGGTGGCCGACACCGCGCAGGTCATGGGCAACGTCGCCCTGGCCGAGGGCAGCAGCATCTGGTTTGGCGTGGTGATACGCGGCGACACCGAAACCATCAGCGTGGGCCGGGGTTCCAACATCCAGGACAACAGCGTGTTGCATGCCGACATGGGCATGCCGCTGGTCATAGGCGACAACGTCACCGTCGGCCACCAGGTCATGTTGCATGGCTGCACCATAGGCGACGGCTCGCTGATCGGCATCCAGGCGGTGGTGCTCAATGGCGCAAAAATCGGCAAAAACTGCCTGGTCGGCGCCGGTTCGCTGGTCACCGAAGGCAAGGAGTTTCCCGACGGTTCCATGATTCTCGGCAGCCCGGCCAAAGCAGTGCGGCAATTGACGCCGGAGCAGATAGAGGGTTTAAAAATGAGCGCGCAGCACTATATGGACAATGCCAGTCGCTACAAAACCGGGCTCAAAAAGATCAACTGATGTCCTCCGAACTCCATAAATTCATCTTTGACGGCCTGCCGGTGCGCGGCATGCTGGTGCGCCTGACGGGCGCCTGGCAGGAAATCCTCAAGCGGCGCGAGGCGGCGGGCGGCTACCCGCCCGAGGTATTGCAGCTGCTGGGCGAGATGGCGGCGGCCGGCGTCTTGATGCAAAGCAACATCAAGTTCAACGGCGCGCTGATCCTGCAGATCTTCGGCGACGGCCCGGTCAAACTGGCCGTGGCCGAGGTGCAGCCTGATCTGAGCCTGCGTGCCACCGCCACGGTGACGGGCACGGTGCAGCCGGGTGACAGCCTGAGCCGTCTGGTCAATGTCAACAACCTGGGGCGCTGCGCGATCACGCTGGACCCCAAAGACAGATTGCCTGGCCAGCAGCCCTACCAGGGTGTGGTGCCGCTGTTTGGCGACCAGCATGAAAAGCTGGAGAAGCTGGGCGAGGTGCTGGAGCACTACATGCTGCAAAGCGAGCAGCTCGACACGCGCATGATTCTTGCCGCCGACGGCCAGGTGGCGGCCGGCCTGCTGATACAGCGCCTGCCGGTGCAGGGCCAGGGCAATTTGCAGGGCCAGCAGCGCTCTGATGAAGAAGAAATTGGCCGCAACGAAGACTACAAACGCATCGCCTTGCTGGCCGGCACCCTCAAGCCCGAGGAGTTGCTGGGCCTGGACGCCGACACGATTTTGCACCGGCTGTTCTGGGAAGAAAAAATCACGCGTTTTGTGCCGGGCACACCGACGTTTGCCTGCAGCTGTTCGCAGGAGCGCGTCAGCAGCATGTTGCGCAGCCTGGGCACGGCCGAGGTGGAGAGCATCATTGCCGAGCAGGGACGCATTGACGTGGGCTGCGAGTTTTGTGGCGCGCAATATGGCTTTGATCCGGTCGATGCGGCGCAGATATTCACCAGCCAGGCCAGCCAGTTGCCGCCTGCACCCACGGTGCAGTGATCAGCCTCTTCGAGCGCTGAGCAGGGCGCTGAACAGCCGGCGCTCGCAGTCAGGGTCGCTGCAGCTGTCGCAGGCCCAGACCCAGGGGCGTCTGTCGTTCAGTGGCGCTCCGCAAGGCCAGAGTGTTGGCAAGGCAGCCAGCGCATTTTGCAGGCGCGTGGCGCCGGCGCCGTAAATCACCGTGTAGGCCAGACCCGCCTGCGCCAGCATTTGCCGCAGTGGTGCGTCGGCCGCGTGCTGCCTGTCGCTGGGCCCCGACGGCAGGTCCAGACCCATCAGCAACACCCGGTCCCTGCCCGGGCCCAGTTGCGCCAGCGGCGGGTCGTCGCAAATCAACAAGGCAGGGGTGCCGGCCGCTGCGGCAGCAAGCGCCGTCTGCAGCTCTGAACAAAGCCGGGTTTTGCCGCTGCCCGGTGCGCCCAGCAGCGCCAGCCGGCGGGGTACGGCTACGGGGTGAGAAGTCAAATCGGGGTCCAGCCCTTTTGGAGACTGCGTGAGCCGCTATGAAAAAAGTAGCGACTCAAACCGTTCAACGGGCGATTTGCACAAAAATTTCATTGGGCTTGACCATGCCGAGCTCCTGGCGCGCTTTTTCTTCCACCATCTCCAGGCCTTCCCGCAAGTCCTTGACCTCGGCCGCCAGCCGCTCGTTGTCGGCCTGGGCCTGGGCGTTCTTGATGGACTGCTCGCTGAGTTTGCGCTGCATGCTGTTGACGCTGGTGATGCTGCCGCGTCCCACCCAGAGCTGTGCATGCACGATGACCAGCAGCACAACCAGCAGGGCAGGGACGAGGCGTGAACCCATGCCTACTTGAGGTTATAGAAGGCTTCCCGCCCCGGGTAGGTCGCGATGTCGCCCAGGTCTTCTTCGATGCGCAGGAGCTGGTTGTACTTGGCCATGCGGTCCGAGCGGCTCAGGCTGCCGGTTTTGATCTGGCCGGCGTTGGTGCCGACTGCGATGTCGGCAATCGTGGCGTCTTCGGTTTCGCCCGAGCGGTGCGAGATGACGGCGGTGTAGCCGGCGCGTTTGGCCATTTCAATCGCGGCAAAGGTCTCGGTCAGGGTGCCGATCTGGTTGATCTTGATCAGGATGGAGTTGGCGACGCCCTTGCTGATGCCTTCCTTGAGGATTTTGGTGTTGGTGACAAACAGGTCGTCACCGACCAGCTGCACCTGTTTGCCCAGGCGTTCGGTCAGGATTTTCCAGCCGTCCCAGTCGCCCTCGGCCATGCCGTCTTCGATGCTGATGATGGGGTATTTGTCGACCCAGGTGGCGAGCACGTTGGTCCACTCGGTGGCGTCCAGGCTCAGGCCTTCGGCGCCCAGAACGTATTTGCCGTCCTTGTAAAACTCCGACGCCGCGCAGTCCAGGCCCAGGGCAATTTGTTCACCGGCCACAAAGCCGGCTTTTTCGATCGCCTCGAGAATCATCTGGATGGCGGCCTCGTGGTTGGCCAGGCTGGGCGCGAAGCCGCCTTCGTCGCCGACGGCCACACTCATGCCCTTGTCGTGGATGATTTTTTTCAGCGCGTGGAAAACTTCGGCACCGTAACGCACGGCTTCGCGAAAGCTCGGCGCGCCCACCGGAATGATCATCAGCTCCTGCAGGTCCAGGTTGTTGTTGGCGTGTGCGCCGCCGTTGATGACGTTCATCATGGGCACAGGCATCTGCATGGCGCCGCTGCCGCCGAAGTAGCGGTACAGCGGCAGGCCGGCTTCTTCAGCGGCGGCTTTGGCGACGGCCATGCTGACAGCCAGCATGGCGTTGGCGCCCAGGCGCGACTTGTTCTCGGTGCCGTCCAGGTCTATCAGTGTGCGGTCCAGAAAAGCCTGCTCGCTGGCGTCCAGGCCTAGCACGGCTTCGGAAATTTCAGTGTTGATGTGTTCCACCGCCTTGAGCACACCCTTGCCCAGGTAGCGGCCCTTGTCGCCGTCGCGCAACTCAATCGCTTCGCGCGAGCCGGTGGATGCACCCGAAGGCACGGCAGCCCGGCCCATGACGCCGGACTCCAGCAGGACGTCGCATTCGACAGTGGGGTTGCCCCGGCTGTCGAGGATTTCGCGGCCGACGATATCAACAATTGCGCTCATGAAGGGTCTTTCAGATCAAGATTAAAAAAACGGGCGGGCGAAGGCTTCAGACACCTTCAACCACAATCATTCGCATGATGGCTGCACCCTGGCGGGCAGCCCGTGCCTTGCCGTATTCGGGTGAAGCATCAAAAGCCCTGGCGGCCGCGAAAGTTGGAAACTTCAGGATGACCAGGCGTTCGGGTGTCCAGTCGCCTTCCAGCACTTCGACTTTGCCGCCGCGCACGCAGACTTCTGCGCCATGCGCCTGCATCGCCGCAGACGACCACTTTCTGTATTCTTCGTATTGCTGGGGGTCGGTGATGGTGACGTTGGCAATGATGTAGGCACTGGTCATGATCAGGCCTCAAAATGGTTTTCGAGGTAACCGTTTTTCTTGGTGACACGGTCCAGCTCCAGCAGCGTCTCCAGCAGCGCCTTCATGTGTTTGAGCGGCACGGCATTGGGCCCGTCGCTCATGGCTTTGGCCGGGTCGGGATGGGTTTCCATGAACAGGCCGGCAATGCCGACGGCAACCGCGGCGCGTGCCAGCACCGGCACCATCTCGCGCTGGCCGCCGCTGCTGGTGCCGTTGCCGCCCGGCAGCTGCACCGAATGGGTGGCGTCAAACACCACGGGCGCCCGCGTCTCGCGCATGATGGCCAGGCTGCGCATGTCGCTGACCAGGTTGTTGTAGCCAAAACTGGCGCCGCGCTCGCAGGCCATGAAGCGGTCTTCGTCCAGGCCTTTGTCACGGGCGGCGGCACGGGCTTTGTCGATGACGTTTTTCATGTCGCCGGGCGCGAGAAACTGGCCCTTCTTGATGTTGACCGGTTTGCCCGACTGCGCCACCGCATGGATGAAGTCGGTCTGGCGGCACAAAAAAGCCGGCGTCTGCAGCACATCCACCACAGCCGCCACCGCGGCAATTTCGGCCTCCGAATGCACGTCGGTCAGTATCGGCAGCCCGAGATCGCGCTTGACCTTGGCCAGGATTTCCAGGCCTTTGGCCATGCCGGGGCCGCGAAAGCTGGTGCCGCTGGAGCGGTTGGCCTTGTCGTAGCTGGACTTGAAGATGAAGGGAATGCCGAGCGATGTGGTGATCTCTTTCAGCGTACCCGCTGTGTCCATCTGCAGTTGCTCGGATTCGACGACGCAGGGGCCGGCGATCAGGAAAAAGGGTTGATCCAGGCCGATCTCGAAGCCACACAGTTTCATGCCACCACTTTCAGCGTTTTTCCGGCGGCCTGGTGATCCAGCGCGGCCTTTACATAGGCGTTGAAAAGCGGGTGGCCATTCCACGGCGTTGATTTGAACTCGGGGTGAAACTGCACGCCCATGAACCAGGGGTGCACGTTTTGTGGCAGCTCGACGATTTCGGTCAGGTGCTCGCGCTGGGTCAGGGCCGAGATCACCAGCCCGGCGTCGCGCAAGCGGTCCAGGTAGTGCACATTGGCTTCGTAACGATGGCGGTGCCGCTCGGTCACCACCTTGCCATAGATCCTGTAGGCCAGCGTGCCCTCGGCCACGTCGGAGCTTTGTGCACCCAGGCGCATGGTGCCGCCCAGGTCGGACTGTTCGTTGCGGGTCTTGATCGTGCCGTCTTCGTCTTTCCACTCGGTGATCAGCGCAATCACCGGGTTCGGGCTGTCCGGCTCAAACTCGGTGCTGTTGGCGTCTTTCAGTCCGGCCACATGGCGCGCAAATTCAATCGTGGCAACCTGCATGCCCAGGCAAATGCCGAGGTAAGGGACCTTGTTCTCGCGCGCAAATCGTGCCGCGCAAATTTTGCCTTCAATACCGCGTTTGCCAAAACCGCCGGGCACCAGAATGCCGTCGAACTTGGCCAGGCGCGAGACGTTGTCGGCGGTGATGGTTTCGGAATCGACGTATTCGATGACCACCTTGGCATGGTTTTTCATGCCGGCGTGGCGAATGGCCTCGTTCAGTGACTTGTAGCTGTCCGACAGGTCCACATATTTGCCGACCATCGCAATGTGCACTTCGTTGGCCGGGTGTGCGGTTTCGTACACCAGGTCGTCCCAGCGCTTGAGGTTGGCCGGTGGTGTGTTCAGGCGCAGCTTGTCGCAGATCAGGCCGTCCAGGCCCTGCTCGTGCAGCATGCGCGGAACCTTGTAAATTGTGTCCACGTCCCACATCGAGATCACGCCCCATTCGGGCACGTTCGAGAACAGCGATATTTTTTCGCGCTCTTCCGCCGGAATCGGCCGGTCGGCGCGGCACAGCAGCACATCGGCCTGGATGCCGATTTCGCGCAGCTGTTTGGCGGTGTGCTGGGTCGGCTTGGTTTTGAGTTCGCCCGCAGCGGCAATCCAGGGCACATAGCTGAGGTGCACAAAGGCCGAGTTGTTGGCGCCCATGCGCAAGCTCATCTGGCGCACGGCCTCCAGAAAGGGCAGGGACTCGATGTCGCCGACGGTGCCGCCGATTTCAACAATCGCGACATCGACGGCTTGCGGCGTGTCGTAGCCGGCGCCGCGCTTGATGAATTCCTGGATTTCGTTGGTCACATGCGGGATGACCTGAACGGTTTTGCCGAGGTAGTCGCCACGGCGTTCTTTTTCGAGCACGCTTTTGTAGATCTGGCCGGTCGTGAAGTTGTTGGACTTGCGCATGCGCGTTTCAACAAAACGCTCATAGTGGCCCAGGTCCAGGTCGGTTTCTGCGCCGTCGTCGGTGACAAACACCTCACCATGCTGGAACGGCGACATGGTGCCGGGATCAACGTTGAGATAGGGATCGAGCTTGATTAAAGTGACTTTGAGGCCTCGCGATTCAAGGATCGCTGCTAGGGAGGCTGAGGCGATTCCCTTGCCCAGGGAAGACACCACACCGCCGGTGACGAAGACAAATTTGGTCATGTCAGGTACGAACCGCAAGTTCGCATAGGTGGTAAACGGGGATTATACGGGCCGCTTTCCGCGGTCTGTCACGCCGGGAGGAAATCAGGGCACTTTGCCGCAGGCGAAAAAAAGCCCCCTGGCCTGGGGGCAGTGCTGAACGCCGGGGCGCTCACAGCGCAGTGATCTGCACCTTGCGCCACTTGATGACGCCGCCGGGCGCGTCTTTGGGGCCATTGCCGAACTGCAGGGCAAAAGGCCCGCTGGCAAACTTGCTGTCCTGGATGTTGACCGTCTGGACACCGTTCATTTCGACGATCAGATTTGTGCCTTTGGCCGTGATCAGGAAGGTGTTCCACTTGCCGCCCGCCTTGGGCATGGGGGATACCTTGGCGAAATCGACGATGGCCCCGGTTCCATAGCTGGGGTCGGGGCGCTGGTCATAGATGTTGACTTCGTACGAATTCGTGGCCGCGACCTTTTTGGGGTCCGCAAGACGGATGAAAATACCGCTGTTGGTGCTGTGGTCTGCCCAGAATTCCGCCCTGATCTGGAAGTCCTTGTAGGAGTTTTTTGATACCAGGTAGCTGGCCACAGAAGCCTTGTCGGCGACCACCATGCCGTCCTCGATGCGCCAGTTGGCATCCCCCACACGGTCCCAGTTCTGCAAACTGTCCGGGCCGCCCACCAGGGTGGTCCACCGCGCATCTCCCCGCATGTGGGAGCAGCCGGACAAGCTCACTGCGACAAGCAGCAAGGCCAGGCTTCGGATGAAAAAAACGTTCATGGTGTCTCCTCTGTGGGGTAAATAGGGGTGATTGCCTTGCCGGATACTGCACCGATTGTTCGAGGTGTCAATCCCTGCTCACCCTTCGGCCCTGCCTGCACGCGGACAAGGCCCCGGGCTCCTGCTACATTGCGGGGCATGACGCAGCAAGCAAACGAAGAGCCAGCCACCTCCACTGGCGATCTGGCCGGCAAACACATTGTGCTCGGCCTGTCGGGTGGCATTGCCTGCTACAAGGCCGCCGAGTTGTGCCGCGCGCTGATCAAGCACGGTGCCACCGTGCAGGTGGTGATGACCGAAGCGGCCGAGCAGTTCATCACGGCGGTGACGCTGCAGGCGCTCAGCGGCCGACCGGTATTCACCAGCCAGTGGGACAGTCGGCCGGCCGGCGGCATCGACAACAGCATGGCGCACATCAATTTGAGCCGCGAGGCCGATGCGATCCTGATCGCTCCCTGCAGCGCTGATTTCATGGCCAAACTGCTGCATGGGCGGGCCGACGATTTGCTGAGCCTGATGTGCCTGGCGCGTCCGATCGACAAGGTGCCGCTGCTGATCGCACCGGCCATGAACCGCGAAATGTGGGCGCATCCGGCCACTCAGCGCAACATGGCCCGGTTGCAGGCCGATGGCGCCAGCATTCTGGGTGTGGGTTCCGGCTTTCAGGCCTGCGGTGAGACCGGCGACGGCCGCATGCTGGAGCCGCCCGAACTGCTGGAAGACATCATTGCCTTTTTCACGCCCAAGCTACTGGCCGGCCAGCAGGTGCTGGTGACGGCGGGGCCGACCTATGAGGCGATTGACCCGGTGCGCGGCATCACCAACCTGTCCAGCGGCAAGATGGGTTTTGCGCTGGCGCGTGCGGCGCGCGAGGCCGGGGCCGACGTCACGCTGGTCGCGGGTCCGGTCAGCCTGCCGACACCGCGTGGCATCACCAGGGTGGATGTCAAATCTGCACAAAACATGCTTGAAGCCGTTATGGGACAAGCGCAGACAGCTACTGTTTTGATAGCGGCTGCAGCTGTTGCCGACTGGCGCCCGGCCAGCAGCCAGGAACGCAAAATCAAGAAGGACGGCAGCGGCCAGGCGCCTACGCTGGCTTTTACCGAAAACCCCGACATCCTGGCAACGCTGGCGCAGTCAGCCCGGGCGCAATCAGGCGCGCTGTTCTGTGTCGGTTTTGCCGCCGAAAGCCACGACCTGCAGGACAACGCGCAAGCCAAGCGCCTGCGCAAGGGGGTGCCGCTGCTGGTCGGCAACATCGGCCCGGCGACCTTCGGGCGTGATGACAATGTGCTCTTGCTGGTCGATGCGCAGGGCAGCCGGGAGCTGGCGCGCGCCTCCAAACTGACGCTGGCCCGGCAACTGGTGGCCGAGATTGCGCAACGCCTGCAGCGGCAGGGCTGACAGCTGATGGAGCATCCCAGCGATACCCCACCGGACGGCGATTTTGTCCGTTATGTCGAACGCCTGAGCGCCAGCAACGCTGCCGCGGCCATGGGCCCGCGAGACGACAAACTCGAGCCCGGCAAAGTCAGGACCATGCAGCCTGTGGTGCCCGTGCCGGCCGGCCGCACTGTGCCGGCTGCGGCATTGGCGCAGCACTTCGCAGGCATTGCGGTCTGGAGCCATGTGAAATGGCTGGTGGCCTTGTGGCTGGGTGTGCAGCTGCTGGACCGTTTTATACCCTGGGCCGGTTTTCTGTTTTTTCCGGCGCTGCTGGCTTACGTCTGCTGGGTGATCCTCAAAGCCAATCGGGAATCTTCCGGCGCCTTGATCCAGCGTGCGCGCGAACTTTTGCTGCAGGCCGCGCAAGCTGCCCAGGACGCCAAAACAAGCCAATCCACTTCTGCAAAAACCAAAAAATGAAAATTGACGTCAAGATCATCGATGAACGCCTGCGCGGCAATCTGCCCGCCTATGCCACACCGGGCAGTGCCGGGCTGGACCTGCGCGCCTGCCTGGGCGAGGCGCTGACTCTGCAGCCCAATGCCTGGCAACTGGTGCCCACCGGTCTGGCGATTTACCTGCACAACCCGGGCTACGCTGCGATGATCCTGCCGCGCTCGGGCCTGGGGCACAAACACGGCATTGTGCTGGGCAACCTGGTGGGCCTGATCGACAGCGATTACCAGGGCCAGCTGATGGTCAGCGCCTGGAACCGGAGCGATATCGCTTTCACGATAGAACCCATGGAGCGTATTGCGCAGCTGGTGATCGTGCCGGTGATTCAGGCCGAATTCAACCTGGTGGATGAATTTGTCGCGAGCCAGCGTGGCGAGGGGGGTTACGGCTCGACCGGCAAAGCCTAGGAGGCTGGGCGGCAGAAGGAACGTCGGCTGCAAAGCGAGCGCAGCGGTCCATTTTTCTCCGGCTTTTTGCCCCATAGCTACAGCTATGGCGCTGCAAACCCGGCAAAAACTGTCTTCGCTGGGCTCACTTTTCGCTTCGACGCCTTCTGCCGCCCAGCCTCCTGGAGGCCGTGAATCTTTCTACTGCGCGGGCCGATCTGGCTCCTGCGGTGCTCACCGTACGTTTGTACGGCTCCGCTCCTAGCAACCACCCGGTCCGCTCGCTACGAAATCTTCACGACCTCTCAGTTGGGAGCCTGGGCGTCAGGCGGGTTGCAGTACTGGTCCTACAAGGCCCGCCCCTGCGCTCCCACGCCACGACAGCCACAGGGCCCACGGGCCGGAGCCGGGTCTGTGCATGTAATGAGTCAGCAGGGCCTTCAGGCAAATTGCTCCTTGATGGGGGTTGACGCGGAGGGCTCGCTGATCTTTTATCCACAGGAGAATTTCATGCGTCCAACTACCCGTTTTGTTTCTGCCGTTTCTTCCGTGCTGGTCGTGGCAGGTCTGGCCGCTTGTGCGGCACCCATGAGCCAGCCGGCTCCGGTGTCGGGCTACCCGGCCACCTACCCGCAGGCCACTTATCCGGTGCAAACCCCACAGGGCAACTATGTGGAATATGGCCGTGTGAGCAATGTCGAAGTGCTGCGCTCGCAGGAGCAGGCCCGCAGTTCCGGCGTGGGTGCCGTTCTGGGCGGCGTCGCCGGTGCCGTGGTCGGTAGCCAGATCGGTGGCGGCAGCGGCCGCACGGCCGCGACTGTCATCGGTGCCGTCGGTGGCGCGGTGGCAGGCAATGCCATCGAGAAAAATCGCAACACCCAGCCTGTCAACGAAAGCTACCGCATCTCGGTCCAGCTCGACAACGGCGTGTCGCGCGCCTTTGATGTGCCGGCGTTTGGCGATCTGCGCATTGGTGACCGCGTGAAAATCGAGAACAACCAGCTGTACCGCATTCTGTAAACACGCGGTTTCAGCTCAAGCCGTCAAGCCTTCACGGGCTGACGGCTTTTTCATGCGCGCAGGAGGGTAAAAGCTTCAGTGCAGGGTGTTGTTGCCCGGGGCCTGGGCCTCCAGCCGGAAGAAGCCGGTACCGAGCGAGCCCTGGCCGATTTCTTCTTCGGTGGCCTCACGCACAGCTTCGACTTTTATGCTCAGGCGGATGGCGATGCCGGCCAGCGGGTGATTGCCGTCCAGCACCACATGTTCGGGATAAATTTCAGTCACCGTGTAGATGTGTTCACGCGGGGTTTCGGGATGGACACCGGCCGGCAGCGCCGCGCCATCAAAGCTCATGCCTTCTTCCAGCTCAGCGGGAAACAGCTGGCGGGCCTCCAGGAAGACCAGGTTTTCGTCGTAGTCGCCAAAGGCGCTTTCGGGCTCCAGGTGCAGATCCACAGTCGCGCCGGCCTCGTGGCCCTGCAGGGCTTCCTCGATTTTTGCCAGCAGGTCATCACCGCCGAGCAAAAATTCCACCGGTTCATCAAGTTCGTCCAGGATCTCGCCCAAAGTGTCTTTCAGCGTCCAGGTCAGGGCAACAATACATTGCGGGGTGATTTTCATCGCACAATTGTCCCATGGATGTTGATCAACCCCTTGCCCTGCTGGCCGGCTTGACCCCGGCGCAATTCATGCGCCGTCACTGGCAAAAAAAGCCCTTGCTGGTGCGCGGCGCCATGCCGGGCCTGAAGCCGGTGCTCAGCCGCGCAGAACTTTTCGGCCTGGCCGCCCAGCCGCAGGTGGAGTCGCGTCTGGTGCAGCAGCAGGCCGGCGGCTGGCGCATGAAGCCGGGCCCGTTTGGGCCGCGCAGCCTGCCGGCGCTGGCCAAGCCCGGCTGGACCTTGCTGGTACAGGGCGTGGACCTGCATCACAGGGGCGCGCATGATCTGCTGCAGCAGTTCCGCTTTGTGCCGGATGCCCGGCTGGACGATCTGATGATCTCGTTTGCCACGGCCGGTGGCGGTGTGGGCCCGCACTTTGACAGCTACGACGTGTTTTTGCTGCAGGCCAGCGGCCGGCGCCGCTGGAAAATTGGCCGCCAGAAAGACCTGCGCCTGCAGCAAGGTGTGCCCCTGAAAATCCTGCAACAGTTCGAGCCCGAGCAGGAGTTTGTGCTGGAAGCTGGCGACATGCTTTATCTGCCGCCGCGTTATGCCCATGACGGCCTGGCCGAGGCCTGCACCGGCGGTAATGGCAAGCCGGCCGACTGCATGACCTACTCGATTGGTTTTCAGGCGCCGGAGCGCGGCGAGCTCGCCGGTCAACTGCTGCAGCGCCTGGCCGATTTTGCCGACGACGGGCAGGAAGGCGGGAACACGCGGCGCCTGTACCGCGATCCGTCCCAGCCCGCCGTCACCACACCGGCTGCCGTACCGGCCAGCCTGATCGCGTTTGCGCACGAGGCGGTGGACGCTGCGCTCCAGGACCCGCTGGCGCTGGCCTGTGTGCTGGGCGAGTACCTGACCGAGCCCAAGGCGTCGCTCTGGTTCGACGCGCCTTCGGATGCCTGGGCGCCGCACAACGCTGTGGGCCTGCGGCTGGACCCGCGCAGCCGCATGATGTACGACAGCCACCATGTGTTCATCAACGGCGAAAGTTACCGCGCCAGAGGCGCTGATGCGCGCCTGATGCGGCGGCTGGCCGATCAGCGCAGCCTGGCGCCGGCCGATTTGCGCCGCGCCAGCCCGGACGCGCTGGATCTTCTGTCCGACTGGTTTGCCAGCGGCTGGCTGTTGACGGCACCGCCTCTGGCATAAAACAGCTCCCCATGGACAAGCCCGAGAACCCGCCACCGACCGCGCCAGAGCTGCCGCAAGGGCGCTTTGAGGGTCGTGTCGCATTTGCCGAACTGGTGCGGCGCTCATTTGCCCTTGCGGCGCAGCAGGGCTGGCGTGAAATCATCATCTGCGATGCAAGTTTTGAGGACTGGCCGCTTGGTGAACGCAGCGTGGCGCAGTCACTGCAGGACTGGGCCGCGACCGGGCGCAAGCTGACCATGCTGGCGCAAAACTACGACGAGGTAGTGCGCCGGCATGCGCGTTTTGTCAGCTGGCGCCGCACCTGGTCCCACATCATCGAATGCCGTGGCAGTGCGGCTGTGGCTGCCAGCGACCTGCCCAGCGCCTTCTGGAGCCCGGTGTGGGTGTTTGAACGCCTGGACCTGGCCCGCAGCACCGGTGTGGCCGGCCCGGAAGCGGCGCGGCGCCTGGCGCTCAGGGAGCGGCTGGCGGAAAAATTGCAGAGAAGCAGCCCGGCTTTTGCCGCCACAACTTTGGGCATCTGAAGCCGCCGGCGCCCCATTGGCGCGGCGCCGGTCAGGCATGGGTATCCCTAGGGTTTTTACGCTCGTGCAAACCCGCATATACTAGGGGAGTGGTTGCAGGGAGCGCCGGTCTTCCTCTCCCCCGGAAAAACTCGAATCTGTCGATTTGGGTTTTTTTTTGACAGTTTCCGGAAGTTGTTTTTCTCATTCATCAAGGATCATCTCAAATGAACAAGTCCCTCGTTCTGGCCGCCATCGTTGCCGCTGTTGCTCTCGCCGCTTGCGGTAAAAAAGAAGAAGCGCCTGTTGTTGTTGTGCCCGCGCCTGTCGTCGTGACTCCAGCACCAGCACCAGCACCAGAGGCCTCGGCTGCTGCCGGCTCGGCTTCTTCCGCAGCGGGTTCCGCTGCTGCAGCTGGCGCCGCAGCCACTGTGGCCACCGATGCCGCTGCTGCCGCCATGAAAGCTGCCAGCGACGCGAAGAAGTAATCCACTTCTTCCCGCCAAAAAGCCGCCCTCGGGCGGCTTTTTGCTTTCTGCCCCGGCGAACTGGCCGGGGTCACATCGCAATCCAGCGGGTGCCCGTCGTTGCATGCGCCACCACCACTTCCGCGCGGCTTCCCATCACCTCTCCCATGGCCTGCTGCACCAGGTCCGGCCGGTTGTTTTGCTGGCTCAGGTGGGCCGCGACCAGGCACTTGAGCCCGGCGTGTGCCACGGATTGGGCAATGGCTGCTGCGGCGTCATTGGACAAGTGGCCGAACCGGCCCCCCACCCGCTTTTTCAGAAAAGGCGGGTAAGCCGACTGCGACAGCAGCTCGGTGTCATGGTTGCATTCGAGCAGCAGGGCGTCGCAGTCTGCCAGATGCGCCAGCAGATGGGCCGTGGCATGGCCCAGATCGGTGAGTACGCCCAGTTTGGCCGCGCCATCCGTGCAGGTCAATTGCAGGGGCTCGCGCGCGTCGTGCGGCACCGTAAACGGCATGATCTGCAGATCACCGAGATCGATGGCCTGCCCGTCGCGTGCGGTTTGCAGCAGACCATCAAAGTCGGGAGAACCTATGCCTTCGCAGGTGCCGCGGCTCATCCAGACCGGTACCCGGTGACGCAACGCAAACTGGCGCGCGCAGCCTATGTGGTCGCTGTGTTCGTGGGTGATGAAGATCGCGTCAATGGCATCGTCGGCCAGGCCCGCTTCGGCCAGGCGGGCCGACAACTGCCTGAGCCCGAGGCCGCAATCGACCAGCAGGCGTGTGGGTTTGCGACCCGTGACCTCGATCAGCGTGGCATTGCCGGTGCTGCCGCTGCCCAGGCTTTTGAATCGCAGCATCGGTTTGCGCTCGGTTGGGCCAGGGCCTGCGGGCGCCCCGGTTCCGGCCTATTTCAGGTCGTCAGCGATGACCTGGACAATGCGCTGGGCATTGGCCGATGATTCTGGCGCGCCCTGTGCGTTGAGCACGGAGACGGTGGTGGCTTCGCCCTGGCTGCGCACCGAAATGCGGTACTTGAGCGGCGCCACGCCGGAGGAGGAGGAACTGAAGAGTTTGCTGAAAAAGCCCGGCTCTTTTTTGTCGGCGGTGGGTTCGACGTAACGCACGAAATACGTGCCCTGGGCACGATCCCGGTCTTCCACGGTGAAGCCGGTGCGGTCCAGGGCCAGGCCCACGCGCCGCCAGGCACGGTCAAAACCTTCGTCGAGCTGAACCACAGGCATGTTGTCGACCTTGGCCACGCGGGAAGTCTGGCGCGAGGCGTTGGTGGCGATCAGCGCCCTGGACTGCTCCTGGCTGACGCCGAGCTTGACCATCAGACGGCGCAGGAATTCGGCCTCGAGCTCGGGGTCGGCCGGGCGCGGCTGCCAGATCGTACCGTCGCTTTTTTGCGGTGTCCGCTGGGTGCCGGTCAGCACTTCGACCATGCCCCGGTGGCTGATGTAAATTTCCGTGCCACCACTTGGCGTGCGCTCCAGCCGGGTGCGGAACTTGTCACGCTCGCCGGTGGAGTACAGGCTGTCCAGCAGCTTGCCGAGGGCGGCGCGTATGAAGTCCTGCGGCAGTTTGGCGCGGTTTTCAGCGTAGTCGGTTTCCATGATGCCGAGGTTTTCCTGCTCCACCGACATCAGGAAGCCGCTTTCCTGCCAGAACTCGCGCACCGGGCCCCACAGCTTGTCGGCAGGGCGGTTGACCACCAGCCAGCGCTGGCTGCCCGAGCGTTCAATACGCACATCGCCCACGGTCAGCGCTGCGGTCGGCACCGACTGCGTGGTCTGGCCGACCTGATAACCGCTGGCGGTCACAGAGCTGCCGGGCACCACATAACGGGTGTCGCGCGAGAGCTGGGTCAGGTCCGGCGGGATTTCAAGTGACGGCCCCTTGCCGGCGCTTTTGTAGTCCACCTTGTCGCCCTGGAAGGAGTCGGTCAGCGACGAGCAGCCGGAGAATAACAATGCGGTGGCAATTACCAGCAGCGGGGCTGCCAACCGGGGTACAGAAGCAGTTCTGGAGGCGGCGGACGTGTGCAATGTCATCACGGGGGTTTCCTTAATAATCAGATCAGGCCGCAAATGCGCAGGGCATTTTCGACGGCGGCTTCGTTGGCAGTTTCAAGCGGTGTCATGGGCAGGCGCAGGGTGCCGCCACACAGGCCCATGCGGGCCATGGCCCATTTCACCGGGATAGGGTTGGCTTCGATGAAGAGGTTTTTATGCAGCGGCAGCAGCTGCAGCTGGATTTTCATGGCGGCGCGGGTGTCGCCCGCAATCGCCGCAACACACAGTTCATGCATCAGGCGCGGCGCCACGTTGGCGGTGACACTGATGTTGCCTTGCCCGCCGCACAACATCAGTGCCACGGCGGTGGGGTCATCTCCGGAATAAACCGCAAAACCGGCTGGCACTTCCTTGATCAGCCACTGCGCGCGCTCGATGTTGCCGGTGGCTTCCTTGATGCCGACAATGCCGGGCACCTGGGCCAGGCGCAGCACGGTGGCGTGCAACATGTCGCCGACCGTGCGGCCAGGCACGTTGTAGAGCACCATGGGCAGGTCCACCGCTTCGGCAATGGCCTTGAAGTGCCGGTACTGGCCTTCCTGGGTCGGCTTGTTGTAATAAGGCACGACCTGCAACTGGCAATCGGCGCCGACTTTTTTCGCAAAACGCGCCAGCTCTATGGCTTCAGCGGTGGAATTGGCGCCGCAGCCGGCCATCACGGGAACACGGCCCTTGGCCTGCTCGACCGACACGCGGATGATTTCGCAGTGTTCCTCGACCGTCACGGTGGGCGACTCGCCGGTGGTGCCGACCACGCCTATGCAGTCGGTGCCTTCGGCGATGTGCCAGTCCACCAGCTTGCGCAGGGTCGGGTAATCCACGCTGCCGTCTTCATGCAGGGGAGTAGCGAGTGCAACGATGCTGCCGGTAATGGTGTTCATGTTGAAGTGTCAGGGAAAGGGCGGCTCCGGAGGTCGGGCCTGCCTGAAAGCCAATCCCGCATTCTACTCAGTGCGGGGCTTCAGCCAGTAGCGTGGGACTGCCGCTGTGGCTGCCGGTTCCCGCAGCGCTGCAATCCGCTGTGTAAAGCGCTCTGGCGCCGGCTCAAAACCGTCTTCATAAGCCAGCACACGCAGCCCGTGGCAGGCTGCCAGCAGTTCGCCGCTGCGCAGCAGAAAATCCGGGCGTGAAGGTTTGCCCACGGTCTCATTGCCCTGGGCAAAGGTCTCGTACAGCAGCACGCCGCCGGGCGCGAGGCTGGCCAGCAGGGTGGGCAGCAGCGGACGCCACAGGTAGTTGGTCACCACCACCGCGTCGAACTGACGGCCGGCAAAAGGCCAGGGCCCGCCCTCGATGTCGGCAACGACCTTTTCGCAGGAGACCGCCTCAATGGTGATCGAATCCATGGCGGCCTGCGAACGATCCACAACGGTCAGAGGGTGATTCCGCCTGTGAAACCAGTACGCATGGCGGCCCTGGCCACAGGCCACGTCGAGCACCGTTCCGCCCGGCCGGACCAGGTGCGACCAGCGCTGCACCCAGGCCGAGGGTGCTTCGCTGCCATGGGGGCTGAGGGGCGCAACAGACGGTGTCATCGTGCTCACCGTGGTTTGACCTCGTCCTTGAGCGCTGCGAGTGCCATGTTTTCGACGGCACCAGGCGCCAGCAGCTTGAGCCAGCGGCCGAGTTTGCCTTTGGCGCTCATCACCACCTCGCGCTCGCGCCGGTTCATGCCTGCAATGATCAGGCGGGCGCAGGTCTCCACACTCATCGCATCGTCTTCCTTGAGCCCGCTCGCGCCGGCGGGCTTGCCGGCGGCGTTGAAACCCCGGTACCTGATCTGGGTCGCGACCACGCCGGGGTAAGCGGTGGTCACGCTGATACCAGCCGTTTTGAGCTCGGCGCGCAGCGCTTCAAAAAAGCCGGTCATGGCAAATTTGCTGGCGCTGTAGGCGGTGCGCCCCGGCACGCCAATCAGCCCGGCGAGGCTGGACACGGCCACAATGCTGCCGCCGCTTTGTTTCAACCAGGGCAGGGCCGCGTGGGTGCACCAGACACTGCCCCACAGGTTGATACGCATCAGGTCTTCATACCAGTGCAGGTCGGTGGCCGAGACCTCTGCGAACAGGGCTTGCGCCGAGATGCCTGCGTTGTTGATCAGCACATCGACGCGGCCGAAGCGCTGGACGGCGGCGGCGACCAGCAGGCGGCATTGCGCCTCCACCGAGACATCGGTTTTGACGACCAGTGTTTGCGCGCCCAGCGCCGCGCACTGAGCGGCCACTTCGTCCAGCAGGGCTTCATTGCGCGCCGCCAGCACCAGGCCCACGCCGGCACCCTGGGCTTGCGCGAGCTGGCGCGCGATTTCCGCGCCTATGCCGTCGGAGGCACCGGTAATCACTATTGTTTTCATAGCTGCTCACGCCCATTGTTACTGGGCCAGAGCCCGAATTGACCATCAGGGTCGGCTTAAAAGCAGGCCCAGACCTGATCCGCCAGCCTGACCAGAAAATCCGGTCGTGTGTAGAGGGCAAACACTGCCAGCAAGGCCAGGATGGCCAGGGCGTACAGCGTCAGCCGGCGCATCATCTCAGGCACCCTGCGGCAGGCCGTTTGCGCCGGGGCGGCGGATAGCCGCCTCGCGCACCGGCAGGTTGACCAGCGCCGCCAGCACGCCCAGCGCAATCGTGATGTACCAGACGATGTTGTAGCTGCCGCTGCGGTCATACAGAAATCCGCCCAGCCAGACGCCGAGGAAGGAGCCGATCTGGTGGCTGAAGAAAACAAAGCCGCTGAGCATGGACAGGTGCTGGATGCCGAAAATCTGCGCCACCACGGCGTTGGTGGGGGGAATGGTGGACAGCCACAGCAGGCCCATCAGGCTGGAAAATACATAAACACTGGCCGGGCTCAGCGGCGCCGCGAGAAACACGGCAATCACCACAGCGCGCGCCAGGTAGATGAAGGCCAGGATGTTTTTCTTGGCCATGCGCTGGCCGAGGGCGCCCGCTGCATAAGTGCCGAACACATTGAACAGACCGATCAGCGCCAGCGCGTAACTGGCCACCTGCGGCGACAGGCCTTTGTCGCGCAGGTAGCTGGGCATGTGCACGCCGATAAACACCACCTGGAAGCCGCAGACAAAATAGCCGGCCATGAGCAACTGGAAGCTCGGGTACTTGAAAGCCTCTTTGAGCGCCTGGGCTATGGTTTGTTCACGCGGCACAGCCTGGCCGCTGCCAAAACTTTTTTCACGCAGGCCAAAAGCCAGCGGCGCAATCAGCAGCACGGCGCCGCTGAGCACCAGCAGGGCTTGCTGCCAGCCCAGGCCGCTGATCAAAAAGCCTTCTACCGGCACCATCAGGAACTGCCCGAAAGAGCCGGCGGCGGCAGCCACCCCCATGGCCCAGGAGCGTTTCTCGGCCGGGATGTTGCGGCCTATGACCCCGTAAATCACGGCGTAAGTGGTGCCGGCCTGGGCCGCGCCAATCAGCACGCCGGCCGTCAGCGTGAACAGCAGGCCGGTCGGCGACAGGGCCATGCCGACCAGGCCCAACGCATACAGCACGGCGCCGCCCGCAATCACGCGGAAAGCGCCAAAACGGTCGGCCAGCATGCCGGCAAAAATGCCGAACACCCCCCAGGACAGGTTTTGCACCGCAATCGCAAAAGCGAAGGTCTGGCGGGTCCAGCCCTGCTCCTGGGTGATGGGCTGCAGCCACAGGCCGAAACCGTGGCGTATGCCCATGGACAGGGTGACGATGATGGCGCCGCACAGCAGCACCTGGGTCATGGAGAGGTTTCGGCGAGAGGATTGCATGCATTGAATGTACCCAAAGGCGAATGTCGCAGCTGTTGAAAGTTTTTCCCTTCATTGATGCGTGTTGGGTATGGCTGCGGCAAAGTTGGGTAAAACTGTGTATTCATACAGCTTTCAAATCGCCCGGGGCTACAATCGACCCTCCCATGGCGACCCATACCCCCAACGATTATTCCGAAGGCTCGATCCGCGTGCTCAAGGGCCTTGAGCCCGTCAAGCAGCGGCCGGGCATGTACACGCGCACCGACAACCCGCTGCACATCATCCAGGAAGTGCTGGACAACTCGGCCGACGAGGCGCTGGCCGGACACGGCAAGAAGATCAAGGTCACCCTGCACAGCGACGGCTCGGTCAGCATTGACGATGACGGCCGCGGCATTCCCTATGGCCTGCACCCGGAGGAAAAAGCGCCGGTGATAGAGCTGGTGTTCACGCGCCTGCACGCCGGCGGCAAGTTCGACAAGGGCAAGGGCGGCGCTTACAGTTTTTCCGGCGGCCTGCACGGCGTGGGTGTCAGTGTCACCAATGCCTTGTCGAAGCGGCTGGAGGCCACCTCTTACCGCGACGGCATGGTTGCCAGGCTGGTGTTTTCAGGTGGCGATGTGCTGGAGAAACTGCACCTGCGCAAGGCCGGCGAAGGTGACCGCAAGTGCGGCACCACGGTGCGCGCGTGGCCGGACAGCAAGTACTTTGAAGCCTCGGCCCTGCCCATGGCCGAACTCACGCATTTGCTGCGCAGCAAGGCGGTGTTGATGCCCGGCGTGACCGTGACGCTGGTGGTGGAAAAAACCAAAGAAGTCCAGACCTGGATTTACAAAGGCGGGCTGCGCGACTACCTGATGCAGACCCTGCCGGCCGACCCGGTGATTCCGCTGTTTGAAGGCGAAGGTTTTGCCGACGCGGCGCACGACAGTTTTGCCGAAGGCGAGGGCGCCCAGTGGTGCCTGGCCTTCACGGAAGACGGCCAGCCGGTGCGTGAGAGTTACGTCAACCTGATCCCGACCAGCGCCGGTGGCACGCATGAAAGCGGCCTGCGCGATGGCGTGTTCCAGGCCGTCAAGAGTTTTGTCGATTTGCATTCGCTGCTGCCCAAGGGCGTCAAGCTGCTGCCCGAAGACGTGTTTGCGCGCGCCAGCTATGTCCTCAGCGCCAAGGTGCTGGACCCGCAGTTCCAGGGCCAGATCAAGGAGCGGCTCAATTCACGCGATGCGGTGCGGCTGGTGTCGAGCTTTGTGCGGCCGGCGCTGGAGCTCTGGCTCAACCACCATGTGGATTACGGCAAAAAACTCGCCGAACTGGCGATCAAGGCCGCCCAGACACGGCAGAAAGCCGGCCAGAAGGTTGAAAAACGCAAAGGCTCCGGTGTGGCCGTGCTGCCGGGCAAACTGACCGACTGTGAAAGCCGGGACCTGGCGCACAACGAGGTGTTTCTGGTCGAGGGCGACTCCGCCGGCGGCAGCGCCAAAATGGGCCGCGACAAGGAAAGCCAGGCCATCCTGCCGCTGCGCGGCAAGGTGCTCAACACCTGGGAGGTCGAGCGTGACCGGCTGTTTGCCAACACCGAGATCCACGACATCTCGGTGGCCATAGGTGTCGATCCGCATGGCCCTGACGACACCCCGGATTTGAGCGGTTTGCGTTACGGCAAGGTCTGCATCCTCAGTGATGCCGATGTGGACGGCTCGCACATACAGGTCTTGCTGCTGACCCTGTTTTTCCGGCATTTCCCCCGCTTGATTGCTGCCGGCCATATTTATGTGGCCCGCCCGCCACTGTTCCGCGTCGATGCACCGGCTCGCGGCAAGAAGCCTGCTTCGAAGGCGTACGCGCTGGATGAAGGTGAGTTAAGCGCCATTCTGGACAAATTGCGCAAGGAAGGCGTGCGCGAAGGCACTTGGGCCATCAGCCGCTTCAAAGGCCTGGGCGAAATGAATGCGGAACAATTATGGGAAACCACACTCAATCCAGACACCCGTCGCCTTTTGCCCGTGCAACTCGGTAATCTGGACTTTGCCCAGACCGAAAGCCTGGTGACCAAATTGATGGGCAAAGGTGAAGCCGCAGCGCGGCGCGAATTGATGGAGCTCCACGGCGACGCCGTGGAGATCGATATTTAAAGGACAGGTCTGTGTATGTATTGCCTTTGGGACTCCGTTTTCCGGGTCTGTCCCGCATGACTATTGTGAGCGGTCAAAAGTGGCTTGAGTCCTTGTGGGTCATGCGCAGGCAGCTATCATTTTTGATGATTTTTGCGGCCCTGCTGCTGGCCGGCGCAGCGGCGCGCGCCGATGTCTGGGGTTATGTGGACAGCCAGGGTGTGGCGCATTTTTCGGCGGAAAAGCTCGACGAGCGTTACCAGCTGTTTTTCCGCGGCGGCGAGACGTTTGACACCAGCCGCGGTGTGTCTGGCCGCCATGGCGCTGCGGGCTACGCGGGTCACGGCGTGCCGGGCGCGCCGCCCAAGCTGCTGGCATTTTTTGATGTCTCGCCCAATTACAAGGCGGTCAAACATCTGCTGCGCGACGCCTCGGTGGCGCAGGACATCGACTACGAGCTGCTGCAGGCGCTGATTGCCACCGAATCCGGCTTCAACACCCATGCCGTGTCCCCCAAGGGTGCTGTGGGCCTGATGCAGCTGATGCCGCCTACGGCGCAGCGTTACGGTGTGCGGGCTGACAAAAACAGCGCCATCGAGAAAAAACTGACCGATCCCAAAACCAATATCCACGCGGGCTCGCGTTATCTGCGCGATCTGATCGACATGTTTCCCGGCCAGCTGGAGCTGGCGGTGGCGGCGTACAACGCGGGTGAGGGCGCGGTCCAGCGTGCCGGCAACAAAATCCCGAATTACCCCGAGACCAAAAACTACGTCAAAACCGTGATGCAGCTGTATGCCCACCTGAAACCGCCGTCGCTGATTGGCGACTCGCGCCGCGCGGCCGGCCGGGTCCGGATGGAAATGATGGGTGGCACGGGAAAATCGTCGTCCCAGCCCGTCGGTGGTGCCAGCGGCCGTGGCAACAACTTGCCGACGCTGGTGGTGCAAAGCCCGGTGGCGCCTGAATTCCGCATCGAGCGAGACTGAGTTGAACCCGGTATTCAGCCCCGAGGTGTTTGTCCTCGGTGTCGCGGTGGGTGTTCTGGGCCTGGTGCTGCTGTTCAGCCTGATCATTGCCTACGCCTACGACGAGCCCACCCTTTTTGCGCTGGGCGGTTATCTGCTGGTGGTCACGCTGGTTTTGGTGGCTGGCCGGCAGATGTTGTGGCCGGCGGATGCGCTTGAAAACACGGTGCTGATTCTCGGCCCCGCCTGCATGGCAGGGTTGCATGTCTGGCTGCTGCGAAGGCGTCAGGCCAGCGCCACCGGCAAGGCGATTGTCGCGGCCGCCGGGCTGATGGCGGTGTGCCTCGCGGCGCTTCGGGTGCTGGACAGCTCTGCGCCTGCGGTCCTGGCCAGCAGTTATGGCCTGGGCGCCTTGCTGGCCCTGTCCTGGCTGTATCTGTGCCTGCCGGCCTGGCGCATCTCCGGCCCCTGGAAATGGTGGCTGTTGCTTGGTCACCTCGGGGGTTCCGCTGTGGCCGTGTTGTTTTTGTCCGGCCGCGCCGGTGATCAGGCCAATTACTGGCCGGTGGCCATGATGCTGTTGCTGCAGTTGCCGCCCACCTACCTCGCGCTGGTGTGGCGCAGCCGCATGCTCAATGAAAGCCGCCTGCGTGGTGCGGCTGCGCGGGTGACAGACCCGCTGACCGGCCTGGCCAGCCTGGCGGTGCTGACAGACCGCCTGCGACCGGCTGTGGCGCGGGCGCAGCAGGTGGCGCACGGTGGCGCGCTGTACCTGATCGAGGTCCAGAACCTGGCGGGTCTGCTCAAGGAGCTGGGCGCTGATGCCAAGGAAAAAATTGTGCTGGAAGCCGCCAATCGCGTGCGGCGGGCGGTCAGCGACAGCGACACCGCCGCCCGTATTGGCGAGCAGTTGTTCGCGGTGCTTGCCCAGGACTTGCAGGACAACGCCGAGGTGGACTCCCTGGCCACCAAGCTGGTGGTCAGCGGCCTGCGTATTGAAAGCGCCTTCCTGCCGGGTGTGGCACTGCAATTTCGCGTGCTGGTCACCGACCTGAAAGTGCCCATGCTGGACAATGCGGCATCGGCCCAGTACTGGTTGCGCAGCCTGACCGGCCACTTCAGCGCCTGGCCTGACACCCACCGATCGCGCAGCATTTTGCTGTTTGGTGGCGGCCAGGTGCGCCGGCCGCAGGCGCCCCGCGCCAGCGAGTTCTGAGCCCATAATCGCTTCGGCGGTCTGCCTTGACGGGTGGGCCTTGCTGAGTTTTTCACGCCAGGTCATTTTTCAGTTTGAGCCCCGATGGACGATTTATTCACGCCTGCCCCGCTTTCCAGCCCCGAGTTACCCGACCAGGAATCCCTGGCCGCTTATGCCCAGCGTGCCTACCTTGAATACGCGCTCAGTGTGGTCAAGGGCCGGGCCTTGCCCGATGTCTGCGACGGCCAGAAGCCGGTGCAGCGCCGCATCATGTACGCCATGGCGCGCATGGGCCTGGGCTTTTCCGGCAACAGCGGCGCCAAGCCGGTCAAAAGCGCGCGGGTGGTCGGTGACGTGCTCGGCAAATACCACCCACACGGTGACCAGGCGGCCTACGACGCGATGGTGCGCATGGCGCAGGACTTCAGCCAGCGTTACCCGCTGATCGACGGCCAGGGCAACTTCGGCAGCCGGGACGGCGACGGCGCCGCGGCCATGCGTTACACCGAGGCGCGGCTGGCAAAAATCACCACCCTGCTGCTCGACGAACTCGACGAAGGCACGGTCGATTTTGTACCGAACTACGACGGCTCTTTCGAGGAGCCGAAGCAGCTGCCGGCGCGCCTGCCGTTCACGCTGCTCAACGGCGCCAGCGGTATTGCCGTCGGTCTGGCCACCGAGATCCCCAGCCACAACCTGCGTGAAATCGCCGATGCCTGCATCGCGCTGATCAAGACCCCCAAGCTGTCCGACGAGGAGCTGTACACCCTGATCGCCGGTCCCGACTACCCGGGTGGTGGCCAGATCATTTCCACCGCGGCCGACATCGCTGCCGCCTACAGCAGCGGGCGTGGTTCGCTCAAGGTACGCGCGCGCTGGAAGATCGAGGAGCTGGCGCGTGGCCAGTGGCAGCTGGTGGTGCAGGAGCTGCCGCCCGGCGTCAGCACCCAGCGTGTGCTGGAGGAAATCGAAGAGATCACGAATCCGAAAATCAAGGCCGGCAAGAAGGCGCTGAGCCTGGACCAGGTGCAGCTCAAGCAGACCGTGCTGGCCGTGCTGGACGTGGTGCGTGACGAGTCCAGCAAGGACGCCGCCGTGCGCCTGGTGTTCGAGCCCAAGACCAGCCGCATCAGCCAGAGCGAGCTGATCACCACCCTGCTGGCGCACACCAGCCTGGAAAGTTCATCCAGCATCAACCTGACCATGGTCGGGCTGGACGGCCGGCCCACGCAGAAGAACCTGAGGCAGATGCTGGCCGAGTGGATCAGCTTCCGCCAGACCACGATAGAGCGGCGCTCGCAACACCGGCTGAACAAGGTGCTGGACCGCATCCACATCCTCGAAGGCCGGCAGCTGGTGCTGCTCAATATCGACGAGGTGATTGCCATCATCCGCCAGGCCGAGGAGCCGAAAGCCGCGCTGATCGCGCGTTTCAAACTCAGTGACCGGCAGGCCGAAGACATTCTCGAAATCCGCCTGCGCCAGCTGGCCAGGCTGGAAGCCATCCGGATCGAGCAGGAGCTCAAGAGCCTGCGCGAAGAGCAGGGCAAGCTGGAGGAAATCCTCGGCAGTCCGGCGGCGTTGCGGCGCCTGATGGTCAGGGAAATCGAGCTGGACGCCAAACAGTTTGCCGACGCGCGCCGCACGCTGATCCAGGCCGAGAAAAAAGCCGTGCTCGAAGTCAAGGTGCTCGACGAGCCGGTCACCGTGGTGGTCAGTGCCAAGGGCTGGGTACGCGCGCGCAGCGGCCACGGCCATGACGCGGCGAGTTTTGCCTTCAAGTCCGGCGACGGCCTGTACAGCACCTTTGAATGCCGCACGGTAGACAGCCTGCTGGTGTTTGGCACGGCGGCCAAAGGCACGGGGCGCGTGTATTCGATTCCGGTGGCGATGTTGCCCGGTGCGCGCGGCGACGGGCAGCCGGTCAGCACACTGATAGAACTCGAAACCGGCACCCAGCCGGCCCATTATTTTGCCGGTCCGGCCGGCGCGACGCTGCTGCTTTGCGGCAGCGGCGGCTACGGTTTTCTGGCGACGGTCGACAACATGAGCACGCGTTTGAAAGCCGGCAAGGCTTTTATCAGCTGCGCCGAAGGCGAGTCCATCTGCAAGCCGTCCCACGTGTCGGTCAGCAGCGGGTCCTTGCCGCTGCTCCCCGCCACCCATGTGGCCTGCGCCTCCACGGCGGGACGCATCCTGACTTTCGAAATCAGCGAGCTCAAGACCCAGCCGGCCGGTGGCCGTGGCCTGATGCTGATCGATCTGGACGGCAAGGACACGCTGGCCGGTGCGGCGGCCTACACCCGCAGCGTGAAAATCGAAGGCCTGGGCCGCGGTGGCAAGGTACGTGAAGAAATACTCGAGATCCGCAGCCTGAACAACGCCAGGGCGGCACGCGCGCGCAAAGGCAAGGCGGCAGACCTCGGCTTCAAGCCGGCGGCGATATCGCGGGTGGAATAAGCGCCGCCTGATGCGGCTGAGGCCTCAGGCCTCGTGCCGCAGCGCCGGGAAAAGAATCACGTCGCGAATGCTGGCGCTGTCGGTCAGCAGCATCATCAGGCGGTCTATGCCTATGCCGCAACCGCCGGTTGGCGGCATGCCGTATTCGAGCGCGCGCACATAGTCGGCGTCGTAATGCATGGCTTCTTCGTCGCCGCCATCCTTGGCGTCGGACTGGGCCAGAAAACGCGCGGCCTGGTCTTCGGCGTCGTTGAGCTCGCTGAAACCGTTGCCAAACTCGCGACCGGTGATGTAGAGCTCAAAACGTTCGGTCACTTCCGGCCGTGCATCGTTGGCGCGGGCCAGCGGTGAAATTTCGGTCGGGTGCTCCATGATGAAGGTCGGTTGCCAGAGTTTTTCTTCCACCGTCTCTTCAAAGTAGGTCACCTGCAGGCTGGGCAGCGAGCGGGTCTCGAGTTTGTCTTTGGCACTGTGTTTGCCGAGTTTTTTCAGGGCGTCCAGCAGCCAGGCGGCGTTGTCTACATTGGCGCCGGCATCGGTGTGTTTGATGATGGCTTCGCGTATCGTCAGGCGCTCAAAGGGCTGGCTCAGGTCCACCGGTTTGCCCTGGTAGCTCAGTTGCGTGCCGCCGCTGACCTGCTGCGCAATATGGCGTATCAGCTTTTCGGTGTAGGCCATCAGGTCTTCATAGTTCCACCACGCGGCGTAGAACTCCATCATGGTGAACTCGGGGTTGTGCCGCACGCTGATGCCTTCGTTGCGAAAGCTGCGGTTGATCTCGAACACGCGCTCAAAGCCGCCGACGATCAGGCGTTTCAGGTAGAGCTCGGGCGCAATGCGCAAAAACATCTGCTGGTCCAGCGCGTTGTGGTGTGTCACAAAAGGCTTGGCATTGGCACCGCCGGGAATCGGGTGCAGCATCGGTGTTTCGACCTCCAGGAAGTCGTGGTCCACCATGAAGCTGCGCATGCTGGACACGGCTTTGCTGCGGTTCGCAAAACGCTGGCGCGCCGCCGCGTCGGTGATCAGGTCCACATAACGCTGGCGATACTTGACTTCCTGGTCGGCCACGCCGTGAAACTTGTCGGGCAGGGGGCGCAGGCTTTTGGTGACCAGGCGAATGCCGGTGGCGTGAATCGACAACTCGCCGGTTTTGGTTTTGAACAGGTTGCCGGTGGCGGCCACGATGTCGCCGAGATCCCAGTGCTTGAAGGCGTTGTGCACTTCTTCGCCGACACCTTCGTTGTTGATATAGACCTGGATGCGGCCGCCCGAAGGACCAAAGGAGGCGTCCTGCAGTGTGGCAAAACTGGCCTTGCCCATCACACGCTTGAGCATCATGCGGCCGGCCACGTTCACCGTCACGGCCAGCGGCTCCAGCTCTTCCTTGGTTTTGCCGTCGTAGGCGGCAAACAGCGCTTCGGCCCGGTGCGCCGGCTTGACGTCATTCGGAAAGGCCACGCCCTTGCCCTCGGCCTGGTGCTGGCGCATCAGGCGCAGCTTGTCACGGCGCTCGGCCATGAGCTGGTTTTCGTCGTGCGCTGGGGCGACGGCGGGGCTGGTGGGCGTGTTGGACATGGAAAGGTTCTCGGGGAAAGAGGGCAGGCCGGCGGGACCGGGCCAATGCCAAACCCCTGATTTTAGGCTGCGTTGCCGCCTGCACCCGGGGCGGCATGAACCTTACATCGCGATGCCGGTGCGTTCCAGGATGTCGCTGACGAGTTCGAGACGGACCAGCGGGTTGTCCAGCTGCATCAGCCGTTGTTTGAGTTCGACCGGCATGGGCAGCAGTTCGCACCAGCGATTCGCCACCCAGCCACAGTCGTCCAGCCTGTAGGGCGGCGCCAGCGGCATCTGGTCGGCCGGGATCTCGCGATCCTGCAAGGTCTTGATCAACTTGCCCAGCGCGTTGGCGGCTTTGCGCAGGTCCTCGGGCACTTTGACGTTCTGGTCGTCGTCAAGCCGGGTGACGTCAGCGATCCACAGGCCGTGTTTGAGTTTTTCGCGGCTGGAAATCTCGAAACGCTGGGCGCCGCTGCAGCGAATCACCATGAGCCCGGGTTGCGGCACCGAAAAATGGGTGATGGTGGCGAGTGTGCCGACGGCACTGAATTCCTCCACGGCAAAACCGTCGCCACTGGGGCCGTCCTCCGGCTTGCGCACTTCCGAGCCCTGGGTCAGCGCCACCACACCAAACGGCGCACCGGTCTTGTGGCATTTGCCAATCATGTCGAGGTATCGCACCTCAAAAATCCGCAGTGGCAGCAGGCCGCCGGGGTAAAGCACCGTTCCCAGCGGGAACAAGGGCAAGGAAGAAAGCGTGAGGGCGTCAGACATCGGTCGGCAAGCGGAAAATTTCTGTATTTCGCCATCTTCCCACGAACCTGTTTCCCTGTGTCCGGGCTCAGGCAACGTGGGGGCTTTGTGGGCAGGGAGCCCTGCAGGACAGGATGTCAAATCAGGCTCTGGCCCTTGCTGGACAAGCGCAATCCGCTCACAATTTCATAGCGTTCTGGCGTGCCCGATGGCGGCCAGCTTCAGGCGACGGCATCCGCCGGTTGCTTGAGCAGCATGGCCAGCGAGTTGGCCACGGTTTTGCGCAGCTCGCGCCGGTCGCAGATGAAGTCCACCGCACCTTTGGTCTGCAAAAACTCGGCGCGCTGGAAGCCTTCAGGCAGGGTGACACGCACAGTCGATTCGATCACGCGCGGGCCGGCAAAACCAATCAGCGCTTTCGGCTCGGCAATCACGATGTCGCCGACAAAAGCGAAGCCGGCACTGACTCCGCCCATGGTCGGGTCGGTCAACACGCTGATGTAAGGCAGGCCTTTTTTCGCCAGGCGCGTCAGCGAGGCATTGGTTTTGGCCATTTGCATCAGGCTCAGCAGGCCTTCCTGCATACGTGCGCCGCCAGTGGCGGTGAAGCAGATGAAAGGCACTTTCTGTTCAATCGCGGCATGCACGCCGCGCACAAAACGCTCGCCGACCACGCTGCCCATGCTGCCGCCCATGAAATCAAACTCAAAACAGGCCACCACCACGCCTATGCTGTGCACCGCGCCGCCCATGACAATCAGCGCGTCGGTCTCGCCGGTGTTTTCCAGCGCTTCCTTCAGGCGTTCGGGGTATTTGCGGCTGTCCTTGAATTTGAGCGGATCGACAGGCAACACTTCCTGGCCTATTTCATAACGGCCTTCCGGGTCCAGAAACGAATCCAGCCGCGCCCGTGCGTCCATGCGGTGGTGATGGCTGCACTGCGGACAGACGTTCTGGTTTTTCTCCAGATCGGTCTTGTACAGCACGGCTTCGCAGCTCGGGCACTTGACCCACAGGCCCTCGGGCACACTGCGGCGCTCGGTCGGATCGGTGGGGGTGATTTTGGGTGGGAGGAGTTTTTCTAGCCAAGACATGGGTCAGTCCTTGAGGGCAAAACCGGAAAGAAGGGGGATTATGCGCTGTCCGCAGTGGCTGATGATTCATCCAGCGCCCGGCGTATGTCGGCCAAAAAGTTTCGCACCAACGGCGCCAGGTTTTCCCGCGGCTGGCCGTCGAGCAACTGGATGATGCGCGTGCCTATGACCACCGCATCAGCGACGCGGCTGATGGCCACCGCCGTAGCCGCGTCGCGTATGCCAAAACCGACACCGACCGGTATGCGGACATGCTCCCGTATGCGCGGCAGCATGGCCTCGACAGCGCCCAGGTCCAGCGCGCCGGAGCCGGTCACACCCTTGAGCGAGACGTAATACACATAACCGCTGGCGACCTGGGCCACTTGCGCCATGCGCGCTGCGGTGGAAGTGGGGGCCAGCAGGAAGATCAGGTCCATCTGGTGCGCGCGCAGCGTGGCGGCAAAGGCCACACATTCCTCAGGCGGGTAGTCCACCACCAGAATGCCGTCCACGCCGGCGGCTGAGGCATCGCGCACAAAGCTGTCCTTGCCGTGTTTGATGTCGTAGGCCTCGATGGGATTTGCGTAACCCATAAGCACCACCGGGGTGTTGCCGTCCTGTTGCCGGAACTGCCGCACCATCTCCAGCACCTGCGCCAGGCCTATGCCCATGGCCAGCGCCTGGTCACCGGCTTTCTGGATCACCGGACCATCGGCGCTGGGGTCGGAAAACGGCACACCGAGCTCGATCACGTCGGCACCGCCAGCCACCATGCCATGCATGATGTCCGGCGTGGCATCCGCAAAAGGAAAACCGGCCGTGACATAGGGAATCAGGGCTTTGCGGTTTTGCGCTTTCAGCGCTTCAAAGACGGGGGCAATACGGCTCATGCTGCTCCCCCTTTGACGACATGCCCGCGCATTGACGGCCGGTCATAAAAATCAGCACCCGAGAGGTCTGCCACCGTGCCAATGTCCTTGTCGCCGCGGCCCGAGAGATTGACCAGGATGGACTGGTCGGTCCGCATGGTTTTGGCCAGTTTCATGGCGTACGCAAATGCGTGGCTCGATTCGAGGGCGGGAATGATGCCTTCGGTGCGACACAGGTAATGAAAGGCAGCCAGCGCTTCTGTGTCGGTGATGCCGACGTATTCTGCGCGGCCAATGTCTTTCAAAAACGCATGCTCGGGACCGACGCCGGGGTAGTCCAGGCCGGCGCTGATGCTGTGGGTTTCGGTCACCTGGCCGTCCTCGTTCTGCAGCACATAAGTGCGGTTGCCATGCAACACGCCGGGCACGCCGCGCTGCAGCGAGGCCGAGTGTTTGCCGCTGTCCATGCCTTCGCCGGCGGCCTCCACGCCAATCAGGCGCGTGGCTTCGTGGCTGATATAGGGGTGGAAAATGCCCATCGCATTGCTGCCGCCGCCTACGCAGGCGATCACCGCGTCGGGCTGTTTGCCGCCGGTCATGTCCGGCATTTGCACCAGGCATTCCTCGCCGATCACGCTCTGGAAATCACGCACCATCATCGGGTAGGGGTGCGGGCCGGCCACCGTGCCTATGATGTAGAAGGTGTTGTCCACGTTGGCGACCCAGTCGCGCATGGCTTCGTTGAGCGCGTCCTTGAGCGTCTTGCTGCCCGATTCGACCGGCACCACGGTGGCGCCGAGCAGCTTCATGCGGTAGACGTTGGGGCTCTGGCGCTTGACGTCCTCGCTGCCCATGTAAACCACACACTCGAGGCCGTAACGCGCGCAGATGGTGGCCGTGGCCACGCCATGTTGTCCGGCGCCGGTTTCGGCAATCACGCGCGGCTTGCCCATGCGCCTGGCCAGCATGGCCTGGCCTATGGTGTTGTTGATCTTGTGCGCGCCGGTGTGGTTCAGGTCCTCGCGCTTGAGGTAAATCTGCGCACCGCCCTGTTCGCGGCTGGTGCGGGCGGCGTGGTAAATCGGGGACGGGCGGCCGACAAAGTGCTTGAGCTCGTAATGAAACTCCGCGAGGAAGGCCGGGTCGTGCTGGTACTTCGCGTAGGCGGCCTTGAGTTCGTTGATCGCGTGGGTCAGTGTTTCAGAGACAAAACTGCCGCCGTAAATCCCGAAGTGGCCCGTGGCATCAGGTTGCTGGTAGGTGTACATGGTTCTTCACAAGTTGTTCGTCGGCAGCACGAACGGCTGCGACAAACTGGTTGATTTTGTCGGCGCTTTTGATTCCCTTGAGGGTGGCCCCTCCGGTAGCGGAAATCTCGACGCCCGAACTGACATCAACGGCCAGCGTTTTACAACGCGGCCTGACTTGCAAAATGCCATCGGTCACATTTGCAGGTGTGAGTCCACCAGACAAAACGAGGTGAGCGTTGACGCTTGGAGGAAGAAGTGACCAATTGAATGTTTTTCCGCCGCCGCCAAACCCTTCGACATGTGCGTCGAGCAGTATGGCCTGGGCTTCTTTGAAGTCTTGTGCGTATTTTACGAGATCGAAGAGAGGGCCACCAGTGGCAGGGCTTTCCAGTGGGATACGTGCTGCGCGCATGAAAGGCCGGCCAGCCTGCAGGCAGGCCTGCGGCGTTTCATCACCATGAAATTGCAGCAAGGCCGTTGGTACACGGGCGCAAGCCGCTATGATTTCAGGAGCATCTGCATTGACGAAGAGCAAAACCGGTGTGACAAAAGGCGGCAGGCGGCTGGCGAGTTCGGCCGCGCGTTCTGCGCTGACGCTGCGCGGACTCGGCGCGTACATGACAAAACCCACGGCATCGGCGCCGGCCGCCACGGCGGCGTCCACGTCTTCCTCACGCGTGAGGCCACAAATCTTGATGCGGGTGCGCTGGGGCAAAGATGAAGTCACAAGCCCCCCCTGCGTGGATGGCAGTACACACGCTTTTCATTCAAGCAGGGGCCGCGGAACCGGCTTTGCCGGGCCGCAGGCGCAGCGGCCCCCGAGGGGCTGGAGCCTGCGGCTCCAAACCTGCCTGCGCAGGTTTGGACAGGCGACAGAAGCGAAGCCTCTGGCGAGCGGCGGCCTGCAAGGCCTCGCGTATTACACGAAGTGAAAAGCGTGGGGGCAATCATGGCAACCAATCATAGGCGGGTGTGCGTTCTGGCAGGCCGTAACGGGTTTCGTAACGCGGGCCAAGGAAGTAGAGGCCATCGGGCGAGAAGGTGGGCGCAGCAGCGTCACGGTTGCGGGCGGCAATCACTTCTGCAAGCCAGTCGGGAGCTTGAAGGCCCTGGCCTACCGCCACCAGGCAACCCATGATGTTGCGGATCATGTGGTGCAGAAAGGCATTGGCTTCAAACTCGAAACGCCAGTAGGGACCCTGCCTCGATATGTCGATACGGCTGATGGTCTTGACGGGTGATTTCGCCTGGCATTGCGCCGCGCGGAAGGAACTGAAGTCGTGTTCTCCGATCAGGTGGCCAATCGCCGCGCGTATGGCTGCCTCGTCCATGGGCCGGTACACCCAGCCGACGCGACCGGCCTCGACGCTGGGCCGCACCGGGGACTCCAGCAGCACATAGGCATAACGCCGGCTGATGGCACTGCCGCGGCAATGAAATTCGTCCGGGACAAGATGGGCCCACTGCACGGCAATATCGCGTGGCAAAAAGGCGTTGGTGCCGCGTACCCAGGAGGGTAGTTCGCGCTGCAGTGCGGTGTCAAAGTGAACCACCTGCATCAGTGCGTGCACGCCGGCGTCGGTGCGGCCGGCGCACAGGGTGCGCAGTGGTTGGGCGGCAAATTGGCCCAGCGCTTTTTCGAGCTGGTCCTGCACCGTCTTGCCCGAGAGCTGGCTTTGCCAGCCCTCGTAGCCGCTGCCGTTGTAGCTCAGACCGAGGGCGATCCTCATGGGCGCCGTCCAGCAGAAAAATGAACCAGCGTCAGGACAGGGCGTTCAGGAAAGCCTGGGCTTTGCCCTTGAGCGAGCCGCTCGAATGCGCCAGCACTTCCTCGGCCAGGGAGCGTGCACCGTCCACGTCGCCAATAGCGCGAAACTCTTCGGCCAGTGCAAACTTGGTTTCCAGGGGGTCCTCGGCGGACAACTCACCGGCCTCGGTGGTGATTTTCTGGCTTTCCGTGGTCTGGCTGTCCAGATCCAGCGACAGGGCACCGAGGTCAAACTCGAGCATGTCACCTGAGCTTTCCATGGGGCTGGCTGCGGTGTTGACCTCGGGCTCTGTGGTGAAGCTCAGTGCGTTGAGATCCGGCAGTGGGGGCGGTGGCGGTGGTGGTGGTGGTGCTGGCGGTTCTGCAGCCGCCTGAAAGGACATCGCCGGTATGGCCATGGTGGCGGTGCTGAAGTCCATGCTGTTGTCTGCGGGGGCAGCGGCTGGTGCCGACGCGAAGGCCGGCATGGCCAGAGTGGGCTCCGGCAGCGACGGCGCTGCCGCGACGGCGGCCGGCGCTGCGGGTTCGTCCCCGAGCGAGAAGTCCAGATCCAGGTCGAAGTCCACCGCAGCAGCCGGCTCGTCGTCCATCAGCGGCACATCCTGGTGCTGGTGTTGAGCCGCGACAGCGGCGGCGCCGGCAACACCGGCAGCTGCCGCCACGGCAGCTGAGCCGGCAGAGACGGGCTGACCACCGGGCTGGTACATGGCATTGGCCGGATCGAGGTCGCGCCCCATTTCAGCCACATGGGCCCATTCAATGCCCTGGCCCCGGGTCAGGTGGAAGGTATCGGTGGCGACAGCTTCAAACGCCTTGGTGTCGCGGCGCTTGGCATAAATTTCCAGCAGCTTGGCATGGATGGCCACACGCCCCGGGTTCACGCGAATCGCCTCTTTGAGAATTTCTTCTGCCTGCAGGTCGCGCCCGTAGGCCAGGTACACATCGGCCTCGGCCACCGGGTCTACATCGCCGGCCGCGTCGAGCTGGCTCGGCGAATAAACCATGGATGAACCCGTGACATTGGCGTCATTGGTGTCTATGCGCTGGCCGCCGCTGGCGCCAAAAAAGGAATCGGGCTGCAGGCGGCTTTCCAGGAAAGAGCTGTCCACCGACACCGCGTTTTTGCGCTGGCGCGCGCGGAATACGCCAAAACCCACCAGCAGCAGCAGCAAGGCGGCAGCGCCGTAGAGGATCAGCGGGTTTTCAAGCAGTTCGTCGATCAGGCTGGGCTCGGGTGGCGGGGGCGGCGGCGCCACCACCGGTTTTTTGACCGCAGGCGCCACAGGCGCCGGCGCGCTGGCCGCCGGGGTTGCGGCGACAGGGGCAGACGCAGGGCTGCTGGCCGCCGCCATGGCGGGCGCACTGGCGGCGGGTGTTGCGCTGGCGGGGGTGGCCGGGCTGCTGGCCGGCAATACCGCCGCCGGGGCAGGTGTTGCCGGGGTGGCGGTCAGGGCCGGCAGCACGGCGGGCTTGGTCACGGTGACAGCGGGTGCCGCTGTGGCAGGGCTGGCCGGTGCTGCGGGAGCCGCAGTTGCCGGGGCCGGGGCGGTGCCCAGCTTGTTCAGATCACTGATGTTTTTGGACAGCTCTGCGACGCGGGCGGCGGCCTCTTTCGCCTGACGATCCTGGGCAATCTTGTCTTCGGCCGCCTTGCCTTGCACTGCGCCTTTGGACAGTGTCAGTTTGTCGGGTGTGGCGGCTGCCGGTGCGCGGTCTTCCACCTTGGCCTGGACCTGGCCTGTGGCCTTGCGATCGCTGCCCTCGACGCGGGTGGCCGGTGCACCTTCTGCCAGCTTGCGGCGGAAGTCGTTGAAGTCCTTGCTCTGCGCAACAATGGTGCGGCTGGCTTCGGCCGGGGGCAGGAACTCTGCCTGATCGCCAGCGGGAACTTCAAGCACGGCGCCGGCTTTGAGCCGGTTGATGTTGCCACCTATGAAGGCATCGGGGTTGCTGCGCAGCAAGGCTACCAGCATCTGGTCCAGCGATACGCTGGCGGGTTTGGTTTGTGCGGCAATTTTTCCGGCGGTATCGCCGGACTTCACGACAATTTTCTGGCCGTCCGGCGAACTGGCCCTGGCGGCGGGTGCGGGCTGCGGCGCAGGGGCCTGGGCCACAGGTGCCGGTCTGGGGGCGGGTGGCGGGCTGGAGGGAAAGGACGGTGCGGGTGCGGCAGCAAGCGGCGGTGGCGCTGCGGGGGGCAGGCTGGCCACGGGCGGCGGCGCGGGCCGCGAAACCATCGGTGCGGTCGGTGCAGCCATGGGCGGCTGGGCCGCCTGACGCAGGTTGGGGGGATCAAACAGCATCGTGTAGTCACGCACGATGCGCCCGGATGCCCAGCGGGCTTCCAGAATCAGGTCCACAAAGGGTTCGGCGACTGGGCGCTCACTGCTCAGGCGCAGGAAGGAGCGGCCATCGGCGCGGCGCTGCAGGCTGATTTGGACATTGGTCACCGCCGCGGTGTATTCCAGTCCGGCGGCCTTGAAGGCATCGGCACTGGCCACACTGGTACGCAGGGTCGAAGCCTCTTCGGCGCTGATCTCCACAATCTCGATTTCAGCACGCAGCGGCTCGCCAAGCGCTGACTGCACCGTGACCCGACCCAGCCCCAGTGCATGAACCGGCAGACTGGCGACGCTGCCCATAAGTGCAATGGCCGCAGCAAGCGCACCCACTCGCCAACGGCCTGATGGATTCATGGGGGTTTGAGCCTCCGGTGGTCGGTCTGCATAAAATTTTATTCTGCTGGTCCGCACAAAAACCTCAACGCTAATTTTGAACAAAACAACATTAACATCAAGGCATTAGGCTGACAAGCTAAGACAGCACTTAAGTTTTGACACGCGGGGTTAGCATCAACTTACAACTTCCACTTGTTGTCTGACGACAACGGGATGTGACAAGTGGTTACCAAGCGGACAACTCCCGTGCCGGCATCAAGCCTGAATCAGAATGCGCAGCATGCGCCGCAAGGGCTCGGCCGCACCCCATAACAACTGGTCGCCCACCGTAAAAGCACCGAGGTAATCCGGCCCCATGGCCAGCTTGCGCAGGCGGCCCACGGGAATGTCCATGGTGCCGGTCACGGCCACCGGTGTGAGCCCGGCCATGGTCGCTTCACGGCTGTTGGGCACAACCTTGACCCAGTCATTGTCGGCGGCGATCAGGGCTTCGATGTCGGCCAGCGGCACATCCTTTTTGAGCTTGAAGGTCAGCGCCTGGCTGTGGCAACGCATGGCGCCGACACGCACACAAAAACCGTCCACCGGGGTTTCGGCAGTTCCGAAGCTCGCGCCCTGGCCCAGGATCTTGTTGGTCTCGGCGCCGCCTTTCCACTCTTCCTTGCTGACGCCCCAACCGGGCTCGTCCCGGTTTTTGCCGATTCCGAGGTCCTTGTCTATCCAGGGGATCAGCGAGCCACCGAGCGGCACGCCGAAATTGGCGGTCTCTGACGCGCCCAGCGATTGCTGTTTCGCCAGGATGCGGCGGTCAATCTCCAGGATGGCGGACTTCGGATCGTCGAGCAGGGCCCTGACCTCGTTGTTGAGCGTGCCGAACTGGGTCAGCAGTTCACGCATGTGTTGCGCGCCGCCACCCGACGCGGCCTGGTAGGTCATGCTGGTCATCCACTCGACCAGGCCGGCCTTGTACAGCGCGCCCACGCCCATCAGCATGCAGCTCACGGTGCAGTTGCCGCCTATCCAGTTCTTGCCGCCCGCCGCCATTGCCTTCTGGATCACCGGCAGGTTGACCGGGTCCAGGATGATGATGGCGTCTTCATTCATGCGCAGCGTGGAGGCGGCGTCTATCCAGTGGCCGGTCCAGCCGGCGGCGCGCAGCCTGGGGTAGACCTCGGTGGTGTAGTCACCGCCTTGGGCGGTGATGATGACATCACACTTCTTCAAGGCGTCGATATCGAACGCGTCTTTCAGCGTGGTTTCGTTTTTGGCCTGCGCCGGGGCTTTGCCGCCGGCGTTCGAGGTCGAAAAGAAAACCGGCTCGATCAGCTCGAAGTCACCTTCGGCCTGCATGCGGTCTATCAGCACCGAGCCGACCATGCCGCGCCAGCCGACGAGTCCTGTGAGATTGCCTTTGAGTTTCATGATGTCGCCCTTCAAAAAGTCAGAAATACGGCTTTTTGGCCCGGCTCATCGAGCCGGCAGGGCACGACGAACCAGGCTTGCTAGCCTTTAATGGTGGTCGTTTTGGTGGTCTGGGCAAAAACCGGCGCAGCGCTGATCGCGCGCGAAGCGGCGACGAGGCGGATGAGTGCGGGGTTTTTACGCATGGGGTGATTGTAACCAGGGTGGGCCGGATTTTGCCGGCGGCACGCTTTGAAGCCGCCTTCCGCCCCATTTTTGAGGGGCAGATGCGGCGAAAAAACATCAGCCGAGGGCTTTGACGACAGCGTTGCCCATTTCAACGGTGCCGACCTTGGTCGTGCCCTCGCTGTAAATGTCGGGTGTGCGCAGGCCCTGGCTCAACACCGCGTCCACGGCTTTTTCGATACGCGCGGCGGCTTCGGGCTGGTTCAGGCTGAAACGCAGCATCATGGCGGCGCTCAATATGGTGGCCAGTGGATTGGCCACGCCCTTGCCGGCGATGTCCGGCGCGCTGCCGTGGCTCGGTTCGTACAGGCCCTGGTTTTTGGTGTTCAGGCTGGCCGAGGGCAACATGCCTATGCTGCCGGTCAGCATGGCGGCCGCATCGGACAGGATGTCGCCGAACATGTTGCCGGTCACCACCACGTCAAACTTCTTCGGTGCCTTGACCAGCTGCATGGCGGCGTTGTCCACATACATGTGGTCCAGCGCCACGTCGGGGTACTGACTTCCGACTTCAGTGACGATGTCTTTCCAGAACTGGAAAGTCTCCAGCACATTGGCCTTGTCCACGCTGGTGACGCGGCTGCCGCGTTTGCGCGCTGCCTGGAAAGCGACATGGGCGATGCGCTCGATTTCGGGGCGCGAATAACGCATGGTGTCGAAAGCTTCTTCAGCACCCGGGAAGTGGCCGTCGGTGGCGGTACGGCGGCCGCGCGGCTGGCCGAAATAGATGTCGCCGGTCA
Organism: Asaia bogorensis; assembly: GCA_943371375.1. GTDB lineage: Bacteria > Pseudomonadota > Gammaproteobacteria > Burkholderiales > Burkholderiaceae_C > Polaromonas. The sequence goes on from CALRUM020000014.1 coordinate 79,204, forward strand.
GCTCGCGGATGATCAGGATGTCCAGGCCGGCCACCAGTTCGCGCTTCAGGCTGGAGGCATCGACCAGCTGCGGGTAACAGATGGCGGGCCGGAAGTTGGCAAACAGCCCCATGTTTTTGCGCAGGCCGAGGATGGCCTGCTCGGGACGCAGCGGGCGGTCCAGCTTGTCGTACTTCCAGTCGCCGACGGCGCCGAACAGCACCGCGTCCGAGGCTTGTGCAAGTTTCAGGGTGGCGTCGGGCAGCGGATGGCCGTGGGCTTCGTAGGCGGCGCCGCCGACCAGGGCCGTTTCGGTTTCAAATTTCAGGTCCAGCGCTTTCAGGACCTTGACGGCCTCAGCGACGATTTCAGTGCCTATGCCGTCACCTGGAAGAATTGCAATTTTCATGATGGGATCTTGTTTTTACTATGATTTTTATAGCTGATTGCGCCCGTCATTCAAGGGCGCACAGCAGTTTTTGCTTGAAGATGTCAGGCCGTCAGGCGATCAGCCGTTTCGCCAGCCAGGGTTTGGTGGCCAGCCGCTCGGCTTCAAAGGCCTTGATCTTGTCGCTCTGGCGCAGGGTCAGGCCGATGTCGTCATAACCGCCGAGCAGGCAGAACTTCTTGAAAGCCTGTACCTCGAAGGCAAGCTCTTCACCTTGCGGTTTGATGACGACCTGGCGCTCCAGGTCTATGGTCAGCTGGTAGCCCGGGAAGGCCAGCGCCTCGTCGAACAGCTGGCCGACCAGTGCTTCGCTGAGCACGATGGGCAGCAGGCCGTTCTTGAAACTGTTGTTGAAAAAAATGTCGGCATAACTGGGCGCAATGATGGCGCGAAAGCCGTACTGGTCCAGTGCCCAGGGCGCATGTTCGCGCGAGGAGCCACAGCCGAAGTTCTTGCGCGCCAGCAGGATGGACGCGCCCTTGTAACGCGGCTGGTTCAGCACGAAGTCCGGGTTGGGCTTGCGTGTGGCCGGGTCCTGGCCGGGAAAGCCCGGGTCCAGGTAACGCCAGGCGTCAAACAGATTCGGCCCAAAGCCGGTTTTGCGTATGGATTTCAGGAACTGCTTGGGGATGATCGCGTCGGTGTCGACGTTCTCGCGGTCCATGGGCGCGACCAGGCCTTTGTGCACGGTGAATTTTTTCATGCTGATCTTCCTTCAATAAATAGAAGCGCTGCGTTTGCCGTCTTTTTCAGTGGCCGCGTGGAACCGGCTTTGCCGGGCCACAGAGGCCGTCCCCTCGAGGGGGGATCCGGCTACACGCAGTGAGCCGAGACGGGGGTGGTTCATGTAAATTTGCGGATATCGACGAAGTGACCGTGCACGGCGGCAGCCGCTGCCATCGCCGGACTCACCAGATGTGTGCGGCCGCCAGCACCCTGCCGGCCTTCGAAATTGCGGTTGCTGGTGGAGGCGCAACGCTCTCCGGGTTCGAGCCGGTCGGCGTTCATCGCCAGGCACATGGAGCAGCCGGGCTCGCGCCACTCGAACCCTGCGGCGACAAAAATCTTGTCCAGGCCTTCACGCTCGGCCTGTTCCTTGACCAGGCCGGAGCCCGGCACAACAAGGGCAAGCTTGACGTTGCTGGCGACCTTCTGGCCGATTTTCTGGATGATGGCGGCGGCTTCACGCATGTCTTCAATGCGGCTGTTGGTGCAGGAGCCTATGAAGACCTTGTCGACCATGATGTCGTTGATGGCCTTGCCGGGCTGCAGGCCCATGTAGTTCAGCGCGCGTTCAATCGCGTCGCGTTTGTTCGCGTCTTTTTCCTTGTCGGGGTCGGGCACGCGGTCGTCAATCGACAGCACCATCTCGGGCGAGGTGCCCCAGGTGACCTGCGGCCGGATCTGCGCGGCGTCGAGCTTGACCACGGTGTCGAACTTGGCATCCGGGTCGGACTGCAGCGTGTTCCAGTAAGTCACCGCCTGGTCCCACTCGACGCCGGTGGGCGCCAGCGGCCGGCCCTTGACGTAGGCGATGGTTTTGTCATCGACCGCCACCAGGCCGGCCCGGGCGCCGGCTTCGATCGCCATGTTGCAGACCGTCATGCGGCCCTCCATGCTGAGTGCGCGTATCGCCGGGCCGCCGAATTCAATCGTGTAACCGGTGCCGCCCGCCGTGCCTATCTTGCCGATGATGGCCAGCACGATGTCCTTGCCGGTCAGGCCGGGCGCCAGCTTGCCGTCCACATACACCAGCATGTTTTTGGCTTTTTTGGCCAGCAGGGTTTGTGTGGCCATCACATGTTCAACTTCGCTGGTGCCTATGCCGTGGGCCAGCGCCCCGAAGGCGCCGTGGGTCGAGGTGTGCGAGTCGCCGCAGACCACCGTCATGCCGGGCAGGGTGGCGCCGGTCTCTGGCCCCATCACATGCACGATGCCCTGGCGTTTGGACAGAAAGGGGAAGTAGGCCGCTGCGCCGAATTCGGCGATGTTGCTGTCCAGCGTGGTGATCTGCTCCTTGCTGACCAGGTCGGTGATGCCGTCGTAGCCGAGTTCCCAGCCGGTGGTGGGCGTGTTGTGGTCGGCGGTGGCGACGATGGAGCTGATGCGCCAGACCTTGCGGCCGGCTTCGCGCAGGCCTTCAAAAGCCTGCGGACTCGTGACTTCGTGCACCAGGTGCCGGTCTATGTAGAGGATGGCCGTGCCGTCTTCCTCGGTGTGGACGACATGTTCGTCCCAGATCTTGTCGTAGAGGGTGCGTCCCATGGGTTTTCCTTCGTGGTCTTTGATTTTAAGTAGTCAGGCAGCGGCGCGTGCCGGGCCGGTGGCCAGCGCACGTGCGCCGAGGTGATCAACCAGCAGGCGGGCGGTCACCGGCAGGCTGGAAAAGTCGCGGGCCACCAGCTCGATGTGGCGTTCGGCCCAATGGTTGCTCAGCGCCACCGATTCGAGCTCGCCGACGCCGTGCATGAGCTCAAAAGCGCGCTGCGGCATCACACCGACGCCCAGGCCGTTGTGGATCATGCGGCACATCGCGTCGAGTCCGGTGACGTGGATGCGCAGCTTGATCGTTCGCCCGGCGGAGGCGGCGGCATCGCGCATGGCCAGGTAAATCGAGCTGTTCGAATGCAGGCCCACATGGTCGAAGTCCAGGCTGTCCTCAAACGCCATTTCATCCTGCAGGCCCAGCACATGGCCGCGCGGCACCACCATCACGAGGCGGTCTTGCCGATAGGGCAGGGTTTGCAGCTCACCGCTGCCGTCGGCAGTGTTGCAGATGCCAAGGTCGGCCGCGCCTTCCTGCACCGCGCGTACCACCTCTGTACTCAGGTGTTCTTCGAGGTCGATCTTGACCTCGGGGTGCTGGCCTATGAAGGTGCCCAGGTCTTCGGGCAAAAACTGCACGATGGCTGAAATACTGGCATGTACACGCACATGGCCGCGCACACCGGCCGCGTATTCGCTGAGTTCGCCCTGCATTTTCTCGAGGCTGAAAAGCACCGAACGCGCATGGTGCAGCAGGCTTTGCCCGGCCGGCGTCAGGTCCACGCCGCGCGTATGGCGGTACAGCAGCGGGGTGTCGAGCGCGGCTTCGAGGTCCGACAGGCGTTTGCTGACGGCCGAGGCGGCAATAAATTCGCGCTCGGCCGCCTTGCCTATGCTGCCGAGCTCACACACCGCGACAAACAGCTGCAGCGAGGTCAGGTCGATCCGGCGGGCGAAGTTGCGTTCAGAGCTTTTCATGAAAGGGTTGAAGTCATCGCGTTCTGCGATGAATGCCCATTTTGCAGGCATATTTGGTGCTTTGTCATCGCGATATGCGATGGCTGGTATGCCTGCTATTGAGGGCCTGGCCGCCACTTGCCAGAAAGTGATCAGCGTTTTCGGGCTCCAGCCCTTGCTGGACAAGCGTGAGCAGCTATTGAAAGAATAGCGTTTGTCAGTCGATGATTTTTGCCGGGTCCAGCGCGCGGACCCGGGGATCGACGTTGTAGCCGCCGAACTCGGTGTAACGCAGCAGATGCCGGTCGCAACGGCTGCAGTGCCAGACATCGCTGCGGTTGTAGGGAAAAAACTTGACCGCCACCGGTGCGTCGGCTGAGTCGTAACGTGTGCCCTGGGGGTGTTTTTCCTCCAGCGTGGCTTCTTCAAGGGCCGGGTCACACAGCGTGGCCACGGCTGTCATCTGAGCGGCTTCCCAGCGGTATTCGGCCAGGCTTTCCCAGCCCGGACAGGCCCCGAGTGCGCAGCTGCAGGCGCGGGGGGTGGCCGCCGGGCTGAGGGCTGAACGCAATTCGGCTGCGGACGCGACAAATTTCAAGAAGGGCCTTGTGGTGGCGCTGGTGCACACAAAAAAGCCCGCCGGTGTTGCCACGGGCGGGCCTTGCGGGTTCAGGACGCTGGATCCAGGATCAACGGGCGCCCAGGGGTTTGACGTCGCGCTGGACAGAACCGTTGAACAGCTGGCGCGGACGGCCAATCTTGTACTCCGGGTCGCCGATCATTTCGTTGAGCTGGGCAATCCAGCCGACGGTGCGGGCCAGCGCAAAAATCGCGGTGAACAGCGGCACCGGGATGCCGATGGCGCGCTGCACGATGCCGGAGTAGAAGTCGACGTTGGGGTAGAGCTTGCGCGACACAAAATATTCGTCTTCGAGCGCAATTTTTTCCAGCGCCATCGCCAGCTTGAACAGCGGATCGTTTTGCAGACCCATTTCGCTGAGCACTTCCTTGCAGGTTTCCTGCATCAGCTTGGCGCGTGGGTCGTAGTTTTTGTACACGCGGTGGCCAAAACCCATGAGCTTGACGCCGGAGTTCTTGTCCTTGACCTGCTTGATGAACTCGCCGATTTTCTCGACGCCGCCGGCTTTCTGGATGTCGCCCAGCATGTTCAGTGCCGCTTCGTTGGCGCCGCCGTGGGCCGGGCCCCAGAGGCAGGCCACACCGGCCGCAATCGCCGCAAACGGATTCGTACCGGACGAACCGCACAGGCGCACGGTGGACGTCGAGGCGTTCTGCTCGTGGTCGGCGTGCAGGATGAAGATGCGGTCCAGCGCGCGTTCCAGCACCGGGTTGACCTTGTACTCCTCGCAGGGCGTGGCAAACATCATGTGCAGGAAGTTGCCGGCGTAGCTCAAGTCGTTCTTCGGGTACATATAGGGCTGGCCCACGGTGTACTTGTAGGCCATGGCCACCAGCGTCGGCATCTTGGCGATCAGGCGGATCGCGGCGATCTCGCGGTGCTCCGGGTTGTTGATGTCGGTGCTGTCATGGTAGAAGGCCGACAGCGCGCCGACCAGGCCGGTCATGATGGCCATCGGATGTGCATCGCGGCGGAAACCGCGCAGGAAAAACTGCATCTGCTCGTTGACCATGGTGTGGTTGGTCACACGGCCGACAAAATCCTTCTTCTGGTCGCCGTTGGGCAACTCGCCGTACAGCAGCAGGTGACAGGTTTCGAGGTAGTCGCAGTTGGTGGCCAGCTGCTCGATCGGGTAGCCGCGGTACAGCAGTTCACCCTTGTCGCCGTCGATATAGGTGATCGCCGACTGGCAGGCTGCCGTGGACAGAAAACCCGGGTCATAGGTGAACATGCCGGTCTGGGCGTAAAGCTTGCGGATATCGACCACATCGGGGCCGACGTTGCCGTGGTACACCGGCAAGTCCACACTGGGGCTGCCATTGCTGAAGGACAGGGTGGCTTTGTTGTCAGCGAGCTTCATTTCGTGCGTCTTTCTTGTCAAATCAAATCGGGGCGTACGGGCGGCCTGTGGCGGCGGCGCGAAGCAAGTTTAAGACCTCTCGCGCCGCATAAGTAGATGCACTTACCTTGGCGTCTTCTTCTGCAAGCTGGTCGGGCTCCCGGCGCTGCAGCAAAAGGTCCAGCAAATCGTTGTCGGACAGGTCCATTAAATCATTCAAGCCTTGAGCCTGGCTGACGGTCAGCGTGGCTTCATGGCGCCGGAAAAACTTCTCGATCAGCAGGTCGTTTTCCAGCAAGCCCCGGCGGCAGCGCCACCGGAGTTTGCTCATTGCGCGTTCGTCGAGAAGTTCGTCCATGGCGTTGATGGCATCTTGTCGTGTTCAGACTGCGCGGAGAACCATCATTTCCTTGATCTTGCCGATGGCCTTGCTCGGGTTCAGGCCCTTGGGGCAGACATCGACGCAATTCATGATGGTGTGGCAGCGGAACAGGCGGTAGGGGTCTTCCAGGTTGTCCAGGCGCTCGGCCGTGGCTTCGTCGCGGCTGTCGGACAGGAAGCGGTAGGCCTGCAGCAGCCCGGCGGGGCCGACAAACTTGTCCGGGTTCCACCAGAAGCTCGGGCAGCTGGTGGAGCAGCTCGCGCACAGGATGCACTCGTACAGGCCGTTGAGCTCATCACGCTCTTCCGGGCTTTGCAGGCGCTCTTTTTCGGGCGGCACGTTGTCGTTGATCAGGTAGGGCTTGATCGAGTTGTACTGCTTGAAGAAGTCCGTCATGTCGACGATCAAATCGCGCACCACCGGCAGGCCGGGCAGGGGCTTGAGCACGATGGTACCCGGCAGGGTGCGCATGTTGGTCAGGCAGGCCAGGCCATTTTTGCCGTTGATGTTCATGGCATCAGAGCCGCACACGCCTTCGCGGCAGGAGCGGCGGAAGGAAATCGTCGGGTCCTGCGCCTTGAGCTTCATCAGCGCGTCGAGCAACATGCGCTCGCTGCCGTCGAGCTCGACCTCTATGGTCTGCATGTAGGGCTTGGCGTCCTGGTCGGGGTCGTAGCGGTAGATCTTGAAAGTGCGTGTGGTCATGGGGTTCCCGCGTGTCTTTTAGAAGGAGCGAACGGTCAGGGGGATGGAGTCCACGGTCAGCGGCTTCATCTGCACCGGCTTGTAGCTCAGGCGGTTGCCCTGGCTGTGCCACAGCGTGTGTTTGTGCCAGTCGGTGTCGTTGCGGCCGTTCGGGTGCTCGGGCGTGTCGCCGTAGTCGTCCACCGAATGGGCGCCGCGGCTTTCCTTGCGGGCAGCGGCCGACACAATGGTCGCCTGCGCGGCCTCGATCAGGTTTTCAACTTCCAGCGCCTCAATACGTGCGGTGTTGAAGATTTTGGACTTGTCTTTCAGGCCGATGTGGTTGACACGTTCGCGCAGGGCGGCAATTTTTGTCACGCCTTCGTCCATGATGGCCTGGGTGCGGAAGACGCCGGCATGCTGCTGCATGGCCGCGCGTATGTCGTTGGCCACGTCCTGCGCGTATTCGCCGCCGGTCGCATTGTCCAGGCGCGCAATGCGGGCCAGGGTGGCGTCGGCCGCATCGGCAGGCAAGGGCTTGTGCGTGGTCGTCTTGTTGAACTCGACGATGTGGTTGCCGGCCGCGCGGCCGAACACCAGCAGGTCGAGCAATGAATTGGTGCCCAGGCGGTTCGCGCCATGCACGCTGACGCAGGCGCATTCGCCGACCGCGTACAGGCCTTTGACCACTTCGCTTTTGTTCTCGGCGTTCTGCGTGACCACCTGGCCGTGGATGTTGGTCGGGATGCCGCCCATCTGGTAATGGATGGTGGGCACCACGGGAATCGGTTCCTTGGTGATGTCGACGTTGGCAAAGTTGTGGCCAATCTCGAACACCGAGGGCAGGCGCTTCATGATGGTCTCGGCGCCCAGATGGGTCATGTCGAGGTTGATGTAGTCCTTGTTCGGACCACAGCCACGGCCTTCCTTGATTTCCTGGTCCATGCAGCGTGACACATAGTCGCGCGGTGCCAGGTCCTTGTAGGCCGGTGCATAACGCTCCATGAAACGCTCGCCATTGCTGTTGCGCAAGATGGCGCCTTCGCCGCGGCAGCCTTCGGTCAGCAACACGCCGGCGCCATGTACGCCGGTCGGGTGAAATTGCCAGAACTCCATGTCTTCCAGCGGAATGCCGGCGCGTGCCGCCATGCCCAGGCCGTCGCCGGTGTTGATGAAGGCGTTGGTTGATGCGGCAAAAATGCGGCCGGCGCCGCCGGTCGCCAGCAGCGTGGTCTTGGCTTCAAAGATGTGCACGTCGCCGGTTTCCATCTCGATGGCGCTGACGCCGACCACGTCGCCGTCGGCATCACGGATCAGGTCCATTGCCAGCCATTCCACAAAGAAGCTGGTTTTTTCCTTGACGTTTTGCTGGTACAGCGTGTGCAACATGGCGTGGCCGGTACGGTCGGCCGCGGCGCAGGCGCGCTGCACGGCTTTTTCGCCGTAGTTGGCGGTGTGGCCGCCGAAGGGGCGCTGGTAAATTGTGCCGTCGGGGTTGCGGTCAAACGGCATGCCCATGTGTTCGAGGTCGTAAACGACCTTGGGCGCTTCGCGACACATGTATTCAATGGCGTCCTGGTCGCCTAGCCAGTCAGAGCCCTTAACGGTGTCGTAGAAGTGGTAGTGCCAGTTGTCTTCGCTCATGTTGCCGAGCGAGGCGCCAATGCCACCCTGGGCCGCCACCGTGTGTGAACGCGTCGGGAACACCTTGGACAGGACAGCGACGTTCAGGCCGGCACGCGCCAGCTGCAGCGAGGCGCGCATGCCGGAGCCGCCGGCCCCGACGATCACCACGTCAAATTTTCGTTTGGGAAGCTTGGAGGATGCAGTCATGATTTTTTACAGTCGGAACTCAGGGATGACCAAAATGGATCAAAGGCGCCACAGGACCTGGATGGCCCAGCCCGCACAGGCGACCAGCCAGACGATGGTGGCCACCTGCAAGCTCAGGCGCAGCCAGACCCTGGAGGTGACGTAGTCCATCCAGATGTCGCGCATGCCGACCCAGACGTGGTACAGCAGGGCAATGATGACGGTGAAGGTCAGCAGCTTCATCCACTGCGCCGAGAAGATGCCGGCCCACTGGTCGTAACCGATGGGGCCCTTGGTGAAGATCACCTGGGCCAGCAGCAGGATGGTGAAGAGGGCCATCAGGGCGGCGGTGATGCGCTGGCTGAGCCAGTCGCGCAGGCCGTAGTGGGCGCCGACAACGAGGCGTTTGGAGCCGTAGTTCACAGACATGGTTTGCTCCTTGATGCTTAGTAAAGGCCGAACAGCTTGGCACCCAGCACCAGCGTCAGCAAAATGCTCAGTCCCAGTGTGACCAGTGCGGTGCTTTTGCCGAATTCATTGCTCAGGCTGTGTGTGGCATCCATGTAGAGATGGCGCAGGCCGGCGATGAAGTGGTGCAGGTAAGCCCAGATCAGTGCCAGCGCCACCAGCTTCCAGATGAAGCCCGGCAGGCCCAGCATGCCGATGTTGAAAGCCGCCTTGAACCGGGCAAACGAAATCTCGGAAGAAATCGAGGTGTCAAACATCCAGATGATGAAGGGCAGCAGCACAAACATGATCGCGCCGCTGGCGCGGTGCAGGATGGAGACCCAGGCCGCAGGCGTCATGCGGTAGGTGGTGAGGTCCGTGAAGGCGTTGATGTTGCGGAATTCCGGCCGCTTGGGGCGCTGTTTGGATGCCAGCTCTGTCATTGTTGTGCTTTCGTGGGGAGGGGACTGGTAACTGGTTGGTAACCGCGATGCATTTACAACTGAAAACATCCGGATTCTATTGCAACGCAGCATCGGGCTGCCCGCCAAACCGCCCTGCGCGGCGGTTTTTCTCGGCGACGGGCGCGAAAGAGGGGATTAACTGACGCCAACATTACAGACAATCGAGGTTTGCCAGCATCCCGCCCGCCTCGGCGCGCAGCTTTTCCCTGTCGCCGGGTGTCATGCGCTGCAGGTGCTTGACCATCAGTGCCGTGCGTGGGCTGGCTGCAAACCTGGCCTCGTGTTGATCCAGAAAATGCCAGTACAGCGTCGTCATCGGGCAGGCCCGGGGGCCGCTTCGGGTTTCGGGCTCATAGCGGCAGCCCGCGCAGTAGTTGCTCATGCGTTTGACATAGGCCCCACTGGCCACATAGGGCTTGGAGGTGAAACGCCCGCCATTGGCAAACAGCGCCATGCCGGCGGTGTTGGGCAACTCCACCCACTCCACCGCATCAACATACACCGCCAGGTACCAGTCGCACACGGCTTGCGGGGAGATTTGCGCCGTCACGCCGAACATGCCGGTGACCATCAGGCGCTGGATGTGGTGCGAATAGCCGTTGGCCAGGGTCTGGCTGATGCATTGGCGCATACAGTTCATGTGGGTGTCGCCGGTCCAGTACCAGGCGGGCAAGGGCCTTGTGTGACCGAAGTGGTTGGCTGTTTTCAGGTCCGGCATGTCCAGAAAGTAGACGCCACGCATGAACTCACGCCAGCCCAGCACCTGCCGGATAAATCCTTCCACGCTGGCCAGATCGAGCTTGCGGCTGCGGTACGCGTTCTCGGCGGCCTGCACCACCTCCAGCGGATGGAGCAGCTTGAGGTTCAGCGAACTCGAGAGCAGGGCGTGCCAGCCGAAGTCCAGGCCGGTCCACATGGCATCCTGGTGTTTGCCGAAGCCGGGCAGGCGGTGGGTGATGAAGTCCGCCAGCGCCACCAGGGCCTGCGCACGCGTGACCGGCCAGTTGAAACGCGTCAGATCGCCGGGGTGGCCGGCAAACTCCTGCTGGACCAGCGTCATGACCTGCTGCGTGATCGCGTCCGGCTCAAACACCGGTGGCCGCGGCACCTGCTGCGGCCCGGCCTTGCCAAAACCCTTGCGGTTGTCGGCGTCAAAATTCCATTGCCCGCCTGCTGGTTGGCCACCGTCCATCAGTATCTTGTAGTGCTGGCGCATGTGGCGGTAGAAAAACTCCATGCGCAGGCTGGCCGACTGACCGGCCCAGTGCCGGAACTGCGGCAGGCTGCATAAAAAATGCCGGTCTTCGCGCCAGTCCATGACAGGTTTTTGCGGATTGGCCCTCGCGCTGTCTGATGGCGCAGCTATCGATTGGAGAGCGCCGTCGATCTGTGCCCGAACCCGCAAATCCCCAGGCTCCACACCGAGCACGCGTTTCGGGCGATAGATGTCAAGCGCGGCGCGCACGCCGTCGGCCAGGGTGGTATCCCCTTCCCGCTCCAGCGCGCGATAGGCGACGCGCCAGCCGCGCTGGCGCAGCCCTTGCGCAAAGTGGCGCATGGCAGACAGAAACAGCACGCTGCGGGCCTGCTGCGACCAGACGTGGGTGGACTCTTCCCGGGCTTCCACCATCAGCACCACATCGCGTGCGGCGTCGAAGCCGTCAAATGCGGCGGAGTCTTCATCGAGCTGGTCGCCCAGAATCAATATCAGGTGGCGGCAGGCTGTCTGGGTCATGGGGCCGATTGTGGGCAAAGCGGCCGGCTGTCAATACCCACCGGCGCAATACGGGCTATGCCGGGTCGGTTATTGCGGCGGTTTGTCCGGCGGGCGCTTGCTGGCCCGGCAGGCCTGCGAGCAATACTTCACTTGCTCCCAGTTTTTGGCCCAGCTCTTGCGCCAGCTCATCTCGCGGCCACACGCGAGGCAGGTCTTCGATGGCAGTGAGGACTTGTTGCCCTTGAAGCCCGTCGCCAGCATCAGCTCAGTGTGTTGCTGTAGTAATGCGTGTCGGTGCGGTAATAACCGCGCCGCAACTCCATGGGCACATCGTTGTAGGTGTAGGCCAGCCGCTCCACGCTGAGCAGCGGCGTGCCCGGCGCCACCTTCAGCAGCACTTCGCGCCCATCGGAGGCGGGCACGGCGCGTATTTTTTCTTCGGCGCGAACCATGCGCACATTGAATTCGGTCTCAAACAAGGCGTACATCGGCCCGTGGTAGTCGGCCAGGCGCTCGGCCGTCAGGCCTTTGAACGGGGCTGCGGGCAGCCACAGGTCTTCCACAATCGTCGGTATGCCGGCAAAACTCAGTACACGGCGCGCCTGCAGCACCGCGTCGCCGGTGCGCAGACCGAGCAGGCGCGCAATGTCGGCACTGGCGCGCACCCGGCGGCAGTCGATGATGTCGCGTTCCGCCGGGCCTTCGCTGCCCGGTGTGCCGCTGTCGGGCACCAGTTTGAGAAAACGGAACTGCACATGCTGCTCGGCGTGGGTGGCGACAAAAGTGCCCTTGCCCTGGCGCCGCACCACCAGGTTGTCGGCGGCCAGCTCGTCAATCGCCTTGCGCACCGTCCCCTGGCTGACCCGGTAACGCGCGGCCAGGTCCATCTCCGAGGGAATGGCCTCGCCCGGCTTCCATTCGCCCGACTGCAGGCTTTGCAGGATCAGGCCCTTGATCTGCTGGTACAGCGGGCTGAAGGCCGGCGTGGCACCTGCAAAATCATCGGTGGGCGGGTTCGGAAGGGAGGCCATGGTGTGGGGTCTGGTTCGGCCCAATGATATCTTATATAAGACATAAGACAAATTGACGGACGGCACTTTTCCGGCGTAAAATCCTTGGTTGAGTTGATGCCAGGCGGGCCCCTTTGTGACGCTGTTCACAGGTTTTCCGGGTGGCCCATCCGGCGCAAAACACTTCACCGACCATACCCACCCACCGATTCACAACCTTCCTGGAGTTCTTCCATCATGAGCAAAAAACCCGTCCGTGTTGCCGTCACAGGGGCCGCCGGCCAAATTGGCTACGCGCTGCTGTTTCGCATTGCATCCGGTGAGATGCTGGGCAAGGACCAGCCGGTCATTCTGCAATTGCTCGAAGTGCCGGTCGAGGGCCCGCAGAAGGCGCTCAAGGGCGTGATGATGGAACTCGACGACTGCGCTTTCCCGCTGCTGGTCGAAATGACCGCGCACGGCGACCCGATGACCGCTTTCAAGGACGCCGACTACGCACTGCTGGTCGGTTCGCGTCCGCGCGGCCCGGGCATGGAGCGTGCCGAGCTGCTGGCCGTCAATGGCGCCATCTTCACGGCCCAGGGCAAGGCGCTGAATGCAGTGGCCAGCCGCAACGTCAAGGTGCTGGTGGTCGGCAACCCGGCCAACACCAATGCCTGGATCGCGATGAAAAGCGCGCCGGATCTGCCACGCAAGAACTTCACCGCCATGCTGCGCCTGGACCACAACCGCGCTGCCAGCCAGCTCGCCGCCAAAACCGGCAAGGCCGTGGCCGACATCGAAAAACTCACGGTCTGGGGCAACCATTCGCCCACCATGTACGCCGACTACCGTTTCGCCACCATCAAGGGCGAAAGTATTGCCAAAATGATCAATGACCAGGAGTGGAACGCCAACACCTTCCTGCCCACCGTCGGCAAACGCGGCGCCGCCATCATCGAGGCACGCGGCTCCTCGTCGGCCGCGTCGGCCGCCAACGCCGCCATCGACCACATGCGCGACTGGGCCCTGGGCACGAACGGCAAGTGGGTCACCATGGGCATCCCCTCGGACGGCCAGTACGGCATTCCCAAGGACACCATGTTCGGCTTTCCCGTCACCTGCGAAAACGGTGAGTACAAGCTGGTCGAAGGCCTGGAGATCGACGCGTTCAGCCAGGAGCGCATCAACAAGACCCTGGACGAGCTCAAGGGCGAGCAGGACGGCGTCAAACACCTGCTCTGATAAAGCGAGCACACACGCCAGTGACACATCCCCGCGACATCCTCCTCGGCGCCCAGGCGCAAACCGGATTTCTTCCGGTTTGCGACCACTACAGCGGTGTGGAGGCGCGGATGCGCAAAAGCCTGCAATTGCAGGCCGAGATGATGGACGAGTTCGGCGCCTGCGTTTTTGACGTGACGCTCGATTGCGAGGACGGCGCGCCCGTCGGTGGCGAGGCCGACCATGCCGCGCTGGTGGTCGCCCTGGTGGCGCTGGCCAGCGACAAGGCGCGGGTGGCGGTGCGCGTGCATGCGCTCGATCACCCGGCTTTTGAGTCCGACATCGCCAGCATTGCCGGCAAGGTGGGGCACAGGCTCAGCCACATCATGCTGCCCAAGGTCGAGTCGGCCGGCGATGTCAATCGCGCGGTGGCTGCACTGGCTGCCGTGGGGCAGATGGATCTGCCCCTGCATGTCCTGCTGGAGTCGCCGGCGGCGGTGCATCACGCTTTCGACATTGCCGCCCATCCCCGGGTGCAGTCGATCAGCTTCGGACTCATGGATTTTGTTTCCAGCCATGGCGGCGCCATCCCGGGCGAAGCCATGGGCAGCCAGGGACAGTTCTCGCACCCGCTGGTGCTGCGCGCCAAGCTGGAAATTGCCTCCAGCTGCCATGCCCATGGCAAAGTCCCTTCGCACTGTGTTGTCACGGAATTCAGTGACACTGCGGCCATGAAGGCGGCTGCGCAAAAAGCCGCCCGCGAATTGGGCTACACCCGCATGTGGAGCATTCACCCAAGCCAGATCCGTCCCATCCTGGAAGCCTTTGCGCCCAGCGAAGGCGAGATCGAAGGCGCTACAAAAATAATAGCTGCTGGCGCACGCGCTGATTGGGCGCCCATCAGTTTTGAGGGCCAGCTGCATGACCGGGCCAGTTACCGCTTTTTCTGGCAGGTGCTGGAGCGGGCGCACCGGACCGGCCGCGTTTTACCGCAGGAGGCGCAGGCCTATTTTTCTGCCGCGCTTCATTAGTTGCCTGATTGTTTGCCGACCTTTTCCAGAGGAAACCCATGAAACGTTTTATTCTTTCGGCCCTGGCGCTCGCCGCCCCGACCCTGTTGCTGGCCCAGACGGCTGCGCCCAAACCGGCGCCCAAAGCTGCTGCATCCGCCGCCGCCCAGCCTGAACAGGCCGCCAAACGCGCACCGATCCGGCGTTCCGCCGCCAAGGTGGTCGAGGAAATGACCCCGATCGACGACGACCCGAACGTCAGCCTGACGCCCGAAGACCTGGAACTTGCCAAACGGGTGTACGTCGGCACCATTCCCTGCGAGCTCGGCGCGTCGGTCACCATCACGCCGAGCGACAGGCGCCCCGGCTTTTTCCTGGTGCAAACCGGCAAGACGCGTTTCCGCATGCATCCGGTCGGAAGCCGTACCGGTGCGATCCGCCTCGAGGATGGCCGTGCCGGCGCCTTGTGGCTGCAACTGGGCAACAAATCGATGCTGATGAGCCAGAAACTGGGTCAACGCCTGGCAGACGAGTGCATGAGCCCGGCGCAGGTCACCTTTGCCGACGAGATGAAAAAGAACCCCCCGGTGAGCATCCTGGAAGCCCTGCCTGCAGCCAGGCCGGCGGCGCCTGGCACGGGTCCTGCTCCAGCGGATTTGCCGCCCGCCAAAGCCGAATAACAGCAGCCGGGCATCCGTGTGCCCGGCTTTGAAAATTTTTGAGTACAGGAGAAAAAAACCATGATGTCCGAGTTCATAACAGCCTATCGCAACCATGTGGCCGAGCGCGCCGCACTCGGCATTCCGCCGCTGCCCCTGTCTGCCCAACAGACGGGCGAGGTCATCGAACTGCTGAAAAACCCGCCCAAGGGCGAAGAGGCCTTTCTGGTCGAGCTGATCACCCACCGCGTGCCGGCCGGTGTGGACGCTGCGGCCAAGGTCAAGGCCAGCTACCTGGCTGCCGTGGCGCACGGCAGCGAGAAGTGTGCGCTGATCTCGCGTGAAAAAGCCACGCAGTTGCTGGGCACCATGCTGGGCGGCTACAACATCAGCCCCATGGTCGAGCTGCTCGACGACGCGGAAGACAGCGTCGCCACGCAGGCGGCCAGCGGCCTGAAAAACACGCTGCTGATGTTTGACCAGTTCCACGACGTCAAGGAAAAGGCCGACAAGGGCAACAAATACGCCAAGGCCGTGCTGCAAAGCTGGGCCGATGCCGAGTGGTTCACCAGCCGCCCCGAAGTGCCGCAGTCCATCAAGCTGACCGTCTTCAAGGTGGCCGGCGAGATCAATACCGACGACCTGTCCCCTGCGCCCGACGCCTGGAGCCGCCCCGACATTCCGTTGCACGCGCTGGCCATGCACAAAAATGCGCGTCCCGGCGTCACGCCTGAAGAAGACGGCAAGCGGGGTCCGGTCAAGTTCATCGAGGAACTCAAGGCCAAAGGCAACCTCGTGGCTTACGTCGGCGACGTGGTCGGCACGGGCTCGTCCCGCAAGTCGGCCACCAACTCGGTGCTCTGGTTCACCGGCGAAGACATTCCCTACGTGCCGAACAAACGTTTCGGCGGCGTCTGCTTGGGTGCCAAGATTGCCCCGATTTTCTACAACACCATGGAAGACTCGGGCGCGCTGCCGATTGAGCTCGACGTGAGCCAGATGGCCATGGGTGACGTGATCGAGCTGCGCCCTTACGACGGCAAGGCGCTGAAAGACGGCAAGGTGATTGCCGAGTTCAAGCTCAAGAGTGACGTGTTGTTTGACGAAGTGCGCGCCGGTGGCCGCATCCCGCTGATTGTCGGCCGTGGCCTGACGGCCAAGGCGCGCTGGGCGCTGGGCCTGCCGGTCTCGACATTGTTCCGTTTGCCGCAGCCGCCGGTTGCCAGCGAGCGCGGCTTTACCCTGGCCCAGAAGATGGTGGGCCGCGCGGTTGGCCTGCCCGAAGGCCAGGGCGTGCGCCCCGGTACCTACTGTGAGCCGAAAATGACTTCGGTCGGATCCCAGGACACCACCGGTCCGATGACACGCGACGAACTCAAAGACCTGGCCTGCCTCGGCTTTTCGGCCGACCTGGTGATGCAGTCCTTCTGCCACACGGCCGCTTACCCCAAGCCGGTCGACGTGAAGATGCACCACGAGTTGCCCGAGTTCATGAGCGACCGCGGCGGCATTCCACTGCGCCCCGGCGACGGCATCATCCACAGCTGGCTCAACCGCATGTTGCTGCCCGACACCGTCGGCACCGGCGGCGACAGCCACACACGTTTCCCCATCGGCATCAGTTTCCCGGCCGGCTCCGGCCTGGTGGCTTTCGGCGCCGCCACCGGCGTGATGCCGTTGGACATGCCCGAGTCGGTGCTGGTGCGTTTCAAGGGTGAGATGCAGCCCGGCATCACCCTGCGCGACCTGGTCAACGCGATTCCGTTGTACGCGATCAAGGCTGGTTTGCTGACGGTCGCCAAGCAGGGCAAGAAAAACATCTTCTCGGGACGCATCCTGGAAATCGAAGGGCTGCCAGATATGAAGGTCGAGCAGGCGTTTGAACTGAGCGACGCCTCGGCCGAGCGTTCTGCCGGCGGCTGCACGGTGCACCTGAACAAGGAACCCATCATCGAGTACATCACCAGCAACATCACCATGCTGAAATGGATGATTGCTTCGGGCTACTCCGACGTGCGCACCATCAAGCGCCGCATTGCCGCCATGGAAGCCTGGCTGGCCGACCCGCAATTGCTCAAGGGTGATGCCGACGCCGAATACGCCGCCGTGATCGAGATCGACCTGGCCGACATCCATGAACCCATCGTCGCCTGCCCGAACGATCCCGATGACGTGAAAACGCTCAGTGAAGTGGCCGGCAGCAAGATTGATGAGGTGTTCATCGGCAGCTGCATGACCAATATCGGCCATTTCCGCGCCGCGTCCAAGCTGCTTGAAAACAAGCGCGACATCCCGGTCAAACTCTGGATGGCCCCGCCGACCAAGATGGACGCCAAGCAGCTGAGCGAGGAAGGCCATTACGGTGTGCTCGGTTCGGCTGGCGCCCGCATGGAAATGCCGGGCTGCAGCCTGTGTATGGGTAACCAGGCGCAGGTCAAGGAAGGTGCGACGGTGTTCTCGACCTCGACGCGCAACTTTCCGAACCGCCTCGGCAAAAATTCCAATGTGTACCTCGGTTCGGCTGAACTGGCGGCGATCTGCTCCAAGCTGGGCCGCATCCCGACCAAGGCCGAATACATGGCCGACATGGGGGTGCTGACCGCGGCCAGTGCTTCGGTGTACCAGTACCTGAACTTTGACCGGGTCAAGGACTACACCGACATGGCCGACACGGTGAAAGATTCCGTGCCGGCCTGATGGCTCCGCTGCTGACCGTGCAGCAAGCCCCGTGACTTCGGTCCCGGGGCTTTTTTTATTCAGTGCCGCCGTGCCAAATCCCTGTGGTGAAAGTGTTAAAAGTTGTTTCAATCGTTACAATAAAAACGCAAAGCTTTTTTTGCCAATCAGGGATCCCAAGAATGAAAAACGGTTTCAAATTTCTCGTGCCGGCGCTTGTGCTGTGCGCAGGCGCCGCTGCTCTGGCCGCGACCGACTACAACGCGCCACCGGCGGGCGACAAGCAATATGCCGCGTGTATCAGCTATTCCAACAAGAATTACGAAGGCGGCAATGAGAAAAGCCCGGTGAAAGGCCAATCCAAAGCCCAGGCGTTTTGCACCTGCATGTGGAATGAGACACCTGATGACTTCAAGGGCAGCCTGGCCAGGTTCGCCGAAACCGCCAAGGGCAAGTCCACCAACAAGACCTGCGAAACCCATTCCGACTGGGGCAACTGAGTCCCTGCGGGCCCTGTTGCACACGGCCTGATCCACAAGCACCGCCAGCACGGCGGTGCACCCAAGCCCTGCAGCCTGGCTGCAGGGCTTTTTCTTTTACAGCCCGTCCGGCAAGGGATGGACGATACGCACTTCCGAGCCATCAACAAACTTGAGGTACCAGAACTCCGGCGTTGCCGGCAGATTGGGACGCACATGGCTGACGTTGGCCGGGCAGATGTAGAGCGTGCTGGCGCCATCGTCGGGTGGGGGTGCCAGGTAGTGGCGCTTGCCGGCCACCATGCCACCTATGGCGCTGACCACCGTGCCTATGGACTCGGTCACGGCATTGACCACGCTGCCCTGGCCCAGCATGTGAATCGTCGTCTGGCCGATCAGGCCGGCGCGTGAGGCCTCGACATACAGCACCGCCGAGGTGTTGATGCGCAAGTCATCGGGCGCTGCCGGGTCGGTCGCCTTGTTGAAGGAAATGAAAGGCATAGGGTTTGCCGCGCGTCAGGAGACTTGCAGCTCTTTGTGCTCGGTCATGTTTTTCGGCGGCTCGCCGGTGATCGCTGATTGGGCCATCTTGAACAACTGCGTGAGTTTACTGTCTTTGGCATGCCAGTACTCGGCGTGGGTGATCCGGACTTCCAGCAGTGCCAGATCGGGATCGCTCACACCGCCTGGAAACCAGGCTTTGACCAGGGGCGTGAACAGGGCTTGCTTTTTGGCGGCGTCGTCTGAAAATTGCGCGCTGCCGGCGATGGACACATAGTTGTCGGCACCGGTGTCGGCATACGACAGGTTGACGTTGCTGTCGCTGCGCAGGCGGGTGGCCATTTCGCTTTTCTGCGAGATAAAAAAGTACAACACGGAGTTTTCGTCCATGGCCTTGTTTTGCGTGGTCAGCGGATGGCCTTGCAGGCTGCCGTCGCTGTGCCGGTGTACCAGCATGCCGAACTGGATGTCCTTGATCAGGTCCCACAGGGTTTGCAGGTCAGAAGTGGTGTTGCTCATGCGGATTCCTTGAAGTTGCCCGGGAGGGTAAGACTGACCACCTTAGGATGGGCGGCGCTGCCCGCTGATCAGCCAGCGCGCCTGCTGCCTGTCAGTGCAGGCCGACAGGCGGCCTCGATGCGCTTCTGCGGAGGGGGGCTGAGGCAGCCTGCCGGCTGCCTGCGGTGTCTCCAGGGATTGCCGGATGCTATGAATAACATAGCTGACTGTGCCCGTCAATCAAGAGCTGGAGCCGTGTTTGATGCCAGGTCAGACGGGCGCGCCGGGGCGCCCAGGGGCGATCAGGCGGGCGACAGCACCCGGCGCAACACTTCGCCGGTCAGTGCGTCGGCCGGAAAAAAGGTTTCCAGCATCAGCTCCTGCAGGGTCACATCCACGGGTGTGCCGAAAATCGTGACGGTGCTGATGAAACTCAGCACGCCGTAGGCGGTGCGAAACTGGAAGGGCATGACCACGCCGAGGTGTTCACCGTCCAGGTGGGTGTCGTCCGCGCCCTCGGGCATGGGGTAGGCCTGCAGCTCGGCCAGCAGCGCTGCCAGCACCGGGTCGGCGGTGGCAGCGATTTGCTGGCGCAGGCGCTCGAACAAATGGTTGCGCCACTGGGCCAGGTTCACGATCTTGCTGGCCAGGCCGAGCGGGTGCAGGCTCAGGCGCAGGATGTTGACGGGGGCCTGCAGCAGCTCCGGGTCCACGCCGGCCAGCAAGTGCGGCAGCGCGGCATTGGCCGCCACCAGGTTCCAGTGCCGGTCCAGCGCCAGCGCCGGAAAAGGCTCGTGGCTTTTGAGAATCAGCTCGACCGCCTGGCGCGCCGATGCCAGCGCCGGGTCGCTCAGCGGGCGTTCGCGGTACATGGGTGCATAACCGGCGGCCACCAGCAGGGTGTTGCGCTCGCGCAGCGGAATGGCCAGGCGCTCGGACAGGCGCAGCACCATCTCGCGGCTGGGCACCGCGCGGCCGGTTTCCACAAAACTCAGGTGCCGCGTCGACACCTCGGCTTCGCTGGCCAGGTCCAGCTGGCTCAGGCGCCGGTGCTGGCGCCAGTGGCGCAGGTGCTCGCCAAAGGGCAGCGGGGTGGCGCGGTGGGGCCGTGTAGTGGGGTGGGTGCTGGCAGTCATGGCGTCATCCTAAGGCAGGCCGGCGCCTTTGCCATGACCCCGGAGGTAATCGACCCGCTGCACAGGCTTGTCCATGATGAACCCGTCCAGATTCATTCGTCCTGTTGTTCAACCCACCCCGCAAGGAGCTTTCCATGTCGACCACCACATCCTCCCGGACCACTTCCCTGGGCGCTGCAGCACCGCTACCGGTGTCCACCTCTTTCCTGCGCCGCGTCTTGTGGCTGGACGCCATCTCAGGCGCGGCGACTGGCGCTTTGCAGTTGCTGCTGCCGGCCTGGCTGGCGGGTGTGCTGGGCCTGCCCCAAGCCTTGCTGGTCGAGTCGGGCTGGGCGATTTTGGCCTTTTCCGCCTACATCAGCTTTCTGGCCACCCGGCGCCTGATACCGCCTGCCGGCGCCTGGCTGCTGATCGTTGGAAATGTCATTTGGGCGCTGGGCTGCCTGGCGCTGGTATTTGCCGCAGGCCTCACGCCCAACCTGCTGGGCACGGTCTTTCTGGCAGTGCAGGCCGTCTGGGTCGGCCTGATGGCCGAGCTGGAGTGGGTGGGACTGCGCAAGGCAGTGGCGCAGCCTGACTGGTGAGATCCAGGGGCGCGCGGGACTTTCTTGTATGCTGTGCGATCTGGCCCCTTGCAGGGTGCCAGGCCATTCCCACCATCCTCCAGGAAAGTCCTCTTCATGACACGCGCCTTGAACTTCAGTGCCGGACCGGCCACCCTTCCTGAACCCGTGTTGCGCCAGGCGGCCGCCGAAATGCTCGACTGGAACGGCTCCGGCATGTCGGTCATGGAGATGAGCCACCGCGGCAAGGAGTTCATTTCCATCCACGCCCAGGCCGAGGCCGACCTGCGTGAACTGCTGGCGATTCCTGCCAACTACAAGGTGCTGTTTCTGCAAGGCGGCGGTCTCGGGCAAAACGCCTTCATCCCGATGAACCTGCTGCGCGGCCATGCCGGCGCGGACTTCATCAACACCGGCGAATGGATGAAAAAAACCATCAAGGAAGCCAAAAACTACTGCAAGGTCAATGTGGCCGCCACGGCCGAGGCCAGCGGGTTCACCAGCGTGCCGAGGTTCGGCAGCTGGAAGCTGGACCCCAACGCGGCCTACGTGCACATCTGCTCGAACGAGACCATTGGCGGTGTGGAATACCACTGGACACCCGACACCGGCGCGGTGCCGCTGGTGGCCGACATGTCGTCCAACATCCTGTCGCGCCCCATCGATGTCAGCCGCTACGGCCTGATTTATGCGGGCGCCCAGAAGAATATCGGCCCTTCAGGGCTGACCCTCGTGATCGTGCGCGAAGACCTGATCGGCCAGGCCATACCGCACACGCCCTTTGTCTTTGACTTCAAGCAGCAGGCCGACAACGACTCGATGTACAACACGCCGCCCACCTATGCGATTTACATCGCCGGCCTGGTGTTCAAACACATCAAGGCGCTCGGTGGCCTCAAGGCCATGGAAGAACACAACCGCATCAAGGCAGCGGTGCTGTACGACTACCTCGACGCAACCAGCTTCTACAGCAACCCCGTGGCGCGCGAAGACCGCTCGCTGATGAACGTGCCTTTCAAGCTGAAAGACGAATCACTCGACGACGCCTTCCTCAAGGGCGCGCAGGCGCGTGGCATGTTGCAGCTCAAGGGCCATCGCTCGGTGGGTGGCATGCGCGCCTCCATCTACAACGCCATGCCGGTCGAAGGGGTGCAGGCGCTGGTGGCTTACATGAAAGAGTTTGAGGCCAGCCATGCTTGATGCCGTCGGCGCGGCAGGCCGGCGTTTTGACATCCTGGTGCTGAACCAGATATCTGCCAACGGCCTGAAGCGCCTGCCGGCAGAGCGTTACCACACCGGCAAGGACCTGGCATCGCCCGACGCGGTGCTGGTGCGCTCAGCCGACATGCATGGCATGACGCTGCCCGCCAGTGTGCAGGCGATTGCCCGCGCCGGTGCCGGCACCAACAACATACCGGTACAGGCCATGAGCGCGCGCGGCGTGCCGGTGTTCAATGCGCCCGGCGCCAACGCCAATGCGGTGAAAGAACTGGTGCTGACCGGCATGCTGCTGGCGGCGCGCAATATTGCACCGGCGCTGCGTTTTGTGGGCGGCCTGGACCCTGCCATGGCCGACATGGACAAGGCGGTGGAAGACGGCAAGAAAAACTTTGCCGGCTTTGAACTGGCTGGCCACACGCTGGGCATTGTGGGCCTGGGCAAGGTAGGCTGCCTGGTGGCCGACGCGGCCATCAAGCTCGGCATGCATGTGCTGGGCTACGACCCGGACATCACGGTCGACGCCGCCTGGAGCCTGCCGGCGCAGGTCAAAAAAGCCGCCAGCGTGGCCGAAGTGCTGAAGAACTCCGACTTTGTCACTTTGCACGTGCCGCTGGTGGCGGCCACGCGCGATCTGGTCAACGCCGACAACCTCAAGCTGATGCGCCCCGCCGCAGTGCTGCTCAATTTTTCGCGCGAGGGCGTGGTCAGCGAAGCGGCGGTGCTGGCCGCGCTCGATGCCCGGAAACTGGGCTCTTACATCTGTGACTTTCCTTCGGCGGCGATCAACCGCCACCCCGGCGTGGTGGCGCTGCCGCATTTGGGCGCGTCCACCCGCGAGGCCGAGGAAAATTGCGCCATCATGGTGGCCGAGCAGTTGCGCGACTACCTCGAACACGGCAATGTGGTCAACGCCGTCAACTTTCCGGCGGTGAGCATGGCGCGCGAATCGGCCTACCGGGTGGCCATTGCCAATGCCAATGTGCCCAACATGCTGGGGCAGATATCCACCGCCATGGCGCATGCCGGCCTGAACATCCACAACATGGTCAACAAGTCGCGCGGCGACATGGCTTACACGCTGGTGGATGTCGAAAGCCCTGTGGGTGCCGCGGTGCTGGAGCATCTGCGGGCGATTGAGGGCGTGCTGGCGGTGCGTTACCTGCCCGATTCCGCCGCCTAGACCCCGCCGCGATGCCTGGGGTGCCAAGTCCTACAGACATGGGGCACCTGGGACTTGTACGATAAGCACCAGGAAAACCCACGAGATCAGGAGTTAGCCATGGCCCACGAGTTCGCCAGTACCCTCAAAACCTTCACCACGGCGTCGGGCAAGACCGGCAAATTCCACAGCCTGCCGGCGCTGGCCCGGCAATTTCCCAAAATTGCCCGGCTGCCGGTGTCCATGCGCATCGTGCTCGAGGCTGTGCTGCGCAACTGTGACGGCAAAAAAGTCACGGCCGAGCATGTGCGGCAACTGGCCAACTGGTTTCCCAACGCGGATCGCACCGAAGAAATTCCCTTTGTGGTCTCGCGTGTGGTGTTGCAGGATTTCACCGGTGTGCCTTTGCTGGCGGACCTGGCCGCCATGCGCAGCGTGGCCATCAAGCTCGGAAAAAACCCGAAACGCATAGAGCCGCTGGTGCCGGTGGACCTGGTGGTGGACCACTCCATCATGGTCGACCACTACGGCAAGAAGAACTCGCTGGACCTCAACATGAAGCTGGAGTTCCAGCGCAACAACGAGCGCTACCAGTTCATGAAATGGGGCATGCAGGCCTTTGACACTTTTGGTGTGGTGCCTCCGGGATTTGGCATCGTGCACCAGGTCAACCTGGAGTATTTGGCGCGTGGCGTGCACAAGCGTGCCGATGGCGTTTATTACCCCGACACCCTGGTCGGCACCGACAGCCACACCACCATGATCAACGGCATTGGTGTGGTCGGCTGGGGTGTGGGCGGCATTGAAGCCGAGGCCGCCATGCTGGGCCAGCCGGTCTACATGCTGACGCCCGATGTGGTGGGCTTTGAATTGACCGGCCGGCTGCGCGAAGGCGTGACTGCGACCGACCTGGTGCTGCGTGTGACAGAAGCCTTGCGCCGTGAAAAAGTGGTTGGCAAGTTTGTCGAGTTTTTTGGCGAAGGCACACGCACCCTGGCCCTGCCGGACCGCGCCACGATTGCCAACATGGCGCCTGAATACGGCGCGACCATGGGTTTTTTCCCGGTCGATGAAAAAACCATCGCCTATTTCACCGGCACCGGCCGCACCAAAGCCGAAATCGAAGCCTTTGAGGCCTACTTCCGCGCGCAGGGCCTGTTTGGTGTGCCGCTGCCGGGCCAGATCGACTTTTCGCAAGTGGTCAGGCTGGACCTCGGCGATGTCACGCCCAGCCTGGCCGGCCCCAAGCGGCCGCAGGACCGCATCGAACTGGGCAATGTGGCGAGCCAGTTTGCCTCGCTGTTCAGCAAGCCGATTGCCGAGAACGGTTTTAACCAGCCGGCCAGTGTGCTGGCCACCCGGCATTTGCTGCGCCATACCGACGACCGCGGCTCCGAGGCACTGCCGGCATCGCCGCCCACGCCAGTGGGCGCGCCGCGCATGGTGGTCGAGATGGAGGGCAGCCGGCCGACCCTGGCCTCGGCCGTGGGCGCGCATGCGGAACAGGCCACACCCGTGTCCAAAACGGCGGGTGTCAGCATAGGCCATGGCGATGTGCTGATTGCCGCCATCACCAGTTGCACCAACACCTCGAATCCCAGCGTGCTGCTGGCCGCCGGCCTGCTGGCGAAAAAAGCGGTGGAGGCGGGGCTGAAAGTGCAGCCGCACATCAAGACCTCGCTGGCGCCCGGTTCCCGCATCGTGACCGAATACCTGACGCAGGCCGGTTTGTTGCCCTATCTGGAAAAGCTCGGCTTTGCGCTCGCCGGTTACGGCTGTACCACCTGCATAGGCAACGCCGGCGACCTGACGCCCGAGATCAATGAGGCCATCAACACCAGCGATCTGGTGTGTGCCGCCGTGTTGTCGGGTAATCGCAACTTCGAGGCGCGTATCCACCCGAATCTCAAGGCCAACTTTCTGGCGAGCCCGCCGCTGGTGGTGGCTTATGCGATTGCCGGCACCGTGCTGCGCGACCTGATGACCGAACCGGTTGGCAAAGGCAAGGGCGGCAAAGACGTTTACCTCGGCGACATCTGGCCGACCAGTGACGAGATCCACCAGCTCATGAAGTTCGCGATGAATGGCAAAGCCTTTCGCGAAAACTATGCCAAGGTCAAGACCGAGCCCGGCAAGCTGTGGGAAAAAATCAGGGGCGTGGAGGGCACGGCCTACACCTGGCCGAAGAGCACCTACATTGCGGAACCGCCATTCTTTGCCGGATTCGCCATGGACCCAGCGGCGGGTGGCCAGAAGGATGTGGTCTCGGTGAAAGGCGCGCGCATCATGGCGCTGTTTGGTGATTCGATCACCACCGACCATATTTCCCCCGCCGGCGCCATCAAGGCCAGCTCGCCGGCCGGCCAGTGGCTGCTGGCGCATGGCGTGCAAAAAGCCGACTTCAACAGCTACGGTGCGCGCCGCGGCAACCACGAGGTGATGATGCGCGGCACCTTTGCCAATGTACGCATCAAGAACCTGATGATCCCGGCCGGTGCCGACGGCTCGCGCGAGGAGGGCGGTGTCACGCTGTTTCAGCCCGGCGCGGAAAAGATGTTCATCTACGATGCCGCGATGGCCTACATGGCACAAGGCACACCCACGGTGATTTTTGCGGGTGAGGAATACGGCACCGGTTCATCGCGCGACTGGGCTGCCAAGGGCACACAGCTGCTGGGCATCAAGGCGGTGGTGGCCAGAAGTTTTGAGCGTATCCACCGCAGCAACCTGGTCGGCATGGGTGTGTTGCCGCTGCAATTCAAGGCTGGCGACTCCTGGCAGACCCTGGGTTTGCGCGGCGATGAAGTGATCGACGTGTTACCCGACCCGGACCTCAAGCCGCAAAGCGAAGCCACGCTGACCGTCACCCGCGCCGATGGTTCGCAGCAAAAGCTGCAGGTGATACTGCGCATCGACACACCGATCGAGGTGGACTACTACCGCCATGGCGGCATTTTGCCTTTTGTGCTCAGGCAATTGCTTGCTGCCTGAGCCTGTGACAGAAGAAAGTGTTGGCAGTTTGATTTTCCGGGAATTGATGTGCAGGCCTTGATTGCCGGGGGCGGCATTGGCGGGCTGGCCGCCGCGCTGGCCAGCGCCAGGGCCGGTTGGGACGTGCGCCTGTACGAGCGCGCCCCGGCCTTCAGCGAGGTCGGCGCCGGCATCCAGCTCGGGCCTAACGTGGTCAGGGTATTGCAGGGCTGGGGCCTGGACCATGCGCTGGCCGGCGTGGCGGCCTTCCCCGACCGCCTGGAGGTGCGCAGCGCCCTGACTGGTGAAACCCTGGGCGTGCTGCAACTCGGACAAGTGATGGCGCAGCGTTACGGCGCGCCTTATGCCACGGTGCACCGCGCCGATCTGCACGGCTTGTTGCTGCACAGCGTGCAACAGGCTGGCGTCACGCTCAAGCTCAAGCACACTCTGAGCCGCTTCACGCAGAACCTGCAGGCGGTGACGGTGCAAAGCGGCGACGATCCGCCTGTGGAGGGTGAGGTACTCGTGGGTGCCGATGGTTTGTGGAGCCCGGTGCGCCAGTGGCTGCTGGGTGACGGGCCGCCGCGCGCCACCGGCCACCTGGCTTACCGCGCCATGCTGCCGCAGGCGGATTTGCCTGAAGCCCTGCGTTCCAGCCAGATCACGGCCTGGCTGGGGCCGAAATTGCATCTGGTGCAGTACCCGGTGTGTGGCGGCAAGTCGCTCAACGTGGTTGGCATTGTGCAAGGGCGTGCCGGGGATGAGCTCGACAACTGGGACCAGGGCACCGACGGCGCCGGCCTGCACGCGGCGCTGGCCAGCAGCTGTGCGCCACTGCAGGACCTGGTGCGGGCCATTCCCGCCTGGCGGCTCTGGGCCCTGTGTGACCGCCGGCCCATGCAGGGTGCGTACCAGCACGCGTTGGGCCGTGTGGCGCTGTTAGGCGACGCGGCCCATCCCATGCGACCTTATCTGGCCCAGGGCGCCGGCATGGCGATAGAAGACGCGGCCGAACTGGGGCGTGTGCTGGCGCAGGCGCTGGACCCGGCGCTCGACGTGCCGACCATGCTGAACCGTTATGCGCTGAACCGCTGGCAGCGCAATGCAATGGTGCAGGCGCGTGCCATCCGCAATGGACAGATTTTTCATGCCAGTGGGGTGGTGCGGTGGGGGCGGGATGGGTCTATGAAACTGCTGGGGGAGCGCTTGCTGGATTTGCCGTGGTTGTACGGCGGGCCCTGAGGGATCCCGCTTCCGGTGTCGTCCCGGACTTGATCCGGGATCCATGTTGGATAACTCGTGCAGCTCGGCTTGCCCACAAGCCGGGTCTCGCCCCGGCGGGCGACTCACTTTCTCTTGCGTCGCCAAGAGAAAGTAAGCAAAGAGAAGGCGACCCGATGGTCTGGGTCCTTCCGCTTCGCTCCAGGCAACCTGCGGTGCTCGGTAAAAGCGGGGTCTCGCTCGAACTCGCCTTCGGCTCAAACAATCGCGAGCCCTGTTCCGCTTTTACCTGCGCTCCTCGGCCCAGCCCGACGGGTTGGGGGAAATAAAGCGGGAACGGAT
>CALRUM020000015.1:0-92650 GCA_943371375.1 Asaia bogorensis
GCGGCCGGCCGCACCCGGGCGTTATCGCCGCACCCTGGTGGAGCGACTCGGTTTCACCGGTCTGGGTCCGGGGCTGCGCATGATACTGCGCAACATGGAGCGGCGGCCGCTGCGCACTGCCTTGTCGATCGGTGGCGTGGCGGCGGCAGTGGCGATTGTGGTCATGGGTAACTTCTTCAGGGACGCCATCGACTACATCGTCGATTCGCAGTTCAATGTCAGCATGCGCAGCGACGTGATCCTCTGGATGACCGAGGCCACCGACAACAGTGCCCGCCATGAAGTCGCACGCCTGCCCGGGGTCACAGCGGTGGAGACCGGCCGCGATGTCGCGGTGCGTTTCGTCAACGGCCATCGCAGCGAGCGCGGCGCCATCCGGGGCCTGACCCGGCAGCCCCGCTTGACCCGCATCGTTGGCCAGGACAATCACGAGGCCAGCAGGCTGGACGACGATGGCCTGGTCATGACCGACCGGCTGGCCGACAAGCTCGGTCTGCGCATGGGTGACCTGGTGCAGGTTGAAGTGCTCGAAGGCCGGCAACGCAGCTTCCGGGTGCGGCTCGGCGTGACCGTGCCGGAAATGATGGGCCTGAACGCCTACCTGGAGCGCCGTACCCTAAACCGGCTGCTGCAGGAAGGTGATCAATCGACATGGTTCTCGGTGCTGGTCGAGCGCGGCCAGGAAGCGACGCTGCTGGAGGCGAGCAAGCAGCTGCCACGCGTGGTCGGGGTATTCAGCAAAGCCAGCCTGCTGCGCAACCTGCAGGAGGTGAGCGCGCGCAACATCCGCATCATGAGCGCGGTGCTGACATTTTTTGCGACGGTGATTGCCGTCGGCGTGGTCTACAACAATGCGCGCATTGCGCTGGCCGAACGCACCTGGGAACTGGCCAGCCTGCGCGTACTGGGCTTCACACGCGCCGAGGTGTCGGGTCTGTTGCTCGGGGAAATGGCGATTGGCATCGCCATCGCGCTGCCGCTGGGCATGGCGCTGGGTTACGGCCTGGTGCACCTGATTGCCGTGCTGCTGAAGTCAGACCAGTTCTTTTTCCCGGTGGTGATTCAACCGGCTACCTACGCCATGGCCGGCCTGGCCGTGCTGGTATCGGCCGTGGCCAGCGCGCTGGTGGTACGCCGCCGCATCGACCGGCTCGACATGGTGGCTGCCCTGAAGACCCGGGAATGACCGGGTGTTCGAACAATGGATTTATGGAGTGATGGAGTGAGCACAGCATGAAACGCAAAACCTGGATCGTGGGAGGCGCCACGGCGCTGCTGCTGGTGCTCGCCGTGGCCTGGGCCTTCGCACCGCGGCCGGTGGAAGTGGAGTTGTCGCCGGTGACGCAGGGACACTTTGAAACCACGATTGATGAAGATGGCAAAACACGGCTGACTGATCGTTACCTGGTGTCGGCGCCCCTGGCCGGGCGCCTGGAGCGCATCACCCTCAAAGAAGGTGATGCGGTGACGGCGGGCATGCCGCTGGCGCAGCTGCATTCGGTCCTGCCCGCCATGCTGGACGAGCGCGCGCTGCGCGAGCAGCGGGCGCGCGTCGAGGGCGCGCAGGACAACGTCTCCCGGGCCGGCGCACGCATCGCCAGGGCGCAGGTCGCGCTCGACCAGGCGCGAAACGAGGTACGCCGCAGCGAGCAACTGGCGCTGCAAGGTTTCGTCGCGCCCATTAAGATCGAGACCGAGCGGCTGGCGGCCCTGGGCGCCCAGCGGGAACTCGAGGCCGCCAGCGCCGAACGGCGCATGGCGGTGCACGAACTGGAGCAGCTACAAGCCGCACTGGGCGTGGTGGGCCAGCCGGCAGCGGGACCGGGCATCGGCAAAAGCGGCTTCACCGTGCGCGCACCGACGGCGGGCCGCGTGTTGCGGGTGCTGCAAACCAGTGAAGGCGCAACGGCGCTCGGCACGCCGCTGCTTGAAATTGGCGACACGCGCCGCATGGAGGTTGTTGCCGAGCTGCTGACCACCGACGCCATGGTCGCCCTGCCCGGCAGCCGCGTCGTGATTGAAGCCTGGGGCGGGCCAGCGGCGCTGGAAGGCCGCGTGCGCAGCGTCGAGCCGGCGGCGTTCACCAAGGTCTCGGCGCTTGGCGTGGAAGAGCAGCGCGTCCGGACACTGATAGACATCACCAGTGCGCAGCCAGAGTGGCAGGCGCTCGGGGACGGCTACCGTGTCAGCGTGCGTATCGTCACGCTGGCAAAAGACCAGGCGGTGCAGGTGCCCGTGAGCGCCGTGTTTCCGCTGCCGGCCAGCGGCACCGGCGAAGCCGGCGGCAACCCGGCGGCCGCAGCGCGCTTTGCCGTGTTCACCGCCGACGGCGGGCGGGCGCTTCAGGTGCCGGTGCAGCTGGGCGCGCGCAACCGCGACACCGCCTGGATCCGCAGCGGCCTGATACCAGGGCAGCAGGTGATTGTTTATCCGCCGGCGACCGTGCGCGACGGCGTGCGCATCAAGGCACGCAAGGTGTGACCAGCACACAGGCCTCTCAGGGCGACCGTATGACCAGCTCAGCAGCTATCATTTTAATAGCTGTTTATGCAGGTGCAGATGGGGCCAGAGACCGGTTTGATACTGCAGCCTGCGGACAGTCAGGTTGGTGGGCATGGCTGCTGCGTTTTCAGGCAGAAATACCGGCCGCAGCCCCATGAGCCCATGTGTTAAAAGTTGCTATTCTGGCAGCCACTGAGGCAAACAACATCCACCCGTCCGGAATCACCCTGCTGGCCATGCCAGACCCTTGCACCCTGCCTGCCGGCGAGCTTGTGCGACTGACAGCGACCGACATCGACAAGGGCCTGACCAGCGCCGAGGCGGCGCGGCGCCTGCGCGAAGGTGGCCCGAACGAGCTTCGCGCGACCCCGCGTGTTCCCGCCTGGCGCCGCCTGCTGGCGCACTTTCAGGACCCGCTGATTTACCTGCTGCTGGCTGCCATCGGTATTGCGCTGCTGGCCTGGGCCATCGAGGGGCGCCAGGGGTGGCCAGTCGATGCCATCGTGATCGCCGTGGTGGTGCTGGTCAATGGCGTGCTGGGTTTCGCGCAGGAGGCCAGGGCCGAGCAGGCGGTAGCGGCGCTGGCGCGCATGAGCACAAGCAGCGCCGCCGTGCTGCGCGATGGCCGGGTCCAGCGGGTGCCGGGCGTCGAACTGGTGCGTGGCGATGTGCTGCTGCTGGGCGAGGGCGATGCGGTGGGGGCCGACGCACGCCTGCTGCGGGCTGTGTCGCTGCGCGTGCAGGAAGCGTCCCTCACCGGCGAGAGCCAGGCGGTGCAGAAAGACGCCGCCACCTTGCACGGCTCCCCGGCCCTGGGCGACCAGATCAACATGGTGTTCAAGGGCACGGCGGTGGTCCAGGGCACTGGCCTGGCGGTGGTCACGGCCACCGGCATGCAAACGCAGATGGGCGGCATCGCCGCGATGCTGGAGGCCACCCCGGTCGCAGCGACGCCGCTGCAGCTGGAGGTGGCGCGCATAGGCCGCATGCTGGGTTTGGCGGTCGTCGCGATATCGGTCGTGGTGGTCAGCACCATCTTGCTGATCACGGAGATTCGCAATACCAAAGATGTGATCGACGTGCTGCTTCTGGGCGTGGCGCTGGCGGTGGCGGCAGTGCCCGAGGGGCTGCCGGCCATTTTGTCGGTGGTGCTGGCGCTGGGCATGCAGCGCATGGCCAGGCACAAGGCCATCGTCAAAAACCTCTCGTCGGTGGAAACACTGGGTTCGGCATCGGTCATCTGCTCGGACAAGACCGGCACCCTGACGCGCTCGGAGATGACCATAGAACGCGTGATGACTGCGTCGGGCAGCGTGTCTGTGACGGGTGTGGGCTACGCGCCGGTGGGGCGCCTCGAGCACGAGGGCCAGGAGCTGGCCGCCGGTCCCTTGCTGCAGGAGCAGATTGCCGTGCTCAGCGGCGGCAGCCTGTCTGGCAATGCGCAATTGCGCCAGGCCGACAGCGGCGCCTGGGAAATTCATGGCGACCCGACCGAAGCGGCTTTTCTGGTGGCCGAGCGCAAGCTGGGCATCCACGAGCGCCGGGAAAAACGCTTCGAGCGCATCGCTGAAATCCCGTTCACCTCCGAACGCAAGATGATGTCCAGCATAGCGATAGATCATGAACACGCGGGCGCCCGGGTGCTGATCACCAAGGGCGCCCCCGACGTGTTGCTGGGCCGCTGCAGCCATGCACGCGTCGGCATGGCGTCGGTGCCACTGACAGCCCTGCTGCGCGGGCAACTGCTGGCTGACGTCGATGCCATGTCGGATGCGGCGTTGCGCACGCTGGCGGTGGCCTACCGGCCGCTGGCGCCCGGCGAGGACTGGCAGGCTGGCGACGCCCTGGAGAACCATCTGATCTTTGTCGGCAGCGTCGGCATGATGGATCCGCCCCGGCCGGAAGCCAAAGCGGCGATTGCCGAGGCGCGGCGCGCCGGTATCCGGGTCATCATGATCACCGGCGACCATCCGCGCACCGCTGCGCGCATCGCGGCAGACCTGGGCATCGTCGCGTCTGGCGAAGCTGCGCTGACCGGCAGCGACATCGATGCACTGGACGACGCCGCTTTTGCCGCCGCCGTACAGAACACGTCTGTCTATGCCCGTGTATCGCCCGCGCACAAACTGCGCATTGTGGACGCGCTGCAGGCGGCCGGCCACATCGTGGCGATGACCGGCGACGGCGTCAACGACGCGCCGGCGCTGAAATCTGCGGATATCGGTGTCGCCATGGGTATCACTGGCACCGAGGTCAGCAAGGAAGCTGCCCGCATGATCCTGGCGGACGACAACTTTGCCACCATCGTGCAGGCGGTGCGCGAAGGACGCCAGATCTTTGACAACATCCGCAAATTCCTGCGCTACCTGCTGTCGTCCAACATGGGCGAGGTGCTGATGGTGTTCCTCGGCGTGGTTGGCGCCGGTGTGATCGGGCTTTCCCATCCCGATGGCGTGGTGGTACTGCCGCTGCTGGCCACGCAGATCCTCTGGCTCAACCTCATCACCGACTCCTGGCCCGCGCTGGCGATGGGAATCGACCCGCCGGCGGACGACGTCATGGCACGCAAACCGCGCCACCCGACCGAGCGCGTGATCGACGTACAGATGTGGGTCGGCGTTGTGGAGATCGGCCTGGTGGTGGCGCTGGCCTCATTGCTGACCATGGATCTGTACCTGCCCGGCGGCTTGATGGAAGGCACGCAGAGCCTGGACAGCGCACGCACCGCGGGTTTCACGGTGCTGGTGTTCGCCCATTTGTTCAACTGCTTCAACGCCCGTTCGGAAACCACCAGCGCCTTCCACCGCCTGTTCGTCAATCCCTGGCTGTGGGGCGCGCTGGCCCTCTCGGGGCTGCTGCAGGTCGCGGTGGTTCACCTTCCGGTGCTGAACCTGGCTTTTGGCACCGTGCCCTTGACGCAGTCGCAATGGCTGGTTTGCGCCGCCATGGGCAGCAGCGTGTTGTGGTTCAGCGAGCTGCGCAAGCTGCTGCGTCGCGCCGGGCAGACCAGAAACAAGCCTTCTTCTTGAGGCATGTCAAACCCGGGCGCGCCAAACGCCGGATAGTTCTCCAAAACAAAAGGAGAGCCGCATGACCCCTGTGTTGAACCCCTCC
Organism: Asaia bogorensis; assembly: GCA_943371375.1. Classification (GTDB taxonomy): domain Bacteria; phylum Pseudomonadota; class Gammaproteobacteria; order Burkholderiales; family Burkholderiaceae_C; genus Polaromonas. The sequence continues at coordinate 5,617 of CALRUM020000015.1, forward strand.
CCCGGCCCCGTCTCCACGGGCGGCGCCGGTACCCCAGGAACCCTGCTCAAACAAGCGGGGCTGCTCGCAGCAGCGGCCGCCCTGCTCGCCGTGTTGTGGATGCCCAGCGCGCAAGGCCTGCCCGCGGCCGGGCAGGTGATGCTGGCCATCCTCGCTTTCGCGGTGATTGTCTGGATGACTGAGGCGCTGGACTATGCGGTGAGCTCGGTCGTGATTGGCGCCTTGATGGTTTTTCTGCTGGCCTACGCGCCCGACGCGGCCAAACCCGCCGGGGCGGACATGGGCACAGGTGCGGCGCTGGGCCTGGCCTTGTCCGGGTTTTCCAACAGCGCGGTCGCCCTGGTGGCTGCGGCCTGCTTCATTGCGGCTGCAATGACCGCCACCGGGCTGGACCGGCGCATCGCGCTGCTGGTACTTTCGAAAGTGGATGCGGGTACCAACCACATCGTGATGGGTGCGATGGTGACGGGCTTTTTGTTGTCCTTCATCGTGCCCAGTACCACCGCGCGGGTGGCCTGCCTGGTGCCCATCATGATGGGTTTCATCCTGGCCTTCAAGGTGGACAAACGCAGCCGCTTTGCCGGCCTGCTGGTGATCACCGCCGCACAAACCGCCAGTGTCTGGAATGTCGGCATCAAAACGGCCGCAGCGCAGAACATGGTGGCCATCGGCTTCATTGAAAAACAGTTTGGCACCAGCATCAGCTGGACCGAATGGTTTATCGCGGGTGCACCGTTCTCGGCCCTGCTCAGCGTCGCGGTGTATTTCATCATGACGCGCATGATGAAGCCCGAGATGAAAGAGATAGAAGGTGGCCAGGCCACCATTCGCCTGCAACTGGACGCCATTGGCAGGATGACCGGGCGCGAGTGGAAATTGCTGGTGATTGTGCTGGTGTTGCTGGGCTTCTGGGCCACCGAGAAAGTGCTGCACAACTTCGACACGTCTTCGACCACGATTGCCGCCATCGCCCTGATGCTGCTGCCGCGACTGGGCGTGATGGACTGGAAAGAATCGCAACGCGGCTTTCCCTGGGGCACGGTGATCCTTTTCGCCGTGGGCATCAGCGTCGGCACGGCGCTGCTGCGCACCAACGCCGCCTCGTGGCTGGCCAACCTGATTGTGCAAAACCTCGGCCTGCAGCAAGCCAGCGCTTTTGCCATCCTGATGCTGCTGTCGCTGTTCCTGATCGTGATTCACCTGGGGTTTGCCAGTGCGACAGCACTGGCATCGACCATGATTCCCATCATCATCAGCGTGTTGATGGCGGTGCAGACGCCGGGCATCAACGTGATTGGCATGACCATGCTGCTGCAGTTTGTGGTGAGTTTTGGTTTTATCCTGCCGGTGAATGCGCCACAAAACATGATCGCCTACGGAACCGACACCTTTGACGCGCGGGATTTTGTTCGCACCGGTCTGGTGATCACGCTGGCGGCCGCGGTGTTGCTGGTCATATTTGCACTGACTTACTGGCCCTGGATGGGCTATATGACCAAGGCCGTTTGATCCAGGTCAAGGGGATGAAGGCGGCAAAGCGGTAGCCTGTGGTTGCGCTTTTGCTTGCATCGACTGGTGCCATGGGCATGCATTTTTTAACTTCCAAAGGAACTTGACATGAAAACCAATGAAGGCGTTCTGGACCGCAGCCTGCGGGTCATTGTGGGGCTTGTCCTGATTGGACTGGCTGCCACCGGCACCGTCGGCTTGTGGGGCTACATCGGCGTCATCCCGCTGGTCACCGGCGCTGTCGGCATGTGCCCGCTTTACAGCCTGCTGGGCATCAACTCCTGCCCGGCGCCGCGGCGCTGAGCGCGTCAGGCCGCATTCCCATGAGCCATCTCAAGACATCCCCGCTGACCGCGGGAGACCCGGCCTACGGGTTTCACTGCGTCCTGCCAAAGCAAGGCTTCCCCCAGGCGGTGGCGCTTGTCACCGATGCGCTCAAGGCAGAAGGCTTTGGCGTTCTCACCGAGATCGACGTTCAGGCCACCATGAAGACCAAGCTGGGGGTGGACATGCCTGCCTACCGGATACTCGGTGCCTGCAACCCCTCGCTGGCGCTGCGTGCCTTGAATGCAGAAGCGAATATCGGACTTCTGTTGCCGTGCAACGTGCTGGTCCGGGAGGAAGCTGACGGCCGTCTTGTTATTGCTTTCATGGACCCGATTGCCGTGCTGCAATTGACCAGCGACCCCGAAGTTGGCCGCGTCGCGCAGGAGGTGCGCGAGAAGCTGGAGCGGGTGCGGACGTCGCTGGTGGCCGCTCACGCGACACCAGCGTCCAGCTAGAAACCGGCAGCCCTGAGAGGGGGCTGCCAGCCTTTATTTCAGACGCGCTCCGCCCGCGTCGTAGACCTCAACAGTCACCTCCATACCTGCGCGCACACTCTGGGTGACGGTGCAGAATTCCTCGAACTGGCCCAGCACCCGGTCCAGGTGCGCCAGCTGAGCGGCCTCCACACCGAGCGTCAGAAGCGCTTTCATGCGCAGCACCCGCATCCGCCCTTCAGGGTTGCGGCCCACGTCGGCCTGCACTTCACAACGCATGGGCTCAGGGTCCTGCTTGAACTTGCGCAAGGCAAACAGCAAGGAGTCCGACAGACAGCTGCCCACCGCTGCGGTGAGCAGTTGCACCGGAGAGGGTCCCGTGGCACTGCCCAGCGGAGGCGGCTCGTCAACCGTCAAGGCAGGCACGCTGTCGTCAAAGACGACCTGGAAGCGGTAGTCCTTGTCCTGCGTCAGATGAACCCGTACTTGTGTGTCACTCATGGCATCGGCCTTTCTGCGCAGTGGCGCGGGTATGGGATCGCAATACTCACAGGGAATTGAGCGGAATCTTCAGGTAGGACACCCCGTTGTCTTCTGCGGGGGGCATCTCGCCGGCGCGGATGTTGACCTGCACCGAGGGCAGAATGAGCACCGGCATCTCCAGCGTCGCGTCGCGCGCGGTGCGCATGCGCACAAAGTCTTCCTCACTGACGCCATCGTGAACATGAATATTGCCGGCGCGCTGCTCGGCCACGGTGGTCTCCCACAGCGGGGCTCGCCCCTCGGGCGGGTAGTCGTGGCACATGAAAAGCCGCGTTGGGGCCGGCAGACTGAGCAGCCTGCGCACCGACCGGTAAAGACTGTGTGCGTCGCCGCCAGGGAAATCGCAGCGTGCCGTACCCACGTCCGGCATGAACAGGGTGTCGCCCACAAACACCGCGTCATCCACGCGGAAGGCGATACACGCCGGTGTATGTCCCGGCACCGACAGGGCCTGAGCCGCCAGTGCACCTATGGCAAAAGTCTCGCCGTCCTGCAGCAAGTGGTCAAACTGGTGGCCGTCCGGTCGAAACCCGGGCTCAAGATTGAATATGCCCTTGAACACATTCTGGACATCGGTGATGGCCGCGCCTATGGCAATTTTTCCGCCCAGCTTGCGCCGCAGGTAGTGCGCAGCAGACAGGTGGTCGGCGTGGGCGTGGGTTTCGAGAATCCAGTCCACACGCAGCTTCTTTTGCTGCACAAATTCGACCAGTTTGTCCGCCGATGTGGTGCGGGTACGCCCGGACTTGGCGTCGTAGTCCAGCACCGAATCGATGATGGCACAGGCCGTGCCCTCTTTCTCATAAACCACATAACTCACCGTCCAGGTGGCGGGGTCAAAAAAACTCTGTACGGCTGCGGTCATGAAGCACTCCTTTTGATTGATTGCATTTTTCATAGTATATTGACAAATATATTATTAGTCAATATACTCATATTGTCTCAAATCAAAACGGAGCGTTATCACCATGCAGGCAGACACCACCATGGACATCGACATGCTGCGCAGCTCGGCCGAAGAAGCCAGCCGCCTGATGAAGGTGCTGTCCAACCCGGCGCGGCTGCTGCTGCTTTGCCAGCTGGCCCAGGGCGAGCAGCGGGTCGGGGAACTCGAAGCGATGGTCGGCATCGTGCAGCCTACGCTGTCGCAACAGCTGGGCGTGCTGCGTGATGAAGGCCTGGTCAGCACCCGCCGGGAAAGCAAGAACATCTACTACCAGATCGACAGCCCCCAGGCGCTGGCCGTGATGAAGGTCTTGTATGAGCAATTTTGCAACAGCTCCAAAAGGAAAAACAAATGACCATTGACTGGAACCACTTCACGCCCTGGGCTTCGCTGGCCGGTGGCATCCTGCTGGGTCTGGCTTCGGCCATGTTCATCCTGCTCAACGGGCGCATCCTGGGCATCAGCGGCATCCTGGGCGGCCTGTTGCGCCCCCAATCAGGTGACGTGGGCTGGCGCCTGGCCTTTTTGCTGGGCATGCTGGTCGCGCCCCTGCTCTACCTGCTGCTGGCCGGGCCTGTCGCCGTGCGTATAGACGCCGGCTGGGCCACGCTGGTCATCGCAGGGCTGCTGGTGGGGGTGGGCACACGCTTCGGCTCTGGTTGCACCAGTGGCCATGGCGTCTGTGGCCTGTCGCGCCTGTCACCGCGCTCCCTGGTGGCCACGCTGGCCTTCATGGGCGCAGGTTTTGTCACGGTTTATCTGGCGCGTCATGCGCTGGCTGGCTGAGCCCTGTCTGCAAGGAAAAACCATGAAACATCGCATTTCTGAATTCGCGGTCGGACTGCTCTTCGGCATCGGCCTCATCCTCTCCGGCATGACAGACCCCGGCAAGGTCATTGGCTTTCTGGACCTGGCTGGCGCCTGGGACCCCTCCCTGGCACTGGTGATGGGCGGCGCCATTGTGGTCGGCGTGTTCGCGTTTGGGCTGGCCAAAAAACGCAGCACCACCTTTCTGGGCGGCGCCCTGCACCTGCCCGGCTCGCGCGACATCGACAAGCGCCTGCTCGCGGGCAGTCTGCTGTTCGGCGCAGGCTGGGGCCTGGCCGGCTTTTGTCCGGGCCCGGCGATGGTGTCGCTGGGCGGAGGTGAACCCAAAGCGGCCGTGTTTGTGCTGGCCATGCTGGCAGGCATGGCGATTTTCGAGTGGAGCGAAGGCCGTGTGCACGGCAACAAAAAACCGCCATCGGCGCGCAAAACGCCCGCCACCCGGGCGCTGAATACGTCCTTCTCGGTCGCCGGGCAGCTCCAGCCCGGCGACATGGCTGCCGTGGCTGCGCAGGGTTTCGCCAGCGTGATCAACAACCTGCCGGACGGCGAAAGAGGCGGCGCCCAGGCGCTGAGCCGCGACATCGAGCTGGCTGCGCAGGCGGCGGGTGTGCACTATGTTTATTTGCCCGTGATCTCCGGCGCCATCACGCCGGCGCAGGTGCGTGCCATGCGCGAGGCGCTGGCCAGCGCACCCGCACCCGTACTGGCGTTCTGCCGGTCGGGCGCACGCTCCGCCCAGCTGTACACCCTGTCTCAGGACCCCGCCTGACGCCGCGCGCCAGAACGGTGTGCACCGCGCTTTCCCGAAGTCATTCATGAACTACCTGCCTGCCTGGCTTCGCGCCTACCGTCCTGCATGGCTGGCAGGTGACCTGACCGCCGGCCTGATTGTCACGGTGATGCTGATTCCCCAGAGCCTGGCCTATGCCCTGCTGGCCGGCTTGCCGCCCGAAGTGGGCCTGTATGCCAGCATCCTGCCTATCGTCGCCTACGCTTTGCTGGGGTCCAGCATGACGCTGGCGGTGGGTCCGGTTGCGGTGGCTTCCCTGATGACCGCCAGTGCCTTGCAACCCCTGGCCGCCGCGGGATCGGCCGAATACGTCACCCTGGCGGTCCAGTTGTCGCTGATCTCGGGCGTCATGCTGCTGGCTTTTGGCGCCTTGCGCCTGGGCTTTCTGGCGTATTTTCTCAGCCACCCGGTGATCAGTGGTTTCATCAGCGGCTCTGCCGTGCTGATTGCAGCCGGTCAGCTCAAGCACATCCTGGGCCTCCAGGTGCCGGGCTCTGAACTGCTCACAACCCTCAGCGGGCTGGCCACTGCCTTGCCGCAAACCCAGCCGACCACGGCAGCCATCGGTGTGGCGAGCCTGCTTTTTTTGCTGGCGGCCCGGCGCCACCTGGCACCGCTACTCACCCGTCTCGGCATGGCGACCCGCAGCGCCGAACTGATGGCCAAGCTCGCCCCCATGGTGGCCGTCATCACGGCTACCGCCATCGTGGCTTTTTTCCGGCTGGATGAATCCGCCGGTGTGCGCGTGGTGGGAGCGGTTCCACAGGGACTGCCGCCATTGAGTCTGCAACTGCCCGGCCTGTCCGCGCTCGGGCAGCTGTGGTTGCCGGCGCTGCTGATCACACTGATCGGCTTTGTCGAAAGTGTGTCTGTGGCCCAGTCGCTGGCGCTCAAACGCCAGCAACGTATCCAGCCCAATCGCGAGTTGCTGGGACTGGGCGCGGCCAACCTGGCCAGTGCGCTGTCGGGCGGCTACCCGGTCACCGGCGGCTTCGCGCGCTCGGTGGTGAACTTCGCCGCCGGTGCCCACACGCCGCTGGCGGGGGTGATATCGGCAGCCCTGATGGCGCTGGTGATCGCTGTCATGACCGATCTGTTTTACTACCTGCCACACGCCGTGCTGGCTGCCACCATCATCGTGGCGGTGAGCTCGCTGATTGACCTGCAGACACTGCGGGAAGCCTGGCACTACGACCGTGCCGACGCCTTGTCACTGATGGCAACAGCCCTGGGGGTGATGATCCTGGGTGTGGAAGCGGGCATCCTGACAGGGGTGGTGTTGTCGCTGGCGGTGCTGGTGTGGCGCAGCAGCCACCCGCACATGGCCGTGGTGGGTCGGGTGCCCGGCACCGAACATTTTCGCAACGTGGCGCGGCATGGCGTGCAGACAGTACCGGGCCTGCTGGCCCTGCGGGTCGATGAAAGCCTGTTTTTTGCGAATGCGACCGTGCTCGAAGACCGCATAGAGGCCCTGCTGGGCCAGGATGCCACGCTGCGCCGCGTGTTGCTGATCTGCTCAGCCGTCAACCAGATCGACACCACCGCCCTGGGCGTGCTGACCCAGCTGGAACGCAGTCTGGCTGCGCGCGGCATCGAGTTCATGCTGGCCGAAGTCAAGGGGCCGGTGATGGACCGCCTGCTTCCCACAGAGCTGGGTCAGCGCCTGCAGCACCGTGTGTTTCTCAGTGTGCATGAAGGGTTTGAATACGCGCGCCGGAAGCGACTTGATATTCCCGCTGTCTGAGCGCGTGTCGGGCCGGGGCCGCCGAAAACGCCCTTCAGTGCACCCGCGTCTCGAAGGCGCGGGTCAGGCCGTCCAGATCGGTGATGCGGATGTGGCGCTTGTCCACCTCCAGCAGGCGCTGCTGCTGGAAAGCAGAAAAAGTGCGGCTGACGGTCTCCAGCGTCATGCCCAGATAGCTGCCGATCTCGGCACGCGACATGCGCAGATGAAATTCGCTGGCCGAATAACCGCGTGCCTTGAGGCGCTGCGACAGGTTCAGAAGAAAAGCAGCCAGCCTCTCCTCGGCATTCATGCTGCCGAGCAGCACCATGAGGCTGTGCTCGCGCACGATCTCACGGCTCATCAGCCGGGTCACCACATGCTGCATGCCGGAACTGCCGGCCGCAACCTCCGCAAAGTGGGTAAAGGGAATGGCGCAGACCTCGGTGTCTTCCAGCGCCGTGGTGCTGCTGGCGTGCGAACCATTGGCCACGCCGTCCAGGCCCATCAATTCACCGGCCATGTAAAAACCGCCCACCTGTTCGCGACCATCGGCCAGCATCAGGCTGGATTTGAAGGTGCCGCTGCGCACGGCATAAACAAACTGGAAGCGGTCCCCCTCACGGTACAGGGTCTGGCCAGCTTTCACCTTGCGGCGGCTGAACATCAGGTCATCCAGGCGCTCCACGTCGCTGCCGGCCAGGCCGCAAGGCAGACACAGGTCGCGCAGATGGCAGGTCGAGCAATGCGTGACAAGCGGGGCGACCGATCCCGGCACCAGGGCTGCCTGACGCGGGATGACACGAATGGGGGTGGTCACGATATGCATGGTGGCTGCGGACATGAGGTTCTCCTGGGGTAACTTGCGTTCAATTCGTCACGTGTTCTGAGGCGCTTTTCACGGCCTGAACGAGCTGGTCAAACTCGCTGCTCTTGTCGAGAAATGCATCTGCGCCTTCGGCGGCATACCGTTTTCGGTAAGCGGGACCGGAGTTGCTGCTGAAGACCACAAAGGCAACATGCGGCGCGGCCAGCCGGATCGCCCGCAAAACCTCCAGGCCCTGGCCGCCTTCGAGCTGGACGTCCAGCACCACCACATCGGGTGAAGTGGCCAGGATGCCCTCTATGGATGCGCGTGGTGTCCCGGCCTGGCCTGCCACTGCGATGGCACTGGCTTCGAGCATGGCGGCGACGCGGTCCCGGATCAGTGACGAGTCGTCGGCGAGAAAAACCCTGAGGGGCGCTTGGCTTTGAGGCATGGCTCTACTGTGGCTGGCGCCGGGGCCAAAAACCATAGGCTGCGGCTGAATCAGGCCCTCAGAGAAGTCCGGAATGAGGGCGCGGCCTTTCCGAGCGGCGCTAGGAATATTCCTAGGGCACCGGCAAGGTCATGGAGCGCAAAGGCTCAGGGCTCCAGCGGGTCCGACACGCCGTGCTTGATGGCGTAGCGGATCAGGTCGCTCTGGTTTTGCAATCCCATTTTCTGCATCAGGTTGGCCTTGTGGGTGCTGATGGTCTTGACGGAAAGTTTCAGGCGGGTGGCAATGTCCGTCACCGATACGCCGGCCGCGATCAGGCGAAACACTTCAAACTCCCGGTTCGACAACGACTCATGCGCTGCGGACGTCCCGCCCGGCATGGCACTCAGGGCCAGCTGTTCTGCAACTTCGGCGCTGATGAAAGCGCCACCCCCGGCGATCTTGCGGATGGCCTGCTCCAGCTGCGCAGGCGCGCTCTCCTTGGTGAGGTAGCCACTGGCACCAGACTTGATGGCACGCACCGCGTATTGCAGCTCCTGATGCATGCTGAGCACAAGAATGCGCAGCCTGGGCTTCTCGGCATGTACCAGCTTGATCAGTTCCATGCCGCTGCGGCCCGGCATGGAAAGGTCCAGCACCAGCACCTCGAAATCGGATTCGCGCACCCGCTGCATGACTTCGGTGCCGTCAGCCGCCTCCCCCACCACACGCAGGTCATCTGCCGATGACACGATGCGTTTGAGGCCCTCGCGAACAATCGCATGGTCATCGGCGATCACGATACTGATCATGTGCGGGCCTCTGCTGCCGGAAATGGAATGCTCACCTCGACCTGTGTGCCCTGCCCCGGTGCACTGTGAATGTCGACAGTCCCCTTGAGCAACAGCGCGCGCTCCTGCAAACCCATCAAACCCAGCGACTGGGGCTTGCGCGGCGCTTCAGCGGCAAAGCCGCGGCCGTTGTCGCGCACCGCCAGCGCGATCGCGCCAGGGAGCGCATCAATCGCCACCGTGACCTCTGTGGCGCCAGCATGTTTGGCCACATTGGCCAGGGCCTCCTGCACGATCCGGAAGACCGCGGTGGCGTAAGGCTCCCGGAGCTCCAGGTCTTCGTCCGCCAAAAGCGTACAGCCCACACCCGTGCGCTGGATGAAGTTGTGCACCAGCCATTCAATCGCCGCGAGCAGACCCAGGTCGTCAAGCAACAAGGGACGCAGATCTGCCGCAATGCGCCGTGTGGAGGCGACCATGCCGTCCACCATGGCCAGCATGTCGGTCAATTTGGCGGCCACCGTACCGGATGCAGGCGGCAGGTTGTCGCGCAACCAGATGGTGTCCATCTTCAGGGCCGTCAGGGACTGCGCCAGTTCGTCGTGCAGCTCGCGCGCCACGCGCGTTTTCTCCTCTTCCCGCGCCGCATTGACAGCCGCGGCAAAGGCAGAGCGCTCCTCCTGGGCCCGGACGCGTTCGGTCACATCGCGCAGGATCACCGTATAGAGCTTCCCATCCGCAGTGTCGAGCTGGGAAATCGAAGCATCCATCGGAAACTCTTCGCCGCCGGCGCGCAGACCGTAAATCACCGTGCCATCCCCCATGCGCCTGGACGTCACGCCGGTTGCAGCGAAGCGCTGAATGTGCGCCCCGTGGCTGGCGCGGAAGCGTTCGGGCATCAGCTTGTTCAGGGGCTGGCCCAGGGCCTGCTCACTGGGCCAGCCAAATATTTTTTCGGCCGCCTGGTTGTACAGCACGATGGACTGCGCCTCGTTCACGGTGATGATTCCGTCCATGGCTGAGTCGAGAAGGGCTGCGAGCCGCAAATGCTCTTCCTGGGCCTGGAGCCGTTCCGTGATGTCACGCAGGATCACGGTGAAAAGTTTTCCCTCGGGCGTGTCCAGATGGGAAATGGACGCATCCAGGGGAAATTCCTCGCCGTTGGCGCGCAGGCCGTAAACAACATTGAGCGTCCCCATGCGCCTGGACGTCGCGCCTATGCTTCCAAAACGCTCCACATGCCGGGCATGGTCTTGCCGGAAGCGGTCCGGAATCAGCCGCTGCAGGGACTGATGCAAAACCTTCTGGCGGGGCCAGCCAAAAATCTTCTCGGCTGCGCGGTTGTACAGAATGATGTTTTGCTGTTCGTCCACCGTGATGATGGCGTCCATGGCCGAGTCGAGCACGCCCGCCAGCAGGGCCGCCGCGTTGCCCGGGTTATAGGCCCGGGAGTTCGCATCAAGGCTATCCGTCAGGGAGGAGATCATGACCGAGTGTAGCAATCAACAAAAGTATTCATTGGCCCCCGGCCCGTGGCGCCATAGCCGGGTGTCGTTGACCCATATCAACACCACTTTCCGGCAGGCGATCCAGACTGGAATTTTTATCCCTGAGCCCTGAAGGAGCAGCCATGTACAAACAAATACTCGTGCCGATAGACGGAAGCGAAACATCCGGCAAGGCCCTGGTCGCCGCGCTGCAGCTTGCCAGAGAAAGCGGTGGCAAGGTGCGCCTGGCGCACGTGCTGGAAGACCTGACCCATCTGGCCGGTTATGAACAGTTCGGGGGCTATTCGGGCGACCTGCTCGGGATCATGCAGGAAGCCGGACACCGCATCCTCCAGGATGGCCTGGAGATCGCCAGGGCGGCCGGTGTACCCGCAGACGCTATGCTGTTCGACCAGCTCGGCGAGCGGCTTCCCGAGGTGATTGCCGGGGCCGCCAGGGCGTGGAATGCCGACCTGATCGTTCTGGGCACGCACGGGCGACGCGGCCTTGGCCGTGCCCTGCTGGGCAGCGGCGCCGAACAGATCATCCGGCTCGCACCCGTGCCGGTTCTCGTCATTCGTTCGGCGCAGGGCGGTAAAAACACATCCGGCTGAAACGCCAAGCGACGGGAAGGCGGCTGGGGTCGCCTCAGGCTCCGGCCGGACGCAAACCTATTGCGGCCTACAGCTGTCCGGACGGTCGCCAGGAAGCACAGGACAGCGATTGACCTCAGCCGAGGACATGCCAAGCAGGTTGGTCAGCGCACTGGAGACCAGGCAGATGGCCCAGAATACAAAAAAAGCAGCGGTGTACACGCCCTGGCGCGAAAGCCTCAGCGGCTCCCCCGACCAATGGAGGTCCCCCGGATCAACCATCGCAAAAACCAGCAATTCCAGCCCGCACGCACCCAGGAACGCGGGCCACGCGATCCACATCAGTTTCTGGCTCCACATGGCGGTCTCCTTGAAATGCGTATGAATCAGCGGGCGCCGGTGACGGGAGGCGTGGCCGCATGATTGCGCCCCTGCACCGCCGGCATCAGGGACTTGTCATTCGTGGCCAGCGTCTTGTTGATCTCGACGCCGCGGCGGTAATAGTCCTCTGCCACCACCGGATCCGGGTTGCTGATGGCGATCCAGGCGGTGGCGAAACCAGCCACCACCACGGCGGCAGGGCCGGAAATGATCAGCCAGACGTGGCCGTGTTTCCACCAGGGAGAAGCGGCCAGCGGGGTAGCCTGGAGCAATGGGTTCATGACGGTTTCCTTGAATCTGTGTTTGCCTGTTTCATCAGCGCGGAACGAGAAATACCGACTTCTCAGTCAGCTGGGACTGGCCTGCTGCATCCCCGATGCTGAACTCGATCGGATGCGAGCCGGGTGTGGCGGAACCATAGGGAATCTGCAAACGCACCGCCACCCAGCGCGACTCTGCAGGGCCGACATCCACCTCCGCATCCGATGCCAGCGCCAGGCCTTCGAGCCCGGCGGCGGTGATGCGGTAGCGCTGCGGCTGCTCGGTGGCATTCATGACCTGCAGGCGGTAGACGTTTTCGAGCTTGCCACCGGCCACAATACGCGACAGCGCGGCGCGGTCCCGCACCACGTCCACCTTCAGGGGCGTGCGGGCCACCAGGCTCCAGAGCAGGCCCACACACAAGGCGAGCAGCACCGCACCATAAACCAGCACACGCGGCCGCAACACACGCTTGACAATTTGCGGACCCGTCCACTTGTTCTGCATCGCTGCCTGGGTACTGAAGCGGATCAGGCCGCGCGGGTAGTTCATCTTGTCCATGACCGTGTCACAGACATCGACACAGGCCGCACAGCCTATACATTCGTACTGCAGACCTTCGCGAATGTCGATACCGGTCGGGCAGACCTGCACGCACAGGGTGCAATCCACGCAGGCGCCCAGCGACAGGGTCGCCGGATCCGTCTTGCGCGACCTGGCACCGCGCGGTTCACCCCGGGCCGTGTCGTAACTCACGATCAGCGTGTCGCGGTCGAACATGGCGCTCTGGAAGCGCGCGTACGGGCACATGTATTTGCACACCTGCTCGCGCATGAAGCCGGCATTGCCATAAGTCGCAAAGCTGTAGAAGAACACCCAGAACGCCTCCCAGGGCCCGATGTCCATCTGCAGGAAATCCATGCCCAGTTCGCGGATCGGTGAAAAGAAGCCGACAAAGGTGAAGCCGGTCCACAGCGCCAGGCTGATCCACAGCAGGTGTTTGAGCCACTTCTTGGCGATTTTTTTCAGCGACATCGGTGCGCCATCGAGCCGCATGCGCGCGCTGCGGTCACCCTCCACCCTGCGTTCTATCCAGAGAAAAATTTCGGTGTACACCGTCTGCGGACACGCAAAGCCGCACCACAGGCGCCCCGCGACAGCAGTGAAAAGAAACAGGGACAAGGCGCTGACCACCAGCAGGCCGGTCAGGTAAATGAAATCCTGCGGATAAAGGACCAGGCCGAAGATGTAAAACCGGCGCGCGCCCAGGTCGAAGAGCACGGCCTGCCGCTGGCCCCATTCCAGCCATGGCAGTCCGTAGAACACCAGTTGTGTCAGGAAAACAAAGCCCCAGCGCCAGCGCGAGAACAGGCCACTGACCGAGCGCGGATAAATCTTCTTCTGCGCTTCGTACAGCGACTCGGACGAGTCGTCATCTCCCACGGGAATGATGGGAATGGTCTTGCGAGCGGACGACGGTTGCAAGCTGCCCACCGGATCAGAGTTTCGCCGCCGGAACTGCCTTGTTCGAAAGACCCCAGACGTAAGCAGTCAGTACCTGAATCTGCGCCTCGGTCAGCTTGCCGGCCTGGGCCGGCATCTCGTTGATCTTGCCCTTGTTGATCATGGTGATGATGGCCTGCTCACCCCAGCCGTGCAGCCAGATGTCGTCGGTCAGGTTGGGCGCACCCAGCGCCTGGTTGCCTTTGCCGTCCATGCCGTGGCAGGCGGCGCAGGCGGTGAATTTCGCCTTGCCCAGTTGCGAACGCACGGAGTCGTGCGGGCTGCCGGACAGACTGAGCACGTAGTTGGCCACGTTCTTGACATCATCGGGCGTGCCTACGGCCGCTGCCATGGGCGGCATATTGCCCTGCCGGCCGGCTGTCAGCGTCTCCGCGATTTTGGCGGGCAGGCCCCCGTGCAGCCAGTCGGCGTCTGCCAGGTTGGGAAACCCCTTGCTGCCGCGCGCGTCCGAACCGTGGCATTGGGCGCAGTTGTTCATGAACAGGCGCTCACCCACGGCCATCGCCGCCAGGTCTGCGGCCAGTTCGGGAGGCTGCTTGGCAGTGAACTGGGCGTACAGCGGCTCCAGGTCCTTGTTGGCGCGCTCCACCTCGGCGCTGTACTCGGCGCGGGTGCTCCAGCCCAGCTGGCCACCATAACTGCCCAGGCCGGGATAAATCACCAGGTAAGCCAGCGCGAAGATGATGCTCAACACGAACATCCACATCCACCAGCGGGGCATGGGGTTGTTCATCTCGCGCAGATCACCATCCCAGACGTGACCCGTGGTGTTGTCGCTGCGAGCCACCATCTTCTTGCGCGCGGTGATCCACAGCAGCAGCAGACAGGCCAGAATGCTGACCAGAGTCAGGACGGCGACATACACCGACCAGAAGTTTCCATTGAAATCGCTCATGAGGTCTCCTGACCCGTTGCCCCGGCACAGGCGGAGGCCGTCCTGCGGGTCAACGAAAAAATGTGAATGGGGTTGTCCATGGGCTTGTTCCGCTCAGTCCTGCTCGAACGGGAGGCGGGCAGCCTCGTCGAAACGGGCCTTGTTGCGGCGCGAAAAAGCCCAGTACCAGATGCCCAGAAAGGTGGCAAAGCTCACCAGGGTGGCGATGATTCGCAGAGTAGTCACGTCCATCATGTTTCCTTATTTGAGCGTCCGGCCCAGCACCTGCAGATAGGCCACCAGGGCATCCATTTCGGTTTTGCCGGCAACGTCCTGCGCCGATTGCGTGACCTCCGCATCGGTGTAGGGAACGCCGACCATGCGCAAGGCCTTCAGGCGCGGCGCCATCCCGGCGGGATTGACCGTGTTTTTCTCGAGCCAGGGATAGGCCGGCATGTTGGACTCGGGCACCAGATCACGCGGGTTGGCCAGGTGAATGCGGTGCCACTCGTCGCTGTACTTTCCGCCCACGCGGTGCAGGTCGGGCCCGGTCCGTTTGCTGCCCCACTGAAAAGGATGGTCATAGACAAACTCGCCGGCCACCGAATAATGGCCGTAGCGCAGCGTTTCTGCACGGAAGGGCCGGATCATCTGTGAATGGCAGTTGTAGCAGCCCTCGCGGACATAGATGTCGCGTCCGGCCAGTTGCAGCGCGGTGTAGGGCTTGATGCCCTGGATCGGCTCGGTGGTGGACTTCTGGAAGAACAGCGGCACGATCTCGACCAGGCCGCCCACGGCGATCACCAGGAGGATCAGCACGATCATCAGGAAATTGTTGGTCTCGACCTTCTCGTGGGTAAAGCCGGCATTGGAGGTGTTTTTTTCAGTCATGGGATTGGGCTTTCTTCAGGCGTGGACAGGTGCGGGCACCATGACACTGACCGAGCGCCCCCTGGCCACGGTCATCCAGGTATTCCAGGCCATGATCAGCATGCCGCCCAGGTAAAGCACGCCGCCGATCACGCGGACCACATAGAAGGGATACGTCGCCTTGACCGACTCGACAAAGGTGTAGGTCAGCGTGCCGTCTGCGTTGATGGCGCGCCACATCAGGCCCTGCATCACACCGGCGATCCACATCGCGGCGATATAAAACACAATGCCGATGGTGGCGATCCAGAAATGCGCCTCGATCGCCTTGACCGAATACATCTGCTTCTGGCCAAACAGGCGCGGGATCATGTAGTAGAGCGTGCCCATCGAGATCAGGCCGACCCAGCCCAGCGCACCGGAATGCACATGGCCCACGGTCCAGTCGGTGTAATGCGACAGCGCGTTGACGGTCTTGATCGACATCATCGGACCTTCAAAAGTGCTCATGCCGTAGAAGGACAGGGAAACGATCATGAAACGCAGCACCGGGTCATCGCGCAACTTGTGCCAGGCCCCCGACAGCGTCATGATGCCGTTGATCATGCCGCCCCAGCTCGGCGCCAGCAGGATCAGCGAGAACACCATGCCGACCGACTGTGTCCAGTCCGGCAGGGCGGTGTAGTGAAGGTGATGCGGGCCGGCCCACATGTAGGTGAAGATCAGTGCCCAGAAGTGCACGATGGACAGGCGGTAGCTGTAGACCGGACGCTCGGCCTGTTTGGGGACGAAGTAATACATCATCCCGAGGAAACCGGCTGTCAGAAAGAAACCGACCGCGTTGTGCCCGTACCACCACTGGATCATCGCGTCCTGCACACCGGCATAAGCCGAGTAGGACTTCATCCAGTCAGCCGGCACCGCAGCACTGTTGACGATATGCAGGATGGCCACCGCAAGAATGAAAGAGCCGTAGAACCAGTTCGCCACATAGATGTGCCTGACCTTGCGGATACCGATGGTGCCAAAAAAAACAATCGCATAGGCCACCCACACCAGGGTGATCAGGATGTCGATGGGCCATTCGAGTTCTGCGTATTCCTTGCCCTGCGTGTACCCCAGCGGCAGGCTGACCGCTGCGGCGACGATCACCGCCTGCCAGCCCCAGAAGGTGAACGAAGCGAGCTTGCCGGCAAACAGCGGCACGTGGCAGGTGCGCTGGACCACGTAATAACTGCTGCCGATCAGCGCGCAACCGCCGAAGGCGAAGATCACCGCGTTGGTGTGCAAAGGCCGCAAGCGCCCGTAGCTGAGCCAGGGAATGCCGAAGTTGAGTTCTGGCCAGGCCAGCTGGGCGGCAATGAACAGCCCCACCAGCATGCCCACCACGCCCCAGACCACGGCCATCAGGGAAAACTGCCGGACGACGGTGTCGTCGTAAATCGCAGCGGATGTGTTGTTGTTCATGAAGCACCTGTTTACGTGATGCTTCAAGTGTCCCTGCCGTGAGCAGGGTCTGAGTTGACGAAGGTCAATCCGAACGCAAAATGCGCTCCCCTTCCTGCTCCAGTGCTTCAAACTGCCCGCGCCATACGGCCCAGCCCAGTGCCACGATGATCAGCAAGGCCAGCGCTACCGACAGCGGAATCAGCAGAAAAAGAATATCCATTACCGCTCACCGGGCAGCCGGGCCAGCCGCGCAGAGTTGAGCACCACCAGCAGCGAGCTGGCCGCCATGCCCAGACCCGCCAGCCACGGCGGCATCAACCCGAGCACGGCCAGCGGCACACACACGGCGTTGTAAACAGCCGCCCACAACAGGTTCTGGCGCACCACCGCCCGGGTCCGGCGCGCCTGTGCCAGCAAGGTCGCCACCGCCGCCAGCTGGCCACCGGGCACCACAAAGTCGGCCTGCGCCTGCGCCAGTGGCACGGCCTGGCCCATGGCCACAGACAGATCCGCGCGCGCCAGCACCGGTGCGTCGTTCATGCCGTCGCCCACCATGGCGACGCGATGGCCGTGCTGTTGCAGCAGACGGACATGCGCGAGTTTTTTCTCCGGCGTTTGCTGGCCCAGGGCGTCGCCAATGCCTGCGCGCGCGGCCAGCCGCGCCACCGCTGCTGTCCGGTCGCCCGACAACAAACACACAGACAGACCCAGGGTGTCCAGCGCTCCCACAGCGGGCCCGGCATCCGGCCTGAGGCTTTCGTCCAGCGAGAAACTGGCGAGCCAGCCTTGTCCGTCGGCCAGATGAACCCGGGCGCCTTCGGCCTCTGCGTCCGGCGCCAGCACACCACAAAACCCGGCCGAACCCAGGCGCAGCAGCTGTGCCTGCCCGTCGCCGCCTGCCAGTACGCGCGCCCGTATGCCCCGGCCGGGTTCTTCAAGCACGTCGGTGATGCTGCTCACGCTGGTCATCCCGCCGGCTTGGCCAGGCCCCGTGCCAGCCGCCCTGACCAGGGCACGCGACAAAGGGTGCAGCGAATACTGCGCCAGTGCAGCGGCCAAAGCCAGCGCCTGTGCGGCGTCCACCCCCTGGCGGGTTCTGGTCCTGACCAGCGCCATGCCGTCGGCCGTCAGCGTGCCGGTTTTATCGAACACCACGGTGTCTATCACCGCGCCACTTTCCAGCGCTTCGAGCCGGCGCACCAGTATGCCGCGCCGCGCCAGCGCGCCCGCAGCAGCCAGGGTAGCCGCCGGCGTTGCCAGGGACAGTGCGCAAGGGCAGGTGACGATCAGCACCGCCACCGCCACGCTGATCGCATGGGCCGGATCGCTGGGCCACCACCACCAGGCAGCCGCCGCGCTGGCCAGCAGCACCAGCCCGATAAAAGGGCTGGCGATGCGGTCGGCCAGCTGCGCCAGACGCGGCTTTTGCACCGAGGCTTGCTGCATCAGGGCCACGATACCGGCGTAACGGGTGTGCGGCCCCACGCGCTGCAGCCGTACCATCAACATGCCGCTCAGGTTGGCGCTGCCGGCAATCACCACGCTGCCCGTCCCGCGCAGCAGCGGCGTGGACTCGCCGGTCAGCAGGGCTTCATCGACCTGGCTTTCACCGGCCACCACCACTCCGTCGGCGGGTACCATCTCGCCCGGCAGGAGCCGGATCAGGTCGCCAGCCACCAGGCGGTGCAGCGCCACATGCTCAAAAATGCCGTCAGCACCCTGGCGCTCCACACGCTCTGGCAAACGGCGCATCAGGGCCTGCAGCGAGCCGGCGGTGCGATCCCGCAGGCGCTGCTCCAGCAGCCGCCCCGAGAGCAGAAAAAATACAAACATGGTCAATGAGTCGTACCAGACCTCTGCACCCCAGAGCGAGGCCGGGTCAAAAGTGGCGGCCGTGCTGGCACCAAAGGCGATGGCTATCCCGATCGCCACCGGCACGTCCATGCCGATGCGCCTGTGGCGCAAATCGCGCAGGGCCGCTGCAAAAAACGGCTGGCAGGAAAACAGCACCACCGGCAATGTCAGCACCCAGGAGGCCCAGCGCAGCAGCGACTGCGCCTCGGCAGAGATATCACCCGGCGCCGCCGTGTAGGCCGGAAAGGCATACATCATCACCTGCATCATGCAAAAACCGGCCACCAGCCAGCGCCATAACATGAGCCGCCCGGCCTGCACGCGCGGCGCGGCGGCCAACACGTCGCCCGCCGGCAAGGCACCATAACCAGCCCGCTGCAGGGCGGCCAGCCAGCTCGAGGGCAGACCTTGCGACGGTGACCAGGCCAGGCGGGCCACCGCACTGGCGCCGTTGACCTGCACGCTGTGCACGCCAGGCAATTGCTGCAGCAGCGCTTCCACCGTCAGGGCGCAGGCGGCGCAATGCATGCCCTGGATGGCGAGGTAAGACTCCCAGCGACCGGCCTGCGCCGGCAGCGGCCGGCCAAAACTCTCCCATTCGCCGGGTTCATCGAGCGCCAGCCAGCGGGCGGCGGGCGGCGCGGCGCCGGGGCCCGGCGCAAAGGTGGCAGATGACATGGCCCTAGTGTCCCGCCCGCCGCCCGCGCCCGCTTGACATGGATCAATCCGGCGGGACAAGCCCGGCCCTAAGCTGCAAGCCTCGAATCAACCCAGGAGACCCCGCCATGTTCAAACGCATTCTTGTGGCTACCGACGGCTCGACCCTTTCCAGAAAAGCAGTGCGCAACGCGATTGAACTCGCGGGCGCGACGGGCGCCGAGCTGGTGGCGCTCTACGTGGTTCCGCGTTACCCCATCGCCTACTTCGAAGGCGGCATCACGATCTCTTCCCAGGACATCGCCCGCACGGAGAAACAATGGGCCGACCAGGGCCAGGCCGTGGTGGACGCCGTCAAACAATCGGCCCAGCTCGAGGGCATCCGGGCAAAAGCCGTGACCACGTCTTCGGACCTGGTGGCTGAATCCATCATCAAGGCGGCAAAAAAGCACAAATGTGATCTGGTGGTGATGGCCTCACATGGCCGCAAGGGCATCAAACGCATACTGCTCGGCAGTGAAACCCAGCATGTGCTGACGCACAGCAGCGTTCCCGTGTTAGTGTTACGCTGATTTCACTTCAACCGAGGAAAAAATGAAGATTCTGTTCGCCGCTGACGGCAGCAAATACACCAAAAAGGCGCTGGCTTTTCTGACCACCCACGAAAGCCTGGCCGGCCCTTCAGACCAGGTGGTCGTCCTGAATGTCCAGGCGCCGGTGCCGCCACGCGTCAGGTCCATGCTGGGAGCGGCAGAAGTTACCGCCTACCACGCCGAAGAGTCGCGCAAGGTGCTCGATCCGATTGATCGCTTCCTGAAACGCCACAAGATCGCGTACCAGACGATGGCGGTGGTGGGCTCACCGACGACCGAAATTTTGCGCGTAGCCAAACGTGAAAAGGCCCACATGATTGTCATGGGCACCCACGGCCAGGGCCTGCTCAGCCGCGCCCTCATGGGCAGCGTGGCGCAGCGCGTGGTGGCGGACTGCGAGATTCCCGTGCTGCTGGTGAAATAAAACTGCAGGGGTTTCAGGCCCGGGGCAGCGTCACCCCGACCTGGCCCTGATATTTTCCGCCGCGGTCCTTGTAGCTGGTCTCGCAGACGTCGTCCTTGTCGCTCTCGAAGAACAGCACCTGGGCGCAGCCTTCACCCGCGTAGATCTTGGCAGGCAGGGGCGTGGTGTTGGAGAACTCCAGCGTCACGTAGCCCTCCCACTCGGGCTCGAAGGGTGTGACGTTGACGATGATGCCGCAGCGCGCATAGGTGCTTTTGCCCAGGCAGATGGTCAGCACATTGCGCGGAATCCGGAAGTACTCCATGGTGCGGGCGAGCGCGAAGCTGTTCGGCGGAATGATGCAGCTGTCGCCGTGGAAATCGACAAAACTTTTTTCATCGAAGTTTTTCGGGTCCACCACCGTGCTGTGGATGTTGGTGAAGACCTTGAACTCGGGCGCGCAGCGGATGTCGTAGCCGTAGCTGCTGGTGCCGTAGCTGATGATCTTGCGGCCTTCGCTTTCGCGGATCTGGCCGGGCTCGAAAGGCTCTATCATGCCGGTGCTCTCGGCCATGCGGCGTATCCATTTGTCGCTCTTGATGCTCATTGCG
This sequence comes from Asaia bogorensis, assembly GCA_943371375.1. Taxonomy (GTDB): domain Bacteria; phylum Pseudomonadota; class Gammaproteobacteria; order Burkholderiales; family Burkholderiaceae_C; genus Polaromonas. The sequence goes on from CALRUM020000015.1 coordinate 26,303, forward strand.
GTGGTTTCCTCGATGTGCCTAGATTGTAGGCAAGCCCGGACAAAAGCCGGTCAGAGACCAAAAAGCTATTGTTTTAATAGCTTCTTGCGCCCGTCAGTCAAGGGCTGGAGGCCGATTCGGCCTGCGAAATCACTGTTTTCTCTATCACCCGGTCATCGCCCAGCACAATCAGCGCAAACAGCAACTCGTCCAGGCTGGCGGCCTGCCCTGTCTTGCGCGCCAGCAGCGGCGTGGCCTGCGGATTGAGCACCAGAAAATCAGCCTCGCAACCAGGCAGCAGGTTGCCAATCACGCCTTCGAGACCCAGCGCACGCGCGGCGCCACCGGTATGCTGCCACCACAGCTGCTGCGGGCTCAGTGACACACCGGCCTTGGTCTGCCCTTCGCGGCCCACGTAATAGGCCGCCAGCATGGTGTGAAACGGGCTGAAGCTGGTGCCGCCGCCCACGTCGCTGGCCAGGCCGTATAAAAAACCGCTGCGGTCTGCCGCCAGGTAGTCGAAAAAACCACTGCCCAGAAACAGGTTGCTGGTCGGGCTGACCGCCGCTGCGGTGCCGGTGTCACGCATCAGCGCGCGGTCTTCGTCGTCGATGTGGATGCAGTGCGCATACACGGCCCGCGGGCGCAACAGGCCGAACTGTCCGTACACGCTCAGGTAGCTGCGCGCCTGCGGATACAGCGCGCGCACCCAGGCGACCTCGTCCTTGTTCTCGGCCACATGCGACTGGATCCAGACGTCGGCGTAACGCGCGGCCAGCTCGCCGGCACCGCGCAACTGCGCCTCACTGCAACTCGGCACAAAACGCGGCGTGATGGCGTAACCGAGCCGGTCCACCCCGTGCCAGCGCGTGATCAGCGCTTCGGTGTCCAGCAGGCTTTGTTCGGTTTCGTCGCGCACGCCGTCCGGCGAATGCTGGTCCTGCAGCACCTTGCCGGCAATCAAACGCAGGCTGCGGCGCTGCGCCTCGCCGAGCAGCGCGTGGACCGAGGCCGGATGCGAGGTGGCAAAAGCCAGCGCCGTCGTCACGCCGTGGCGCAGCAGTTCATCCACAAAAAACGCCGCTGCTTCGTTGTTGTGCGCCGTATCCGAAAAACGGCTTTCATGCGGAAAGGTGTAGTTCTCCAGCCACGGCAGCAGGCCTTCTGCGGGCGAGCCAATCACGTCGAGTTGCGGGTAGTGGATGTGCATGTCCACAAAACCCGGCGCGATGATGCGACCCGGCAGGTGTTCCACCGGCACCTCCGCAAAACGCGCGGCCAGCGCCTGCCAGGCGCCCACCGCCTGCACCACCTGCCGGCCCTGGGCATCGGGGCCGACCACCAGCAAACCATCAGACTCCAGCGCGGCTTGCCCCGGTGATGGAAAGGTGAGGATGGAGGCGCGCCAGGCTTTCATGCACGCTAGATTACCGCAGCCCGGTGACTCCGCGATACGCGGCCTGCAATAACCGTTATTTTCCCAGCTTGCCCTGCACACCCTCGACCAGAAAATTCATGCCCAGGATTTGTGCGTCGCTCAAGCTTTGTCCGGCGGCCAGGACGATGTGGCCCTCGTTGTCGCGCAGGTCCGCGCGCGCGGCGAACGGGTGCAACTTGCCGGCGGCGATGTCTTTCTGGCGTGCCAGCACCTCGTCAGCCACTTTTTGCGGCACCTTGGGGCCAAAGCTGTCCACGCGGATCATGCCCTCCTTCACCCCGCCCCACAGCGCCTGGCTGCTCCAGCTGCCATCGAGCACGGCCTGCGCACGCCGGGTGTAGTAGTCGCCCCACTGGTGCGTCACCGCCAGCAGCTGCGCATCGGGCGCAAACTTGCGCATGTCGGAGTGGTAGGCAATCGCCAGCTTGCCGCGCTCCTGCGCGGCGCTCATCACGGCGGTCGATCCGGTGTGAAAAGCCATCACCTCCACGCCCTGGTTGAACAGCGCCATCGCCGCCTCGCGTTCGCGCGGGGGGTCAAACCAGGCGCCCAGCCAGACCACCTTGACCGTCGCAGCCGGATTGACGGACCGCATGCCCAATGTGAACGCATTGATGCCCTGGATCACCTCGGGAATCGGGAAACCCGCCACATACCCGGCACTGCTGGCCATCCGGCCCGCAGCAATACCGGCCAGGTAACGGCCTTCGTAATAACGCGCATTGGCCACCGCCACATTGGCAGCGGTTTTGTAGCCGGTGATGGACTCGAACTTCACATCGGGGAAATCCTTCGCCACCTTCAGCGTCGGTTCCATATACCCGAAGCTGGGGGTGAAAATCAGCCGGTGACCCTGGCTGGCCAGATCGCGGATCACACGTTCTGCGTCGGCGCCCTCGGCCACGTTTTCAACATAGCTGCTTGTCACACGCGCACCGAGCCTGGCCTCGACGGCCTTGCGGCCCTCCTCATGCTGGCGCACCCAGCCGGCCTCGGTCAGCGGCGCCACATACACAAAGCCGATTTTCAAAGGCGGCCTGGCAGCTGGTGTTTGTGAAAAAACGGGAAGAACAAAACAGGCGGCCGCGAACGCGGCAGCGAGGTTTTTATACATGGTGGTCCTCTACATGGTCCCGGAAAACAAAAAACACCAGCGCGCCGGGACGACACGCGGGTGAAACCTTATTTTAGCGAGTCAGGCTCTCCCTACCAGCCAGGGCCGCGGATCTGGCTCTGCCAGTCCGCAGGCTGGCGGCTGCGGCTCCGAGCCCGCTTGAGCGGGCTGGGACAGCCGCCAGATGCGCTGCCTCAGGCAGCGCTGCGCCCTGCAAGGGCAGCGGCGCCCTTGGGGAGAGGCACCCTTCGACAAGCTCAACAAAACGAACGGAGAAGAGAAGCGCCCGCGCAGGCATCTCTTTTCCAGCAGGGGCCGCGGATCTGGCTATGCCAGTCTGCAGGCGCAGCGGCCCCCTCGGGGGGCAGGGAGTTACGCGAAGCGAACGACCGTGGGGGCTAATAATTCATGCAGGCGATGTCAAACAAGGCGTCCTGAAAGCTGCCATCCTGCACCGCCTCCCATTTGCGCGGCACCGGGTCTTCAAACACCAGCTGCCCCATGCCCATGGGCTCGGACAGCAGCGCAACCGACAACAGGCGGGTTCGCTGGCGTGGGCAATCAAACTCGCTGTGATGCAATCGGGAGAAGTAACCCTTTTCATCGGCGATCTGCACCAGCTGGTAGTCCATCAGCCACCACATTTTGACCAGACCGCCCTTGACAGCCGGGCCGCGCAATGTAGTCCGGTCGATGTAGGTGATGACCACCTGATCGACCATCACGGGCGTCCACTGGGCCGCGGCGCCCGCGCCAAGACAGCTGAGGGCAAGGGAGATGAACAGGCGTTTCATGGCAATCGGGTGCTCCCTGCAATCATAGTGCGGCTGGACGCCCGGTTCGGCCGGAAATCCGCCCCTGGCCGGCCTGGGAGGCGATAATCCCGGGGAATGGCGCCACCCCATCGAAGGAAGCAGCGAAGATGCAGATGCAAGACAAGGACATTTATACCCTGACAACCAGGGGCCAGGAAGAATTGCGCAGCGGCGCAAGCACCCTCAACCCGGCGGAGATTGAACTGATGGTCAGGATAGACGGGTCGCAGACCCTGAGCCAGCTCAGGGCCGGCATGACGCCCGCCGCCGCCGGCGTGTTCACGTCAGCCTTCATGACACTGCAGGACAAGAAGCTGGTCAAGCTGGCGGAAGTCGACCCTTTCACCGAGCAATTCAACGCGCGCATGAGCGATTTTGCGGTCACCCAGGCCGAAGCAGAGGCCGACTCGGGCGCTGCCTCCCTGAAAAAAGCCGGCTACTACGTCCGGATCGCCAGGCCGCGCGGCCCGGCCAAACTGCGGGATCCGGGTCAGCCGCTGTCGGCCATCGTGGTGGACGACGAACCCATGCTGGCCAAATTCATACAGAGCTACCTGATGTTCGAGGGTTTCAGGGTGCGGGTGGCCAGCAACCGTGAGGAGGTGGTCACCGAGTTTCGCAAGCAACCGGCCCCGGACCTGATACTGCTCGACGTGGTGCTGCCCGACGCCGACGGCTTCGACATTCTGCTGCGCTTGCGCCAGCATCCCGCACTGAAAGACGTACCCGTCATCATGCTCACCGGCAAGGCCACGCGTGAGGCCGTGCTCAAAGGCCTGGCCGCCGGCGCCGATGGTTATGTCACCAAACCCTTCGAGGCCGATGCGCTGATGCATGTGGTGCGTACCGTGCTGGCGCTGCCGGACGCGCCCGAAGGCACCGGCCACCCGCTGCTCTGAAGAAGGCAGGCGCGCTGCTGCGCCTTATCCGCGAAAGCCTTCAAAACAGTCGTCCAGGCGGGCAATATGGCGGCGCCTGGCCGACACATCCGCAAAACTCGCTTCAAAACTGTTGCGTGCCAACTGGTAGGCATGTTGCGCATCCATGCCGGTGGCGGCAAAGGTCTGCGTGAAGTTGTCGTTCATATAACCGCCGAAGTAGGCCGGGTCGTCCGAGTTGACGGTGGCCGCCAGACCGGCCTCCAGCAGCTGGCGCAGGTTGTGCCGGGCCAGATCCGGAAACACACAGAGCTTGAGGTTGGACAGCGGGCACACGGTCAGCGCCACCCGGTCTTTCGCCAGTCGCTGCATCAGCAGGGGGTCCTGGATGGCCTGCACGCCATGGTCTATGCGCTCGACCTTGAGCAGGTCCAGCGCCGTCCAGATGTAGGCCGGCGGGCCCTCCTCACCGGCATGCGCCACCAGGTGCAGGCCGAGTTCGCTGCAGCGTGCAAACACGCGCGCAAACTTTTCCGGCGGGTTGCCGACTTCACCCGAATCCAGGCCGACACCGATGATCAGCTCGCGCCAGGGCAGCGCCTGCTCCAGCGTCGCAAAAGCTTCTTCCTCAGACAGGTGGCGCAGAAAACACAGGATCAAGGCAGCGCTGATGCCGAGCTCGGCCTGCGCATCGGTACAGGCCCGATGCAGGCCCTTGAGGACGGTTTCCATGCTGACCCCGCGGGCCGTGTGGGTCTGCGGATCGAAAAAGATTTCGGCGTGGATCACGTTGTCCTGCGCGGCCCGCAGCAGGTAGGCCCGCGTCATGTCGTAAAAGTCCTGCTCGGTGATCAGCACGCTGGCACCGGCGTAATAAATGTCCAGAAAACTCTGCAGGTTGGTAAACGCATAAGCGGCACGCAAGGCCTCCACGCTGGCATAAGGCAGGGCCACGCCGTTGCGCCGGGCCAGCGCAAAAATCAGCTCCGGCTCGAGCGAACCCTCGATGTGGATGTGCAGCTCGGCCTTGGGCATCAGGCGCAGCAAATCGGGCAATCGCTCAGGTGTGACGTGCGGGACGGGAGTGTGCATGGCGGTTTTTATGACGTTTTTGAAAGAAAAAAAGGGCCGCCCAGGGGCGACCCTTTGTGGCGACAGACAGCTTATTTTTTCTCGCCGCCCGGTACCTTGCCTTCCACGCCCTTGACGTAGACGTTGAGGCCGCCCAGCTGTGCGTCGGAGCCGGTCCATTCCTTGCCTTCACTGTCCTTGATCGGCTTGCCGTCCTGGCCCATGATCGGACCCTTCCAGATCGAGAACGATCCGTCTTTCAGGCCGGCCTTGATTTCATCAATCCGCTTTTTGGTGTCATCCGGCACGTCGGCGGCAATCGACACCATGTCGATGGCGCCTTCTTTCACACCCCACCAGACCTGGCCAGTGGCCCACTTGCCCTCGAGCGCGTCGCGCGTGGCTTTGATGTAATACGGCGCCCAGTTGATGATGGCCGAGCCGAGGTGGGCCTTGGGACCATAAGAGGTCATGTCGGAGTCCCAGCCGAAGGCTCGTTTGTTCATCTTCTCGGCGGTTTGCAGCACGGCCGACGAATCGGTGTTCTGGAACAACACGTCGGCACCGCCATTGATCAGGGCGGTGGCGGCTTCGGTTTCCTTGGGCGGGCTGAACCACTCGTTGACCCAGACCACCTTGGTCTTGATCTTGGGATTGACCGACTGCGCGCCCAGCGTGAAGCTGTTGATGTTGCGCACCACTTCAGGAATGGGGATGGAGCCGACCACACCGAGCGTGCCGGTCTTGCTCATCTTGCCGGCAATCACGCCCGCCATGTAGGCCCCTTCGTAGGTGCGGCTGTCATAGGTGCGCATGTTGTCGGCGGTTTTGTAGCCGGTGGCGTGTTCAAACTTGACGTCCTTGAAGTCGGGCGCCACCTTGAGCATGGGCTCCATGTAACCAAAGGTGGTGCCGAAAATCAGCTTGTTGCCCTGGCCCGCCATGTCGCGGATCACACGCTCGGCATCGGCCGATTCGGGGACTTTCTCGACAAAACTGGTGACCACCTTGTCGCCAAACTCTTTTTCAATCGCCTTGCGGCCGTTGTCATGCGCAAAAGTCCAGCCGCCGTCGCCCACCGGGCCGACATAGGCAAACGCAATTTTCAGCGGCGCGGGTTTGGCCGGCGCCGGTGCTGCGGCCACCGGTGCGGGCGCAGGCGCAGGCACGGGCTCTTCCTTTTTGCCGCAGCCCACCAGCGCTGCGGAAGCAAGGGCCGAAAGGGCAGCCAGCTTGAGCAATGAACGTTTTTGCAAGTCAGTCATGTCGTCTCCTGTAGCGACGGTTTAAAAAATCCGATTATGAACCGGGGTAGAAAGGTTTTCCAATCGAGGTCGGCATGTTCAGCCTGATCCAGCGCGGGTTGCGCGAGATCAGCACCAGCACCACGATGGTGGCCAGGTAGGGCAACATCGTCAGGAACTGGGGCGGCACATCGACCCCCAGGCCCTGCAGGTGAAACTGCAGCATGGTCACCCCGCCAAACAGGTAAGCACCAAGCAACACCCGTGCCGGGCGCCAGGTGGCAAAAGTAGTCAGCGCCAGCGCAATCCAGCCCTTGCCGGCAATCATGCCTTCGACCCACAAGGGGGTGTAAACCACAGAGACATAGGCACCGGCCAGCCCGCACAAGGCGCCGCCCGCCACCACCGCAGCCAGGCGGATGCGCCGCACCGGGTAACCGAGCGCATGCGCCGACTCCGGGCTTTCGCCGACCGAACGCAGCACCAGGCCGGCACGCGTGCGGTACAAGAACCAGATCAGCAGCAGGGTCAGCGCCATGGCGATGTAAACCATGGGGTGCTGGCGGAACAGCGCCGGACCCGCCAGCGGCAAATCGCCAAGAAACGGAAGGGCAAACTGGCTTTGCTCGGGCAGTTTTTCCTGCACATAGTTGATGCCGGCAAAAGCCGAGAAGCCGGCGCCAAACAGGCTTAACGCCAGACCGGTGGCGTACTGGTTGGTGTTGAGCCAGATCACCAGCACACCAAAAATCGCCGCCAGCAGCGCGCCGGCCGCCATGCCGGCGAGAAAGCCCAGCCAGATGTTGCCGCTGTGCACCACGGCGGCAAAACCGGCGATGGCGGCGCACAGCATCATGCCTTCAGCGCCGAGGTTGACGATGCCGGCTTTTTCATTGATCAGCAGCCCCAGCGCGGCAATCGCCAGCACGGTGCCCGCACTCAGGGTGGCGGCCAGCAGCAGCGCAACAGAGTCCATCAGCCAGCTCCTTTCGCCACGGGCAAGGCGCGGCCGGTCCAGCGCACGCGGTGTGCAATCAGGGTGTCGCAGGCCAGCAGGCTGAACAGCAGCAGGCCCTGGAACACGCCCGTCAGTGATTTGGGCAGGCCCAGGCGCGACTGCGCGAGTTCACCACCGATGTAAAACATGCTCATCAGAATCGCCGAAAACACCATGCCGACCGGGTGCAGCCGCCCGACAAAGGCCACAATGATCGCGGCAAAACCGTAACCCGCCGGCACATAGGGCGTGAGCTGGCCAATCGGCCCGGCGACCTCCAGCGCACCGGCCAGGCCGGCGGCACCGCCCGATGTCAGCAGCGCCACCCACAAGGCCTTGCGCGACGAAAAACCCGCATACCGCGCCGCAGCCGGCGCCAGGCCGCCGACCTGCTGGGCAAAACCGGCGCAGGTGCGAAACAGGAACACCCACAAGGCCGCAGCGCCCGCCAGCGCCAGCAAAATGCCTATGCTGACGCGCGAGCCCTGCAGCAGGCGCGGAATCTGCGTCACCGCCTCAAAGGTTTTGGTCTGCGGAAAGTTGTAGCCCCGCGGGTCTTTCCACGGGCCGAACACCAGGTAGCTGAGCACCATGTCGGCCACATACACCAGCATCAGGCTGACCAGGATTTCATTGGCGTTGAAGCGGTCGCGCAGCAAGGCCGTGATGCCGGCCCACACCATGCCGCCCAGCACACCGGCCGCGATGATGGCCGGCACAATCCACGGGCCGGTGCCCTTGTCGGCCAGCAGGGCCACGCCACCGGCGGCGACTGCGCCCATGACAAACTGGCCCTCGGCGCCAATGTTCCAGACGTTGGAGCGGAAACACACGGCCAGCCCGAGCGCAATGATCAGCAGCGGTGTCGCCTTGACCATCAGTTCGCTGAGCGCATACGGCGACTTGACCGGTTCCCAGAAAAACACCTGCAGGCCGCGCACCGGGTCTTTGCCGAGTGCCACAAACAGCGCCACACCGATCAGCACCGTGATCAGCAGCGCCAGCAGCGGCGAGCCCAGGCTCCACCAGCGGGATGGCTGGGGCCGCGCTTCAAGCCTGAACATGGGCAGCCTCCACATCCGCCGTCCACAGCCCGCTCATCCACTGCCCGACCCGCTCCAGCGTGGCCCCGGCACGCGGCAGGCTGGGCGACAGCCGGCCCCTGGCCATCACATACAGGCGGTCGCAGATGTCAAACAACTCTTCAATTTCTTCGCTGACCACCAGCACCGCACAACCGGCGTCACGCAGCTTGAGCAGCTCGCCGCGTATCTGCGCGGCGGCGCCCACATCCACACCCCAGGTCGGCTGCGACACAATCAGCAGCGCCGGCCGCGCCTCGATCTCGCGCCCGACCAGAAACTTCTGCAGATTGCCGCCCGACAGCGACTGCGCCGCGGCCTGCGGCCCGCCGGCCTTGACCTGGTAACGCGTGATGATGCCGGCCGCCTGCGCGCGCAGGGTCCGCAGATCGAGCCAGCCACCGCGCCCCACCGCGTCCCGGCGCGTCAGCAGCAGGTTGTGCGCCAGGCTCAGCGTCGGCACTGCACCGCGCCCGAGACGCTCTTCCGGCAGGAAATGCAGGCCCAGCAGCCGGCGCTGCGCCGGATTGAGCCGACCCGCGCCCTGCCCCGCGAGCTGTATGGCCTGTGCTGCAGCGCGTGTGTCTTCGCCCGACAGCGCATACAGCAGCTCTTTTTGCCCGTTGCCCGAGACGCCGGCGATACCGACCACCTCGCCGGCGGACACCTGCAGCGTTATCTGCTGCAGGTCCACCCCAAACTGGTCCTCGCGCGCCAGGCTCAGATCGCGCACCTCGAGCACGGTGGCACCAAGCGCCACCTCGCGGTGCTCCAGCGCCGGCGGCTCGGCGCCTATCATCAGGCGGCTCAGCGAGGCGTTGCTCTCCTCGCGCGGGTCACAGACACCGGTGACCATGCCGCCGCGCAGCACGGTACAGGCGCTGCATAAGGCACGGATTTCATGCAGCTTGTGGCTGATGTACAAAATGCTGCAGCCGCGCGCAGCCAGCTGGCGCAGCGTGACAAACAGGTTTTCCACCGCCTGCGGCGTCAGCACCGAGGTCGGCTCGTCCAGAATCAGCAGCCTCGGGTTGGTCAGCAGCGAGCGCACAATTTCCACGCGCTGGCGCTCACCGACGCCCAGGGTGTGCACCGGCCGCGTCGGCTCCAGCTGCAGGCCGTACTCCTCGGTGGTGGCGATGATGCGACGTGACACCTCGGCCAGGCTCAGGCTTTTGTCCAGCCCCAGCCAGACGTTTTCGGCCACGGTCAGGGTGTCAAACAGGCTGAAATGCTGGAACACCATGGCGATGCCGAGGCCGCGTGCCTCCTGCGGATTGCGCACCGTGACCTTGCGCCCATCCACCGCCATGCTGCCGGCGTCGGGCTTGACCGCACCGTAGATGATTTTCATCAGTGTGGACTTGCCGGCGCCGTTTTCACCGAGCACGGCGTGGATTTCACCGGGCTGGACCGTCAGCGAGATGCCGCTGTTGGCCACCACCGCCGGATAGGCCTTGGTGATGCCGGTGAGCTGGAGTCTCGGAGTCACTGCTTTGTTTCTCTCTTTTTAGACCGTCATCCCGGACCTGATCCGGGATCCATGCCGCATCGCCCGGCGCCGCGGGTGTGCCACCATGGATTGCGGGTCAAGCCCGCAATGACAGGCCTGTGCAGTGCTTGTGTTCATTGTTTTCGTAGCGCCGCAGCCACCGCCTTGACGCGGTCGCGCAGCCATTTGGCAGAAGCCGAGGCATGCGTGCGCTCGTGCCAGAGCTGGTAATACATCATGCGTGGAAAGTCTATCGGGCAGGGCAGGATTTTCACCGGCAGCACAGCGGTGAAACGCTCGCAGTACTGGCGCCCTGTGGTCAGCACCAGCAGGCTGCCGGCCACCATGGCCGGGATCAGTCCGAAATGCGGACAGCGCACGGTGATGTTGCGCTGCAGGTTCAGCGTGTCCAGGTGCGCGTCAATCACACCCTTGGCGCCCGGGTGTGTCGGCGTGGGCGCAATGTGTTCGGCGGCCAGCCAGCTCGCGCTGTCCCAGCCACGGCGTGCAGCCGGGTGGTCTTTGGCCACCAGGCAGACCACCTCGTCACCAAACAGCCGCGCCATGTGCAGGTCATCGGGCGGCGCCGGCCAGTTGCCGATCACGATGTCAAATTCACCCTGGGCCAGGCGCGTGCGGTAGTCCGACTCGCCCGACAGCGGGTGGATGTCCACATGGCACAGCGGTGCCTCGTTCTTGATCTGCGCCACCAGTTGCGGCAGGAACAGCGGGTCCATGTAGTCGCTGGCGGCCAGGCTGAAGGTGCTGCTGGCCGTGGCGGGGTCAAAGCCGCGTGCGTCGCTGAACAACACTTCGGCGGCCCGCAGGATGCGCGCCGAGGGCTCAATCATGCGCAAGCCGGCATCGGTGGGCACCATGCCGGGGCCTGAACGCACCAGCAGCGGGTCACCGGCGAGCGAGCGCAGGCGTTTGAGCGCCGCGCTGACAGCGGGTTGGTACATTCCAAGTCGGATGGCGGCGCGCGAAACGCTGCGTTCGGTCAGCACGGTATTCAAGACCCTTATGAGATGGAGGTCTATCTTGTCGAACAAGGCCTGGTCTTTCATACCTTTTTGTACATCGCTCTGATATGGCCTGGGATATACCGGCCCGCAACGATTGGGTTTACCCTAGTGCGCATGGACATTCGACAGCCTCTTAAAACCATTCAATTCATACGGGGTGGCCAGGTGGTCTCGCTCGCCAATGTACCACCCAGCCGCACGCTGCTCGAGGTGCTGCGCGAGGACCTGGCATGCACCGGCACCAAGGAAGGCTGCGGTGAAGGCGACTGCGGCGCCTGCACCGTGGTGGTCGGTGAGGCTGAGGGCGGAAAAATTCGCTACCGCGCCGTCAACAGCTGCATCAAGCTGGCGCATTCCATAGCCGGCCAGGCGCTGTGGACGGTGGAGGACCTCGCGACCGACCCGATGATCAAACCGTCGGCAGGTTTGCACCCGGCGCAGCAGGCCATGGTGCAGTGCCACGGCTCCCAATGCGGCTTTTGCACCCCGGGTTTTGTCATGAGCCTGTTTGGCATCTACCAAAACCATGTGTGCCAGGGCCATCCCGTCACGCGCGAACTGGCGCAGCAGGAGCTGTCCGGCAATTTATGCCGCTGCACCGGCTACCGGCCCATCCTGGACGCCGCGCAGCAGATGGCGGCCCTGCCTGCGATGCTTCTCGACGAAACCGATTTGCTATCAAAACTGAAGCTGCTTGCGCCCGCCACCAAAGGGCTGGAGCCCGATTCCTCTTATATGTCCCCGCGCAGCCTGGCCGGCCTGCTGCAGGCCCGCGCCGCGCATCCCGGCGCCCAGCTGGTGGCCGGCTGCACCGATGTCGGCCTGTGGGTGACCAAGATGTACAGGCAGTTTGGCAAGGTACTGGACATCACGCAGGTGCGGGAGCTGCGCCGCGTGGAAGACTACCCGCAACACATCGCCATAGGTGCAGCCGTGACGCTCAGCGACGCCTTTGCCGCGCTGGTGAAAGAGCGGCCACAGCTGCAGACCTTTGCCACCCGTTTTGCCGGCCTGCCGGTGCGCAACGCGGGCACCCTGGGCGGCAATGTGGCCAACGGCTCGCCGATTGGCGACTCGATGCCGCTGCTGATCGCACTCGGCGCGAATGTGGTGCTGATGAGTGTGCGCGGCCACCGCGAGATGCCGCTGGAGCAGCTCTACACCGGCTACCGCAAAAATGTGATGGCGCCCGATGAGGTGCTGGCCTGGATCAAGGTGCCCAGGCCCGGGGCTGATGAACTGCTCAAGGCCTACAAGATTTCCAAACGTTACGACGACGACATCTCCGCCGTCTGCCTGGTGATCAAGCTGCAGCTCGAAGGCGGCAAGGTGCTGAAAGCCTCGATAGGCGCAGGCGGGGTCGCCGCCACACCGGTGCGCGCGCGGCACACCGAAGCCGCGCTCAGCGGCCAGCCCTGGACACTGGCGACCGCGCAGCAGGCCATCAGCACCCTGCGCGCCGAGTTTGCGCCCATCAGCGACATGCGCGCGTCCGGCGCCTACCGCAGCGAAGTGCTGGGCAACTTGCTGCAGCGTTTCTGGCTCGAGAGCCAGGGCCTGCAGCAGATCAACCTGGAATCGTTTGTGCTGGACGAGGCGGCCGCATGAACGTCCGCGACAAAAACCAGAACGAAGGCCCTGTCAGCCGGGCTGATAACCCGGCCGTGCCGCAGCTCGCGGTGCCACCGGTCACGCCGCCCCCGGGACCACAGTCACCCGCCCGCGGGGCCGCCGGCAAATCACAACCCCACGAAAGCGCACGCGCCCAGGTCGCTGGAGCCGCCACTTATGTGGATGACATTCCCGAAGCCAGGGGCACCTTGCACGCCGCGCCGATTCTTTCCACCGTCGCCCATGGCCGCCTGCTGGGCGTAGACACCCGCGCCGCACTGGCCATGCCTGGCGTGCGGGATGTGATCCTGGCGCGCGATGTGCCGGGTGACCCGCTGCTGGCCACCTTTGTGCACGACGAGCCGGTCTTCGCGACCACCACCGTCGAGCATGTGGGCCAGGTCATAGGCCTGGTGGTCGCCAGCTCGGTGATGCAGGCACGCCGCGCCGCGCGCCAGGTGCAGCTGAACATCGAAGAGCTGCCGGCCGTCCTGAATGTGCGCGAAGCGTTGAAGCAGCAGAGTTATGTGCTGCCGCCGGTGTTTGTCAAGCGTGGTGACGCGGCGCGGGCGCTGGCCTCGGCGCCACACACCCTGAGCGGGCAACTTGAAGTTGGTGGCCAGGAACATTTCTACCTCGAAGGCCAGGTGACTTATGTGCTGCCGCAGGAGCAAAACCAGTGGCTGGTGTATTCGAGTACCCAGCACCCGGGTGAGGTCCAGCACTGGGTCTCACACGCGCTGGGCATCAGCAACCATGCGGTGCGGGTCGAGTGCCGGCGCATGGGCGGTGGCTTTGGCGGCAAGGAAACCCAGGCCGGCCACCTCGCGGTGTGGGCCGCGGTGGCCGCGAACAAACTCCAGTGCCCGATCAAGCTGCGGCTGGACCGTGACGACGATTTTTTGATCACCGGCAAGCGCCATCCCTTTGCCTACGACTACAGCGTGGGTTTCGATGACAGCGGGCGTTTGCACGGCCTGAAGCTGATGATGGCCGCCAACTGCGGCTTCAGCGCCGACCTCAGTGGCCCGGTGGCCGACCGCGCGATTTTCCACACCGACAACGCCTACTTTCTCGAAGACGTGGAGATTGCGTCCTACCGCTGCAAAACCAACACGCAAAGCCACACCGCCTTTCGCGGCTTTGGCGGCCCGCAGGGGGTGGTGCTGATAGAAACCATACTCGGCGACATCGCGCGCCAGCTCGGTCTGGACCCGCTTGATGTGCGCAAACGCAACCTCTACGGCATCGACGAGCGCAACCTCACGCACTACGGCATGAAGATAGAGGACAACATCCTCGCACCATTGCTCTCAAAACTGGAGCAGACTGCGCAATACCGGTCCCGGCAAAATACGATTTCGGCATGGAACGCAAAAAGCCCGGTGATCAAGCGCGGCATCGCGATCACGCCGGTCAAGTTCGGCATCTCGTTCACCGCCACGCTGTTCAACCAGGCCGGCGCACTGGTGCATGTCTACACCGACGGCAGCGTGCAGGTGAACCACGGCGGCACCGAAATGGGCCAGGGCCTGAACACCAAGGTGGCGCAAATTGTGGCCGACGAACTCGGTGTCGCCTTTGAGGACGTGCTGGCCACAGCCAGCGACACCAGCAAGATACCGAACGCCTCGGCCACTGCCGCCTCGGCCGGCACCGACCTCAACGCGCGCGCGGCGCAGTATGCGGCGCGCCATGTGCGTGACAACCTGGCGCAATTTGTCGCCGGGCTGGACAACTGCGGCGCCGGCGCCGTGTTATTTGCCGGCGGCAAAATCAGCTCGCCCGCCACCAGCCGGCCTTTTGCCGACGTGGTGCGGCTGGCCTACGCCAACCGCATCCAGCTCTGGAGCGACGGCTTTTACCGCACGCCCAAAATCCACTACGACAAAACCACGCTGACCGGCCGGCCGTTTTATTACTTTGCCTACGGCGCCGCCTGCAGCGAGGTCGCGATCGACACACTGACCGGCGAAAGCCGTGTGCTCAAGGTCGACATCCTGCACGACGTCGGCACCAGCATCAACCCGGCCCTGGACATAGGCCAGATCGAAGGCGGTTTTGTGCAGGGCATGGGCTGGCTGACGACCGAACAACTGGTGTGGAATGACAAGGGCCTGTTGACGACACACGCACCGAGCACTTACAAGATTCCAGCGACCGGCGACATCCCCGAGCACTTCAAGGTGGATCTCTGGCCCGAGCCGAACCGCGAGGACAACGTCTTTGGCAGCAAGGCCGTCGGCGAGCCGCCCTTCATGCTGGCGATCAGTGTGCTCGAAGCCTTGAAGGAGGCGATCGCGGCGGCGCGGCCGGGCGCGGTCCGGCTGGAGGCGCCAGCGACGGCTGAGAATGTGCTGAAGGCACTGACAGCCTGAATGACATCCGGGCCGCGTCAAGCGCCGCGCGTTCAGGCGGCCAGCGCTTTCATCACCGCGTACAAATCCGCCTTGCCCTCGAAACCAATGCCCGGCAGCTCGGGCAGCGTGACGTAGCCGTCCACCACTTTCACGCCGTCGGGGAAACCGCCGTAAGGCTGGAACAGGTCGGGGTAGGACTCGTTGCCGCCCAGGCCCAGACCGGCCGCAATCGCCAGCGACATCTGGTGGCCGCCGTGCGGGATGCAGCGCGACGGCGACCAGCCGTGTTCCTTGAGCATGTCCAGCGTGCGCAGGTATTCGACCAGGCCGTAACTGAGCGCGCAGTCGAACTGCAGCCAGTCGCGGTCCGGGCGCATGCCGCCGTAACGGATCAGGTTGCGCGCGTCCTGCATGGAAAACAGGTTCTCGCCGGTGGCCATGGCGCCCGCGTAATGCGGCGCCAGTTCGGCCTGCAGCGCATAGTCCAGCGGGTCGCCGGCCTCTTCGTACCAGAACAGCGGGTAAGCCGACAGGGCTTTGGCGTATTCGACCGCCGTCTTCAGATCAAAACGGCCATTCGCATCAACCGCCAGTTGCTGGCCCGGCGCCAGCATGCCGAGCACCGCCTCTATGCGCCTGCAGTCGTCGGCCAGGGACGCGCCGCCTATCTTCATCTTGACCACGGAATAACCGCGGTCCAGGTAGCTGCGCATCTCGGCCATCAGCTTGGCGTCGTCCTTGCCGGGGTAGTAATAACCGCCGGCCGCATACACAAACACCTTGCGGTCCGGCGTGCCGGTGCCGTAACGCTCGGCCAGCAACTGGTACAGCGGCTGGCCCGCAATCTTGGCGACCGCATCCCAGACCGCCATGTCTATGGTGCCAACGGCAACCGAACGTTCGCCATGGCCGCCGGGTTTTTCATTGGTCATCATCGCAGCCCAGACCTTGTGCGCATCGAGGTTGTTGCCGCTGGCATCGATCAGGCTGTCCGCTGCAGCTTCCAGGATACGCGGCGCAAAACGTTCGCGGATCAGGCCGCCCTGACCGTAACGGCCGTTGGAGTTGAAACCGTAACCGATGACCGGCTTGCCGTCGCGGACCACGTCGGTGACCACGGCCACCAGGCTCAGCGTCATTTTCGAGAAGTCGATGTAGGCGTTGCGGATGTCGGATTTGATCGGCTGGGTGACTTCGCGGATATCAATGATTTTCATGGGTGATGGTCTGTGTGTTGCAAATGGATGGCGCTATCATCGGCGCCACCCGCCCCGGCGTCCAATGCCGGATTTTTCTTGTTCCATGCCCGCAAAGCACCGCCCATGAATTTGACCTGGCTGGAGGACTTCCTGGCGCTGGCCAGCACCGGCAATTTTTCGCGCGCTGCGAGTGAGCGCCACATGACACAGCCGGCCTTCAGCCGCCGCGTGCGCGCGCTGGAAGAGTGGCTGGGTGTGGCGCTGTTCGACCGCAGCAGCCACCCGGTCACGCTGACCGAAACCGGCCAGTGGTTCCAGGCGGTGGCGCAGGAGATGCTGGCACGCGTGGCGCGGGTACCCGACGAAGCGCGCGCCGTGGCCGACGCCAGCTCGGCCACCTTGCGGTTTGCATCCACCCATGCGCTGTCCTTCACCTTTCTGCCAACCTGGCTGCGCGGCCTGGAGTCGGGTTCTCCCGTCGGGCCGATTCAGCTGGTCTCGGACGTGATGCAGCAATGTGAAGCGCTGATGCTGCAGGGACGGGTTCAGTTTCTGCTGTGCCACTGGCATGCGCAGGTACCCGGGCGGCTGGACCCGGCCAGTTATCGCTCGGTGCGGGTGGGCGGCGACACCCTGGTGCCGGTGTCGGCGCCGGACAAAAAAGGCAAGCCCCAGCATCTGCTGTCGGCCGGTGGCAAGCGCGCGCCCCTGCTCGCCTACAGCGCCGAATCCGGGCTGGGGCGCATCGTGCGCGCACTGCGCAGTGAGGCACTGGAAAAATCGCGCAGCGAGCCGGTCTTCACCGCACACCTGGCCTCGGTGCTCAAGACCATGGCACTCGATGGCCGCGGCGTGGCCTGGTTGCCGCAAAGCCTGATCGACCAGGAGCTGGCCAGCGGCCGCCTGCTTGCCGCGGGCGGTCCTGAATGGGCGATCGATCTGGATATCCGGCTGTTCCGCAGCAACACCGCCGCGCCGCCGGCGGCCGAAAACTTCTGGCGAAAAGTTGCCGGTTCGTCGGCTTAAGTCTTCTCCCGGAACAGCTCCTCCATCACCCCGCGCAACCAGCGGTTGCCGGGGTCGGCCTCAAACCGTTTGCTCCAGTGCAGCGACACCGTGAAGTCGCGCAGCGGAAACGGCGGCTCAATGATGGCGTAACCGCCGTCGGCTGCAAAAATTTTCGCGATGTTGCGTGGCATCACCACCGCCAGGTCGGTGGCCTTGACGATGGACGGCAGCACCATGAAGTGTTCCGTCGTCAGGCGCAGCCGGTCTTCGAGCTGCAGCAGTTCCAGGATGCGCAGGGTGTCGGAGTGGGTGCGCACCGCCACCAGCTCAAGCTGGCGCAACATCCCCAGCAGCGCCTGGCCGCTGCGCCGCTTGTTCACAAAGGGGTGGCCCTCGCGCAGCAACACGATGTACCTGTCCTTGAGCAGCTGTACCCGCTGGGTGTCCTTGACCGTCGGCAAAAAACCAAACGCAAAGTCGATGCGCCCGCTGTCCAGCGCAGCGGCAATGTCGCCACCGGGCAAGGGCGAGGTTTCGATACGCACACCAGGCGCCAGCCGGCGCAGGGCCACCATCAGCTCGGGCAGGAAACGCGCCTCGCCGATGTCGCTCATGTGGATGCGGAACACCTTGCGCGAGAGCAGCGGCTCAAACAGCGCCGACTCATTGAGCGCCTGCTCCAGCGTGGCCAGTGCGCTGCGCACCGCGTCGGCCAGCCGGTCGGCCCTGGGCGTGGGCTGCACCCCGCCGCCGGCGCGCACAAACAGCGGGTCCTTGATCAGCAGGCGCAACCGCGTCAGGCCCTGGCTGGCGGCGGGCTGCGTCAGGTCCAGCATCTCGGCCGCGCGGCTGACATTGCGTGTGCGGTATACCGCGTCGAACAGGCGCAGCAGGTTCAGGTCGATGTCTTTTATATGCATTGAATGAATACCAGATAGTCTTGTTATTTTATTGATGGATAGTGAAATGGGGCCCAAACTCGCTGCTTCCCACGAAAAATAAAACCCGGAGACCGCCTTGGAAGTTTCATTCAGCAAGGAAATCGAGTCGCTGCGGCTGAAAAGCGGCGAGACTTTCCACGGCGAGGGCATTCTCGCGATCACCAAGGCACTGCTGCAGTCCGGCGTGGCCTATGTGGGCGGCTACCAGGGCGCACCGGTGTCGCATCTGCTCGACGTCATGGTCCAGGCCAAACCCTATATGGACGAACTCGGCGTGCATGTCGAGGCCTGCTCCAACGAAGCCTCGGCTGCGGCCATGCTTGGTGCCTCAATTCACTACCCGCTGCGCGGCGCGGTGACCTGGAAATCGATAGTGGGCACCAACGTCGCTGCCGACGCCCTGTCCAATTTGTCCTCGCCCGGCGTCACGGGCGGCGCGCTGATTGTGGTCGGTGAGGACTACGGCGAAGGCGCCAGCGTGATCCAGGAGCGCACCCATGCCTATGCGCTCAAATCGACGATGTGCCTGCTGGACCCGCGGCCCGACCTCGGCAAGATGGTGGACATGGTCGAGCACGGCTTTCGCCTGTCCGAAACCTCCAACATGCCGGTCATCCTCGAGCTGCGCATACGCGCCTGCCATGTGCGCGGCAGTTTTGAGTGCAAGGACAACCGGCCGCCGGCGATCTCGACCCGGCAGTTGATGGAAGAACCCGCGGCCTTTGACTACGCCAAACTCGCACATCCGCCGGTGACCTTCCGGCATGAAAAGCTCAAGACCGAGGAACGCATCCCGGCCGCGCGCCGCTACATCGTCGAGCAGCAGCTCAACGAGTTGATGGACGGGCCGCGCAAAGACCTCGGCATCATCGTGCAGGGCGGCATCTACAACTCCCTGATACGCGCACTGCAGCAGTTCGGCCTGTGTGATGCCTTCGGCCAGAGCGACATCCCGCTGCTGGTGCTCAATGTCACCTACCCGCTGGTGCCCGAGCAGGTGGCGGAATTTGCGCTCGGCAAACGCGCAGTGCTGGTGGTCGAGGAAGGCCAGCCCGAATACATCGAGCAGGAGATCGCGACCTTTTTGCGCCGGCGTGACATCAACACGCCATTACACGGCAAGGACATGTTGCCTTCGGGCGGGGAATATTCGGTCGAAGTCGTGGCGGGTGGTATCGCCGCCTTTGTGGCGCGTTACGCCACCGACGTGGACACCAGCTCGGCCACCACCTGGCTGCAGGGCAACATAGCCCGCCGCAGCGCCGTCGGCACACAGATCGCTGCGCAGCTGAACCAGGCGCTGCCGGTGCGGCCGCCAGGTTTTTGCATAGGCTGCCCGGAACGGCCGGTGTTTTCGGCGCTCAAACTCGCGCAGCAGGACGTCGGGCCGGTACACATCGCGGCCGACATCGGCTGTCACGCCTTCGGCACTTTTGCGCCCTTTTCTTTTGGCCACTCCATCCTCGGTTACGGCATGAGCCTGGCGAGCCGCGCCGGTGTCTCACCCATGATGGCGCGGCGCACCCTGTCCATCATGGGCGACGGCGGCTTCTGGCACAACGGCCTGCTGACCGGTGTGCAGTCGGCGCTGTTCAACGGCGACGACGCGGTGCTGCTGATTTTCAAAAACGGCTACACCTCGGCCACCGGCACGCAGGACATCATCTCCACACCGAGTGAGGACGCGAAATTCAAGGCGAGCGACAAGCTGCAAAGCCTGACCGCGACCAACACCACGATTGAAAAGACGCTGACCGGCCTGGGCATACAGTGGCTGCGCACGGTGCACACCTATGAAGTCGAGCAGATGCGCCAGACGCTCAACGAGGCTTTCACGACAGAATTCAAGGGCCTCAAGGTCATCATTGCCGAAGGCGAATGCCAGCTCGAGCGCCAGCGCCGCATCAAACCCTGGCTGGCCGGCCTGCTCAAAAAAGGCAAACGTGTGGTGCGCGTCAAATACGGCGTCGATGAAGACATCTGCAACGGCGACCACGCCTGCATACGCCTGTCGGGCTGCCCGACGCTGACACTCAAGGACAATCCCGATCCGCTCAAGGTCGATCCGGTGGCCACGGTGATAGACGGCTGCGTCGGTTGCGGCCTGTGCGGCGCGAATGCGCATGCAGCAACCCTGTGCCCCTCGTTTTACCGCGCCGAGGTGATCCAGAACCCGAAGTGGCATGAACGCCTGCTGGGCAGTGTGCGTGGCGTGCTGGTGAAAGCAATGCAGACAGCATGACGTCCTCACCGCCTGTCATCCCGGACTCGATCCGGGATCCATCTCACATGAGCCGTCGGCGCGAGTATGCGCACATGGATTGCGGATCAGGTCCGCAATGACAAGTCAGAGTCAACCTTCAGCATGAACCCACAAAAACCCATCACCCTTTTGATCTGCGCACTCGGCGGCGAAGGCGGCGGCGTGTTGACCGAATGGCTGGTCGACATTGCGCGCGCCAGCGGCTACGCGGCACAAAGCACCTCGATTCCCGGCGTCGCGCAGCGCACCGGCGCCACCACCTATTACCTCGA
The DNA here is from genome assembly GCA_943371375.1 of Asaia bogorensis. Taxonomy (GTDB): domain Bacteria; phylum Pseudomonadota; class Gammaproteobacteria; order Burkholderiales; family Burkholderiaceae_C; genus Polaromonas. The sequence goes on from CALRUM020000015.1 coordinate 47,092, forward strand.
AGTGTTTCCGCTGCCGCTGGCCCAGCTGGGTGGCAGGCGGCCGGTGTTCAGTCTGAACCCGGTGCCCGGCGCGCTCGACGGCCTGATCTCCTCCGAGCTGCTGGAAACCGCGCGCCAGGTCGGCAACGGCATGGCCTCGCCGCAGCGCACGCTGGTCATCAGCTCCAGCAGCCGCACCCTGACCACCGCCGAACGCATGGTGCCCGGCGACGGCCGCACCGACCCTGCGCCACTGCTGCAGGCGATCGCGGGTCAAAGCCGCGCCACCCAGGTCTTTGACATGGGCGAGATGGCCAGGGACTGCGGCACCGTGGTCAGCGCGGTGATGCTGGGCGCGATTGCCGGCAGCGGCCTGCTGCCTTTTGCGCGCCAGGCCTATGAAAACGCGATCCGCCACGGCGGCAAGGGTGCCGAAGCCAGCCTGCGCGGCTTTGACCTGGCCTTTGCACAGGTCAGCACCCATCAGGCGCAGGCCGCGCTGGTCACCAGTTTGCTATCAGAACAGGAGCTGCCGGCGCCCGCCAGCAAAGGGCTGGATGCCGATCTGGCTCACATTTTTCCGGCGCCGGTGCATGCCATGCTGGCGCTCGGCTACGCGCGTTTGCTGGAGTATCAGGACCACGACTATGCCGACCTGTATGTGCAGCGCCTGCAGCAGGTGCTGCTGGCCGAGCAATTCACCGACCCTGCCGCCGCGCAGGGCTACGCCACCACGCGCGAGATGGCACGCTGGCTGGCGCTGTGGATGGCCTTTGACGACATCGTGCGCGTCGCCGACCTGAAAAGCAGTGCCAGCCGCTGGCAGCGCGTGTCTGGCGAGGTCAAGGCCGAAGGCGGCGACCTGCTGCAGGTCTACGACCACTTCAAACCCGGCGCGCCCGAGTTTGCCGCGCTGCTGCCTGCCGGCCTGGCTGCACGCGTGACGCGCTGGGACCGAAAGCGTGTGGCCGGCGGCAAGGCGCCGTGGGCACTGCCTTTGAAAATCGGCACACACTCTGTGTTTGGCATGTTCTCGCTGCGTCTGCTGGCCAGCCTGAAATGGCTGCGTGTGCGCGGCAGCCGTTTTGCCACCGAGCAGGCGCTGATCGAGCAATGGCTGGCCGGTGTGGTACGCGGCCTGCAAACCCATTGGCAACTGGGCCATGAGATTGCGCTGTGCGGCCGGCTGATCAAGGGTTATGGCAGCACCAATGAACGCGGCAAGGACAACCTCATGCATGTGCTGGAGCACCTGGCCACCGGCGCCTCTTTTGCATCGCATGAATTGCGCGCCGCAGCCATTGCCCAGGCGCGTGAGGCCGCGCTGGCAGACGAAGCCGGCAAGGCGCTGGACCAGACGCTACTGAGCCACGGCGCACCGGCACGCCCGGTGAAAGCCCAGCCCATCCGCTGGGTGGACAATCCGCACCGCAAGCCCCGCGCCGTCAAGGCGTCCTGACCCGGCACTTCAAGACAGCAGACCTCAACCTCAAAAAAAGGAGACACACCATGACAAGCCGCTTCCATCCCCAACGCCGCGCCCTGCTGGCCATCGCCCTGGCCGCAGGTGCCCTGCTGCCTGCCGCCCAGGCGCAAACCGCCTGGCCCAACAAGCCGGTGCGCGTGATCGTCAACTTCCCGCCCGGCGGCGCGGCCGACCAGCTCGCGCGCGCCATCGGCGTGCCCCTGGCCGAAGCCCTGGGCCAGCCGGTGGTGGTGGAAAACCGCGGCGGCGCCAACGGCAACATCGGCGGCGAGGCCGTGGCCAAGGCGGCCAACGACGGCTACACCCTGCTCATGAGTTCCGGCGGCATGGTGTCGGTCAACCCGCACCTGTACCCCAAGATGGCGTTTGATCCGGCCAAGGATCTGGTGCCGGTGGCAGCCGCTGCGCGCGTGCTGGTCTTCCTCGAAGTCAAACCCACGCTGCCGGTCAACAATATCAAGGAGTTCCTGGCCTACATGAAAGCCAATCCCGGCAAGCTGTCCTTCGGCTCACCGGGCAACGGCAGCTCGCCGCACCTGGCGGCCGAGATGATGAAGGTGCAGACCAACACCTTTGCCGTGCATGTGCCTTATCGCGGCGCGGCGCCGGCCATGCAGGATCTGCTGGGCGGCCAGCTCGACTTCATGTTCGACCCGGGCATCGGCCTGCAACATGTGAGGGCCGGCAAGCTCAAGCTGCTGGCCGTGGGCAGTTCCAAGCGCTCCCCGCTGTTTCCCGATGTGCCCACGCTTGATGAAGCCGGCATGAAAGGTTTCGACGCCGACACCTGGTTCGGCTTTTACGCCCCTGCAGGTACGCCGCCCGAGATCGTGAGCCGCCTGAACCGCGAGATCAACAAGATACTCGGCAGCCAGGCCGTGAAGGACCGCATCACCGCCATAGGTGGCATTCCGGCACCGATGTCGCCGAGCGATTTCAACATGCGCGCATCGATTGACGGCGCGCGGTTTGGCGCATTGATCAAGGCGCGTAATATAAAAGGCGACTGAGCCATCACGGTAGCGCACACCCACCGTTCGGACTGAGCCTGGTTAAGCTCCCCTTCGACAAGCTCAGGGCGAACGGGGTGGGAAGCCTGCCCACATAATTGATTCATGAGCAAACAGATCACCCACACCATCCGTGTTGAATTCGGCGACTGCGATCCGGCGCGGATTGTCTGGTTTCCGAATTTTTTCCGCTGGATAGACGCCGCCTCGCGTAATTTTTTTGTGCAATGTGGTGTGCCGTCCTGGCAGGAAACCGAAAAAACAATCGGCGTGATCGGCACGCCGCTGGTGGACACCCATTCGCGTTTTCTGCGCACCGCCACCTACGGCGACATGCTGGACATCCACACCTCGATTCCTGAATGGCGCGAGAAAAGTTTTGTCCAGCGTTACCGCATCATGCGTGGCGCAGAGGCCATCATGGAATGCGACGAGGTACGCATTTTTGCCGGCCGCCGCGCCGACAATCCGGAAGCGATTCGCGCCCTGCCGATTCCGACCGACATTCGCGCGCTGTGCGAGTAGAGGCCGGGGCCAGCGTTTTGCCAGATTTTCCTGAATTGTCATCCCGGACTTGATCCGGGATCCATCTTTTGCTTCCTCGCGCCTTGAGGTGTGCCAGCTTGCCGGGGGTTGCCCGGCGGCAAGTAACTTTCTTTTGCGTCGCCAAAAGAAAGTCACCAAAGAAAAGGCGACCCGATGGTCTGGGTCCCCTTCGCTGCCGCTCAGGGGCAACCTGCGGTGCTCGCCGAAAACGGGGTCGAGCTCGAACTCGCTGCGCTCAGACAATCGCTCGCCCTGATCCGTTTTCGGCTGCGCTCCTCGGCCCAGCCCGACGGGTGGTGAAGCCGGAAGCGGGAGCAAGAGCTAAATCGGGCTCCGGCGGGGTCGCGCTTTGCGCGTCCCCGCCTCCCCGAATCCGAATCCGTATCCGTTTTCGTCCCCCAATCCCGTTTGGCCGGGCCGAGCAGCGCAGATGGAGGCGGTGTCAAGGGCGGCAGTTGTTTGAGCGAAGCGAGTTCTGACGCCCCCCGCCGGAATCGAGCAGCGCAGGTTGCCCGTAGCGAAGCGCAGGGACCCGGACAGTCGGGTCGCCTTTCTTCTGGGTACTTTTCTTTGGCGACGCAAAGAAAAGTGCCTCGCCCGCCGGGGCGAGACCCGGCTAGTAGGCACACTCCAACAGCACGGCTTATCCAACATGGATCCCGGATCCAGTCCGGGATGACAGCCATTTCCGGCCTCAGCCCTTATTTGGCGAGCGTAGCCAGCTACAAAATCAGTAGCGCCCGAAAGTCATTGACATTGGTATGCGTCGGCCCGGTGACGACCAGATCACCGAGCGGCTCAAAGTAGCCGTAAGCATCGTTGCGGTCCAGGTAGCGGTCCACCTTCATGCCTTGCGCCACGGCGCGATGCAGTGTGTCGGGCGCGACAAAGGCACCGGCGTTGTCTTCCATGCCGTCTATGCCGTCGGTATCGGCTGCCAGCGCATACACGCCGGCCTGCCCCTGCAAGGCCAGCGCCAGCCCGAGGCAGAATTCACCGGCCCGGCCACCGCGTCCTTTCGCGTCGCCCGGCTGCCGGGGCCTGACCGTCACCGTGGTTTCGCCGCCGCTCAAAATCACACAAGGCCTGGCAAAAGGCTGGCCACGCAGCGCCACGGCGCGCGCCAGCGCCGCATGCACCTTGCCGACCTCGCGCGACTCACCTTCCATCTCGTCGCTGAGGATGTAAGCCGCCAGCCCAGCTGCACGCGCTGCTGCCGCTGCTGCTTCGAGCGACTGCTGCGGCGTGGCAATCATGTGCACCGCATGGCCGTCGAAGGCCGGGTCGCCGGGCTTGGGTGTTTCCAGTGAACAGCTTTCAAGCTGCGCCCTCAGGGCAGCAGGCACATCGATGTGGTAACGCTGCAGAATCGCCAGCGCATCGAAGCAGGTCGTGACATCGGGCACGGTCGGCCCGCTGGCAATCACCGAAGGGTCGTCGCCGGGCACATCGCTGATGGTCAGCGTCACCACGGTCGCGGGTGCGCAGGCTGCCGCCAGCCGTCCGCCCTTGATGCGCGACAGGTGTTTGCGCACGCAGTTCATCTCGCCGATGTTGGCGCCGCTGTTGAGCAGGGCCTTGTTGATGCCCTGCTTGTCTTCCAGGCTCAGGCCATCGGCCGGCAGCGTCAACAAGGCCGAGCCGCCGCCCGAGATCAGGCACAACACCAGATCGTCCGGGGTCAGCCCCTGCGTCATCTGCAGGATGCGCTGTGCGGCCGCCAGCCCGGCGGCGTCGGGCACCGGGTGTGCAGCTTCAACGATTTCAATACGTTGCGGCAGCCCCTCTGGGCGCGGCGGGATGTGGTGGTAACGCGTGACGACCAGCCCCTCGAGTGGCGCATCGGCCGGCCACAGGGCCTCGACCGCCTGCGCCATCGAGCCACCCGCCTTGCCGGCGCCGATGACGATGGTCCGGCCCTTCGGGGGCGGCGGCAAAAACGCGGCCGTGTTGTGCAGTGGCAGGGCGCGCAACACGGCAGCCTTGTACAGATGCTCGAGAAACTGGCGTGGATGAGCGGCGGGATCGGGTGCAGTCATTCAATGTCTCCTGCCCCGTATTGTGCCGCCCTCGCCCACCCACAAGCCGTCCCTGCCGGTCTGTACCGGCTGGTCTGCGCCTTATTTCTTGCCCAGACCCAGACGCTGAGCACCTTCGGTGTACAGCCGCGTTTTGTCTTTCATGAAGGCGTCCATCTGATCAACACCGACGTTCACCAGCTCGAAGCCGCTTTTGGCCGCCAGCTCTTTCATCTCGGGGTCGTTGTTCAGCGTGGCCCACATGTCGGACAGCTTTTTGCGCGCCTCTGGCGGCGTGGATTTGGGCACCCCAATGCCGCGGTACGCGCCGTCCACCCAGTCCACACCGAGTTCGCGGAAGGTCGGCACATCGGGCAACAGGGGATGGCGCTTTTCCATGGCCACGGCCAGCGCGCGTGTTTTGCCCTTGTTGTTGATGGCAAACGCGGTGTAGGTCACCGCGCCGTCAATCTGGCTGCCCACCACCGCCAGCGCCATGTCGCCGGTTCCCTTGTAGGGGACGTAAGTGCTTTTGATGCCGAAGGCCGCGTTCAGGCGCTCGTGCGACGCGTGATTCGCAGAGTTCAGGCCGGAGCCGCCCAGGCTCATCTTGCCGGGGTCTTTTTTGGCGGCAGCCAGAAAGTCGGCAAAGGTTTTGTGCGGGCTGTTTTCAGGCACCACCAGCGCATCGGGCGTGAAATGAAACCAGAACACCGGCGTCACGTCGGCGGTTTTGTACTGCACCTGGCCCTCAATCGGCTGAAACACGATGTGCGGCAAATTCACGCCGACCACGTTCACGCCGTCGGGCGGAAGCTGGTTCATCTGCGACCACATCAGCGCGCCGCCGGCACCGGCCTTGTACTGGATGATGGTGTCCACCGCCGGGCATTTCTTCTTGAGCACCACCTGCTGGTGGCGCGCCGACAGGTCGGACTCACCGCCTGGCGGGAAGGCCTGCCAGTACAGCAGGTTTTTATCGGGGCAGGCCTGGGCCAGCGCCAGGGGTGCCAGCAGGGTCAGGCTCAGGGCAGAAAGCAGTCTCTTCATGGGTTTGTCTCCGTTCGTTTTTTCACTGTCAAATCTTCAGCGACTCAGGCCGCGCGGCGCGCCGTCTCGTGGACACCGCGGATACGCTCACACACCGCCTGCGTGACCTGCGCCGTGCCGGCGCTGCCGCCCAGGTCGCGGGTGTGCAGGGCCGGGTCTGCCGTGACCTGCTCTATGGCCTGCATCAGGCGCTGCGCGGCTGCGGCCTCGCCGATGTGCTCAAGCAGCATCACACAGCTCCAGAAGGTGCCAATCGGGTTCGCCAGGCCCTGGCCCATGATGTCGAAGGCCGAGCCGTGGATGGGCTCGAACATGCTGGGGTAACGGCGCTCGGGGTCTATGTTGCCGGTGGGCGCAATGCCCAGGCTGCCGGCCAGCGCCGCGGCCAGGTCGCTCAGGATGTCGGCATGCAGATTGGTGGCCACCACCGTGTCCAGCGAGGCCGGCCGGTTCACCATGCGTGCGGTGCAGGCGTCCACCAGTTCCTTGTCCCAGGTGACGTCGGCAAACTCCTGGCTGATCTCTGCGGCGATCTCGTCCCACATCACCATCGCATGCCGCTGGGCATTCGATTTGGTGACCACAGTCAGCAGCTTGCGCGGGCGCGACTGCGCGAGCTTGAAGGCATAACGCATGATGCGCTCGACACCGGCTCGCGTCATCATCGACACATCGGTCGCCACCTCGATGGGGTGGCCCTGGTGGGCACGGCCGCCCACGCCTGCGTATTCACCTTCGGAGTTCTCACGCACGATCACCCAGTCCAGGTCTTCGGTGCGGCAGCGTTTGAGCGGCGCGTCTATGCCCGGCAGGATGCGCGTCGGACGCACATTGGCGTACTGGTCGAACCCCTGGCAGATTTTCAGGCGCAGGCCCCACAAGGTGATGTGGTCGGGGATGTGCGGGTCACCGGCCGAGCCGAAAAGGATGGCGTCCATGCCGCGCAGCGCGTCCAGGCCGTCGTCCGGCATCATCACGCCGTGTTGGCGGAACCAGTCGCCGCCCCAGCCGAAGGAGCTGAAAACAAAGTCAAAACCCTGTTGCGAAGCCGCCAGTGCCTGCAGCACCTGTTGTCCGGCAGGAACCACTTCCTTGCCAATGCCGTCGCCCGGGATGCAGGCAATTTTGTAGGTTTTCATGAGAATGTTGGATGTCGGTTGCAGAAAAAACGGGAGCCGGTGAAAACACGACTCTAGCGATTGCCTGTTTCAATAGAACGGTCTAAAGTAATCTTGTTGTTAACTTTGATTCAACAATGTCCCAGTCCGCTTCCGCCCCCTCCGAGATGGCATTTTTCAGCCTGCTGGCGCGCCGCGGCAGTTTTTCAGCGACAGCGCGCGAGCTGGATGTGACCACGCCGGCCATCAGCAAGCGCCTCGCGCAGATGGAAGCGCGGCTCGGCGTGTTGCTGCTGAACCGCACCACAAGGCGCATCAGCCTGACCTCGGAAGGCGAGATTTACCTGGGCCACGCGCGGCGCATCCTGGCCGAGATCGACGACATGGAGCAGCTGGTTTCCAGCGCCCTGGCGGCACCCAAGGGCCTGCTGCGTGTCAACGCCACGCTGGGTTTCGGGCGCAGCCACATTGCCCCGCTGATCTCCAGTTTTGCGAAGATGCATCCCGACGTCCAGGTGCAGCTGCAACTCACGGTCAACCCGCCGCCGGTCAGCGAAGATTCCTTTGATGTGTGTGTGCGTTTTGGCGAGCCGCCCGATGCGCGCGTGATGGCCCGCAAACTGGCACCTAACCGGCGCCTGCTGTGCGCCGCGCCCGCCTATCTGGCCCGGCACGGCACACCCAGGGTGCCGCACGATCTGGCGCAACACAACTGCATAGGCATACGCCAGGGCGACGAAGCCTACGGCACCTGGCGCCTGGGTTCAGGCAAACGCACAGAAACCGTGAAAGTGCGCGGCAGCCTGAGCACCAGCGACGGCGAAATTGCCGTCAACTGGGCGCTGGCCGGCCATGGCATTGTGATGCGCGCCGAGTGGGATGTAGCGCGTTACCTGCGCAGCGGCCGGCTGCGCCAGGTGCTGGAGAACTACCAGACCCCGCCGGCCGACATCCATGCGGTCTGGCCGCAGCGGCACCAGGTGTCGGCGCGTGTGCGGGTTTTTGTCGACTACCTCGCGGACCACTTTGAAAAGTCGTCCACGCGCGCAGCCGGGCTGGTGGTGGACTGGTGAGCCTGAAGGCGCTTACTGGCGCACCCGGCCGGCTGCCGTGATGATGGTCAGTTCGACAAACTTCGACCCCGAGCGCATGCCCGGCTTGAAGCCCACGCGGTAACCGCCCAGGTCCAGGTTGTCTATGCTGTCCAGCGCCTTGACAAAACCCTCGCGCGAGGGTTTGGCCCCCATGCGGCGGGCCGCCTCGACAATCACGGCACCGGCGATGTAACCTTCCATCATGGCGTAGCTGGCCGGCACTTCCAGATTCGGCGTGGCCGTCACGGCTTCATTGAACTCCTTGGTCAGCCGGCCCGATATCTTGTAGGGGCTGGGCGTGACCTGGGTGATGGACAGGCCCTTGAGATGGTCTTCGCCAAGGCGCTGGGAGATCTGCTCGATGTCGGCGCCCGACTGCGCAAACAGCTGCGCTGTGCCGCCATCAAGCCGGTACTTCTCGATGAAGGCTGCCGCCGCCGAACCGCTGGCCACCACAATGATGGCCTGCGGCGCAGCGTTGATGAAGGTGTCCACCACCGAATTGGGAACCTTGTTGGTGCCCTGCGCATACGTGGCTTTGGCGGTCAGCCGGGTGCCGCGTGTTTTCATCACCTCTTCCGTGGCGGCCAGCAGCCCCTCGGCGCCCGGCCCGTCAGGGTAAAACAGGCCAAAGCGGCTGATGCCGACGGTGGACAGGTGTTCGGCGATCTTGCCGATTTCATCACGCACATTGGCCCGCACGCTGTAAATCATGGGGACTTCGGGACGGATTTCGTTGACGCGGTAACCGACCAGCGCCAGACCTTCTTTTTCAAGCAGGCCAGCGCCCGTCAGCTCGCTCAAGCCGCGGTTGCCAAAATAGCCCGCCAGCACCAGGGGCTTGCTTTCTGTCAGCAACTGTCGCGTGCCCTCCAGGGTATCGGCGGGCCGGCCGCCATCGTCCTTGCGCACCAGTTTGAAGGTGTTGCCGTTGACGCCACCGGCCTTGTTGGCCTTGTTCAGCGCCAGCTGTATGCCGGTGGAATAAGCCCTGGCCTGGGTGCCCTCCAGACCAGAGAGCGGCGCCACCTGCCCGATCACCAGCTCGACAGCGCCCGCCGCCATGCAGGCAGCCATCGCACCAGCCGCAGCCAGCGCACGAAACAGCAAAGGGATACGCATCATGTTCTTCTCTCCTCGTTCGTATCTTCGGCGACGCACGCAGGCAAGCGGCCTGGCAGCCACAGCAAACACTGCTGTGGATGTGGATTGAATCACACGAGCCCGGTCCAGTCGATACGCGATAGTACGCAGACCAGCCGGCATGGTTGCGGCCCCCCGCGGGCACACCCACACACGGGAAAACCCGCACTTCTCAGGGTAGGGGGGCGCCCGCTTCAAACCATTGCCGGATCAGCACCCGTTCGGTGTCCAGCATGCCGGTGGCATTGTTCATGGGCATGATTTTGCTGACCACCACCTGCTGGTACACCGACTGCGCATGTTGCCTGAGCAGGGCCGGTGAATCGAGCCGCACGTTTTTCATCTGCAGCTGCGCGCCATGGCACTGGTAACAGCGCTGCTCCAGCACCTTCTGCAAATTGGCATAGTCATTTTGGCCTACAGCCCTTTGTTCATGGGCGCCAGCAGCTACTGAATTCATAGCAAGCGCAGCCTGCGCCGGCGGCTTCATCCAGACGATGGCAGCGGCGATCAGTACCACGCCCACCAGGGCATACGGCAGCGGATGCCGGTTGCGCCCCAGCTTGTAGCCATGGCGCATCACAAAAAACTGGCGGATCAGCGCACCGGCCAGCATCATGATGATCAGCACCAGCCAGTTCTGCGGGTGGCTCCAGGTGAAGCTGTAGTGGTTGCTGAGCATGGCAAACAGCACCGGCAGCGTGAAATAGGTGTTGTGCACACTGCGCTGCTTGCCGCGCAGGCCGTGCACCGGGTCCACCGCCTGCCCGGCCTTGATGCTGGCGATGACCTGGCGCTGGCCCGGGATGATCCAGAAAAACACATTGGCGCTCATGGCGGTGGCAATCATCGCGCCCACCAGCAAAAAGGCCGCGCGCCCGGCAAACCAGTGGCAGGCCAGCCAGGACGCCACACAGACCAGCACCAGCACCAGCGCGCCGACAATGGCGTCGCCATGTTTTCTTTTGCCGAAGATCTGGCAAATGCCGTCGTACAGGATCCAGAACAGCACAAAAAACGACAAGGCGACGCCGATGGCGGCACCCGGTGACCAGTTCATCAGCGATTTGTCGATCAGGTAGGTGCCGGCGCTCCAGAGGTAAGACACGGTGAACAGCGCAAAACCCGACAGCCAGGTGCTGTAACTCTCCCAGTAAAACCAGTGCAGGTGCGCCGGCAGCTCGGGCGGCTTGACCGCAAACTTGACGGGGTGGTAAAAACCGCCGCCGTGCACCGCCCAGAGCTCGCCGCTGACCCCCTGCTTTTTGAGGTCTTCATCGACCGGCGGTGTCAGGCTGGAGTCGAGAAATACAAAATAAAACGAGGAGCCTATCCAGGCGACGGCGGTGATGACGTGGACCCAGCGCAGCAGCAGGTTGGCCCAGTCCAGAAGGTAACTTTCCATGATCTCAACCTCTCGGCACGCTGCTCACCACTGCGGGCGCTGTAAGCAGACAAAGGCCACGAACAACAAGTGCTCCGCTGCGACCAGACTCATGAAGCGCAGAACCAGGCCCCTGCAGCGCAAGGGCTGTTCAGCGCTTCCCTAAAAGTGTATGCGATCTACTTCGCAATCCCTTGCAACAACTGTGCCGCCACCGACACCGCAATCACCTCCGGCTCCTTGCCCGTGATGCCGGGCAGGCCAATCGGGCAAGTCACCTGGGCCAGTTCCTGCTCGCTGAAGCCACGCGCAGCCAGCCGCTGCCGGAAGCTCGCCCACTTGGTCTTGCTGCCTATCAGGCCGATATAGGGCAAATCGCCCTTCTCACGCTGGCGCTTCAGGCATTCGGCCACGATGTCCAGGTCTTCGGCGTGGCTGAAACTCATGATCAGCACCCGCGAGCCCGGTGCCAGGCCCGGGACGGCGCGCTGCACCGGATCGGAGTGTTCGCACATCACCTGCTCGGGCACTGCGTCCGGAAAAATCCCGTCGCGGCTGTCTATCCAGGTCAGCGCAAAAGGCAGGCTTGACAGCACCTGCACCAGCGCATGGCCCACATGGCCGCCGCCAAAAAGAGCAACTGGCTGTAACTTGCTGTCAAGGCGCTGCGCCAACGCCGCTACATCGTTGGCGCCCAGGGTTTCAAAACGCAGGTGCACCACACCGCCACAACACTGGCCCAGCGAAGGGCCCAGCACCACGCGGCAAATCGCATCGCCCTGCACACCCTGCAGCCGCTGCCGCGCGGTGCTTATCGCCTGGTATTCCAGATGGCCGCCGCCTATGGTGCCGACCACCGTGCCGGCAAAAACCGCCATCCAGGTGCCGGCCTCGCGCGGCACCGAACCCTCGGTGGCGGTGACCTGCACCAGCACCGCCGCCTCATCACGCAGGCGCGCCAAAAACACCTTCTTGTGCTCGTTCACGGTAAAAACCCTCTGATTTGCGACAATTTTTTTGATCTTGCGCGCTTATAAGCCTGCAAAATGTGGTTTGCGCCTACACCCATGCCTGCCGGCTGAAGCCCACAATCCGATCGGCAGCATCGGTCACTACCTCAAGGATACGTATGTCTGACTCCTCACATCGCAGATTCTGGCTGCTGGCCCTTTTATCCACCGCCGCAGGCGTGATTGTCTCGGCCTGCAAAACCGCGCCCGAATCGCCGGCCCCCGCGCCTGCAGCCGCCGCACCAGAGCCCAGTTCACCGGTCGTGGGGCCTGTTGCCGGACCAGCCGGCTCGGCCCGCAGTTCCCCGGCCACCACGCCGCGCGCCTACCGCGAAAGCGGCGCCAGCCACCTCTACGGCCTGCACGCCGACCGCATTTACAAAGGCCGCATGCCGCCCCTGCTGTACGCCGTGGGAGTATTGAATGTGGAGATCAACCAGGTCGGCATCGTCACCCGCCTCGACTGGATGCGCGCGCCGCGCCATGCGCCCGAAGTGATTGCCGAGATCGAACGCATGATCCAGAAAGCCTCACCCTTCCCGGCACCGACCCGCTTGGGTAAAGTGGTTTATACCGACACCTGGTTGTGGCACAAAAGTGGCAAGTTTCAGCTCGATACGCTGACCGAGGGGCAGAACTAGAGCCCCCGGGTTGCTCACTGCATCTGCGCCAGGTCAAACTGCTGCACTTCTGCGGGCCTGGCCACCTGGTCCAGCCGCCCGCTCATGCCACCGGCCCCGCCGAGCAGGCCTATGGCCAGGCCCAGGTCGCGTGAGCCCCGGCTGTCCATCGAGATATCTGCCGTGAAGCGCCCATCCGGGTTCTTGGCCAGTTGCATGTCCAGCAGGGCATCCTGCAGGTTCCACAGCAAAGGCAAAGTCCGCCTCTCGGCAAATTCGCTGCGGCTGAAGCTGCCCTGCTCGTCAACGCCGTATTTGAGGTTTTGCAGTCCCTGCTCAAAGCGCTCCCGTGCTGCTGCAATCGATTCGGCCACGGTTAGCGGTTCAGCTGTTGCATCGCTGGTCTTTGTGGCAGCTGGCTCAGGTGCATCAAACAGGGCGGCCGGGTTGCCGGCGCGCACTTCTGCCGGCAAGGCCTGGGCTTCGGATGTCCCGCTGTCCACGGCGGTTCGGCTCAGCACAGCCGCATGGTTCAGGCTGCTGCCGTCGGCAAAGCGAATCTTCTCCAGCGCGTTGGCGCCTTTGCCACCGTTTTCGAAGTAGCTGGCCACCGTCAGCTGGTCAGGGCTGCCGTTGATACTCAAGACCAGGTCATCCCCTTGCCGCAGCAGGCTGATGTCGGCGTCCACGATACCGGCGCCCAGCTGGACCATGTCGCCCGAGGGCTTGCCGGCATCAAAATTGGCAATGATGTCGTGGCCTGAACCGCGGCCAAAGACGTAGGTGTCGTTGCCCAGCCCGCCAAACAGGATGTTGTTGCCGGTATTGCCTTCCAAGCGGTTGTTGCCGGCATTGCCGATGGCGTTGATGTTGGCACTGCCGGTCAGGGTGAGGTATTCCACGTTGTCTGCAAGCGCGTAAGAGACGCTGGCATAAACCGTGTCTGTGCCTTCCAGGGCGCTTTCGACCACCAGGTCGTCGGACGAGTCGACCCAGTATTTGTCGTGGCCCAGGCCACCAATGAGGATGTCGGCGCCCAAGCCGCCGTCGAGCTGATCGTTGCCCGCCTGGCCCCAGAGCTTGTTGGCGCTGGCATTGCCGGTGAGTTTGTTGGCAAGCTCATTGCCCATGCCGGCTTCGGCTGTGCCCGTCAGGGTCAGGTGCTCAAGGTTGTCGCCCAGGCTGTAGTTGACGCCGGCCTGGACGGTGTCTGTGCCTTCTGCGGCGTTCTCGACCACGGTGTCGGCCTGGCTGTCGATGAGGTAGACATCGTTGCCTTTGCCGCCTATGAGTACATCGGCGCCCGCACCGCCGTCCAGGGTGTTGGCGGCGTTGTTGCCGGTCAAGACGTTGGACAGCTCGTTGCCGGTCAAGCTGGCTGCACTGCCAAGCAGCACGCCGTCTTCAAGGTTGGCCGCCAGGGTGGCGGCGCTGATGCGGCTGATCAGGGTGTCGCGTCCGCCGTTGGCCTCTTCAACAATGGCGTCCAGGTCGTCTTCGAACAGGTAGCTGTCGTTGCCCGCTCCGCCTGCCAGGGTGTCCAGGCCTTTCATGCCGTTGAGGCTGTCGTTGCCGGCGCCGCCCGAAAGCAGGTTGTCGGCCACATTGCCTTGCAGAACGTTGTTCAGCGCGTTTCCGGTGCCGTCTATGGCAGTCAAGCCCGTGAGGATGAGATTCTCGACATCGCTGGCCAGGGTGTAGGTGACTGTGCTTTCTACCGTGTCCGTGCCTTCGCCGGCCAGTTCGATCACCACGTCTGCCGTGTTGTCCACCTCGTACAAATCGTCTCCTTCGCCGCCCAGCATCTGGTCTGCGCCCAGGCCACCTGTCAGGCGGTCGTCGCCTGCCCTACCGGTCAAGGTGTTGGCGCCGCTGTTGCCGGTGAGTTTGTTGTCGTGCGCATTGCCGGTGGCGTTGACAGCAGCAGTGCCTGAGAGTTGCAGGTCTTCGAGATGATCGCCCAGTGTGTAGCTGATCGATGAGATGACGCGGTCTGTGCCTTCGCCTTGAGCTTCGGTGACGCTGTCACCCGTGTTGTCAACGTAGTAGCTGTCGTCGCCTGCACGGCCCTGCATCGTGTCGGCACCGGCAGCGCCGTTCAGAATATTGTTGGCTGCATTGCCTGTCAAGACGTTGTTCAGGCTGTTGCCAGTGGCGTTGATGGCGTCGATGCCGGACAACGTGAGATTTTCAACATGGGCGCCAAGCCTGTAAGAGATGACACTGCGTACAGTGTCGCTTCCTTCATTTGCTCTTTCGGTGACGACATCGCCAGCGGCGTCAACCACATAGGTGTCATTGCCTGCGCCGCCAGCCATGGTGTCGGCCCCCGCACCACCATCGAGCAATTCATTGTCAGCCGTTCCGGTCAGTACATCGTCATCTTCCGTGCCAACCAGTTGGGTCAGCGCCATAGCCGCAATGTCCGCCTGCTGCCAAACCGTACCGCCAAAAAACTCCACCCTTTCTACTGCGTAAGCCGGGTCATAAAACCAGTCATAAATTTTGATTCTTTCCTCACCGCCAGGGAAGCTGAGAAAGAGATCGAATTCGTCCCTGGTGACAGTGACATCACCAACCGACACCGACGAATCGAAACGCAAGGTGTCGATGTTGCCGACCAATTCATCGTAATCCTCGATGTAGTCCCATCCCGATCCCCTGCCAAACAGATAGACATCGTTGCCAACGCCCCCATCAAGGAAGTCCTCGCCAGCCCCACCGTCCAGCGTATCGTTACCTCCGCTGCCATAAATTTCGTCGTCACCACCCAAACCACTCAAAACGTCGGCACCGCTGGTGCCAAATAACTCATCGTATTCTTCGGTAGCGGGCACCGCGGCAATCAGACTTTCGAGCATGGCTGCACTCCACACCTCACCATGAGCGAACTCAAAGCGTTCGACCCAATTTGCGTCGCTCTCAAACCAGTTGCTGAACGTCAGGCGGTCAGTGGTGCCATCAATGCTCAGGTACAGACTGGAGTAACCACGAGTGACCTGAATGTCTGCGACAGCAACCGTGCCATCAAAGCGAACAGTGTCAATATTTCCCACTGTTTCATCGTCATCAATGATCGTGTCCGCGCCGTCACCTCGTTTGAATAGATAGACATCGTTACCCTTGCCACCCATGAGAACATCGCTACCACCCAGTCCTTGCAAGGCTTCGTCGCCATCGGTCCCGTTCAAGTCGTCGTCACCTTCAGTACCCATGAATACACGCATAGCCATAGCGGCCAAGGCGCCTCGCTGCCACACTGTGCCATCGGCAAATTCAACCTGTTCAACCATGGATGCATCGCTGACAAACCAGTTTTTCAGCGTCACGTGGTCCGTCGTGCCACCGACACTCAAATAGAGATTGAAGTCGTCGCGAGTGACCTTGACCTCAGCGACCGACACGGTGCCATCGAATCGAAGCGTATCGATATTGCCGACAGATTCGTCGTAATCAAAAATCGTATCTGCCCCGTCGCCCCGCTTGAACAAGTACACATCGTCGCCCGAGCCACCGTCAAGCGTGTCATCGCCAGTCAATCCTTGCAAGGTGTCGGTGCTGTCTGCCCCCAACAAGGCATCATCGCCCTCGGTGCCTGTGAAAATCGGTCCGGCCATGGCATCCAGGTCGCTCTGTTGCCACACTGTGCCATCGGCAAATTCAAGGTTCAAAGTGGAAGGCCTTGTAACCGGGTTGCTGTACCAACCCATCAGGCGAAGGCTATCCAGCCCGCCGTTCATGGAAATCACCAAGTCAACACCATCGCCCTGCACTGAAATGTCCGCGGTGGCGACGGAGCCAGCGTAAATGCCAGTCGTCATGCCCGCCGCAACTATCTGATGGCCCATGCCTGCGTAGAACTGGGCACTCGCCATATCAAAACCAGGAGCAGGTGGCGCCATCCCAATCAAGGCCCCCAACGACACCACAGACCCATCTGCAAATTCGAATTTGCCAACCGCCCCATTGAGCGCGTCATCGGCGCGAGGGATCATGACCCGGAGACCTTGATCCGGTCCCCATTGCAAATTCAGTGTGATACGTGCACCCCCATCCACAGGGGAAACGGCTACGCCCCATGACAAATTGATGTCACCCAGTGAAAGTCCCTGCCCGAAGGAGACTGTTTTCATGGGCAGCAGCCCGGCATCCAGATGAGGCTGTAGCGCAGAGAAATCGTTGGCCGTCAGTACGATGGTTTGCAGTGGGTGCGCTGCGTAGTAGTCGCTGGGTGGGCCCCAGTTTTCAAAGCTTTCGTTTAAACCTGGGCCTCTCAACAGGACGGAGAGCGGTGGTACGTAACGCAGTTCTTCATAACGCGTTGACCCAATGGACACGAAGTAGTCATACGCCTGCTCCCTGGTATCAAAATACGTCGGGAAGTCGCCATCCGACGCGAACTTACCACCACACCAGTAACTCTCGCGTACATCGCGAATGCCCTGTCCTCTGTAAATGGCTTCAATGGCATCGTCAACGCCGTCACTGTTTTTGTCAGGTTGTGAGTTAGCGTCGCTCACTAAAAGGTCCATGCCCGTGTTGTTCGGGTCTACCAGAATGCGTGTATCGGGTTGGTCGTAGACCTGTTCCCAAGAACTGCCGTTCCAGGCCTGATAGCCGCGGCCAGGGGCCTTGCCCACCACCGTGTCGTGACCATCCCCCACCACCATGGTTTTGCCATTTTCAAGATACTGATTGCCGGTGCCCGCCATGAGCGTGTCGCCACCGATGAGCCGCGCACTTCCTGTGCCGCCAAATGCAAAACCTGCGCCGTAAATAGTGTTGTTACCCACGCCACCGATCACCACGGCATACCGATCAGCCGTCACGGTATGGTTGCCGTTGGAAAGCGTGGTTTGCCCGAGGTTGTAGTTCTGCACATATCGGGCTATCCCGACAGATACAAAGTCCGGCAACGGCCCGGCCAATGCGGCCTCTCCCGGGTTTTCAAACCTCAACTCACCCACAGCAGCCTGGTACTGCAAATTCCGCTCAACTGATCTCGCACTGTCTGTGACCAATAGCGCCGGCGCTCCGACGGGACTCCAGACATAAGAGTGTGAGCTGCGAAACTCTTGTTGTCCCCATTCATGAATCAGCGACCATTCAGAGACGGCACGCCACGCCGATTGAAGGCTGACGCCACTGGTCATCGATTGCAAGGTCACGTTTTCGTCGTAAACAGTTTGCTCCTGCTCCTCAAATAC
The DNA here is from genome assembly GCA_943371375.1 of Asaia bogorensis. Classification (GTDB taxonomy): domain Bacteria; phylum Pseudomonadota; class Gammaproteobacteria; order Burkholderiales; family Burkholderiaceae_C; genus Polaromonas. The sequence goes on from CALRUM020000015.1 coordinate 64,757, forward strand.
CACCGATCTGACGGGAAATCCCACCGTATTTTGTTCCCATGAGTTCCTGACCCAAACTCTGCTGAGCAGGTTGGACGTTTCCCATGTACTCGATATAGAGGGGTCTGCAAGCGAGGTGTGCGTGGTCCATGTGACACTGTGCTGTTCGCGAATGGTGTTCGTCCACATATGAGTTTCCAAACTCGATAATGCGCTCGGATCCATCCAGTTTCCATTCGCGTCCTGGGTGTAGCCCTGCTCCAAAAACACTGGAGCAACACTGTTTCTCACCCCGGTCTTAAACTCCCGCAAAAGGTTGCTCAGCAAGTTATCCCATTGCGGTTTGGACGCATCAATCAAGGCCTGCGCAGACAGCGCATTGCCGTCTGCATCCTTGAACACCCAGGAGGTTTGCGTGGCGCCGTAAAAGTCCTTGATCCGCAAGCTTGTGTCTGTGCCGCGTACCTGGACCAGAAGATCATCGTTGCTGCGTTTGGCAGTCAGGCTTTGCAGACGCAGGCCTGATGTATCAAGCTCAATCACCGAGCCCTCTGCCGAGTTGTCAGTCAGTGTGGCCTGGCCGGTGCTGTAACCCATCCGGTAGGTGTCCATGCCCGCACCACCACTCAGGGTGTCGGCCCCCTGGCTCGCGTAGATCAAGTCATCGCCTTCGCCCGCGTCAATCACGTCATTACCACCGCCGCCGCGCAGCACATCGTTGCCACTGCCGCCAATCAGGGTGTCGTTGTCAGAACTGCCGACCAAGGTGTCATGGCCGTTGCCCCCCAGCAGGGTGGTGGCACGGTCTTCCTTGGCAGTCAGCAAATCATTACCAGCGCCGCCCGTCAAGGTCTGGCTGTAATAGGTGCCCGTCACATCAACCGACTGAGTCAAGCGGCTTTGCAGCCAGTCACTCAAGGCTGTGCCGTCGATGGAAGAAATGCTGCCAGTCAAAGCGCCCGTGAGGCGCACATTGCCCCCGTCGTAACCCAGCACCAGGTCGGCGCCAATGGCGGCGACGGCATAGGGTTCACCATCAACCAGGCTCAAGGTATTGATGCCGCCCTCGTCAGTCACGGTGTCGCCGGCGCCAGCCTGGTAGCTGTCATCGCCATTGCCACCATTCAGGGTGTCGGCACCGGCGCCACCGATCAGGGTGTCATTGCCGGTGCCGCCAATCAGGTTGTCATTGCCAGCGCCGCCAAGCAACATGTCGTTGCCACCGCCACCGTCCAGCCGGTCATCCCCGTCACCGCCATCCAGGGCGTCGTTTCCATGAAACTGCGCTTCCAACTCTTCCAGGTCGGCATCGCCATAAAGAGTGTCGTTACCAGCCCCACCGAACAGTGTGTCAGCGCCGCCATCCCCCCATATTCTGTCGTCTCCGTCTTCGCCGTTCAGGTAGTCGTTGCCATGGTACTGACCCGCCAAATCGGCCGCATCGCCCTGGAGTTCATCATCACCCGCGCCGCCATACAACATGTCTGCGCCGCCGTCACCGAGCAGCACATCGTTACCACCCAGGCCGCGCATCCGGTCGGTGATGTTGGTACCAGCACGCATGTCGGCCAGCTCGGTGCCGTCAATGTCAAAGCCCCTGGCCAGTAGCTGACTGCTGCTCAGGGTGCTCCCGTCGGCAAACTGAAAGCTGTCAATGGCCACGCTGTTGTACACATCGCGTTGATTAAAGTTGTCAATATGTATCTTGTCGCCATTGCCCATGTCGAGCAGCAGCGAGCCCAGGCGCAGGGTGATGTCGCTGGACTTGACGCCTTCGCCAAAGCGAAAGATGTTGCTGTCTGACTTGGTGTCATAGACAGTGTCTGTGCCGTCGCCTTTGTTGAAGATGTAGATGTCCTGGCCGGCGCCGCCTATCAACGTGTCGGCGCCCGTGCCGCCTATCAGAATGTCGTTGCCTGCACCACCACCCAGCTCGTCATCGTCGGCCCCGCCATCGAGGTAGTCATCGCCCATATGGGCTTCGATTTCTCCCGCCAGGGAAATCCAGTCGCCTAACAGTATGTCTTTGCCGGCACCACCAAACAGGGCGTCGTTGTCTCCATTGCCGACCATGATGTCGTCGCCAGCTTCGCCAAACAGGACATCGTCACCGCGCCCACCCCATGCATGGTCATTGCCTTCACCGGCATAAATCACGTCTGCGCCAAAGTCTGCGGGGTAGGGCGCCCCAGTGACGGGCTTGAACTCCCTGCGGCCGATCTCGTCAACAACGCTCCAGTTCTGGCTGGTCGGCACCCAGTCGCTGTCGCCCAGGATGTCGTCATTGCCCGCGCCACCGATCAGCAGATCTGCACCTGCGCCGCCAGTAAGAACATCGTCGTCTGCGGCACCTGCCAGAATATCGTCGCCTGCATTGCCGGCCAGCCAGTCCCCTTTGCTTCCGCTGCCGCTTTGGCTGTTGCCACTGGCAATGGCCTGGGCCACGGTGACCTGAGCGTCCGCGTAAAGACGGTCGTCCCCGCCGCCGCCTTGCAAGATGTCGGCATCTGCACCGCCCATCACCAGGTCTTTGCCAGCACCGCCATAGACCCAGTCACGTCCGCTGCCGGTTTCTACCTTGTTGTCTCCGCCTAGGGTGGTGTAGACGACATCGTTGCCGCCACCACTGGTGATGTAGTCGTTGCCGGCACTGTCCCTCAACGTATCGACGCGCCCGGCCTCTACTTCAGTGCCAACCCTGACGTTGCCCAGGTCGTCGTTTTCTAACTGGTCGCCGTCCTGATTGGGGTTGTTGTCAAGCGGCTTGAGGTCGCCTTTGATGGGAGGTGAAATAGTGACGGGGTCGACTTGTATCGGGGCATCGCCGTAAGCAATACCCAGATCGCCCCGAGCCTTGTTATAGCCTTCTACAACTATCTGACCGTCAATGAGCAAGGTGCTGTCGTTGGCCAGGACGTAGAGGTGTTTTTTGTCGGCACTGCGGTAGACGCGGTTGTCTCCGTATTGGGCGCCGCCTGTCAGCGTGTCGCCACCATGAACAATGCTGCCTTGACCATCGCTGTCCAGCAAGGTGTCTCGTCCGTCCGCAGATTGAAAGATGTAGGTATCAGCGCCTTTACCACCAATCAGGGTATCGTTTCCTTTGCCACCCATCAGCACATCGTCGCCAGCGTTACCCACCAGCAAGTCGGCGGCGCTGCCACCCACCAGGGCATCGCTACCGGTGCCGCCAAGCATGAAAGCACCCCGGCTGAGGATATCGGTGTTGGCCAGGCCATTTGCACCAGCTTGCACATACCAGTCGCGCATGTAGGGCAGCATGGACTGAATGAGCTGGCGTTCGCTGCCGGTGAAGCTTGACGATGCGAGGTAGTCCTTGAAATAGAGGTCGAAGCCTTTGGCGTCGGTCAGGTTGAGTTTTTCGCTGTTTTGCAATGCGGTGACGAAGGTCTTGGATACATCGGCCATGTCGAACTGGATGCCGCCTGTGACATCACCAAATAGCCGCTTGTCTGCGTTGGTCGCATTGGCGGTGTCTTCGTAGTACATCTGCATGGCGAAGGCCATGAGGGTCTTGCTGACGTTGTTGGTGGCGCTGCTAAAGAAGCCTGCGTTGCCATCTGTCAGGGTCAGACCACTCTCTTGGGCTAGCTTCCACAGGTCTGATGTGAAGCGGGTAAGCATGGCGTCAGCAGCGATGCGCACTTCCCCCGGGGCCAACCCCGCAACACCGTTTTGGTGGCGGACAAGGCGCTCGATGAAGTTGTCATCCGTCGTATTGCTTTTTTCGGTCGAATGGACAAACAAACTCTTATCAAAAATCATCCTCACTACATCTGGCAGCTTGAATGTGACATCGCGCAGCGACTGCTGGGCTGAACTCGTTTGGCTGCTTTGCAAAAAAGCAGTTAGAAGCGCTTGTGAATGAAGATCAAGAGTCAGCGACACGTCAGGGGCACCGTGTGTCAGAGTGGTTGGTGTGCCTATTCGGAGTCCTGACACTGCGCTCAGAATTTCTCCTTGCACACTGAAATCGCGAACATTGCTTTCACCGGAGATGGCGCCATCGGCTGAAGTACTGATGAAATCGGTGAGTCCTTGCAGAACTACCGCGCTGTACCCCCGTTGATTTAGCAAGTAATCCTTCAGGGTGGCCGCCACCGCAACATTGGCGGAATTCCGAAAAGGCGCTTGGTCAAAGGTCGTGGCATTCCGGCCAAAAAAAACTGCCATCAATGAAGACAGCCCCCCTCCCAATGAGTGGCCGGTGAAACTGATTGCGGCGTTGGGATTGGTAGTTTGGACTTGAAGGTAATAATCCGCAGCTTGCTTTAGCTGATCCGAGGTCACACCGAAGACTCCCCCCGCATTGGCCCACCAGTCCACACCCGAACCCGTGCCAGCGAAGGAAATGACAATTTCGCTTACTTTCTGGAATGAGATTGCCTCGAAACCACTGGCATTTGTCTGCGGAAAGAATTCCGTCCAACCTAACGATTGGAGATCAGGCAGCCAGTTTATTTGACCACGAGTGCCTTGGTACACCCGACCTGCCATAAGTGCGTAATCGATATCCGTAGCCATGACCACTCCCCTTTTTATAGTTAGTGTTTACGTTTGAATGCGGTTTATCTTTTGCTATCCGTTGTACTTGGAGGTGCAATCGGATGAGGGGCTTTAGGGCCAGAGTAAGCCAAGCGCGGCTTCCAATGATCCAGCGGTGCTCGATGTATGGTTTTGAATTCGGGTTGTTTATAGCCCTCATAAAGTTCTTTGATTTTCTCCGCAGGAACAACGCGGTGTCCGACTTTTTTTGCTTCGTTGTCGGGAGAGGAAAAAATCAAATTTGGTACTTTGAATTCCACTGGCAACTCTTGCAGAGTAATGCGCCGCCATAGCTTTGCTTCATATTTGAATACGACATAAGGAGGATTCGGTTGCCCCCATTTGATGTAAGACATGTTTCCCATAGGATGTGTCACCAAATATGCCGTGTCTTTGAGAACCTCTAACTGCATTGGTAGAAAATTGGCGCCACCAATGTCTTCTGTGAATTCGTCTTTCCACACTACTTTTTCATTGGTGGTGGGCAGCGTAAAAGCCAGGCTCTGCTGCTTGATAGGCGCCTGTTGCCCAATCTCACTTTTACCGCCACGCTCGACAGTTCGCGTCGCGATGATTTTCTGACCGTCGTGCAACAGCACTTCCTCTTTCCAAGTTGTTTCTGAACATGCTGCCATGCTGACTCCTAATGTCAATGTCAATCCGATAGTCCTAATTACATGCACTAAGCTAAGTTCGTGGTTCATGCTGCTTTCCTTTTAAATATATTTACTACGAAGCCCGCTGGCCCCGGAAGGCAACTACGCTGCGCCCGTAATTGCTACCAATTCGATAGCCACTCAACAAAAATTGGCGAGGACCAGGGCACGACTTGACGTCAAAGCGATGCGGGATTGGCCTAGCTCTACAGGACGTTGAATGAAATCGGCCTCCAGCCCTTACGGGCCGTGCGCAAGCAGCTACCAAATTCATAGCGATTCCAGAAATCAACATCCGCCTCACCGCTCCCTCCCCGCCTCTGCAGACACCTTTTGCACCGGGCTAAGCAAATACTCCATGATGGTCCGGCGGCCCTGGTGAATTTCTGCGGCGACCTGCATGCCGGCCTCCAGCCCCTTGCGCTGGCTGGTGTCGCCGTTGAGGGATTCAAGAAACTGCGTGTCGAGCTTGACCAGCGCTTTGTAACCCTGCGGGGCGGGCTGGCCGGGGTGGTTGGTGTTTGATTGCGCGTCAGGTGCCAGGGTTTGAATGCGGCCATCGATGAGCCCGTATTTTTGAAACGGGTAAGCCGCCACCTTGATACGCACCTGCTGGCCCGCCTGCACAAAACCCACGTCTTCGTTTTTGACCTGCACCTCGGCCAGCAGTTGTTCACCCTTGGGCACCAGAGTCAGAAGCACCATGCCGGGCTGCACCACGGCGCCCTTGCTGGTGGTGGCCACGTCTTTGACGATGCCGGCCTGCGGCGCTTTTAGCTCCAGCAGGCCGGTTTTGTAGCCCATCTTTTGCGTGTCTTGCTCCAGCTTGGCGAGTTGGCCCATGGCCTCGGTACGCTCGATCAACAACTGGCTGCGAAAGGTGCTGGACAGGCCGGCGATTTTTTTGTCTTGCGCGGTGATGGTCGACAGCAAGCCCTGCACGGTGGCGGCCTGGGCTTTGAGGTCTTGCGATTTTTCAATCGCTTCGCGCTCTTTGTCGTTGCCGGCTATCGGGCTCAAGAAGCCTTCGGCCACCAGCTTGCTGTGCGCCTTGGCACTTTGCTCATAACTGGGCAAGGTGTTTTTGAGCTTGGTCAGGGTTTCTTGCGCGGCACGCAGCTCGTTGTGCGCGCGCTCGCGCGTGGCCACCTCTTGCGCCAGCGCATCGGTAAAGGCCTGGCGGTGGGCGTTGGCCTGGGCCTGTACTTGGGCAATCATCACGGGTTCATCGCCGTCCTTGATGGCCAGCGGTATGCCCGCCAGTTCTGAGTCCACACGGCGCAGTGTCAGGCGCTTCAAGGTCAGCTCACTGGCCAGGCTGCGGCTGTCGGCGCCTGTCATGGTCGGGTCGAGGCGTATCAACACCTGCCCGGCTTGCACCAGGTCGCCCTCTTTGACCAGAATTTCAGCCACCACGCCGGCCTCAGCCGGCTGCACAATTTTTGTGTAGCTGATGGGCACCAGCTTGCCTTCGGCCACGGCCACGACGTCTACCTTGGCAAAGATGGCCCAGGCCAGCAAGATCGTGAAAAGCCCGGCGACGAGGTAAAAAATCAGCCGCGGCAGCTTGGGCATGGGGCTTTCCTGAATAGCCAGCAGGCCGGGGGAAAACTCGGTCACGTCGGGCAGCAGGCGTTTGGTGAGAGCTTGGGTCAGGCCGTTCATGCGACTTCACTCAGCTCGGTGCGAGCACTACGCTCTTCTTGCTCCCTCACCTTTTGGGAGAGGGCTGGGGTGACGGCCAGGAGCAATGCTGTTCGCTTAGCTGTCATTGCGGGCTCGACCCGCAATCCATGCCCGCGCGTCATGGATGCCGGATCAGGTCCGGCATGACAGTCAAGCGGGATGGGCTGCGTAGTTGTCATGCGACCGCCTTGGGTTGCACAACTCTTTTCAGATGTCCGCCACCAATCACAAAGATTTCGTCAACCTGCAAGGTCTTGGGCAGTGCGTGTGTGACAAACAACATGCTGACCTTGCCACGCAAGGCGTTGACGGTGGTGGCAAAGGAGTTGGCGGTTTGTGCATCCAGCGCACTGGTGGCTTCATCAAATATCAGCACCTTGGGTTTTTTGAGCAAGGCCCTGGCAATGGCCAGGCGCTGCTTTTGCCCGCCTGACAAGCCGGCGCCGCGCTCGCCAATCTCGGTCTGGTAGCCCTGGGGCAGCGCCTGGATGGCGTCGTGGATTTCAGCCATCTGGCAAGCCTGCACCACATGCTCAAAGCTGGCGTGCGGGTTGGCCATGATCAGGTTGTCATACACCGTGCCGCTGAACAGCACCGTCTCTTGCGGCACCACACCAAAGTTGGCGCGTAACTCATTGGCGCTCAGGTGCAGGATGTCGATGCCGTCGACTTTTATTTGCCCCTCGGTGGGCCGGTAAAAGCCCTGCAGCAGTTTGGTCAGGGTGGATTTGCCGGTGCCGCTGGGCCCCATGATGGCAACAGTCTGCCCGGGCGTGATCGTGAGGTTGACGTTGCGGTACAGCAGCGGCAAATCAGCCGCGTAACGAAAACCGATGTCTATCAGCTCAATCTCGCCGCGCGCCTCGCTTTTGCGGCTGGGCGCCAGGCGGTAGGGCTCAGGCGGCACGTTCATCAAGTCGCCCAGCCGGTCCACCGCCAGGCTGGCCTGCTGAAACTGCTGCCACAGGCCGACCATGCGCAGCATGGGCTGGCTGAGCTTGCCGGCAAACATCTGAAAGGCCACCAGCATGCCTATGGTGAAGACGGTGCCTGTACCGGCAGCCAGAGCCACGGTGTCGGGGTGCATGACGATCCAGGCGCCTGTCACCAATATCAGCAGCGTCATCATCTGCTCCAGCGTGTTGGCCACCACGTTGTAGGTATTGGCAATCTGTTTGGTCTGAAAGCCTGACTGCAGGTAGGTGGCCAGGTAGCCGTCGTACCGGGTTTGCAGTTGCGGCTCAAACTGCAGGCTTTTGACGGTCTCCAGCCCGGCGATGTATTCGGTCAGAAAAGCCTGGTTGCGCGCGCCCAGCATGAACTGCTGGTTCAGCCGCGTCTGAAAAATGGGGGCCACCAAAAACGACAGCAGCGCAATGACGGCCAGAATGCCGAGAACGATGAGCGTGAGCGTAACCGAGTAGTAAAACATCACACCCATGCAGATCAGCAAAAACGGCACATCCAGAATAATGGTGACTGCCGCCGAGGCAATAAACTCGCGTATGGTTTCCACCCCATGCAAGCGCGCCGCAATAACGCCAGTGGGCCGGTTCTGAAAATACTTGGGCGGCAGGCGAAACAGGTGCTGAAACACCGCCGCTCCCAGCACAGCATCAACCCGGTTGCCGGTGTGCAAAATCGCGTACTGGCGTACCCAGGTCAGCAAAGCGGTGAACAGCATGAAAACCGCCATACCTATGGCCAGCGCAATCAAGGTGCTCTCGGTGCGGTTGACCACCACCTTGTCGATGATGGCCTGGGTGAACAGCGGCAGGCCCAGCGCCAGCAGCTGCAGCACCAGGCTGGCGCCCAGCACTTCATGCCAGACCTTGCGGTGCTTGAGCAGCTCTGGCACAAACCAGCTGAAGCCGAAGGACGGGCCGGCAGTGGAAGCCGCGTCTGGGTCGCGCACGGCTTCGTCTTCCGGGTACAGCAGCACGGCCTGGCCGCTCAGGGTGGGTGAGAATTCGGCCCGTGGCGTGGTCAGGGGCGCCTGGCTGGTGGCCGGCAGCCAGACCACCTGGTCGTCGCTCACGGCAATGACCACAGCCAGCGTCAGGGCAAGCGGCGTGATGTTGGTAATGCCTTCTACCGCCGGTGCATCTGCAGACGGTGTGCTGGCATCATGCAGCTCCACCAATAAAGGCATGGGCAGTTGGTCCAGTACCTGGGGGGTTATGGCGCGAAGCTGCGTCTTGAAACCCAGGCCGCGCGCTGCGCGCACAAGCGCGGCTTCGTCATACGGCGGTGGAAACTGTTGCTGCAGCAATTGCGCGTCGAACGGGCGCCGGTGCACCGCGCACAGGGTTTGCAGCGCCCACACAAAATCCGCCTGTGCGTATTCTTTTGTCATCACCCCCTACCCACAAACTGCTTGTGAGCCCTCTCTCTATTGGTATGGACCAAGCATACGTTTGAAACATCGTGAAACGATGCTGATTAAGCATGAATCGATGGGGACGGGTGCTTGACCCCCTGTCAATGTTGACAGGGGTAAGGCGCAAACCAAGGGTAACTACTAGGCAGAGTGGGGGTTTCGCGGCATGGATTGCGGGTCAAGGCCCGCAATGACAAACGGGGAAAGGTTTGTCATTCCTCTCGGCCTGTGAAGTGGATCTGGCAGCATGGATCCCGGCTCGGTCCTGCCCCGGACTTGATCCGGGGGCCGGGATGACAGCCTTTTGGCTTATGTAAGCGCTATTCGGTCAACGCCCGTAATGACGGGCAAACCTGTCGCGCTTCTTCAAGACCCGCGATAAGTCGAATAACTCCAGGGACTGACCAGCAGCGGCACATGGTAGTGCTGGCTGGTGTCGGCCACGCCGAAGTCGATGCTGACCTTGTTCAGAAAATTGGGCTCTGGCAGCGTGACGCCGCAGCCTTTGAAGTACGCAGCCACGTCAAACACCAGCCGGTAGGTGCCGGCTTGCAAATTGGTGCTGTCATATAACAGGCCATCGGGGTTACGGCCGTCGCTGTTGAGGCTGAAGGTTTTGACCAGCAGCGCCGCGTCATCATTGGTGGTGTAAAGCTCGACCCGCATGCCGGCTGCCGGTGTGCCGTGCATGGTGTCCAGCACATGTGTGCTCAAACCCATGGTTTTTCCCCTGTTTTCTGAAGCTGGCGGTGAATGCGTCCACTGAAAGTGTATACACTTTTACACAGCCCGGCTATCATTTGCACCATGGAATCATCCACCACCAGCACCATTGTTGAAGCGTTGACCAAGGCGATTGTGGAGCACCGGCTGCACCCGGGCACCAAGCTGGCCGAGCAAAAACTGGCCGATCACTTTGGCGTATCGCGCACGCTGGTGCGGCAGGCGCTGTTCCAGCTTTCGCAAAACCAGCTGATCCGGCTGGAGCCGGCGCGCGGTGCCTTTGTGGCTGCGCCGTCGGTGACGGAAGCACGCCAGGTGTTTGCGGTGCGCCGCATGCTGGAAGCGGAAATGACCCGGGCTTTTGTGCGCAGTGTCACGCCGGCAAAAATCAGGGCCCTCAAAGACCATGTGGCGCAGGAAAAGCTGGCCGTGGACAGCCAGGACGTCCCGGGCCGTACCGAACTGCTGGGCGACTTTCATGTGCGCATGGCCGAGCTGATGGGCAATGAGGTGCTGGCGCAAATCCTGGGCGACCTGGTGTCACGCTGCTCGCTGATCATGCGTATGTACCAGAGCGCCAGTGCCGCCGAACACTCGCACGAAGAACACGCCGACATTGTCAAGGCGCTGGCAGCCCGTGATGAAGAGCGGGCGTTGCGGCTGATGGACGAACACCTGGTCCATGTTGAAGAAAGCCTGCGTTTTGACCGCCAGATGCCGGTCAACGACATTTCGATGGCGCTGTCATGAATAGGCCGAGTCTGGCCGCCGGGCCGCCCCAAGGGCAGACAGCCCCCTCGGGGGGCAGCGCAGCACACGCAGTGGCAAGCGTGGGGGCCATATACCCTCGCGATCTCGTCGGTTACGGCCGCACGCCACCGCACGCGCAGTGGCCGGGCCAGGCCCGGATTGCCTTGCAATTCGTTTTGAACTACGAAGAAGGCGGCGAAAACTCGGTCTTGCACGGCGACGCCGGCTCGGAACAGTTTTTGTCGGAGATGTTCAACCCGCCAAGTTACCCGGAGCGGCACTTGACGATGGAAGGCATTTACGAATACGGCTCGCGCGCCGGTGTCTGGCGCCTGCTGCGCGAGTTTGAAAAACGCCAGCTGCCGCTGACGGTATTTGGTGTCAGCATGGCGCTGCAGCGCCACCCCGATCTCACCGCTGCTTTTGTAGAGCTGGGCCATGAAATCGCCTGCCATGGCCTGCGCTGGATCAATTACCAGAACGTGGATGAGGCCACGGAACGCGAACACATGCGCCTGGGCCTGGACATCATCACGCAAATGACGGGCCAGCGCCCGCTGGGCTGGTACACCGGCCGCGACAGCCCGAACACGCGGCGCCTGCTGGCCGACGATGGCCAGCTGGTTTACGACAGCGACTATTACGGCGACGACCTGCCGCTGTGGATGAAGGTGCAGCGCAGCGACGGCAGCGTGGTGCCGCGCCTGGTCGTGCCCTACACGCTGGACAGCAACGACATGCGTTTTGCGCTGCCCCAGGGTTTTGCGCAGGCCGATGACTTTTTTATTTACCTGCGTGACAGCTTTGATGCGCTGTATGCCGAAGGCGACCCGAGCGGCCTGAATGCACCGAAGATGCTCAGCATAGGCATGCATTGCCGGCTGCTGGGCCGGCCGGGCCGCATCGTGGCGCTGCAACGCTTTCTGGACCATGTGCAGCGGCATGAGCAAGTCTGGATCTGCCGGCGCATCGACATTGCGCGCCATTGGCAGCAAACCCACCCTTACCGCGAGTGACCATGGCCCTGACCCTTGAACAATTAAACGCTGCTTCTGAAGCAGAGGCCGCCAAACTGCTGGACGGCCTGTACGAACACTCGCCCTGGATTGCGCAGGCCGCACTGGTGCACCGGCCTTTCCGTTCGCTGGCGCAACTCAAACACCAGATGGCCGACATAGTCCGCGAAGCCGGCCCCGAGGCCCAGCTCACCCTGATACGTGCCCACCCCGAGCTGGCCGGCAAGGCCATGGTCAGCAAGTCGCTGACGGCCGAATCCACCCACGAGCAAAGCAAGGCCGGTCTGGCCGACTGCACGCCCGACGAGTTTGCACACATCCAGTCACTGAACAGCGCGTACAACAGCAAATTCGGTTTTCCCTTCATTCTGGCGGTGCGTGGTCCGCGCGGCAACGGTTTGAGCCGGCAAGAGATCATCAGCACCTTTGAGCGGCGCCTGGCCAACCACCCCGACTTTGAGCTCGGCGAAGCATTGCGCAACATCCACCGCGTTGTCGAGCTGCGCCTCAATGACAAATTCGCTGTGGCGCCGCAACTGGGCAACCAGGTCTGGGACTGGCAGGAACAACTGTCTGCCTTCAGCGACCCGGGCTACAAAGAGCAAGGCCAGCTCACGGTGACTTATTTGACCGATGCCCACCGCGCCGCGGCCGGGCTGATAGAGCGCGTCATGCGCGACAGCGGCTTTGACGAGGTGGCCATCGATGCGGTCGGCAATGTGGTGGGCCGTTACAAGGCCGCCCAGCCCGGCGCCAAAACCCTGATGACCGGCTCGCACTACGACACGGTGCGCAATGGCGGCAAATACGACGGCCGGCTGGGCATCTTCACGCCGGTCGCCTGTGTGGCTGAGTTGTCGCGGGCCGGCCAGCGCCTGCCTTTTGATTTTGAGGTGATTGCTTTTGCAGAAGAAGAAGGCCAGCGTTACAAGGCCACCTTCCTGGGCTCGGGCGCACTGATTGGCCAGTTCAACCCGGCCTGGCTGGCGCAGCAGGACGCCGAGGGCATCAGCATGCGCGAGGCCATGCAACAGGCAGGCCTGCCGGCAACGCTGGAGGCGATTGCCGCGCTGCAGCGCCAGCCGTCTGACTACCTGGGTTTTGTTGAAGTGCATATCGAGCAGGGTCCGGTGCTCAATGAACTTGACATCCCGCTGGGCATAGTCACTTCCATCAATGGGGGTGTGCGTTATGCCTGTGAAGTCACCGGCATGGCCAGCCACGCCGGCACCACACCGATGAACAGCCGCCGTGACGCGGCGGTGGCGGTGGCCGAGCTGGCGCTCTACATCGAACAGCGCGCAGCGCGCGACGGCGACTCGGTCGGCACCATAGGCATACTCACCGTCCCCGGCGGCTCCATCAATGTGGTGCCTGGCCGCTGCCAGTTCACGCTGGACCTGCGGGCCCCGAACAATACCCAGCGTGATGCGCTGGTGGCCGATGTGCTGGCCGAACTGGCGGCCATCTGCGAACGCCGTGGCGTGCACCACACGGCCGAGGAAACCATGCGCGCGGCCGCAGCACCGAGCGCGCCCGACTGGCAGCAGCGCTGGGAAAACGCGGTGGACAGCCTGGGCGTGCCGCTTTACCGCATGCCCAGCGGCGCAGGCCACGACGCCATGAAGATACACGAGGTCATGCCCCAGGCCATGTTGTTTGTGCGCGGCCAGAATTCCGGCATCAGCCACAACCCGCTGGAAAGCACGACCAGCGACGACATCGACCTGGCGGTGCGGGCTTTCCAGCATCTGCTCAAAGGTCTTGCCGCATGAGCCCGGACGAGCAACTCGACGCCTGGGTTGATGCCCATTTCGATGAGGAAGTGCGCTTTCTGCAGGCACTGATTCGTGTCCCCACGCCCACACCACCCGGTGACAACGCGCCGCATGCAGAGCGCACTGCCGAATTGTTGCAGGCCTTCGGCTTTGAAGCCGAAAAACACCCGGTACCCGCCGCTGAGGTGCAGGCCTACGGGCTGCAATCACTGACCAATTTGATCGTGCGCCGCAAGTACGGCCCTGGCCTGACCATTGCGCTCAATGCGCATGGCGACGTGGTGCCACCCGGCGAAGGCTGGACGCAGGACCCGTATGGCGGCGCCATTGTGGACGGCCATATCTATGGCCGCGCTTCGGCGGTCAGCAAATCGGACTTTGCAAGTTTTACCTTTGCCGTGCGCGCGCTGGAGTCTTTGGGCATCGCCCTGCACGGCGCCGTCGAGCTGCACTTCACCTACGACGAAGAGTTTGGCGGCGAAATGGGCCCGGGCTGGTTGCTGCGCCACCAGCTCACCCAACCCGACCTGCTGATTGCGGCCGGTTTCAGCTACGAGGTGGTCACCGCCCACAACGGCTGCCTGCAGCTGGAAGTCACGGTGCACGGCAAGATGGCGCATGCGGCCATTCCCGACAGCGGTGTGGATGCGTTGCAGGGCGCGGTGCAGATTCTGAACGCGCTGTACGCACAAAACACGCTCTACAAAAAGATCAGCTCAGCGGTGGCCGGCATCAGCCACCCCTACCTGAATGTGGGACGCATCGAGGGCGGCACCAACACCAATGTGGTCCCCGGCAAGGTGATGTTCAAGCTGGACCGGCGCATGATCCCCGAAGAAGACCCGGTGGTAGTGGAAGCGGCCATACGTCAGGTGATTGCCGACGCCGCCGGGGCCTGCCCGGGCATCACGGTCGACATCAAACGCCTGCTGCTGGCCCGCTCCATGCGCCCCCTGCCCGGCAACCAGCCCCTGGTCGATGCCATCCAGAAGCACGGGCTGGCGGTTTTTGGCCAGCCCATACCCGCGATGGGCACACCGCTGTACACCGATGTGCGCCTGTATGCCGAGGTCGGCATACCGGGCGTGATTTACGGCGCCGGGCCACGCACCGTGCTGGAATCCAACGCCAAACGCGCCGACGAACGCCTGGCCCTCGATGATTTGCGGCGCGCCACCCAGGTGATTGCGCGCACGCTGCGCGAGTTGCTGGCGCCGGCGCCATGACCGCTTGCGGCCCTGCCTGGCCGCTTCAGGGCATATCCCGATGGTTAGGCGCTGTGCCCAAGGGACAATTCCCGGGCAGCGGGCGCCTCTTGCCTCCTACCCGGCATTTTTCTTGCTTGATTTGATTACCTGTCCCTATTTCCTGGAGCCCCCATGACCAAACGCCTCTTCATCAAGACCTTCGCGGCACTGGCCGTTACGGCAGCCACCACCGTTTTCAGCGCTGCCCAGGCGCAAAACACCCCCATCAAGTTCCAGCTCGACTGGCGTTTTGAAGGCCCGGCCGCGCTGTTTCTGACGCCGGCCGCCAAGGGTTATTTCAAGGACGCCAAGCTCGATGTGACGGTGGACGCGGGCAATGGCTCGGGCGGTACCGTGACCCGGGTCGCCTCGGGCAGCTACGACATGGGTTTTGCCGACCTGGCGGCGCTGATGGAGTTTCATGCCAACAACCCGGATGCGCCGAACAAGCCGGTGGCCGTGATGATGGTTTACAACAACACGCCAGCTTCGGTCATGGCGCTGAAAAAATCCGGCATCAAGACCGTGGCCGACCTGAACAACAAAAAACTGGGCGCACCGGTGTTTGACGCCGGTCGCCGTGCCTTCCCGATTTTTGCCAAAGCCAACAGCGTGACCGGTGTGCAGTGGACCGCCATGGACCCGCCGCTGCGCGAAACCATGCTGGTACGCGGTGATGTCGATGCCATCACCGGTTTCACCTTCACCTCGCTGCTGAACCTGGAGGCGCGCGGCGTGAAAGCCGAAGACGTGGTGGTGCTGCCGTATGCCGACAACGGCGTCAAGCTCTATGGCAACGTCATCATTGCCTCGCCAAAAATCATCAAGGAAAACCCCGCCGCCGTGAAAGCCTTTTTGCTGGCCTTCACCAAAGGGGTGAAAGAGGTGATTGCCAAGCCGGCCCTGGCGATTGAAGACGTGAAGGCGCGCGACGGCATCATCAACGTGCCGCTGGAAACACGCCGCCTGCAACTGGCCATAGACACCGTGATCAACAGCCCGGACGCACGCGCCGAAGGTTTTGGCCAGGTCAAGGGACCACGCCTGTCGCTGATGGCTTCACAGGTGTCGGATGCCTTCAACACCAAAACCCGCGTCAGCCCCGATGGCGTGTGGAACGGCTCCTTCCTGCCCACCGTGGCTGAACTGAACGTCCTGCCTGCGGTCAAGAAGTAAAAAAAAGCAGCCTGCAAGGGCTCTCCAACAAGGGCCAGCCTGCAAACGCTGGCCCTTGTTTCAAGCGAACCAGAAACATCCCCTCTCATGCAAGCACCTGCCAGCAACCATTTTGTGGACTTCAGCGATGTCTGGCTCGCCTACAACGAGGACTTGCTGGCGCAAAACCACTTTGCGGTCGAAGCCATTGACCTGAAGGTGCGCGAAGGCGAGTTCATCGCGATTGTCGGCCCCTCGGGCTGCGGCAAATCGACCTTCATGAAGCTGACCACCGGGCTGAAGATGCCGTCCAAAGGACGCATCCTGATCGACGGACAGCCGGTGACCGGGCCGCTGAAAATATCGGGCATGGCTTTCCAGGCGCCCTCCTTGCTGCCCTGGCGGACCACGGTGGACAACGTGTTGCTGCCGCTGGAAATCGTCGAACCGTTTCGCAGCCAGTTCAAGACCCGGCGCAAGGAATTTGAAGAACGCGCGCGCAAGCTGCTGCAAAAAGTCGGCCTCGGTGGTTATGAGGACAAGTTTCCCTGGCAGCTCTCGGGCGGCATGCAGCAACGCGTGAGCATTTGCCGGGCGCTGATCCATGAGCCCAAAATGCTGCTGCTCGACGAACCTTTTGGCGCACTCGACGCCTTCACACGCGAAGAGTTGTGGTGCATTTTGCGCGACCTGTGGACCGAGCAGCGTTTCAACGTGATCCTCGTCACGCATGATTTGCGCGAGTCGGTTTTTCTGGCCGATACGGTGTATGTGATGAGCAAAAGCCCGGGGCGTTTTGTCGTCAAGCGCGAGATCGACCTGCCGCGCCCGCGCGACCTCGAGGTGACTTACACCCAGGCTTTTGGCGACATCGTGCATGAGCTGCGCAGCCACATTGGCGCCATCCGTACACCTGTCATCAACCCGGCGCCAGCCACCGAGGGCACATAGGCCATGACAAAAAAACAAATGGAACGCTGGTCCCCGGTACTGCTGCTGCTGGTCATCCTGGCACTGTGGCAACTGGTGGTTGCCGCGTTCGACATTGCCGAATACATCTTTCCCGCGCCGCTGGCGATTGCGCAGGCCATGGCCGAGTTCGCCGGCCCGATTGCGCAAGCCGCCTGGAAAACCTTCTGGGTCACCATGGTCGGCTTTGGCATTTCGATTGTGGTCGGTGTCATGCTCGGCTTTCTGGTCGGTTCTTCGCGCCTGGCGTATGCCGCCGTGTACCCGCTGCTGGTCGCCTTCAACGCCGTGCCCAAGGCGGCGATTGTGCCCATCCTGATTGTCTGGTTCGGCATCGGTGTCGGCCCCGGCATCCTGACCGCCTTTTTGATTTCGTTTTTTCCGATCACCGTCAACATGGCGACCGGCCTGGCCACACTCGAGCCCGAACTCGAGGACGTGTTGCGTGTGCTGGGCGCCAAACGCTGGGACGTGCTGGTCAAGGTGGGCCTGCCGCGCTCCATGCCCTACTTCTACGGCTCGCTGAAGATCGCGATCACGCTGGCCTTTGTCGGCACCGTGCTGGCCGAGATGACGGCGGGCGACTCCGGCATCGGCTACCTGATGCTCAGCGCCGGCTCGCAGCAACGCATGGCGCTGGCGTTTGCCGGCCTGGTGGTGATTGGCGCGATGGCGATGATCATGTACGAGCTGTTCAGCTACATCGAAAAACACACGACAGCCTGGGCGCACCGCGGAACGCAGGGCGAGTAGGCCCGGCGTCTCAGCAGGCTGCCAGTTCCTGTCAGGAATTGGCCTTCAGCCCTTGTTGGCTGGGCGTGAGCAGCTATTAAATTGATAGCATTTTTCGATCTCCCATCCTACAAAAGTAGTAATGGCGAGGGCGTGAAAACAGGGTTTCTGCCGCACACAATTTCTCCTATACTCCGCCGAATCAAGGGGATTGGGGGCAAACATGCATCCAGCGTGCATCGCGGCCGCAGCTCTTACGGCGTTCGGCTTTCTTTCGAATCTGGCGGCGCAATCGATGCCGCCCAAGTGGGGCGCGCACCTGGACTTCGAGGCGAAGCCGGGCTCCAAACGCAAGCTGGCGGAGAGCGACCTCTTCCTGCCGCTTCTGCAGACCGAGCGCACACTCCTGTTCGGCAACCTGCGCGGGCGCATGGACAACCAGAGCAGCCGCGAAGGCAACCTCGGCCTGGGTGTGCGCCATATGCTGGAGGGCGGCTGGAACATAGGCGGCTACGGCTACCTGGACCGCAGAAAAACCGCAAACGACAACTACTTCAGCCAGGCAACGCTGGGCGGCGAGGCATTGGGGCGGGATTGGGATTTCCGCGCCAACGCCTACCTGACTCACGGCCAGCGGGTGCGCGATCTCGGCACTGTGAGCACGGCTGCCCTTTCCGGTACCACGGTGCTGGTGAGCAATGTCACGACGCAAGAGCGTGCGCTCAAAGGGGTTGACGCCGAGGTCGGCTGGCGCGTGCCGCTGTTCGACGTCGAAAGCCCGCGGCAATTGCGCCTGTATGCCGGGGCTTATCGCTTCAGCGACCAGGTCACACGGCTATCGGGCCCGCGGCTGCGCGCGGAGTTCACGGTCGCCGACCTTGCGCAACTCTGGCGCGGCGCGCAGCTGGTGGCCAACGCAGAATTACAGAACGACAACATCCGCGGCAGGCAGGCATTTTTTGCCTTGCGGCTGCGGGTTCCGTTGGACGGCGCGACAGAGCGGCCGCGACTCAACTGGCAGGAGCAGCGCATGACCGCGCCCGTCCTGCGCGATGTCGACATCGTGGCCCCGGTTGTGGTGCGCGCGCCGGTCGTCGAAACCGCCACGGCGACTGCCAGCGGCCAGCCGCTGACCATCCTCAGCAGCAGTACAACCACAGGCGCCGCGCTGCCTGCGGCGGTGGCGGCGGCGGGCGCCAACAGCACCGTGGTGCTGACCGGAACCTATGCCACCACCGCGGCCGTGGCGCTGCAATCCGGCCAGACGCTTGCGGGCACCAGCCCCATCGTTGTGCGCGCGCCGTCCGGCGCCATAGCCACACTCACAGGGCCGGGCGCCACCATCAACGGCAGCTTCAACACAACAGGTGCGGCGGTCGTCACACTGAGCCCGAACAGCACGCTGAGCGGGATGACGATCCATAGCGACGGCGGCGGAAGCACCGAGAGCGCCGCCGTGCGGGCGTCTGCTGCCAGTGGCGCCCGCATCCACGGCAACACGATCACGGCCACCGGCAGCGGCGGCGCTGCCACAAACGTGAACGGCATCGTGCTCCTGAACGGTTCCAGCAACGTCGTTGTCAGCAACAACAGCATCAACATCACGAGCAACAACGCCCAGAACCTCCAGGGCATCAACGCCAGCCCGGCCGGATTCAGCACCGTGACCATCAGCAACAACACCGTCACGGTCACCGGAAACTCGCTCAGCAAGTACGGGATAGGAACGGCCGGCGGCGTCCCTGGCGGGACCATCGCCACCATCACCGGAAATACGATCAACGTCAGCGGAACGGGAGGCGGCAACAGGGCTGTCCAGGTGGTGAACAGCACCATCAGCTCAGGCTCCACCGGCAACGTCCGTGTAAACGGTGTGTGCAGCTACCTAGCCGGCACTTCGGGATCGATTGGTTTCACCGACGGCACGCCTTGCCCCTAGGCCTGGACTCGTCCCGGCCCAGGCGCGCGAGGCCAAAACTCAGAGAAAGCGCTCCAGCAACCGCCGCGAAGCCCGGTCCAGCGCCCCCATGTCTTTCACGCTGAAATGCACGCCATGGCCGGCGGCGATCAGCAGGGCCTGCCGGCTCAGGCGCCGTATGTCTTCCTCGCCCTTGAGCACAAACGAGGTGTCGCCGCGGTTGGTCTCGACCGACCAGGTGCTCGGTGTGCCAAAGCTGGAGACACTTTTGATGCGTGTGATCTCGGGCACAAAATCGCGCAGGGCCAGTTCTTCCTCCAGCAGGCTGCGCAGCGCCGGCGGCAAGTTGTCCAGCCGCTCCAGCCAGGCCAGCTCATGGCCCTCGCTGCTGAGCAGCGAGATGCCTTCGTCCGGAGCAGCAATCGGAAAAGCCCGCACCGGAACCACACCGGCATGTTGCTGGCCGTGGCTGTCGGTCAGCAGCAGCCGGCCCGAGGCGTGGCGCACCAGCTCAAAAGCAGGGGGGGCAGAGGGGGTGTAAGCAGGGCTCATGGGTGTTCTTTCAGACGCTGCCGGCGCGCTGGGCGGTGTGTGTCACCTGCGAGGTCGCCAGCGCAATACGCCCTTCTTCGGCATCTGCATTGCCCTCGCTGTCCACCTGGCGCGCCTGCGCCTCATACAGCCGCCAGTAAGCGCCCTGTTGGGCCATCAACTCGTCATGCGGGCCGACCTCGACCACCTGGCCGCGGTCCATCACCACCAGCCGGTCGGCCTTGCGCAGGGTGGACAGGCGGTGCGCAATCGCAATCGTGGTGCGGCCCTGTACCAGGTTGTCCAGGGCTTTCTGGATTTCCTGCTCGGTCTCGGTGTCCACGGAGGACGTGGCTTCGTCGAGGATCAGGATGCGTGGGTCTATCAGCAGTGCGCGTGCAATCGAGATGCGCTGGCGCTCGCCGCCCGACAGGCCCTGGCCGCGCTCGCCGACCAGCGAGTCATAACCCTGAGGCAGCCGCAAAATGAACTCATGCGCATGGGCGGCACGGGCAGCGGCCACAATCTCGGCGCGGCTGGCGCCGGGTTTGCCATAGGCGATGTTCTCGGCAATCGTGCCAAAGAACAAAAACGGTTCCTGCAGCACCAGGCCGATGTTGCGCCTGTAGTCGGCCACAGCAAAACGCCGTATGTCGGTGCCATCGACACTGATGCTGCCATCGGTCGCGTCGTAAAAGCGGCAGATCAGGTTGACCAGCGTGCTTTTGCCGGAGCCGCTGTGGCCGACCAGGCCTATCATCTCGCCGGGTTTGATCGTGAGGTCGAGTCCGCGGATCACCGCGCGGTTGCCGTAGCGAAAGCCCAGGCCACTCATCTCGATGCGGCCCTGCAGCGGCGCCATGGCCACCGGGTTGGCCGGCTCGGGCACGTTGGAGACATGGTCGAGGATGTCAAAAATGCGCTTGGCGCCGGATGCCGCCTTCTGCGTCACCGACACGATGCGGCTCATGGAATCAAGCCGGGTGTAAAAGCGGCCGATGTAGGCAATAAAGGCGGTCAGCACGCCCACGGTGATCTGCTGCCTGGACACCAGCCAGATGCCAAAAGCCCAGACCACCAGCAGGCCGATTTCGGTCAGCAGCGAAACCGTGGGCGTGAACAGCGACCAGACCTTGTTGAGCTTGTCGTTGACCATCAGGTTGTGCACATTGGCATCGCGAAAACGCTGGGCTTCGCGTTTTTCCTGGGCAAAGGCCTTGACCACCCGGATGCCGGGAATGGTGTCGGCCAGCACATTGGTCACCTCGGACCAGACCCGGTCTATTTTCTCGAAGCCGGTGCGCAGGCGCTCGCGCACCGCGTGGATCATCCAGGCAATAAAGGGCAAGGGCAGCAGGGTGACCAGCGCCAGCCAGGGGTTGATCGAAAACAGGATGACGGCGGTCATCAGGATCATCAGCACATCGGTCGCAAAGTCGAGCGCGTGCAAGGACAGGAACACATTGATGCGGTCGGTTTCCGAGCCGATGCGCGCCATCAGGTCGCCGGTGCGTTTGCCGCCAAAGTAGTCCAGCGACAGCTCCAGCAGATGGTCAAAGGTGGCGGTGCGCAGGTCGGCACCTATACGTTCAGACACCAGGGCCAGCAAATAGGTGCGGGCCCAGTTCAGGCCCCAGCCGACCAGCGCCGCCGCCAGCAGCGCGCCCAGAATGGCCAGCACCTTCCAGGACTCGATCTGCTGGCCGTTCTGGAACGGGATCAGGATGTCGTCGATCAGCGGAATCGTCAAATAGGGCGGGACCAGCGTGGCGGCAGTGGAAGCCAGGGTCAGGGCAAAACCGGCCGCCAGTTGGCCCTGGTAGGGCCGGGCAAAACGCCACAGCCGCAGCAGCACCCAGGTGGAAGGCGCCGTGTGTAATTCCCGGGCGCAGGCCGGGCAGTCATCGCTGTCGGGCGGCAGCACGGCGTCGCACAAGGGGCACAGGGCAATCTCATCGCCGCCCAGGCTGTCGCCCTGGGGTTCCGCCTGTTTGGCAAAAAGGCGCACCAGGCGCAAGACCTGCAGATTGGCCGCCAGCGTGAAACGCCAGCTTGCCAGCCGCTCATCGCCCAGGTGCAGTTCCAGGGTGCCCACACCGGCATGGTCAAAATGGCGCAGGGACAGCGCCGGCCGGCCGCTTTGCTGCAAAGGCCAGCTGTGCCACTGGCCGGTTTCGGGGTGGCGGCTCATCAGGCGCTGGTCGGTCAGGGCCAGCCAGCCGGGGGAAAACCGAAGTTGCTGGTTCAGGTCAACCAGCACCGTGCATAAAACGTTCTCATGGCTGGCGAGTTGGGCGTGCAGGTCTGTTTGTGCCTGGTCTGTATCGCTGGAGGCGTCAACCGGATGGGAATGTTGCATTGTGAAGTGGAAGCGGTAAAAGCCGGTGCGTTAAAGGGTTTTGCTGCCGGAAGCTGCATTTTCGCCTATGAACCCGCCCGGCGGCTTGAGCCCCGCCAGTGCTCCTGACCTGACACTTTGCTCACATAAAACAAACGCCCCCTGCCGGGCGCCCGACCATCCAAGAACGTTGCCCCGGCCCGGCCGGTTGACCGAACACATAAAAACATGAGCAAAAAGGACGACATCCAGCTGCTGCGCATCAACTACCTGCGCGGCCCGAATATCTGGACTTACCGCCCGGTGCTGGAAACCTGGCTGGATCTCGGCCCCCTCGAGGACTTTCCGTCCAATCTGCTGCCCGGCTTCAGCGACCGGCTGGTGGCCCTGCTGCCAGCGCTGGTGGAGCACCACTGTGGTGTCGGCGAGCGCGGGGGTTTCATCGAGCGGCTCTACGAAGGCACGTGGCTGGGCCATGTGCTCGAACATGTGGTCATCGAGCTGCTGAATCTGGCCGACATGCCGACCGGCTTCGGCCAGACCCGCAGCACCTCGCAGCGCGGCATTTACCGCATGGTTTTTCGCGCCCGTGACGAACAGGTGGCGCGCAGTGCGCTGGCCGAGGGCCACCAGTTGCTGATGGCTGCCGTCAACAGCGGCACCGGGGGCCCGGCTTATGGCGAGGCCGAATTGCAGGCCGCCGTTGACCGCGTGCGCGCAAAAGTCGATGAGTGTTACCTCGGCCCCAGCACAGCGGCCATTGTTGCCGCGGCCACCGAACGGCGCATTCCGCACATTCGCCTGAACGACGGCAACCTGGTGCAACTCGGTTACGGCGCCACCCAGCGCCGCATCTGGACCGCTGAAACCGAGTTCACCAGCGCCATTGCCGAGGGCATTGCCGGCGACAAGGACCTGACCAAAAGCCTGCTGGCCTCCTGCGGCGTGCCGGTGCCCGAGGGCGAAATTGTGGACAGCGTCGACGCCGCCTGGGAGGCCGCGCAGGAGATTGGCCTGCCGGTGGTGGTCAAGCCCAGCGACGGCAACCACGGGCGCGGTGTCTCGCTGGACCTCAAGACACAGGCCCAGTTTGAAGACGCTTTCCACCTGGCAGCACGGCACGGCAGCGAGGTGATGGTGGAGCGTTTTATACGCGGCCATGAGCACCGCCTGCTGGTGGTCGGTGGCAGAGTGGTGGCTGCGGCCCGCGGTGAAACCGCGTCCATCACCGGTGACGGCCGGGCCAGTGTGGCCGAACTGGTGGAAAGCCAGCTCAACACCGATCCCCGGCGCGGCGCCAGCGAAGACTTTCCGCTGAACCCGATACGCCTCGCGACCGACACCGCGATCCAGCTGGACCTGCTGCGCCAGGGGCTGACACCGGCCTCTGTGCCTGCGGCCGGCCATGAAGTCCTGATCCAGCGCAACGGCAATGTGGCGATTGACTGCACCGACGAGGTTCACCCCGACGTCGAGCACATGGTGTCGCTGGCGGCCCGCGTGGTGGGTCTGGACATCGCCGGTGTTGATCTGGTGGCACAGGACATCTCGAAACCGCTGCATGCCCAGGGCGGCGCCATTGTCGAGGTCAACGCCGGCCCGGGCCTGCTGATGCACCTCAAACCGGCCGAAGGCGCGCCACGCCCGGTCGGCCGCGCCATCTGCGAGCACCTGTTTCCCGGCACGCCGGAGGCGGGTGTCAGCGGGCGTATTCCCGTGGTCGGCATCGCCGGTTCTGTCGGCACCCACAGCATTGCCCGGCTGGTCGCCTGGCTGCTGCAGCTTTCCGGGCGTTACACCGGTCTGGCCTGCCGCAGCGGCCTGTTTCTGGACGGCCGCTGTCTGGACGCGAGCGACAGCACACACTGGGAGGCCGGCCAGCGCCTGCTGATCAACCGCGCGGTGCAGGCGGCGGTGTTTGAAAACGGTGCCGACACCATTTTGCGCACCGGCCTGGCCTATGACCGCTGCCAGGTCGGTGTGGTCACCGATCTGGAGGGCTCGGACGCGCTGGGCGAGTTCGACATCTTTGACGACGAGCCGATGTTCAAGGTCATGCGCTCGCAGATTGACGTGGTGCTGCCGGAAGGTGTGGCGGTGTTGCATGCTGCGCATGCCCGCATCGTCGAGATGGCCCCGCTGTGTGACGGTGCTGTCATCTTTTACGCCGCAGACCCGACTCTGGCGGCCATCACGGCGCACCTGGAAACCGGCGGCCGCGCGGTTTTTGTGCGCCAGGGCCAGGTGGTCCTGGCGACGGGTTCCAGCGAGGTTTTTCTGCCGGGCCTGGACAAACTCGCCGCCTGGCAGGACCGCCATATTCCCACCGACCAGGCAAGCCTGCTGGCCGCGATTGCGGCTGCGTGGGCGCTTGGCATTTCCTTCAGCCTGATTGGCGCGGGCATTGAAGCCTTCGAATCCAGTCCCATCCAGACCGGAAAGGCCGCCCGATGAAAGTCTCACGTATCCGCGCGCTGCGTGGCCCCAACCTCTGGAGCCGGCACACGGCGCTGGAGGCCATCATCACCTGCACCGAGGCAGAAAGCGCCATAGACAAGCTGCCCGGCTTTGAGCCGCGTGTGCGCGCGCTTTTCCCCGCGATAGGCGCACTGCGGCCCGGTGGCTATGTAGGCCCGGTCTCGCTGGCCCACGTGCTGGAATCGGCCACGCTGGCCTTGCAGGCCAACGCCGGCTGCCCCGTCACTTTCAGCCGCACGGCGGCGACCACGGAAAGCGGTGTCTACCAGACCGTGGTGGAGTACAGCGAAGAGGCGGTAGGCCGCGCGGCGCTGGAGCTGGCGCAAGCGCTGGTCCATGCCGCCCTGAACGAAACCGGCTTTGACCTCGATGGCGCGCTGGCCCGCTTGCGGGATCTCGATGAAGACGAGCGCCTGGGCCCCAGCACCGGCGCCATCGTGGATGCGGCGGTCGCGCGCGGCATTCCCTACAAGCGCCTGACCAAGGGCAGCCTGGTGCAGTTCGGCTGGGGGGCCCGCCAGCGCCGCATCCAGGCGGCCGAGCTGGACGGCACCAGCGCGGTGTCCGAGTCCATTGCCCAGGACAAGGATCTGACCAAAAAACTGCTGCTCGCCGCCGGCGTGCCGGTGCCCACAGGACGGCCCGTGGCCGACACCGATGACGCCTGGGCCGCAGCGCAAAAAATCGGCCTGCCGGTGGTGCTCAAACCACAGGACGGCAACCAGGGCAAGGGGGTCACGGTCAATATCGTCACGCGTGAACAACTGGATGCGGCCTTCCACGCCGCCGCCGAACACGGCGACGTGATGGTTGAAAAATTCCTGCCGGGCAATGACTACCGCCTGCTGGTGGTGGGCAACAAGCTGGTGGCCGCCTCACGGCGGGAACCGCCACAGGTGCTCGGTGACGGCCTGCACACCGTGCGCGAGCTGGTCGATATCGTCAACCAGGACCCGCGCCGGGGTGAAGGCCACGCCACCTCGCTGACCAAAATCCGCTTCGACGACATTGCCGTGGCGCGGCTGGCGGTGCAGGACCTGACCCCCGAATCGATTCCGGCCCGGGGCCGGCGTGTGGTGCTGCGCAACAACGCCAACCTGAGTACCGGTGGCACCGCCACCGACGTGACCAGTGATGTCCACCCCGAGGTGGCCGCCCGTGCCGTCGCTGCCGCACAAATGGTGGGCCTGCACATCTGCGGCGTGGATGTGGTCTGCGAAAGTGTGCTGCGCCCGCTGGAAGCGCAAAGCGGCGGCGTGGTGGAAGTCAACGCCGCGCCCGGCCTGCGCATGCACCTGTCGCCCTCCTATGGCAAGGGCCAGGCGGTGGGCGGCGCGATGATCAACGAGCTGTTTGCAGCCGGCGACGATGGCCGCGTGCCGGTGGTGGCCGTGACCGGCACCAACGGCAAAACCACGGTGACACGGCTGATCGCCCACCTGCTCACAGCCAGCGGCTTGCGCTGCGGCATGACCAACACCGACGGCGTCTGGGTCAACGGCCGGCAGACCGACAGCGGCGATTGCAGCGGCCCGAAAAGTGCGCGCAATGTGTTGATGCATCCCGATGTCGATGCCGCCGTTTTTGAAGTGGCGCGCGGTGGCGTGTTGCGCGAGGGCCTGGGTTTTGACCGCTGCCAGGTGGCGGTTGTCACCAATGTCGGCAGCGGCGACCACCTGGGCCTGAACTACATCACCACGGTGGAAGACCTGGCGGTGCTCAAACGCGTGATTGTGCAAAACGTGGCGCCCAGCGGCTATGCCGTACTGAATGCGGCCGACCCCATCGTCGCCGCCATGGCCTCCACCTGCCCGGGCAACGTGATCTTTTTTGCCGCCGACCGGCACCACCCGCTGATGGCCACCCACCGCGCCCAGGGCAAACGCACGGTCTACCTGGATGGCAATGCGCTGGTCGCCGCCGAAGGCGCCTGGCGTGAACGTGTGCCCCTGCAAGCCATCCCGCTGACACGCGGCGGCAGCATTGGCTTTCAGGTGGAAAACGTCATGGCAGCGCTGGCTGCGGCATGGGCCGTCGGGCTGAAGTGGGACACCCTGAGAAGCGGCCTGGCCAGCTTTGTCAGCGATGCGCACAATGCACCGGGCCGCTTCAACGTGCTGGACTACCGCGGTGCCACGGTGATTGCCGACTACGGCCACAACCCCGACGCCATGCGCGCGCTGGTGGCTGCGGTGGACGCGATGCCGGCCACCCCCGGCCAGAAGCGCAGCGTGGTCATCAGCGGCGCGGGTGACCGGCGCGACAGCGACATCCGCGACCAGACCATCATTCTGGGCAAGGCCTTTGACGAGGTGCTGCTGTACCAGGACGCGGCCCAGCGCGGCCGCGCCGATGGCGAGGTCATGGGCCTGCTCCGGCAAGGGCTGGCAGGCGCCAGCCGCACCCGCCGCATCGATGAAATCCGCGGCGAGTTTCTGGCGATTGACACCGCGCTGGCACGTCTGCAGCCCGGCGATCTGTGCCTGATCCTGGTAGACCAGGTGCAGGAGGCGCTTGCGCATCTGGCAGAGCGGGTGAAAGAGACGCGCGACTTCAAGCAGGTCGCTTCCGTCTGAGCGCATGTCGAGCTGAAAGCTTCGTCGTTGATCCGAGGGTTTGGGTTTGCCTGCAAGCCGGGTCTCGCCCCGGCGGGCGACTCACTTTCTCTTGCGTCGCCAAGAGAAAGTAAGCAAAGAGAAGGCGACCCGATGGTCTGGGTCCCTTCGCTTCGCTACGGGCAACCTGCGGTGCTCGGTAAAAGCGGGGTCTCGCTCGAACTCGCCTTCGGCTCAGACAATCGCGAGCCCTGATCCGCTTTTGCCTGCGCTCCTCGGCCCAGCCCGACGGGTGGGGGGGACGAATGCGGAAACCAATGCGGATGCGGGGAGGCGATGACGCGCTCTGCGCGAAATCGCCAGCGTACGGGACCGTCATGTTGGCACGCGGATGCAGCACACGCGGCCAAATGAAGTTCCCCTCCATCGCCCAGCGG
>CALRUM020000016.1:0-84211 GCA_943371375.1 Asaia bogorensis
GAGCTCGACCCCGTTTTCGGCGAGCACCGCAGGTTGCCCCGGAGCGGCAGCGAAGGGGACCCAGACCATCGGGTCGCCTTTCTTTTCCTTAGGTTTCTTTGGCGAAGCAAAGAAAAGTAAGTCGCCCGCCGGGGCGAGACCCGGCTTGCTGGCAAGCTGCAGTTCTTCGAAAAAATAAAGCAGTTGGCGAAGATGGCTCCCGGATCAAGTCCGGGATGACAAAAAACGGGAAGATGGGGTTTGGCGCAGGATCCCCGCCAGCGGCGGCTGATCCCGCCTGGATCAGAGCTTGGTCTCTGGCGTCTCGTCTTCTTCAGAAGGCCAGTCGCGGATATAGGCCTTGAGCATCTTGTTCTCGAAGTTCTGCCCGTCGACCACCGCCTTGGCCACGTCGTAAAACGAAATCACACCTTCCAGCACTTTCTTGTTGAGCACCGGCATGTAGCGCGCATGCCGGCCCAGCATCATGCGGCGGACTTCGTCGATTTCGGTGTCCGGGGTGCAGGTCAGCGGCGCATCGTCCATGGCCGTGCGCACCAGGGTGCTGCCGATTTCGCCGCCGTTCTTGACGATGCACAGGATCACCTCGCGGAAGGTCAACATGCCGACCAGGTCGCCGTGGTCCATGACCACCAGCGAGCCAATATCCTTTTCCGCCATGATCTGGGCTGCCTTGGCCAGCGGCTCGTCGGACAAAACGGTGTACAGCGTGTTGCCTTTGACGCGCAGGATATCAAGGACTTTCATGGTGGCGCTCCTTCAGGAATTTGTCTCGGCAGTCAGCAGGTATTCCCCCGGTGCCGACCGCTGGGGAACTCAGTTCAAATATAGCCCACAATCTGCCGGCAGACCATCTGGATTTGTTTCAGTGTGAATGCCGCTTTCCCCCTTCTTCTGGAGACACCATGTCTGGCTACTCTGACCCGGGCTTTGACACGCTGGCCCTGCACGCCGGTGCCGCGCCCGATCCCACCACCGGCGCGCGCGCCGTGCCTATTCACCTGACCACCTCTTTTGTCTTCGAATCCAGTGATCACGCGGCCTCCCTGTTCAACCTGGAGCGGGCCGGCCACGTTTATTCGCGCATCAGCAACCCGACCAACGCCGTGCTGGAGCAGCGCGTCGCCGCGCTGGAAGGTGGCATAGGCGCAATCGCCACCGCCAGCGGCCAGGCGGCCCTGCATCTGAGCATTGCCACGCTGATGGGCGCGGGTTCGCACATCGTGGCCTCGACCGCGCTGTACGGCGGCAGCCAGAACCTGCTGCACTACACCCTGCGCCGCTTCGGCATTGAAACGACCTTTGTCAAACCCGGCGACATAGCCGGCTGGCGCGCGGCAGTGCGCCCCAACACCAAACTGTTCTTCGGCGAGACCGTCGGCAACCCCGGCCTGGATGTGCTGGACATGCCCACCGTCTCAGCCATCGCGCATGAAGCCGGCGTACCGCTGCTGGTCGACTCGACCCTGACCTCGCCCTGGCTGATCAAGCCTTTCGACCATGGCGCCGACCTGATTTACCACTCGGCCACCAAGTTCCTGAGCGGCCACGGCACGGTGATAGGCGGCATTGTGGTCGATGGCGGCAGTTTTGACTGGGAAAAGTCCGGCAAGTTTGCCGAACTGACCGAGGCCTACGAAGGCTTTCACAACATGGTGTTCAGCGAGGAAAGCACGGTGGGCGCGTTTTTGCTGCGTGCGCGCCGCGAAGGCCTGCGCGACTTTGGCGCCTGCATGAGCCCACACACCGCCTGGCTGATTCTGCAGGGCATCGAAACCCTGCCGCTGCGCATGGCGCGGCACATGTCCAACACCGAAAAAGTCGTGGCCTTTCTGGCCAGCCACCCGCTGGTCGCACGTGTCGGCCACCCCATGCTGGCGACCCACCCCAGCCACACACTGGCGAAAAAGCTGCTGCCGCGCGGCGCCGGTTCGGTCTTCAGCTTCGACATCAAGGGCAAGCGCGAACAGGGCAAGGCTTTTATCGAAAGCCTCCAGGTCTTCAGCCACCTGGCCAATGTCGGCGACTGCCGCAGCCTGGTGATTCACCCGGCCAGCACCACACATTTCCGCATGAGTGACGAGGCGCTGGCGGGTGCCGGCATCACTCAGGGCACGATTCGCCTGAGCATAGGCCTGGAAGACCCTGACGACCTGATCGACGACCTGAAGCGGGCGCTGAAGGCGGCCGGGAAAGCCGGTGCCTGAGCATGTACCTCAGCGTCAACGGCCACAACACCTACTGCTACACCGGCGGCAAGCCTTTTGATGCCGCCAAACCCACGGTGGTTTTCATCCATGGCGTGCTCAACGACCACAGCGTCTGGATTTTGCAAAGCCGCTACCTGGCCCACCATGGCTGGAACGTGCTGGCGATCGACCTGCCAGGCCATTGCAAAAGTGCAGGTGAAGCGCCCGCATCGGTCGAGGAAGCCGCCGGTTTTGTCGCCGCCCTGCTGGCTGCCGCAGGTGTGCAGCGCGCGGCGCTGGTCGGCCACAGCTGGGGCTCGCTGATTGCACTGGAAGCGGCGGCACAACTGAAGGAACGCGTGAGCCACCTGGTGCTGGTGGGCACGGCTTACCCGATGAAGGTCGCGCCGGCGCTGCTCGACGCCTCGCTGCACGAGCCGATGAAGGCCCTGAAAATGATCAATGTGTTTTCGCGCAGCACGCTGGCGGCGCCGCCCTCGGCGCTGGGCCCCGGCACCTGGGTGTATGGCGCCAGCATGGCGCTGGGCCGGCGCGTGCTGGCCAGCAACACCCAGGTCAATGTGTTCCACCGCGGTTTCAAGGCCTGCGACAGTTATGCCAACGGCGAAGCCGCGATCACGCAGATCACCTGCCCGGTGCTGTTCCTGCTCGGTGCCCAGGACCAGATGACGCAGGCCAGGGCCGCGCAGCCGCTGATGGACAAGGCCAGGGCGAGCGGCAAAACCGTGTACCTCGTCAAGGTCCCGGTCGGCCATCACCAGATGACGGAAGCGCCCGAAGAGACGCTCTTTGCGATGCGCGACTTCCTGACCACATGACAGTGCCGCTGATCACCCCGGCCATGTCGCCAGAACGCGCGGCGCAAATCGCCGCCAGCTTCGACCTGCGCGAGCTGCCCGCCGACTTTTACGCCAACCCCTACCCGGTTTATGCGCTGCTGCGTGAGACCGA
The DNA here is from genome assembly GCA_943371375.1 of Asaia bogorensis. Classification (GTDB taxonomy): domain Bacteria; phylum Pseudomonadota; class Gammaproteobacteria; order Burkholderiales; family Burkholderiaceae_C; genus Polaromonas. Next base: position 3,162 of record CALRUM020000016.1, read on the forward strand.
GCCGGTCCGGCGCATGCCCGACGGATCCTGGTTTCTGACGCGGTATGCCGATCTGGTGGCGGTGTACCGCGATGCGCAGACCTTCAGCTCGGACAAAAAGGTCGAGTTCACGCCCAAGTATGGCGAAGGTGCGCCGCTGCTGGTGCACCACACCACCAGCCTGGTGTTCAACGACCCGCCGTTACACACCCGTGTGCGCAAACTCATCATGGGTGCGCTGACCCGGCGCGCCATTGCCGACATGGAACCCGGCCTGATCACCCTGGTCGACGGTTTGCTCGATGCCATAGAAGCCAGGGGCGGCGGCGACCTGATTGAAGACTTCGCCTCGGCGATCCCGGTCGAGATCATAGGCAACCTGCTGGGCGTGCCGCATGCCGAGCGCGGGCCCTTGCGCGACTGGTCGCTGGCCATCCTCGGTGCGCTGGAACCCAGACTCACGCCCGAGCAGCAGGCGCTGGGCAACCGCAGCGTCAGCGAGTTCACCGCTTACCTGACAAGGCTGGTGGCCGAACGCCGGCAACACCCGGGCGACCCCGAGCATGACGTGTTGACACGGCTGATCCAGGGGGAGGAGGCCGGCGAAAAGCTCAGCGAGGACGAGCTGCTGCAAAACTGTGTCTTCATCCTCAACGCCGGCCATGAGACCACCACCAATTTGATCGGCAACGCCCTGGTGGCCCTGCAGGAGTGGCCCGCAGCGAAGGCCCAACTGCTATCAAAAGTGAAGCGTGCTGCGCACGGCCAGAAAGGGCCGGAGGCTGATTTGATGGTGGAGATTGACGAGTTCCTGCGGTTTGAGTCGTCGAACCAGCTCGGCAACCGGCGCGCGCTCAAGGCCTGCAGCGTCGGTGGCGTGGACTTGCCCGAAGGCGCACTGCTGACCCTGTGTATAGGCGCGGCGAACCGCGATCCGGCGCAGTTTGAGCACCCCGAACAACTCGATCTGCAGCGCGAGCACAACCGGCACCTGGCCTTTGGCTTCGGCATCCACCAGTGTGCCGGTCTGAGCCTGGCACGGCTGGAAGGCCGGATTGCGGTCGGACGGTTTTTGCAGCGTTTTCCCGGTTACCGGCTCACCAGTGCCCCGCTGCGCGGCGGCCGGGCGCGTTTTCGCGGCTTTCTGAAAGCACCTTTCGCGATCACTTGATGGCTATCATGGCAGGACAAGCCAGAGACCGACAAGACAGGAGACCCCCATGGACAGCACCCACACCAACGCAGCACCGGCGCCGGATGCCAAAGCCTTCAAAAGCTTCGCCGAGTTCTACCCCTTTTACCTGAGCGAACACAGCAACCTGACCTGCCGCCGCCTGCATTTTGCGGGCTCCAGCCTGTCGCTGCTGTGTTTTGCCGCGCTGCTGCTCACGCGCAACCCCTGGTGGTTGCTGGCCGGCCTGCTGGTCGGTTACGGCTTCGCCTGGGTCGGGCATTTTGGCTTCGAGAAGAACAAACCCGCGTCTTTCAAGCGCCCGCTGTACAGCTTCATGGGGGACTGGGCCATGTACCGCGACATCTGGCTCGGCAAGGTAAAAATCTGATGCTGGTGTCCTGTCCCGCAAAAAAAGGCGATATGAAATCGCCCATTCAGCCGCCATGCGGCGTTGCTCGTCGTTGCCATAGCTACGGCTATGTCGCCTCCTCCCGCCTTGCCTGACAACTGAATGGACAATTTCATTTCATCACCTTATTTGCGGGACAGAACACTGGACGCCGTCAACATGCAGCTGGAACCGCGGGTGCTGGAGATTCTGTCCGGCATCACCACCGCCACGCTGACCACCCTGCTGCTCAAAAAAGGCCTGCGCAATGTCTGGATACGCGGCGCCCGGCCGTTGCGCGCCGGCCAGCCACGGCTGATAGGCCGCGCCTTCACCCTGCGTTTTGTACCGGCGCGCGAAGACCTGGCCACACCCGAGTCCTGGTCCTCGCCGGTCTCTACCCGCGCGGCGATTGAAGACATGCCGGCCGGCTGTATCGCAGTGGTCGATGCCATGGGTGTGGCTGATGCCGGGATTTTTGGCGACATCCTGTGCGCACGCATGCAAAAACGCGGCGTGGCGGCCCTGGTGACCGACGGTGTGGTGCGCGATCAGGCCGGCGTGCTGGGCACCGGCCTGCCGGTCTGGTGCAGCGGCGCAGCCGCACCGCCTTCGGTCGCCGGCCTGACTTTTGTCGACTGGCAGCAGCCGATTGCCTGCGGCGGTGTGGCGGTGTTCCCCGGCGATGTGCTGGTGGTCGATGACGATGGCGCGGTGCTGATCCCGGCCGCGCTGCTGGAGGACATGCTGCTGCTGGCGCCCGAACAGGAGCGGCTGGAGAGCTGGATCATGGCCGAGGTCGAAGCCGGCGCCGCCCTGCCTGGCCTGTACCCGCCGAATGCCGAAAACCGGGCGCGTTACGAAGCGGCGGTCAAGACCGGCGCCTGAGCATCTGCGGCAGGCGCTGGCCCGCTGCCAGTGGCCAACACGTCGCGCAGGCTCAGTGAAGAGAAGCGGCCACTCGCCCAGAAGTTTTCCAGCGACGGTTCCTTGCCCAGCAGCAGCTGGCGCAGCAGCGGCTCCAGCGCAGTGGACGCCGGATCGGCCAGCAGCACATAACGCGCTTCCAGCGCATCGTCCGGATCGCTGAGCTGGCCTATCCAGTCCAGTGCCGTCAGGGTGCCCAGCACCGGCTCGAGCTGCAACACATCAAGCTGCAGCGCCTGCGCCAGCTGCGAGCCCTCCAGCCCCATGCGGGGGGTGCTGCGCGCGGCGTGTAATTGCTGCAGCAGCTCAACGGCCAGCTGGAACTGCCAGCCATGCGCACTGCCGCGCCGCTTGACGCCGGCCAGCAGGCTGGGCAGGTAGGCGGCAATCACCGCGCCCAGCAGCACAATCACCCAGGCCACATAAATCCAGACCAGCAAAATCGGCAGCGTGGCAAACGCGCCGTACACCAGCGAATAGGTGGGCACACTGCTGAGGTACAGGGTCAGCGCTTTTTTGGCCAGCTCTATGCCCGCCGCCACAAACAAGCCACCGACCCAGGCATGGGCCCAGCGCACATAGGTGTTGGGCACATAACGGTACAAGGCCGCCATGCCGCCCGCCAGCAGGAAAAACTGCAGCAGGTCCAGCACAATGCGCAGCCCGCCCGGCATCGCACCCACCATGCCGCGCGAGGCGGAAACAACATACGAAGTGACCGCCAGGCTGGCGCCCAGCACCAGCGGACCCAGCGTAATCGCCGCCCAGTAAATCAGCACGCGCTGCGCCAGCGGCCTGGGCCGCCTGACGCGCCAGATGCCGTTAAGCGTGCGGTCTATGGTCAGGATCAGCGCAATCGCGGTGCCCAGCAGCACCCCCAGACCCACCACGCCGAGTTTGTTGGCCTGTTTGGCAAACTGCGTCAGGTAACCAAGCACCTGGCGCGAAATATTGTCAGGAATCAGGCTGTTGACCAGCCAAACCTGCAGCGCGCCCTGCAGCTTGGAGAACATCGGAAAGGCGGTGAAGATGGCCAGCGCCACGGTAAAAAATGGCACCAGCGCAATGCTGGTGGTAAAGGTCAGGCTGCTGGCCGTCAGGCCCATGTGGTCTTCCCGGAAACGCTGGCGCAGGGTGATGGCGGTGTCGCGCCACGGAAAACGCGACAGCTCCGTCAATAACTGCTGCAGGGACTGCTGGAATTTCATCCCCGGTATCATGCCATCGACCCACTGACCGACATGACCCTCCACAAATCAACACAGATAGACGCCACCCGCTGGCTCGCCCTGGGCAGCCTGGCCGCCCTGATCATTCTGGGCCTGGCCTGGGAGATGTGGCTCGCGCCTGTGCGCCCGGGCGGCTCGCTGCTGGCCCTGAAGGTGCTGCCGCTGTGTATTCCGCTGGCCGGCCTGCTGAAAAACCGCATGTACACCTACCGCTGGCTCAGCCTGATGGTCTGGCTCTACTTCACCGAGGGCGCGGTGCGCGCCTGGAGCGACAAGCCGCCCGGCAATTACCTGGCGCTGCTGGAAGTGCTGCTGTGCCTGCTGCTGTTTGCCGCCTGCGCCCTGCATGTGCGCATACGCCTGAAAAACGCGAAACATCCCTCCAACCCCCAGGCACAAGCCCAAACACCATGAATACGCACCAGGAACTGCTTGAATCGCTGCGCCAGATCGTCGGCGCGCCCAACGTCCTGACCGAGGGCGACCTGACCGCCTGGGTGCAGGACTGGCGCCGGCGCGAAACCGGCAAGGCTCTGGCCGTGGTGCGCCCCGGCTCGACGGCCGAAGTCGCCGCCGTGGTCAAGGCCTGCGCCGCCGCGCGTGTCAGCATGGTGCCGCAGGGCGGCAACACCGGCATGGTGGTCGGCTCCACGCCAGACGCCAGCGGCACCCAGGTGGTGCTGAGCCTGACCCGCATGAACAAGGTGCGCACGCTGGACGCCGGCAACCTGACCGTCACCGTCGAGGCTGGCTGCGTGCTGCAGAACCTGCAGGAGGCTTGCGAGAAAGCCGGCTATCTTTTCCCCTTGAGCCTGGCCGCTGAAGGCAGTTGCACCATAGGCGGTAACCTCGGCACCAATGCCGGCGGCACCCAGGTCGTGCGTTACGGCAACACGCGCGAACTCTGCCTGGGGCTGGAGGTGGTGAATGCCCAGGGCGAGGTCTGGGACGGCCTCACCGGCCTGCGCAAGGACAACACCGGCTACGACCTGCGCCATCTGTTCATAGGCAGCGAAGGCACGCTGGGCGTGATCACCGCCGCAACCATGAAGCTGTATCCCCTGCCCAAAAGCCAGCTCACGGCTTTTGCGGCCGTGCCCTCGCTGGAAGCCGCGGTGCAACTGCTGGGCCTGGCGCATGAGCACCTCGGCTCGGGCCTGACCGGTTTTGAAGTCATGGGCCAATTCCCGCTGAGCCTGGTGGCCAAACACTTCCCTCAGCAGCGCGTGCCTTTCTGGCAGGAATCCGAATGGTGCGTGGTGCTGGAGAACTCGGACAACGAGTCGGAAGAACATGCACGCGGCTGTTTCGAGCGCCTGCTTGAAGCCGCGATGGAGGCCGGCTGTGTCAGCGATGCGGTGGTCGCCGAAAGCATGGCGCAGGCGCACGCACTGTGGCACATCCGCGAAAGCATTCCGCTGGCGCAGGCCGAAGAGGGCCTGAACATCAAACACGACATCTCGATCAATGTCTCGCGCATTCCCGCCTTCGTCGAAGAGACCAATGCCCTGCTGCTGGCCCGCTTCCCCGGCGCGCGGCTGGTGGTGTATGGCCACCTCGGCGACGGCAACCTGCACTACAACGTGCAGGCGCCCGAGAACCAAGACCAGGCGTATTTCCTCAACGAACAGGAAGCGCCCATGAATGCGCTGGTCTACGAGGTGGTGGACCGTTACCGCGGCTCGATCTCGGCCGAACACGGCGTCGGCAGCCTCAAGGTCGACAGCCTGCCCCAACACAAATCACCGGTCGCACTCGGCATGATGCGCGCCATCAAGCAGGGCCTGGATCCGCTGAACCTGATGAACCCCGGGCGGGTGCTGCGCATATAATATGCGCATGTTTCATGGAGGAATACCATGCTGAAATTTGACAATGCGCCCAAGAAAGCCACCAACCTGTCGCTCAATGCCAGGGTGCTGGAAATGGCGCGTGAGATGGGCATGAATGTTTCCCAGACCGTGGACACCTTGCTGGCCGCCGAGGTGCGGCGCCGTTACTGGGAACAATGGAACGAGGAAAACCGCGAAGCCGTCGCGGCCTACAACACACGCATCGCCAGCGAAGGCCTGCCGCTGGCGAAATACCGGACCTTCTGACCATGGCGCGTTACGACGTCTATGCCCATCCCGATGCCGCGCTGCGCAAGATCACGCCTTTTCTGCTGGATGTGCAAAACGACTACATCAACAGCCTGGATTCGCGGGTGGTCATCCCCATGCGCGCCGCCGCGCAGTACACACATCCCATGCGTGACCTGAACCCGGTATTTGAAGTCGACGGAAAAGCGGTGGTGCTGGACACCGCCGCCCTCGCCGCCTTTCCGGCGCGGGAATTGAAGAAACGTGTTGCTGGCCTGCAAGACCAGCGCGAGCACATTGTTGCAGCCATGGACTGCCTGTTTGGAGCTTATTAAAGTGCCGTCTCACCCCATCCGCTCCCAGTACGAAGATTTCATGCGCCATGTGGACAGCCACGGCGTGTTCAAGGCCGACCGCACCGGCACCGGCACCCAAAGTGTGTTTGGCTACCAGATGCGCTTCGATTTGAACGAAGGCTTTCCGCTGGTCACGACCAAAAAGGTCCACCTCAAGTCCATCGTGCATGAGCTGTTGTGGTTTCTGCAGGGCTCCAGCGACAACAACTGGCTGAAAGAACGCGGCGTGACCATCTGGGACGAATGGGCGCGCGCAGACGGCGATCTGGGCCCGGTCTATGGCGTGCAATGGCGCAGCTGGCCGACGCCGGACGGCGGCCACATCGACCAGATTGCCGACGTCATCAAAACCCTGAAGACCAACCCCGATTCGCGCCGCATCATCGTCAGCGCCTGGAACGTGGCCGAGCTGTCAAAAATGGCGCTGATGCCCTGCCATGCCTTTTTCCAGTTTTATGTGGCACCCGCCACCGAAGCGGGCGGCAAAGGCAAACTGAGTTGCCAGCTCTACCAGCGCAGCGCCGACATTTTTCTGGGTGTGCCTTTCAACATCGCGAGTTACGCGCTGCTGACCCACATGGTCGCGCAGCAATGTGAACTCGACGTCGGCGACTTCATCTGGACCGGCGGCGATTGCCACATCTACAGCAACCATGCCGAGCAGGTGGCGCTGCAACTGAGCCGCCAGCCCTTCCCCTACCCGACGCTGAAAATCAAACGCAAGCCTGAGTCGATTTTTGCCTATGAATTCGACGACTTCGAGTTCCTCGATTACCAGCACCATGCTGCCATTAAGGCACCCGTAGCGGTGTAGATGTGATGAGCCGCATCAACCTGATCTACGCCCGCGCCGCCAACGGCGTGATTGGCAAGGACGGCGTCATGCCCTGGCATTTGCCGGAAGACCTGGCGCATTTCAAGCAACTCACCAGCGGCTGCCCGGTCATCATGGGCCGCAAGACCTGGGACTCGCTGCCGCCCAAATTCCGTCCGCTGCCGGGCCGGACCAACATCGTGATCACGCGCCAGGACAGCTGGCAGGCCGAGGGCGCTTTGCGCGCCGCCAGCCTGGCGCAAGCCCTGCAAATGGCCGCCGGCGCGCCAGAGATATGGGTGATAGGCGGTGCGCAGATTTATGCCCAGGCCGAGCCTTTGGCCGGACGCGCCGAGGTCACTGAATTGGACGCCGATTTCGATGGCGACGCCTATGCCCCCACCCTGGGTCCGGCCTGGCGCGAAACCGCGCGCAGCGCCCGTGTCTCGGGCAAAGGCATGACTTTCAGTTTTGTCACTCTGGAGCGCCCATGAAAATAGCGACCTGGAATGTGAACTCGCTGGCCGTGCGCCTGCCGCAGGTGCTGGACTGGCTGGCCGCCAACCCTGTGGATGCCTTGTGCCTGCAGGAGCTCAAGCTCAGCGATGACAAATTTCCGCTGGAGGCGCTGGCGGCCGCCGGCTACCAGAGCGCGGTCTTCGGCCAGAAAACCTACAACGGCGTGGCCATCCTGAGCCGCACACCGGCGCGCAACATCGTGAAAAACATCGTCGGCTTCAGCGACGAGCAGTCGCGCGTGATCGCCGCCACGCTGGACACGCCACAGGGCGAGTTGCGCCTGGTCAACGGCTATTTTGTCAATGGCCAGGCGCCCGGCACCGACAAGTTTGCCTACAAGATGCGCTGGCTGGAGGGCCTGCGCAACTGGCTGCAAAGCGAACTGGCGGCGCAGCCGAAGCTGGTGCTGGTGGGCGACTTCAACATCACCACAGACGACCGCGACACTTACGATGCCGAAGGTCTGCGTGAAACCATTCATCACACCAGCGAAGAGCGCGAGCACCTGAAGGCACTGCTGGGCCTGGGCCTGCACGACGCCTTCCGCCTGTTCGAGCAACCGGAGAAAAGTTACTCCTGGTGGGACTACCGCGAGTTTGCGTTTCGCCGCAACCGGGGTCTGCGCATCGACTACATCCTGGTCAGCGATGTACTCAAGCCGGCGGTCAAAAGCTGCGTGATCGACAAGCTGCCGCGCAAAAACGAGCGACCCAGCGACCATGTGCCGGTGCTGGTGGATCTCGATTTGCTATAAATACTGTAGCTGCTTGCGCTCGCCCTGCAAGGGCTAAAGGCCGATTTGGTTCATAGTCTGCGGACCACCTGGCCTGGAAGCTCAGGGGACTCGGCAACACGGCCTTTGGCATGCCGCTGGCTATTGCAAACCTCGTGGCTGATGGCCAGATTTTCCGCGTGGCTGTTGCCGCCCTCGCTCAGCGGCAGTATGTGCTCCAGCGTGGCAGCGGCATGCAACACATGTTCACCGCAAACCCAGCACGGCACTTTGCCGTGTAATTGCCGGGCCACGGTTTTGTAGATCTTGTCGCGGGTCAGGGATAAGCGGCTCATGCCCCAACTTTAAATCAGGGGCCCCATCACTCCAGATGCAGCTCCTGGATCTTGCGCGTGATGGTGTTGCGGCCTATGCCGAGCTTTTGCGCGGCTTCGATGCGGCGCCCCCGGGTGTTGAGCAAGGCGGTCTGTATCAGTTTCGATTCAAAGCGCCGGCTCAAGACGTCCCAGACATCGCTGCGTCCGGTGGCCAGCAATGCCAGGGCCTCGGCCTCCAGACCAGCCTCCCAGGCACTGCCCGCCCCCAGTGCCGCCGGCTCGCCGGCCCCAGACACGATGATGCGGTCGGCATGTGCCGGCTCGGCAGGCGCGGCATGGGCAAGTTCCGCGGCCTGCAGATGGTGGCGCACCGCCGTGCCGCCTTCGACCAGCACCGGCACTTTGCCCGGCTCGGGCACGGCACCCAGCACCTCGGGCGGCAAATCTTTGGGTTCTATGACCTGGGCCGGCGCCATCACTGTCAGCCAGTGGCAGATGTTCTCGAGCTGACGCACATTGCCGGGAAAACCGAAGGTGCTCAGTTGCTGCAAGGCAGCGTCTGAAATCCGCTTCGGCTCGACACCGAGCTGTTTGGCGCTTTGCTGCAAAAAGTGGCGCGTCAGCATGAAGACGTCCTCGCGCCGCTCGCGCAGGGCCGGCAGGCGCAGGCGGATGACGTTGAGGCGGTGAAACAGGTCTTCGCGAAAGCCCCCTTCCTTGACACGCTGCTCCAGGTCCTGGTGGGTCGCGGCGATCACGCGCACATTGGTCTTGACGGCGTTGTGCCCGCCAACGCGGTAAAAATTGCCGTCGGAGAGCACACGCAGCAGCCGCGTCTGCAGGTCAAACGGCATGTCGCCGATCTCGTCGAGAAACAGCGTGCCGCCGTCGGCCTGCTCGAAGCGGCCCCTTCTCATGGTCTGCGCGCCGGTGAAGGCGCCACGCTCGTGGCCGAAAAGTTCGGATTCGAGCAGGTCTTTGGGAATGGCGGCGGTGTTGATCGCCACAAACGGCCCGTTGGCACGCGGCGAATGTTTGTGCAGCGCGCGCGCCACCAGTTCCTTGCCGGAACCGGACTCGCCGGTGATCATCACCGTCACCATGCTCTGGCTCAGGCGGCCAATCGCACGAAACACGTCCTGCATGGCGGGCGCCTGTCCCAGCATTTCGGGCGTGGCGGCCATGCGTTCTTCGGCCACTTCCTCGCGCTGGCTTTCTTCAACCGCACGGCGGATCAGCTCTACCGCCTTGGGCAGGTCAAAGGGCTTGGGCAGGTATTCAAAAGCACCGCCCTGGAAGGCCGACACGGCGCTGTCCAGGTCAGAAAACGCCGTCATGATGATGACCGGCAAGCCCGGCAGTTTTTCCTTGACCTTCTCCAGCAGGTCCAGGCCGGAGCCACCGGGCATGCGAATGTCGCTGACCAGGACTTGCGGGCCGTCTTCTTCGGTGGCGCTGTCCAGCGCACTGAGCACCTCGCGCGGGTTGGTGAAGCTGCGCGTTGGCAGACCCTCGCGCAGCAGGGCTTTCTCCAGCACAAACCGGATGGACTGGTCATCGTCCACAATCCAGATCGGTTTCATGTTTTGTCCCTTTGGTACTACCGGTTAGCCGTGAAAGACGACAGACCTCAAGGCAGTGGTATCAGCAACTTGAAGTCTGTGCGGCCGGGGACGCTGTCGCACTCAATCAAGCCGTGGTGTTGCTGGACAAAGGTTTGTGCCAATGTCAGCCCCAACCCGGAACCGCCCTCCCGCCCCGAGATCAGGGGATAGAAGATACGGTCCTTGATGGAGTCCGGAACGCCCGGTCCATTGTCGATAACATGCAATTCCAGTGCCAAGCGGTAGCGCTGCTTGCCAAAAGTTACTTGCCGGGCAATCCGGCTTGTGAAAGTGATCTGCGCATCACCCGCCGAGATGCGTTCAGCCAGCGCCTGCGCGGCATTGTGCGCAATGTTGAGCACCGCCTGAATCAGCTGCTCGCGGTCGCCACGAAAATCAGGAATCGAGATGTCGTAATCACGCAGCACCCGCAGCCCCCTCGGAAACTCCGCCAGAATCAGCGAGCGCACGCGTTCACAGACCTCATGGATATTCACGTCACCCACCAGATGCGGCCTGCGGTGCGGTGCCAGCAGGCGGTCCACCAGGGTCTGCAGGCGGTCCGCCTCGTGGATGATGACCTGGGTGTACTCGGTCAGCTCCTTGGACTCAATCTCCATCTGCAACAACTGCGCTGCGCCGCGTATGCCGCCCAGCGGGTTCTTGATTTCATGCGCCAGGTTGCGGATCAGCTCCTTGTTGGCCTGCGCCTGGTCCATCAGGCGCTCCTCCCGGTCCTGCTTGGCCTGCTGCTCCAGCGGCAAGAGCTCGACAATCGCTTCGCCCGGGGTGTCGGTCTGCGCCACCACCACATGCACCGGCAGCGGCTCGCGGTTCAGCGGTTTGAGCCAGGCGTCGTAACGCAGGGCTGCGAACTCATTGCTGCCTGCGCCTTGCAGCGCGTTGTGCAGGATCAGGGGCTCGGTGAAACAATCGGGCAGTTGCGAGCCCTCTATGGTTCGGCGCGAGGTGCCGAGTGCGTCTTCCAGCGCGGCATTGGCAAACACCACGACGCCGTTGGTACGCACCACGGCCACCAGAGTGGCCAGCAGGTCAAAAGACTGGAAGCGAATGGACGCCGGGACAACAGCCGCAGCAAAAAGATTGGGCTTTTTCAAGCCACCTATTCTGACGCAGAACGGTCAGGGGCAGGCTTACTGGCGGGCGGTGTTTCCCGGCAAACGTGAAATTTCGCGCTTGAGGCCGGCAATGTCGCTTTCGTGGCGGGCAATGCCTTCTTTCATTTCGGCCACACGATCGAGGTAACGCTGGTAATTGCGGCCCTCAATGCCCTGCTTGTCAGGCTGACCATTGTTGAACTCTTTTTGCTGCTCGGCCAGGCGCTGTTCGGCTTTCCTGAGCTCAGCCTCCAGGATGGCGCGGGTGTCGCCGTCGCGCGCACGCTGCTCTTCGCTGCCGGGCCCAGGCGCTGCCTGGGCAGCGGCTGCCACACGCACGGCGGGTTTGCTGACCGGGCCAATCTGCACCACGGTCACGTTGCCGCCTTCAATCTGTTTGCAACCGCGCGACTGCGCATCCTTGGCGTTGTTGATGTACTCGGGCGTACCTCCGGCTTTGGCACTGCAGCGGTAGATGCGCTCTTGCGCCAGGGCTGCAGACAGGCTGCTGGCAATCAATGCGGCAGAGATCGAAAGAAGTACTGTAGGTTTCATGCGTAACCCCAAGTGCCTGTTAGGCCAAGGACGGTCTGCCAGTATCCCGCAAAGGGCTTGAAAAAGCAAAAACACGGCCGTCATAACCATGCCGGGCGTCTGCCTGGAGCAACCACGCGTCGCTTCGAAGCCGGGCGCGCATAAAAAAAGGACGGCCATGCCGTCCTTTTGAGCTGCTGACTGTAAAAAATTACAGTGAGTAGTACATGTCGAACTCGATCGGGTGTGTGGCCTGACGCAGGCGCGTGACCTCACCCATTTTCAGCTCGATGTAGGCGTCGATCATGCTGTCGGTGAACACTCCGCCCTTGGTCAGGAAGCTGCGGCCCACGTCGAGGCAGTCCAGCGCCTGGTCCAGGCTGTGGCAGACGGTGGGCACTTTGGCATCTTCCTCGGGCGGCAGATGGTACAGGTCCTTGGTCGCGGCTTCACCGGGATGGATCTTGTTTTCCACGCCATCGAGACCGGCCATCATCAGGGCCGAGAAGCCGAGGTAGGGGTTCATCAGTGGATCGGGGAAACGTGCCTCAATACGCCGGCCTTTGGGGTTGGCGACATAAGGAATGCGGATCGATGCCGAGCGGTTTTTGGCGGAATAAGCCAGCTTGACCGGCGCCTCGTAACCGGGAACCAGGCGCTTGTAGCTGTTGGTGCCGGGATTCGTGATGGCGTTCAGCGCACGGGCGTGCTTGATGATGCCGCCTATGTAATACAGCGCGAAGTCCGACAGGCCGGCATAACCGTCGCCGGCAAACAGGTTTTTGCCGTCTTTCCAGATGGACTGGTGCACATGCATGCCGGAACCGTTGTCGCCAACGATGGGCTTGGGCATGAAGGTGGCGGTTTTGCCATAGGCGTTGGCCACGTTCTGCACCACGTACTTCAAGACCTGGGTCCAGTCGGCGCGCTGCACCAGGGTACTGAACTTGGTACCGATCTCGTTCTGGCCCGCGCCAGCGACTTCGTGGTGGAACACTTCGACCGGAATACCGAGCGACTCCAGCACCAGCGCCATTTCAGCGCGCATGTCCTGGGTGCTGTCGACCGGAGGCACAGGGAAGTAGCCGCCCTTGACGGTGGGGCGATGGCCGCGGTTGCCGCCTTCGAGCTTGCTGCCGGAGTTCCAGGGTGCTTCGTACTCGTCGATCTTGAAGAAGGTGCCCGACATGTCGGTGTTCCAGCGCACGTCGTCAAAGATGAAAAATTCCGGCTCTGGGCCGAAGTAGGCGGTGTCGCCCAGGCCGGAGGCCTTGAGGTAAGCCTCTGCGCGCTGCGCGATCGAGCGCGGGTCACGGTCATAGGCCTTGCCGTCGCTGGGTTCGAGCACGTCGCAGCTCATGAACAGCGTGGTTTCTTCAAAGAAGGGGTCGATGTTGGCCGTTTTCGGGTCAGGCATCAACTGCATGTCGGAAGCTTCAATGCCTTTCCAGCCGGCAATCGAGGAACCGTCGAAGGCATGGCCCGAGGTGAATTTGTCTTCGTCAAAGTGGGACACCGGCACGGTCACGTGCTGCTCTTTGCCCCGGGTGTCGGTAAAACGGAAGTCAACAAACTTGACTTCGTTTTCCTTGACCATTTTCATGACGTCTGCGACGGTCTTTGCCATCAGAATCTCCTGTTGCTGGATGGTTGTTAAAAATGCTTTCGACACGGGTGGATGCACTTTTTATGCCACACCCGCTGGCGCTTTTTGCTGCCAAGCCTGCGATTGTGCCGCCATCTGGGACCGGGATTGGGCCCCGAACCGGCCGCGACACAGAAAAAATCAGAGACTGGCAAACTGCATCATTTTGGTGCATTCCATTTTGCACCTTCTTGGTGCAATCTTCATCGCACCAGTTCGGGGCCCAATATTGCCTTGAGATTGTGCAGTCCTGCCAGCAGCGCCTGGTAGGCGATATCGACCTTTTCCGGCGCCCCCTTGACCCCCAGTTCAATATGACGGCCATAGTCGGGATGGTCCACGCTGGGCAGGCTGAACACCTTGATGCCTTCGTGGCCGGCTTCAATCGCCAGCATCAGCGGTGTCAGCACGGCCTCCATGGCGCCCATGACAATCACGGACTTCTCGGCATAGGCTGATTTTTGGTGCAAGCCGGGGTAGTGTGTATCGAGCAGCCACTCCATCATGGGCCAGGCCATCACTGGAAAGCCAGGAAGAAAGTGAACGGCACCGGCCCCCGCCTGGACAGTGAAGCCCGGAATTTTGTTGTACGGATTCGGCACAATCGCCGAGCCCAGCGGGAACATGCCCATGTTGAGCCGGTGGATGTTGTCGTGGCGGTCCGGCTCATAAGGCACGCCCTGCTCTTTCGCGATGTCCTGCATGCGTTCGCGGATCAGGCGTTCGGCCTCGGGGTGCAGCGCCAGATCAACACCGAGGGCGCGGCCCGCGCACTGGCGTGTGTGGTCGTCCGGCGTCGCACCTATGCCACCGCAGGAAAACACCACATCGCCAGTTTCGCGCGCCGCTGCAAAAGCACGCGCCAGCACGGCGGTGATACGCGCCGGGTCGTCCCCGACGTAATCGGCATAAGCCAGCTGCAGGCCGCGCGCCGCCAGCAGGTCTATCACCTTGGGCAGGTGCTTGTCGGCGCGTTTGCCGGAGAGGATTTCGTCGCCAACGATGATGAGTCCGAAATGTGTGGTCATGGGATGGATTCAATGGCTGCTTGCGCAGGCGGGTCAAGGACTGCAGGTATATCCTGCTGGCGCAGTTGCTCCAGCGCCGCGAGGCAGAAGTGGGCAAACCAGAGCGAGGAAAAAGCAAACACCAGGGTGTAGATCCAGATCGCCACCGGCACCAGAACCGGCGCCATCGCCACAAACATCGCCCCGGAGGCCCAGATCAGGCTGGGCGCAGCACCCAGATAACCACTGAGCACACCGATGCCCAGCAAACTGCTGCGGTGGCGGCGAAAAATCTCGCGCCGCTCTTCGGCACTGGCGTGCTCCACCAGCGCGTCGTAAGACATCACGCGGTAGGTCAGCCAGCCCCAGATCAGCGGCGGCAGGATCAGGATCAAAGGCGGAATCAGCCACAGCGGGATGGACACCAGCAGCGCAATGGCGGCCAGCAGGGTCGAGCTCAGCGACCAGAGCGCGCTGGTCAGCATTGAGCCGCCTTTTTTCCGCTGCAACAGCGGGAAACGGCGCTCGGCCACCAGCGCCACCATGGCCGGTGTCATCAGCAGCGCGACAAACAGCAGCGAAACCATCACGATCACGGGAATCGTCAGGAAAAGCACAATGGTCGGTGCCAGCACCACGCGCAGGTCGCCCAGTCCCAGCCCCTCCAGCCAGCGCACCATGCTGCCCAGCAACTCATAACTTTCCAGGCCGGAACGCACACCCGCCAGGGCGTCGTTCCAGTAGAAGTAAGCCAGCGCCAGCGAGATGGCGCCCATGATGATCAGCGGCAGAAACGACAGCGCAATCACCCGGGGATGCAGGCAGTACATCGCCGCGCGCCAGAAGGAATCGAGAAGCTTGCTCATCAAGGAAGTGTAGCCCGCTGTATGTAGCCCCCACGGTCGCTCACTGCGTGTAGCTCCCTGCCCCGCTAGGGGGCCGCCGCGCCTGCGGGCTGGCGAAGCCGGACCCGCGGCCCCTGCTGGAATAAGACGGGGATTGTCCGCAGTGTTCAGGCTTTTCCGACCAGCCGCTTCAGGCCCAGCCACTGCTGCGACCAGAAGCCCTGCCCGTAGTCGCGGCTTTGTTCAACCTGGTCGCGGACCCCGGTCGGATCGTAGCGCTGCTCGAAGTTGGCGGTGCCAAACAACATGTCCCACCAGGGCAGCAGGACGCCAAAGTTGTGTCCCCCCAGCGTGTTTTTTCCTGCGGACTCGTGGCCCATGCCTATGCTGTGATGCAGCCGGTGAAAACGCGGACTGACCCACAATCGCTCGCCGACCTGGCCAAACCAGAGGCGCAGGTTGGCATGCTGGAAACTTTCGCTGAGCTGGGTGACGGCGACGATGGCAATAAACTGGCCCGGCGCCACACCGATCAGCTGCGCGGCAATCACCAGCAGGCTGTCGACCAGAATGTCGTCGAGCAGGTGGTTGCGGTTGTCGCTCCACATGGTCATCTGGCGCTGCGCATGGTGCAGCGAATGCAGGCGCCACCACAGGCCGGACTGGTGCTGGGCCCGGTGAATCCAGTAACCCAGCAGGTCAAACACCACCAGGTAGATCAGAAAACTCACTGCAGCGCTGTCGGTCACACCGGGCCAGAGCTGGTCCAGGTGAAAAGTGCCATACCCGGCGCTGCGCAAGACACCAAAAGCCTCGTCAAACCAGGGCTCGAGCGTGAAAAACAGGGCAATGCGAAACAGGCCCAGACGGTGGATCACGGTGTAAAGCATGTCGGTGCGTATCGTCGCGCGGTCCAGCACCGGCTCGACCGGCCGCCAGCGCTGCAGCGGCGCTATCACCGCCAGCAACACCGCAATCTGGATCAAGCCGACCAGAAACCAGGCGGTGGCCTCATAGCCGTCTTCCAGCAGGTTGCCCAGACCCAGCGCAAACATCGCGGGCTGCACGGCAGCCTCAAACAGCCACTGCTGCACCAGCCCAAACAGATCAGCCAGATGGTCCATGCCTTATTTTGCCGGCTTCGCCGCCGGCGCCCCGGCGCCAGCCGCTATCCAGGCTTTGTAACGCGGGTGTTCACCCAGGGTCGCAAAGCAGAAACCACGCGCCTTCAGGCCGACAATCAGCGGCTCCAGCACCGCCGGTGCCCAGGGGTCCTTGCGCGACCAGATGCCCAGATGCGCCACCAGAATGTCGCCCGCCTGGATATCCCGCAGGGCTTTTTTGAGCAGGAGATCATTGGGGTAAGACTCGCTGGGCAACTCGTCGCCCAGAAAACCGGCTGGCGCCCAGCCCACATGGTCGTAACCGCAGGTTTTGGCCGCCGCCAGCAGCGCGGGCGAGGTTTTTCCGCCCGGTGCACGAAACAGCGGCAGCGGTTTTTTGCCGGTGAGCTCTTCCAACCGGCTGCCGGCCCTGGCCACTTCGGCGCAATACTGCGCCGCCGTCCAGACCGAATCCCTGCCCTGCGCCGGGCCGGCCGAAGGCCTGACCCTGAACTGGCCGGACGCCACGTCAGCGCGCCAGTAAGTATGGTCAAAGGTGTGCGAGGCGAACTCATGGCCCTCGGCCGCGCGCGCCTTCCACCACGGCGCCCAGTGTGTGCCCAGACTGCCGTCTCCGGTCTGTGTGCGTTCATTGGCGCCGAAAAACGTGACCTTGACCTGGTGTTTGTTGAGGATGTCCGCCATCAGCGGCGCGACGCCCATGTGGCCGGTGTCCAGCGTCAGGTAAACCGGCTTGCCGGCTTTGCCCTGGGCATCCAGACAGCCCTCAGCCCATACGGGACGGGCGTAAGCAGCTACCAAAAGTGTAGCAACCAGAAGCCTTGCAAGCGCGCGCGGAATTTCTCCCTTCAAGCCGGGGCCGCGGGTCCGGCTCCGCCGGCCCGCAGGCGCAGCGGCCCCCGAGGGGCTGGAGCCTGCGGCTCCAAAGCTGCCTGCGCAGCTTTGGACAGGCGACAGAAGCGAAGCCTCCGGCGAGCGGCGGCCTGCAAGGCCTCGCGACCCACACGAAGTGGGGGAGCGTGGGGGCCTATCTAGGCGCGTGATCCAGTGTCCAGACACCATGCGGACTCTTTCCAACATTGACCTGCTGCACCACCTTGCGGCTGGCGATGTCAATCACCGTGAGTTTGCGCGCCCAGCGCGAGGTCACATAAATGAATTTTCCGTCGCGCGACACGTCGATACAGTCCGGTCCGCCCGGTGCCGGAAACACATCCACCACCGCAAAAGTCTGCAGGTCTATCTTGCTGATGCTGTTGGCCACCCGGTTGCTGACCAGCACATGACGGCCATCGCCAAAAGCGCGGAAGGCGTGGGCACCCGCACCGGTCTTGATGACGCGGCTGCGCTGCGGCTGCTTGCCGCTGATGTCGTACACCTCGACCCCATCGCTGCCGGTCAGGCCAACCAGCATGTACTTGTCATCGGCTGTGCCATACACATCGGCCGGGATGGAGCCGGTGGGCGTGCGCCACTTGACGGTTTGCGTGGCCAGCTCAATCGCGATCAGTTCGTTGCTGTCCTGCATGGTCGAATAAACCGTGGTGCTTTTGCTGTCTATCCACAAATGGCTGGGCGTCTTGCCGGTGGGCACCCGTTTGACCAGGGTGACGTCGGTGCCGTCCCAGCGGTAGATGTCGATGTGGTTCAGCCGGTTGGCGGCCGTGACAAACCACTTCATGTCGGGAGAAAAACGCAACTGGTAGGGGTCGATGATGCCGCGCACCTCACGCTGGACCTGCGCGGTCTTGGGGTCGATAAAGGTCAGTGAATCCGACAGGGCATTGGCCACAATCACCGATTTTTCATCGGGCGTCAGGTAAATGTGGTGCGGCTGCTTGCCGGTGGGGATGCGCCGGGTTTCCGTCCATTTGACCGGATCGATCACGCTGACGCTGGCATCCAGCGAATTGAGCACAAACAGCGGCGCCGGTTGGGCCAGGGCCGGCAGGGCAACACCGGCAAGACAGAGACAGAACGCGGGAAGCAGAAAACGGGAGGTGAAATTCACGAAGCAACTTTCTTCTGGGCAACCCGCAAGTGTAGCGGGCGGGCATGGATGACTGGTCAACGCGCCAGCACCCTTGCCCGCCGACTTCCCTTAGGATGCAGTCATGAATTTTGCTGACATAGCCGGGACGCGGATCGAGGTCCAGCACATCAACGGCCCCGCAGGCCGTGCGCCCCTGGTTTTTCTGCATGAAGGCCTGGGCTCGGTCAGCCTGTGGACGCAGCGCGGCCACAGCTGGCCGGACGCCTTGTGCCGGGCCACTGGCCGCGCCGGGCTGGTGTACTCGCGGCGCGGTTATGGGCAATCTGACGCGGTGCCCGATGTGCGCGGCGCCGGCCGGCTGGGACCCGACTACATGCAGCGCGAAGCTTGGGAGGTGTTGCCGGCACTGCTGGCCGGCCAGGGGATGGCGCAAGCCGTGCTGCTGGGCCATTCGGACGGCGCCAGCATTGCGCTGCTCCATGCCAGCCGCTACCCCGTCACGGCCGTCGTGGTGATGGCGCCACACCTGATGGTTGAGAACGTGGCGCTGCAAGCCATTGAGCAAGCCACCGAGGCCTTCGAGTCAGGGGCACTGCGCGACCGGCTGGCGCGCCATCACGCCGACGTGGACAGCGCCTTCTGGCAATGGAACGACGTCTGGCTGTCGGATGCTTTTCGCGGTTTCGACATCCGCACTGAATGCAGCCGCATCAGCGCCCCGCTGCTGGCCATCCAGGGCGAGGACGACGACTACGGCACGATGGCGCAGCTCGATGAGCTGGCCCTGGCCGCGCCGCAAACCGTGCAATCGCGCCTGCGCGATTGCGGGCATTCCCCGCAACGCGACCAGCCGGAGCGCACGCTGGAGGCGATTGCCGCCTTTCTGCGGGAGCTGCCATGATGCTATTGATTCAATAGCTGCTTGCGCAATACCAGAAAGGGCTGCAGCCACTTCTCGCTACAACTGTGCGGGAGGCGCTGAGGCCGCGATGGCGCCGAGATCCTGCGCCGTGAGCCAGCGCCATTGCCCGGCCTTCAGCTCCGCCGGCAAGTCCAGCGAACCAATGCGCGAGCGATGCAAACCGCCCACTTCTTCCACCCGGTTGCCCACGGCCGCAATCATGCGTTTGACCTGGTGGTATTTGCCCTCGGTCAGGGTCAGGCTCAACTGGTACTCACCGGTTTTTTCGCAGGCTGCGGCGCGTACCGGCTTGGGGTCGTCGTCCAGCACCACGCCGGCCAGCAATTTGGCCACCTGCCTGTCGTCCACCGGGTGTTTGGCCCTCACCTGATACACCTTGGCCACATGGTGTTTGGGTGAACTCATGCGGTGGATGAACTTGCCGTCGTCCGACAGCAGCAGCAGGCCGGTGGTGTCCTGGTCCAGCCGCCCCACGGCCTGGACACCGGCCGCCGCACCGCCGCCGCGCTGGCGAATCGGCGCTGGCAGCAGCGTGTAGATGCTGGGGTAGGTGCTGGGTTTTTGCGAACACTCGTAGCCAGCCGGCTTGTGCAGCATCAGGTAAGCCTTGGCGTGGTATTCCCAGGCCACGCCCTGCACCGTGAAGTGCAGCCCCTCTGCCACAAATTCCATGGCCGGCTCCGCACACGGAACGCCGGCTACAGCCACAAAACCCTGTTGAATCAAGCCCGCGCAGACGCGCCGCGTGCCGAAGCCCTGGGAAAAAAGAATGTCCTGAAGTTGCATGCTTGCCATGGCTGTATTGTCGCCCGGCCGATCGAGCCGCCCGCCTACCCGGCGAAGCGGCGGCTTCCCGCAGCGCGCGGCCGTGACGCGGCATAAATTGCCTTGCATCGCGCGCTGGCGCACCGAAGCCGACGCGCCTGCCGAGGTCGCCAGTCACTTTTTCAGCCGCAGGGCATGGGCCGCACCACGATGATCAAGAAAAAACGCCTGGTTATGACCGTCTTCATCACCTTTGTCGCCACCCTGGCCGTCGTCCTGATTGCGGCCAACTTCAGCACCGGCGAGAAAAACATCAAGCGCGAACTGCCGCGCCTGTACAACACCCATCACCCCCAGTACCTGCGGGCCATGGGGTCGCTGCTGGGACCCGCCGTGGTAGGCGGCAACCGGGCCCAGGAACTGCTCAACGGCGACCAGATCTTTCCGGCCATGCTGGCTGCCATACGCGGCGCGCAGCACAGCATCACGTTTGAAACCTACATCTACTGGTCCGGCGACATCGGCCGGGAGTTTGCCGACGCGCTGACCGAGCGGGCAAAAGCCGGTGTCAAGGTTCATGTGCTGCTGGACTGGGTGGGCAGCGCCAGAATAGACGCTGCGTTTCTGCAGAAAATGCAGGCTGCCGGCGTCGATATCCGCAAATTTCACAAGCCGCACTGGTACAACTGGGGCCGCATGAACAACCGCACCCACCGCAAGCTGCTGGTGGTTGATGGCAAAACCGGCTTCACCGGCGGGGTGGGCATTGCGCCGCAGTGGACGGGGGCGGGCCAGGATGCGGATCACTGGCGCGACTCCCACTTCAGGCTGGAAGGCCCGGCGGTTGCCCAGATGCAGGCCGTGTTCATGGACAACTGGCTCAAGGTCACCGGTCAGGTGATGCACGGGGACAGCTACTTCCCGGCCCTGCAGCCGGCGGGCAACAGCCGCGCCCAGGTGTTTTCAAGCTCACCGTCGGGCGGCAGCGAAAGCATGCAGCTGATGTACCAGTTGTCCATCACCGCGGCGGAAAAAAGCCTGGACCTGTCCAGCGCCTACTTTGTGCCGGACGAGCTGACCCTTCAGGCGTTGACACAAGCCCTCAGGCGGGGCGTGAAGATCCGCATCATCACGCCCGGCGGGATCATTGACACCGAGACGGTGCGCGCGGCCTCGCGCGGAACCTGGGGTCCGCTGCTGCAGGCTGGTGCCGAGATTTATGAGTACCAGCCCAGCATGTACCACGTCAAGGCCATGGTGGTGGACAGGCTGCTGGTGTCGGTCGGCTCGACCAACTTTGACAACCGCTCTTTCCGCCTGAACGATGAAGCCAACCTGAATATTTTCGATGCCAGCTTCGCCGAGCGCCAGACCCAGGTGTTTGAAGATGACCTCAAACGCTCACGAAGGGTGACTTACGAGCAATGGGCTGCCCGCCCGCTGAAAGAAAAAGTCATGGAGCGGCTGGCGCTGCTGCTGGGTTCCCAGCTTTAAGGCCGGTCGCAGACGCCAGGCTTGCACACTCCGGCAGCCGCCACGTGCTGCGGCATCGGCTAACATCCGAGGGAGCTCGGCTACACCGTGATTGTTCCAGGCGGGCAGGCCGGTCTTCAGCTGCGGCCACTCCTGCTTTTTTGCGCACCCCACTCCCAAACGGATCAATGGCATCTTCAGGGCACGGTCAGCCTAGCGACCCTTTGCACCGAACAGACATTGACGGCCTGCGCGCCATCGCCATCCTCGCGGTGGTTATTTTCCACGCCTTTCCCGGCAGCCTGATTGGCGGATTTACCGGCGTGGACGTTTTCTTCGTCATCTCCGGCTTCCTGATCTCGACCATTATTTTCAAGGGCCTGGAAAACGGCGATTTCCGTTTCATGGATTTTTATGCGCGCCGCATCAGGCGCCTGTTTCCGGCCCTTCTCGTCGTTCTCATGGCGTGTTGCGCGCTGGGATGGTTGCTGCTGCTGCCCGACGAATTCAGGCAATTGGGCAAACACATGGCCACGGGTGCCGGTTTTGTGCAGAACTTCGCCATCTGGAAGGAAGCCGGTTACTTCGATACCGCGTCCGAACTCAAGCCGCTCCTGCATCTGTGGTCGCTGGCGGTGGAGGAGCAGTTCTACCTGCTGTACCCCGTCGTCGTGTGGGCCGCATGGCGCATGCGTACCGGCATGTTGCCGGTCCTCCTGGTGTGCGCGGCAATTTCCTTCGGCTTGAACCTGGCCGACACGAACGATGCGAACTCCAGGGCTTTTTTTGTTCCACAAACCCGCTTCTGGGAGTTGCTGGCCGGCGCGCTGCTGGCTTGTCCATCACGGCGGGGAACGGTCGGGCTGACGCGCCCCCCCGGCGGCCAGTCCTGGCTCACAAAAACCATTTTCTCCAGCGGTCGCCAGACGGAGTTGAACAATCTGCTGGCTGCCTCCGGCCTGCTGCTGCTGCTCGCCGCCTTTCTGCTGATCTACCGCACCGACCCTTTCCCCGGTTGGCGAGCCGGTATCCCGGTGGCCGGGGCGGTCTTGCTGATACGCGCCGGCCCCCAGGCCTGGGTCAACCGCCATCTGCTTTCCCATCCCGTCATGGGCTTGATCGGGCTGATCAGCTACCCCCTGTATTTATGGCATTGGCCGCTTCTTTCATTCCTCAGAATCGTCGCTCCTGACGATGAGCGTGCATTCCTTCGGGCCGGTGCCGTGGCACTGAGCTTTGTGCTGGCGTGGATGACCTGGCGGTGGGTCGAAGTGCCCATCAGGTTCGGCCGGGGCAGGCGTGTGGGCACTTTCACCCTGGCCACATTGACCGCGTGTGCGGGCTTGCTGGGCGCCACCGTCTATCTGGCAGACGGCTGGCCCCAGCGGGAGGAAGTGATCGCCAGGGTCGTGTTTAAAGGCGATATCGGTCATCTCGACTTTTATGAGTACGGGGACAAAAAATTCCACACCTGTACCCCGGAGGCCATAGCAAAAGCTGCCTTGCACTGGAAAGGTTTTGTCCGCTGCCAGCAATCCAGGCCAGACCGTGCGATCGACGTCGTACTGCTGGGGGACAGCCATGCCGAACATCTCTTTTTTGGCCTCGCCGAAGCGCTTCCGAACCGCAATGTGGCGTTCTACATCCAGGATGGGCCGGCCTTTGTCAGCAACAAGGACTTCGCGCAGATCTACGAGGAAGTGCTTGCCAACAAGGCCATCAAGACCGTCATCCTGAGCATGTTCTGGGAAAGAAGAGCCGGACAGCTTCCCAAGGGAAGCCATCTTGAACAGGAACTGCTGGCCAGTGCTCGCGTGCTCATGGAGGCCGGGAAAGAGGTTTACGTCACCAGCGACATTCCCCGCTTTCCGTTCCAGCCGGGGCATTGCCGGATACAGAGGGTTCTGGCGACCAAGCGTCACTGCTCGATTGCCAATCCCGGCGAGGAGGCCGACACGAACAATCCGGGCAAGATGCTGCGCCTGATCCTTCGAAAGGAGCCGCGGCTGGGGATGATAGACACCTACCGCCATTTCTGCGACGACAAGGTATGCAAAATGACGGAGGACACCCGGCTTCTTTACCGGGACAACAACCACCTGAACATTGAGGGAAGCAAATATCTCGGCCAGCTGATCGTCCGGGAACACCCGGACCTTTGAAAGGCTGAGCGGCAGATCACAGGCGGCGCGACTCGGAGCATGCCTTATGACCCAAGGCCCAGGTTCTCCAGAGGCGGGTAAGCGAAGTCGCCCTCAAGATGAACACGCCCGGGCTGATAAAGCCGCAGCGTCAGGTAAAACGCCTTGCCCGGCGGCGCCGGCAGCCAGTTTTTGCCCGCGCCCGGGTCCCCGGCCTGAATCACCAGACTCAGGCCGCCGTCGCCATCGCGCTGCAGCCCCCGCGTCCGGTCGCCTATCGAGTGCCGGTCAATCGTGTTCGGTGCGAGCAGGCAGTCTTCACGCTGGTAGAGCGTGACAGACCAGAACGCATCGACCGCCAGTTGCGCCTCCGGGGGGAAACGCAGCAGATAGCGGCTGGAGCCGTTCAACAGCGCGCCCGTGGCATCGACCTCGGCCATGATGTACATCGCCTCCTCCATGCCCAGCGTGCCTATCCAGTTGCGGGCCACCCGTGCCCGGGTCAGAAAATCGGCGCCGAAATCCGTCCGCACCTTGACCGCCGTGGTCCAGCCGCCGCCCAGGTCTGCGGGTGACGGAGTCTCCCGCAGTTCCGCGTAGGTCGCAGCCAGCGCTGCCTCCAGACCAGCCGTCCCGTCGGGCCAGCCTGAGATGGCTTGCCGGGGAGGATTGCGCGCCAGCATGGCGGTCAGCACACGCAGGTAGTCACCGGGGTCCGGCACACCCTGGCGGCGGCCATCGAGCAGCACATCCAGGCGCGCCAGCGCCGGTGAGCCGTCCGGGCGGCGCATGACAAAGCGGTCCTGCAACACATGCACCCGTGCCAGGTCCGCCGGATCGTGGTCCACCAGGATGCGTCCGATGATCCATACATCGTCCCCCGGCGCGCTGATCAGATGCATGCCAGCGGGCGGCTCGCCCTGCCAGGCCGGCCCGTGGACGAACAGCCGCTGCTGCGCCCCTCCCGTGGTGCGCCTGCCGGCATAGGCCCAGGGATTGGTCCACGCATCCAGAAAACCCAGGGTCCAGTAACGCTCGCCCATGGCGGGCACCTCAATGACCAGCGGACCCGAGGACAGGTCCAGCCAGGCATTCGTGAACAGCGTATCGTTGTTGGGCGTCACCACTTCCCTGTCTTCGGGACCGCGCAGCCGGCGGGTATGCGTAAACTGGTTGACCCAGCGCATGGTGGAGCCGGGCCCGTCGCCGGCAAAACCGTGCTCCGGGTGCCTGCGCGCGGTATTGGCCGAACGCATGCGGGCCATCTCGAAAAGCGGCATGGTTTCCAGGACAAAAGGATCCAGTTGCGGGTGCGCCTCAGGCTGCGGGCCAGCCCGGCCTACAAGCACCGCGTCCAGTGCCACACCGCCATGTCCTTGCGGCAGAACGGCAAACGGATTGACTTCCACCGCCTCCAGCGAGTCACCGGCAGCGCTTGCGAAATTCGACAGGCTCAGGATCGCCTGCGCCAGGGCATCGACGTCGGCAGGCGGGGCCCCGCGAAAGCCATGAAACAAGGCGCTGGTTTTGAGCTCGCCAATCATGGCGCGGGCCTGGTTCAGGTCCACGGGCACCACGCGAAAGCTCACATCGCGCAGAAGTTCCACATTCACGCCGCCCGCACCCAGCATCAGGACAGGGCCCAGTACCGGGTCACGGTGCACGCCGAGAATACATTCGACGCCGCCCTTGACCATGCGGGCAAGCAGCACGCCATCAATGCGCGCCCGCGGATGTGCTGCCCGCACGCGGCGGTGTATGGTGTCGAACGCCAGGCCTGCGGCCGCTTCGTCGGCAATCCCCAGCGCCACGCCCCCGGCCTCGCTCTTGTGAAGAATGTCCTGCGACAGCACCTTCATCACGACCGGGAAACCGATGGCCCGGGCCGCCGCGATCGCCGCATCCCGGTCCAGTACGCGCCGGCTCTGCGCCACCGGCATGCCGTGGACGCCCAGCAGCGCCAGCGCATCGGCCTCGTTGTGGCTGCCCGGCCTCAGGGAAATGCACCCCGTCGGCGCAGCCTGGGGCGGCAAGGCCGCTTCAGCCGTCGTCTGCGCCGCAAAGAAGTTCATGGCCGCCAGCACACGGATTGCCCGCCCCGGTTCGGTGAAACTCAGGCAACCCAGCGCCTGCAGCGCGCCTTGTTGCGCTGCGGTTGTCAGGCTGCTGAACATCACCAGCCTGTCGGGATAGGCCTGTCTGAGCTTGCGGGCGACCTGGAGCTGGGTGTCCTGCATGGCCGGCGTGAGTCCCGCCGCAGCCAGAAACACCAGCAGACTGCCGTAGCCGCCTTCGCCCAGCATGGCATCGGCCGCCAGCCCCAGCAGATCCGGCTCGGAGGTAACCTGCCCGGTGATATCGACAGGATTGCGGGTCGCGGCGAACGGCACGCGCGCGAGGATCCGCTCGCACGCCGCCTGCGAAAGTGGCGCCACGTCCAGCCCGGCATCGTGCGCATCGTCGGACATCAGCACACCAACGCCACCGGAAACCGTCAGCAGCCCAACCCGGGGATTGGCGGGCAACACCGAGACCGCGAGACAGTGGGCGACATCAAAAAACTCGTCGATCGAGCGCGCACGCCAGACGCCGTACTGCCGGAACAGCGCGTTGAAGGCCGCGTCATCGCCGGCCAGGGCCGCCGTGTGCGAGGCCGCGGCCTGGGCACCCAGTTCCGTGCGCCCGACCTTGACAACAACCACCGGTTTGCCAGCCTCGCGGGCCAGGCGCAGCGCATTCTTCAGCCTGGCGCCGTCGCTGCAGCCTTCCATGTAGGCCATGATCACGCGGGTCGCCTTGTCACGCGCCATCCACGCGATGCAGTCGGCCACATCGATGTCGGCTTCGTTGCCCGTCGCCACCCACATGGACAAACCAACGTTGCGCTCCCTCGCCATGCCATAGGCGTAGGCCCCGAAAGCGCCGCTCTGGCTGGCGATGCCCACGCTGCCGCGAGGGGCCAGGCCGGTGGACACCACCGGCGAGAACGTGGCATAGACGCGACGGTCCGCATTCATGAAGCCCAGGCAATTGGGGCCCAACAGCCGGATGCCGGCCTGCCGCGCACCGGAAACAAATTGCTGCTGTGCGCGCTTGCCGTCCTCACCGGTTTCAGCGAATCCGGCGGTGAACATGACGATGCTTCTGACGCCGGACGCCACTGCATCTTCCAGCGCAGCCAATGCGTGTTGCGCCGGCACCGCGAAGATGGCCAGGTCAACCGGCCGACCCACCGCCTTCAGGGTTGGGTAGGCACGCAGGCCCTGCACTTCGGACTGCGTCGGGTGAATGGGATAAATCGGTCCGGGGAACTTCTGTTCAATCAGGTAACGCAGCGGAACCGCGCCGGTTTTGACCCCGCCGGCCGATGCGCCGACGACGGCGATGGAAGACGGCGCAAAAAAAGAATCGAGGCTGGAAACAAAATGGGTGGGGGTCACGACTGGCACGCTTGTGGAATGAAGGTACCAAGATAGCCACCGTATGTTTATAAGGCAAGACGTCTTTTCCGGTTCATCTATCAGTTTTTTCGATATGTCTCCATGGCCGTCCACGCCCGCGCGAAATCCTGCGTGAACCGCGCGAAGCTTTCGACAGCCGGAGAAATGGAGGGCCGCCGCCGCACGAACATGGCCACGCTCCAGCTCACCTGCGGACGCACCAGCGGCAGGAAGGCCAGGCCGAAACCACGCGCCAGCGACTCCGACATGGACGGCAGCACCACCGCCCCCGCCTGGAAACGCACCATGGACAGTGCCGTGTTGACCCGGTGCACCGGCACCATCTTCAGGGGATGGTTGCGTGGCGGCACATTGCTCAGCACATTGGCGGCGAAGTTGGGCATGTAGTTGATGACAGTCCGCTCACGCAAGTCCCTCCAGCTCACCGACGCAGCGCCGGCCAGCGGGTCATCCGGCGCCAACGCCACCCACAGGGGATCGGGCCACAACACCTGCACCTCGACCGAGTCGTCGGCGATCACGCCTGCCGGTCCGAAGCCCACGTCCGTGTTGCCCTGCAGCAAGCCGGCCAGCACCATGTCGATGGGCACGTCCTCGAAATACACCTCGATGTCCGGATTGCTGGCCCGGTAGGTCGAAATGAGTTCGGGCATGAGCGTGCACGACAGCGTCTCCGGAGCGGCGACCCGCACGACACCGCGGCGCAACTCCTTCAGGTCGGCGAGGCTGTCCAGCGCCTCTTCAAGGGTCGAAAGAACCCGCCGCACCATGGGCTCGAAAGACTGGCCGACGGCGGACAGGGAGACGCTGCGGGTGTTGCGGTCCAGCAACCGGACGCCAACGCGGTTCTCCAGTTCGCTGACGAGTCCGCTGAGCGCAGCCTGAGAAAGACTCATCATCTTGGCGGCCTCGGAGAAACTGCCGGTTTTCACCACCGCCGCCAGGGCGCGGAGTTGCCGGATGGTCACATGCATGGTCATGGCAGTACCTTTCAAACATCGGTGATTAATAAGCCTGAATGATAAGTTCCTCAGAAAATGCGACTTGCCCTATGGGTCGGCAAGACCTACCGTTGCTGGTCCAACACCTGGATTTTGAGGAGACAAGATGAAAATCACACGCAGACATCTGCTCGGTACCGCGGGCGCCGCCTGCCTGTCAGCCGTCCCGGCCACCGCGACCCTGGCCCAGGAGAGCTGGCCTGCCCGGCCGGTACGGCTGGTTGCACCTTATGCACCCGGCGGCCCCAGCGACCTCTCGGCGCGCTTGCTGGCGGAGCACCTGGGAAAAAGCCTGGGCCAGCATGTGATCGTCGAGAACAAGCCCGGCGCAGGCACGCGGCTGGCGAGCGAAATGGTCGCGCGCACACCCCCGGACGGCTACACCATGCTTTACGCCGCTGCCCCCTATGCCACGGCCGAGGCACTTTATGGCAAGCAGAAGTTCGACATGAAGAAAGATCTGCTGCCGGTCACCTTTGTGGCCATGGCACCGCTGTTTCTGATCGTCAACGCCGATTCCGGTGTCAAGAACGTGCGGGAGCTTGTTGCGCTTGGTAAATCCCGCTCCTCGGGCCTGAACTTCGGCTCCCCCGGCGCAGGCTCCCAGCCGAACCTGGCAGCCGACCTCTTCCTGAAAGACGCCAAGCTCAAGGGCGAGATTCTGCATTTCCGCGGCGACGCGCCTGCCTATGTCGAATTGCTGGGTGGCCGCATCGATGCCACCCTGACCGCCATCACCACGGCTTTGCCGCATATCCGGGCCGGCAAATTGCGCGTGCTCGGTGTGGCCTCCGCGGAACGCAGCCCGCTCTACCCCGATGCACCGACGCTGCGTGAGCAGGGCATGGGCAACGTGGTCGCGTCCGGCTGGTACGGCATGATGGTTCCGGGCGGGACGTCGCGCCTCGTTGTGGCGCGCCTGCAGGCGGAGATCAACCGGGCACTGTCGGACCCGGAGGTGAGGCAGAAATTCCTGACGCAGGGGCTGGAGCCGCGTGGCGGGACACCGGCGGAGTTCCAGGCCTTCATCGACAGCGAAACCCGGAAATGGACCACCGTGATCCGCCAGTCGGGGATCAAGGGTGAATAGCGTGTCCAGGCTGCTGCTGGCCGTTCTCACCTGTGCCCTGCTGCAGGCCTGCGCCCATGCGCCTGACCGCCCGCTGCTGCAGCGCCACACCGGCTTCGGTCCGGTCATCGGCAGCAACGATTCGGCCGCCACCGGCACCCTGTCATGGAAAGGTGTTCCTTTCGCCAGCCCGCCTGCCGCGGAGCTGCGCTGGAGGGCGCCGGTCGATCCCCAGCCCTGGAAAACCGCAAGGAACGCCAGCACCTTTGGCCCCGCATGTGTGCAAACCGGCCGGCTCTACGGCCCGGGCCAGAACAACCGCTACGACGCCAGCATTGGCGAAACCCTGGGGCGTACCCTGGGTTCGGAAGATTGCCTCTACCTGAACATCTGGCAGCCGTCGGCGCCCTCGTCTGCGCCGCGCCCCGTCATCGTCTGGGTTCACGGCGGAAGCAACATCACCGGGTACACGGCCGATCCCGTCTACGATGGCGCCCATCTTGCCCGCACCGCCGACGCTGTGGTGGTCTCGGTCAACTACCGGCTGGGCATCTTCGGCTTCCTCGAGCTGGCGGCATTCAAAACCGGCCAGGCCGCCGATGATTCGGGCAACTTCGCGCTGCTGGACATCGCGAAATCGCTGGAGTTCGTGCAGAAGAACATTTCTGCCTTTGGCGGCGACCCCACCCGCGTGACACTGATGGGGCAATCGGCCGGTGCGGTCAATGTGTACGCGCTGCTGGCATCACCAATGATGGCGGCAAGGCCGGCACCGCTGTTCCATCGTGTGGTCGCACTCAGCGGCGGCATCTCCTCGGCAGCCACCTTGCCGGCAGGCTCCATCCCGGGTGTAATGCCCCTGGCCGTCTGGGCTGCGCGCGGCAATGCGCTGCTGGCGCAATCGCTGATCGCGGACGGTACGGCAAGCGACGACGCCGCTGCGAAGGCCCATGCGGCTCAGCGCACACCTGCCCAACTGGCCGCCTACCTGCGCGGAAAATCCGCGGACGAACTCCTGACCACGGTGGCCAGGCGACTGGGGCCGCTGGGCATGTCGGGGTCCAACCCGATTCCCGACGGTGTGGTGGTGGCCGCCGACCCGATCGCGGGCATACGGGCCGGGCGTTATGTGAACGTGCCGGTACTTGCCGGCAATACGCGCGACGAAACCAAACTCTTCCCCCAGCTGTTTGCAATGCGGCCCGCGCTGGGCGGCGTGAGCGGGCGGCGACTGGATGACGCGGCGGTGTTCGCCCTCGCCTCCCGCTACCAGCCGGAGGCGCCGCCGGCCACCCGCATCGAAGACTGGGTGCCCGCCGCCTACCTTCCAGCGCAGGCGCCGGTCACCGGTTTTACTGCACGCAGCGCCGAGCTCGACCGGATCTGGTTCTCCGCGATCCGCAACGACGTGCTGAACGCGCTGAAGTCCCGCCAGGCAGCGGTGTGGCACTACCAGTTTGACTGGGACGAGTTGCCGCCGCCCTTCGACGTGATTTACGGGGCAGCGCACACCTTCGACCTGCCCTTCATCTTCGGCAACTTCGGGCCCTCGCTTTACTCGCGCATCTCATTCACGCAGGCCAATCAGCCCGGCCGCCTGGCACTGTCGCAACTGATGATGAAAAGCCTGGGCGCGTTCGCGCACAAGGGCGACCCGAACCTCCCGGCGCTGGGCGTGACCTGGCCGGCATGGCCATCACAGCTGGTGTTTGATGCCAGTCCCGAGGCGACGCGTATTCAAACACGGGGACCACGCGCCACGCCCTGACCGCCGTGGGCATTGGCATGCCGCGCCAGCTCAGTGGCGCAGCCACCGCCCCGCATCTTTCATGCGCAGCTTCTCCAGCACATCGGGCGACTCAGCGGGTGGGTGAGCCCCGGTGGGGGCTTATGGGCTGACGCACCTGAAGGACGCGGCAGCATTCACATCCCCCGTGCCGGTGTACTGCGGCCATTGCGGATAGTCGCACAAGGGCCGCGTGCGTCCGGGAACGCCTGAGGTGTCGGTGGTCACCTGGGCTGCCGGCGCGGCGCCTTTCTCGACCCACTGCTCCAGCGCGCCCAGTGAATCCCAGCTCGCGTTGAAGGCGGTGCTGACCGCATGGCCAAAGCCCGGGACCTCGTAGTACCTGACAAAGCCATGGACCTTGCCGGCACCAAACTGCGCCTGCAGACGCTGGTAATAAATTTCTGTGGCGCGGGAGCTCACCAGCACATCGGCCAGGCCATGTGCCAGCAGCAGCTTGCCGCCGCGCGCTGCAAAACCCGAGATGTCGGTGCTGGTGTCCAGCTGCTTGCTCAGTTCGCTGAGACGGCCGGCCCACTGTCCCGGATTCTCCGGATCCAGCGTGAGCGAGTTGAAGTTGGGATCGCGTGTCACGGAATACTTGATCCACTGATCGAGCAGCACGCTGATATAGGGCGCCCGGCGCGGCATTGGCATCGCAGGCTGTACGCTGCCCAGCGCCAGGAAGGTGACGATCGGCTGCAGCGGCGAGGGGTTGCTGGTGATGCCCAGGTCCGCCCCCCACACGTTGTAACCCGGGTAGCCGGTTTCACCACTGGCCAGCTTGAAGTTGAAGCGGGTGGGCGTGTCCATGATCTTCAGCGCGGTGATTTGCGCATCCGACAGGCAGTTGCCGCCAGCGACACCACCGGGACAGCGCAGCGGCACACCCTTGACGGTCGCCGTCGCGGGTTCGAAGACCGCGTTGCACTGGCGCTGGTTGCTGATCAGGCCATCCACCACGCCGTCGAGTTTGTCGCAAGCCTCCATCGCCGCCTGATAAACCGCGAGCCGCTGCGGCGTGTCGGGATAGGCGCCGGTCTTGGACAGGGCGATGCTCGCACGGTGGCCACCCAGCAACGCGGCAGCATCGTTCCAGGCTGGATACCAGGCGATGGCACCGTCCCAATCACGCGGCCAGCGCTGGATCGAGACAAGCGCCTCGCGCCCCCCGGTGGACCCGCCCGCGAAGTAGGCGCGGGAAGGCGCAGCCGCATACCGGGCCTTGATCAGGAAGACAGCGGCGTCACGCGTCTTCTTAAGCGCATCGCCGCCGAAGTTGCGTACCGCTTCGTCGTTCAGGCCCCAGGCGCCATCCTGCGAGCCGAAGTCGTTCGCCTGGTGGCCGGAGTCGCTCGCGAAGGTGGCGTAGCCGCGACCGATCGGGCGCAGCCGGTCCACCGGTCCGTTCGACACGTTGCCAATGATGTTCGGAATGGTGCCGTCAAAGCCTCCGCCGCCGAACATCAGCGCCTTGGCGTTCCAGCTGCTCGGCAACGCGACTCGAAACTGGATGTTCGGTGCCGCCGGATCGACCGGCAGGATGCTGCCGTTGACCAGGCAGTGCTCCGGCACCGCTGCAGCCCCGGTGCCGCTGGCAGCAACGAGGAGCGCCGTGTTCACGCGTGCGCCCGAGGTGGGCAGGTGGATGGCCGAGGCCGGGATGGACATGCCGGCCAGTTCCTGGCAGCTCCGTGGCGGTCCCGTCACCACGTCGCCGGTGCTGCTGCAGGCCACCAGCAGCACGGTGCCCGCACAGCCCAGAAAAAGACGTACGCGCTCAATGCAAATCGCTTTATTCATGTTGTCTCCGACAGTTATGGATAGATCAGGGTCCGAAAAAAAACAGGCGTACGCATGAAGTCTGGTGCGGCCATGGTGCAATCAGTCAGCGGTGGCCGGCTCCATGGCCAGCCCCGCTTTGGAGAGTTCGAGCTTGTATTGCTCCCACCCAGAAGCCGGCACCGTCTGGCCTGCAGGGTCACGGATCTCGTCAAGGCTGTCGCGGACCTGGTCAGCGGCATGGCTGCCCTCAATGAACACGCCGCGTGTCATGGTCACGTGGGCGCATTCGAAGCTGCCGGCGCCGGCCAGAAGAATCATGCGCGTCGGGGCATCGTCGCCGACCAGCGCCACCAGGCCCGGGCTGACCTTCTCCGGCGCCAGTCCCAGCAGTGTTTCGTGCGGCAATACGCCTTCGGTCATGCCTGTCGCGGCGCTGGGCGCGAGGCAGTTCACGCGGACGTTGTGCCTGGCGCCTTCCAGCGCGAGGGTTTGCATCAAACCCACCAGCGCCATCTTGGCCGCGCCGTAGTTCGACTGGCCGAAGTTGCCGTACAGGCCAGAGGAGGACGTTGTCATCACGATCCGGCCATGGTTCTGTGCACGCATCAGCTCCCAGACGGCCTTGGTGCAATGGACCGCGCCCATGACATGGACGTCGAGCACCAGCCGGAAGTCGTCGAAAGTCATCTTCGCGAAGGACCGGTCGCGCAGAATACCTGCGTTGTTCACCAGGATATCGACACGACCCCACTTCGCGATCGCCTTCCCCACCATGGCCTGTACCTGCGCGGGGTCTGTCACGTCGGCGCCGTCGACGAGGGCCTCGCCGCCGCAGCGCCGAATCTCCTCGACGACCAGGCAGGCGGACGAGCCTTCGCGGTGACCATGCAGGTCATTCACGACCACGCGTGCGCCATGCCGGGCCAGTTCGAACGCGTGCGCGCGTCCCAGGCCGCCCCCCGCACCGGTGACGATGGCCACCCTCTTCTCCAAATGTTTACTCATGAAACTCCTTCGACAAAAATCTGACTGCACGGCGATCCGCAGATACCCATCGCGATTCAGAACGCCACCGCGTTCTTGCCCTTCAGCCCGAGCATGGCCCTGGCCTCGTCCGGGCTGGCGATTTCCAGCGACAGCTCTTCAAGAATGCGGCGAATCTTGCACACCTGCTCGGCGCACGACTTCGCCAGCTGGCCTTTACCGAGGTAAAGGCTGTCCTCCAGGCCAACGCGGACGTTGCCCCCCAGCACTGCACCCAGCGTGAGCAGGGGAATCTGGTGGCGGCCCGCGCCCAGGACCGAGAACCGGTAGGCATCACCGAAGAGACGGTCCGCCGTCGTTTTCATGAAAACCAGGTTTTCCGGGTCCGGCCCTATGCCGCCGAGTACGCCGTGGATCATCTGGATAAATAGCGGTCCTTTCACCAGGCCTTCGTCCATGAAATGCGCCAGGTTGTAGAGGTGGCCGGCGTCGTAACACTCGAACTCAAAACGGGTGCCGCAGTCCTCGCCCAGCAGCTTGAGGATGCGCTTGATGTCGTGGAAGGTGTTGCGGAAGATGAGATCCTCCATGCCTTCGATATAGGGCTTTTCCCATTCGTGGCGCCACTCGTGGATCTTGCGCGCCGCCGGGTGAATTGAAAAGTTCATCGACCCCATGTTCAGCGAACACATCTCGGGTTTGGCCTGCAGCGGGTAGGCCAGGCGCTCTTCCAGCGTCATGCGCGTGCTGCCCCCGGTCGTGATGTTGATCACCGCATCCGTCGCCGCCTTGATGCGCGGCACGAACTGGTCGAAGACGGCGGGGTCTGCCGTGGGCCGCCCGTCAATCGGGTCACGTGCATGCAGGTGCAGGATGGCGGCCCCTGCCTGAGCCGCCTCGATCGCCTGCTGCGCGATCTGCTCGGGCGACAGCGGCAGGTAGGGTGACATCGAGGGGGTGTGTACCGAGCCCGTCACCGCGCACGATATGATGATTTTGTCCTGGACTTTTGCCATGGGATTCCGATTCCTTCAGTATCAAACGGCGAGCCAATCGGCCAGCAGCGCCTCATCAGAGGCGAGTTGCTGCGGCGTGCCTTCAAAAACAATCTGGCCGTGGCCCATCACGCACACACGTGTGGACACCTTCAGGGCGATCGCAAGTTTTTGTTCCACCAGAACCACAGACACGCCCCTGCGGTGCATGTCACGTATGCATTCGCCGACCGCGGCGACGATTTTTGGCGCCAGGCCCTCCGTCGGCTCGTCGATCAGGATGACCTGGGGATTGCCCAGCAGCGACCGGCAGATCGTCAGCATCTGTTGTTCACCGCCGGAGAGGCTGCCGGCCTTGGTATGCCGGCGTTCCTTCAGCCGGGGAAAGTAGGCAAACATGTCTTCCGCCGTCCAGGACGTGGCGCCGGGTGCGGCCGGTTGCTCGCCCATGCGAAAATTTTCGTCCACCGTCAGGTTGTGGAAGACCTCGCGCTCTTCCGGCACATAGGCCAGGCCCGCACGGCAGATCGCATAAGGCCGCGCGCCGGTGATATCGCGCTCCATCAGACGGATCCGCCCAGCCGTGGGCCTCAGCAGTCCCATGATTGCTTTGAGCGTGGTGGAGCGGCCGGAGCCGTTACGCCCCAGCAGGCTCACCACTTCGTTGCGGCCGACATGGAAGCTGACCCCGTGCAGGATGTGGCTCTTGCCATAGTGGGCATGGACCTCGGTCAGCGACAGCAGCGGGCCAGCTCCGGTCATGCCGCCACCTCTTCACCCAGGTAGGCTTCCTTCACCGCCGCATTGGCCCGGATCTCCTCGGGTGTGCCCGTGGCGATCACCTCTCCGTAGACCAGTACGCTGATCCGGTCGCTCAGCGAAAAAACCACCTTCATGTCGTGTTCCACGAGCAGCAGCGCACGTCCGCGGGTGACATCGCGTATCAGCTCTGCGGTATAGGCGGTTTCCTCGTTGGACATTCCCGCCATCGGCTCATCGAGCAAAACGGCTTTGGGATCAGATGCCAGCGTCATCGCAATCTCCAGCGAGCGTTGCTCCGAATAGGACATCTCCCCGGCAATCGCGTGTGCGCGCTGCTGCAGGCGCACACGCTCGAGCAGGCGTTCTGTCTCCTCCCGGACACGCCGGTTTCGCCCGATCAATGTCCACAACTGGTAGTGCAGTCCGGCCGGCCGCATCACGGCCAGGCGCAGGTTTTCGAACACCGTGAGCCTTGGGAAAATATTGGTGATCTGGAAGGAGCGTGACAGCCCGAGCCGGTTGACCTCTTGCGGCGACCGGCCATCGATGCGCTGGCCATCGAAAACGATCTCTCCCGCGTTCGGTGTGAGGTTGCCTGAAATCAGGTGAAAAACGGTGGACTTGCCCGCGCCGTTCGGCCCAATCAGGGCGTGGCATTCGTCCGGTCGCAATGTCAGGTCCACGCCCCGAATGATCTTGGTTGGCCCAAAGGCCTTGTGGACGCCGCGCAGGCTGAGGATGGCATCACTCATGCTGCGGGCCCCGGGATCCGGACAACGGCCGCCACCGGCGGCGCATCCTGTTCTTCCTGACCCGAAAGTGCAAGAAGCCAGCGCTGTACCCCCAACACCAGGCTTGCACCCAGCGCCAGCAGCAGCACGGGCACGAACCAGGTCAGCACCGCCAACGGTGGCCAGGAATGTCCGAACAAGGCAATGGATGGCCACGGCGCGGAGGGATTGGCGTTCGCGAGGGCGCGGTAATCCTGGGAAAAAATCCGCTGCAGCAACTCCACCGCGAATGTCGTTCCAGCAGACAACAGTGCGACAGCGGCAATACACACGGCCAGCACCGGGACAAAACGGGCCATACCAATACGGCGGCGCAATCGGCCTGCGGCGCCGAACAGGCCGGCCAGACCCTCGGGCATGAACATCATCACAAGCACGAACAGGATGCCCTGATACAGCAGCCAGGACCGGGTGAGGTCCGACGCCGCATAGCCGAAGAAGGTCATGAGCGAGGCGCCCAGCGCCGGGCCCAGGAACACCTTCACACCGCCGATGTAGGTGTTGAGCACCACGGAGGCCGAAAGGTGGGCATCAAGCACGACATAGTTGGCGGCCTCATTGTTGATCACCTGCAAGCCGCCGGCCACACCGGAAAACATCGCCGAAATCGAAAATACCAGCACGCTCAGACGATGCACGTCGTAACCCAGGAAGGCCAGGCGATGGCCGTTCTCACGCAGTCCCAGTGTCAGACGGCCCACTGGTGTCAACGTGAAGAAGTACAGCAGGGCGAGGCACGCCAGCACCCAGGCCAAGGTCAGGTAGTACACCTGCATGGTCGAGCCGAAATTCAGGCCCATGGAAGGCATCCGCATGGTCGACACGCCGGCCTCCCCGCCGAACAGGCCCTTGAGATGCGGCGCCAGCGCGTGCAGCAGCTCTGCGATGGCCAGCGTGATCATGGCGAAATAAGTGCCCGTGCGCTGGGTCGCGAACCAGCCGGCGACAGCACCCATGAAAAGTCCGCCGGCTGCTCCGGCCAGGGGTAGCAGCGGTGTAGGCAACAGGCCGGCACCGCCGATGGCGTTCATGGCGTGTACGGTGGCAAAGGCGCCCACACCGAAATACGCGGCATGTCCGAAAGACAACATTCCCGCCTGGCCGCACAACACGTTGTAGGCACTGGCGAACAAGGCGGCGATCAGCATCTGGATCGCGGCGTTCAGCAGTCCTTGCGAGAGCAGCAGCGGCGCGCCGGCAAGCAGGAGCACGCCCACGATGGCAAGCGGAAAGGTCTGGAATTTCATGTCAGGCCTTCTCACCGAGCAGGCCGCTCGGGCGCACCAGCAGGATCAACAGCATCAGCGCAAAGGGAATGGTGGCGGCCAGGCTGGACACCTTCAGGGTGAACAAGCCGCCTGCCCCTTCGGCCCAGGCCCGCCAGCCAAGCAGGGCGAAGGCATC
Organism: Asaia bogorensis; assembly: GCA_943371375.1. Classification (GTDB taxonomy): domain Bacteria; phylum Pseudomonadota; class Gammaproteobacteria; order Burkholderiales; family Burkholderiaceae_C; genus Polaromonas. The sequence goes on from CALRUM020000016.1 coordinate 40,888, forward strand.
AGCCAGCGTCGCATCCACCGCCACGGCCATCGAGGTCACGACCCCAATCAGCAGCGAAGCCAGCATGGCGCCTTCAAGCGAGCCGAGCCCGCCAACCACGACCACCACAAAAACCATCACACCCAGTTCCAGCGCCATGTTGGGGTTGGTGGTGTAGAAGGCCCCGGCGACGGCGCCGGCCAGGCCCGCCAGCGCGGCACCCACGCCGAACACGCCCATGAAGACCAGGGGCACGTTGTGCCCCAGCGCCTCGGCCATGCGCGGCCGGTAGATGGCCGAACGCACCACAATGCCCACCCGCGTACGCGTGAGAAGCAGGTAGATCACAGCAAACATCGCCACCGCCACACCGCCCATCAGCAAACGGTAGACCGGATAGTCCGAGCTGCCGAGCGTGAAGGCGGCGTAGTCCAGTGACTTTGGGATGCGGTAGTTGACCGGGAAGTTGCCAAAGAACAGCTTGACCAGTTCGGCAATGATGAAGGACAGGCCGAAGGTCAGCAGCAGCTCGTGCGCGTGCCCGTGCTGGTGGACGCGCCGCAGAAAGAAGCGTTCGACCACTGTGCCCACCAGGCCGACGAGTAGCGGCACAAGGGCCAGGGCTCCCCAGAAACCCAACGCGTCCTGCAGGGCATAAGCGAAGTAAGCGCCCAACATGTAGAAGGAAGCGTGCGCGAAATTGAGCACACCCATCATTCCGAAAATGAGTGTGAGGCCGGCGGAGACCATGAACAGCAGCAAGCCGTAGATGAGCCCGTTCAGCAGGGAGATCAAGAGTGTGTCCATTGTCGTGCCAATGGGGGCCGGCAGGCCGCCGGCCCCTGGGAGGAGGGATCAGCTCGGCCGCTGCATCTTGCAGCTGGCCGGGGCCGGGACAGCCGCTTCTGTGGCCGAGAACACCTGCACCGGCTTGAAGCCCATGTCGGTGTCGTCGGCCTTGTACCTGGCGTCCTTCGCGACGGTGGAGACCACCAGCGGCAACAGCGCCTGGTGGTCGGCCGCGCGCATGGTCATCTCGCCGACCGGCGTCTTGACCTTCGAGGTTTCCATGGCCCTGGCCAGCGCGTTCACGTTCAGCTTGCCGCCCTCGGGCTTCACGCGCTTGAGCGCGTCGGCCACCGCAGCCATGCCAAAGACAGTCTGCGGCTCGATGAAGGTCGGCACGTGGCCCATCCTGGCCTTGAAGTCCGCCACGAAGCGCTCGCCCTCGGCGCCGCCGGCCTCGGGGTTGAAGGCGTGGACGATGAAGTGGCCCAGCGTCAGGTCGCCGCCGTTGGCGATATTGCCCGGCTGGTCGAGAAACACTGTGCCGAAGCGCGCCTTCAGCCCGGCCGCCTTGGTGGCCTTCATCAGCAGCAGCAGGTCATTCGACCAGTTGCCCGTCATCACGGTGTCGGCCCTGGCCGCGGCAATCTTTGCCACGTAAGGCGCGAAGTCCTGGATCTTGTTGACGTCATGCAGCGTCTTTTCCACCACCTGGTAGCCGCCCAGGGCGGCGTTGTCGACGACGGCCTGCTCCATGTCCTGGCCCCAGGAGTAGTTCTGGTTGATTGCATAAACGCGCGACCCCAGGGCATTGGTCTTTTTCATGGCAAGCACCAGGGCCTTGGCGCGCACCTGGGCATTGCCGGCGTAACGGAAGTGATGGAAGTGGCACTTCTCGCCGGTGAGCTCCAGCGCCTCGGCACCGACGTTCACGTAGATGATCTCCTTGCCGGGATTGCGCAGGTTGTGCTTGCGCACATCCTCGGTGATCTGGCCGCCCACCGCCGAGGAGGCGCCCTGGACAACTACGTGGACACCGTCTGAAATGGCCGCCTTGAGCTTGTCTGCGGCGCCTGCGGGGCCGCCCTGGTTGTCGTACTCCAGCAGTTGCACGGGCTGGCCGTCCCAGCCGCCTTCGGCGTTGATGCGATCGATGCCATAACGCACACCGGCGCGGAACATCAGGCCGGACGAGGCCTGCGGGCCGGACAGGGTTTCAAGCAGGCCGATCTTGACCGGTTCGGCCAGCGCCCCGCCGCATGCCAGGCAGGCAGCGGCCAGCGTGGCCAGAACGAAGGAAGGGGTGCGTTTTGTCATGGAAGTCTCCTGGTTTTCAAGGGGGGTTACAGATACTCGATGTTGGCGTCGACGCTGACCGCCTGGCCGGTGATGTTGCGGGCCGCAGGTGAACACAGGAACAGCGTCATGGCGGCCACGTCCTCGGCGCTCACCATGCGCCGCAAGGAGGTCTTGTGGATGTACTCTTCGCGCATGGCATCAACGCTGACGCCAGTGGCGGCCGCGCGCGCAGCGATGACGCCGTTGATCCGGTCACCCTCGACGATGCCGGGAAGAATGGCATTGGCGCGCACGCCCTGCGGACCGAGCTCGATCGCCAGCGACTTCATCAGCCCCACCACCGCCCATTTCGTGGAGGCGTAGGGCGTGCGGAAGGCGTAGCCCAGGCGGCCTGCGACAGAGCTCATGGCCACAATGCAGGGGTTGGCCCGGGATTGCCTGAGCATGGGCACCGCGCGGCGAACGAACAGGAATTGACTTCTGAGGTTGACGTCGACCGTGCGCTCCCACAGGCTCGCGTCCAGGCTTTCGATGGGGCCCGTGGGCCCCGCGATTCCGGCATTGCTGACCAGGACATCCAGGCCGCCCAGCGTGCCGCGGACGTCGTCGAAAACCAGGTCTACGTCGTGTTCGATGGACGCATCGGCCGCACTGCTGGTGATGCCGGGTGCTTCGACGGCCAGACGGTCCAGCGCGGCGCGGTCGATATCACAGACGTGAACATGCGCCCCGGCCTCGGTGAACGCACGGGCGATCACCGCCCCAATTCCGCTGGCGCCGGCGGTCACAAGGACTCTGAGGCCGGGTTGGGGCCGGAGCGAGTCGAGAATGGTCATGCGGTCTGGTCCTGCGTTGATTGGCGTTGGCATGACTGTCGCGGATAGCCCCGGCGAATCCAATGTGCAGCCCCCACACTTAAACTCCCCATCAGATGTGATGGCCAGACTCCGTACAAACCCTGAAAAAATCTGCTCGCGTGCATCGGTGAGCCGCGGGAAAGCGCGAGCATCCGAGGCGTCGCGCGTCTGGTAGCCTCTGCGGTCCGGCGGTATTGACACGCGCGGCAAGGAGCCAGAAATGTTGATCGAGTCCGAAGCTGCGGCTGCCCAGGAAACTGCCTGGGACCTCATCAAGATGCTGCACCAGGAAGCGGCGGCCGAAGACTTCGCAGACCAGCTCGCGCGGGTAGAGTTGCTGCCGGAGAACAGCCCGGCGAAGCCGGGCCTGGTCGAGCTTGTGCGGATGGCGATGGCGCTTCGCAACCGCCTCGACCTGTCGCAGCAGCGCGAGAGCGGCATGATGGCGGTCATCGAATCAGCCCGCGACCTCTCCAGCCGCCTGCATCTGAAAGAGCTGCTGCGCGCGATCGTTACGCGCGCACGGAACATGCTCGGGTCACAGGTAGGCTGGCTCTCCACCTATGACACCGGACTGTCGGCGTTCCATGTGCTCGCCGCCGACGGCGCCCTGGTGCGCAGCACCGGGGAAATGGTCGCCGGTCGCGATCTCGGAATTGTCAGCATCGTCCTCAGGACACGCCTGCCCTTCACCACGTCCGACTACCTGAACGACAAGCGCTTTGCTCACGACCCCACGCTCGACGCCAGCTTTCGCGACGAAGGCATCGCTGCAGTGGTCGGCGTGCCGCTGCTGTGGGAGGATGAAGTGATCGGCCTGCTGTTCGTCGCGGACCGCTACCACCGCACGCACACGGCGCAGAACATATCCGTTCTTTCGACGCTGGCCACACACGCGGCCGTCGCCATCAAGAACGCACTGGCTTTCGAGCAGGCGGGCGCAGCACTCGCGAGCGCCGAGGCCGCCCGGGCCGAGCTGGAGCGGCACACGGCGAAAGTGCAGGCGGCTGCCGAGGCGCACGAGCAGCTGACCTCACTGCTGGCCCGGGGCGCGTCCCTGGCCAAGCTGTGCGAATCCATCGCTGGCCTCATGCAAGGCAGTGTGCTGGTGCTTGACGAAGCAGCGCAAGTCATCGGCCGCGCCACAGCGCCAGGTTATGCGAACTCCGGAGCCGAGCGCTACGAGCCCCACGGCGACCGCAGCGGTGCGTTGCTGAAAGCCTTGCGCAGCAGCAGGGAGATCGGTCGTTCGGTGGCTGCCTACGAAGTTGAAGGGGAGTCATGCCGCGTCAGCGCGGTGATTGCAGGCGATGACGTGCTGGGCTCCGTCCTGCTGTTCCGTCGCAGCGAACTCGATGAGATGGCTATTCGCACCTTTGAGCGCAGCACGAGCATCGTGGGCATCGTTCTGCTCTCCCGGGAACGCGTGGAAGCGACCAGAAGCCGCGACCAGTCGGCGCTGTTGCGGGCGCTGGTTTCACCGCGCCAGGACGACCTGGCCATCCTGTGCGAGCGCGCCGGCCGCTTTGGCCTGGAGCTGTCGCAGCCCTGCTCCCTCATGCTGGTGGAAATGGGGGGGCCTCAGGCCGACCGGGAGGCCCGGCGGATGAGGGTGGCGAACATTCTTCCAAACACAGTATTCGACGAGATGGAGGGGGTGCTCACCATTCTTTGCGCCACAACCCAAGCCGAGGCTGTCCGCCGCACCGTCACCGGGCTGGCTAGCGCGAATCTTGGCATCGACTATCGCGGTGTCATGTCCCGGCCGCTCTCAGCACCCGGCGAAATACCGTCCACTCACGTCACCTTGAGGCGGGCTTTACCGGTGATGCGGCGCATCGGCGTGCAGGGGCGTATCGTCAGCCAGAATGAACTGGCCTTGTATTCGACGCTGTTCGAAACGCACGACCATGCCAGCCTTTCCGCGTTTCTGGACGCGACCATAGGCACCCTGATTGCCTACGACCAGAAACGCGGGTCGGAACTGGCCCCCACCCTGCTGAGTTATTTCGACAGCAATCAGAATGCAAGAGTGGCGGCGGAGCGCCAGAATATTCACGTCAACACCATGCGGCAGCGGCTCGCTACCATTGAGGACCTGATCGGGCACTGGGGCAGTGCGGCGCGCGCACTGGAGATCCATATCGCCCTTCGGCTGTGGAGCATGAGCCGGGATACCGATCCTTCATGAATCAGCAGGCACAGACCCGCTGCGATGCCTTGCAGCACATCACATGGGAGCGTTGTAGGACAACAAGTTATTGATTTTTCAAAGAAAAAGCCGCTAACTGTATGTCGTTAGCGGCCTTTATCGGGTCGTATGGTGGAGCTGGGGGGATTTGAACCCCCGTCCGCAAGCCTTGTTCGGGCAGATCTACATGTTTAGCGGTCTGGTTTGAGTCTCGCCACCTGTGTCGCGCAGTCGCACGCTACACAGGACGCCAGCACCCTATTGTCTTGCCCCGGGTTAAGGTACCCAGCCCGGAGCCAGCCGATGAAATTATCTTTACAGCCGGGAGTGTTCAACTTGCGCCAAACACCCCTTGCCCAGCCCATCGGCCTGCTGTTGTAAAGCTCACTGGCAATTAAGCAGCGAGTGCGAAACGTTCGTCGTTTGCAGTTAGTTTGTTTGAATCAGTTTTACGAGCACACTCAGCTCGACATGCACCACACCGCGTCCGAACCCACGTCGAAACCAATGCAGCCCCAAGCCCACTAGTTTAAGCCATTCGCAGCAAATTCAAGAGGGAGGACGGCGAAACAATGGTGGCGTCGGCATTCCAGCCGCTGGTGTCTGCCAGCGCGCCCAGATAGCCATAGGCGGCCGCCACCGTGGGCATGCCCGCTGCCCGGCCGGCCACAATGTCACGTTCGTCATCCCCGACATAAACACAACGCGCCGGCGCCAGCCCGAGCTGGCGGGCAGCCTCGAGCAGGGGTGCCGGGTGCGGCTTGGCATGCGGCGTGGTATCGCCGCTGATGATGGTTTGCGCGGAGACGAACAGCGGCATCTGGCGCGTCAGCGGCAGCGTGAACCGCGCCGACTTGTTGGTAACCACACCCCACTTGAGGCCGGCACCGCTGATCCGCGCAATCAACTCGGCCACGCCGTCGAACGCATAAGTGCGTTCCGTCATGCAGGCTTCATAGTTTGCAAAAAACTCCTCTTTCAATGCCCCATAGTCGGCATGTTCGGGCGTCAGGCCAAAAGCCACGCCGAGCATGCCTCTGGCGCCGGCCCCAGCCATGGGCCTGTAGTCACCCAGCGGAAGCGGCGCCAGCCCCCGGTCGGTGCGCATCTTGTCGGCTGCGGCGCCGAGGTCGGGCGCACTGTCGATCAGTGTGCCGTCCAGGTCAAACAGCACGGCTTCTATCCGGTCAAACATCTCAGGCCCTCTGCGTGGCCAGCAGGTAATTGACGCTGGTGTCTGCGCTGAGCCAGTAGTGCCGGCTCAGAGGGTTGTATTCCATGCCGCGGGTATGCTGCAGATTCAGGCCCGCAGCCCGGCAGTAGCCCGCCAGTTCGCTGGGTTTGATGAATTTGGCGTATTCGTGCGTGCCACGCGGCAGCAGGTTCAGAACGTATTCGGCGCCCACCACCGCAAACAGGAAGGCCTTGGCATTGCGGTTGATGGTGGAGAAAAACACATGCCCACCGGGTTTGACCAGGGTGGCGCAGGCACGCACCACCGAGGCTGGATCCGGCACATGCTCGAGCATCTCCATGCAGGTCACCACATCAAAACCGCCCGGCTGCTCCAGCGCCAGGGCCTCGGCACTGACTTCGCGGTACTCAACGCCCTGGGTTCCGGCCTCAAGCGCATGCAACTGGGCCACTTTCAGGGCCTTGGTCGCCAGATCAATACCCAGCACCTGCGCGCCGCGTCTGGCCATGGCGTCGGCCAGAATGCCGCCACCGCAACCTATGTCGAGCACACGCTGGCCCTGCAGCGGCGCCAGGGCTTCTATCCAGCCCAGACGCAGGGGATTGATCTGGTGCAGGGGCCGGAACTCGCTCTCCAGATCCCACCAGCGGTGGGCCAGGTCAGAAAATTTGGCAAGTTCTGCAGGGTCGGCGTTTTCAATGGTTTGCATGGGGTGATTATCGTCCGGCCATAAAAAAACCGCGCCGTAGCGCGGTTTTTTAAGCGATCCGCGAGAGATTACTTGTTGGCGCGGGTACCAACCACTTCGATTTCCACGCGACGGTTCTTGGCGCGGCCTTCGCTGGTCTTGTTGTCAGCAACTGGCTGTTTCTCGCCTTTGCCTTCGGTGTAAACGCGGTTTTTCTCGATGCCTTTGGACACCAGATAAGCCTTGACAGACTCAGAACGCGCAACCGACAGCTTCTGGTTGTAAGAATCGCTACCGACCGAGTCGGTGTGACCCACGGCAATGATGACTTCCAGGTTGATGTCCTTGATCTTGCCGACCAGGTCGTCAAGCTTGGCTTTGCCTTCGGGCTTCAGCACGGACTTGTCAAAGTCGAAGAACGCGTCAGCAGCGTAAGTCACCTTGGTCGCTGCAGGAGGAGCAACAGGTGCCGGTGCAGGCGCAGGACGCGGTGCAGGGGCCACGGCAGCAGGAGCCGGAGCTGGTGCTGGAGGAACAATGGCGCCATCGCAGCCTGGAGCGGCAGTAGCCGGCGTCCAGTTGGCATTACGCCAGCAGTACTCATTGGTGCCGTTTTTCCACACCAGCTCATTGGTGCCGTTTTTCCAGTTGTCAATTGTTTGTGCACCAGCGGCGGTTGCAAGCGCTGCGGAAGCAAACAACATTGCCACTTTGTTGAGTTTCTTCATGGTTCTCCTCTAGAGAAAAGCCGCAGACTGGCTGCGAATTAAATGCACGCCGTGAGTGACCATCACTCAAAGCGTTACAGTTATTGTGCCATAGCTCATTCGCTGTTCAAGCGCGCTATCGGCTTCGTCCGACACAGAATGGCGAAACCACTGTTTTTTGTTGCGGGCTTGCCACACCCCGATCAAGGGCTACGCAGGCCTTAAAATCAGCTGGCTACACCCCTCGCGCGTCGAAAAATCCAATTCAGGCCCCTCATGACCCAGTTTGCAAAAGAAACCCTGCCCATCAGTCTTGAGGAGGAAATGCGGCGCAGCTACCTCGACTACGCGATGAGCGTGATTGTGGGGCGCGCCTTGCCGGACGCCCGCGATGGTCTCAAACCGGTGCACAGGCGCGTGTTGTTTGCCATGCACGAGCTGAACAACGACTGGAACCGCCCGTACAAGAAGTCGGCCCGTATCGTGGGCGACGTGATCGGCAAATACCACCCGCACGGCGACCAGTCGGTGTATGACGCGATTGTCCGCATGGCCCAGGATTTTTCGCTGCGTCACATGCTGGTCGATGGCCAGGGCAATTTCGGCTCGGTCGACGGCGACAACGCGGCGGCGATGCGTTACACCGAGATCCGTCTGGCCAAAATTGCCCAGGAAATGCTGGCCGATATTGACAAGGAAACCGTCGACTTCGGCCCCAACTACGACGGCAGCGAAAAGGAACCGCTGGTTCTGCCCTCCCGCATTCCCAACCTGCTGGTCAACGGTTCAGGCGGCATCGCCGTGGGCATGGCCACCAACATACCGCCACACAACCTCAATGAGGTCGTGGATGCCTGTCTGCACCTGCTGAAGAACCCGCAGGCCAGCATCGACGAGTTGATGGAGATCATCCCGGCGCCGGACTTCCCCACTGCGGGCATCATTTACGGCATCAATGGCGTCAAGGACGGCTACCGCACCGGCCGCGGCAAGGTGGTCATGCGCGCACGCTGCCATTTTGAAGACATCGACAAGGGCCAGCGCCAGTCCATCATCGTCGACGAACTGCCCTACCAGGTCAACAAAAAGACGCTGCAGGAACGCATGGCCGAGCTGGTTCACGAGAAAAAAATCGAGGGCATCAGCCACATCCAGGACGAAAGCGACAAGTCGGGCATGCGCCTGGTGATTGAGCTCAAACGCGGCGAAGTGCCCGAGGTGGTGCTCAACAACCTGTACAAGCAGACGCAGCTTCAGGACACCTTCGGCATCAACATGGTGGCGCTGGTCAACGGCCAGCCCAAGCTGTGCAACCTGAAGGACCTGATCCAGGTCTTCCTGTCACACCGCCGGGAAGTGGTGACACGCCGCACGGTCTTCACCCTGCGCAAGGCACGCGAGCGTGGCCATGTGCTCGAAGGCCTGGCCATCGCGCTGGCCAATATTGATGAATTCATTGCCATCATCCGCAACGCGCCGACCCCGCCCGTCGCCAAGGCCGAGCTCATGCTGCGCCCCTGGGACAGCAGCCTGGTGCGCGAGATGCTGACACGCACCCGCACCGACGGCGGCGTGGTCAATGCCGACGATTACCGCCCGGACGGGCTGGAAAAGGAATTCGGCATGGGCAGCGACGGCCTGTACCGGCTGTCCGACACCCAGGCGCAGGAAATCCTGCAGATGCGCCTGCAGCGGCTGACTGGCCTGGAGCAGGACAAGATCGTCGCCGAGTACAAGGAAGTGATGGCAGAAATTGACGATCTGCTCGACATCCTGGCGCGTCCGGAGCGCGTCTCCACCATCATTGGCGAAGAGCTGTCGGTGGTCAAACAGGAGTTCGGCCAGACCAAACTCGGCGCACGCCGCAGCCAGATCGAGCACAGCTCGTTTGACCTGAGCACCGAAGACCTGATCACCCCGACCGACATGGTGGTCACGCTGTCGCACACCGGCTACATCAAGAGCCAGCCGCTGTCCGAATACCGGGCGCAAAAACGCGGCGGACGCGGCAAGCTGGCCACCGCCACCAAGGAAGACGACTGGGTGGACCAGCTCTTCATTGCCAACACACACGACTATATTTTGTGTTTCTCGAATCGCGGCCGGCTCTACTGGCTCAAGGTCTGGGAAGTGCCGGCGGGTTCGCGCGGCTCGCGCGGCCGGCCCATCGTCAACATGTTCCCGCTGCAGGAAGGCGAAAAGATCACCGTGGTCCTGCCCCTGACTGGCGAAAAACGCACGTTCCCGGCCGACCAGTACGTCTTCATGGCAACCAGCATGGGCACGGTCAAAAAGACGCCGCTGGAAGATTTCAGCAACCCGCGTAAAGCCGGCATCATCGCAGTCGATCTGGACGACAAGGACTTTCTGGTCGGTGCTGCGCTGACCGACGGCAAACACGATGTGATGCTGTTTTCCGACGGCGGCAAGGCCGTGCGTTTTGACGAAAATGATGTGCGCCCCATGGGCCGCAATGCACGCGGCGTACGCGGCATGATGCTCGACGACGGCCAGGGCGTGATCGCCATGCTGGTGGCTGAAGACGAGCAGCAAAGTGTGCTGACCGCCACCCAGAACGGTTTTGGCAAGCGCACGTCCATCCAGGAATACACGCGCCATGGCCGTGGCACCAAGGGCATGATTGCGATCCAGCAAAGCGAGCGAAATGGCAAGGTGGTTGCAGCCACGCTGGTGCATGTGGATGACGAGATCATGCTGATCACCGACAAGGGTGTGCTGGTGCGCACCCGGGTCAGCGAAATCCGCGAGATGGGGCGTGCCACCCAGGGCGTGACCCTGATCGGTCTGGACGAGGGCTCGCAACTGAGCGGCCTGCAGCGCATCGTCGAAAACGATGCCACCCTGGACGACAATGAACCCGATACTGATTCAGGCGCTTCTGCCTCCAACCCGGAAACCAATTGATGAACAGAACACTGACCGCGCTGCTGCTTGCCGCCTGCACTTTTTCTTCCGGCCTTCAGGCCCAGCCCGCTGATCCAAAACTCGAATGGGCCACCCGCCTGGTGGCCCTGCAGCAAGGCCCCGACCTGGACAGCCTGGTCGAGCAACTCGCCACCAGCGCGTCGCAGGACCTGATCGGCAGCTGGGAGCCGCGGCTGGAGATGATCACCCCTGCGGCCAAACAGGCCAAGGTGGCGGAAGATATCAACGCCGAGATCGTCAAATTCGCAGCCGACGCGAACAGGATCATTGCCAGCAAGGTGGCGCAAGTGAGTCGCGATGCGCTGGTGCCGGCCTACATGGAACGCTTCACGCTGGACGAGCTCAAGCAATTGACGGCCTTCTTTGAGTCACCAGCCGTCAAGAAATACAAGGCCACAGCGCCTGCGCTGGTCAATGTGTTTGTGCAAAAACTGGTGGAGACCTCCAGGGGCGAGATACAAACGCGCGCCAAACAGTTTGATGAAGTGGCCGGCAAAATTGCCGGGCCATTGCCCGCAGCCAAGCCGCCCGCTGCAGCGCCGGCCAAACCTGCCAAAAAATGAGCCCTGCCCTGTGCCCGGTGCCGCTGTCCGCGCGGCCATGTGTCCCTAGCCGGCTGCTGCCGTTTCAGATGCTGCATTCATGACCCGGGATCTGCAACAGCTTCGGCAACTGATTGATGCAGCGGACCAGCAATTGCTGGCCCTTCTGAATCAACGCGCGGCTCTGGCCAATGAGGTCGGCGAGCTCAAGCGTCAGGACGGCTCACCGGTATTCAGGCCGGAGCGCGAAGCGCAGGTGATTCAGGGCCTGCAGGCGGCCAACGCCGGGCCGCTCAAAAGCGACAGCATCTCGCACATCTGGCGCGAAGTCATGTCGGCATGCCGGGCGCTTGAAGCCCCGCAGCGGGTAGCCTATCTGGGTCCGGCCGGCACCTTCAGCGAGCAAGCCGCTGTACAGTTTTTTGGTTCCAGCATCGAACACCTGCCCTGCGCCAGTTTTGACGAGGTTTTTCGCGCCGCCACAGCAGGCTCGGCCCAGTTCGGCGTGGTGCCGGTCGAGAACAACACCGAGGGCGTGGTGACCCGCACCCTGGACCTGTTCCTCAACTCTCCCTTGCATGTGGTGGGAGAAACCAGCCTGCTGGTGCGCCACAACCTGCTGCGACTGTCCAACTCACTGGCTGGCATTGAGGTGGTGCTGGCGCATGCGCAGGCGCTGGCGCAGTGCCAGGGCTGGCTGGCCACCCATTTGCCCGACGTCGAGCGGCGCGCGGTATCCAGCAACGCCGAGGGCGCCCGGCTGGCTGCCGGCAACCCGGCCTGGGCCGCGATTGCCAGCGAGCGCGCCGGCGCAGAGTTCGGCCTGCACATTGCCGCCCACGCGATCCAGGACGACGCCTTCAACCGCACACGTTTTGCCGTGATCTGCCTGCCCCAGGTGCTGGCGGCGCCGCAGGCCTCGGGCAAGGACTGCGTCAGCCTGATTGTGTCGGTACCGAATCGCCCGGGCGCCGTGCATGACATCCTGGTTCCGCTGAAAACCCACGGTGTATCGATGACACGTTTCGAGTCGCGGCCGGCGCGTTCTGGCCAGTGGGAGTACTTTTTCTACATCGATTTGCAGGGTCACCCGTCTCAACCCCACGTGGCGGCGGCCCTGAAAGACCTGCAGCAGCTTTGTGCGTTTTATAAAGTGCTGGGCACCTATCCGATAGCCGATTGAGAAATAATGAAAACTCCACAGATATCCCGGGCGCCCGCTCATGTTTGAACAATTGGGACTGATCGGCTGCGGCCTGATGGGCGGCTCTTTCGCGCTGGCGCTCAAACGTGCCGGCCTGGTCAAGCGTGTCGTCGGGTACAGCAAGTCCCCCTCCACCACCGAGCGGGCGCGGCAGATGGGCGTGATCGATGTGGAAGCGCCTTCGGCCCTGCTGGCGGTGTCTGGCGCCGACATCGTGCTGCTGGCGGTGCCGGTATCGGCGACCGAGGCCACTTTCAAGGCCATCCGCCATCTGGTCAACGCCAACACACTGATCATGGACGTCGGTTCCACCAAGCGCGATGTGGTGGACGCGGCCCGCCGGGTGTTGCGCGACCATGTGGGCTGTTTTGTGCCGGCCCATCCCATCACCGGCAAGGAAGTCTCGGGCGTCGAGAACGCCGATGTCAACCTCTATGCCGGCAAACAGGTCATCCTGACACCGATCGAGCGCACTTTCACGGTACAACTGCAAAAGGCGGTCGACGTCTGGACCGCCCTGGGTTGCAACGTGGTGAAAATGTCGCCGCAGTCACACGACGCGGCTTATGCCGCCGTCAGCCACCTGCCGCACCTGATTGCTTTTGCCCTGATCAGTGGCATCTCCGGCCAGGCCCAGGGCAAGGACTACCTGTCGCTGGCCGGTCCGGGCTTTCGCGACTTCAGCCGCATCGCCGCCAGCGACCCGAAAATGTGGCGCGATATCCTGATTGCCAACCGGGAAGAACTGCTGGAGCAATCAAAAATTTTCCAGGCGACCCTGCATTCACTTGAAAAGCTGATTGCCAGCGGTGACGGCGACGCGCTCGAAGCGCGTATAGACCAGGCCAGCAGCACACGCGCCAACTGGCGCATCAGCTCGCCCAAATCGATCAAATAAGGGCTTCTCATGTTTGCCAGCGAGTTTCTGGACATTCCGCCGCTGGCGGGTGCCGCCGGCCAGGTCGCGCTGCCCGGTTCCAAAAGCATTTCCAACCGCGTCCTGCTGCTGGCCGCGCTGAGCCAGGGCCGGACCACGGTGCACGACCTGCTGCGCTCGGACGACACCGCCGTGATGCTGACCGCGCTCGAGCAACTGGGCTGCCGGGTCGAGCAGCGCGGCGACACCGCCGTGATTGATGGGCTGGACGGCAAGCTCGCGGTGTCGGGTGCAGCCCTGTATCTGGGCAATGCGGGGACGGCGATGCGCCCGCTGACCGCTGCACTGGCCTTGCTGGGCGGCAATTTTGAGCTGTCGGGCGTGCCGCGCATGCACGAGCGTCCGATTGGCGACCTGGTCGATGCGCTGCGCCAGCTGGGCTGCGCCATCGACTACCTCGGCGAACCGGGCTTTCCGCCGCTGCGCGTGCGCACCGGCCAGCTCTTGCTGGACGCGCCCATCCGGGTGCGCGGCGATGTGTCGAGCCAGTTTCTGACCGCCCTGCTGCTGTCCCTTCCGCTGGTGGCCAGCCGTGACATCACGGTTGAAGTGATGGGGGAGCTGATCTCCCGGCCCTACATAGAAATCACCCTCAAGCTGCTGGCGCGTTTTGGTATCGACGTCCAGGCTGATGGCTGGCAGCGTTTCACCATCCCGGCCGGCAGCCGCTACCGCTCACCTGGCGACATCCACATCGAGGGCGACGCTTCATCCGCCAGCTATTTCATGGCGCTTGGCGCCATTGCAGCGGGTGGGGCTGGCCAAAAAGGCATTGAAATCCTGGGGGTGGGCGCAGACTCCATCCAGGGGGACATCCGTTTCATGGACGCGGCCCGTGCCATGGGCGCAGTCATCCACAGCAGCGCCAACAGCCTGACGGTGCGGCGGGGCGACTGGCCGCTCAAGGCGATAGACCTCGATTGCAACCACATCCCCGACGCCGCCATGACGCTGGCGGTGATGGCCCTGTACGCCGACGGCACGAGCACGCTGCGCAACATCGCCAGCTGGCGCGTCAAGGAAACCGACCGGATTGCCGCCATGGCCTGCGAATTGCGCAAACTCGGGGCTGAAGTCGAGGAAGGCGCTGACTATCTGCGTGTCACGCCTCCGGTCCAATGGCACACCGCCCCCATCCACACCTACGACGACCACCGCGTGGCCATGTGTTTTTCGCTCGCGGCCTTCAACCCGGCGCAGCTGCCGGTCCGCATCCTGGACCCCAAATGTGTGGCCAAGACCTTTCCGGATTACTTTGAAACCCTGTTTTCGGTATGCGAAACCGCCCCCGACCGGATTCCCGTGATCTGCATAGACGGCCCAACGGCCTCCGGCAAGGGCACGGTGGCGGCGGTGCTGGCACGCCAGCTGGGTTACCACTTTCTCGACTCCGGGGCCATGTACCGCATCACCGCGCTGGCCGCCATACAGGCCGGACTGGCCATAGAACCGGACCAGGAAGCCGCGATTGCGGCGCTGGCCAGGGCGCTGCCTGTGCGTTTCACGGACGGGAAGGTGTTTCTGGGCGAGCAGGATGTCACGGAAACCATACGCAGCGAAGAGGCCGGCATGAATGCCTCCCGCGTGTCCGCCCTGCCGGCCGTGCGCCTGGCGCTGGTGGACCTGCAGCATGGTTTCAGACAACTCCCGGGCCTGGTCGCGGATGGCCGGGACATGGGCACGGTGATTTTTCCGGATGCAGCCCTGAAAATCTACCTGACCGCCAGCGCCCGGCACAGGGCAGAACGGCGCTATAAGCAGTTGATTTCAAAGGGAATTTCAGCTACAATCGCCGGGATTGAGCAGGATCTGGAGGCCCGGGACAGAAGCGACATGTCGCGCCAGTCCGCACCTTTGAAGCCTGCTGATGACGCCAAACTGCTGGACAACTCCGCGCTGTCGATTGAAGAATCGGTGGCGCAGGTGCTGAGCTGGTGGCAAGGCACCCGGCCCTTCTGACCCTCATACTTTTTTGTAGGCACGCCAGTGCTTCGGTCGGCAGGATCATCAACTTAACCGCGGTCACCCGCACACAACCGCCACAGTCAGCTCTAAAAACGATAGCAATGGTGCCGTCGGAAACCTGTTTTGTGGACTAGGAAAATCAATGTCTGAATCTTTTGCCGCCCTCTTTGAAGAATCGCTGAAACGCTCTGAAATGCGTACCGGTGAAGTCATCACCGCTGAAGTCGTACGCATCGACCACAACCATGTTGTTGTCAACGCCGGACTCAAATCCGAGGCCTATGTCCCCCTCGAAGAATTCAAGAACGACCAGGGCGAACTCGAAGTCCAGGTCGGCGACTTTGTCTCCGTCGCCATCGACTCGGTCGAAAACGGCTATGGCGACACCCTGCTGTCGCGCGACAAGGCCAAGCGCCTGGCCTCCTGGATGAGCCTGGAAAAAGCCCTGGAATCCGGCGAATTTGTCACCGGCCAGACCAGCGGCAAGGTCAAGGGCGGCCTGACCGTCCTGGTCAACGGCATCCGCGCCTTCCTGCCCGGCTCGCTGATCGACACCCGCCCGATCAAGGACTTGTCTCCGTACGAGAACAAGACCATGGAATTCAAGGTCATCAAGCTCGATCGCAAGCGCAACAACGTCGTGTTGTCACGCCGTGCCGTGGTCGAAGCCAGCATGGGCGAGGAACGCGCCAAGCTGATGGAAACCCTGAAAGAAGGCTCTGCCGTCAAGGGCATCGTCAAGAACATCACCGAATACGGCGCCTTCGTGGACCTCGGTGGTATCGACGGCCTGCTGCACATCACCGACATGGCATGGCGCCGCGTGCGTCACCCAAGCGAAGTGGTGACAGCCGGCCAGGAAATCATCGCCAAGATCCTGAAGTTCGACACCGAGAAAAACCGCGTGTCGCTGGGTCTGAAACAGATGGGCGACGACCCGTGGATGGGCGTGAACCGCCGCTACCCGCAAAGCACCCGCCTGTTCGGCAAGATCACCAACATCGCCGACTACGGCGCGTTTGTGGAACTCGAACCCGGCATCGAAGGCCTGGTCCACGTGTCCGAAATGGACTGGACCAACAAAAACGTGGCGCCAAGCAAGCTGGTCACCCTCGGTGACGAAGTTGAAGTCATGGTCCTCGAGATCGACGAAGACAAGCGCCGCATCAGCCTGGGCATGAAGCAGTGCAAGGCCAACCCGTGGCAGGAATTTGCCCAGGACACCAAACGCGGTGACCGCGTCAAGGGCCCGATCAAGTCGATCACCGACTTCGGCGTCTTTGTGGGCCTGGCTGCCGGCATCGACGGCCTGGTGCACCTGTCTGACCTGTCTTGGAATGAGCCCGGCGAAGCCGCCGTGCGCAACTACAAAAAGGGCCAGGAAGTCGAAGCGATTGTGCTGGCCGTGGATGTGGACCGCGAGCGAATCTCGCTGGGCATCAAGCAGCTCGATTCCGACCCGTTCACCACCTTTGTGTCGATCAACGACAAGGGTGCCATCGTGACCGGCAAGGTCAAGACCGTGGATGCCAAAGGCGCCGAGATCGATCTGGGCGAAGACATCATCGGTTACCTGCGCGCCAGCGAAATCAGCCGTGACCGCGTCGAAGACGCGCGCAACGTGCTCAAAGAAGGCGACGAAGTCTCCGCAGTGGTGGTGAACGTGGATCGCAAGACCCGCAACATCCAGCTGTCGGTCAAAGCCAAGGACAATGCCGACCAGCAGGAGGCCATGGCCTCCCTGAGCCAGCAGTCCTCGCGCGACAACGCCGGCCTGACCAACCTCGGCGCGCTCTTGCGCGCCAAGATGGACAACGCCGAGAAGTAAAGCGGACCTCCTGAAAATGGCGTGCCTGCTCCCCGGAACAGCACGCCATTTTCCTGTCCCCCTATTCCCATGACCCGAAGTGATCTTGTTGAAGAGCTTGCTGCCCGTTTCAGCCAGCTGACGCATCGCGACGCCGAATATGCCGTCAAGACGATTCTTGATGCCATGAGTGATGCGCTGGTGCGTGGGCACCGGATAGAGATCCGGGGCTTTGGCAGTTTCTCCATCAACCGGCGTCCGCCGCGCATGGGGCGCAACCCGCGCTCCGGTGAAAGCGTCGCCATTCCCGAAAAGCGTGTACCCCATTTCAAGCCGGGCAAAGCACTGCGCGAAGCGGTCGATACCCGGACCGAAGAAATGCTGGCACCCAAAGCCAAATAAGCGCTTTCCCTGTATGGGCTGGCTACAATTGCCGCACCACAAGGGGACCCGACGTGAAATACCTGATGTGGCTGCTCAAAGCAGCCATTTTTTTTACGCTTTTTGCTTTCGCGCTGAACAACCAGCAAGCGGTTTCCGTGTATTTCTTTTTTGGCACCCTGTGGCAGGCGCCGCTGGTGCTGGTGGTGCTGGTCACTTTTTCCTGCGGACTGGCCGCTGGCGTGCTCATGATGATGCCGCGCTGGTGGAAAAACCGCCGCAGCGCGCACCTGAACCACCCCGCCGCCGTCAGCGAGAACCCTTCCACGATGCACCATGGACTTTGATTTCACCTGGGTCCTGCTGGGCTTTCCGATTGCCTTCACGCTCGGCTGGCTGGCTTCCAGGCTGGACCTGAGGCAATTGCGTATCGAGAACCGGCAGGCGCCCAAAGCCTATTTTCGCGGCCTGAATTTCCTGCTCAACGAACAGCAGGACCAGGCGATTGACGCCTTTATTGAGGCCGTGCAGAACGACCCCGACACCTCGGAGCTGCATTTCGCCCTGGGCAACCTGTTCCGCCGACGCGGCGAGTACGAGCGGGCCGTGCGCGTGCACGAACACCTGATGTCGCGCGGCGACCTGACACAGCCCGAGCGTGACCGGGCGCAACATGCGCTGGCGCTGGATTTCCTCAAAGCCGGCCTGCTGGACCGGGCCGAGCTGGCCCTGAGGAAACTCGAAGGCACCAGTTACGAGGAAGAAGCCCGGCTGGCCCTGCTGTCGATTTACGAGCGGTCCCGCGATTGGGACCATGCCACCGAGATCGCCGGCAAACTCGACAGCTCCAGCCAGGGCAGCTTCAGCAACCGGCAGGCGCACTATCTGTGCGAGCAGGCGCTGGCCGCAGCCGCGGCCGGGGCCACGGCGCAGGCGCTGGACAGCCTGCAGCTGGCCGTTGCACTGGCGCCGGCCTCGCCGCGCCCCTGGATCGATCTGGCCAAACTCCAGACCCAGCTGGGCCATCACGAAGCCGCCTTCGCCAGCCTGGGCCAGCTGGCACACCGTGCGCCGCAGGCACTGCCGCTGGCCGCCGGTTTGCTGGTCAACATGGCACAACAAGGCGGGCAACAGGCCGCCGCCCTGGAACTGCTCAAATCCAGCTATGCCCAACAGCCCTCCCTGGACCTGCTGGAGGCCATCATCCGGCTCGACACTGCCGGTGCTCAAGCGCGCCAGTGGTACGGCCGGCACCTGGAGCGCGAGGCCTCGCTGGTCGCCGCGGCCAAGTGGATCGCGGGTGAAAAACTCGGTGACGAGCACCAGCACGGGCTGCTGCAGCGGGCGCTGGACAAAGCCACCAAACCCCTGATGCGTTACCGCTGCGCCGCCTGCGGCTTTGAGGCGACCCAGCACTTCTGGCACTGCCCCGGCTGCCAGGCCTGGGACAGCTACCCCGCGCGGCGGATCGAAGAGTTATGACTACCCCCGTCGGATGCTCACTTCGTGTAGCACCTTCCCCCATGGGAGGGGGCGGACACCTGCGGCCCGGCAAAGCCGGTTCCGCGGCAGCACTTGTCACACCCCCGTGGAGGCTTCGCCTCCCTCCCCCTTGCAGGGGGCGGACACCTACGGCCCGGCAAAGCCGGTTCCGCGGCGTCCGCTTGAATAAGATTCTCTCAACATGACCACATCTTCAAATTTGTCCCGCGAGCGGATCGCCCAAGCCCGTGTGCTGGTGGTCGGTGACGCCATGCTGGACCGCTACTGGTATGGCGCGGTGGACCGCATTTCGCCGGAGGCGCCGGTGCCGGTGGTGCGTGTGACGCGGCAGGAGGAACGCATGGGCGGTGCGGCCAATGTGGCCTACAACATCGTCACCCTGGGCGCTTGCGCCTCGCTGCTCAGTGTGGTCGGTGACGACGAAGCCAGCCACCAGCTCGAGGCCCTGGTGGCGGCTTCCGGCATCACCCCCTGTTTCGGCCGCGACGCGCAGCTCAAGACCACCGTCAAGCTGCGCGTGATCGGCCGGCAACAGCAGCTGCTGCGCCTGGATTTCGAGAACACGCCCGAAAGCGAAGTGCTGGCCTCGCAACTGGCCGCGTTTGAAAAACTGCTGCCGCAGCACGACAGTGTGGTGTTCTCCGACTACGGCAAAGGCGGCCTCGCGCACATAGGCCGGATGATTGACCAGGCACGCGCCGCAGGCAAGGTGGTGCTGGTCGACCCCAAGGGTTCGGACTATTCGCGCTACCAAAGCGCCACCGCCATCACGCCGAACCGCGCCGAGCTCGAACAGGTGACGGGCAGCTGGCGTGATGAAGCCGATCTGCAGGCCAAAGTCCAGAACCTGCGCGAGACGCTCAAGCTGGACGCTGTGCTGCTGACACGCAGCGAGGAAGGCATGACGCTGTTCGACGCCCAGGGCCAGTTGCATGTGCCGGCGCTGGCGCGTGAGGTGTTTGATGTGACCGGTGCCGGCGACACCGTGATCGGCACCCTGGCGGCCATGCTGGCGGCCGGTTTGAGCCTGCGTGAAGCCGTGCCGCTGGCCAATCGCGCCGGGGGCATCGTGGTCGGCAAGTTCGGCACCGCTACCGTCAGTTACCAGGAGTTGTTTGCATGAAAATCGTGGTCACAGGCGCAGCCGGGTTTAGTTCCGACATAACTTGCCCAGGCAAGTTAGTCTTCTCTGAAACCCGCAGGAGCAAATCGTGAAAATAGTTGTGACCGGCGCTGCGGGTTTTATCGGCGCCAACATCATCCAGGGCCTGAATGCACGCGGCATCGACGACATCATTGCGGTGGACGATTTGACCGACGGCGACAAATTCCGCAACCTGGCGGACCTGCAGATTGCCGACTACATCGACGCGGACGATTTTTACGAACTGTTTGCCGAAGCCGCCTTCGGCGATGTGGATGTGGTTTTCCATGAGGGTGCCTGCAGCGACACCATGGAGCCGGACGGCAAATACATGATGGACAACAACTACACGCTGTCCTGCGAGCTGTTCGCGGCCTGCCAGGAGCAGGGCACGCGGCTGCTGTATGCGTCGTCGGCCGCCACCTATGGCGGCTCCAGCACCTTCCGCGAGTCACCCGAGTTTGAGAAGCCGCTCAACGTTTACGGCTACTCCAAGCTGCTGTTTGACCAGAAACTCAGGCGTGAACTGGGCGCTGGTTTTTCGGCCGCCCAGACCCAGGTGGCCGGCTTTCGCTACTTCAATGTCTACGGCCCGCGTGAGCAGCACAAGGGCCGCATGGCCAGCGTGGCGTTTCACCAGTTCAACCAGTTCCGCGCCGACGGCAAGGTCAAGCTGTTCGGTGAATACGGCGGCTACGGCCCGGGCGGGCAGATGCGCGACTTCGTGTTTATCGACGATGTGGTCGCGGTCAATCTGTGGTTTCTGGATCACCCGCAGGCCTCGGGCCTGTTCAACCTCGGCACCGGCAAGGCGCAGCCCTTCAATGACGTCGCGCTGACCGTCGTCAACACCTTGCGCCAGCTGCAGGGCGATGCCGCACTGACACTGCAGGAAGCTGCGCACGGCAGCCTGATCGACTACATGGACTTCCCCGCCGCCCTCGTCGGGAAATACCAGAGCTACACCCAGGCCGACCTGACGGCCTTGCGCGCCGCCGGCTGCCAGCATCTGTTTGCCGATGTGCAGACCGGTGTGGCGGCCTACATGCGTGCCTTGACCCGGGGCGAAGCCGCCAACGCCTGAGCGCTTCGCCACAGGCGCAGCTCAGCGGGGAGCTGCAGTGGCGTCTGCCGTCGAAGCGGCATCGGCCCGCGGCTCGGGAAAACCGTAGTACCGGGCGTTGAGGTAACGCGCCACGTCGTTCACATCCTCCTCGCGCCAGCCCAGCCCGGAGGTCTTCTGCCAGCGCTCGACTTGGGACTTGAGGCTGGCCCAGTTTTTCGCAGCCTTTCTGTCGCGCCAGTGAAGCTGGGTGTTGTGACATCCAATGCAATGTGTCGAATACAGCAGTTCGCCGCGCGCGGCAACGGTTTTTGTCCGGGCACACACAGGTCCGGCAAGGCCCCAAAGCACCATCACCAGAACAAGCAGCCACTTTTCAGTCATCGTCTGGCTCTCCTCAGGCGCGCTGTTCGAATTCCCTGTCCCTGGCACCGATCACCCCGGCGGCCAGATCGGCCAGCTCCCGCGTCAACAAGGCCAGAATGTCCTCCATCGTGACAACCCCCGTCAGCCGCTGCGCCTCATCGACGATGACCAGCCGGCGCAGCCTGTGCCTGCGCATCAGCGCCACCGCGTCCATGGCATCCATTTCGGGAGTCGCCAGGACCAGCTCGACGGACATGATGTCGCCGGCGGTAAACAGCGCCGGGTCCAGCCCTTCGGCCATCAGGGCCAGCACCAGGTCCCGGTCTGTCAGGATGCCGACCGGCCGGCTCTTTTCCTCCGCATCCACAACAACGAGCGCGCCGACATGGTGCTGGCGCATCAGCCGGGCGGCCACCAAGGCCGGGGTTTCGGGCTCAACCACGGCCACCACGGCGGTTGCAAAGTCTTTCAAACGAGTCGGCATTTTCAGCTCCTTTTCGCTGCCTGGAGGCTTCTTTGTGGCGATACTGCAGCTTATGCCTTTCCCGGTAGCTGCTGCGTTGATCCAGCGCAAGTACCCGGGGGCGGGTCAACCTGAGGGCGGCAACAGCCGTTAAATTCAGGGCATCCTGGTGTACGGGAGGGACCACCCGCCACAACCCTTCACTTCGAGGAGATTTCTGATGTTCAAGAAACTGCTGGCCTTTGTGGCCGCCATGTATGTCGCCGTGGCTTTTGCCGCTGTTGACGCCAACACCGCCACTTCTGCCGAGCTGGACAGCATCAAGGGCATTGGCCCGGTCAAGTCGGCATTGATCATTTCCGAGCGCAAAAAGGCGCCGTTCAAGGACTGGAATGATTTTGTCGCGCGCGTCAAAGGTGTGGGTACCGACAGCGCAGCCAAATTTTCGGCCGAAGGCATGACCGTCAATGGCGCCAGCTACAAAGCCGCTGGCAAAGCGGAGGTCAAAGCCGACGCCAAGGCAGACAAGGCCGCCGCCAAACCCGTGACAGAAAAAGCCAAAGACGCGGCAGTGGCCACCAAGGATGCGGTCAAAGGCGCTGCTGTCGCCACCAAAGACGCTGCCAAGGAAGTCGCCAAGGATGCCAAGGCCGCCGTGACACCCGCACCCAAGGCCGAAGTCAAAGCCGAAGTCAAGGCCGACGCGAAGGCCGCCACCAAAACCGAGCCAGCCAAACCAGCTGCCAGCGCCGCCAAAAAATAAGGCCTCAGGCGCCCACAGGGCGTCTGCTCACGCCGCAGAACACCAAGCCCGGGCTCAGCCATGAGTCCCGGGTTTTGTGTTTCATCCATGGTCAAATCGGCCTGCAGCCCTTTCTGCATCTGCACAAGCAGCTATAAGAACAGTAGCGTCCGCAGCATCCTGGCGGGGTTCAGCCACGCTTCCAGTCATGGTATTTGCGCACCCATTCGAGCAGGCGATGGGGCTGGTGCGCGCGCTTCCATTCGCCGGCCGCGTATTTGTTCGCCTCGGCCAGCGTCGGGTAGCTGTGGATGGTGGACAGGATTTTGTTCAGCCCCAGGCCGTGCCGCATGGCCAGCACATACTCGGCCAGCAGGTCGCCGGCATGGGTGCCGACAATGGTGACGCCCAGAATCCTGTCCTTGCCCGGTACCGTCAGCACCTTGAAAAAACCGCGCGCCTCGCTGTCGGCGATCGCCCGGTCCAGGTCGTCCATGGCATAACGGGTGACTTCAAACGCGATGTTTTTCTCGCGCGCTTCCTGCTCGTTCAGGCCGACACGCGCCACCTCCGGGTCGATGAAGGTGGTCCAGGGAATCACCGAATAATCGGCCTTGAACAGCCTGAACTCGCCGAACAGCGCATTCACCGCGGCGTACCAGGCCTGGTGCGCCGCCACATGGGTCAACTGGTAAGGCCCGGCGACATCGCCTGCGGCGTAGATGTTGGGGTAAATCGTCTGCAGGTACTCGTTGGTATCGACCGTGCGCTGCACCGGGATGCCGAGTTCTTCCAGCCCGTAACCCTCCAGGCGCGCGACCCGCCCGACGGCGCAGATCAGCTGGTCAAATTCCAGCCGCTGCTCGGTGCCGCCGTGTTCGGTGACCAGTGTTTTCACAGCACCGGAGGCCTCGCAGCGCAGCGCCTTGTGGCCGGTCAGCACCAACACGCCATCGGCGGCCAGCGCCTGGCGCGCCAGTTCCGACACCTCCTCATCCTCACGCAACATCAGGCGCGGTGCCATCTCCACCTGTGTGACCTGGGAGCCGAGCCGCGCAAAAGCCTGGGCCAGTTCACAGCCCACCGGGCCACCGCCGAGTATCACCAGGCGCCGCGGCACCTCGTCGAGCCGCGCAAAGGTATCCCACAGGGTATCGCTGGTCACATAACCGGCCTGTTCCAGCCCCGGCAAGGGCGGTACCAGCGGCCGGGCGCCTGCGGCGATCACGATGCTGCGTGTGGTCAGGGTCTGCGTGCCGCCGCCATGGAGCGTTATCTCCACCGTCCACGGGTTGACGATGCGCGCATAACCCTGCAACACCTCGACCCCCAGGCCGGTGTAACGTGCCACGCTGTCATGCGGTTCAATCGCGGCAATGACCTGGTGGATGCGCTGCATCACCGCCTTGAAGCTGAACACCGGCGTGTGATCGCTGAGGCCATAACTGGCGCCGTGTTGCATCTGCTGCGCCAGTCTGGCGCTGCGGATCAAGGCCTTGGACGGCACACAGCCGTAGTTCAGGCAGTCGCCTCCCATCTTGTGGGCCTCAACCAGCGTCACTTTGGCCTTGACGACTGCCGCAATATAGGCCGAGACCAGGCCCCCGGCACCGGCGCCTATGACGATCAGGTTGCGGTCAAAACTTGCGGGCCGGAGATGTTTCCAGCGCGCATACACCTTGCGGCGCCTGAAAAATTGCAGCAGCTTGTTGACCGCCAGCGGCAACACACCAAGCAGCACAAAAGACCCGATCAGCGCGGGCGAGGCAATCGATTGCAACGAGTCAATTTTGGCAATCTGCGTGCCGGCATTCACGTACACCACGGTGCCGGCCAACATGCCGAGCTGGCTGACCCAGAAATAGGTCCAGGTCCGTATCTGTGTCAGGCCCATCAGCAGATTCAGGGCAAAAAACGGCACGACCGGGATCAGCCGCAGCGAGAACAGGTAAAACGCACCCTCTTTGTGGATGCCCTTGTTGATCTCGTCCAGCCGCTTGCCAAAACGCGCCTGTATGCTGTCCCGCAACAGGTAACGCGCCGCCAGCATGGCCAAGGTCGCCCCCAGCGTCGAGGCGAAAGACACCACCACAGTCCCAAGCACCAGGCCAAAACCGGCGCCGGCCGCCAGCGTCATGAAAACAGCGCCAGGCAGCGACAAGCCGGTGACGGCGACATAAACGGCAAAAAACACCAGCGTCACCCAGACGGGCTGCTGCGCAAAAACCGCCTGAAACGAGGATTGGCTCTGCTTCAGGAAAGCCAGGCTCAGATAACGGCCCAGATCCAGCGCAAAAAAGGCGGCGATGCCCGCCAGCAAAAGCACGGCGATGAAAAGTTTGCGTGAATTCAAGGCCGTCCTCTAGGGTTGTTCTTCGGATGCAGTCGGTCAAAAACACCCATTCTTACAAAACCAGTCGTGGGCGGTGTAAGAAATTCCGCCCGATCGCGACCAGGCGGCAAGTGGTTTAAGGTCAGGCTAACACTGCTTCCTGCAAAATCCGCTCAGAATAGGGGCCCGACCTCGCCCTCACCCCAAAGGAACCCCCAAGCATGACCCAGGCACTGGTAGGCATCATAGGAGGCAGCGGCCTCTATCAGATGGACGCGCTTGAAAATGCGCAGGAGCATGTGATGGACACGCCCTGGGGTGCCCCCTCCGATGTACTGGTCACCGGCAGCGTCCATGGCGTTCCCGCCGCATTTCTGGCCCGCCATGCGCGCGGCCACCGCCTGCAGCCCTCCGAGGTGCCCTACCGCGCCAACATCCACGCCATGAAGCAGCTCGGCGTGCGATACCTGCTGTCGGCCTCGGCCGTGGGTTCGCTGCGCGAGGATTTCAAGCCGCTGGACATGGTGCTGCCCGACCAGTTCATCGACCTGACCAAACGCCGCGACAGCACTTTTTTTGGCCAGGGCGCGGTCGCCCATGTTTCCATGGCCCAGCCGGTCTGCCCGGCCACCGCCGGCGTACTCGCGCGTGCGGTGCGCAGCGTGCTGGCCGCCGATGCCTCCGGCCAGGGTGTCAGCCTGCATGAAGGCGGCACCTATGTGTGTATCGAGGGCCCGCAGTTTTCCAGCCTGGCCGAATCCCGCTGGTACCGCAGCATGGGTGCGGGCGTGATCGGCATGACCAACATGCCCGAGGCCAAACTGGCCCGCGAGGCGCAAATCGCCTACACCACGCTGGCCATGGTGACCGACTTCGATTGCTGGCACCCGCGCGAGGCGCAGGTCAACGCCAACATGGCGCTGGCCAACCTCCTGAAAAACGCAGGCCGTGCCCAGCAGGTGGTGGCCGAGGCGATACGCCTGCTGGGCGCCGAACAACCGGCCAGCGAAGCCCACAGCGCGCTGCAGAACGCGCTGATCACCCAGCCCGACACCATGGCCCCCGGGGTGCGCGCACGACTGGCTGCGCTCCTGCCCTGAACCTCAACAGACCCGATTTATGCACGACACCCTTCCCCTGCTGAAAAAAACGCCCTTCCCGGCCATTCGCCGCGCGCAGCTGGCCACCCTGCAGGTCAACCTCGGCTACCTGTGCAACCAGAGCTGCCTGCATTGCCACGTCAACGCCGGTCCGAACCGGACCGAAATGATGGATGCCGACACGCTGGCGCTGGTCCCGCAGGTGCTGGCCGCGCGCAAGCTGCGCACGCTGGATCTGACCGGCGGCGCACCCGAGCTGCACCCGGGCTTTCGCGAACTGGTGCGCGCCGCGCGGGCGCAGGGTGTGCGTGTGATCGACCGCTGCAACCTCACCATCCTGTTCGAACCCGGGCAGGAAGGGCTGGCCGAATTCCTGGCAGAACAAGGGGTGGAGATCGTGGCCTCCATGCCCTGCTACTCGGCCGCCAATGTCGACCGGCAGCGCGGCGAGGGCGTGTTCGACCTCAGCATCGCGGCCCTGCAAAAACTCAACCGGCTCGGTTACGGCCAGGACGGCTCCGGCCTGTCGCTGAACCTGGTCTACAACCCGCAGGGCCCTTCGCTGCCGCCCGATCAAAAGGCCTTGCAGGCCGACTACAAACGCGAGCTGCTGCAGCACTTCGGCATTGTGTTCAACGAACTGTATGCACTGACCAACATGCCGATCCAGCGTTTTGGCTCTACCCTGGTGTCCAAAGGCACGTTCGACAGCTACATGGACTTGCTCCAGGGCAGCTTTCAGGAACAGAACCTGGCCGGCGTGATGTGCCGCAGCACGGTCAGCGTGGACTGGCAGGGCTGGCTGTCGGACTGCGACTTCAACCAGCAGCTCGGTCTGCCGCTGGGCAGCTCGGGCCTGCAGCGTCATCTGCGTGAGCTGCTCAGCAGCGGCATCGATGCGCAGCCCATCCGCGTGGCGGGCCACTGTTATGGCTGCACAGCCGGCCAGGGCAGCAGTTGCGGCGGCGCGCTGGAGCACTGAACCCCGCATGGCGCCGACCAGGCTTTCGGTGGTCATGCCCGCACTCAACGAGGCGCAGGGCATGGCGACCGCGCTCACGGCGCTCGCGCCCCTGGTGCTGCGCGGCGTACAAGTCATCGTGGCCGATGGCGGCAGCAGTGACCACACGCTCTCACTGGCCCAGGCAGGCGGTGCGGCGGTGCTGGTGAGCCCGCGCGGCCGGGCGCTACAGATGAACGCGGGCGCAGCGCAGGCCACCGGTGAGGTCTTGCTGTTTTTGCATGCCGACACCCGGTTGCCCAATGACGCCGACGTGCTGATCCGCGAAGCCCTGGCCGGCAGCTCGCGCGTCTGGGGCCGTTTTGATGTGGCGATCACGGGCCGCCCCCGCATGCTCAGGCTGATTGCCGCCTTGATGAACCTGCGCTCACGCTGGACCGGCATCGCCACCGGCGACCAGGCGATGTTCATGACGCGTGCAGCGTTTGCGGCCGTGGGCGGCTTCCCGGCCCAGCCACTGATGGAAGACATCGAAATGTCCCGGCGGCTGCTCAAACTGTCGCGCCCCGCCTGCCTGAGTGCCAAAGTGTTGACCTCGGGCCGGCGCTGGGAGACACGCGGCGTCTGGCGCACCGTGCTGCTGATGTGGCGCCTGCGTTTGGCCTACTGGCGCGGCGCGGCGCCCGAGCGCCTGGAGCAGCTGTACCGGTGACCCGCCTGGTGATTTTTGCCAAGGCGCCGCAGCCCGGCGCCGCCAAGACCCGGTTGATCCCCGCGCTCGGTGCGGACGGCGCAGCGGCGCTGGCGCGCGCCATGCTGGAGCACACGCTGCAACAGGCCCAGACGGCGGACCTGGACGCGGTGGAACTTTGCATGAGCCCGGCGCCCGGTGAGCCGGCCTGGCATGGCGTGGCTTTGCCTGCCAACCTGGAACTCACGGCGCAGGGCGAGGGCGAGCTCGGTGAACGCATGCACCGCGCGATGCTGCGCGCCCTTTGCCTGCATGCCGGCCCGGTCTTGCTGATAGGCAGCGACTGCCCGGCGCTGGACAGCACACAGCTGGCCGAGGCGGCGCGGCAGCTGGCGCAGCACGATGCGGTGCTGGTGCCGGTGGCCGACGGCGGCTACGTGCTGATAGGCCTGAAAGCGCCCTGCCCCGAGGTGTTCACCGGCATGGCGTGGAGCACATCCGGCGTGGCGGCTGAAACGCTGCGCCGCCTGGCTGCGCTGGGCCTGCGTGTCTGGCTGGGCCCGACGCTGCACGACATCGACGAAGCCGCCGATCTGGTCCATCTGCCCGCTGCCTTTTCCCAGGCATTGAAGCAAAAAAGGCCTCCAGCCCTTTGACAGCGAGCGAAGTCAGCTACTTTTTTTATAGCATTTGGGTGCGCCAGGGCGGCCACTCAGAGCAGCGC
Organism: Asaia bogorensis; assembly: GCA_943371375.1. Taxonomy (GTDB): domain Bacteria; phylum Pseudomonadota; class Gammaproteobacteria; order Burkholderiales; family Burkholderiaceae_C; genus Polaromonas. The sequence goes on from CALRUM020000016.1 coordinate 69,461, forward strand.
GATCAGGTCCGTCACGCCCATGTCCACACCGGCCTGTGCCAGCAGCGTCGTGACCTGGCCCCGGTGGTGTGTCTGGTGGTTGAAGAAATGCGTCATGGCCGGCCAGGCCGGATGCGCACGCTGCACCCCTTTGGTGTTGCTGTAAGTCATGGTGAACTGCGGGAAGTCTGCGGGCATGTCCGCCACCCAGGCCTCTATCGCGGCGTCCAGCTGTTCGCGCCTGGCGCGCAAGGCCTGCCAGTCGTCAAACAACACGCTGTCGAGCTGGCTGCCAGCCGGCAGCTCCAGCACCTGTGGATTCAGGCTGACCAGCGGGATGCCGTGGTCCAGGCCGCACTGGGCAAAACGCCGCAGCCAGATCAGGTCGGCGACGACCAGGTGGTTCAGCGTGTGGTGCACGGAGCTGAAGAAGGCGCCACGGTCCTGCTTGCGCCCCTCGTCTCCGAGCGCGTCACAGGCTGCATAAAGGCGCTGGTTCATCCAGCGGTTGTAGCGCGCCAGAAGCCGGTAATTGTCAATGCAGGTGTCGCTCATGCGCCCGATTGTCGGGACTTTTTCGAACTGCGGCAACGCCAGGCAGCAGGCCCTGGAACAGCGGAGCCAGCCGGCTGATCTCCTGCGCGGCTACCTTCTGCCCCAGGTCTTGCGCCAGATACTGAAAGATATCGGCGCGCAACAGCCACAGCTCTACGGCCGAGTCCGCCAGCTCAATGCGCAGCGCTGCCCGGAGGCGGTGGCTCTCGCTGCAGGGGGCCATGGCCTCAGTCATGGCCGAGCGAATCGCCAGCAGGTCGGGCCTGGCCAGCGCTGTCTGCCCGGCAGGCGCGGCATCCGCCCCGGAGCCGCCTGCGGTGCCGAACCAGCGCTGAATGCGGGAGCTTTTTTCCATGGCTGTGCGCTGTGCGGATGGCTGGCTCAGGCCACGCCAAATCCGCCGCCACCGGGCGTGTGGATTTCGAACACATCACCGGCCTGCATCTCGGCCTGGCCGATATGCCCCAGCGTTTCTATCTGGCCCTGCGCACGCAGCACGATGTTTTGTCCCACCTGCCCGGGCTGGCCGCCGGCCATGCCAAAAGCGCCATGTTTGCGCCCGTTGGACAAAATGCTGGCGGTCATGGGTTCGAGAAAACGCACGCGCCGCACACCACCGTTGCCGCCTGTCCATTTGCCGGCGCCACCAGAGCCCTGGCGGATTTCATAACTCTCGAGACGCACCGGGAAGCGGAACTCCAGCACCTCCGGGTCGGTCAGGCGCGAGTTGGTCATGTGGGTCTGCACCACCGAGGTACCGTCGAAGCCATCGCCGGCACCGCTGCCCCCCGAAATGGTTTCGTAATACTGGTGGCTGGCATTGCCAAAGGTGAAGTTGTTCATGGTGCACTGGCTGGCCGCCATGACACCGAGGGCGCCGAACAGGGCATTGGTGATGCAGGTCGAAGTCTCCACATTGCCGGCCACCACAGAAGCCGGCGGGTTCGGGTTCAGCATGGAGCCCGCCGGAATGATGACCTTCAGCGGCTTCAGACAGCCGGCATTGAGCGGAATGTCGTCATCCACCAGCGTGCGGAACACATACAGCACGGCCGCCATACACACCGCCGTCGGTGCATTGAAGTTGTTGGTCTGCTGGGGCGAGGTGCCGCTGAAGTCGATCTCCGCGCTGCGGTTTTTGGTGTCCACGCGTATCGCCACCTGGATCTGCGCACCGTTGTCCAGCGGCAAGGTGAACTGGCCGTCTTTCAGCCGCGTGATCACACGCCGCACCGACTCCTCGGCGTTGTCCTGCACATGGCGCATATAGGCCAGCACCACCTCGAGACTGAAGGTGTCCACCATCTTGCGCAGCTCCTGCACGCCTTTTTCATTGGCGGCAATCTGGGCTTTCAAATCGGCCATGTTCTGCTGCGGATTGCGGCTAGGGTACTGCCCGCTTTTGAGCAGGGCCACCATCTCGGCCTCCAGCAACACACCGCGCCCCACCAGCTTGACGTTGTTGATCTGCACGCCTTCTTCTTCAATCCGGGTGGAGAACGGCGGCATGGAGCCCGGCGTGGTACCGCCCACATCGGCGTGATGCCCCCTGGAACCCACGTAAAACGTCGGTGCTTCTGCCGCCCCCAGATAGACCGGGGTGATCACCGTGATGTCGGGCAGGTGGGTGCCGCCGTGGTAGGGGTCGTTCAGCGCATACACATCACCGGGAGACATCTTGCCGCTGTTCTCGCGGATCACTGTCTTGATGCTTTCACCCATGGAACCGAGGTGCACCGGCATGTGCGGCGCATTCGCAATCAGGTTGCCGGCGGTGTCAAACAGCGCGCAGCTGAAGTCCAGCCGTTCCTTGATATTGACCGAGTAGGCGGTGTTCTGCAGCTGCAGGCCCATCTGCTCGGCAATGTTCATGAACAGGTTGTTGAACACCTCCAGCAGCACGGGATCGACCGTGGTGCCGGCGGCGAACTTGATCGCGCGTTCGGCCCGGCGGTCCAGAACCAGGTGGTCCAGCGCCGTCAGCGCAGCCTCCCAGCCGGGCTCGACCACGGTGGTCGCATTTTTCTCGGCAATGATGGCCGGGCCGCTGATGATGTCGCCGGGCCTCAGGTCTTCGCGCACCACCAGCGCGGCGTCGTGCCACTGGCCACCCGAATACATGCGCACGGTTTCACGCCGCGGCACTTCACGCGGTTCATGGGTGGCGTGGCGCGGCTCCACCGGTGCGTCACCGGCCACCACCGCCTCCACCGACACCGCTTCCACCACCAGGCCCTTGCCCTGCATCAAAAAGGCAAAACGCTGGCGATAAGCGCTTTCAAAAGCGGTTTCAATCTGGTCCAGGCTGCCAAAAGGCACGATCAGGGCAGAGTCGCTGCCCTCGTAACGCACATGCACGCGGCGGTGCATGCTGATGGTGCCCTGGCTGACCTGCTGGCGCTGCAGCTCGGCCTGCGCGGTGGCCGCCAGGCCGTCGAGTTTGCCTGCCACTTCCGGCAAGGCGGCTTGTGTCAGCTTGAGCTCAACCGCCTGCTCGCGTATCACGTTCTGGTCGGCCAGACCCATGCCGTAGGCACTGAGCACGCCGGCCAGCGGGTGCACAAACACCCGCGTCATGCCCAGGGCATCGGCCACCAGGCAGGCATGTTGCCCGCCCGCGCCGCCAAAACACTGCAGGGTGTAACGCGTCACGTCGTAACCGCGGGCCACCGATATTTTCTTGATGGCATTGGCCATCTGCTGCACGGCGATGTTGATGAAACCCTCAGCCACCACCTCGGCGCTGCGGCCGGTCTGGCCGGCCAGCTCGTTGAATTGGGTCTGCACCGCCTCGTAGCTCAGCGGCTCATCGGCGTTCGGGCCAAACACCTTGGGGAAATAACGCGGCTGCACCTTGCCGACCATCACATTCGCATCGGTCACGGCCAGCCGTCCGCCGCGCCGGTAACTGGCCGGCCCCGGGTTGGCACCGGCACTTTGGGGACCAACGCGGAAACGTTCACCGTCAAACTTGAGGATGGAACCGCCACCGGCCGCCACCGTGTGGATACTCATCATCGGTGCCCGCATGCGCACACCGGCCACCTGGGTTTCAAACTCGCGCTCAAACTCGCCGGCATAGTGAGACACATCGGTCGAGGTGCCGCCCATGTCAAAACCAATCACCTTGGCATGGCCGGCAATCGCCGCAGTGCGCGCCATGCCCACAATGCCGCCGGCCGGTCCGCTCAGGATGGCGTCCTTGCCCTGAAACACATGGGCATCTGTCAGCCCGCCCGAGGACTGCATGAAAAACAGCTTGACGCCCGGCATCTCGCCGGCCACCTGCTCCACATAACGGCGCAGAATCGGTGACAGATAGGCATCGACCACGGTGGTGTCGCCGCGGCTGACAAACTTCATCATCGGGCTGGTTTCGTGCGAGCTGCTGACCTGGGTGAAACCGGCCTCACGCGCAATCCGGCTCGCTGCCTTTTCATGCTCGGTGAAACGGTAGCCGTGCATAAAAACAATCGCAACGCTGCGCAGCCCTTGCTGGTATTGCGCAAGCAGCTCCTTTTTCAATAGCGCTTCATCCAGTGCCTGCAGCACCTCGCCCTGGGCCCCCACACGCTCCTGGGCCTCGACCACAGCGCTGTACAGCAGCTCCGGCAGCACGATGTGGCGGTCAAACAGCCGGGGCCGGTTCTGGTAGGCAATCCGCAACGCGTCGCGAAAACCGCGGGTGGTGACCAGCAGCGTTTTTTCGCCCTTGCGCTCCAGCAGCGCATTGGTGGCCACCGTGGTGCCCATCTTCACGCAGTCCACCAGATCGGCGCGGATCGCCTCACCGGCCTTGAGGCCCAGCAAATGGCGTATGCCGGCCACCGCTGCGTCGCGGTACTGCTCGGGGTTTTCGCTGAGCATCTTGTGGGTCAGCAGCGAGCCGTCCGGCTTTTTGGCCACGATGTCGGTGAAGGTGCCGCCGCGGTCTATCCAGAACTGCCAGCGCTTGTCGGTCCTGACTGCGGCCGGTGAAAGGGTTGCTGCTGAAGATGTGTTTGCGTTCATGGCTTGAAGTCGTGTCCGGAAAATAAGGCGCCGGGGCCTCTGACCCCGGGCGCCCGTCGATGTTTACTGAAGGTAGTAGGGAACAAAAATCTGATTGGCCTCGTTGCCGACGGTGCGCACCCACTCGCGCGAGAACTTCTCACCCATGCGTTTGATTTCAAGCTCGACGTCGCCGGGGATACGTTCAATCCTGATGCCATTTTGCCGCAGCTCTTCGGTGGCACTGGTGGCCAGGGCCTCGCTGGCGCTCCAGCCACGGGCCTCAGCCTGCGTCGCCGCCTTGAGCACGGCACTGCGTACTTCGGGCTTGAGCGCTTCAAACGCCTTGCTGCTGACAAACACCACGTTTTTTGGAAACCAGCCGTTGATCTCGTAGTAATACTTGATGGAGCCCCAGACCTTGTTTTCCACGCCGGTCAGGGCCGAGGTGATCATGTTGTCCATGCGGCCCTCGCTCAGAGCCTTGCCCACATCCACCATGGCCACGTCCACCGGCTTCGCGCCCAGCAGTTCGGCAATACGCAGCGTGGTCGAGTTGTAGGTGCGCATCTGCGTGCCCTTGAAGTCGGCCAGGCTGCGTATCGGTTTGCTCGAGTGCAGGCCCTGCGGCGGCCACGGCACCGCGTACAGCAGCGTCAGGCCGCGCTGCGCAAAGTGTTTTTCAACGCCGGGGCGCTGCAGCTTCCACAAACGCCCAGCGTCCTTGTAAGAGCTGACCACAAAGGGCACGGCATCGGCACCGGCAATCGGTATGTCCTTGACCATGCTGGTCATGATGGTTTCGCCGGCATCGGCCTTGCCATCGACCACCGCCTGCTTGATGTCATTGAGCTTGGCCAGCGTGTTGTTGGGGTGCACCTGGATCTTCAGCTGCCCGGCGCTCGCCTGATCAACTTCACGCGAGAACTGCAGGATGTTCTGCGTGTGAAAGGATTCCGCCCGGTAACCGGTGGCGAGTTTCCAGGTGGTCTGCGCACCCACCGGCACGGCGGCGCCCGGGGGGGTGGATGATTGCGCCAGGCAAAGGTTGCCCAGCGTGGCTGCGGCAGCAGCCACGATCAGTTTGAACTTCATGATGATTCCTCAGGCGTGGCGTCAACAGAACGCTCTGACAGTTGCCACCGCACTGTCGAGTGCTGGAGAAAAAACTGTCACTTCTGCTTGCCCATCACCAGATCCGGGAAGATGGTCACGATTTGCGGAAACACGGTGATCAGGCCGATACAGACCACCAGGCAGAAGAAGAAGGGAATGGCCGCTTTGGCAATCAGGTTGCTGTCCTTGCCCGTCATGTTTTGCAGCACAAACAGGTTGAAACCCACTGGCGGCGTGACCTCGGCAATTTCCACCAGCAAGATCACGAAGATGCCGAACCAGATCAGGTCAAAACCGGCTTTCTGGATCATGGGCATGACCACTGCCGCGGTCAGCACAATCATGCTGATGCCGTCCAGCGCCGTGCCCAGCACCAGGTAAACCACCACCAGGCAGCCGATCAGCGCATACGGCGACAGGTTCATGCTGTTGACCCACTCGGCCAGTTCACGCGGTATGCCGGTGAACGCCATGGTTTTGGTCAAAAAGGCAGCACCCGCCAGGATGAACATGATCATGCAGCTGGTGCGCGCCGAGCCCGACAGGCTTTCCCTGAAGTTGTCCCAGGTCAGGGAGCCGCTCCAGGCCGCCAGGGCCAGCGCCCCCACCACGCCGTAAGCCGCACATTCGGTGGCCGTGGCCCAGCCGGCCACCAGTGACCAGCAGATGAACACAATCAACAGGGCGCAGGGAATCAGGTTTTTCGACAGGCGCAGCTTCTCGCGCAGCGATGTGGCCGGCTCCATGGGCGGCATCAGTTTTTTGTTGCGCAGCGCCCACCAGGCGATGTAGCCCGAAAACAAGGCCATCAGCAGGATGCCCGGCAAAAATCCGGCCAGAAAGATGCGGATGATGGAGGCATCGGCCGCCACCGCATAGACCACCATGGTGATGGACGGCGGAATCAGAATACCCAGCGTGCCGGCGGTGGCCAATGAACCAATCGCGATGTTCTCGTTGTAGCCGCGCTTTTTGAGCTCGGGCAGCGACACCTTGGCAATCGTTGCGCAGGTGGCGGCCGACGAACCCGAGACCGAACCAAAAATGCCGCAACCGAGGATGGTGGTGTGAAACAAGCGCCCCGGCACCCGGTTCAGCCACGGCGCCAGGCCGGAAAACATCTCTTCACTGAGCTTGGTGCGAAACAGGATTTCGCCCATCCAGATGAACAGCGGCAGGGCTGCCAGCTCCCAGCTCGCATTGCTTTCCCAGAAAGCGGAAAACAGGTTCAGGCCCGGCTGGCTGGTGGTAAAAAAGGCCTGCCCGACCCAGCCACAAATCGCCAGGGTCATGGCAATCCACACGCCGCCCGACAGCATCAGCAGCATCAGGGTCAGCAGGATCGCGCCAACGGTCAGAATATCCATGGCCGGCCTCTTTCAAAGATCAGAAGAAAAATCACCTTTGGCATGGCGCTCCTGCACCAGCCGCACAAAGGTGGGAATGCCGCCACGGGCCACAATCACAAACTCATCCAGCACGGCCACCAGCAGCAGCAGCGAGCCCAGCGCAAAACTGGTCTGCGGTATCCAGATCTGGATGGGCCACAGGCCCTGGGCCAGCTCCATGAACTCCCAGCTCTGGTAGGTGAAGCGGCAGGCCCACCAGGCCAGGTAGGCGGTGGCAATCAGCGCAATGCCCAGGCTGGCCAACTCCATCACCCGGCGCCTGGGGGCAGACACTTTTTCCAGCAGCAAGGTGACGCGCACAAAGTCGCCATGTTTGAAGGCATGCGCCATGGTCAGGAAGGCGGCCGCAGCGCACAGCCACGACACCACATCGTTGATGGCGCCGGTCGGGAAACCCAGTTGCCGCCCCAGCGTTTGCACCACCATGAGCACACAGATCAGGGCAATGCTGGCTGCACCCACCGCCCCGGCAGCCACGTAAGTGCGGTCCAGCCAGCGCCGCAGGGCGTGGCCGCTCACGGCGGGCACTTGTTGAATCGAAACGGCGGGCGAGGACATGGGCGCTGCTTTCTTTTCTTCTTCTTACTTCTTGCTGAAAGCGTCGATGACCGCTTTGCCGTCGGCACCGGCCAGCTTGACCCAGTCGGCGGTCATGCGTTCACCAATCGCCGACAGCTCTTTTTTGAGCCCGCTGGCGTTGGTGTCAATCGTCATGCCCTTGGCGGCCAGCTCCTTGATGTATTCGCCGTCCTTTTGCTCGCTGGTCTTCCAGCCGCGTTCTTCGGCCGCCGCTGCCTGCTGCAGCACCGCGTCCTGGCTGGCTTTGTCCAGCGCCTCAAACAGCTTGAAGTTCACCACCACCGCATTGCGCGGCAGCCAGGCAGCCACCCCATAAAAGTACTTCACGCTTTCATGCAGCTTGCTGTCCACACCGCTGGCACTCGAGGTGAGGAAGTTGTCCACGCCGCCTGTGGCCAGCGCCGCCGGCAATTCAGCCAGCTGAATCGTCACCGGCTGTGCGCCGACCGCGGTGGCGATGAAGGAGGTCGCCGGGTTGTAGGCGCGCATCTTGGTGCCCTTGAGGTCTTTCAGCGCCGCCACCGGCTTGGCCGAATACAGCGACTGCGGCGGCCAGGGCACGGTGTACAGCAGCTTCATGCCCTGGCCGGCCAGTGTCTTGACCAGCAGGGCGCGTGAGGCGGTGTCCAGCCGGCGCGATTCGGCGTAGCTGGTGGCCAGAAAGGGAATCGAATCCACACCAAACACCGGTGCCTCGTTGGCGGCGCCCGACAGGATGAATTCACCGAGCGGCACCTGCGCCGACTGGACCGCACGTTTGATCTCGTTGGCCTTGAACAGCGAGGCATTCGGATGCACATGGATCTTCATCTTGCCGCCGGTGGCCTTGTCCACGCCGTCGGCAAACAACATCAGGTTCTGCACCTGAAAAGTGTTGGCACCGTAGCCCGAAGGCAGGTCCCATTTGGTCTGGGCCCAGCTGCTGCCCAGTGTGGCCACAGCAGCAAGCGAAACAAGCAGTTTTTTCATCATGATCTCCAGGTAAAGAGGTGGCCTCAGGAAGTGGCCAGTTGGTGGTTGAGCAAGTCGGTGATCAGCATCGCGCCCGGTGCATGGGTGATGCAAAAGGCGGGGCGCGCCTCGGTGATGGCGGCCTGCGGCGTGACACCACAAGCCCAGAACACGGGGATCTCGCCGGGCTGCAGGTCCACGGCATCGCCGTAGTCGGGCCTGGCCAGATCGCTGATGCCAATCTCGGCCGGGTTGCCGAGGTGCACAGGCGCGCCGTGCACATTGGGAAAACGCGCGGTGATCTCCACCGCCCGTATCGCATCCGCGGCCTTGAAAGGCCGCATCGAAACCACCATGGGCCCGTGAAAAGGTCCGGCAGCCTCGGTGGCGATGTTGGTGCGGTACATGGGCACGTTTCTGCCCTGGTCGATATGCCGGATGCGCAGGCCGCCCTGCATCAGCGCCTCTTCAAACGAGAAGGAGCAGCCGATGACAAAAGTCACCAGGTCCTTGCGCCACAGGCTGCTGATGTCGGTGGGTTGTTCTGTCAGCACGCCATCACGCCAGACGCGGTAACGCGGCACATCGGTGCAGATGTCGATGTCGGCACCGAGGGCCGGCAGCGCGGCCTGGCCCGGCTCGGACACCGCCAGCACCGGGCAGGGTTTGGGATTGCGCTGGCAATAATCCAGGAAATCACCGGCCTGCGCAGCCGGCAGGATGACCACATTGCCCTGCACATAACCATCGGCCAGACCACTGGTGTGGTGCGTCCAGCGGCCCAGGCGAATGAGGCTGCGCACATGCGCCGCACTCTTGATGCCGTCGCTGCCGAAGACAGCGGTCACGTCCGCTGCGGCGGCGGCTGCTGGGGCTGATGGAGACAATGTGCGCACCGGAAAATCCCTCTGTCGTGTGTCACCGTGATGACGATGAGCGGATTGTGGGAGGGTCGCCAGCGGACCGCAAATTCAAAATATTTCGCTTAGCTCATCGATTTTTTCGATACTACGGGTTTACCTGCGGGGACTGTTTTGGTGCGTTTTTTTGCTCCGCCGGCAAAGGCGACCGCCGACTGCAGCACGGTTTCCACCGTCCTGGAAGTCGGGTCGGTGCGGTAGCTGGCATGGATGGGCAGCGACTGCAACTGGGCATCGCAGGTCAGTGTTTTCAGGCGCGCAAAGCCGGTCAGGCGCTCGACTGCAGCGCGCGGCAACAAGGCCACGCCAAAGCCGCCCTGCACCAGTTGCACCATGGCCGAAATGGACGAAATCGCGTGCACCTTTTTGGGTTCCATCTTGCGCGTTCGGAACAAATCGAGCAGCGTGACATGCGGCTGCGAGCCTTTCTGAAAGGTCAGAAGTTCCATTTCGGCGAGCTCATCAAGCCGGTAATTTCTTTTTTTATGCAGCTCCGGGTGCCCGACAAACACCATGTCCATGCTTGGCAGGGCCTGGTTTCGCACACCGTCGGCGGCCGCCGGCAACACCGCAAACACCAGGTCCAGCGTGCCGCGCTGGATCTGGTCCACCAGGATGGGGGTGGTCTCCACCGTGAGTTCCAGCTCCAGCCCCGGATGTTCGGCGCGCAGCTTTTCCAGCCAGGGGATCAGCCAGGAGTGCAGCACCGACTCGATCGCACCGATACGCATGGACACCGCCATGGCCTGCCCGGAACCCATCTCGGCCTTGACCTCGCGCTGCAGTGCCAGCAGTTTTTCGGCGTAGCGTAAAAAGCGGGTGCCCGCCGCCGTCAGCTTGAACTGCTTGTCATGGCGGTCCAGCAGCAACACGCCAAGCTCGTCTTCCAGCGTGGCGATGCGGCTGGACATGGCCGACTGCGTCAGATACAGCTTTTCGGCCGCGCGCGAAATGCTCTTGAGCGCAGCCACCCAGTAAAAGGCTTCGACAAAGCGGAGGTTCATGCGTGGCGGCTGGAGGTTTTCGGGGTATGTCCGGGGAAGCTGGCGCGGGATTTGCGTCTATCCTATCCGTACTTACCACTTCCCCTTCCTGGAGTTGTCATGAAATTCAAACTTGCCCTGATCGCCGCCGTCCTGAGCATTGGCTCCGCCGCCATGGCCCAGACCAAATGGGACCTGCCGACGGCCTACCCGGCCACCAACTTCCACACCGAGAACATCACCCAGTTCGCCAAGGAAGTGGATGCGGCCACCGGCGGCAAGCTCAAGATCACGGTGCATGCCAATGCCTCGCTGTTCAAGGCGCCCGAGATCAAGCGCGCCGTGCAAAGCAGCCAGGCCCAGGCCGGCGAAATTCTGCTGGCCAACTTCGCCAACGAAAACCCGATCTACGCACTCGACGGTGTGCCCTTCCTGGCCACCAGCTACCCGCAGGCGCGCAACCTCTACGACGCGTCCAAGCCCGCGATTGAAAAACTGCTGGCCGCACAAGGCATCAAGCTGCTGTTTTCGGTGCCCTGGGCGCCACAGGGCATTTACAGCAAACGTGAAATCAACTCGGTCGGTGATTTGCGCGGCATCAAATGGCGCGCCTACAGCCCCGCCACCGCCAAAATTGCAGAGCTCATAGGTGCGCAGCCGGTGCAGATCCAGCAGGCCGAACTGAGCGCTGCCATGGCCACCGGCGTGATTGAGAGTTACATGAGTTCGGGCTCCACCGGTTTTGACACCAAGACCTACGAACACATCAAGAACTTCTACGACACCCAGGCCTGGATTCCCAAAAACGCGGTGCTGGTGAACCTGAAAAGTTTCAACGCGCTGGACGCCGCCACCCAGGCCACTGTGCTGAAGGTGGCCGCCGACGCCGAAACCCGCGGCTGGAAAGTGGCCCAGGAAAAAAATGTCGAGTACAAACGCCTGCTGACCGAACGCGGCATGAAAATCCACGCGCCTTCGGCCAAGCTCAATGCCGACATGCGCCAGGTCGGCGCCATCATGCAGGCCGACTGGCTCAAAGCCGCCGGCCCTGAAGGCGCTGCCATTGTGGACGCCTACAAAGCGAAGAAATAAACGTGCGCCGCGCCCTGGAGCGTGTGCTCGATGCCGCCGGCGCGCTGGGCGCGTTCTGCGTCTTCCTGATTTTTGTGCTGATGATCATCAACGGTGTCGGCCGGCAGCTGAACCTGGCGCTCAGCGGTGTCAACGACATCGTCTCGTGGCTGTGTGCAGCAGCCGCTTTTTTTGCCATGGCACATGCCTTTCGCCACGGCGACTTTGTGCGCGTTACGCTGTTGCTGGACAAGGTGCCGCCGCGCCTGCGCCGCATCATGGACGTGACCTGCCTGGTGATTGCCGCCATCTCGGTCAGCTACCTGACCTGGTCGGCCACGGCTTTCACTTATGAAAGCTGGGAGTTCAAGGAAATGGCGACCGGCCTGGTGGTCATTCCGATCTGGATTCCGCAATCGACCTTTGTCATCGGCTGCTGGCTGCTGCTGGCCGCCATGCTTGATGAACTGGTGACGGTGCTGCAGGGCGGCAAACCCAGCTACCAGCGCGCGGTGGAAGAGCGGCACGCCAAGGGCGATTTTTCCTCCGATATCTGATGGATATCCTGCTCATGGGCGGCTTGCTGCTCATCATCATGCTGGTGCTGCTGGCCGGTGGCGTCTGGATTGCGATGACCCTGGCCATTGTCGGCTGGGTCGGCCAGGCTTTTTTCACCAACACCCTGCCCGGCAAAAACCTGTTCTCGGCTTTCTGGGAGTCCAATGCCTCCTGGGAGCTGGCCGCCCTGCCGCTGTTTATCTGGATGGGCGAAATCTTGTTTCGCACCAGGCTCAGTGAAGAAATGTTTGAAGGCCTGCGGCCCTGGTTAAACCGCATTCCCGGCCGGCTGATGCACACCACCATCATTGGTTGCGGCGTTTTCGGCTCGGTCTCGGGCTCGTCGGCCGCCACTTGCGCGACGATTGCCAAGGTGGCCCTGCCCGAGCTCAAGCGCCGCGGCTACAACGAAAACCTGGCGATCGGTTCACTGGCTTCGGCCGGCACCCTGGGCATTTTGATTCCTCCGTCCATCACCATGGTGGTGTATGCGGTGGCGGCCGACGCCTCCATCATCCGCATCTTTCTGGCCGGTTTTCTGCCGGGCTTTTTGCTGATGCTGCTGTTCTCCGGCTACATCGCCTGGTGGAGCTTGCGGCATCCGGACCAGGTGCCGCCCGCCGATCCACCGACCAGCTTCAGGGAAAAAATCCGCCTCTCGGGCAACCTGATTCCCTGCGGGCTGTTGATTGTGTTCATCGTCTGGGTGCTGGTCGCCGGCTGGGCCACCGCCACCGAGTGTGCGGCTTTTGGGGTGCTGGGCTCACTGGCCATCGCCGCCTGGGGCCGCAGCCTGAGCTGGGCCAATTTCACCGAAGGCCTGATGGGCGCCACCCGCACCAGCTGCATGATCATGTTCATCCTGGCCGGTGCCGCTTTCCTGACCAAAACCATGGCGTTTACCGGCATACCGCGTGAGCTGGCCGAGTGGGTGGATGCCATGCACCTGTCGCCCTACGCGCTGATTGGCTCGCTGGTGCTGATTTACCTGGTGCTGGGCACGGCGCTGGACGGCATCTCCATGATTGTGCTGACCAGTGCGGTGGTGCTGCCCATGATCCAGAAGGCCGGTTTTGACCTGATCTGGTTCGGCATCTTCATCGTGCTGCTGGTCGAGATCGCCGAGGTCACGCCGCCTGTGGGTTTTAACCTGTTTGTGCTGCAAAACATGACCGGCAAGGACAGCAACATCATTGCCCGCGCCGCGATTCCGTTTTTTATCTGCATGGTGATCTGCATCGCGCTGATCACGCTGTTTCCGCAAATTGTCACCGTCCTGCCGGATCTGGTCATGGGCACGGAAAAATAAGGCAGGCCGGCATGGGGTCTGTATTTGCCATCTGCATCGGTGCCTCGGTCGGCGCGCTGGCGCGCTGGGGTTTGAGCCTGTGGCTCAACCCCGGCGGCCTGCTGCCCTGGGGCACACTGGCCGCCAACCTGCTCGGTGGCTACCTGGTCGGTGTGTGTGTGGCCACCTTCCAGGCCATGCCGCAGATCGACCCGGTCTGGCGCCTGTTGCTGGTGACCGGCTTTCTGGGCGCACTGACCACCTTCTCCACCTTTTCGGCCGAAGTGATTGCCATGCTGCAGCAGCAGCGTTACGCCCTGGCCCTGGGCACGGCCTCACTCCACCTGTTCGGCTCACTGCTGCTGACCGTGGCCGGCATCAAAAGCGCTCTGTTTTTGATAGCTGCCCGCGCCCATTAGACAAGGGCCAGAGGCCGATTCGGCTTCAAAAAGGCGGCCGGCCGGCGTTTCCCTGTGCTGCGCCCGGTCTTCGCCCGGCCCCCTCCTTAAGGCTCTCTTAAGCCAGCCCTTCCTACACTCGCGCATCTCTTCTCCAAAGGATGCAACATGCCCCCTGCGCTGCGCCAGGTGTTTGACTCGCCGGCCGCCCCCATCACCGTGACCCACGCTCCGGCCGGCGCAGCGCGCCGCGAGGAAGCCGAAGCCTATATCCGTTCGATTTTTGCCAGCCGGTATCAGGCCCAACCGGCGGCCTTTGCGCCCAACCTGGTGCTGCTGGAGCAGCAGCAGCGCCTCATCGCCGCCGCGGGATGGCGCGGCGCCAGCACGGACAAGCTCTTTCTCGAACATTACCTGGACAGCCCGATTGAAGTCGCCATGGCGCAGCTGGCCGGCCAGAACGTCGTGCGCGAACGCATCGTCGAGGTCGGCAACCTCGCGGCGGACAAGCCCGGCGGCAGCATTCAGATCATCCTCACACTCGGCCCGCACCTGCATCAGCTTGGCTTTGAATGGGTGGTGTTCACCGCGACCCAGGAGCTGATCAGGATACTCACCAAGCTGGGCCTGCCCATGCTGGCCCTGGCCAAGGCCGACCCGGCCCGCCTGGGCGACGAAGCAGCGGCCTGGGGCAGCTATTACGACACCCAGCCCATTGTGGTGGCCGGCCGCATCCAGCTCGGGCTGGACCGCATGAGCCGGCAGGCATGAGCGCCGAACGCCTTTTCAGCGCGCTGGCCGCGCGCTCGCTGGACGCCGTGCTGCTGCGCGGTGAGACGGACAGCTGGCGCGCCGCCGAGGTGCTGGACAGCGTGGCGGTCCTGGCACTGCGGCTGTCCGGCTGCCGCGTTCTGGCCGTGCTGGCCGACAACAGCCCGGCCTGGGTCATGGCCG
>CALRUM020000017.1:0-80297 GCA_943371375.1 Asaia bogorensis
GATGACGCGCTCTGCGCGTCATCGTCTCCCCGCATCCGCATTCGTTCCCCCAACCCGTCGGGCTGGGCCGAGGAGCGCAGCCGAAAACGGATCAGGGCTCGCGATTGTCTGAGCCGAAGGCGAGTTCGAGCGAGACCCCGTTTTCGGCGAGCACCGCAGGTCGCCCGTAGCGAAGCGGAGGGACCCAGACCATCGGGTCGCCTTTTCTTTGGTGACTTTCTTTTGGCGACGCAAAAGAAAGTTACTTGCCGCCGGGCAACCCCCGGCTTGCTGGCGCACCACTACCGTTGAAGGCAAAGAAGGTCTCAACTCTTGGCCCGGCTCAGTACAAGCCAATCCCACCCAAGTTTTACCGTTGCTCCTGCACCGCCCACTGAATCAGGGCATCGAGCGCCGGCCGAGCCGCCCCCGCGTTCGGGTGGTTGACCATGCCAACCACGATGTAACGCGTGCCGCTGTTGCCGTTGACATAACCGGCGACCGCGGTCACATCACGCAGCGAGCCGGTTTTGATGAAGGCCTGACCGGTGACGGTCTTGGCGCGTTCGCGCATGGTGGCGTCCACACCGGCAATCGGCAGCGACTCCAGCAGGTCGAGCGCCACCCGGCTCTGGGCGGCGTTTTGCAGCATGGCCGCCAGGCTGGTGGCGCTGATGCGTTCGCTGCGGCTCAGGCCGGAGCCGTTGTCCATCACCGGGGCGGCTTGCAGCGGCAGTATTTTTTTCCACCAGGCGGCCAGTGCGGCGCGCCCGGTGTCGGGTGTGCCCTGGGCGTGGTCGCCGGTCTGGGCCTGGCGCCCCAGGGTCAGGAACAGGTGCTGGGCCATGACATTGTTGGAGAACTTGTTGACGTCCCGCACGATCTCGCGCAGCGGCAGCGAAGGCGCGTCCAGGCGCAGCGGCGGTTTTTCGCCCGACAAGCTGCCGCGCGCACGTATCACGGCCAGTTCGGCCGTGGTGGCGTCACGCACGCTGCCGGTCAGCAGGCCGCCGAGTGCGCGCCAGGAGCCCTCGAGTGCACGCGCCGCAAAACTGGCGGGATCGGCGTAGGCCGTGGGCCAGACACGTTCACCGCAGGCCAGCGAATAGCTGCCGGCAAACTGGATGCGCTCCGGGCTGTCCACGCTGGCGCGCAGCTCGCTGCGCCAGTCGCCGCAGCGCGAGACACGCGCCAGCGGCACGCTGTCATCCACCGTCAGGCCGGCCATGGGCGGCTCGCTGCGCACCAGTACGCGGCCAGTGGCAGGGTCGGGCGTGAAACGCAGCACCAGCGATTTGAAGTTGATCAGCAGTGCGTCGGGGCGTGCGTTGTAGGGCCGCAGCGGCTCGCCGTCAAATTCGCCGGCGTCCAGCGCCGGCACCTGGAAGGCGCTGCGGTCCAGCACGATGTCGCCGCGTATCACGCGCACGCCGCTGGCCTGGACCTGCGCCAGCAGCGCCTGCAGGCGTTCGACCACCATTTTGGGATCGCCGCCGCCGCGCACCAGCAGGTTGCCGTGCAGGATGCCGTCCGACACCCTGCCGTCCATCAGCAGCTGGGTGTTCCAGGTGAAGGCCGGCCCCAGCACATCCAGTGCGGCGTAAGTGGTCACCAGTTTCATGACCGACGCCGGGTTCATGGGCAGGCTGCCCTGGTGGTTCAGGCGCGGCGGCTGCAGGCCGCTGGCGTCCACCACCAGCAGCGAAACCGCATCGGGCGGAACCTGCGCGCGTTGCAGCGCCTTGGCCACCAGTGCCGGCAGGGCCGGTTTTGCAGCTTTGGCGACTCTGGCGGCTTTGGGGCCGGGCGCGGCGCTTTGCGCCAGTGCCCAGGTCGGGGCCAGTGCCAGCAGACACACGCCGCTCAGGCGGCACACAAGGGGAAGGAGGGGCATGGTGCATTATCCGTGTTGCCCCTGGGCGAGCCGGGCCGCCGGCTTGCCCGGATAATGCCTCCATGCGTTTTTCTCCCAAGACGGTGGGTGTGCTTGCCGCCATCATCACCGTCACCATCTGGACTTCCTTCATCGTGATTGCGCGCGCCACGGCGCACCGCGGCCTCACGCCGCTGGACATCTGCCTGCTGCGTTTCACCGGCGCTGCCCTGGTGCTGCTGCCCTGGGGCGCATGGCTGGTCTGGCGCCGTGCCAGGCAGAGCATGGGCGGCGTGTTGCCGCCCAGCTGGCTGGGCCTGTCGCCGCTGGGCTTTCGGCTCACAGCGCTGATTGGCCTGCTGGGTGGTGTCGGTTATGCCTGCCTGGCCTACAGCGGTTTTTATTTCGCCCCCGCCGCGCACGCTTCGGTGCTGCTGCCCGGCACGCTGCCGCTGAGCACCACGCTGATGGCGGTGCTGATTCTCGGCGACCGCGTGACGCCGCTGCGCGCCGTCGGCCTGGGCCTGATTTTTCTGGGCGATGTGATGGTGGGCGGCGCCAGCCTGCTGCGCGCCTGGCTGGAGCCGGGCAGTGAAGTCTGGAAGGGCGACCTGCTGTTTCTCGGCGCCTCCAGCTGCTGGGCCGTGTATTCGGTGCTGGTGCGCAAACACGCGCTGCAGGCGGTGCAGGCGACGATTGCCATCAGTGTGTTTGCCTTTGTGACTTATGTGCCGGTGTATGCGCTGCTGACGCTGTCGGGCGCCATCGCCAGCCGGCTCGCGAGCGCACCCTGGGGCGAGATTGTTTTCCAGCTGGTGTTCCAGGGTGTGGGTTCGGTCGTGATCTCGGGCATCACCTTCACCAAAATGGTCCAGTACTTCGGCCCCGTGCGCTCGACCATGATCACCGCCGTGGTGCCCGGCCTGTCGGCCCTGGGCGCGGTGCTGTTCCTCGGCGAGCCGCTGTACTGGAACCTGGTGGCCGGGTTGGCGCTGGTCACCGCAGGCATTGTGTTCGGCGTGCGGGCCCAGGCCAAACCGGCTGCAAGCGCTCCTGATTTGGTAGCTGCCCACGCAGGCGTCACAAGGGCCAAGCCCTGATTGGGTGCATCAAGCATGAAACTCCTGGCTTTTGACACCAGTACCGACAGCATGTCGATTGCGCTCAGCGACGGCGGGCGTCTCTGGCAGCACAGCGGCCCCGGCGGCGCGCAGGCCTCCAGCACGCTGATTCCGGCCATTCTGGCGCTGCTGGAGCAGGCCGGGCTGGCGCTGGCCGGTCTCGACGCGCTGGTGTTTGGCCGTGGCCCGGGGTCCTTCACCGGGCTGCGCACGGCCTGCTCGGTGGCCCAGGGGCTGGCATTCGGCGCAGGCCTGCCGGTGTTGCCGCTGGACACCTTGCTGGCGCTGGCCGAAGAAGCGCGTTTTCAGCAGCAGGGTGCAGCGGCCGCGGATGTGCAGCTGACGGCGCTGCTCGATGCCCGCATGGACGAGATGTATGTGCAGCATTTTGGTTTTAGCGGCGGGCACTGGAGCGCGGCTGCGCCCTGCACGCTGATTCGCCCCGAGGCCTTGCCGCTGCAGCCCGGCACAGGGCTGCTGGCCGGCAATGTGTTTGGCGTGTATGCGGACCGGCTGCCGGTTTTTCCGGATGGTCTGCTGCGTGTGAGCGCGCTGCCCACGGCCACGGCCCTGCTGCGGCTGGCGCCCGCGCTGCTGGCTGCGGGCCAGGGTGTGCCCGCCGATCAGGCGCTGCCGCTGTATGTGCGTGACAAGGTGGCACTGACCACCGACGAGCGCGCCAGGCTCAAAGCCGCTCAGGCGCTGGCCTGCGGCTGATAATGAGACATGAGCGCTGTTCTTGAACCCCTGGAGGCCCAGTTCGAAGCCATGACCGAGTCATGGCTGGACGCGGTCTGCCGGGTTGAGCAAAGCGCCTATCCGCATCCCTGGACCCAGGGCAACTTCAAAGACTCGTTACGGGCCGGTTACCAGGCGCAGCTGTTGACCGGCGGCACCGGTCCGAATACGCAGTTGCTCGGCTACTTTGTGGCCATGCAGGGTGTGGACGAGGTGCACCTGCTGAACATCACGGTCGCGCCCGAATACCAGCGCCAGGGCTGGGCCCGCCTGATGCTCGATGCGCTGGTGCTGTGGTCACGTGGCCAGGGCGCGCAGTGGGTCTGGCTCGAAGTGCGCGTGAGCAACACCCGCGCACGCGCGGTCTACGAGCGTTATGGTTTTCGCCATGTGGGCAGCCGGCGCCAGTATTACCCGGCCGACAAGGCCGGGCGCGAGGACGCGGTGGTCATGAGTCTGGCGCTGTCCGCCGCATGAGGAGCGTGCCGTGAGCCTGGACCTGGACAAACGCCAACGCGCCATGCTGCGCGAGATGGGCGTGCGTGTCTGGCAGCCCCTGCCAACACCCGGCGCACCGGTGCAGGCCCAGGCAGACACCGCACACGCTATCAATAACATAGCCTCTGGCGCACGTCCGGAAAGGGCTGCAGCCCGATTGGATGCTGAGAATTCGGCCACGCCAGCGCTGCGTACGCCTGCAGCCGTCGCGCTGCAAGCCGCCCCGCTGGCGCGCCCCCAGGGTGTGGAGCGTATGGATTGGCCGGCCCTGCAGGCCGCGGTGGCCAGTTGCCGCGCCTGCGCCTTGTGCGAGAGCCGCACGCAGACCGTGTTTGGTATCGGGCCGGTGGCCGCTGCTGCGGCCGCACCCCAGGTGGACTGGCTGATCGTCGGCGAAGCGCCCGGTGAAAACGAAGACATTGCCGGCGAGCCTTTTGTCGGTCAGGCCGGCAAGTTGCTCGACAACATGCTGCTGGCCATGGGCTTGCAGCGCGGCCAGGACGCTGCGGCGCCGCCGCAGGCCGGTCTGTCC
The DNA here is from genome assembly GCA_943371375.1 of Asaia bogorensis. Lineage (GTDB taxonomy): Bacteria > Pseudomonadota > Gammaproteobacteria > Burkholderiales > Burkholderiaceae_C > Polaromonas. The sequence goes on from CALRUM020000017.1 coordinate 4,742, forward strand.
AGAAACCTCTTCATCACCAATGTGCTCAAGTGCCGGCCACCGGCAAACCGCAACCCCGAACCGGCCGAGGTGGCGCAGTGCGAGCCCTACCTCAAGCGCCAGGTGGAGCTGCTGCAACCGAAAATGATTCTGGCGCTCGGCAAGTTTGCGGCGCAGTCGCTGCTGCAGGACAGCGTGCCCGATGTGCAGAAGATCCCGCTCGGCAAGCTGCGTGGCCAGGTGTTTCGCTACCTCGGTGTGCCGGTGGTGGTCAGCTACCACCCGGCCTATCTGCTGCGCAGCCTGGGCGACAAGGCCAAGGCCTGGGACGACCTCTGTCTGGCTCTGGACACGCTCAAACGCCCGGCGTGACCGCCTAGCGATACTGAATTGTCATTGCGGCCTTGAGCCGCAATCCATGCCTCGCGGGCCATGAGCCGTGGTTTCGTGCGACATGGATCCCGGATCAGGTCCGGGATGACAAACCAGCCCGCCCCGGCGCCAGCACCGAGGCAATCGCCACCACCATCAGGGCCACCGCCGCCCAGTCCTGCCAGTGCAGCACCTCGCCCAGGCCTATGGCGCCCGAGAACACGCCGAGGATGGGGATCATCATCACGCTCAGGGTCGAGGCGATGGGCGGCAGGCTGCGCGCCAGAAAAAACCAGGCAGCGTGGGCAAAGCCGAAAATGATCACGGCGTTGTAAAGAATGGCGGCCCAGCTGATCGCCGGGGGCGCCTTCCACTGCGGCATTTCGAAGACCGCGCTCAAGCCTGTCATCACCACTGCCGTCATGACCGTCATCCAGAAGGAAATCGTCAGTGTGGCCACCGGCATCGTGGTGTTGCGCAGCTGCTGCGTGCCGACGGCCCAGGTGGCCGCTGCCGCCAGCGCGCACAACACGCCGAGGGGCCGGCCCGACAGGTTGGTCAGCTCATGCCACAGCAGCAGCGACACCCCCAGCGCGGCCGCGGCCACACCCAGCCAGCTGCGGCGCTGGAGCTGGGTGCCGAAGAACCAGGCGCCGAACAGGGCTGAAAAAATCGGCATGGTGTAACCGAGGATGGCGGCGCGCCCGCTGCTGAGGCTTTTCACCGCCAGAATGATCAGCCCGTGCCAGACAAACATGTTGGCAAATGCCAGCCAGAACAACTCGCGGTATTTCTCGCGCGGTACAAAAAACGGCACCTTCATCAGCAGCATGGCCGCACCCAGCACCGGAATGCCGAGCCAGATCGACAGCGCACGAAAAGTCAAAGGCGGAAAGTCGGCGACACCGACTTTCATGATGGGCCAGTTGATGCCCCAGGCCAGTGTCAGCAAAACCAGCAGGATCAATTGTTTTCGGCTCAGATGCATGTATCCCGGTCTCCGTTGTGGGCAATGTATGGATTGTCCCGCTTTGCCGCTGAGGGGTATTTCAGGTACCTTCTTACAATAAGGCATGACTTTCCTTGAGATGCTGGGCGCGGCTGAGCGCCAGAACCAATCGATGTTGTGTGTCGGCCTGGACCCGGATCCCGCGAAGTTTCCCGGCAAGCTCAAGGGCGACGCCGGCAGGATTTATGACTTCTGCGCGGCCATCGTGGACGCCACCGCCGATCTGTCGATTGCCTTCAAGCCGCAGATCGCCTACTTTGCCGCACACCGCGCCGAAGACCAGCTGGAACGCCTGATGCAGCACATGCGCCGCGTGGCGCCGCAGGTGCCCATCATCCTCGACGCCAAACGCGGCGACATCGGCAGCACCGCCGAGCAGTATGCGATCGAAGCCTTCGAGCGTTACGGCGCCGACGCGGTGACGCTGTCGCCCTTCATGGGTTTTGATTCGGTCGCGCCGTATTTGAAACACCAGGGCAAGGGCGCCTTCCTGCTGTGCCGCACCTCGAATCCCGGCGGCGATGATTTGCAGAACCAGCGCCTGGCGTCGATCGAAGGCCAGCCCCTGCTGTACGAACATGTGGCGCGGCTCGCGCAGGGCCCGTGGAACCTCAATGGCCAGCTCGGGCTGGTGGTGGGCGCGACCTACCCGGCCGAGATCGAACGTGTGCGCGCGGTGGCGCCGACCCTGCCGTTGCTGATTCCCGGCGTCGGTGCGCAGGGTGGTGATGCGGTGGCCACGGTCAAGGCCGGCTGGCGGCCGGGCGCACCCATCATCGTCAACTCCTCACGCGCCATCATCTACGCCTCGTCGGGTGATGATTTTGCCGACGCGGCGCGGCGTGAAGCCATCAGGACGCGGGATCTGTTGCAGGCGGCCCGGGTTTGATGTTCAGGGCTTTTTTGGCCCTGGCCCCTTGCGTGGCGAGCATATGCAGCTATTGAATTTATAGCAAACAACCTGCACTGGTGTGCTTTGCGGATGGCGGCCATGGCGGAATCACGCTGCGCCTCGGGCTTGCGATGGGCAGTAGGGCCTGACTCCCCACTCCCACCCCTAACCCCTCCCTCGCCCCGCTGGGCGATGGAGGGGGACCTCATTTGGCCGCGTGTGCTGCTCCCGCGTGCAAACATGGCGGCCAACAGAATCAGCCCTGACGCGCTATGCGCGTCAGGGCTCCCCGCACCCGAACCCGCATTCGTCCCCCCCACCCGTCGGGCTGGGCCGAGGAGCACAGCCGAAAACGGACCAACACACGCAAAAACTGAAATAATCTCCAGACAGGTTTCAGCCAAGCTCAGGAGGTATCAACATGCACACCCCTTGTTTCCGCTGCGTCCAGCACCTGACCTGGGCAGGTCTGACACTGGCCTTGCAAGCCTGCGCTGTGCTGGGTGGCCTGGTGACCGACGAGCAGCTGTTGCAGGCCGACCGCGACCGGGCTTTGGCGCAGGCCGAATTCCGCAAAAGCGAAATCAGCTTCCAGAACCAGGCACCCTGATGCCAGCCCGCCTAGTGGGCCACGGTAAACCGCTTCTGCAGATGCCGAGGGGTCTCGATTTCATCGACGATCGCCACGGCCAGATCGGCCACTGAAATGCCGGCCGGCTGCTCGCCCTGACCGGGCAAGAGATCGTCGGCGCCGACGCGGTAGTGGCCGGTGCGTTCACCCGGTGCCAGGCCGATAGGCGGCGAGACAAAACTCCAGTCCAGGGTGTTTTCCTTTTTGAGCAGGTTCAACGCTTCGCGCGCGGCCAGCGCGCCCTGTTTGTATTCGGCCGGAAACTGGGGCGTGTCCACCAGCTGCAGGCCGGGCGCCACGTATAAGCTGCCGGCACCACCGACCACCAGCAGGCGTTTCACACCCGCAGCCTTGACACCTTCAACCACCGCCCGGCTGGCCTGCAGATGCAGGTCATGAATCTTCGGCTCGCTCCAGCCCGGGTTGTAGGCGCTGATCACGGCGTCGTGGCCGGCGACGGCCCGGGCCACCTGCGCGGCGTCCAGCGCGTCGGCTTGCACCACGGTCAGGCCGGTTTGTGCGGGCAGTTTGGACGGCGTGCGGGCCAGTACGGTGACCTGGTGGCCACGGCTGAGCAGTTCGGCCAGGACGGGAGCGCCGACAAAACCGGTGGCGCCTATCAGTGCGATGTTCATGAAAAACTCCTGAAGTTGAAACAAGGCTTTAGTCTGATTGCTTCACAAGTTATTGAATAGATGGCTATATTGGCTAATACTGTGAAGTACAGCTAATCAATTACATCCAAATGGACCCCTTCAAACGCATGGCCATCTTTGCCGAGGTGGTGGCCGCCGGCTCCCTGACCGCGGCTGCACGGCAGTTGGGCATGACACCCTCGGCCGTCAGCCAGCACCTGCGGCAACTCGAGCAGTCGCTGGGCCTGGCCTTGTTACACCGTTCGACCCGGCGCCTGACCCTGACCGAAGCCGGCGAGCGTTACCACGCGGGTTGCGCCGCCATGGTGGCCGCCGCGCGTTCTGCCGAGCAGTCGCTGGCGCGCCTGCGCGACGAACCCGAAGGCGAGTTGCGCCTGGCCGCGCCCATCGGTTTTGGCGGTCTGCTGGCCACGGCGCTTGCGCCTCTGCGTGGCTACCCCAGGCTGTCGCTGCGCCTGCTGCTCGACGATGCGCTGATCGACCTGATTGGCGCACGTGTGGACATCGCCTTGCGCGTGGGCGCGCTCGCCGATTCGACGCTGGTGGCGCGCAAGCTCGGCAGCATGAAGCGGCAGCTGTGCGCCGCCCCGAGCTACCTGGCTGAGCGCGGCTGGCCAGCCACGGCGCAGGACCTGTTGTCGCACGACTGGCTGGGCGGCCGGCCCGGCGCCGCAGGCGGTGAGCTGCTCGAGCTGCAGGGCCCGGGGGGCGAACAGCAGACGGTGCGCATGGAAGGACGGGTGCAGGCCTCGCAGGTCACGGCCCTGCATGCGCTGTGTGTGGCCGGCTGGGGCATCAGCATCGTCGTCAGTGACGACGACCGGCGGGCACTGGCCGACGGCCGCCTGTTGCCGGTGCTGCCGGGCTGGCAGCTGCCCGAGCTGCCGGTGTATGCGGTCACGCCGCGGCGCGGCGAGCAGCCCGCCAAGGTGCGCCATGCGCTGGAGTTGCTGGCCGCTTATTTCAGCCAGCCAGCCGCCGGGTCGACGCTTGTCAGCGGGGCTTGATCAGCCCGCCCAGCATCACACAGGCCAGCGCCGCCACCACCAGGATGATGCCGGCCCACTGCCAGGGCGTGATGGCTTCACCGAGCACCAGCATGCCGGTGCTCAGGCCCACCACCGGCACGCCCAGGCTGAAGGGTGCGACGCGGTTGGCGGGGTGGCGTTTGAGCAGGCCGGTCCACAGGCTGTAACCGAGGATGGTCGCGATCCAGCCCAGGTAGGCCACCGCCAGCCAGCTGGAGGCGCGGGCCTGGGTCCACTGCCAGCGCGTCGCCTCAGGGTCGAACACCAGGGACAGCAGCGTGAAAGGCAGGATGGCGAAGATGCTGCTCCAGACCACAAAGGCCAGCGGCGAGTAGGCGCGGCCACCCTGCTGCACGTGGCGCGCCACGATGTTGGACATGGCCCACATGGCGGCGGCGCCGAGAGTGAGCACAAAACCCGCCAGCGTGGTGGCGACAACAGCGCCTGCGGCGGCCGGTGTCAGGTAGTTCAGCGCAAAACAGGCCAGGCCCAGCGCCGCCAGCACCATGCCGGCCTGCAGCGGCCGGCTGGCGCGCTCCTTCAGCAGCACAAAGCCGAACAGCGCGGTGAAAAACACCTGGGTTTGCAGCAGCACCGAGGCCAGCGCCGCGGTCATGCCGACTTTCAGCGCGAGGAACAGGATGCCAAATTGCCCGACACCCTGAAACAGGCCGTAAAACGCCAGCCATTTCCACGGGATAGGAGGCGGCCGGACAAACAGCACCAGCGGCAGCACGGCAAAAACATAACGCGCGGCGCCGAGCTGGAAGGGCGTGAAGTCGCGCAGCGCGAATTTCATGACCACAAAATTGACACCCCAGACCACAACCACCACGAGGGCGGCCGCCAGGTCGCGGCCGGTCAGGACGCCGGGCCGCATCAAACGCCCGGCAGCGCGGCGCGTGCGGCGTTCAGATGGGTCCTGACGTGTTGCGCCAGCGCCATGTCGCCCGGGGTTTCGGGCAGCCAGGCCTCGACCGGAATGGTTTTGCCCTCGGCATCAACCGCCACAAACACCACCACACATTCGGTGATGACTTCCATCTGGCCGGTTTTCATGTCACCGGCACGAACCTCGACCGAGATGTTCATGCTGGTGGCGCCGGTATAAGCCAGCCTGGCCTCTACCTCGACCAGATCGCCAATCATGATGGGCCGCTGAAACCGGATGCTCCCGACCGAAACCGTCACGCAGTAACGTTTGGCCCAGCGCGTGGCGCAGGCGTAACCGGCCTCGTCAATCCACTTCATGACGGTGCCGCCGTGGACCTTGCCGCCAAAGTTGATGGTGTTGGGTTCCGCCAGAAAACGCAGGGTGATCGATGACATAGGCTGGCCTCAATAAATACGCTATGGAAATAATAGCTGCTTGCGCACAAGCAGCAAGGGCTGGAGCCTTGTTTTTCTTACAAAAGCCGCTTCAGGTAACGCCCGGTGTGGCTGGCCGGGTTGGCCGCAATGTCTTCGGGTGTACCGACACCGACCACGCTGCCGCCACCGGCGCCGCCTTCGGGCCCCATGTCGATCAGCCAGTCGGCGGTTTTGATCACGTCGAGGTTGTGCTCGATCACCACAATCGTGTTGCCGGCGTCGCGCAGCTGGTGCAGCACCTTGAGCAGCAGATCGATGTCGGCAAAATGCAGGCCGGTGGTCGGCTCGTCGAGGATGTAGAGCGTGCGGCCGGTGTCGCGTTTGGACAGCTCAAGGGCCAGCTTGACGCGCTGCGCCTCGCCGCCCGACAGCGTGGTTGCGGCCTGGCCGAGCTTGATGTAACTCAGGCCGACATCGAGCAGGGTGTGCAGCTTGCGGGCAATCACCGGCACGGCCTTGAAAAACTCGGCAGCCGCTTCCACCGTGAGGTCGAGGATTTGCGCGATGTTTTTGCCCTTGTACTGCACCTCCAGGGTCTCGCGGTTGTAACGCATGCCCTTGCAGACATCGCAGGGCACATAAACGTCGGGCAGAAAGTGCATCTCGACCTTGACCACGCCGTCGCCCTGGCAGGCCTCGCAGCGGCCGCCGGCCACGTTGAAACTGAAACGCCCCGGGCCGTAGCCGCGTTCACGCGCCGTGTTCATCTCGGCCATCAGCTCGCGTATCGGCGTGAACAGGCCGGTGTAGGTGGCCGGGTTGCTGCGCGGCGTGCGGCCAATCGGCGACTGGTCCACATTGATGACCTTGTCGAAATGTTCGATGCCTTCTATGCTTTCGTGCGGCGCCGGCTCTTCATGCGCGCGGTATAAGGTGCGCGCCACGGCGGCGTACAGGGTGTCGTTGACCAGCGTCGATTTGCCGGAGCCCGAAACGCCGGTCACACAGGTCAACAGGCCGACTGGAAAATCCACGCTGACACTTTTGAGGTTGTGGCCACTGGCCTTGATGACCTTGATGGCCTGCATGTCGCCCTGCGTGCGCAGGTGTTCTGCCTCGCGTGCGGCACGTTTGATGCCGGCCGCGCTGGGCGCAAATTTCGAGGGTTTGGCCGGGTCGCGGTAAGGCGCCTTGACCACCGTCGGCAGCCAGGGTGTGCGGCGTTTTGGCACGGCGATGGCCAGCGTGCCGGCCAGGTACTGGCCGGTCAGCGAGGCCGGGTTCGCCCGCACGTCGGCATATGTGCCCTGGGCCATCACGCGCCCGCCATGGATGCCGGCGCCCGGTCCCATGTCGATCACATGGTCGGCGGCGCGGATCATGTCCTCGTCGTGTTCGACCACCAGCACGCTGTTGCCGATGTCGCGCAAATGCTTGAGCGTGCCGATCAGGCGGTCGTTGTCGCGCTGGTGCAGGCCTATGCTGGGCTCGTCCAGCACATACATCACGCCGGTCAGGCCCGAGCCGATCTGTGAGGCCAGGCGTATGCGCTGCGACTCGCCGCCCGACAGCGTCTCGGCGCTGCGGTCCAGGCTCAGGTAGTTCAGGCCCACATCGTTGAGAAACTTCAGGCGCAGGCCGATCTCGCGCACCACCTTGCCGGCAATTTCGGCTTTGGCGCCTTCCATGGACAGGGTGTTGAAGTAGTCAAAACTCTCGCGCAGCGTGACACCGCTGATCTCGTAGATGGCCTTGCGGCCGGCCACGCCGACCAGGTAGACGTGGCGCGCCTCACGGCGCAGGCGTGTGCCTTCGCAATCGGGGCAGGGCTGCAGGCTGCGGTAACGCGCCAGTTCCTCACGCACGGCGGCCGAGTCGGTCTCGCGGTAACGCCGCTCGAAGTTGGTGATCACGCCCTCGAACGGGTGCTTTTTCGTGTGTTTTCTGCCGGCGTTGGCGCCCGAGTCGATGACATAGCTGAACTTGATGTCGTCGTCGCCGGAGCCGTGCAACACCACCTGGCGCACCGCGTCCGGCAGTTTCTCAAACGCCGTGTCGATGTCGAAGCTGTAGTGTTTGGCCAGGCTTTCGAGCATCGAGAAGTAATAGGCGTTGCGCCTGTCCCAGCCCTTGACGGCGCCGCTGGCCAGGCTCAGCGAGGGAAACGCCACCACGCGTGCCGGGTCAAAAAACTCCATGTGGCCCAGGCCGTCGCAGCTCGGGCAGGCACCCACCGGCGAGTTGAAGGAAAACAGCCGCGGCTCCATCTCGCTGAGCGAGTAGCTGCAGACCGGGCAGGAAAATTTGGCGCTGAACAGGTGCTCCTTGCCCGAATCCATCTCCATCGCCAGCGCCTTGCCGTCGGCCAGGCGCAGCGCGGCCTCAAAACTTTCGGCCAGGCGCTGCTGCATGTCGGGCCGCACCTTGAGCCGGTCTATCACCACATCGATGTTGTGTTTCTCGGCCTTCTTGAGTTTGGGCAATTCGTCGAATTCATACGCCGTGCCGTCAACGCGAAAGCGCACATAACCCTGGGCCTGCATCTCGGCAAACAGCTCGACAAATTCGCCCTTGCGCTCGCGCGCCACCGGCGCGAGGACCATGAGTTTGGTGTCTTCGGGCAGGGCCAGCACATGGTCGACCATCTCGCTGACACTTTGCGCCTGCAGCGGCAGGTCGTGATCCGGGCAAAACGGTGTGCCGGCGCGCGCAAACAGCAGGCGCAGGTAGTCGTGGATTTCGGTGACCGTGCCGACGGTGGAACGCGGGTTGTGCGAAGTGGCCTTCTGCTCGATGGAGATCGCCGGTGACAGGCCTTCGATCATGTCCACATCGGGCTTGTCCATGAGCTGCAAAAACTGCCGCGCATAGGTGCTCAGGCTTTCGACATAACGGCGCTGGCCCTCGGCGTACAGGGTGTCAAAAGCCAGTGAGGACTTGCCCGAGCCGCTCAGGCCGGTGATCACCACCAGCTGGTTGCGCGGGATGTCGAGGTCGATGTTCTTGAGGTTGTGCGTGCGCGCGCCGCGTATGCTGATCCGCTGCATGGCCAGACTCTGCGCCAGGTAGCGGCTGTTGTCGGGCTCGGCCGCCACCGGGCCGGTAGCGGCTGCGGGGGCGAGGTATTTGCCGTCGTTGGGAGAGTTCACGTGTTAGGGCGCCGCAAAACTCTCCATCATAGACGTGTGCGGACTTTCTAGCTGCCCGGGCTCCAGGGCCCGTTGTGGCGCGCCAGCCGGTCGCGGCGCCAGGTGGCTGGCGGGGCGCCGAACTCGCGCCGAAAGGCCCGGCTGAAAGCCGTGTCGGTCTGGTAGCCGACTTCTTCTGCGATGCGCGCCAGCGGGGCGTTGCTGCGGCACAGCAGATTCGAGGCCAGCACCATGCGCCACTGCGTCAGGTACTGGATCGGCGAGCTGCCCACCAGCTGCTGAAAGCGCGCGGCCAGCACCGAGCGCGAGGTGCCCGCGTTGCGGGCCAGCTCGTCCAGCGTCCAGGCCCGCGCGGGCTGCTGATGCAGGGCGTTCAGCGCGGCGCCTACCACCCGGTCGCCCACGCCGGCCAGCCAGCCGGTGCGGCCTGCCCCTTCGCCATTCATATAGAGGCGCAGGACTTCGATGAACAGCACTTCGGCGAGTTTGGCCAGCACACCAGCGCCGCCGGGCCGGGGGGAACGGGCCTCGGCCAGCGCGTAACGAAGCGATGCTTCCAGCCAGATGCCGGCATTCGATCCGCGCACATTGACTTTCACCACCGGGGGCAGGCCCGCCAGCAGCATGCCGGCCAGGCGCGCGTCGCAAGCGAGGTAACCGCAGACCAGCCGCGTGGCCGGGCCGCCACCGCCGTAGGCCAGCTGACGCGGCCGGCGCGAGAGCACCACATCCAGGCGCGCGCCAGTGGCTGGGGCCAGACCGGGCTGGGAGTTCATGCGGTGTGCATCGCCCTGCGGAAAAATGATCGCATCGCCGGCGGTCAGCCGCAGCGGCGGCTCATCACCGAATTCGACATAACACTCGCCTTCGGTGATCAGGTGAAAAATAACGACACGCTCGGCCCCGGGTTCCAGAAAAGGCGCAGCCGTGCTGGCGCTGGGCGACTGGTAACACCAGGGCGCCGTGAACCGGGCGTTGATGAAAATCGCGCCGACCAGCCGGACGACCCGCAGTGTTTCCGACAACGCGTCCATCAGGCGCCTGTGATCTCGACCTGCAGTGTCATGGGCACGGCGGTGCTCAGGGCTGCAGACATGGGCGCGTGGGCATGGCTGCGCTCCACCAGTGCCCGCAGGCGTTCGGGCGACACACCCGGTGCGCAGAGGCGCACCAGGAGGTCCATGCCCTGGGGTCCGGCATAAACCGCTTCACCATGGGCGTCCTGCATGCCCAGCAGGCCGCGGGCGTCGGTCCGGCTACAGGCGCTGACCTCCAGTGAGGCCAGGGTGATGCCCTCCCGGGCAGCGCTCATGGCGATGCAGGTGGCGGCGCAGGATGCGACGCCCGCCCGAACCAGCCAGCCCGGCGAGACCTGGTCGCCTGTGCCGCCCAGTTCCCCCGGCATGTCGGTCTGGACCTGCTGGCCGTTGGCATGCGTGGCCACTGCGCGCAGCCCGCCTTCCCAGCGCGCGATGGCTGGCGGGTCTTCATGAAGACCGGCCTCGGGGCGGCGCTGAAACACCGACTCCACCCGCTGCAACGCCGCTGCAATGTCCCGTGCCGCCATGTGTTCTCCACCAGAGGAATGATGCGCTGGATTCTAGGCCTCACCCCGGGATAAACACAGCGCAGCGGCCACCCCTGGAAGTGCCGCGGATGAATGGGCAGTGATTCCGGACGATGGGTCAGCCGGCGCTGCTGCCGGGCGTCAATTCCGGACGTTTGGGCAGGCCGGAGCGACGCTCAGGCAGGACGCGAGCCGGGCCTGCGCATGACACTGCCGGCTGTTCACCAACCATCAGGAACCCCCCATGAACGCACAGCCCGACCTCCATGCCCTGAAAACCCGCCAGCAGACCGCGTGGGCCAGTGGCGACTACGCCGTCATCGGCACCACCCTGCAACTCGTCGGCGAGCAGCTGGCCGAAGCCTGCGACCTGCGCTGGGACGAAGACGTGCTGGACGTCGCCGCCGGCAACGGCAATGCGACGCTGGCGGCAGCACGCCGCGGCTGCAAGGTGGTGTCCACCGACTATGTCGACACGCTGCTCGAACGTGGGGCCGAGCGCGCGCGTGCCGAAGGCCTGGAGGTCCGGTTCCAGGCGGCTGACGCAGAGGCCTTGCCTTTCGCCGACGCCAGTTTCGACGCCGTGCTGTCGACCTTTGGCGTGATGTTTGCGCCTGACCATGCCAGGGCCGCTTCCGAACTGGCGCGGGTATGCCGGCCCGGCGGGCGCATAGCCATGGCCAACTGGACGCCTGAGGGTTTCATCGGCCAGCTGTTCAAGACGCTCGGACGTCATCTGCCGCCGCCGGCGGGCGTGCAGTCACCTTCACTCTGGGGGACGCAAGCCCATTTGCGCGCCATCTTTGGCGACACTGCCGCCGGCATATCCGTGACGCCCCGGCATTTCAACTTTCGCTACCGCTCGGCGGCCCATTTCATCGAGGTCTTCCGCACCTGGTATGGGCCGGTGCACAAGGCTTTTGCCGCCCTGCCCGAAGACAAGGCCGGGGCCCTGGAAGCCGACATGACGGCACTGCTCAACGGGTTGAACCGGGCCGGACCGGGCTCGCTGGTGGTTCCCAGCGAATATCTGGAACTGGTCATCACCCGGCGCTGAGCATGGAGCCCCGGCTGCAGCGGCGGGTTCAGCGTTACGGGTGGGACCTGGCGGCGGCTGACTACGAAATGCTTTGGCAGAGGCAGCTTGCAGGCGCCCAGGCCGGGCTGCTGGCGCTGGCAGCGCTGGCGCCGGGCGACAAAGTACTGGACGTGGCCTGCGGTACCGGGCTGGTCAGCTTGCAGGCTGCACGCGCGGTCGGGCCGCTGGGGCAGGTTCTCGGCATTGACCTGTCGGGGCAGATGGTCGAGGCCGCCGCAAGGCATGCGGGCGGATGCGGGCTGGCGAATGTGGACTTTGCGCGCATGGATGGCGAAACACTGGAGCTGCCCGATGGAGGTTTCGACGCCGCACTGTGCGCCCTCGGCCTCATGTACATGCCTGAGCCCGGGCAGGCACTGCGTGAGATGCGGCGCGTGCTCAAGCCCGGCGGCCGCCTGGCGCTGGCCGTCTGGGGAGAACGTGCACGCTGCGGGTGGTCGGCCGTGTTCCCCATCGTGGATGCCGAGGTGAGCAGCGAGGTGTGTCCGCTGTTTTTCCGTCTTGGACAGGAGGGGCTTCTGGCCGGCCTGTGTGAAAACGCCGGCTTTCATGCCGTCACCACGCAGCGCATCAAGGCCACGCTGGTTTATGCCGATGCGGACCAGGCCTGCGATGCTGCATTTGTCGGAGGACCGGTGGCCCTGGCCTGGGCGCGTTTTTCGCCGCAGGTGCGGGACCGGGTGCGCGCGCTTTATCTGCGAGCCATTGCCCCCTGGCGCGAGGGCCTGGCCTACCGCGTGCCGGCCGAGTTTGTTCTCGTCACTGCGCTCCGCTAAGCTCGCACCATGTCCAGCCAGATGCCCTTTCACCGCGAAGCCGGCGCCGGACCGGGCGTGGTGTGCCTGCATTCCAATGCCAGCACCTCGACGCAATGGCGCGGCCTGATGGAGCAGTTGTCCGGGCGTTTCCGCGTGCTCGCGCCCGACTCTCTGGGCGCCGGCAAGAGCCCCCCCTGGCCGGCGGCTGCCCCGGTCGGGCTGCGTGACGAGCTGGCCTTGCAGGAGCCGGTGTTTGCCCTGGCGGGCGACCCGTTTTTCCTGGTGGGCCATTCCTACGGCGCATCGGTGGCGCTGATGGCGGCGCTCGCCCATCCGGGGCGGGTGCGGGCGCTGGTGGTCTACGAACCGACGCTGTTTTCCTTGCTGGAGGAAGAAGCGCCTGGCAGTGAAGCGGCCAATGGCATACGCGGCGCAGCGCGTGATGCGGCGGCGGCGATCGACGCCGGCGACAGCGCCGGCGCGGCGCGTTACTTTCTCGACTACTGGATGGGCCCCGGCAGCTGGGACAAGATGCCGGCCGCGCGCCAGGGGCCGGTTGCGGCCTCCATGATCAATGTCCGGGGCTGGGCGGCTGCCCTGTTCGGCCAGCCCACGCCGCTGCAGGCTTTCCGGGCGCTCGACATGCCCGTGCTCTACATGCTGGGCGGGCAGTCGCCGGCGTCCTCGCGTGGCGTGGCCAGGCTGTTGACGCAGGTCCTGCCCCGGGTGACCGTGCGGGAATTTGCCGACCTCGGGCACATGGGCCCGGTGACCCATCCCGACACCGTCAATAACGAGATCGTGCGCTTTTTGGCCGCTTGCGGCTGAGGCCCGCCTGCGCTCATCCGCTGGCCCATTTCCTGCGTTGTTTCACACCGGCATCGCCGGTCGTCGGCGCTGCCGGCCGGCAATTCACGGACAATAGCTACCCGGGCCGTGGATTTGCGGCCCGCCTTCATCTGTGACCCACCCCTCCTGACCGTGTCTCCAGCCCCTTCCTACCCCATGACCGCCACCGAGCGGCGTGCCAGCGCCTCGCTGGCCTCGATTTTTGCGCTGCGCATGCTGGGCTTGTTTCTGGTGCTGCCGGTGTTTGCGCTGGAAGCCGCGCGTTACCCGGGCGGCGACGACCCGGCGCGTATCGGCCTGGCCATGGGCATTTACGGCCTGACGCAGGGCCTGCTGCAAATTCCTTTCGGCATGGCCTCGGACTGGCTGGGGCGCAAGAAGGTGATCGTCGCCGGCCTGGTGGTGTTTGCGCTGGGCAGCTTTGTGGCCGCCTGGGCGCCGGACCTGAGCTGGCTGATCGTGGGCCGCTCGCTGCAGGGCGCCGGCGCGATTTCTGCGGCCGTGACTGCGCTGCTGGCCGACACCACGCGTGACGAGGTGCGGACCAAGGCCATGGCGCTGGTCGGCAGCAGCATTGCGCTGATGTTTGCGCTGTCGCTGGTGCTGGCGCCGCTGCTGAGCACGCAGATCGGTTTGGCCGGGCTGTTTGCGCTGACCGGCACGCTGGCACTCGCCGGCATCGCGGTGGTGCTCTGGTGGGCGCCGCCCGAACCGGCCCAGCATGTGCACCGGCCGCGTGGCAGCCTGGCCGAGGTCTTGCAGCATCCGGCGCTGCTGCGGCTCAATGTCGGGGTGTTCATCTTGCATGCGGTGCAGCTGGCCATGTGGGTGGCGATTCCGGCCCTGCTGGTGCAGGCCGGGCTGGCCAGCAGCAGCCACTGGCAGGTCTACCTGCCGGCGGTGCTGGCGTCTTTTGTGGTCATGGGCTTCACGCTGTTCCCGCTCGAAAAGCGCGGCTACCTGCGCGGCGTTTTCCTGGCGGCGGTGGGCCTGATTGCGCTGGTGCAGTTCGGCTTGATGGCCGCCTCGCTGCAGGGCGCACCCTCGCTGGCCGGCCTGGGCGCCTTGTTGTTCCTGTTTTTCTGTGGCTTCAACATTCTCGAAGCCAGCCAGCCGAGCCTGGCCTCGCGCGTGGCGCCGGCGCATTCGCGTGGCGCAGCGCTGGGGGTTTACAACACGCTGCAGTCCTTGGGTTTTTTTGCTGGCGGCGCACTGGGCGGCTGGCTGTCCAAGACCGCCGGTCCGCAGGCGCTGTTTGCCGCCTGCGGTGGCCTGATGCTGCTCTGGCTGGCAGTCGCCTGGACCATGAAGGCGCCCGGCCGGCATGCGCCGGCCGCTGTTTCCGCTGCCACTGGCGTGCCGGCTGGCCAGCCAGTTAAACTGTGAAAAATTAGGAGAACATGCCATGGCATCCGTCAATAAAGTCATTCTGGTCGGCAACCTGGGCCGCGACCCTGAAGTGCGCTACATGCCCAGCGGCGACGCCGTGGCCAACATCGCGCTGGCCACCAGCAGCAAGTACAAGAACAAGGCCGGTGAAATGGTCGAGGAGACCGAATGGCACCGCGTCAGCTTTTTTGGGCGCCAGGCCGAAATTGTCGGTGAATACCTGAAAAAAGGCCGCTCGGTGTACATCGAAGGCCGCCTGAAAACCCGCAAATACACCGACAAGGACGGCGTCGAGAAATACGCCACCGACATCATCGCGAGTGAAATGCAGATGCTGGGCAGCCGCGAAGGCATGGGTGGCCCGGGCGGCGGCCATGACGGGGGTGATGAGGGCGGCGAGCGCTCCTATGCACGGCCTCCGGCAGCTGCGCCACGCGCAGCCGCCCCGGCGCCGCGCGCTCCCGCCCCGTCCAAAGCCGCCAGCGGCTTTGACGACATGGACGACGACATTCCGTTCTGAAGCGCCGGGCGCATAGGCCCCCACACAACGGTTTTTGTCAACCGCCATCCCGCCGCTTTGTAGGCGTTCATCCTTTTTGCAGGCCCCGGCATTTGCAGAGGGGCGCTGTTGGCTAGCATGGCTTTCTGCCCACCCAGGAAGCTGCTGCCATGCGCCCACACAACGTTTCCCCTCCTGCCCTTGTCCGGCTGGCCGCCCTGCTGCTGGGTGCCGCATTCGGCGCCGCGCCCGCTGTTGCCAACACCGACCCCCTCAGTGAGCTGCTGACAGTCCCCGGCAGCGCCGCCCTGGGGCTGGCGGTGCGCGCCGAGCAGTCGCCTTATGTAGGCGGCGGCACCCGTTATGACCTGTTGCCGCTGTACCTGTACGAAGGCAAGCGGGTGTTTTTGCATGGCAGCCGCGCCGGCCTCAAATTGTTCGATGAAGAGTCGCAGCGCGTCGATGTTTTTCTGGACCAGCGTTTTGAAGGTTATGCCGACGACCGGGTGATCCCCAGTCTGGCCGGCATGGCCGAGCGCGGCTCGGGGCTGGACGCCGGTGTGTCTTACCGTTACCGCCAGCCCTGGGGCACGCTGCAGGCCGAATACCTGCAGGACGTCAGCAGCTTCTCCAAAGGCAGCGAACTCCGGCTTTCCTACAGCTACGACTGGCGCTCGGGCCGGCTGGCCTTGCGCCCCAGCCTGACGCTGGCGGCGCGCAGCGCCAAGCTGAACAACTATTACTACGGCGTACTCCCCGGCGAGGCCACCGCCACCCGGCCCGCCTATGCGCCCGGCAATGGCATCAACACCACGCTGGGCCTGTACGGCAGTTATGCGCTCGATGGCGGCTGGCGCCTGCTGGGCGGCGTGACCCACACCTGGCTGGACGGCAAGGTCAAAGCCAGCCCGATTGTCGGCAAGTCGGCACAGACCGGGGTGTTTGTCGGCGCCGCCTACGACTTTGGCAGTTACAAGGGCGGCTGGGCCGAAGAAAGCTCTCCCACCCACCTGAAGCTGCTTTACGGCAAATCGACCGAGGACGGCTGCCACCTGGCCAAAATCGTGACGCTGACCTGCGCCTCCACCGCCAAGGTCAACTCCACCCGCATCACCGGGGTGCAGATCGGCAAGCCCTTCATCGAGCGGCTCAATGGCTGGCCGCTGGACATCGTCGGTTATGTCGGTGTGTTGCAGCACGATGACCGCGGGCTGGCGCCCAACGGCCTGCAGATCGATGCCTTCATGAAAGCCTATTACTACGGTTTCCCGTGGAGTGAGCGGGTCAAGACCCGGCTCGGTCTGGGCGCCGGCATCTCGCTGGCGCAACGTGTGCCCTACACCGAATCGAGCAGCCAGGCGGCGCGTGGCCGCCAGACTTCGCGCCTGCTGAACTACCTGGAGCCCAGCATTGACGTCAGCCTGGGCGACCTGATGGGCAGCCGCGCGCTGAAAAACACCTACCTGGGTTTTGGCGTGTCGCACCGCTCCGGCATTTTTGGGGCCTCGCGCCTGCTGGGCAATGTCAACGGCGGCTCCAACTACATCTACACCTATCTGGAAACCGTGCTCTAGCAGTCCGGGCCCCGGTAAAACGCTATTGTTTTAATAGCTGCTGGTGCGCGTGGCATAAGGGCCAGGGTCAGATTTGATGCCAGCTCCCGGGGCGCGGGCGGCGGTTCACCCCCATAAACCGGGGATTGTGCGCAAGGCCGCCAATGATGAAAGTGAGGGCTACCCGTTGGCTGCCGCGCTGGAGATAGCTGCGCGCAGCACCGCGACTTATCATCAGCTGCCATGCAGCCCAAGCCAAAGATCAAACCCCCACCCATGGCCCTCTGGCGTGTATTGATTGTTGAAGACGATGTTCCGACCCGGGACTTTTTTGCCGACAGCGTGTCGCGCAGCGAGGAGCTGCGCCTGGTTGCCGGGGTCGGCACCTTCGAAGAGGCGCGTGTGCTGATCGAAGACAGCAGCCAGGGCATAGACATCCTGCTGACCGATCTGGCGCTGCCCGACGGCAACGGCCTGGAGCTGATCCGGCTGGCCGGGCGCGTGCAGCCGGCCTGCGAAGCGCTGGTGATTTCGATGTTTGGCGACGAAGACAGTGTGCTGTCCAGTGTCGAGGCCGGTGCGCTGGGCTACATCCACAAGGACTTCACGCCCGACAACATCGCATTGACCATTCTCGAGATGAAGGCCGGGGCTTCACCGATCTCGCCGATGATTGCGCGCCGGGTACTGGCCAAGTACCAGGCGATGCGCCTGGTCGGGCGGGACGCTGCGCCAGCCCCGGGCGCCGGCAGCGCGCCGCCGCTGCCCGCCGCCGCAGAGGGCCGCGCGCTGCTGTCGGCGCGCGAGCAGGAGGTGCTGGAGCTGATTGCGCGCGGCTTTTCTTACGGTGAAATTTCCCGGCTCAAGGCGGTCAGCGTGCACACCATCCAGTCGCACATCAAGAACCTGTACGCCAAGCTGGCGGTGCACTCCAGAAGTGAGGCGGTGTACGAGGCGACCCGCATGGGCTTGCTGCAGCCGCCCACATCCGACCTCTGATGCGCATGCAGGCACTGCAGCAGCGCTGGCCCCCCGGTTTGCGGCTGTGGGCGTTGTGGCTGGGCGCTTTGCTGCTGTGTGTGGCGGCCCGGGCCGAGCCGCTGGAGTTGAGCCAGGCGCGGGCCTGGCTGACGGTTGAAGGCGTGAGCTCGCAGGCCGAGGTCACGCTGCCCTACCACTGGGACCGGCGCCATCCGGGCCAGGCCGGGCAGGCGGTGTTCGAGATCCCCTTCAGCTTGCCGGCCGATCCGGCCCAGCCTTATGGCCTGTATTTGCCGCGCATCGGCAACACGGCGGAAATATCACTCAACGGCGCCTTGCTGGCGCGTTTTGGCGACCCGCAACAGGTCAACGGTGAAGACTACGCCAAGGCGCCGCAGTACGTGCCGATTCCGACCCGGCTGCTGGCGCGCGAGAACGTCTTTCGTGTACAGCTTCGCGCCGACGGTGGCCGGCGCGGTGGCCTGGCCACCCTGGTGGTCGGTCCGGCGCGCGAGGTGCGCCCGCTTTACAGCGAGGCCTTCCGCCTGCGCCTGTTTGCGTCCATGGCGGTCACCATCTTCAGCCTGATGGTGGGTGCGGTGGCGCTGGTGCTGTGGGCCACCCAGACCGACCCGGCGCAGCTGCAGACCGACAGTCGCGATCCGGTCTACCTGTTTGCTGCGGTGGCCGAAATTTGCTGGGCCCTGCGCGTCGGCGACATCGCGATCGAAAATCCGCCCCTGCCCTGGCCGCTGTGGGGCGTGGTGGTCACCGCGGCGTTTGCCGGCTGGTTTTGCTGCATTGCCCTGTTCTGCCACCGCGTGGCCGGCTGGCACCGCCACCCCTCAATGCCCTGGGTGCGCGGCGTGCTGGCCGCGCTGTTTGCCAGCGCCATCGTGGCTTCAACGCTGACGTTCTGGCTCCGGCAGCCTGTCTACCTGACGCTCTGGCTGGGCGCGGCCAACCTGCTGTTTCTGGTGTATGCCGCCGTTTATCTGTGGGGCGCGGTTCGCCGCCCCGACACGGCGCGGCTGCTGGTGGCGGTGGCGGGCACGCTGAATGTGCTGATGGGTGTGCGCGACTGGGTGACGGTCCGCATCAGCGGCAGTTACAGCGACAACACCTGGATCCGCTACAGCTCGGTGTTGTTTGGCCTGGTGCTGGGTTATATCGTGGTCACCCGCTTTCGCGCCGCCAGCGGCCAGGCGCGTGACCTGACCGCCAATCTGGCCACCCGTGTGGCCGACCGGGAGCAGGAACTGGCCCAGACCTACCAGCGCGTCGAACAGCTCGCCCGCGAGCAGGAGCGTACCGCCGAGCGCAGCCGCATCCTGCGCGACATGCACGACGGGGTAGGCGCCCACCTGAGCACGGCGATCCGCCAGCTGCAGTCGGGCAAGGCCAGCAGCGAAGACGTGTTGCAGACCCTGCGCTACACGCTGGACCAGCTCAAGCTGTCGATAGACGCCATGCATTTGCCGCCGGGTGACATCGCCTCCTTGCTGGCGAATCTGCGCTATCGGCTGGAGCCGCGTTTTGCCGCCTCGGACATCGAGCTGCAGTGGGTGGTCGGTCAGCTGGAGCCGCTGGCCCATGTTGATGCCCACACCATGCGGCATCTGCAGTTCATGGTGTTTGAGGCCTTGTCCAATGTGCTGCAACATTCACACGCGACCACGCTGGCGATTGAAGCCGGGATGGCGGGGGGAGGTGTCTGCCTGCGCATCGTCGACAACGGTTGCGGCTTTGACGCCGCCCTGCCGCCGCGCAAGGGGCTGCTGTCCATGCGCGAGCGCGCGACGGCCAGCGGCGTGGAGCTTGTCATCAGCAGCGCGCCGGGCCGCACGGTGGTGGAAATCCGCATCCCCTGAGCCCGGACAGATGCCAGGGCGCTATTAAAACAGTAGCTGCTTGCGCAGATGGGAAAAGGGCTGCAGCCCAGTTTGACTGCTGGCCTCAGCGCCGGCGGTGTTTATGCCAGGTTTTGCACATTGCTGGCCGCAATCACGCCGCCACCCAGGCAGACCTCGCCCTGGTACAACACAGCCGACTGGCCCGGTGTCACGGCCCACTGTGGCTGCGCAAAGCGCAGCTCGGCCTGTGTGGCCGATGGCAGCCGCAGCTCACAGGCCGCATCCGCCTGCCGGTACCGTGTCTTGGCGGCCATCGCGCCGGCTGCCGGTGGCACGCCGGCGACCCAGCTGCAATCCTGGGCCTGCAGCACGGTCGATAACAGCCATGGGTGATCATGGCCCTGCACCACCCACAAGGTGTTGCTGTCCATGTCCTTGCGCGCTACAAACCAGGGCGCGTGTTCGCCCAGGCCGCGCTGGCCCAGGGCCTGCACCGCCTTGAGCTCGGCGCCGCGCGCTTTCACGCCGCCTATGCCCAGGCCCTGGCGCTGGCCCAGGGTGTAAAAACTCAGGCCCACATGTTCTCCGAGCACCCGGCCCTGGTCGTTTTTGATAGCCCCCGGCGCCTTGGCGATGTAGCGGTTCAAAAACTCGCGGAAAGGCCGCTCGCCGATGAAGCAGATGCCGGTCGAGTCCTTCTTTTTGGCATTCGGCAGACCGATCTCGTCGGCGATGCGGCGTACCTCGGTTTTCCTGAGCTCGCCGACCGGGAACAGGGTTCTGGAAAGCTGCGCCTGGTTCAGCCGGTGCAGAAAGTAACTCTGGTCCTTGGCCGGGTCCAGACCCTTGAGCAGTTCATGCAGGCCGGTGGCTTCATTCAGGCGAACCCTGGCGTAATGCCCGGTGGCAATTTTTTCGGCACCCAGTCGCATCGCGTGGTCCAGAAAAGCCTTGAACTTGATTTCTGCGTTGCACAGGATGTCGGGGTTTGGCGTGCGGCCAGCCTGGTATTCACGCAAAAACTCGGCAAACACCCGGTCTTTGTAGTTGGCGGCAAAGTTGACATGTTCGATTTCTATGCCGATCACGTCGGCCACTGCGGCGGCATCCACAAAGTCGATGTTCGACGAGCAGAACTCGCTGTCGTCATCGTCTTCCCAGTTTTTCATGAAGATGCCGACGACCTCATGGCCCTGCTGTTTGAGCAGATGTGCGGTCACCGCAGAGTCCACGCCGCCGCTTAAACCAACCACAATCCGTTGCTTGTGCATCGCAGCATTTTAGGCGGCAGGTCGTGCCGGCGCGCTTCTACGGTCTTGCGCCATAAACACTGCTGTCGGTGCTGACCAGATCCAGCGGCCAGGTTTTGCCGGCCAGGTGGTCTTCCATGCACTGAAGCAGCAAGGGGCTGCGGTGCAAGTGAGCACATGCTCTGATCTCATCCGGTGTGAGCCACAGCGTGCGCACAATACCCTGATCGAGGGCCTGCCCGGCGACATGCTCGCCGAGTTCGCCGCGAAACGCAAAACGCAGATAGGTGATGTCCGACGTTTCGTCCTGGCCGGGCACGGCGCGCTCGAAGCGCGACAGATAGATACCGACCAGCGCGGCAGGCCGGAAATGAAAGGCGGTTTCTTCCAGCGTTTCGCGCACGCAGGCCTGTTGCGGGCTTTCCCCCGGGTCCAGGTGGCCGGCCGGGTTGTTCAGGCGCAGGCCATCCTGCGTGTGTTCTTCCACCAGCAAAAATTTGCCGTCGCGCTCAATGATGGCGGCGACGGTGACACTGGGTTTCCATCGTGGGTTCATCTGCGCATTATCCGGTGCCGCATGCCGGGGGCGGCTGGCCTGTACCACTGTGGTTATCGCGCGGCTAAAACGATGTGAAACTCATGTAAGCTAGCCGACAGCTTTCATTTCACGTAGAACTACTTACACGCAACGAGGAGACACCCATGCGAATTGGGGTACCAGCTGAAGTCAGCGCAGGGGAAACACGCGTCGCCGTCACACCCGAGACGGCCAAGAAACTCAAAAGCCAGGGCCACACGGTGTGCATCCAGTCGGGTGCCGGCGTGGCCGCCAGTGTGCCGGACCAGGCTTATGTGGCCGCAGGCGCTGAAATCACCGACGCCGCTGGCGCTTATGCCTCGGACATCGTCCTCAAGGTGCGTTGCCCGCTGGACAGCGAGATCGCGCTGGTCAAAGCCGGCACGGTGCTGGTCGGCATGCTCAATCCCTTTGATGCCGCCGGCCTGCAGCGCCTGGCCGCAGCGCAACTGACTTCGTTTGCGCTGGAAGCTGCGCCGCGCACCAGCCGCGCGCAAAGCATGGACGTGTTGTCCTCGCAGGCCAACATTGCCGGTTACAAGGCTGTGATGATGGCGGCCGAAAAATACCAGCGCTTTTTCCCCATGCTGATGACCGCCGCCGGCACCGTCAAGGCGGCACGCGTGGTGATTCTCGGCGTCGGTGTCGCCGGCCTGCAGGCGATTGCCACCGCCAAACGCCTGGGCGCGGTGATTGAAGCCAGCGATGTGCGGCCCAGCGTCAAGGAGCAGGTGGAGTCGCTGGGCGGCAAGTTCATCGACGTGGCTTACGAGACCGACGAAGAACGCGAAGCCGCGGTGGGCGTCGGCGGTTACGCCAAACCGATGCCGCCCAGCTGGCTGGAGCGGCAAAAAGCCGAGGTCGCCAAACGTGTGGCCCAGGCCGATATCGTGATCACCACCGCGCTGATCCCGGGCCGTGCCGCGCCGGTGCTGGTGACCGAGGACATGGTCAAGGCCATGAAACCCGGCAGCGTGATTGTGGACCTGGCCGCGCCGCAGGGCGGCAACTGCCCGCTGACCGAACCCGGCAAAACCGTGGTCAAACACGGCGTCACCCTGATAGGCGAGACCAATGTGCCGGCGCTGGTGGCCGCCGATGCCAGCGCGCTGTACGCCCGCAACCTGCTGGACTTCCTCAAACTGATTGTCAGCAAGGAAGGCACACTGAACATCGACCTGGAAGACGACATCGTGGCGGCCTGCCTGATGACGCAGGCCGGTGAGGTCAAAAGAAAATGAGTTTTTTCGCCCGGCTGTTTTTGTTGCTGGCGTTTCTAGGCGCTCAGGGCGGTGTTTTGGCGCAGGCGGTTGGCCGAACAAACGTTGTCGAGTTGCCAGGAGGTTGGACAGAGCTGGTTGCTTACGATAGCAAGGGGCTGAGCCTGAACGGGGGGGAGAAACACATACCCATGCAAGGCATGGCTTTTCTCAATGCCTCCCGCAATATGTTGTTGATAGTGGAAAGCACCGCTACTGGCAACAACGGGCGAAGTGTGAGCTGGGTTTCCATGAAGTGTCCACAACCCAAGGCCGACTACTTCACCAACGACTACGGTGCCAACCAGACCCCTCGTGACACACGTTGCCTGGTAGTGAATACCAAATACTCTTCCAAGAGTTATTTGGCGGAAGTCTCCCCACAAACCGCTGAGGCTATCGAAAAACAAGGCTTGCGTTTCGAAAAAGGCCAGTTGATCCGCACCTGGAGTGGAATCAAGGGCGGTAGTTTTCTGAAGGTCTACTTTTTCAAGACATCTGCATTTCAAACAGGGTCTGGAGCAGCAAAGAGCGGCGAAGTGGGTGTCGACCCGGCGCTGATTGCGTTTGGTGAGTCATTGCAACAACTGGTGTATGACTCGACTTTGTCTCTGAGCGGGAATCTTTCATTTCAATTACTCAACACCATCAAGTAGCGCATATGGACATCGTATCCCCCACCATCATCAACCTCATCATTTTTGTGCTGGCCATTTACGTGGGTTACCACGTGGTCTGGACCGTCACGCCTGCGCTGCACACGCCGCTGATGGCGGTGACCAATGCGATTTCGGCGATTGTCATCGTTGGCGCCATGCTGGCGGCCGCGCTGACGGTGACGCCGCTCGGTAAAACCATGGGTGTGCTGGCGGTGGCGCTGGCGGCGGTCAATGTGTTCGGCGGCTTTCTGGTCACGCGCCGCATGCTGGAGATGTTCCGGAAAAAAGAGAAGAAGGCCGTAGCGGCTGATGCAGGAGCCGCCAAATGAGCATGAATCTTGTCACGCTGCTGTACCTGGTGGCCTCGGTCTGTTTCATCCAGGCACTCAAGGGCCTGTCCCATCCCACGACCTCGATCCGCGGCAACCTGTTCGGCATGGTCGGCATGGCAATTGCCGTGCTCACCACCGGCGCGCTGATTGTGCAGATCTCCGGCGGCAAGGCTTTTGGCATGGTCTACGTGCTGGCCGCGCTGGTGGTTGGTGGTGCCGCCGGCACCATCATGGCCAAACGCGTCGAGATGACCAAGATGCCCGAACTCGTGGCTTTCATGCACAGCATGATTGGTCTGGCGGCCGTGTTCATCGCGGTGGCGGCCATGGCCGAGCCCGACGCCTTTGGCATTGTGGCCGCCGGTCTGGGCACCGCCGCGATTCCCGCCGGCAACCGTCTCGAGCTGTTTCTCGGTGCCGCGATTGGCGCGATCACCTTCAGCGGCTCGGTGATTGCTTTTGGCAAGCTCAGCGGCAAGTACAAATTCCGCCTGTTCCAGGGTGCGCCGGTGACTTTTTCCGGCCAGCACATGCTCAATCTGGTGCTGGGTATCGCCACCCTGGTTCTCGGCCTGGTGTTCATGTTCACCGGCAACTGGACCGCGTTTTTTGCGATGCTGGCCCTGTCTTTTGTGCTCGGTGTACTGATCATCATCCCGATAGGCGGCGCCGACATGCCGGTGGTGGTGTCCATGCTCAACAGCTACTCGGGCTGGGCCGCGGCCGGCATCGGGTTTTCGCTGAACAACGCGATGCTGATCGTCGCCGGCTCTCTCGTCGGCTCCTCGGGCGCCATCCTGTCCTACATCATGTGCAAGGCGATGAACCGCTCTTTCTTCAATGTGATCCTCGGCGGTTTTGGCGGCGAGGCGGGCACCGCAGCGGCCGGCGCCAAGGAGCAGCGCCCGGTCAAGTCGGGCTCGGCCGACGACGCGGCCTTCATTCTGGGCAATGCCGAAACCGTGATCATCGTGCCCGGTTATGGCCTGGCGGTGGCGCGGGCGCAGCATTCGGTCAAGGAACTGGCGCAAAAACTGATTGAACGCGGCGTCACGGTCAAATACGCGATCCACCCGGTGGCCGGCCGCATGCCTGGACACATGAATGTCCTGCTGGCCGAGGCCGAAGTGCCTTACGACCAGGTGTTCGAGATGGAAGACATCAATGCCGAGTTTGGCCAGGCCGACGTCGCCATCATTCTGGGCGCCAACGATGTGGTCAATCCCGCCGCCCATGTCAAGGGCAGCGCCATTTACGGCATGCCGATTCTCGAGGCCTACAAGGCCAAGACGGTCATCGTCAACAAACGCTCGATGGCGGCCGGTTATGCCGGCCTGGACAATGAGCTGTTTTACATGGACAAGACCATGATGGTGTTTGGTGACGCCAAAAAAGTGATTGAAGACATGGGCAAGGCGATCGAATAATTCGCCGGGGTAACACTTTTTTCCGTCCGGGCAAGCCTCAATTAGAGGACCTTCCCTCCGGATTTGCCGCTTTCATAGGGAAAACGCAATAGCCCCGCAGAGGGTTGCGCCACGAAAATCCGTGGCAACAGTTCAACCGTCATCTGGAGAAGACAAGCATGAATGCATCCACCGCCGACCGTCCCTGGCTGAGCGCCTACCCCCCGGGTGTGCCCGCCGATATTGATGCGTCACAGTACGCCTCGCTGGTGGCGCTGATGGAGGAAAGCTTCAAGAAAAACGCCTCTGCCGTGGCTTACAGCTTCATGGGCAAGGACGTGACCTTCGGCCAGACCGACAGCCTGTCGCAGGCTTTTGCTGCCTATCTGCAGGGCCTGGGCCTGGCCAAAGGCGACCGCGTCGCCATCATGATGCCGAATGTGCCGCAGTACCCGGTGGCGGTCGCCGCCATCCTGCGCGCCGGCTTTGTGGTGGTCAATGTGAATCCGCTGTACACCCCGCGCGAACTCGAGCACCAGCTCAAGGATTCCGGCGCCAAGGCGATTGTCATCATCGAAAACTTTGCCAGCACGCTGGAGCAATGTATTGCCAACACGCCGGTCAAACATGTGGTGCTGGCCGCCATGGGTGACCAGCTCGGCATGCTCAAGGGTGCGCTGGTCAATTACGTGGTGCGCAACGTCAAGAAGATGGTGCCGACCTTCAATCTGCCGGGCGCGGTGCGTTTCAATGATGCGGTGGCCCAGGGCACACGCGGCACGCTCAAGCGGCCCGATATCAAGCCCGACGATGTGGCGGTGCTGCAATACACCGGTGGCACCACCGGCGTTTCCAAAGGGGCGGTGCTGCTGCACCGCAACGTGATTGCCAATGTGTTGCAGTCCGAAGCCTGGAACGGCCCGGCCATGGGCAGCCTGACACCGGGCGTGCAGCCGGTTTATGTCTGCGCGCTGCCGCTGTACCACATCTTCGCCTTCACCGTGAACATGATGCTGGGCATGCGCACCGGCGGAAAAAACATCCTGATCCCGAACCCGCGCGATCTGCCGGCTGTGCTCAAGGAACTGGCCAAACACAAGATCAACAGCTTTCCGGCGGTCAATACGCTGTTCAATGGCCTGGCCAATCACCCCGACTTCAACACCGTGGACTGGTCGCACCTGAAAATTTCCCTGGGCGGCGGCATGGCGGTCACCAGCGCGGTGGCCAAACTCTGGCTGGAGAAAACCGGTTGCCCGATCTGCGAAGGTTACGGCCTGTCGGAAACCTCGCCATCGGCCAGCTGCAACCCGACCAACAGCAAGGCCTTCACCGGCACCATTGGTGTGCCGATTCCCGGCACCTGGTTCAAGCTGCTTGACGATGACGGCAACGAAGTGCCGCAGGGCCAACCCGGCGAGATTGCGATCAAGGGCCCGCAGGTGATGGCCGGTTACTGGCAGCGGCCCGATGAAACCGCCAAGGTCATGACGCCCGACGGCTACTTCAAGTCCGGCGACGTCGGTATTGTCGATGAGCGCGGTTTCTTCAAGATTGTCGATCGCAAGAAGGACATGATTCTGGTCAGCGGCTTCAATGTTTATCCGAATGAAGTCGAAGACGTGGTGGGCGGCATGCCAGGGGTGATGGAATGCGCCTGTGTCGGTGTGGCCGACGACAAGTCGGGCGAAGCGGTCAAGCTGGTCATCGTCAAGAAAAACCCGGACCTGACCGAAGCCCAGGTGCGCGAGTTCTGCAAAACCAATCTGACCGGCTACAAGCAGCCCAAGGTGGTCGAGTTCCGCACGGAGCTGCCGAAAACACCGGTTGGCAAAATCCTGCGCCGCGAGTTGCGCGACAAGAAGTAAGCCTTCCCGCGCAAGCGAAAGGGCGGCTGAGGCCGCCTTTTTCTTTGTGCCGCACGGCACCCTGTGCACTTCAGGCAAACTGCGGGCATGACCCGAACCGCCATTCTCAGCGCGCTGGCCGAAGAGCAACACGGCCTGATCGAGCTGCTGCGTCAGCCGCACAAAACCAGCCATGCGGGCCGCGATTTCTGGCAGGGCGAGCTGCACGGCCAGCCGGTGGTGCTGGCCTTGTCAAAAATCGGCAAGGTGGCGGCTGCCACCACGGCCACGGCCCTGATCGAACGTTTCGGCGCGGCGCGCATGGTGTTCACCGGCGTGGCCGGCGGCCTGGGCGCCCAGGTGCAGGTCGGCGATGTGGTGGTCGCCACCGAGTTTTTGCAACACGACCTCGATGTGTCGCCGCTGTTTCCCCGCTATGAAGTGCCCTTTTATGGCAAGGCCAGGTTTCAGAGCGATGCGGCCTTGACCGCCCTGTTGCATGCCGCCGCCACACACGCGCTGGCGGCTGAAGCTGGGGACGCCGGGCGGCGTTTTCCGCAGGCCTGCGTGCACCGCGGCCTGCTGGCCAGCGGCGACCGTTTTGTCTCCGGGGCAGAGGAGTCGCGTGTGTTGCAGACTACGCTGGCCGACGCCGGCCATGCGGTGCTGGCCGTCGAGATGGAAGGCGCAGCGGTGGCCCAGGTCTGCCTGGACTACGGCCTGCCGTTTGCCGCCATACGCACCATTTCCGACCGCGCCGACGACAGCGCCCACGTGGATTTTTCCGGCTTTGTGCAGGAAGTGGCCAGCCAGTACGCGCACCGCATCATAGCCCGGTTTCTTCAGTTGCTATAAAAACAGGAGCTGCTTGCGCCCGTCAGGAAAGGGCTGCAGCCTGATTTGACTGGAAGGTGCGGCTCACTTGCCTGCAGGGCCTGGTGAGCGACACGCAGTGCGCGACCGTGGGGGCTACTTCAACCAGCCGCGGCGCCGGAAATACCACATAGGCACCACCGCACTGGCGGCCATCAGGATCAGCGCATAGGGGTAGCCCAGGGTCCAGCCGAGCTCGGGCATGAATTCGAAATTCATGCCGTAAACGCTGGCAATCAGGGTCGGTGGCAGCAGCGCCACGCTGGCGACCGAGAAGATCTTGATGATCTTGTTCTGGTTGATGTTGATGAAACCCACCGTCGCATCCATCAGGAAGTTGATCTTGTCGAACAGGAAGGCGGTGTGCGAATCGAGCGAGTCGATGTCGCGCAGAATCTGCCTGGCCTCCTCAAACTGCTCGCTGTTGAGCATCTTGCTGCGCATCATGAAACTCACCGCGCGCCGGGTGTCCATGACGTTGCGGCGGATGCGGCCGTTCAGGTCTTCGTGGCGCGCAATGGCGCCCAGCACCTCGCCGGCCAGCGCATCGGTCACGTCGCCCGACAGCACCTTGGTGCTGACTTTTTCAAGCTCGTCGTAAATGCCTTCCAGCGTGTCGGCCGAATATTCGGCGTCCGCATCAAACAGCTTGAGCAGCACTTCCTTGGCGTCTTCAATCAGGCCGGGCGCGCGGCGCGCACGCATGCGCAGCAGGCGAAACACCGGCACGTCCTCGTCGTGGATGGAAAACAGCACGCCCTTGCTTTTCAGGTCGTCGTTGACCAGGTTCAGGATGAAGGCGACACGCACGGTGCGCGGTTCGGCATCGTCGGCGATCAGGAAGTCGGAGCGGATGTGCAGCTCGCCGTTGTCTTCTTCGTAAAAACGCGCGGACTCCTCGATGTCCTCGTCCATCGCGTCTTCCGGGATGGACAGGCCGTAATACTGCTTGATCCAGCGTTTTTCCTCTAGCGTGGGGGATTCCAGATCGACCCAGATCGGCTGGAAGCGGGACAGCTCTTCCAGCGATTCGATTTCTTCCTGAAACAGCCGCCCGTTGGCGAGCGTGAAAATATTGAGCATGACTGAGTGCCTGTTGTGTCAAGGCCGGCGCAGGGCTGCTGCGGGCCTCGTGCAAAAAGAGGAGGGTGGGGTGCTATCGCTTTCAACCCCACCGACATCTGTGTCAGTCTGCGGTGCTGAAAGCTA
This sequence comes from Asaia bogorensis, assembly GCA_943371375.1. Classification (GTDB taxonomy): domain Bacteria; phylum Pseudomonadota; class Gammaproteobacteria; order Burkholderiales; family Burkholderiaceae_C; genus Polaromonas. The sequence goes on from CALRUM020000017.1 coordinate 33,729, forward strand.
GCAAGTACTGCTGCTTTCCAAGGATTTCTCCGTAGTGAACCTGCGGCGATTATGGCACTGGCAAGGGAATTTATCCACCCGCAGCGCGGCCAAAAAAGGCCATCAACTCGTCCCGGCGTGCCAGGGCGTCACGCTGGCCCAGTGCCATCAGCGCACCCACAAAACCAGGCTCGAACAGCAGGTAGCTGGCGAGCGCCGCGCCACTCGGGCTGCCCCTGGCGCCCAGCGCCCCCAGACCGGCCAGCGCGTTGTAGGTCGCGCTGGGCAATTCGCCGGCATGTGCCTGGGCCAGGGCGTCGAGTGACTGGGAGGGTGAAATGGCCAGCACCTCGATAGGCCGGTAGGGCATGACGGCTGCGATTTCGCGCGGCATCTGGCTCAGTGTTTTGCTCACGCGCTGGGCCTGCTCGACGTCGGCTTGCAGCGTGTCCTGAAAAACGCTGGCCAGTGCGTGGCCGGCAATCGCACCCAGGCTGGGCCTGGCGCCGCTGGCACCGCTGGCCGGGCCGGTGAGCCCGGCGCGTTCGGGCTGGCCGACACCGACCACCAGAATTTTGTTGGCGCCCAGATGCAGCGAGGACGACAGCGGCGAGCTCTGGCGCATGGAGCCATCGCCAAAATACTCGCAATGGCCATCGACCCACAAAGGCGTGGCAGGAAAAAGAAAAGGGATGGCGCTGGAGGCCATCAGGTGTTCGATCGTGATGGGCTGAAACTCGGCGCGGCGGCCGGGCCGGTTCCACAGGCCCGTTCCGGCGTCGCGCGACGTGTGGCAAAAAGTCCAGTGCACGCCACTGGTGTAGCTCGAGGCGGTCACCGCCAGCGCCAGCAGGGTTTTATCCTCCAGCGCCTGGTCAATGTCGGCCAGCGAGATCACACGGTGCAGTGTATTGACCAGCGGTGTGTTGTTCAGGAAAGCATGCTGCCTTCGAACCTGCTGGGACAGAAACAGGGCAGCCGCAATCCGGCTGGAACGTATCCAGCCGGGCACCTTGAGCTGGTAGACCTGCGCCGAACGCAGGCTGCCCCAGAAGTCGGCAAGCTGCGCAAACGCGGCCAGTCCCTGGGTCGCCCGGCTGGCCAGGTAACAGGCATTGAGTGCGCCGGCGGAGGTGCCCACCAGAATTCTGAACGGGAAGCGCGGTGGCTTGTGCATCTCCTGCGACGGGCCGAGCATGCGGCCCAGCGCCTGCAATACCCCCGCCTGGTAGGCGGTGCGGGCACCGCCACCCATGAGCACCAGGGCGGTGCGGTCTTCAGCGGGCCGTGTCAGCCCCGACGAAATAATCGTTTCAAGCGACATGGGTCAGCGCTGCCCCAGGCAGCATGGAAAACAGCTGCCGGGTCCGTTGATTTGCCCGAAGGCCGTGCGAAACCGATGCGAGTCTTGTCAATACGCCGCCCTTTCAGAGGATTTTGGCCTACGGTAACCCGGTTCCAGCGCCACCGCAACGCGTGCGGGGCTTTCATGCAGATACCGGCACGTCCGGGTGGGTGCAAGCCGCCCATTACTTTCACCGCCTGCCGAAAAAATGGCCGCATCCCTCCACCATGGATCGCGGCCTGTTTGACAGCATTGCCACTGCGGGGCGGCCTCTTTTCACACCGTTTCATCTTTGTTGCGATGCACGGTTGCGTTTGCCCCGGTTCGGGCGCATAGTGAAACCAAGAGAGTTGTCCGTCCACCGCCCGGCCTGGCAGGCCGGCACGGTGTTTTTAACCCCTCCAGCCATGGAAAAAGGAGTCTCTTTATGAATTTGACGATCAGTGGCCATCACCTTGAAGTTACCCCCGCGTTGCGCGGCTACGTAACCAGCAAGCTGGACCGGATTACCCGGCATTTCGACCAGGTGGTGGATGTGAAAGTCCTGCTCACGGTAGATAACATGAAGGAGAAGGAGCTCAGGCAGAAAGCCGAGTGCAATGTCCACGTCAAGGGGCGTGACCTGTTTGCCGAAAGCTCGCACGCTGATCTGTATGCGGCGGTCGATGATCTGGCCGACAAGCTGGACCGTCAGGTGGGCCGCTACAAGACCAAAACCCAGGACCACCACCACGTCACCGCCAAGCGGCAGATGTGAGCGCACGGGGCGGGCTAGCCGCCGCCTCGAGCCGTCAACCAGGCCGCCTGCGCACCAGGCGGCTTTTTTGTGGCCGGCTGGCCGGTATGTCATTGAAAGTGCATAATTCGGCGACTAAAACCCCTTATGAACCGTCTCTCGCAAATATTGCCCCCCACGCAGGTTCTGGTCAGCGTTGAAGCGACCAGCAAGAAGCGTGCTTTTGAGGAAGCCGGTTTGCTGTTTGAAAACCAGCACGGCCTGAACCGGGCGCTGATCACCGACAGCCTGTTTGCACGCGAGCGTCTCGGATCAACCGGCCTGGGCCATGGGGTGGCGATTCCGCATGGCCGCATCAAGGGCCTGAAGGCGCCCATGGCGGCGGTTTTCCAGCTACAGACCCCGATTGGTTTTGATGCGCCCGACGAGCAGGCGGTGGGGCTGCTGATTTTTCTGCTGGTGCCCGAGGCGGCGACCCAGAAACACCTGGAAATCCTGTCCGAGATTGCCGAACTGCTCAGCGACAGCGTGTTGCGCGAGCGGCTCAAGGCCAGCACCGACGCCCCGGCCCTGCACCAGCTGATCGCCTCCTGGCAGTCCAGCCACGCGGTCAGTTCCTAGTACTGCCTGACGTGATCCAGGTTTCCCCCCGAACCAAGGCATGAAACCCACCGTTGTCAGCGCGGATGTGCTGTTTGAAGACCACCGCGCCGCGCTCAAGTGGGAGTGGGTCGCCGGACTGGGCGCCTCCGAGCGGCGTTTCGATGAAGTCGCGGTGCGTGCCGCTCGCTCGGGCGCGGACCTGGTGGGCTACCTGAACTACATCCACCCCTACCGGGTGCAACTGCTGGGTGAGCGCGAAATCGCTTACCTCAGCAACGGCAGCCCGGAAGATTGCGCGCGCCGCATCTCGCGCATTGTCACGCTGGAGCCGCCGGTGCTGATCATTGCCGATGGCCAGGTGGCGCCCGATACGCTGCTTTCCATGTGTGAGCGCGCGCAAATGCCGATGTTTGCGACCAAGGAGTCGGCTGCGTTTGTGATCGATGTGTTGCGTGCCTACCTGTCCAAACATTTTGCCGACCGCACCTCCATGCACGGCGTGTTCATGGACATCCTGGGCGTGGGCCTGATGATCACCGGCGAATCCGGCCTGGGCAAAAGTGAGCTTGGCCTGGAGCTGATCTCGCGCGGCCACGGCCTGGTGGCCGACGACGCGGTGGACCTGTACCGCATCAACCAGACCACGATTGAGGGCCGCTGCCCGGAGCTGCTGCAAAACCTGCTTGAAGTGCGCGGCATCGGCCTGCTCGACATCAAGGCGATTTTTGGCGAAACCGCGGTGCGCCGCAAGATGCGCCTCAAGCTCATCGTGCACCTGGTGCGGCGCGAGACGCTGGAGCGCGAATACGAACGCATCCCGTACGAGCCCCTGACGCAGGATGTGCTCGGCATTCCGGTGCGCAAGGTCATCATCCAGGTGGTGGCCGGGCGCAACATCGCGGTGCTGGTGGAGGCGGCCGTGCGCAATGTGATTTTGCAGTTGCGCGGCATAGACACCTACCAGGAGTTTGTCGAGCGGCACCGCCAGGCGATGGAGCGGGGCGGCTGAATCGCCCCCACGGTCGCCCGCTCGTGAGCGGTACGGCGGCGCTGCCCGGCCTGCGGTCGCTATTGAATTAATAGTTGCTCAGGTGCGCTGCTCAAGGGCTGTTGCCCTTTTCCCCTCAGACGATCAGGGTTGGTGATGGCGCTGCGGTGCGGCGCTGCGGTGCGGGCATTTGTCCTTGGTGCAGTTGGCATAGATGGACAACGAGTGGTCTGCAATCGCAAACCCTTTGGCTTTTGCCACGGCATGCTGGCGTTTTTCAATTTCGGCGTCGTAAAACTCTTCGACCCGGCCGCAATCGAGGCACACCAGGTGGTCGTGGTGCTGGCCCTCATTGATCTCATAAACCGCCTTGCCGGACTCGAAGTTGCTGCGGTTGAGCAGGCCGGCCTGCTCAAATTGCGTGAGCACCCGGTACACCGTGGCCAGGCCGATGTCGGAGCGGTCTTCCAGCAGCACCCGGAACACGTCTTCGGCGGTCATGTGGCGTTGTTTGCCGGCCTGGAAAATTTCGAGAATTTTCAGCCGTGGCAGGGTGGCCTTCAGGCCGGTGCTTTTGAGTTCGTCGATGTTGCTCATGGAGAGGTCCTGAGGGAAAACAGTCCCCCGCCGGCGGGCATGCCGGGAGGCCCATAGGCGGCTGGCGGCACCCACGCGCCGCGGCACCCTGCCGCTACAATGGTCCATCATATCGCTACACCCCCCTACCATGTCAGCCCTGTCTGCAAAATTCCGTTACCGCATTCAAACTGCCCTCACCGTTCTGGCCTGCGCCGGGCTTGCGGCTTGCGGCAGCATCAAGGACATGAGCAGTGGCCTGGGGGACAGCAAGATCAACCCCGTCAACTGGATCACGCCGTACAAGATCGAAGTGGTGCAGGGCAACTTTGTTTCCAAAGAGCAGGTGGAGGCCCTCAAGCCCGGCATGCCGCGCGCGCAGGTGCGTGACATCCTGGGCACGCCGCTGATGGCCAGCGTGTTCCATGCGGACCGCTGGGATTACGTCTTTACCCTCAAGCGCCAGGGTGCCGAACCGCAGGCCTTGCGACTCACCGTATTTTTCAAGGGCGACGGGATGGACCGTTTTGAGGGCGACGAGATGCCCAGCGAGTCCGATTTTGTCGCCAGGCTGGACTCCCGCCGCAAGTTCGGCAAGGTGCCGGTGCTGGAGCTGACGCCCGAGCAGCTGGAAGCCAGCGAAAAGAAAAAGCCGGCTGCCACCGTCAAGCCGGTGACGGTTGCGCCGGCCGCTGCGCCTGGCGCCAGTTATCCTCCCCTGGAAAGCCCGGCGCGGTGAGCGCGGTCAAGGCGCCGACCCGCGCTGCGCCTTTGCGCATCGCCGTGGCCGGGGCTGGCGGCAGGATGGGCCACATGCTGATAGAAGCCATCCGGCTCAGCGACGACTGCATGCTCACTGGCGCGCTCGATGTGGCTGCCAGTCCCGCCATTGGCGAAGATGCGACCGCTTTTCTGGGTCAAACAAGTGGCGTCCGGATTCAGTCGGATATTTCCGCCGGACTGAAAGACGCGCAGGTGCTGATCGACTTCACCCGGCCTGAAGGCACCATGGCGCACCTGGCCGCCTGCCGCGCGCTGGGTGTCAAGCTGGTGATAGGCACCACCGGATTTTCCGATGCGCAGAAAGCCGACATTGCGGCTGCTGCCAAAGACATCGCCATCATGATGGCGCCCAACATGAGTGTTGGCGTCAACGTCACGTTCAAGCTGCTGGAGATGGCCGCCAGGGCGCTGAACACCGGGTACGACATCGAAATCGTCGAGGCCCACCACCGCCACAAGGTGGATGCGCCGTCCGGAACCGCGCTCAAGATGGGCGAGGTGATTGCCGCTGCCCTGGGGCGCGACCTCAAGGACTGCGCGGTGTATGCGCGCGAAGGCGTGACCGGCGAGCGCGACCCGTCTTCCATCGGTTTTGCGACGGTTCGCGGCGGCGATGTGGTGGGCGACCACAGCGTGCTGTTTCTCGGCACGGGCGAGCGTATTGAAATCACCCACAAGTCCTCCAGCCGGGCGACTTATGCCCAGGGCAGCCTGCGCGCGTCGCGTTTTCTGGCAGATCGCAGCAGCGGGCTGTTTGACATGTTTGATGTGCTCGAACTGAACTGAAACCATGGACCTGCTCGCGCTGTTGACTGAAGGGGACGCCGTCACGGCTCTGGTGGCGGCCCTGCTGCTGGCCATGTCGGTGGCCAGCTGGGTGGCCATCCTCTGGAAAGCCTGGCTGCTCAGGCGTGCGGCCGGCGACGTGGCCCGCAGCACCGCCGCGTTCTGGCAGTCGGCATCCATCGCGGAGGCGACGCCCAGAATCGCCGCCTTTGACCGCGAGGGCCTGGTCCTGCCGCTGATCGCCGCAGCCAGCGCGCCGGCGCAAGGCCAGCTGGCGGCTGCCGGCAAGCGGGCGCAGCAGCTGACGCGTGTGCTGCGCGACGCGCTGCACCGGGTGCTGCACAAGCTGCAATACGGCCAGGTGCTGCTGGCCACGGTTGGCTCGACCGCGCCCTTTGTCGGTCTGCTGGGCACGGTCTGGGGCATTTACCATGCGCTCGTTGGTATCGCCGCAGCGGGGCAGATCACCATTGACAAGGTTTCCGGCCCGGTCGGCGAGGCCCTCATCATGACGGCCGCCGGCCTGGCGGTGGCCATCCCGGCCGTGCTGGCCTACAACATTTTCGGGCGCAACATCAGCCGCATCGAGGCCGACCTCGAAGGTTTTGCCTACGATTTGCGTGAACTGCTGCTCACCTGCGAACCGGGCAGCGCAGCCAGCGAAACGACCAGCCCGGGGGCGCGCTAGCCATGGCTTTCGGCCGGCTCGAACGTACGCCGGGCGACCAGCCCATGAGCGAGATCAATGTCACGCCGCTGGTCGATGTGATGCTGGTGCTGGTGGTGATTTTCATCATCACCGCCCCGCTGCTGGCCAGCTCGATCAAGCTGGACCTGCCCAGAACCGATGCCGCCAAACCGAACACCGTGCCGCAGTTTGTGACCCTGGTGGTGGACAGGACCGGGCAGGCCTTTTTGAACGACCAGCCCGTGTCTGCCCAGCAAATGGCACAAAGCCTGCGGCAAAGCGCCACGACAAACCCCGACACCGAGGTGCAGCTGCGTGCTGACCAGGCGGTGCCCTACGGCCGGATTGTCGAGCTCATGGGTATTGCGCAGAAAGCCGGCCTGAACCGCATCGGCTTTGTCGCCGATGCTGCCGCCGAACCAGCCCCCGCCACCCGGCCCTGAGGGCCCGCGACGGCCCGGCCCGGCCAGCGCCTAAAATCCCGGCAAGCCGCAGCAACCGTCGGTCCCCTGCTTTTCCTTTCCCTTCCCTTTCCGTGCGCCATGCAAGACAAATACGACCACCTCCATGTTGAGCGCAGTGCGCAGGCCCAATGGACCGCGTCCGACGCTTACCGCGTCACCGAAGACCGCTCCAAAAAGAAGTATTACGCCTGCTCGATGCTGCCCTACCCCAGCGGCAAGCTGCACATGGGCCATGTGCGCAACTACACCATCAACGACATGCTCTCGCGTTATCTGCGCATGAAGGGCTACAACGTGTTGATGCCCATGGGCTGGGACGCCTTCGGCCTGCCGGCCGAAAACGCCGCCATGAAAAACGGCGTGCCACCGGCCCAGTGGACCTACGACAACATCGCCTACATGAAAAAGCAGATGCAGGCGATGGGGCTGGCGATTGACTGGAGCCGCGAGGTCGCCACCTGTGACCCCAGTTACTACAAGTGGAACCAGTGGCTGTTTTTGAAGATGCTGGACAAAGGCATTGCCTACCGCAAGACCCAGGTGGTGAACTGGGACCCGGTGGACCAGACCGTGCTGGCCAACGAGCAGGTGATAGACGGCAAGGGCTGGCGCACCGGCGCGGTGGTCGAAAAGCGCGAGATCCCGGGCTACTACCTGAAGATCACCGCCTACGCCGAAGAGCTGCTGGCCAGCGTCAGCCACAAGCTGCCGGGCTGGCCAGAACGCGTCAAGCTCATGCAGGAGAACTGGATAGGCAAAAGCGAAGGTGTGCGTTTCGCCTTCACGCACGACATCCAGGACGCTTCTGGCGCCCTGATCGGCGACGGGAAGATGTATGTCTTCACCACGCGCGCCGACACCATCATGGGTGTGACCTTTTGCGCCGTGGCGCCCGAACACCCCCTGGCCATCCATGCCGCGGCATCGAATCCGGAACTCGCGGCCTTCATCGAAGACTGCAAGTCTGGCGGCACGACCGAGGCCGAACTCGCCACGCAGGAAAAAAAGGGCGTGGCGACCGGCCTGTTTGTCACGCACCCGCTGACCGGCGAAGCGGTCGAAGTCTGGGTCGGCAACTACGTGCTCATGGGTTACGGTGACGGCGCGGTCATGGGTGTGCCGGCGCACGATGAGCGCGACTTCGAATTCGCCAAAAAGTATGGCCTGACCATCCAACAGGTCACGGACGTCCCCGGCAAGCGCTACAGTCTGGAGGCCTGGGCCGACTGGTACGGTGACAAGCAACAGGGCGTGGCGATCCACTCCGGCAAATACGATAGCCTGGCTTTCAGGGCGGCGGTTGATGCGGTCGCCGCGGATCTGGAGGCCAAAGGTCTGGGCGAGAAAAAAACCACCTGGCGCCTGCGCGACTGGGGTGTGAGCCGCCAGCGTTACTGGGGCACGCCGATTCCCATCATCCACTGCGAGGAGCACGGCGCGGTGCCGGTGCCCGAAAAGGACTTGCCGGTGGTGCTGCCGCAGGACTGCGTGCCCGACGGCTCGGGCAACCCGTTGCACAAACACGAAGGCTTTCATGCGGGTGTGGTCTGCCCGGTCTGCGGCAAGGCCGCGCGGCGCGAAACCGACACCATGGACACCTTTGTCGATTCGTCCTGGTACTTCATGCGTTATTGCGACCCGAAGAACGACAAAAAAATGGTGGCGGAGGGCGCCGACTACTGGATGCCGATGGACCAGTACATAGGCGGCATCGAACACGCCATCCTGCATTTGCTGTACGCACGCTTCTGGACCAAGGTCATGCGCGACCTCGACCTGGTCAAGGTCGACGAGCCCTTCACCAAACTGCTGACCCAGGGCATGGTGCTCAACCACATCTACTCGCGCAAGGCTGACAAGGGCGGTGTCGAATATTTCTGGCCGGCCGATGTCGACGATGTACACGACGAACATGGAAAGGTCACGGGCGCGAAGCTGCGCAAGGACGGCTCCATGGTGAACTACGAAGGCGTGGGCACCATGAGCAAAAGCAAAAACAACGGCGTCGATCCGCAGGACCTGATCGAGAAATACGGCGCCGACACCGCGCGCCTGTACACCATGTTCACGTCGCCGCCGGAGGCCACACTCGAGTGGAACGACGCCGGCGTGGAGGGTTCCTACCGCTTCCTGCGCCGCGTCTGGAACTTCGGTGTCAAGCTTGATGTTATGCAATTGGGAGCTGCTGGCGCCCGTCCACAAAGGGCAAAAGTCCAATTTGACAAGGATGGCCAGGCACTGCGCCGCGACATCCACACGGTACTCAAGCAGATTGACTACGACTACCAGCGCATGCAGTACAACACCGTGGTGTCGGGTGCCATGAAGCTGCTCAATGCACTGGAGGACTTCAAGGGTCAGCCCTCCCCTGGCTCGGCGTTTGCCTTGCGCGAAGGCATGGGCATCTTGCTGCGCTGCCTGTACCCGGCGACGCCGCATCTGGCGCACGCCCTCTGGGACGATCTCGGATTTGCGCAGGACCACGGCGGCCTGCTTGACGCGCCCTGGCCCGAGGTGGACCTTGCTGCGCTGGTGCAGGACGAAATCGAGCTGGTGCTGCAGATCAACGGCAAGTTGCGCGGGTCCGTCACCGTGCCCGCCGGCGCCGATAAGGCCGCGATAGAGGCGGCCGCGCTGGCCTCGGAGGCGTTTGTCAAACAGGCGCAGGGCGCGGCGGCCAAAAAGGTTATCGTTGTGCCGGGACGCCTGGTCAACATCGTTGTCTGAAGGAAAAATCATGTCACGTCGCGTTTTTCTGCTGGCGCTTGCCTCGGCTGCCGGTCTCAGCGCCTGCGGCTTTGCGCTGCGCAAGGCGCCCAACTATGCGTTCCAGACCCTTTTCAGCAGTGCGGCCGAGACCTCCACGCTGGGCACAGAGCTCAGCCGCAATCTGGAAGCCGGCGGCAAGGTCAAGGTCATACGCGATGCCCGCCTGATCGATCAGGCCGACGTGATTCTGGATGTGTTGCTGGACCAGCGTGAAAAAACCGTGGTCGGTGTCAATGCCTCTGGCCAGGTGCGCGAATTCCAGCTGCGCTCCCGTTTCCGCTTCCAGCTGCGCACGCTCAAGGGCAAGTTGCTGATTCCCCCGGTAGAAATCGTGCTGCAGCGCGACATCAGCTTCAACGAATCTGCGGTGCTGGCCAAAGAGACCGAAGAGCAGCTGCTTTACCGCGACATGCAGAGTGACATCGTGCAGCAGGTCTTGCGGCGGCTGGCCGCAGTCAAGGAATTGTGACGCCGGTACCGCCGCGCCCACTTCCACCATGCAGCTTGCGCCCACCCAACTCCAGCAGCACCTTGAGCGGGGCATCAAGTCCCTCTATACCCTGCATGGCGACGAGCCGCTGTTGCAGCAGGAGTTTGCCGATGCACTGCGCGCAGCAGCGCGCCAGCAGGGTTATACCGAGCGCACGGTGCACACCGTCTCGGGTGCCCATTTCGACTGGAGCGAGGTGCTGGCCAGCGGCGGGTCGCTGAGCCTGTTTGCCGACAAACAAATCATCGAAATCCGCATCCCCAGCGGCAAACCGGGCAAGGACGGTTCGGTGGCGCTGCAGCAGATTGCCGAACGCGCCAGGGATGATGACAGTACCTTGACCCTGGTGCTGCTGCCGCGGCTGGACAGCATGACGCTCAAGGGCGCCTGGTTTGGGGCGCTCGACAGTTTTGGCACCACCGTCAAGTTTGATGCGATTGACAGGCGCAACCTGCCGGCGTGGATTGCACAGCGTCTGCAGCAGCAGGGCCAGCGTGTGGCCGCCGGCGAGGAGGGGCAACGCACACTGCAGTTTTTTGCCGACCGGGTCGAGGGCAATTTGCTGGCCGCGCACCAGGAGATCCAGAAGCTGGGCCTGCTGTATCCGCCGGGCGGCGATGGAACGTCGGCGGCGCTCAGTTTTGACCAGGTTGAAAACGCCGTGCTCAATGTGGCGCGTTACGACGTGTTCAAGCTCTCCGAAGCGGTGCTGGGCGGACAGGCACTGCGTGTGCAGCGCATGCTAGACGGCCTGCAGTCCGAGGGCGAGTCCGAAGTGCTGGTGCACTGGGCCCTGGCCGAGGACATCCGCAGCCTCAAGCGTGTCAAGGACGCGATCAGTGCAGGTCGTCCGATGCCGATGGCGCTGCGCGAAAACCGCGTCTGGGGCGTGAAGGAAAAACTGTTTGAACGCGTCCTGCCGCAGATCGGCGACACCACACTGGCTAACCTGCTGCACGCCGCACACAAGGTCGATGGCATCGTCAAGGGGCTCAAGCAGCCCGACTGGCCGGCCGATGGCTGGCAGGCGCTGCAACGCCTGGCGGGCATGATGTGTGCGCAGTGCACGGCGTCCTCGCCTGCGTCCGGCAGGGCGCGGGCCCCGGTGAAGCGCAGCGGCGGCTAGCGGCATGCAGCACACCGCCTCGCTCGCCAAAAAGCTGGTCCGCATAGGCGCCAGTCTGCTGGTGGTTGCGCTGGTCTCCATCGGGCTGACCCTGTGGGTCACCTGGCAGCTGGAAGGCGGTGCAGCGGCGGTGAATGAGGCCGGGCGCATGCGCATGCAGACCTGGCGGCTCGTCAGTGCGGTGCAGGCAGGCCTGGAGCGCTCCGAACGCCAGGCCCTGCTGCTGCGTTTTGATGACAGCCTGGCGTTGCTGCGAGAGGGCGACCCGGCCCGCCCGCTGTTCATGCCCTGGGACGACGATGTGCGCCAGCGGTTTTCCGAGGTGGAATCCCTGTGGCGCGAGCAGCGGCCGCTGTGGCTGGCCGATCCGGCGCCGGCGGCGCCGGTGCTGCTCAAGGCCGGGGGCGACTTCGTCGATGCGAGTGACCGTCTGGTGCTGATGATTGAGCAGCACCTGTCCCGGCTGACGGCCATCCTGAACCTGTTCCAGCTGCTGATGCTGGCTTTCGCAGTCGCCGGTGCGGTGGTCATGCTGTACACGGGTTACAGCTACGTGATCAATCCGCTGGCGCAGCTGCGGGAGGGCCTGCGCAAGCTGGAGTCCGGAGATTTCAGCACGCGGGTGGAGGTCGATACGGCCGATGAGTTTGGCCAGGTGGCAGCCGGTTTCAACCACATGGCCGCAACCTTGCAGTCGCTTTACGGTGAACTCGAGGCCAAGGTCGAGGCCAAGACGCGGCGCATCGAAGCACAACGCGCGCGGCTCGAGGCCCTGTACCAGGTCAGCGCCTTCCTGGCGCAGGCCGGCAGCATTGACGAGCTGGCGCGCGGCTTTGCACAACGCGTGCGGGCTGTGATGAAGGCCGACGCGGCGGTTGTCCGCTGGTCGGACGACGCCAACCAGCGCTATCTGATGCTCGCGTCCGACTGTTTTCCGCAGGACCTCGTCGAGGAGGAGCGCAGCCTGCTGGCGGGGGCGTGCGCCTGCGGCAACCTGCGTCCGGACGCCCGTACCCGCGTGATCCCCATCCTGAGCCACGACGAGGCGCCGGTTCGGCACTGCGCCAAGGTCGGTTATGAAAGCGTGGTCAGTGTGCCGATACGCCTGCAGCAGCGCCTGCTCGGTGAGTTCAACCTGTTTTTCCGCCAGCCGGTCCTGCTCGGCGCGGATGAAATCGAACTGCTGGACGCACTGGCCAGCCATCTCGCCAGTTCGCTGGAAGGCCTGCGTGCCGATGCGCTGGACCGGGAGGCTGCAGTGGCGCAGGAGCGCGCGCTGCTGGCGCGCAACCTGCATGACTCGATTGCGCAGTCACTGGCCTTTCTCAAAATCCAGGTGCAGCTGCTGCGCAACGCGGTCCACAAGGGCCATGCGCTGCAGACGGAAAGTGCGCTTGACGAGCTTGACACCGGCCTGCGCGAAAGCATTGGTGATGTGCGTGAGCTGCTGGTGCATTTTCGCACCCGGACCAACACCGACGATATTGCGCAGGCCCTGCAGGTGACGCTGCAAAAATTCCAGAACCAGACCGGATTGCCGGCGCAGCTGCAGGTGCACGGCCAGGGCTTGCCGCTGCCCTCCGATGTCCAGGTGCAGGTGCTGCACATCATCCAGGAAGCCCTGTCCAATGTGCGCAAACACGCGGGTGCGACCGAGGTCGGCGTCGAGGTCGCCAAAGGCGCGCGCTGGCGTTTTGCCGTGCGTGACAATGGCGCCGGTTTTGACACCGGCAAACACCCGGGCGAGTCCCACGTTGGCCTGAACATCATGCGTGAACGTGCCCTGCGTATTGGCGCGGAGGTGGACGTGAGCTCCCGGGCGGGGCAGGGCACCACGGTGACCCTGACCCTGCCGGAACATCCTGAAGTGGCTGCCGGTGTGCTGGCGCGCGCCCTGCCGCAAGCCCAGTCTGCGATTGCGGCCGGGGAGTCGATTTGAAGCCGGCAGCATGACGCCGGTGGCCTTGCTGGTGGTCGATGACCACAAGCTTTTTCGCCGCGGCATTGTGGCCTTGTTGTCCCAGGATGCGCGTTTCAAGCTGGTCGGCGAAGCCGGTGACATTGGTGAAGCGCTGCGCTGTGTGGCGCAGGTTGTCCCTGACCTCATCCTGCTGGACAACCACCTGCCTGGCGTGCTGGGCGTTGATGGCATCGCCGCACTGAAGGAGGCGGCCCCGGGCACCCGCATCCTGATGCTGACGGTCAGCGAAAACGAAGACGATCTGGCGGCGGCGCTGCAGGCCGGCGCCGACGGCTACCTGTTGAAAACGGTGGAGCTCGACAGCTTGTGCGAGTCGATCATCAAGGTGCTGGGCGGTGAGTCGGTGGTCAGCCCCGAAATGATGACCAAGCTGGTAGCGGCCTTCCGCGCCAAACCGCAGGTCGCCGTGGACGAGGCGCCGGCGCACGGCCCGCAGAATCTCCCGGCACTGCCCCTGCTGTCAGCGCGTGAGCGCGAGGTGCTGGCGCTGATTGCAGTGGGCGACAGCAACAAGCTGATTGCGCGCAAGCTCAACATCGCCGAGACCACGGTAAAGATCCATGTGCAGCATATTCTGCGCAAGCTGCAACTGAGCTCCCGGGTGCAGGCTGCCGTGTATGCGGCCGGCCTGCACCTGCATTGACAAAGATCAAGTCGCGCGCAATTTGACGCCCGGCTAGTTCTTCAGGAGGAGGCTCGGGCGCCGCAGCCGGCTGCTTTCTACCCCTTTCCAGCGTTCCAAAGGAGGATGTTCAAGCGGCCTGCAAAGGCCGACAGTCATGCCATGTCCTGGAGAAAAAAGCATGGCCTCTGAACCCGAAAACCCGAGAAAGGCATGGTCGGTGCTGATTGTCAGCACGCTGGCCTTCACCGTCTGCTTCATGGTCTGGATGATGTTCGGCGTCATCGGCATCCCGATCAAGAAGATGCTCAACCTCAATGCGACCGAGTTTGGCCTGCTTGCGGCCACACCGGTACTCACCGGCTCGCTGATCCGGGTGCCGCTCGGCATCTGGACCGACCGTTACGGCGGGCGCATCGTCATGGCCCTGCTCATGGCCGCCACCATCCCGGCGATCTGGCTCATGGCTTACGCCACCGTCTACTGGCACTTTCTGGTGATTGGTCTGTTCGTCGGCCTGGCGGGCGGATCGTTTTCTGTCGGCACGCCCTATGTCGCACGCTGGTTCCCGAAGAGCCGCCAGGGCATGGCCATGGGGGTGTACGGTGCCGGCAACTCCGGTGCCGCCGTCAACAAGTTTGTCGCGCCCGTGCTGCTGGTGGCCTTTGGCTGGGCCATGGTGCCGCAGGTGTACGCGGCCATCATGCTGGCAGCGCTGGTGCTGTTCTGGATGTTCAGCCACAGCGATCCATCGCACCTGGTGCCCAGCCATGTCAAATTCAGTGACCAGCTCAAGCTGCTCAAGGACCCCAAGGTCATCAAGTACTGCCAGTACTACAGCATTGTGTTCGGTGGTTATGTGGCCCTGTCGCTGTGGATGGTGCAGTACTACGTCGGCGAGTTCGGTCTGGACATCCGCGTGGCCGCGCTGCTGGCTGCCTGCTTCTCGCTGCCGGGCGGCGTTCTGCGCGCCTTTGGGGGGGTGTTGTCCGACAGGTATGGCGCGCACAGTGTCACCTGGTGGGTGATGTGGGTCAGCTGGGTCTGCCTGTTCCTGCTGTCCTATCCGCAGACCGATTTCACCATCCTCACGGTCAACGGCCCGGCGACCTTCCATATCGGCCTGAACGTCTACACCTTCACGGCGCTGATGTTTCTGCTGGGCATTGCCTGGGCTTTCGGCAAAGCCAGCGTTTTCAAATACATCAGTGACGACTACGGCGCCAACATCGGCGCGGTCAGCGGCATTGTGGGGCTGGCGGGCGGCCTGGGCGGCTTTGTGTTGCCCATCATTTTTGGCGGCCTGATGGACCTGACCGGCATCCGTTCCAGCGCCTTCATGTTCATGTATGGCGTGGTCTGGGTCTCGCTGATCTGGATGTACTGGACCGAGGTACGGCGCACCGAGGTCATGGGCAGCCACGCCGCCGGCGCACAGGCCTGAAACATCTTTTTTGAGAAACACCATGAACACCAACACCCGTTCCAGCACCGACATCACCGACTGGCGCCCTGAGGACGAAGAGTTCTGGGAAAACACCGGCAAACGCATTGCCTACCGCAACCTCTGGATCTCGGTGCCCAGCCTGCTGTGCGGCTTTGCCGTCTGGGGCATGTGGGGCATCATCACGGTGCAGATGCTCAACCTCGGCTTTCCGTTCAGCCAGGCCGAGTTGTTCACCCTGACCGCGATAGCCGGCCTGGCCGGCGCCACCATGCGTATTCCGGCCTCCTTTCTGATCCGGCTGGCGGGTGGGCGCAACACCATTTTTCTCACCACCTCCATGTTGCTGGCTCCGGCCATAGGCACCGGCATTGTGCTGCAGCACCCCGAGTGGCCGCTGTGGTCCTTCCAGCTGATGGCCTTGTGGTGTGGGGTGGGTGGCGGAAACTTCGCCAGCTCCATGTCCAACATCAGCACTTTTTTCCCCAAGCGGCTGCAGGGCACGGCACTCGGCCTGAACGCAGGCCTGGGCAATTTCGGCGTGACCACCATGCAGATTGTCATACCGCTGGTGATGACCCTGAGCCTGTTCGGCGGCTTCGCCGGCGAATCGACTAACCTGGTCAAGGACAGCGGCTGGATCTTCGGCAAGATTGTGGCCGGTACACCGACCTGGATCCAGAACGCCGGTTTTGCCTGGCTGTTGTCGCTGGTGCCGCTGTCGGTGATCTGCTTTTTCGGCATGAACAACCTGACGACAGTCTCGCCGGCCATTGGCGGCACCATCCCGGCCTTTCTCAAGATCATCTGGCTCTACACGCTGTCCTTTGTACCGGCAGGCATAGGCCTGTACCTGTACCTGCCCAAACCCACCGGTCTGGGCCTGCTCAACATGTGGATTGCCATGCCCTTGATTGTGGCCAGTACCCTGCTGGTGCTCAAGCTCACGGCCTTCGGCACGATGAAAGAAAACATCAGCAAGCAGTTTGCGATCTTCAGCAACAAGCACACCTGGTCGCTGACCTTGCTCTACATCGTGACCTTCGGTTCCTTCATCGGTTTTTCGATGGCCCTGCCGCTGGCGATCACGGTGATTTTTGGCATCAGCCATGTGCCTGACGCTGCAGGTGTCATGCAGCACACGCTGAAAAATCCGAACGCCCCGTCCGCCCTGACCTTTGCCTGGATCGGACCGTTTGTCGGCGCGTTGATCCGGCCGGTCGGCGGCTGGGTCTCGGACAAGGTCGGCGGCTCCATCGTGACGCAAATCATCTCTGCCGTGATGGTGCTGGCTTCTGCGGCTGTGGGCTACGTCATGCTGCTGGCCTACAAGTCGGCCGCACCCGAGCAGTATTTCCTGCTTTTCATGGTGCTGTTTGTGCTGTTGTTTGCGGCCAGCGGCATCGGCAATGGCTCGACCTTTCGCACCATAGGCGTCATTTTTGACCGGCAGCAAGCCGGGCCGGTGCTGGGCTGGACCTCGGCCATTGCCGCCTATGGCGCCTTTATCGCACCGGTGGTCATCGGTGCACAGATCAAGGCGGGAACGCCCGAAAACGCCATGTATGGCTTTGCCATTTTTTATGCCTTGTGCCTGGTGCTGAACTGGTGGTTTTACCTGCGCGCTGGCGCAGAGATCAAAAACCCCTGAAGCCCTGCCGACCGTTTGTTACCGTCTCACCGGAGAACCCCATGAGCCATTTTCTTGACCGCCTGAGCCACTTTTCAAACCCGCGCGAATCGTTCTCGGGCGGCCATGGCGTCACCACAGCCGAAGACCGTACCTGGGAAGATGCCTACCGCAACCGCTGGGCACATGACAAGGTGGTGCGCAGCACCCATGGCGTGAACTGCACCGGTTCGTGCTCCTGGAAGATTTATGTCAAGGGCGGCATCGTCACCTGGGAAACCCAGCAGACCGACTACCCGCGCACACGCTGGGACATGCCCAACCATGAGCCGCGAGGCTGCTCGCGCGGCGCCAGCTACAGCTGGTATCTGTACAGCGCCAACCGCGTCAAATACCCGATGGTGCGTGCGCGCCTGCTCAAACACTGGCGCGAGGCCCGCTTGAGCCTGCCGCCCGTGGAGGCCTGGGCGGCGGTGGTACAGGACGACGCCAAACGCCGCGACTACCAGAGCGTGCGCGGCCTGGGCGGCTTTGTGCGTTCCAGCTGGGACGAGGTCAATGAAATCATTGCCGCTTCCAACGTTTACACGATCCAGAAACACGGGGCCGACCGCATCATTGGCTTTTCACCGATTCCGGCGATGTCCATGGTCAGTTATGCAGCGGGTTCGCGGTACCTGTCGCTGATAGGCGGCGTGTGCATGAGTTTTTACGACTGGTACTGCGACCTGCCCCCCTCGAGTCCGCAAATCTGGGGCGAGCAAACGGATGTGCCCGAGTCGGCCGACTGGTACAACTCGGGCTTCATCATTGCCTGGGGCTCCAACGTGCCGCAGACGCGCACGCCCGACGCGCATTTCTTCACCGAGGTGCGCTACAAAGGCTGCAAGACGGTGGCCATCACGCCCGACTATTCGGAAGTCGCCAAACTTTCCGACCTGTGGCTGCACCCCAAGCAGGGCACCGATGCCGCGCTGGCCATGGCCATGGGCCATGTGATCCTGAAAGACTTCTACTTCGGCGGCATTGGCAAACCGCGCTCGGCCTACTTTGACCACTACGCCCGCCGCTACACCGACCTGCCTATGCTGGTGATGCTCAAGGAGCACACCCTGGAAAGCGGCGAAACCGTCATGGTGCCGGACCGTTATGTGCGCGCGTCTGACTTCAACGGAAAACTGGGGGCAGCCAACAACCCGGAATGGAAAACCGTCGCATTCGACAGCCAGGGCAAGGTGGTGCTGCCGAATGGCGCCATCGGTTTCCGCTGGGGCCCCGATGGGCGCGCCGACGCGGGGCAATGGAATCTGGAGCCCAAAGAGGCGCGGCACGGCGATGAAGTCAGCCTCAAGCTGTCGGTGATGGAAGGCGAGGCGCCCAGCCAGGACAGCGCCAGGGTGGGCTTTCCGTATTTTGGCGGCATTGCCCATGAGCACTTTCAGAACAACGAACAAACCGACGTGCTGGTGCGCACCGTGCCCGTGCAGCGTATCGCACTCGGCAAGGCCGGTGAGGAACGCTCGGCCCTGGTGGCCACCGTTTTTGACCTGCAGGTTGCGCAGTACGGCATACCGCGTGGCTTGCCTGGCGAACTGGCAGCCGCGGACTTCAATGACAACAGCCCCTACACACCGGCCTGGCAGGAGCAGATCACCGGGGTGCCGCGCGAGCAGGTCATCGCGGTCGCGCGCCAGTTTGCCGACAACGCCGAGAAGACCGAAGGCCGCTCCATGGTCATCATTGGTGCCGGCATGAACCACTGGTACCACAGCGACATGAACTACCGCAGCGTCATCAACATGCTGATGATGTGCGGCTGCATAGGCAAGAGCGGTGGCGGCTGGGCGCATTACGTGGGCCAGGAAAAGCTGCGGCCCCAGACCGGCTGGACCCCGCTGGCCTTTGCGCTCGACTGGATACGCCCGCCCCGGCAGATGAACTCCACCAGTTTCTTTTATGCCCACACCGACCAGTGGCGCTACGAAAAACTCGGTGTGGACGAGGTGTTGTCGCCACTGGCAGACAAAAAGCTTTATGGCGGCAGCATGATCGACTACAACGTACGCGCCGAACGCATGGGCTGGTTGCCAAGCGCGCCGCAATTGCAGACCCATCCCATGCAGGTGGTCAAGGATGCGCAGGCCGCCGGGCTCGATGCGAAAGACTACGTCGTCAAGTCGCTCAAGGACGGCTCGCTGAAGATGAGCTGTGAAGACCCGGACCACCCGGACAACTGGCCGCGCAACATGTTTGTCTGGCGCTCCAACATCATTGGCTCCTCGGGCAAGGGCCATGAATATTTCCTCAAACACCTGCTCGGTACCGACAACGGTGTTCAGGGCAAGGACCTCGGCGCCGAAGAAGGCAAACCGGAAGAAGTGGTCTGGCACGACAAGGCACCCGAGGGCAAGCTGGACCTGCTCGTCACGCTGGATTTCCGCATGAGCACGACCTGTCTGTACTCCGACATCGTGCTGCCGACCGCCACCTGGTACGAAAAGAACGACCTCAACACCAGCGACATGCACCCCTTCATCCATCCGCTGTCCACGGCGGTGGATCCGGTGTGGCAATCGAAAAGCGACTGGGAGATCTACAAGGGTTTTGCGAAAAAATTCAGCGAACTGTGCGAAGGCCACCTCGGTGTCGAGAAGGAAATGGTGTTGACGCCGGTGATGCACGATACCCCGGGCGAACTGGCCCAGCCGTTTGAAGTCAAGGACTGGAAACGCGGCGAGTGTGAACTGGTGCCCGGCAAAACCGCACCGCAGATGCAGGTGGTGGAACGCGACTATCCGAATGTCTTCAAACGGTTCACGGCGGTTGGGCCGCTGCTGAACAAGATCGGCAACGGTGGCAAAGGCATTGCCTGGAATACCGAAACCGAGGTGCGGCAACTCGGCCAGCTCAACGGCCTGGTGACCGAGCCCGGCGTGACCCAGGGCATGCCCAGGATAGACAGCGACATCGATGCCTGCGAAATGATTCTGCAGCTGGCCCCTGAAACCAACGGCCATGTCGCGGTCAAGGCCTGGAACGCGCTGTCGAAGCAGACCGGGCGCGAACATGCCCATCTGGCGATTCACCGCGAAGACGAAAAAATCCGCTTTCGCGACATCCAGGCGCAACCGCGCAAGATCATCAGCTCACCGACCTGGAGCGGGATAGAGTCCGAGACGGTGTCCTACAACGCCGGCTACACCAATGTGCATGAGCTGATCCCCTGGCGCACGCTGACGGGCCGCCAGCAGTTCTACCAGGACCACCCCTGGATGCTGGCTTTCGGCGAGGGCCTGGCCAGCTACCGGCCGCCGGTGAACCTGAAGGCGACGGCTGGTGTGCACGGTATCCGCAGCAACGGCAACACCGAAATCCTGCTGAACTTCATCACGCCGCACCAGAAGTGGGGCATTCACTCGACCTACACCGACAACCTGTTGATGCTCACGCTGAGCCGGGGCGGACCCATCATCTGGGTCAGCGAGGACGACGCCAAATTGATGGGGGTGGAAGACAACGACTGGATCGAGGCCTACAACGTCAACGGCGCGATAGCGGCGCGTGCGGTCGTCAGCCAGCGTGTCAAGCCCGGCATGGTGATGATGTACCACGCGCAGGAAAAAATTGTCAACACGCCGGGCTCGGAGATCACCGGCCAGCGCGGCGGCATCCACAACTCGGTGACGCGCATCGTGCTCAAACCCACCCACATGATTGGTGGTTATGCGCAGCTGTCCTACGGCTTCAACTACTACGGAACCATAGGTACCAACCGCGACGAGTTTGTCGTGGTGCGCAAGATGGACAAGGTGGACTGGCTCGATACACCCCGTGACGACGACCGTGCCCTGGCGGTGCAGCAAATGGGAGAGGCAGCATGAAAATACGCGCACAAATCGGCATGGTGCTGAACCTGGACAAGTGTATTGGCTGCCACACCTGTTCGGTCACCTGCAAAAACGTCTGGACCAGCCGGCCCGGCATGGAATACGCCTGGTTCAACAACGTGGAGACCAAACCCGGCATCGGTTACCCCAAGGAGTGGGAAAACCAGGACAAATGGAACGGCGGCTGGGTGCGCAAGGCCGACGGCTCGATAGAGCCGCGCCAGGGCGGCAAATGGAAGCTGCTGATGCGCCTGTTCTCGAATCCGAACATGCCGCAGATTGACGACTATTACGAGCCCTTTACCTTCGACTACGACCACCTGCAGTCGGCGCCCGAGATGAAGGCCACACCCACAGCGCGGCCGCGCAGCCTGATCACCGGCAAACGCATGGAGAAGATCGAGTGGGGCCCGAACTGGGAGGAGATCCTGGGCGGCGAGTTCTCCAAGCGCAGCAAGGACGCCAACCTCGACAGCTTCGACCAGGTGCAAAAAGACATGGTCGGCCAGTTCGAAAACACCTTCATGATGTATCTGCCGCGCCTGTGCGAGCACTGCCTGAATCCGGCCTGTGTGGCGTCCTGCCCTTCGGGCTCGATCTACAAGCGCGAGGAAGACGGCATTGTGCTGATCGACCAGGACAAATGCCGGGGCTGGCGCATGTGTGTCTCGGGTTGCCCCTACAAGAAGATTTATTACAACTGGAAAAGCGGCAAGGCCGAAAAATGCACCTTCTGTTACCCGCGTATTGAAGCCGGCCAGCCCACCGTCTGCAGCGAAACCTGTGTAGGCCGCATCCGTTACCTCGGTGTGGTGCTGTACGACGCAGACCGCATCCAGGAAGCCGCCAGCGTGGAAGACGACAAGGACCTGTACCAGGCCCAGCTCGACATCTTCCTGGACCCGAACGATCCGAAGGTGATTGCTCAGGCGCGCAAGGACGGCATTCCGGAGGCCTGGCTCGAAGGCGCGCGCCGCAGCCCGGTTTACAAGATGGCGGTGCAATGGAAAGTGGCGCTGCCGCTGCACCCCGAGTACCGCACCTTGCCCATGGTCTGGTATGTGCCGCCGCTGTCGCCCATCACCTCGGCGGCCAACGCCGGCCACATCGGCATCAACGGCGAGTTGCCCGACATTGCGCAGATGCGCATACCCGTGCAGTACCTGGCGAACCTGCTGACCGCGGGCGACACGGGGCCGGTGATCCGCTCACTGCAACGCATGCTGGCCATGCGCTCCTACCAGCGCAGCAAACATGTGGACCAGGTGCAGAACCTGGCGGTGCTTGAGCAGGCCGGGCTCAGCGTGGCCGAGGTCGAGGAGATGTACCAGATCATGGCGATTGCCAATTACGAAGACCGGTTTGTGATCCCCAGCAGCCACCGCGAATATGCGGAAAACACCTTCGACATGCGCGGTGGTTGTGGCTTTACTTTCGGCAACGGCTGCTCCGACGGCGCCAGCGACGTCAGCCTGTTTGGCGGCAACAAGAAGCGCACCATTCCCATCAAGGTAGAGGTCTGACCATGGCACTTTTTAATCCCCCCCCTGTGGCTTCCAGAACCCTGCGCGTGCTGGCCCGGCTGCTGGCCTACCCCGACGCCGAACTGCGTGATCACCTTGCGCCGCTGCGTGCGGCCTTGCATGCAGAACGCGCGCTGGCAGCGCCGCGGCTGGCCGAGCTGGACGCCCTGATCGATGCACTCCTGCTGGCGCCGGCGCTGGAGACCGAGGTCGCGTATGTGGAGCTGTTTGACCGTGGCCGGGCCACCTCGCTGCACCTGTTTGAACATGTGCACGGCGACTCGCGCGATCGCGGGCCGGCCATGATTGACCTGGCACAAACCTACGAAAAGGCTGGCATGTACCTGGCCGAGGGCGAGATGCCGGATTTCCTGCCCGTGCTGCTCGAGTTCACGTCCACCCAGCCGCCGCGCGAGGCACGCGAGTTTCTGGCCGAGATGGCGCATATCTTCAACGCCATTTTTGCAGCGCTGCAGCAACGCGGCAGCGCTTATGCATCGGTGCTGGGTGCGCTGCTGGAGCTGGCGGGTGAAAAGGCCCAGCCGGTCCAGCTGGCCGCCGAAGAGCCGATCGATGCGGTCTGGGAAGAGCCTGTGGTTTTCGACGGCTGCTCTTCCAAAGGCCAGGCCAAACCGGGCCAGCCGCAAGCGATCCACATCGTGCCGCGCGCGGCGCGGCCACACCCTTCGCAGGGAGCACAAGCATGAGCACCGGACTTCACGGCTTTTTATTCGGGGTCTATCCCTACATCTGCCTGACGGTGTTTTTGCTGGGCAGCCTGATCCGCTTTGACCGCGACCAGTACACCTGGAAAAGTGACTCCTCGCAGCTGCTGCGCACCGGCCTGCTGCGCTGGGGCAGCAACCTCTTCCACGTCGGCATCCTGTTCCTGTTTTTCGGCCATCTGGTGGGCCTGCTGACACCACACGCGGTGTACGGTGTCTTCATGGACGCCGCCATGAAGCAACGCATGGCGATTTATGCGGGGGGCATCGCCGGCTTCATCTGCTTCATCGGCCTGTCCATGCTGATCTACCGGCGCATTTTCGATCCGCGCATTCGTTACACCAGCCATGCCACCGACCTGGCCATCCTGCTGATTCTGTGGGTACAGCTGGTGGTGGGCCTGATCACCTTGCCCTACTCCTGGGGACATGCCGACGGCGGCGTGATGCTGATCCTGGCCGACTGGGCGCAGCGCATCCTGACGCTGCGTGAGGTGGATTCTGCGGCACTTGCTGTGCTGCCCTGGCCTTACCTGTTTCACATTGTGTTTGGCATGACGATTTTTCTGCTGTTTCCGTTCAGCCGTCTGGTGCATGTCTGGAGCGGCTTCGCCTCGGTGGCCTACATTTTCCGGCCGCACCAGATTGTGCGCAGCCGCCGCCTCGGTATTCCCGGCCGTACGCCGGAGCAGCGCCAGAAATCCAGTTGAACAGCCAGGAGTGATGCATGAATAACTTGACCTTGACAGCGCCACAGGTGTCCGGCGGCTGCGGCAGCGGCGGCTGCCAGTGCGCCCCCGCCTCTGCGCCCCAGGAGATGCCGATCGCCCGTATCAATGGCGTGGCGCTGCATGCACCGGGGCAGCCGCCCGACGCGCAGGCGCTGCGCGAGCTGGCCTACACCGAGCTGCTGCGCCAACAGGCGGTCCGGCAAGGCCTGCTGCCGGAGCATGACGGCCCGGTCGCTCCCGAAATGAGCGAGGACTCGCGTCTGGTCATCGAGGCGATGGTGGACCGGCAGGTCAGCAGCCCCACGCCCTCCGCAGAAGAAGGCCAGCGCTATTACGACGCACACAAGCCGCAGTTCGTCGTGGGCCAGGCCCTGCATGTGCGGCACATCCTGTTTGCCGTCACGCCGGGCGTCAATGTCCAGGCGCTGGCGGTGCATGCCGAACGCGCCCTGCTGGAGCTTTCGCACAAAGGTGTGGCGGCCGGGCGTTTTGCAGAACTCGCCGACCAGCTGTCGAACTGCCCCAGCAGTGCGCAGGGCGGCGACCTGGGCTGGATAGCACCCGATGATTGCGCGCCGGAGCTGGCCAGGGAGCTTTTTCATCTGCAGCACACCCAGGGCGGCACCGGCGTGCATCCGCGCCTTTTCCACACCCGCTTCGGTTTTCACATCATCGACGTGCTGGAACGCCGCAGCGGCGTGGAGCCCGCCTATGAAGAGGTGCGCGAGCGTATCGCCGCCTTGCTGACGCTGCAGTCACGCGCCCGGGCCCTGCACCAGTACATGAGCCTGCTGGTGGGCGAGGCAGAGATCGAAGGCATCGCGCTGGAGGGAGCCGATTCGCCCCTGGTTCAATGAATGAGGACGTCGCGACCAACGACGAGTTGCTGCTGCGCTTGCGGCGTTTTCATTCGGATTATTTTCCGCTGCACCAGCAGCGCTTCCAGGACCTGGTGGCGCAGGGGCAGCACCCCAAGACCCTGTTCATCGGTTGCTCGGATTCGCGCGTCGTGCCCTACCTGCTGACCGGCGCTGGACCGGGTGAGCTGTTCATTGTGCGCAACGTAGGCGCATTCATCCCCCCCTATGACGGATCACATGGCCTGCATGGCACCATGGCCGCGATCGAGTTCGCCGTTCTGAGCCTGCATGTAGAGCGCATCATCGTCTGCGGCCACAGCCACTGCGGCGCCGTGCGCGCCGCGTATGAAGGTGTGCCCGAGGAGGCGGTGGCCCTGCAGGCCTGGCTCAAGCTGGCCACCGAGGCCTTGTTGCCGGTGCAGACCAGCCCCGAGGCGCTGCGCCGCACCGAGCAGCGCCTCGTGGTGCTGCAACTCGAGCGCCTGATGGACTACCCCATGGTCAGGCGCGAGGTCGAAAACGGCGCGCTCACCCTGCATGGCTGGCATTACGTGATTGAGGACGGTGAAATCCACATCTTTGATGTACGACAAGGCAGTTTTGTCCCTGCCGCGATAGCCTCTACCAGCGGCACTGGACCGTACCAACCTTATGTGGAGCACGATGGACAAATCATCAGCAACTGAGCCGGCCGCACAGAGACCTGCCGATGCGGCAGCGGCTGCCGCGGTATTGCAGGCGCTGGCCGACGATTCCGGCCTCAAACCCTGGCGGCTGGCCGGCAAAACGCTGATTCCGGTGGTGCAGGGTGGCATGGGCGTGTGTGTGTCGGCCGGCGGGCTGGCCGGCGCCGTGGCCCGGCTCGGCGGGGTGGGCACCCTGTCGTCGGTGGACTTGCGGCGCCTGCACCCGGACCTGATGGCCCGCACCGGCCATCTGGACAAGGAGCCCGATGCGCGCGCGCTGATCGACAGCGCCAACCTCGAGGCGCTGGACCGTGAAATCCGCCGCGCGCGTTCGCTGGCCCAGGGCCGGGGGCTGATTGCGGTCAATGTGATGAAGGCCGTCAGTGCTTACGAAGCCTATGTGCAGCAGGCCCTGGCCAGCGGTGCCGACGCGGTGGTGGTCGGTGCCGGCCTGCCGCTGGACCTGCCCGACCTGGCGCGCGACTACCCCGGGGCCGCACTGATCCCCATCCTGTCGGACGCGCGCGGCGTGCAATTGCTGGTGCGCAAGTGGCAGAAAAAAGGCCGTCTGCCCGATGCCATCGTGATCGAGCACCCCGGCCTGGCCGGCGGACACCTGGGCGCCGCAAAGGTCGCGGACCTGCACGATCCGCGGTTTGACTTCGACGTGGTCATTCCCCAGGTGCTGGAATTTTTCAAAACAGCCGGTATTGAGCGCGAGATTCCGCTGATTGCCGCCGGCGGCATCAACTGCCGCGAGGACATCCTGCGCCTGCAGGCCCTGGGCGCCTCGGCGGTGCAACTGGGCACGGCCTTTGCCGTCACTCAGGAATGTGACGCCGATCCCGCTTTCAAGAAGGTGCTGGCCGAGGCCAGGCCCGAGGACATGGTGGAGTTCATCAGCGTGGCTGGTCTGCCGGCGCGCGCAGTGCGCACCCCCTGGCTCGAGAAATACATCCGGCTCGAGCCCAAACTCCAGGCGGCCGCGCACACCAAGGCCAAATGCAATATGTCGTTTGACTGCCTGGTGCACTGCGGCCTGCGCGATGGTGTGGGCAGCATGGGGCAGTTCTGCATCGACCAGCAGCTCGGCCATGCCTTTGACGGCAATACGCGCAAAGGCCTTTTCTTCCGTGGTGCTGCCCGCCTGCCGTTTGGCGACCAGATCCGTTCGGTGCAAGAATTGTTGCAGTGGCTGTTGGGCGGCATCCGTCCCGCAGTGTCCATCGCAGGAGCACCCACGTGAAACGCGATTCCATGGACCGTCCCCAGGACCTGACGGACACCCAGCCCATCACCCAGGATGTGCTGCGGGAAAAATACCTCAAACCCGGTGAAACCGGCGTCGAAGACATTTACCGGCGCGTGGCCCGGGCGCTGGCTTCGGTGGAGCCGGAAGCCGGGCGGGCCGCACATGAGGCGCTGTTCCTCGAGAACCTGCACGCCGGTGCGATTGGTGCGGGCCGCATCATGAGCGCGGCGGGCACGGCGATCCAGGCCACGCTGATCAACTGCTTTGTCCAGCCGGTCGGTGACTGCATCCAGGGCGTCGATGAAGGCGGCTACCCCGGCATTTATGAAGCGCTGCGCGAAGCGGCAGAAACCATGCGGCGCGGCGGCGGTGTCGGCTACGATTTTTCCCGCATCCGGCCGCGCGGCGCCGAGGTCAAGGCGACCGCCTCCATGGCCTCGGGCCCGTGCAGCTACATCAATGTGTTTGACCATTCCTGCTCCACCGTCGAAAGCGCCGGTGCGCGGCGCGGCGCGCAGATGGGCGTGCTCAGGATGGAACATCCCGATGTGCAGGAGTTCATCACCGCCAAACGCACACCGGGGCGCTGGAACAACTTCAACGTGTCGGTCGGTGTGCCCGACAGCTTCATGCAGGCGCTGGCCCAGGACCAGCCCTGGGAGCTGGTGCACAAGGCCAAACCCGGGGCCGACCTGATGGCGCAGGGCGCGTTCCGGCGTGCCGACGGCATGTGGGTGTACCAGACGCTGGCGGCGCGCGAGTTGTGGGACACCGTGATGCGCTCGGCCTATGACTTTGCCGAGCCGGGCATCCTGTTTCTGGACACCATCAATCAGGACAACAACCTGCGTTATTGCGAAGACATCGCGGCGACCAATCCCTGTGGCGAGCAACCGCTTCCTCCGTACGGCTGCTGCGACCTCGGGCCCATCATCCTGACGCGTTTTGTGCGCCATCCTTTTGGTTTCAACGGGGTGGCGGATTTTGATTTCAGCGCGTTTGCGAAGTCGGTCACCACGCAGGTGCGGGCGCTGGACAATGTGCTGGACCTGACCTTCTGGCCTCTGCCGCAGCAGCAGGCCGAGGCCGCCGCCAAGCGCCGCATTGGTGTCGGGTTCACCGGCCTGGGCAACACCCTGGCCATGTTGTGCCTGCGTTACGACGCTGCCGAAGGTTGTGAGATGGCCGCGCGTATTGCCCAGTGCATGCGGGATGCAGCCTATGCCGCGTCGGTTGCGCTGGCCCGCGAAAAAGGCGTGTTCCCCAAATTTGATGCCGAGGCTTATCTGGCGCCCGGCACCTTTGCCAGCCGCTTGCCGGCCGCGCTGCAACAGGCGATACGGACCGACGGCATACGCAACAGCCATCTGCTGTCGATTGCCCCGACCGGCACGGTCAGCCTGGCCTTTGCCGACAACGCTTCCAACGGCATCGAACCCTCGTTTTCCTGGACCTACAGGCGCAAAAAACGCGAGGCCGATGGCAGCACGATGGAATACGCGGTGCAGGACCACGCCTGGCGCCTGTACCGGGAGCTGGGCGGCGATGTGAAGCAGCTGCCCGGCTACTTTGTCTCGGCGCTCGACATGCCCGCCGCCAGCCACATTGCCATGATGCAGGCGGTGCAGCCGCTGGTGGACACGGCGATTTCCAAAACCGTCAATGTGCCCGCCGACACGCCTTACGAGGACTTCAAGAGCCTGTACCAGCAGGCCTGGCGCGCCCGGCTCAAGGGTCTGGCCACCTACCGGCCCAACGCGATCCTCGGCTCGGTGCTGGACACCGATGCGCCGGCCGGGCCAGAGGCGGCAGCGCCGGCAGACCCGATGCGCAGCGTGATCGAAAGCCGTCCCAAAGGGGCGCTGCCTGCGGTGGCCGAGAAAGTCGATTACTGGACCCAGGAAGGCCACAAGACGCTGTACATCGTGGTGTCTTTCCTGCCGTTACCGGCGGCCAGCGGAGAAGGCACGGTCGAGCGCGCGATCGAGTTTTTCATGCCGGTGGGCCAGAGCGGAGAGTCGCAGCAATGGATCACGTCGAGCATGCGCATGTTGTCGCTGGCGGCGCGCGGCGGCTTTCTCGAGCGGGCGCTCAGTGACATGCGCAAGGTGGCCTGGGACCGCGGGCCGGTGCGCCTCGGCACCCATGAAAAAGCCGACGGCACCCATGTGCCGCTGTGGCACGACTCCGAGGTGGCGGCCATTGCCTACGCGGTGCAGAACATCATCGCCCGGCGTACCCGGCCTGCGGGCGCCAGCCCAGTGCCGGCTGCGCAGCCGCCCCTGGACGCGGCCTTGTCCTCACCGGTGATGGCAGGCAGAAAATGCAGCGAGTGTGGTGCCCACGCGATGATCCGCAAGGACGGCTGCGACTACTGCACGCAATGCGGGCATCTGGGGACCTGCGGATGAGTCAGCCGTCCGGCATGGCCAGGGCAGGTCCGACCGGCCAGCCGCTGGCCGGTGCGCGGCCGATGGCGGACCCGCGCTGGCGCGCCGCGCAGCTGTTGCTGGCGCCGCACCGGCTCGGGTTTTTTCTGGCCGTGGCGGTGCTGGCGGGCGCGGGCGCCTGGTGGGTGCTGGTTCAACTCGACCGCGTCAGCGGGCAACTGAGCCTGCCCTACGCCTTGTCGCCTTCCCTGGTGCACGGCGCGGTGATGACTTTTGGTTTTCTGCCGCTGTTTTTCTCGGGCTTTCTGTTCACTGCCGGTCCGAAGTGGCTGGCGGTCGCGCCGCCCGCCGCGCGGCAGCTGCTGGCGCCGCTGCTGCTGCAAGCTGGCGGCTGGCTGCTCTGGCTCACGGGTGCCCACCTGCATGGCCTCACGGCCCTGGCCGGGCTGGTGCTGGCCTGCGCCGGCCTGAGCTGGGTCACGCTGATGTTCTGGCGCCTGATACGGCGCAGCCGGGCCGAAGACCGGCTGCATGCACGCAGCGTGGGGGTGGCCTGCCTGGTCGGTTGCCTGAGCCTGGCGGGCGTGGCGCTTTGCCTTTTTCTGGGCCTGCCAGCGCTGGCACGGGCCTGGGTGCTGACCGGCCTGTGGGGTTTTGTCGTGGCGGTGTACATGGTGGTGGCGCACCGCATGATTCCGTTTTTTACGTCCAGTGCGATGCCGCTGATCAACGCCTGGCGGCCTTTCTGGGCGCTGTGGCTGATGCTGGCCGTCGCGGCCGGTGAAGTGACGGCGGTGTGGGTCGAGTGGCAGGGGCCACCCCAAGGGCTGGCGGGCGCGTGGTGGATGGCGCTGCGCGGCAGCCTGGAACTGGCTGCCGGCGGCGTCCTGCTCTGGCTGGCCATTATCTGGGGTCTGGTGCAAAGCCTGAAAAACCGCCTGCTCGCGATGCTGCACATTGGTTTTGTCTGGCTGGGTCTGGCGCTGTTGCTGGCCGGGCTGTCGCAGTGGCTGGGGTGGGTGCAGGGCAGCCCGGTGCTGGCCCTGGGTTCGCTGCATGCGCTGACCATGGGCTGTCTGGCCTCGCTGATGCTGGCCATGGTGACGCGGGTCTCCTGTGGCCAC
Organism: Asaia bogorensis; assembly: GCA_943371375.1. Classification (GTDB taxonomy): domain Bacteria; phylum Pseudomonadota; class Gammaproteobacteria; order Burkholderiales; family Burkholderiaceae_C; genus Polaromonas. Next base: position 63,917 of record CALRUM020000017.1, read on the forward strand.
AGCGGCCGCGCGCTGGTGGCGGACGGGCGGGTCTGGGCGCTGTTCTGGCTGCTGCAGGCGGCGACTGTGCTGCGCCTGATTGCCGCCGCGCAAAGCCCGCTCGCGGCCTGGCTGCTGCTGGCGGCAGCCACGCTCTGGACCGCCGTGATGCTCGCATGGGGTGGACGCCTGGCCAGCTGGTACGGTCGCCCGCGTGCCGATGGCCGCCCTGGCTGAGCCCTGACCATGACGCTGATGCCTGCCCCGGTCCGTGTTGCTGCAGCTGCTGCGGCCGGGCGCGACACGGCGTCCATGGCCGCTGCCCTGATGGACACACGCCAGACGATTCTGCCCAAGCACCTGTTTGCCCCCGGCCCGGATGCCGCGCAGCTGGACATGATTTTTTCTGCCGCCGCCACAGCGCCGGATCACGGCCAGTTGCTGCCCTGGCGGCTGTTGCAGGTGCCGGCGGCTTCGCGCGCGGCGCTGGCCGACGTGTTTGCCCAGGCCCTGCTGGCGCGTGATGCCCAGGCCAGCGCCGCGCAGCTGGCGCAGGCGCGTGAAAAAGCGCATCGTGCGCCGCTGCTCTTGCTGTTGGTGGTTGATGGCCAGCGCGGCGACCCCGAGATCGACCTGCACGAACGTATTGTGTCTGCCGGCTGCGCCGTGCAGAACCTGTTGCTCATGGCCACGGCACTCGGCTTTGCATCGGCATTGACCAGTGGCAAGGCCCTGAAGTCTGCCGGACTGCGCCGGCTGTTCGGGCTGACGGATGCCGATCACGCCTTGTGTTTTGTCAGCGTGGGCACGGCCCGCGCGCGCCGGCCTGCGCGGCTGCGTCCGGTGCCTGCCGATTTTGTGCACTGCCTTTCTTCCTGCGGCGGCAGCGCGCCGCAGCCCGGCTGACTTTTTTTGTGACTGGACCAAGCCATGGATATTCTGAGTTTTGATGATTTGCTGCAGGCCGCCCGCGCGCAGAGCCAGCCGCAGCGCCTGCTGTTTGTTTTTACCGGTGTGGAGCTGCCTGAGGACAGCACCCCGGTGCAGCGTGAGCGTTTTGCGGCCGGCCAGGGGGGCGCGCTGGTGCCGCTGATGTGTGTCGACAAACGTCCCGAAGAGCTCAGCTCTTTTGCCGCGCTGGTGCAGGAATCGAGCCAGTTCGGCCACGCCTGGGGCCTGGTGTTTGCCGCCGCCCTGGGCGGCCGGGCCGACCGCGCGCCCAGCAGCGACGACGCGGAAGAACCCCTGCAGCGCATGGTCGAGTCCATCAAGCAGGGGAACATTGGCGCCTTCATTCCATTTGACCCCCAGGGTCAGCCGGTGCAGTTTGGCTGACAGCGGGGTGCTGCGGCGCGTACTGCCGGCGGCGGCCTTGCCGGGCCTGCACACGCCGGGGGCGGGTTTTGAAGCGCCATTCGAGATGCTCGCCGCCTGCCATGAGCGGGTCGAGCGCATGCTGGCGCTGCTTGCGCGCCTGCAACAACATGTGCGGGAGCGCGGCTGCGACGACTCCGCCCGCCGGGCCGCCGGCGATGTGATGCGCTACTTTGACCTGGCTGCGCCGCTGCACCACCAGGACGAGGAGATACATGTGTTTCCGCCGCTGCTGGCCGGCCCGGACGCCGGCCTGCGCAGCCTGGTGCAGCGGCTGCTTGACGATCATCGCGCGATGGAAGTGGCCTGGCCTGCGGCGCGCCGTGTTCTGGCTGCGCTGGCCGACGGCCCGGCCGCAGGCTGGACCGCGCTGCAGCCCGAACAGACTGCCGCCCTGCAGGCTTTTGCCGCGCTCTACCAGCGGCACCTGGCGGATGAGGACGGCCTGGCCTACCCGGCAGCGCAGGCCACGCTGACGGGCGACGCGCTGCGGGCCATGAGCCAGGACATGATGCAGCGCCGGGGTGTGCCGCCGTTCACCGCCCCCGATTAGAGGCAAAATGGCGGCATGAACGCGCCCGACTCTCCCGACGCCCTGGCCGCCCGCAGCGCCCTGCCGGCACTGATGTTGACCCTGGGTTTGCAGGCAAAAACGGCCTCAGCTCTGATGGCACGTGCGCCAACAGCTATCAAAAACAGAGCGCTTTTGGGTCTTGCGGCCTTGCTGCGCAGCCAGACGGCGGCGCTGCAGGCGGCGAATCAGCTGGACCTTGAGCGCGCCAGAGCTGCCGGCCTGGCCGCGCCGCTGGTGGACCGCCTGGTCCTGAGCCCGAAAATACTGGAAACCGTGGCCCAGGGTTGCGAGCAACTGGCGGCCATGCCCGACGTGATCGGGGAGATCATAGGCATGAAGCAGCAGCCCAGCGGCATCCGCGTCGGCCAGATGCGTGTGCCTATCGGCGTGTTTGGCATGATTTACGAAAGCCGCCCGAATGTGACGATTGAGGCGGCGTCGCTGGCCATCAAAAGCGGCAATGCCTGCATTTTGCGCGGCGGCTCCGAGGCGATTGAGTCGAACAAGGCACTGGCCGCGCTGGTGCAGCAGGCGCTGGGCGATGCGGGGCTGCCGGCCGCTGCGGTGCAACTGGTGCCGACGACAGACCGCGAAGCCGTGGGCCTGCTCATCACCATGGCGCAGTTTGTCGATGTGATCATTCCGCGTGGTGGCAAGGGCCTGATAGAACGTGTCAGCCGTGATGCCAAAGTGCCGGTCATCAAACACCTGGACGGCAACTGCCATGTGTATGTCGATGACCCCTGCGACATCGCCATGGCAGTCGCTGTGGCCGACAACGCCAAAACCCAGAAGTACAGCCCCTGCAATGCCAGCGAGGGCCTGCTGGTGGCGCGCGCTGTGGCCGCAGACTTCCTGCCAAAAATAGGCGCGATTTACGCGGCCAAGGGGGTCGAGATGCGTTGTGATGCCGAGGCGTTGGAGATGCTTGCCGCCGTGCCAGCGGCCGTGGTCAGGCCGGCCACCGAGCAGGACTGGTACGAGGAATACCTGGCACCCATCATCAGCATCAAGCTCGTCGCCGGTGTTGATGAAGCGATTGCCCACATCAATCAGTACTCCAGCCACCACACCGACGCGATTCTCACGCGTGACCACATGCATGCCCAACAGTTTCTGCGTGAAGTCGACTCAGCCAGTGTTCTGGTGAATGCGAGCACCCGCTTCGCCGATGGTTTCGAGTTTGGCCTGGGGGCGGAAATCGGCATCTCCACCGACAAATTCCACGCCCGTGGCCCGGTCGGCATTGAAGGACTGACCTCTCTGAAATACGTGGTGCTGGGCAACGGCGAGGTGCGGCTTTGACGCGCCGCCGGGCGCAGTGCGCTGCCAGGACCCTGCCATGAACGTCAATTTGCGCCCCCTGCCTTTTGTGCTGGTGTCATCCGGCCATGGCACGATGATTGTCAACCGCAACGATCACCACATGGTCGATGCGCAGCGCGGTTACGGCGTGGGCCACCAGATTTTTGAGACCTCTTACTTCGATCCGGCAGAAGTGCAGGTGGCGACGCAGCTGCTGAGTTTGCGGCGCGAGTTTTTTGGCCCTGGCGTGGTGGCGATTGACGGCGGCGCCAACATCGGTGTGCACACCATCGAATGGGCGAAGTTCATGCACGGCTGGGGCACGGTGATTGCCGTTGAGGCGCAGGAGCGCATTTTTTATGCGCTGGCCGGCAATGTGGCGATCAACAACTGCTTTAACGCCACTTTGCACCATGCGGCGCTGGGCGCCGAGGAAGGCAGTCTGACCATACCCCGGCCCGATTACCTCAAACCGGGCAGCTTCGGTTCGCTGGAGCTGCGCCAGAGCGGAAAAAATGAAAATATCGGGCAGGTCATCGACTACTCGGCAGCCGGCGGCCAGCAAGTGAAGATGATTACCGTGGATGGCCTGCAGCTCAAGCGCCTGGATTTTCTCAAGCTCGACATAGAAGGCATGGAACTCGAAGGCCTGGCCGGCGCGGCCCAATCCATACAGACGCACAAGCCGCTGATGCTGATCGAAACCATCAAGACCGATGTGGCCGAGCTCAAGCGGGTGCTGCAGGCTTATGGTTATGAGTACCACCAGGTGGGCATCAACCTGGTCGCGATACATGGCAGCGACCCCTGCCGCGCACGCATCAACAGCGGCTGAAGCGGCCTGCCTGCCGGCGCTTGCGGGCTTGAAGCTTTCCGTTTTGGCCCAATCTCCACGAATTGACCCGTTTTTCTTCCAGAGGACTTCATGGTTCCGCACCTCATCACTGCCCTGAACGGCCCGATCAACGAGCTCGAGCAGCGCATTCTGGACACCACACCGGCGATCGAGCGCTGGTTCCGCCTGGAATGGATGGAGCACACGCCGCCGTTTTACAGCTCGGTCGATGTGCGCAATGCGGGCTTCAAGCTCGCGCCCGTGGACACCAACCTCTACCCCGGCGGCTGGAACAACCTGACGCCCGAAATGCTGCCGCTGGCCGTTCAGGCGGCGATGGCGGCGATCGAAAAAATCTGCCCCGAGGCGCGCAACCTGCTGGTGATTCCCGAAAACCACACACGCAACACCTTTTACCTGGCCAATGTGCTGCAGCTCAAGCGCATCTTCCACCAGGCCGGACTCAATGTGCGTTTTGGATCGCTGAGCCCCGACATCACCGAGCCGACCACACTGACCCTGCCGACCGGCGAGGAGATCACGCTGGAGCCGCTGGTGCGCACCGACCGGCGCCTCGGCCTGAAAAACTTCGACCCCTGCACCATCCTGCTGAACAACGACCTGTCGGCCGGAACGCCCGGCATGCTGGAAGACCTCAACGAGCAGTATTTGCTGCCGCCGCTGCATGCAGGCTGGTCGGTGCGGCGCAAGTCGCGCCACTTCCAGGCCTATGAAGAGGTGTCCAAGCGTTTCGGCAAACTGCTCGGTGTTGATCCCTGGCTGATCAACCCGATGTTTGCCAAATGCGGCGAGGTCAACCTGGCCGAAGGCGCCGGCATGGACTGCCTGACCACCAACGTCGATGCGCTGCTGACCAAAATCAAACGCAAGTACAAGGAATACGGCATCAACGAAAAACCGTTTGTGATTGTCAAGGCCGACAACGGGACCTACGGCATGGGCATCATGACGGTGCGTGATGTGAAAGACTTGGCCGAACTCAACCGCAAGACCAAAAACAAGATGAGCACCACCAAGGACGGCCAGGCGCTGTCCGAAGTCATCATCCAGGAAGGTGTGCAGACCAACGAACGCATCAACGACGCAGTGGCCGAGCCTGTGGTCTACATGATGGACCGTTATGTGGTGGGCGGTTTTTACCGCGTCCATGCCGACCGCGGCATCGACGAAAACCTCAACGCCCCAGGCGCGAGTTTTGTGCCGCTGGCCTTTGCCGACAGCGGCCGCCTGCCGCAACCGGGCGTCAAACCCGGCTCCAGCGGGCCGAACCGCTTCTATATGTATGGCGTGATCGGCCGTCTCGCCATGCTGGCCGCCAGTTACGAGCTGGAAGCGACCGATCCCGACGCAGAAGTCTACGACTAGGGGCTTTGTTACAAGTTGTTGCAGTGCAACAAAACCCGGAAATCTTGCGATTAGGGGTCTGCGCTGACTTGCTTCATGCCGGGCGAGGCGCAAAATAGCCTCCCCAAAGCAACCTTTCCCGTCGCTGAGGCCAGCGCCTGACGCTGCCCACGCGGGAATTTTTTTGTGTCCAGTCAAAAATCATCTCTTGCGGCGCTCACCCTGGGCGCCATCGGTGTCGTTTACGGCGATATCGGAACCAGCGTCCTGTATGCCGTCAAGGAAATTTTTGCCGGGGGACACGTGGCTTTCACCCCCGACAACATCTACGGCATCCTGTCCATCATTTTCTGGACGCTGACGGTCATCGTGTCCATCAAGTACGTGGTGCTGGTGCTGCGCGCCGACAACAATGGCGAGGGCGGGCTGGTGGCCATGCTGGCGCTGGCCTCGCAGGCGGTCAAGGACAAACCGGAGCTGCGCCGCGTGTTGCTGGTCATAGGCATTTTTGGCACCTCGCTTTTTTATGGCGATGGCGTCATCACCCCGGCGATTTCGGTACTCTCGGCGGTGGAGGGCCTGGAGATCATTTCACCGGCCTTCAAGGATTACGTGATTCCCTTCACGCTGGTGATCCTGTTTGCGCTGTTCGCGGTGCAAAAGCGCGGCACGGCCGGCATAGGCAAGTTTTTTGGCCCCATCACCCTGGTCTGGTTCGCCGTGCTGGCGCTGCTGGGCCTGGCCCAGATCATCACCAACCCCATCATCCTGAAAGCCCTGAGCCCGCACTACGCGGTGCTGTTCATGTGGTTCAACCCGGGCACCACCTTCATCATTCTGGGCGCGGTGGTTCTCAGTGTCACGGGCGCCGAGGCCTTGTACGCCGACCTCGGCCACTTCGGCAAAAAGCCGATTCGCCTGGCCTGGTTTGCAGTGGTCATGCCCTCGCTGACGCTCAATTATTTCGGCCAGGGCGCACTGCTGCTGAAAAACCCCGACGCCGTCAAAAACCCGTTTTACCTGATGGCGCCCGAGTGGGCCTTGCTGCCCCTGGTGGTGCTGGCCACCATGGCCACGGTGATTGCTTCGCAAGCCCTGATCACCGGCGCTTTCAGCGTGACCAAACAGGTGATACAGCTCGGCTACCTGCCGCGCCTGAACATCCAGCACACCAGTGTGCGCGACACCGGGCAAATCTACATTCCGCTGGTGAACTGGGGCCTGTTTGCCACCATTGCCCTCGCGGTGGTGCTGTTCCGCTCGTCGAGCAACCTCGCGGCGGCTTACGGCATCGCGGTCTGCACCGACATGCTGATCACCACGATTCTCACGTTCTACGTGATCCGTTATGGCTGGAAGTACCCGCTCTGGCTGTGTGTCGCCGCCACCGGCGTTTTCTTTGTGGTTGACTTTGCCTTCTTCGCGTCCAACCTGATGAAGCTGTTTGCCGGCGGCTGGTTCCCGCTGGTGATAGGCGGCATCATCTTCACGCTGATGATGACCTGGAAGCAGGGGCGCGCCATGATCAACGACAAGCTGCGTGCCGACGCGATCGACCTGCCGAGTTTTCTCGAAGCGGTGTTTATCAGCCCGCCGGTGCGGGTGGAGGGCACAGCCGTGTTCCTGACCGCAGAGCAGGGCACCGTGCCCAATGCCCTGCTGCACAACCTCAAGCACAACAAGGTCTTGCACGAGCAAAACCTGTTTGTCACGGTGCGCAACCATGAGGTGCCGTGGATAGGCCTGGACGGGCGCCTGGCCATCGAGTCGCTGGGCCACAACTGCTGGCAGGTGGTGATTCATTACGGTTTCAAGAATGACCCCGATGTGCCCAAAGCCCTGCAGCAGATGCGCACGCGCGGCTGCGAGCTCGAAGCCATGACCACCAGCTACTTCCTGTCGCGCGATGTGGTCGTGCCCACCATAGGCGGCGGCATGGCGCAGTGGCGCGAAAAGCTGTTTGCGCAGATGCACCTCAATGCCAGCGGGGCGGCGGATTTTCTCAATTTGCCGAATAACTCGGTGGTCGAGCTGGGTAGCAAGATCGAGATTTGATCTTTGCCTTTGGTGCCTGCAGCCCTTGTACTGCTTGCGCAAGCAGCTATTGAATTAGTAGCAGAACGTTCCTCGTGTTTGTCATCCCGGACTTGATCCGGGATCCATCTTTGGTGCCCCGTGCTGTGGGGTCTGCCAGCAAGCCGGGTTTCGCCCCGGCGGGCGACTTACTTTTCTTTGCTTCGCCAAAGAAACCTAAGGAAAAGAAAGGCGACCCGATGGTCTGGGTCCCCTGCGCTGCGCTCCGGGGCAACCTGCGGTGCTCGCCGAAAACGGGGTCTCGCTCGAACTCGCCTTCGGCTCAGACAATCGCTCGCCCTGATCCGTTTTCGGCTGCGCTCCTCGGCCCAGCCCGACGGGTGGGGGGAACGAATGCGGGTTCGGGTGCGGGGAGCCCTGACGCGCGGAGCGCGTCAGGGCTGATTCGGTTGACCGTCATGTTTGCACGCGGGAGCAGCACACGCGGCCAAATGAGGTCCCCCTCCATCGCCCAGCGGGGCGAGGGAGGGGTTAGGGGTGGGAGTGGGGAGTTAGCCCCTACTGCCCAAAGCGAACCGGGGACGGAGCGTGATGCATTGAGAGGACTCTCAGCCGCCGGGGCGAGACCCGGCTTGCTGGCACACCACCGGCAGTTGAAGCAAGAACGAGCAAACGCACCAAAACCCAAGCCCTGCCAAAATCCCCCCAATGCAGTTTTTCAAAGACATCAATCTCTCCGCCTTCACCGCCGGTTTTGTTGCCGTCCTCGTCGGTTTCACGAGTTCTGTCGCCATCGTGTTCCAGGCCGCGCAGGCTTTCAACGCCACGCCGGAGCAGATCAGCTCCTGGATGTGGGCGCTAGGCCTGGGCATGGGGCTGTGTTCTGCGCTGCCTTCGCTGTGGCTGAAAAAACCGGTGATGGTGGCCTGGTCCACACCGGGCGCGGCGGTGCTCGCGACGGCGGGGCTGGCCGGTGGTTTTTCCATGGGCGAAGCGGTGGCGGCTTTTATGGTCAGTGCGCTATTGATCACGCTGTTTGGTGTGACCGGCTGGTTTGAAAAACTCATGAATCACATCCCGATGGCGATTGCGTCGGCGCTGCTGGCCGGCGTGCTGGCGCGTTTTGGCCTGCAGGCCTTCGCCGCAGCGCAGACGGCTTTGCCGCTGGTGCTGCTGATGCTGGCGATTTATCTGCTGGGCAAACGCTTCCTGCCGCGTTATGCGGTGGTGCTGACCTTGCTGGGCGCCATGGTGTTTGTCGCTGCGCGCGGCGAGATGGCCTGGGTCGCCATGAACTTCTCATTGGCGCTACCGGTGTTTGTGGCGCCGCAGTTCACGCTCGCCGCCGTGGTCAGTCTGGCCTTGCCGCTGTTCATCGTCACCATGGCTTCGCAAAACCTTCCCGGCGTGGCGGCCATACGCGCCGCCGGTTACGGCCCCGACGCGCCGGACGGCGGCATTCCGCTGTCCAAGGTCATCACGCTGACCGGCCTGGCGACGCTGGTGCTGGCGCCGTTTGGCGCTTTTGCGCTCAACCTCAGCGCCATCACGGCCGCCATCTGCATGGGCCCCGAGGCGCATGAAGACCCGCGCAAGCGTTACACCGCGGCCGTGGCCTGTGGCGCCATCTACGTGGTGATAGGCATCTTTGGTGCGGCGGTCACCGGGCTGCTGACGGCTTTTCCGAAAGAGCTGGTGCTGGCGATTGCCGGTCTCGCGCTGCTGGGCACGATTGGCAGCGGCCTGGCGCAGGCGCTGCGCGACGAGTCGCACCGCGAAGCGGCGCTTATCACGTTTCTCGTGACGCTGTCGGGTGTCGTGATTGCCGGTGTGGGCTCGGCCTTCTGGGGCGTGGTGGCCGGCGCGCTGGCGCTATTTGTACAACAATACCGGCAGCGCGCTGCCTGAGCGGCCTCCGAATCCCTTATTGCTGGACCCCGTTCATGAACATCCTTTTTGTTGCCGACCCCCTGGCCTCTTTCAAGACCTACAAGGACACCACTTTCGCCATGATGCGCGAGGCCCAGCGCCGCGGCCATGTGATCAGCGCCTGTGAGCAGCAGGACCTGATGTGGCAGCGCGGCTCACCCGTGATGGCGCATGTGCGCGACATCACGCTGACCGGTGACGCAAAAGACTGGTTCACCGAACGCGGCACGCGCCAGCTCGCGCTGAAGGCTTTCGACGCCATCCTGATGCGCAAGGACCCACCTTTTGACAGCGAGTATTTCTACGCCACCCATTTGCTGGAGCAGGCCGAGCGCGAAGGTGCGAAGGTGTTCAACAAGCCGCGCGCCTTGCGCGACCACCCGGAAAAACTCGCCATCATGGAGTTCCCGCAGTTCATAGGCCCGACGCTGGTGACGCGTGACCCCGAGGACATCAAACGTTTCCACGCCGAACACGGCGACATCATCCTGAAACCGCTGGACGGCATGGGCGGCATGGGCATCTTCCGCGTCGGGCCCGATGGCCTGAACCTCGGCTCGATCACCGAAACCCTGAACCGCCACGGCGCGCAAAGCCTGATGGTGCAGAAGTTTCTGCCGGAGATTGTGGACGGCGACAAACGGGTGCTGGTGATAGGCGGGCAATGTGTGCCCTTCAGCCTGGCGCGTATTCCGCAGGGCAATGAGGTGCGCGGCAACCTGGCCGCCGGCGGCAAGGGCGTGGCACTGCCGCTGTCGGCACGCGACCGCGAGATCGGCGAAACGCTGGGGCCCATTCTGCAAAGCCGCGGCCTGTTGCTGGCCGGGGTCGACGTGATCGGTGATTGTGTGACCGAGATCAATGTCACCAGCCCGACCTGCTTTCAGGAAATTTTCGACCAGACCGGTTTTGATGTGGCGGCGATGTTTATCGATGCGCTCGAGGCGGCGTTAAAAGCATAAGTCAAATGGGGCTGCAGCCCTTTTGCAGCAGGCGCTGGCAGCTCCTGATTTCGTAGCAGATCAGGCGTGTAAAACACCGTCTACAAACACCTTGAGCTCGCCCGGCGCAAAGGCGACCCAGTTCTCGTTGGTGGTCAGCGGCGCCGTCACCACCACCGCCACGCGGTCGGTAGGCGCCGTGTGTTCTGCAAAATTCACGCTCAGGTCTTCGTCGCTGAGGGTGGCGTGGGCAAACGGGTGTTTGCGTTCGACGTGGTAGAGGCTGGTGGACGCATGGGCCCACAGTGCCAGGCCGTTGCCGAGCAAAAAATTGAAAGTGCCATGCGGCGCGATCTGCGCCGCCAGTTCGCGCAGCGTCAGCGTCAGCTCATCGACGCTGGGGACACCGGCATGTGATTTGGCCAGCTCCTGCATGATCCAGCAGAAGGCGCGCTCGCTGTCGGTGTTGCCCACGGGCCGGAAGCTGCCGTGCAGGCGCGGCGCAAAGTCCTTCAGGTCGCCGTTGTGCGCAAACACCCAGTAACGGCCCCAGAGTTCACGCACAAAGGGGTGGCAGTTCTCCAGCGCGACCCGGCCCTGTGTCGCCTTGCGGATGTGGGCAATGACGTTGCGGCTTTTGATCGGGTAGCGGCGTATCAGCTCGGCCACCGGCGAGGTGCAGGCCGGCTGGTGATCGACAAAATGGCGCAGGCCGCGGTCGCTGCCGTCACCGCCGTCTTCAAAAAATGCAATGCCCCAGCCATCGGTGTGTTCACCGGTGTTGCCGCCGCGCTGCGCAAAACCGCTGAAGCTGAAGGTCACATCGGTCGGTGTGTTGCAATTCATGCCGAGGAGTTGGCACATGGTTTTATTCTCCGCGGGAAGGGCTATCGTGCCTGGCGCCGGGGCGTATCTTCCAGGCCGCCACCAGCGCCAGTGCACACAGCGCTGCCAGCATCAAAAAGGCTTCATTGAAGGCGGCCAGGCGCGCCGGGCTGCTGGCCGCCTGTGTCAGCGAGTCGCCGCGAGCCGCGAGCCGCCATTCCAGCACGATGCCGCACAGGCTCACGCCGATGGCGCCGCCCAGCATGCGCACGAAGTTGATGGCACTGGCCCCCTGCGAGATCAGCTTGGGCTCCAGCGCGCGCAGCGAGCCGAGGTTCAGCGAAGGCAGGATGAAACCGAGCCCGATGCGCCCGAGGATGGCCCAGAGCACCAGCACCCAGATCGCGCTTTGCAGTGTCACGGTCAGCATCAATGCAAACGACAGCGCCAGCAGGGCCAGGCCGGTGCTGACCAGCAGCCAGGTCGGGTGCCGGTCGGCGAGCCGGCCTACCAGCGCAATCGTGATGGCCAATACAAAGCCGGCCGGCAGCAGGATGGAGCCCACATACGATGCCGACAGGCCCAGGCCCAGCTGCATGTAGACCGGCAGCAGATAGGTCGAGCCAAACAGCGCCGTACCGTAAATGAAGGCCACGATGCTGCCCATGGCAAACGGGCGGTAGCCAAACAGCGCCAGGTTCATCAACGGCTCGCGCCCGCTGCTGGCCATGCGCCGCTGCCAGGCAACAAACAGCACCAGCGCCAGCAGCGCCGCACCGAGCAGCAGGCCCGCTGTGGCGGGCGAGCCGCCGTGTAATGCCACCATGCCGTTGAGCAGGCACAAGGTGCCGGCGCCGCCCAGCAGCAGGCCGCGCCAGTCCAGCGCTGCGCCCTGGCGGTTGGCCGCCACGCCGCCGGGGGCGGTGGCCGGTACGTAACGCCAGGCCATCCACAGCGAGGCCAGGCAAAACGGGATCACCATGAAAAAAATCGAGCGCCAGCCGAACAGGTCCACCAGCAGGCCACCGACACTGGGGCCAATCGCGGGCGCCAGCACCACACCCATGCCAAAAATGCCGCTGGCGCGCCCCTGCTCGTGCGGCTCAAAGGCGCGCATGATGATGATGGCCGGGATCGGCTGCACCACACCGGCGGCCAGACCCTCGGCCACACGTGCGCCCAGCACCAGCGCAAAGCTATTCGAGAAACCGCCCACGATGCCGCCGGCCAGCAAGAGCAGCATGGTGCCCGCGTAGGTGCGGCGGTAGCCGTAACGCGCCAGCAGCCAGGGCGTGGTCAGCATGGACACGGTCATGGCCACCATGAAGCCGGAGCTGACCCACTGCGCCCGCTCCTGGCCCAGCGTGAAATGCTGGCTCATGTCGGGAATCGCCACGTTGACGATGGTCGATGACATGATGGACGCCATCGTGCCAATCATGACCGACAGCAGCAGCAACCAGCGGTAACGCGGCCCGTAACGCGCCTGCATCTCGTCCAGCGTGGACGGACTGCTCAAGACCAGGCCCTGGTTCGGGCCGGCAACGGGTTCATCAGCCGCGTGGCTCGGACCACAACTTGCCGCCCGTGGCCCAGTTGTGGCGCTGGATGTCGGTGATGATGACATCGACCGAATCGGGCTCACCGCCCAGAACAGCAACGCTGACACGGGTGATTTCGGCCACCAGCTTCTTCTTTTGCTCGATGGTGCGGCCTTCCATCATCTCGACGTGGTAAGTGGGCATGGTTTTCCTTGGAGTGGGTTGGAACAATGCCCCATGATAAAACCCCTGGCGCGCGTCTGTCAGCATAGACTGACAGCCGGACAAGGCAAGTGGGGGATCTGGCGGCCCGGCAAACGTGGGAAACTCATACGCTCCCTGGCGCGTTTTGCCACCGAGCTGCCGCGCTGCTGCCCCTGAGCGTTTTGAGAACCCGCCTTGACGAACGATACGCCCTCCACCCCTGCTGCCCATTTGCCCCGCCTGGCCGGGCGCGCCTACCGCTGCCAGTGCGGTTGCCCGGTGTTTTTCAGGAACAGCACCTGCCTGGCTTGCGGAACCGCGCTCGGTTACGACACCGCGCAGGCCAGCCTGCTGCCCTTGATGCCGGGCAGCGAGCCCGACACCTGGGTCGCCTGGCGGGCCGACGATGCGCCGACAGACGCCGCACCTGCGGCGGTTTATCTTCGCTGCGCGAATCTGCACACGCCCGCCGCCTGCAACTGGCTGGTGCCGCTCAGCGCGGACGCGCCCCAGGCCCTGCTGTGCCAGGCCTGCCGGCTGAACCGCACCATCCCCGATCTCAACGATGCGGCCCATCCGGACAACGCCGAGTTGTGGGGCAAGATTGAACTGGCCAAGCGGCGCCTGGTGTCGGCCTTGCTGGCGCTTGGACTGCCGGTGACTTCGCGCATGGGGGAAGACCCGGCGCAAGGCTTGATGTTCGACTTCCTGCGCTCGCCCGACTTCGGCCCACATGTCATGACCGGGCACGACACCGGCCTGATCACGCTCAACCTGCACGAGGCCGACGATGCCACGCGCGAAGCGATTCGCAAGGCCATGCACGAGCCTTACCGCACGCTGCTCGGCCATCTGCGCCATGAGGTCGGGCATTATTACTGGGACCGGCTGGTGTCGGGGACGGCCTGGATGGACGGCTACCGAACCCTGTTCGGCGACGAAAGCCAGGACTACCTGGCCAGCCTGCAAACCAATTACGAGCAGGGTCCGCGCCCCGACTGGGCGCTGCATTACGTCAGCGCCTACGCCAGTGTGCACCCCTGGGAAGACTGGGCCGAGTGCTGGGCCCACTACCTGCACATGCGCGACACGGTGGACACCGCGCTGAGTTTCGGCCTGTCGGCCGACAGCGCGCAGCTCGAGTTCACCCCTTTCACGCTGGATGCGCTGTACCAGCCCGAGCACCCGGCGGCCCAGGGTTTCCTGGACTTTCTGAACCAGTGGACCCAGCTCACCACGCTGCTCAACGAGATGTCGCGGGCCATGGGCCAGCCCGATTTTTACCCCTTTGTGCTGCCGCGCGAAGTGGTGGCCAAGCTGCATTTCATCCACCTGGTGGTCACGTCCGTGAATGCGCCTGAGGCCGCGCTGGATCAAGCGCCACCGGCCACACAAGCGCAGGAGCAGGTCCAGGAAATGGCGCAGGACGGTAACTTCCAGCAGCCGGGCTACCAGGCGCAGATGCAGGGGCAGGACCGCTTCTGACGACCGGATGGCCCGTTTATTCGGCGTCCTGTCGCATCCGGTGTGACATCTCCCAGCTGATACGCGCCAGCTCAGGTTTGAGGTCGCGTTGCGCCTGGGCCTCCAGGCTTTGCAGGCTGCGCTGCACGCTCATGGTGCGTGTGACAAGCGCCCGGCCTTTGCATGCAAACACCACGCCGTTGCTTTTTTCTGCGGCCATGACTTCCACCGCCTGGCCGCTGAAGCTGCGGCTGATACGCGCCGCCAGCAGCGGGTAGTCGCGGTGGTCCGCATGCAGATTGACCACCAGCACACCGTTTTCGGCCAGGGCGGCATGGCAGTCGTCATAAAAATGCTGGGAGCACAGCGCCGCAGGCTGGCCCTGGTGGTCAAAGCCGTCCACCAGCAACACATCAAACACCGGTTTTTCGGCCTGCAGGTAGAGCGCGCCGTCGGCGGCCATCACCTGCAGGCGTTCGTCGTCGTCGGGAATCTGGAAGTCGCGCCGCAGCGCGATCACATGCGGATTGATCTCCAGCACGGTGATGCGCGACGCGGGCAACTGCCGGTAGCAGAACTTGGCGAGGGAGCCGCCGCCGAGGCCTATCATGCCGATGTGGGCGGGCGCGGGCTGAAACAGCAGAAAACCCATCATGCTGCGGGTGTAGTCCACATCCAGGCGCCAGGGCTGGTGGATGAGCATGCGGCTTTGCAGCTCACCGAGCGTGAAGTGCAGCGACTTCGATGCACCATCGTCCCGCACAAAGGGCTGCTCATACTGCAGTGACTGGAAATCGCCGGGGCCTGGATTCACCGCGTGCCCATGGCTGTGCGCAGATCAATCACGATGGCCGGCAGCGCCATCGCCACCAGCAGCAACGCAATCGGCAGGGTGGCGCTGAAACCCATGGCCTTGAAGGCCAGCGCGCCCACAATGCCGCCGGAAAAAAACAGGCCCAGCAGCGTGGCATGGATAAACAGCTTGTCGGTGTTGGCCTTGACAAACTGGATGTCGTTGGCTTTTTTCGACTGGTTCCAGTAGATCAGCCGCCCCAGTTCTATGCCCAGGTCGGTGACCACACCGGTCATGTGGGTGGTGCGGATTTCCGCGTTCGATATCTTGGTGATGATGGCGTTTTGCAGGCCCATGATGAAACACAGCAGCAGCACCGCTGTCGGCACCAGCAGGGTGGCGAATGATTTCAGGTTGGCACCGACCAGGCCGAACACCAGCAACAGCCCTGCTTCCAGCAGCAAGGCCAGCGCGTATTTGCTGCGCAATTCCTGGCGCCGCGCCCAGCTGATCAGCAAGGTGGTGGTGATGGCCCCGGCAATAAAGGCCGACAGGCTCACCAGGCCGGCCAATGCCAGGCCGATGCTGCCAACCACCAGATCGTCGGCGATGGCCGAGACGATGCCTGTCATGTGCGAGGTGTAACGCTGCACCGCCAGAAAGCCGCCGGCATTGATGGCGCCGGCCACAAAAGCCAGGATGCCGCCGAATTGGCGGTTGCTGCGGCGGGTGCGTTCCCTGGCGGTTAACTGGAGCAGGAAGTTGAGGAACATGGGAAGGGCTCATTATCTGCCTGTGGCGCACCCCAGCCAGACCCACGGGTTGGGAAACGGATACGGAAGCCATCGGCGCCCGCATTTGTCATCCCGGACTTGATCCGGGATCCATGGTGGCCAGCTCATGCCGTTGGGTCTGCCAGCAAGCCGGGGGTTGCCCGGCAGCAAGTAACTTTATTTTGCGTCGCCAAAAGAAAGTCACCAAAGAAAAGGCGACCCTGCTGTCTGCGTCCCCCTTCGCTGTCGCTACGGGGGCAACCTGCGGTGCTCGGTCCAGCCGGGGTCGAGCTCGAACTCGCTGCGCTCAGACAATCGCTCGCCCTGATCCGTTTTCGGCTGTGCTCCTCGGCCCAGCCCGACGGGTGGAGGAGCCGGGATCGGGCGCGGGTGCGCCATCGGGCTCCGGTGAGGACGCGCAAAGCGCGTCCTCACCTCCCAGTAT
>CALRUM020000018.1:0-79492 GCA_943371375.1 Asaia bogorensis
CGGCTGGAAGAAGAGCCTGTTTGGCGACATGCATGCCTACGGCGAAGAGGGCGTGCGTTTCTACACCAAGCAGAAGTCCATCATGCAGCGCTGGCCTGAGAGTATTGCCAAGGGGGCGGAGTTTGTGATGCCGACAGCGAAGTGAGGGCCCCCACGCTTGTCACTTCGTGTACTGCGCTGCCCCCCGAGGGGGCCGCTGCGCCTGCGGGCCGGCAAAGCCGGACCCGCGGCCCCGGCTTGAAGGAAGCTCCTCAATGACACTGGCTTGAATTCATCGGGCTGGTGACGAAGGCAATCCCTGAAAAGAAAAAGAACAACGAGACAAGAAGCATGAACGAAAACATCTTTGACTACATCATCGTCGGAGGGGGAACCGCAGGTTGCCTGCTGGCCAACCGCCTGAGCGCTGACGCGAGCAAACGGGTGTTGCTGATCGAGGCCGGCCGCAAGGACGACTACCACTGGATCCACATCCCGGTGGGTTATCTGTACTGCATAGGCAACCCGCGTACCGACTGGCTCTACAGCACCGAGCCCGACGCGGGCCTGAACGGCCGCAGCCTGCGTTACCCGCGCGGCAAGACGCTGGGCGGCTGCTCCAGCATCAACGGCATGATTTACATGCGCGGCCAGTCGCGCGACTACGACCAGTGGGCGCAACTGACCGGCGACGACGCCTGGCGCTGGGAAAACGCCCTGCCCCACTTCATGCTGCATGAAGACCACTACAAAGGTGCCAATGCCATGCACGGTGCGCGCGGCACGGCGCCGGTACTGATGCAGGACCAAAGCGTGCCTTATCAACAAACGCTGAGGCACCGCAACTCGGGCGGGGAGTGGCGCGTGGACAAACAGCGGCTGCGCTGGGACGTGCTGGACGCGTTTTCCGCAGCCGCCCAGCAGGCCGGCATTCCTGCGACCGATGACTTCAACCGCGGCGACAACGAAGGTGTGGGCTACTTTGAAGTCAACCAGAAAAACGGCTGGCGCTGGAACACCGCCAAGGCCTTTCTGCGGCCCGCATGTTTTGGCCGCCCGAATTTTGAAATGTGGACCAGTGCGCAGGTCAGCAAACTGCTGTTTGAGCGGCAGGCCGACGGCAGCCAGCGCTGCACCGGTGTCGAGGTCTGGACCGGCCAGGAAAAGGTCTCGGCTTTTGCCACGCGCGACTCCGGCAAGGCACAGGGCAAACTCGGTGAGGTCATCCTTAGCGCGGGCAGCATAGGCTCGCCGCAGATTCTGCAGCTTTCGGGCATAGGCCCGGCGGCGCTGCTGCAAAAACACGGCATACCCGTGGTGGTGGACCTGCCGGGGGTGGGTGCCAACTTGCAGGACCATTTGCAGATCCGCTCGGTGTACAAGGTCAGCAGCGCTGCCGCCAAAAACTTCACGCTCAACACCCTGGGCACCTCGCTGTGGGGCAAGACCAAGATAGCCCTCGAATACGCCCTGAAACAAACCGGCCCGATGAGCATGGCGCCGTCACAGCTGGGGGCCTTCACGCGCAGCTCACCCGACCAGCCCTATCCCAACATCGAATACCACGTGCAGCCGCTGTCGCTCGACGCTTTTGGCGAACCCCTGCACACCTTCAATGCTTTCACCGCCAGTGTCTGCAACCTGAACCCGACCAGCCGGGGCTCGGTGCAGATCAAAACTGGCCGTTTTGAGGATGCCCCGGCGATTGCGCCCAACTACCTGAGCACCGACCAAGACCGGCAGGTGGCCGCCGATTCGCTGCGCATCACGCGCCGCATTGTGGGCCAGAGCGCCCTGGCGGCGTATCAGCCGGAAGAGTTTCGCCCCGGCGTGCAGTTTCAAAGTGATGAAGATCTGGCGCGGCTGGCCGGCGACATTGCCACCACCATCTTTCACCCGGTGGGCACGACCAAAATGGGCCTGGTCGGCGACCCGATGGCGGTGGTGGACTCGCACCTGCGGGTGCGCGGCGTCTCGGGTTTGCGTGTGGTTGATGCCGGTGTCATGCCGCTGATCACCAGCGGCAACACCAATTCACCCACCTTGATGATTGCGGAGAAAGCCGCGCAGTGGATTCAGGACGGCGTCTAGGGGCCTGGTCTCCCCCTGCACTTCAGCGAGTGGTATCAGCACCCTCAATCAGGGCAGCAATCGTCAGCACATCGGCCTTCTGGTTGCGCGCCCTCAGTTCGTCAGCGCAGCCCATCCAGCTTTTGATCCGGGACGTCCAGTCCTGCGCCTCTTCATCGGTCAGCGGCGCCTTGCCCTTGATGGCCGCTGCATAGGGCTCGGGACCGCACTGGATTTGCGCGCTGTCCATGAACCCCAGGCGGTAGGACACGGCGGTCAACAACTGCTGCTCGGCCAGCCAGCGCTGGTTGATCACAAACATGTCGGCCGGCGGCGTGGCGTTCATCTTGTCCAGAATGCTGCGCGGCGTGCCCAGCGCGGCCATGTAGTTTTCGACACGGCGCGCAATGCTGGCAAAACGCTCGGACGTGGGGTCCATGGTTTCCCCGGCGACCTTGACATGGATGCGGTGCACCCCCAGGGTAGCGCCCGCAGACACATTGCGGCTGACGCCGCTCATCCACAGGATGAAACAGGCGCTGTAACAGCGTGCGTCACGCACCACATGGGTGGCTGCATGGCTTTTTTCGAGCAGGTGGGCGATCTTGACGGCTTCCACGAGATCGCCACCAGGCGAGTCGAGAAACACCGTACGGGCAAAACGGCCGTAGTTGTCGGGATGCCGCACAAACGCGATGATTTTTGCGTAGTCGCCCGGCTGAATCGTGCCCTGAATCAACACGCCGCGCTGGAAGGCGACGATATCGGCAGCCGCGACCGGCAGCCAGGCGCCGGACAGGGCACATGCCAAAAGGGTGATCAAAGCTCGCAGCATGATTGACTCCTGCTTCAACACCATTGCTGAAGTGGCTTTGAGAATATATGCCGGCCCGCGCGCTTGCAGTCATGAAATACCGGTGGCGAGGTAACTTATTCACCTTGGCCCGGCCGTCCCGTCCGCACGGGTGGCCTTTCGACCTACTTGGCGCGAAGAATCATGCGGTCGCCGCTCAGAACAAGCTCGAATCTGGACAAAAAGGACTGACCCAGCAAGGCCATGTCCCGGTCAGCGCCGACCAGGCCGACGCCGACCCGCACGCCCGACACGCTGGCCGGACCCACGGACACCGTGACACCCGGCACGATGCGTCCCGGCAGCTCACCGCTGGCGGTCCTGAAGGTGGCTGGCTGGCCGCGTGCCAGGCCTGCTGCGTCGGCAAATTTCTCGCTGACCACCACCATGGACGCGCCGGTGTCGACCAGAAAAGTGACCGGCCGGCCCGCTACCATCCCCGCCACATAAAAATGCCCGTCACGCGAGCGCGGAATCACGAGTTCACCGCTGGCAGAAACAATCACAGGTGCAGGCTTGAGCACCTGATTCATGATCGCGTAAAGAACAGCCATGACGAGCAACCAGAACGCCAGAATGGCCAGCGGTCCCCAGCCCAGTCCCGCGCGTTGGGCGCCGCCCGGGCCGCGGCCATGTTCGTCGGTGGAGGCCATGCCTGTCAGCGCCGCAGGAGCGGGAAAGTCCGGAATGGCGCGCGCTTGCTGGGCATGGCTGCATGATACGTTGGCCGGCCCAAACGCCATGCGCCGGGTGCCAGGGCCGGCCCGATAATGCAGACAGCCCCGAGCGATCACCCAGACCATGCCTGTCACCAGCCTTGCCCTTTTCATGCAGCAGCAGCGCGCGGCCTATGCGCAGGGTCTGCCGGCAAAAATCGCAGCGCTGCACGCCGCCCTGGGGGAGCTCGACGAACACGGCAAGCCCGCGGCCCTGGCCAGCGCGCAGGCTCAGGCCCACAAGCTGGCTGGCTCTGGCGGTACCTTCGGTTTTCCTGCCGTCAGCCGGGCAGCCGCCCAGATCGAAAACATCCTGTCCCGCGCCAGTGACACCCGCCTGCCGCAAGAAGCTGAACGCGGCGCGTTACAGCTTGGCCTGCGGGCACTGAGCGCCGCACTCGCCTCCGATGGCAGCGCGGGTGACGCCAGCGCCGATCTGGCAGCGGCCACCGCGGCCGTGACGGTGGCTGCGGCCGGCACCAGCCCGGCCTCACAACCCTCCGGAACCTCCCCTCTGGTGGGCGTGTTTGAACCCGACCGCGCCGCAGCCCAGGCGCTGGTGCGCCAGTTAAGTCTTGGCGGGTACCGCAGTTTTTTGCTGGACCAGCCGCCAGCTGCAGCGCTTGTCATCCCGCCGGAGCGTCCGGTCGCGGTGCTGGCCAATATCGGTTTGCCCGCCCCGGCGCTGTCGGCCTTGCGCAGCTGGCTCCAGGCCTGGGCCGATGGTGGCGCTGAGCTGCCCCTGATCTTCATGTCGGGCGCCACGGATTTTCAGACCCGCCTGCAGGCGGTACAGGCCGGGGGCGCCGGCTATTTTCCCGCGCCGGTGGACGTCCCTGCCCTCACTGCGCTGCTGGACCACCTGAGCTCGGATGAGCCGGCGCGGCCCTACCGCGTGCTGCTGGTGGACGATGACCAGGCCCTGGCCGATCTGTATGCCGGCATGCTGCAGTCCGCCGGCATGGAGACCCTGGTCGTCACCGACCCGAGCCAGGTCATGGCACCGCTGGTCGATTTCCAGCCCGACCTGCTGACCTGCGACATCCACATGCCCGAATGCAGTGGCATAGAGCTGGCCGCACTGATACGCCAGCAAGCGGAGTTTGTGCGGCTGCCGATTGTTTTTCTTTCCGCTGAAACCAGTTTGAGCCGGCAGGCGCTGGCACTCAAGCAGGGCGGCGACGAGTTCATCCTCAAGCCGGTGGCACCCGCCGTGCTGATTTCCGTGGCGCAAAGCCGGGCCCGGCGCTACCGCAGCCTGGTCGCCGCGGAAGACACCCTGCGCATCAGCGAGGAGCGCCTGCGCATGGTGTTTGCATCCAGCCTGGACGGTTTCATCCAGGCGCTGGCGGACGGTAGCGTGCTGGCTGTCAACCCGTCGGCCTGCGCCATGTTCCGCATGACAGAGGCGCAAATCAGGTCCGCCGGTGTGTATGGGCTGTTTCATTCGGCGGCGCCGTTGCTGGGCAGCCCCAGCGGAAAATTCCGGGGCGAACTGAACTGCCTGCGCGCCGATGGGTCGCACTTTCCGGCGGAAGTGTCGTCGTCACAACACCTCAGCAGCGACGGCGCTGTGCAGGTCAGCGTGGTCTTGCGTGACATCACCGAGCGCCAGCTCGCCGAGCAGCAGATCCTGCAGCTCAACACCGAACTGGAAGCCCGCGTGGAACAGCGCACCGCCGAACTGCGCGAGGCGCACCAGGAGCTGCAGGCCTTCACCCACTCGCTGGCCCACGATCTGCGCCAGCCCTACATCGCCATCAACGGCCTGACCCACTTGCTTGAAAGAGAGCTGTCTGCCGGAACCAGCGAGCGCGGAAAACACTACCTGGAGCGCATTCGCGCCGGGGTCGGCCAGATGAACGAGCGCACCGACAGCCTGCTGGCGCTGGCACAGCTGTCCCGCACGCAAACCCGGCGCGAAGCGGTGGACCTGGGGGCCATGGCCGGCGAACTGCTGGGCACGCTGGCGCAGCAGGAGCCGGGGCGCATGGTGCAGGTGCGGGTGCAGCAGCCGCTGACGGTACAGGCCGACGCCGGACTGTTACGGCACCTGCTCGCCATCCTGCTCGGCAACGCCTGGAAGTTCACTTCGCGACAAGCCAGCGCCGAGATCACGGTGGGCGCTGAACCCGGCGTGGCCGCAGGCCCGGGCAATACAACGGTCTTTTTCGTCCGGGACAATGGCGCCGGGTTTGACATGGCGTATGCCGACAAGCTGTTTGGTGCTTTCCAGCGTTTACACGCACCCGCCGAGTTTGCCGGTGCAGGCGTGGGGCTGGCCACCGCGCGCCGCATTGTCACGCGCCACGGCGGCCGTATCTGGGCCACATCCTCACCCGGTGCGGGCGCAGTTTTTTATTTCACCCTGGACAAGCCGCCGCTGGACACTGCAGGCCCACCCCGCGGGGGCGGCACCGCCTGACAGCCGGTCAACGCAGGCTTTTCACATAACGCGGCAAGTCCGGGTCCCGCGGTTTGCGTTCACGTGTATTTTCGCTGTCGCCAAAACGTGACTCGATGAAACCCGACTCGGGGTACACCTCTTCCCGGGTATCGACGCTGCGCGAACTCTGCTGGTCAGGCGACGGCACCGCAGCAGCGGGTACCGCCACAGCCCTGACCGCATCGGCCATCAGTTTGACCAGCGGCACACGGTGTTTTGCGTCGGGCGTGAGCATGATCTCTTCCAGCCGTTCGGCCCAGACACTGAGGTCCAGATGCCCGTCTTCTGCCGCTTTGCCACGCGCGAAGCGGACAATTTCTGCCGCGTATTCGTGGTTGGTCGCCATCCACTCGGTATCGGTCACACGCCCGGTTTTTCTGCGCAACAACACATGCAGATGGGCAGCAATCGCAATTTTTTCGCTACTCGGGGCAGAGCTTTGCATGATGGTTACCGCCTGTTTTCAGGGACTGTTCACACTTAGACAACCCGCTCGGCATGCTGGGAGATATCGAGGCCATCGGCTTCACCGTTTTCACCAACCCGCAGGCTGATCAGCAACGAAGTGATCCAGAGCACCAGGCCGGTCATGACCAGGCTGTAACACAGCACCGCACCGACGCCTATGAACTGCGTGAGCAGGCTGCCCTCCACCCCCGAGATGGTCTTGCTGGCAAAAACACCGGTCAACAGCGACCCGACAATACCGCCCACCCCGTGAACGCCAAACACATCCAGCGAGTCGTCGGCATTGAGCAGGCGTTTCAGCCCGGTCGCGCCCCAATAACAGGCCACGCCAGCCACCAGCCCAATGACCAGCGCGGCCAGGGGCGAGACAAAACCTGCCGCCGGCGTGATGGCCACCAGCCCCGCCACCAGCCCGGTGCACAGCCCCAACAAGGTGGGACGGCCACGAATCATCCATTCGGCCGCCATCCAGGACAGGGCACCGGCGGCAGCCGCAATGTGGGTGACCGCCATGGCCAGACCGGCACGGCCGTCCGCAGCCACGGCCGAACCGGCATTAAATCCGAACCACCCGACCCACAACATGCCGGCGCCGGCCATGGTCAAGCCCAGATTCAGCGGCGGAAAGGCCTCACGCCCATAACCCCGGCGCGGCCCGAGCGCATAGGCACACACCAGCCCGGCCACACCCGCATTGATATGCACGACCGAACCGCCGGCGAAATCGAGTGCACCCATGCGGGCCAGCCAGCCATTGGGCTCCCAGACCCAGTGGGCAATGGGCGCATACACCACCAGGGTCCACAGGCTGATGAAACACAACATGGCAGAAAACCGCATGCGCTCCACAAACGAGCCGACCAGCAGCGCGGCGGTGATGATGGCAAAGGTCAGCTGGTACATCGCGTACACCGACTCGGGAATGTTCGGGGCAATATGGCTGACCGCCACCTTTTGCGCCTCCTTGGCGTAGTCAAGCCCGGCAAACCACAGGCGTTCGCCGCCGCCTATGTAATGCCCGAGCGCACCACTGCCGGGCGTAAAGGCGAGTGAATAACCGACGGCAAACCACAACAGGCTGACCACCGCACAGATGACCACCACACTGGCCATGGTGTTGAGCACACTTTTCTTGCGCACCATGCCGCCGTAAAAAAGCGCGATGCCCGGCAGCGTCATCAGCAACACCAGCGCCGTGGACGTCATCATCCAGGCGGTGTCGGCACCGTTCAGGGTGTCGGCGGCCACCAGCCCCGGGCGGGTCAGCGGCGCGGGCGCAGACGCGGGTACTGCAGCTGCGGCGACTGCAGACGGTGCTGCCGCCACAGGCACCACCGGCAGGACAGCGGGGGCCGGCACCGGCGCTGGCGCCGAAGCCGCATCAGCAGCCGGGGCAGCGGCAGGAGCAGGCGCCTGTGCACCGGCCTGGAACGCCGAGAGCAGCAAGCACAGACCCCAACCCAGAGCGACGAATTGCTTGTGATGCATGAAAATTCCCGTTGAAGAACCGATGAAGCTGACATTCGGTTACAGGCATAAGTCGTGCCAACGCGCATCAGTCCCTTGCGACGCGGTGCTCAAGAGGAAGGGAAAATCCTGATGCACTAAGTGAGTGCGCATCCTATAGTGGCCCACCTGCACATGAGCCGAGTGCTCGCAGAGGGCCGAGGAGACAAACACACCTGAGCAGAACAGCATTGGCATCCCGAGAGATGTTTTTTATAAAGCGCCGGCAAACCCGGCGCTTTTTTTTGCCTGCATGGGCCGAATCGGTGCACTTTGTGCCGCGTGAGCGAATGAGAGAATCGGTCCATGGAACTGCTGATCGTCACGCTGGCTTCGCTGCTGGCCGGTTTTGTGGACGCGATCGTTGGTGGCGGCGGCCTGATTTTGGTGCCCGCACTGTTTGCGGTATTTCCGACCACCCACCCCGCCACGCTGTTCGGCGTCAACAAAGGCGCCTCGGTCTGGGGCACAGCAGTGGCCACCGCGCAGTACGCCCGCCGCGTGAACCTGCGCTGGGCCGCCCTGCTGCCGGCGGCTGCGGCCGGTTTTGCCGGATCGCTGGCGGGTGCCTGGCTGGTGACCGTCATTTCCCCCGGTTTTCTGCGCAAAGCCCTGCCCTTTGTCTTGCTGGCCGTGCTGCTTTACACCCTGGCCAAAAAAGAGCTGGGCCGCCACCACAGGCCGCGCTTCAGCGGCCGTGCCGAAACAGCGGCGGCCTGCTGCGTGGGCCTGGTACTGGGTTTTTACGACGGTTTTTTTGGCCCGGGAACCGGCAGCTTTTTTGTCTTTCTGTTCGTGCGCTGGCTCGGTTATGACTTCCTGAACGCGTCGGCATCGGCCAAGCTGATCAACACCGCCACCAACCTCGCGGCGCTGCTGCTGTTCGCCTGGAAAGGCCATGTCTGGTGGCATTTCGCGCTGACCATGGCGCTGGCCAATGTGGTGGGCAGCCTGCTGGGCACCCGTCTGGCGCTCAAACATGGCGCGGGTTTTGTGCGGCTGGTGTTTATCGGCGTGGTCAGCGCGCTGATTCTGAAAACAGGTTTCGACGCCTTTTTCAGATAGACCCGCCCCCGGGGCTCCTAGTCAGGGTAGGCATCAACCGGCGGCACGGCCGGCACCAGCTTGCTCAGGGCTTCGGCCAAAGCCGCCGCCTTCGCCGCGCTGGCGGCTGCTGCCGCCGCTGACTGTGCGGTGGCGCCCGGCAGACCTGTCGCCAGCAAGCCCGGCATGTCAGAGGCCAGGCGCGGTTTGCCAATGGGAGCGCCAGCCAGGCCTTTTTGCACGGCGGCCATGTCGATCTCATTGGGGTAGTGCCCCAGCAGCAGATAGTCAAACACGCGCCGGGCAATCGGTGCCGCGTGGGCCGCGCCAAACCCGGCGTTTTCCACCACCACGGCCAGCGCAATCCTGGGTTTGTCAGCCGGCGCAAAAGCCATGTACAGCGCATGGTCGCGCTGGTGCTCCTCGAGCTTGCGTGCGTCGTACTTGTCTTTTTGGCCAACGCCCACCGCCTGCGCGGTGCCGGTTTTTCCGCCGCTGAGGTAGGCGGCGCCGGCAAACACCCGGGCCGAGGTGCCCTCTTGCGTGACCCCGACCAGCGCCTTGCGGACCACCGCCACATGTTCCGGTTTGTAGCCCAGGTCCTGGCCCGGTTCGGCGTTGATCGGCTGGATGGCGCGTGAGACCGGGTCCTGCGTGGCAATGACCAGGCGCGGTTTGTGTTTGATGCCGTTGTTGGCCAGCACCGCCGTGGCCTGTGCCAGCTGCAGCATGGTGAAGGTGTTGTAGCCCTGGCCTATGCCCAGCGATATGGTCTCGCCCGGATACCACTTCTGCTGGTCGGCCTTTTTGTAGGTCTTGCGCTTCCATTCCTGGCTGGGCAGGACGCCGCGCACCTCGCCATGGATATCGATGCCGGTGATCTGGCCGAAGCCCAGCGGCTTCATGAAGTCGTGCATCGCGTCGACGCCCAGGTCGTTGGCCAGCGAGTAGTAGTAGACGTTGCTGGACTTGACGATGCTCTGGTGCATGTCCACCGGTCCAAGTCCGGCGCCATGGCTGCGGAACTGGTGGCCGCCGAACATCCAGGAGCCCGAATCCTGGGTGATGCTGCCGGGCTGGCGTTTGCCGGACTCGAGCGCGGCCATGGCCATGAAGGGCTTGTAGGTGGAACCGGGCGGGTAGGTACCGCGCAGCGCCCGGTTCAGCAGCGGCTTGTCAATCGACTCATTGAGGCCTTGCCAGCTTTCGCTGTCGATGCCATCGACAAACAGGTTGGGGTCAAACGTGGGCTTGCTGACAAAGGCCAGCACCTCGCCGGTGGCGGGATCCAGCGCCACCAGCGCGCCGCGCCTGTCCCCAAACAGGTCTTCCACCAGTTTTTGCAACTTGATGTCCAGCGACAGCATGATGGTGTGGCCCGGTGTCGCGGGCTGGCTGGCCAGCTTGCGCACAGCGCGCCCGCCAGCCGAGGTTTCGACCTGTTCGACGCCGGTGCTGCCGTGCAGCTGGGTTTCAAAACTCTGCTCGACGCCGAGTTTTCCGATGTAGTCGGTGCCGCGGTAGTTGCCTTCCTCGTCGTTTTCCTCGATGCGCAGCTTTTCGGCCTGGTTGATGCGTCCGATGTAACCGACCACATGGCTGGCCAGCTCGCCATGCGGGTAGTTGCGAAACAGCCGGGCCTTGATGTCCACCCCCGGAAAACGAAAACGCTGGGCCGCAAAACGGGCCACCTCTTCGTCCGTCAGCCGGGTCCGTATCGGCAGCGATTCAAAACTGCGCGATTCCTCACGCAGCTTTTTGAAACGGCGTTTGTCACGCGGCTGGATGTCCACCAGCCGGGACAGCGCTTCTATGGTCTGGTCCAGATCGGCCACCCGCGAAGGCGTGATCTCCAGCGTGTAAGCCGAGTAATTGGTGGCCAGCACCACCCCGTTGCGGTCCAGGATCAGGCCCCGGTTCGGCACAATCGGCACCACCGCCGTGCGGTTGGTCTCTGCCTGTTCATTGAGGTCGTCGTGGCGAACCACCTGCAGATAAACCAGCCGCGCCGCCACCAGCACAAAGGCAAAGAAAATCACCAGCCCGGCGACCAGCACACGCAGGCGAAAACGCGACAGGTCGGCTTCGACGTTGCGCAGTTCAGTCATGGGAATACGACCCGGCGACGCTCAAAAAGTGCCCCTGTGCGCAAAGCGGCACCATCTGGCGGCCAATTTTCCCTTTCAAGCAGGGGCCGCGGGTCTGGCTTCGCCAGCCCGCAGGCGCAGCGGCCCCCCCTGGGGGCAGGGAGCTACACGAAGTGAGCGACCGTGGGGGCATTACAAGGGCCGGTTCTGATCCGGATTGGGCGCGCGGCGCTGCGGCGCGAGCAGGAGCACGCTCACCACCGGCCACAGCACCGACTCAGCCACAGGCGCAAGCAGCAGCATCCAGCCCGGAAAGTTGCCGCCGCTGATCATGCGGATGACAATTTCAACGCCATGCGCCAGCGCAAACAGCGGCAGGATCTGCAGCGCCTGCGACGGCACGGTGAACCAGAGCAGGCGACGGTGAATCATGGTGGCAAAAAAGCTCAGCGCCGTGTACGACAGCGCATGTTGTCCCAGCAAGGCGGACTGGTGCACATCAACGCCGAGCCCGAACATGAACGCCAGGCCTATGCCCACACGCTGCGGCTGGTGCACGTTCCAGAACACCAGCACCAGGGCCAGAAAATCGGGCATCCAGGGCACACGGCCCAGCGGCAACATGTCCAGCAAAAGCGCAGCAATCAGGCTGGTCCAGATGAAAAACGGATTGGCCGGCAGCAGCAGCTGCTGGCCGGAAGGCATGATCATTTGGCAGCTCCTTTTTTGGCGGGAGCCGGCGCGGCTTCGTCAGCCGGCCGCGCCGGAATCTGGTCCGCCACAGGCTTGACCACCATCACATGAAACGCAGCAGAAACATGGGCCTGCGGGGTGCAATAAATCCGGGAAAACGCCGACTCGGCGCGGCGCTCTATCTTGTCGATTTTGGCCACCGGCAAACCCGGCGGGTAGACGCCGTCGACACCGCTGGTGGTCAGCAGGTCGCCTTGCTGCACGTCAGAGTTGCTGCCCATGAAGCGCAACTCCAGCCCGCCGCCGAAGGCGGTCGGCTCGCCATAGGCCACGCTGCGCGCGCCGGTGCGGGTGTTGAGCACGGGGATGGCCAGATCACGGTCTATGACCAGCGTGACTTCACTGACAAAGGGGTGCACGCGGGTCACCTGCCCCAGCACACCGGCTTCGTCCAGCACCGGCGAACCGAGGTCCACCCCCTGGGCCAGGCCCTTGTCGATGATGATTTTTCGGGTGTAGGGGTCGGGCGCGTCGTACAGCACCTGCGCCGCCATGCCGGTGATGGCCAGGCGCTCGCGCAGGTCCAGCAGCTTGCGCAGACGGGTATTTTCAACGCCCAGCTGCTCGACCTGGCTGGCGCGCAGCGATTGCAGGGCGAGCTGGGCCCGGGCCGATTCCTCGCTGGTACGCGCCTGGCTCAGCGCCGTGAAGTATCCACCGCCATGCTGTAGCGCACGCACCGGTTGCAGGGCCAGCCACTGCACCGGGTAAAGCACGGTGGCGACGGCCGCGCGGACCGGCTGGGTGATCCTGAAACGCAGGTCAGCCACCATCAGAAACAGCGCCAGCGCGCTGAAAACCATCAGCTTGGACAAGGCTGAAGGCCCCTGCTTGAAAAAGGGCGGCGGGGTTCTGTCCAGGGTTCCTAAAGGCATGGTGGGCGGTCAAACGGGCCGTGGGGCCGGGCCTGGTTGTGCAAAACAGTGCTGGCAGTCACGCGCACCCGGCGCCCTGGCTTATTCAGAGGTGAAAATGGAACCCAGGCGGTCCATGCGCTCCAGCGCGATGCCGCAGCCGCGCACGACGCAGGTCAGCGGGTCTTCGGCCACCAGCACCGGCAGGCCGGTTTCTTCGGCCAGCAGGCGGTCCAGATCGCGCAGCAACGCACCGCCACCGGTCAGCATCATGCCGCGGTCGGCAATGTCGGCGCCAAGTTCGGGCGGCGTGTGCTCCAGCGCGGTTTTGACGGCGCTGACGATGTTGTTCAGGGGGTCGGTCAGGGCTTCGAGGATCTCGTTGCTGGAAA
The DNA here is from genome assembly GCA_943371375.1 of Asaia bogorensis. Taxonomy (GTDB): domain Bacteria; phylum Pseudomonadota; class Gammaproteobacteria; order Burkholderiales; family Burkholderiaceae_C; genus Polaromonas. Next base: position 13,169 of record CALRUM020000018.1, read on the forward strand.
TGGTGAAGGAACGCGGCACACCTTCCGACAGGTTGCGGCCCTTGACTTCCATTTCCTTGACTTCGCTGCCGGGAAAGGCAGAGCCAATGTTTTTCTTGATGGCCTCGGCCGTCGGCTCGCCAATCAGCATGCCGTAGTTGCGGCGTATGTAGCTGATGATGGCTTCGTCAAAACGGTCGCCGCCGACACGCACGCTGCCTTTGTAAACCATGCCGCCGAGCGAAATCACGCCCACTTCGGTGGTGCCACCACCAATATCAACCACCATGGAGCCGCTGGCTTCGGACACCGGCAGACCGGCGCCTATGGCGGCGGCCATAGGCTCTTCAATCAGGTAGACATCGCTGGCGCCGGCGCCCAGGGCGCTTTCGCGGATGGCCCGGCGCTCGACTTGGGTGGAACCGCAGGGCACACAGATGATGATGCGCGGGCTCGGCTTGAAGAAGCTGCGCGGATGCACCATCTTGATGAACTGCTTGAGCATCTGCTCGGTCACGGTGAAGTCGGCGATCACGCCGTCTTTCATCGGCCGGATGGCTTCGATGTTGCCCGGCACCTTGCCCAGCATGGCCTTGGCTTCGTGGCCGACGGCCTGGATGGTTTTTTTGCCTTGCGGCCCGCCTTCGTGGCGGATGGCCACCACCGACGGCTCATCGAGCACAATGCCGCGGTCGCGTACAAAAATCAGGGTGTTGGCGGTACCAAGGTCAATCGCCAGGTCGGTGGAAAAATACCGACGGAAGGTTTCAAACATATTGTGGGGGTCCGGTTTTGGGCATGGAACAAACTTCGTTGCTCTATCGCCTTTTATGATTAATCAATGAGCGCGCTGAAATGAAAACGGTGAAGTGGCCTAACACCTTGATAAATAACGCATAAAGCGTGCATCCTGCCCTGATTTCACACCAAAGGCGGGATAATAACGCATCCCCCGTGAGTCACTGGCTGGCACACCGGCCATTATTTCACCTTTACACCCCGTTTCAGCTGTAGTTTTTCTCCCATGGCATTGACACCCCAAGACATCCAACGCGTCGCCAGCCTGGCCAGGCTGGAATTACGCCCCGACGAAACCGAACACACCCTGAGCCAGCTCAACGGCTTTTTCGCGCTGGTGGAACAGATGAACGCCGTCAACACAGACGGCGTGGAGCCGCTGGCGCACCCGGCGGCGGTGCTGGGGCAGGTGGCCCTGCGCCTGCGCGATGACATCGTGAGCGAGCCCAATCAGCGCGAAGCCAGCCAGCTCAGCGCGCCTGCCGTCGAGCGCGGTTTGTTTCTGGTTCCGAAGGTGATCGAATGAGCGCACTTGGCGAGGGGCCCCGCGCAGCGGGGATCGACACAGCGCGAATTCGATCCGCTGCCGACACTACCTACGGTTCCAATCTGCACGCTGTTCAGGAGGCAGCTGAGTCATGAACGCCGATCTGCACGACCTCGGCGTCGCCGAACTCGCCGCCAAACTGGCCGCCCGCGAAGTCTCCAGCGTCGAAGCGACGCAGCATTTTCTGACACGGATCGGGCAGGCCGGCGCTCTTGGCGCATTCCTCGCCACCAACACAGACGTTTCGCTGGCCCAGGCGCGCGCCGCAGATGCGCGCCTGGCCGCCGGTGAGTCCACGCCGCTGCTGGGCGTGCCGCTGGCGCACAAGGACATCTTTGTCACGCGCGACTTCCCGACCACCGCCGGCTCAAAAATGCTGGCCAACTACCGCAGCCCGTTTGACGCCACCGTTGTCGGCAAGCTGGGGCAAGGCGTGCCGGGCCAGGGCCCGGGTGCCGGCATGGTCACGCTGGGCAAGCTCAACTGTGATGAATTCGCCATGGGCTCTGGCAATGAGAACAGCGCCTTCCATCCGGTGCAAAACCCCTGGGACCACAGCCGTGTGCCGGGCGGCTCGTCGGGCGGCTCGGCGGCGGCGGTCGCGGCGCGGCTGGTACCGGCGGCCACCGGTACCGACACCGGCGGTTCCATCCGCCAGCCGGCATCGCTGTGTGGCATCACCGGCATCAAGCCCACCTACGGTCGCTGCTCACGTTACGGCATGGTGGCTTTTGCGTCCAGCCTGGATCAGGCCGGTCCGATGGCGCGCAGCGCACTCGATTGCGCGCTGCTGCTGTCCAGCATGGCCGGCCCCGATCCGGACCGCGACTCGACCTCGCTGGACCTGCCGGCGGTCAACTATGCTGCTGATTTGATAGCTGCTGGCACGCAGCAGCCATTGGCCAGGCCCCTGAATGGCTTGAGGATTGGCCTGCCCAGCCAGTTTTTCGGCGCGGGCTGCTCGGCCGACGTGCTCAAAGCCGTGCGCGGCGCGCTGGCCGAGCTGGAAAAACTCGGTGCCACGCTGGTCGACGTGGAGCTGCCGCTGACCGAGTTGTCGATTCCGGTCTATTACGTGATTGCGCCGGCCGAGGCCAGCAGCAACCTGAGCCGCTTTGACGGCGTGCGTTATGGCCACCGCGCGGCGCAGTACACCGACCTCGGCGACATGTACAGAAAATCGCGCTCCGAAGGTTTTGGCGACGAAGTCACGCGCCGCATCATGATAGGCACCTATGTGCTGTCGCACGGTTATTACGACGCCTACTACCTGAAAGCGCAAAAAATCCGCCGGCTGATTGCCGAGGATTTCCAGAAGGCCTTTGCGCAGTGCGACATCATTGCCGGGCCGGTTTCGCCCACCGTGGCCTGGAAAATCGGCGAAAAATCCGACGACCCGGTGGCCAGCTACCTGGCCGATATCTACACGCTGTCGTCCAGCCTGGCCGGCCTGCCCGGCATGAGTGTGCCGGCCGGTTTTGGCGCAGGCGGCATGCCGGTGGGCCTGCAACTGATAGGCAACTACTTCAAGGAAGCACAGCTGCTGGGCGCCGCGCACCAGTTCCAGCTCGCGACCGACTGGCACCTGCGCCAGCCCCCAGGCCCTGGAGTGATTTGACATGAGCCAGCCCCAACCCGCTGTCAACCCCTTCGCCGAAATGCAGGCCGGCCGGCCCACCGGACCCCTGGTGCAGGGCTACGAGGTCATCATTGGTTTCGAGACCCACACGCAGCTGACCACCCAATCGAAAATTTTCAGCCGCGCGTCCACCGCGTTTGGCGCGGAACCCAACACCCAGGCCTCGGCGGTGGACTTTGCCCTGCCCGGCGCCCTGCCGGTGATGAACAAGGGTGCGGTGCAACGCGCCATCGAATTCGGCCTGGCGGTCAACGCCCACATCGCCGAGGCCAGCGTCTTCGCGCGCAAAAATTATTTCTACCCGGATCTGCCCAAGGGTTACCAGATCAGCCAGTTTGAAATTCCGGTGGTGCAGGGCGGCACGGTGGAGTTTTTCCTCGGCGATGAGAAAAAATCGGTGCGCCTGGTGCGCGCCCACCTGGAAGAAGATGCCGGCAAGTCGCTGCACGAGGACTTTGTCGGCATGAGCGGCATTGACCTGAACCGCGCCGGCACACCGCTGCTGGAGATCGTCACCGAGCCCGACATGCGTTCGTCGGCTGAAGCCGTGGCCTACGCGAAAGAGCTGCACAAGATCGTCACCTGGATTGGCATCTGTGACGGCAACATGCAGGAAGGCAGCTTTCGCTGCGATGCCAATGTGTCGGTGCGCAAACCCGGTGCAGCGCTGGGCACGCGCCGCGAGATCAAGAACCTGAACAGTTTCAAGTTCATGCAGCAGGCGATTGACTATGAAGTGCGCTGGCAGATCGAACAGCTGGAAGACGGCCACGCCATCGAACAAGCCACGGTGCTGTTTGACCCGGACAGCGGCGAAACGCGCGCCATGCGCAGCAAGGAAGATGCGGCCGATTACCGCTACTTCCCGGACCCGGATTTGCCGCCGCTGGTGATTCCGCGCGAGTGGGTGGAAAAAACACGCGCTGAGATGTCGGAGTTGCCGCGCGTGATGGCTGCGCGTTTTGTTTCCGACTACGGCCTGCCCGAGTACGATGCCGGCCAATTGACGCAAAGCAAGGCCACGGCGGCCTACTTTGAGGCCGTGGCGAGGGCCAGCCAACAGCCCAAGCTGGCCAGCAACTGGGTGATGGGCGAACTGTCCAGGCGCCTGAACAGCGAAGAGACCTCCATTGAGGCCTCGGCCGTCGCGGCGGCGCAGCTCGCCAGCCTGATAGGCCGCATTGCCGATGGCACGATTTCAAACAACGCTGCCAAACAGGTGTTCGACGCCTTGTGGACCGGCGCAGGCAGCGATGTTGATGCCTTGATCGAGGCCAAAGGCCTCAAACAGATGAGCGACACCGGCGAACTCGAAAAAATCATCAACGACGTACTGGCCGCGAACGCCAAAAATGTAGAGGAAGTCCGCGCCGGCAATGCCAAAGCCTTCAACGCGCTGGTCGGTCAGGCGATGAAGGCCACCAAGGGCAAGGCCAATCCGGCCCAGGTCAATGAGCTGCTGAAAAAGAAACTCGGATAAGCGCCTGAGCGGCATGTTCAGTTCGCTATCAAATATATAGCTGACTGCGCCCGTCCCACAAGGACTTTAGGCCTTTTTGGTATCGAGGTTATTTTTTCGCGGCAGCTGGAGGCGGCGTGGGCGCTGGAGCCGCTGCAGCTTTGGCTGGCACCGTACCGGCCATGGGCCACAGCTGCCGGAGTTTGGCCAGCTCTTCGTCAAAGCGCTGGTTGATCCTTTTTTTCTCCATGTCCTGCTCGGCGATAAAGCGCTTCTGCGTCGCCTGGTTGCTCTCGTTTTCCTCGAGCCTGCGTTTGAGTGAAGGTGGCGCGCGTGTGGGTTCGGCCTTGTAGAACTGCATGTCGACAACAATGGCCTTGCGCTGTTCGCTCAGTTCCGAGGCGCGCTTGGCTGCAGCCTGGATGACCTCATCGATCTGGCCCAGGGCCTCAGCCCGCTCCTTGTCGTGCAGGGCGCGGCTGGGATAACGCTGCATCAGGGCGCGGTCGCGGCGTTTTTCCTCCACCTCGCGCTCGCGCAGCTCGGCGGCACGTTTTTCCTTTTCTTCCCCGGCGGCCCGTTCGTCGGCGGTCAGCGTCGGTTCCAGCACACCCTGGAGCGTGCCCGAGGGATTGATTTTTTTCTGCACGCGGTCACGGCATTCGGCAATCGGCCGGTCGGAAGTGATTTTTCGGCCAGAGCCGTCAACACAGCTGTAAATGGTCTGCGCAGACAGCACGCCGGACAGACTCAGCAGCAGCAGCGCCGTGGGGCCGGTCCACACCAGGTTTTTGACAAGTTTGCGCAACAACAAGAGAAGGCCCTCAATCAACACCATAACGCTGGCGGTAATCCAGCACACGCTGGTAGTGGACAAGAAGTGACTCACCGGTTTTGACTTCTGCGGTGCCTTGCGGCGTCGCCCCCGCCTGAGCCAGATAGTGCAACAAGTCGGTCAAGCGGGCAATCGAGAAAACCTGCAGCCCCAGCTGGTTTTTAACGTACTGCACGGCACTGTAGTTGACGTCCATGCCGTTTTCCGTGGCCTTTTCCTGGCGGTCCAGCGCAATCGCTACCGCATGCGGCCGGGCGCCCGCCGCCTGAATCAGGGCAATCGACTCGCGTATGGCCGTGCCTGCGGAGATCACATCGTCAACAATCAGAACCCGCCCCTTAAGCGGCGCGCCGACCAGGGTACCGCCCTCTCCATGGTCCTTGGTTTCCTTGCGGTTGTAGGCATAAGGCAGGTTGCGGCCCAGGCGGGCCAGCTCAATCGCGACGGCTGCAGCCAGGGGGATACCCTTGTAAGCCGGACCAAAAATCATGTCGAACTGCAGGCCGCTGGTTTTTTCTTCGAGCAACAAGCCGCGCGCATAAAATTGCGCCAGACGGCCCAGCTTGGCCCCGTCATCAAACAATCCCGCATTGAAAAAGTAGGGGCTCAAACGCCCCGCCTTGGTCTTGAACTCGCCAAAACGCAGCACCCCCGACTCAATGGCAAACTGCACAAATTCCCTGGCCATGTCGCTGGCGGCTTCCGTCTGGCCGTTGCCCTGCTTGTCCTGACCTGGCGTTCCCGTCGTTTTGCTCATTGAAAGTCCCATGTTTAAGTTAACCAGCCTGAACCTCAACGGTATCCGTTCCGCAGCCAGCAAAGGCATGCCGCAGTGGGTGGCCCAGACCCAGCCAGATTGTATTTGTGTGCAGGAGCTCAAGGCCCAGGCAGCCGACGTGGCTGGCCGTTTCGAGGAAATCGCCGGGCTCCGGGGCCACTTTCACTTCGCCGAGAAAAAAGGTTACTCCGGCGTGGCCATCTACACACGCCATGAGCCCAGCGACGTGATCACCGGCTACGGCTCGACCGAATTTGATGCGGAAGGCCGTTACGTGGAGTTGCGCTTTGACCGGCCCGGCCGCAAGCAGGCACCCAAACTGTCCATCATCAGTTGCTACTTTCCGAGCGGCTCCTCCGGCGAAGAGCGGCAGGCCGCCAAGTTCCGCTTCCTGGCCGAGTTTTACCCCTACCTGGCCCAATTGAAGGAGACACGCGACTTCGTGTTGTGCGGCGACATCAACATCGCGCACCAGGAGATAGACCTGAAAAACTTCAAGGGCAACAAAAAGAACAGCGGCTTTCTGCCCGAAGAGCGCGCCTGGATGAGCGAACTGCTGCGCGATGCCGAGGTGGCCGAAGAAGCCCTTGAAGAGATGACCGGCGGTACCGGCCAGCCTGCGTTGAAAGCAGTGCGCGGCGGCGGCATGGTTGACGTGTACCGGCAACTGCAGCCTACGGCCACTGACGCGGCCTACACTTGGTGGAGCAACCGTGGCCAGGCCTATGCAAAAAACGTGGGCTGGCGGCTGGACTACCACCTGGCCACCCCGGCCGTGGCGGCCCTGGCCCAAAGCGAAACGATTTACAAAACCCAGCGGTTTTCTGACCACGCACCGATCACGGTGGACTACGACCTCACACTTTGACCCCTGCGCCGGCGCCAGGCGCAATCGCCGCCGGCAGACGCAAGCTGGCACGCAACCCGCCACTGGCGGCGGGCTGCAAGCTGAGTTCACCGCCGTACAAGCCCACCAGATCCTGCACGATGGCCAGGCCCAGCCCGGTGCCGGGAACCGACTCGTCCAGACGCACGCCACGGGCGCCCACCACGGCGAGATGTGCGGCGTCAATTCCGGGGCCATCGTCCTGGATCTGAACCTGCAGGCAGGGCGGCGCACTGCCCATGACGGCTTCAGCCTGTACTGTCACGCTTGAACGTGCCCATTTGCAGGCGTTGTCCAGCAGATTGCCCAGCATTTCCTGCAAATCCTGCTCCTCACCGGCAAAAAACAGCGGTGCGCCATCAGCTTGCAGGGTGATGGCGATGCCTCTTTCGGCATGCACCCGTTCCATCACCCGCACCAGGCTGGCCAGCACCGGCCCGACTGCCGTACGCTGGCCTGGCAGGCGCCGGGTCGCGGCCACACGCGCGCGGGCCAGGTGCCAGTCGATGTGGCGGCGCGACAACGCCACCTGCTCTTTCACCAGCCGGGCCAGATCCCTGCCCTGCGCCGCCTGGGCTTCGGCTGCGGCCTGAGCCAGCACCGACAGCGGCGTCTTGAGCGCATGGGCCAGGTTGCCGGCCTGGGTGCGCGCGCGCGCCACCACCTCGGTGTTGCGGTCCAGCACCGCGTTGAAATCGTCGATCAGCGGCTGCACTTCGGTGGGGAAGCGCCCCTGCAATCGCTGCGTCCGCCCCTCATGCACATCGGCCAGCGCGCGTTGCATGGCGCGCAGCGGCGACAGCCCCACCGCCACCTGCGCCAGCGCCGCCAGCACCAGCAAGACCAGCAGCACCGCCAGCGAAGCCGCCGTCACACCGTTGAAGCTGTCCACCGCCCCGCTGATGTCCTGCATGTCGGCAGCGACCACGATGCGCCAGCGGGCATCGGGTTGTTCGGCGATTTTTACCTTGCGCTCCAGCATCAGCAGCGGGGCGTCCAGTGGGCCCTTGCCCTGGTGCACATGCACCGCGCCGTCGGCCAGTTCGTCGGCGAGGAGCGGCAGACTGGTGTCCCACAGCGAGCGCGAGCGCAGCACGCCCGCGCGGGACAGGCCATCGGCGCTGGTGCGATCGAGCTGCCAGTACAGCCCCGAATAGGGTTTTTGCCAGCGCGGGTCGGACAGGGTCTGGGGGTCGATCAGCGGCTGGCCGGCGGCATCGAATTCAAGCCGGGCGGTGACCTGGTCGAGCTGCTGCGTCAGGGTAGCCTCGAACTGCCGCATCACGTGGTCGCGAAACAGGCCGCTGAGCAACACGCCCGCAAGCATCAGCGCCAGCGCCAATGCCACCAGCGTTGCGGCCAGCAGCCGCAAACGCAGCGAGTTGGCACGGCGCCAGAGCTTCATGGCGGCGGCACCAGCCGGTAACCGAGTCCGCGCACGGTTGCTATCAGTTCGGGCGGCAGTTTGCGGCGCAGGCGGCCCACGAAGACCTCGATGGTGTTGGAGTCGCGCTCGAAATCCTGGGCGTAAATGTGTTCAGTCAGTTCGGTGCGCGACACCACGGCGCCCGGGCGGTGCATCAGGTAATCGAGCACCTTGTACTCATGGCTGGTCAGGCTCACCGGTTGGCCGGCCAGCGTGACGCGGCCGCTGCGGGTGTCCAGCGCCAGCGCGCCGCACTGCAGCACCGCCGAGGCCAGACCGCTGGCGCGGCGGATCAGCGCGCGTACACGGGCCAGCAGCTCTTCCATGTGAAAGGGTTTGGTGAGGTAATCGTCGGCCCCGGCATCAATGCCCGCCACCTTCTCGTGCCAGTTGTCGCGCGCCGTCAGGATCAGCACGGGCATCGTTCGCCCGCCGTCACGCCAGCGCTTGAGCACGGTCAGTCCGTCGAGCACCGGCAGGCCCAGGTCGAGCACCACGGCATCGAAGGCTTCGGTGTCTCCCAGGAAGTGGGCGTCGCGGCCGTTGTCGGCCTCGTCCACCGCGTAGCCGGCTTCCATCAACCCGCCCCGCAGCTGGGCGCGCAGCGTGGGCTCGTCTTCAACCAGGAGGATTCGCATGGGCTGGCAATGCGCTGTCAGGGGCGCTTGTCACGGCTGCTGCGGCGCTCGTCGCTGCTGCTGCCCCGGGCCGGCAACATTTCTGCGGTCCGGGCATCCAGCTTGAGCTTGAGCAGCTGGCCCTGCGGCTGCAGCAGCTTGACTTCGTAGATCCAGCGCCCTTCCTCCTGCTCCAGCTCAACTTCCATGACCTGACCCGGGTGCTCGCGCTCCAGCCGCTCCAGCACGCTGCGCAGCGGCAGCACCTGGCCGGCCTGCACCGCCTGCCGCGCACGGTTGTGGTCGTCCTTGCTGCCGGACCAGGCCGGCTGCAGCCCCAGGCTGCCCGCCAGCAGCGCCAGCAGCCACAGCCCGCCCGGCCGCGAACGGCGGCGTTTGCCGGAAAGGGGGGAGGTCTGGACAGATGTCATGGCGGGATTGTCCTGCACCCATTGTGAACCGCAGATGAACGGCGTCTTCAGGAAGGGTTCAAGCGCGCTTGCCAAAAATACATCCCATCGCCTGCAAGACATCCCTCAACGGCCACCAACCCCAAACGCTGAAAGCCCAGCCATGAGCCTGATCCGCAACTTTTTTTCCACAGCCTTGCTACTGGCCGCCACACTGGCCAGTGCGCTCCTGCCCGCCACCAGCCAGGCGTCCGACACATCGCCCGCAGAGCAGCTGAGCCACTGGAGCGCGCAGGCGGGGACCCCAGGCAATGCCGACAAGGGCCGGACCTTCTTCAACACCAGACATGGCGCTGAATGGTCCTGCGCCTCGTGCCACGGCACGCCACCCACGGCGCAGGGCAAACACGCCAGCACCGGCAAACCGATAACACCGCTGGCCCCGGCGTTCAACACCAAGGCTTTCACCGACAGCGCCAAAGTGGACAAGTGGTTCCGCCGCAACTGCAAGGATGTGCTGAGCCGCGAATGCAGCGCTGGCGAAAAGGCCGATCTGCTGGCCTACCTCAACAGCCTCAAGCCCTGATCCATGCCGCTTGCCCAAGGAAGTTTCCTCATGAACACCCGCCTCACAGTCCGCCACCTGCTGATCGCCACCACCCTGGCCCTTGCCGCCCTGCCCGTCCTGGTCCGGGCCGACAGCAGCCGTTTGCTGCCGGGCAACATGCCCGCGGCCTACACCCAGGAGTGCGCCGCCTGCCACACCGCCTATCCACCGGGCATGCTGCCGGCCCGCTCCTGGGAACGCATCATGACCGGCCTGGACAAGCACTACGGCACCGACGCCTCGCTGGACGCAGCCACGGTGCAACAGCTGAGCAGCTGGCTGAATGCCAACGCGGGCAGCTACAAACGCGTGGCGCAAGAGCCGCCGCAGGACCGCATCACCCGCTCGGCCTGGTTTGAACGCAAACACCGCAAGGTCGATCCTGCCGTCTGGAAACACGCCAGCGTCAAAAGTGCGGCCAACTGCGCGGCCTGCCACAGCGCGGCCGACAAGGGCGACTACAACGACGACAACCTCCGCTTCCCGGTCGGGCTCGACGCCCGTTACCGCCGGGCCTGGAACGACTGACTTCACGGAGCACCACCATGCATGCCACCCCCTCCCTCCCCACCATCGCAAGCGCAGCGGCCACGCCAGGCCGACGGGTGACCGACGCACCCACGCGCATGTTTCACTGGCTTTTTGCGCTGAGCTTTCTGGGCGCCTACGTGACTGCTGACGGCGAAAGCTGGCGGCTGCTCCATGTCACGCTCGGCTACACCATGGCCGGCCTGCTGGTGTTTCGTGTGCTCTACGGACTGTTGGGTCCGCGCCAGGCGGGCCTGGGCCTGATGTGGCGCAAGCTGGCCGGCGCACCGGCGTGGCTGCGCTCGCTCGCGCCAGGCGGCTCGCCGGCCGGCATCAACTGGCGCCAGGGCCAGAACCTGCTGATGGCGCTGGCCGTGGTGGCCCTGCTGTTGCTGGTGCTGCCGCTGACACTCAGCGGTTATGCCAGCTACAACAACTGGGGCGACTTTCTTGGCGGCGACTGGCTCGAAGACGTCCACGAGTTTTTCGGCGAAGCGTTTCTGTCTGTCGTTCTGGCCCACCTGGCGCTGATCGCCGGCCTGAGCCTGCTGCGGCGCAAAAACCAGGCCCTGTCCATGTTGACCGGTCGCATCGACGGCAAGGGGCCGGACCTGGTGCAGAAAAACCGCGTCTGGCTGGCGACCTTGCTGCTGCTCGCGGTGCTGGCCTTCGGTGCCTGGGAATGGCAACAATCACCGAAGGGCCTGATTTCCGGCAACCCGGCGAGCAGCCGGGCACACGATGACGACTGACACGGTCCGCGTCCCGCCCCCCAAAAAATTATCCTTAGTGAGGAATTCATGAACGTTTACATCTGTGTCGTCTGCGGTTTCATCCATGACGAGGCGGCTGGCCGGCCCGAAGACGGCATCGCCCCGGGAACGCCCTGGGCCGAGGTTCCCGCAGGCTGGCGCTGTCCGGAATGCAATGTCGGCAAGGCCGACTTCACCCTGGTGCCGGATGAGCTGGACGCCCAGCAGGCACAACTGCTATTAAATCAATAGCTGGCAGCGCCTGTCAGTGATGGGCTGGCGGCATTTTTTTCACCTGATGCAGCGCACCAGGTGTCGCTGGAGCGAAGTGATGCCGTGCGCCTCGTCCTTGCGGGTCGGGACCGGCGCGCGCAACAACATGACGCCCTGCCTGCCGCGCTTGCACGGGCACACCACCGCAGACGGCCTCTTCCGCGCAACGGGCGACCGGCGGCACAGCACGCTTCAAACGCGGTACCATCCGCCTGTCCCGGTAGCAGGGGCATCCATTCGGGAAATCCGTGCTCAGCCTGTGCCTTCACAGGCAAAAAAACAATGAAACCTTCCGCATTCCATTCTGGCTGGCAAAAGGGTCGCGCAATGCTGCTGTTCCTCGGGAGGATGTCAGGTCTGGCACTTTTGTCTGCAGCACTGTTGGCGGCCGCACCTGCCTGGGGCCTGACCGGCGACAGCCCGACCCGATCGGTGCACATCCGGGGCTCGACCTCCTTCGGCGCGATTGTGCAATCGCTGGCCGAGCAGTACATGCGCAGCCATCCTGCCGCCACGGTGGTGGTCAGCGGCGGCGGCTCATCGCGCGGCTACCTCACCCTGCTCGACAATACAGCCGACCTGGCCATGGTCAGCGGCGCCCCGTCTGAAGAAACCAGGGATGAGATCGACCGGAGCGGCATGAAACTGGTCGAAATTCCTTTCCGGCGGGTGGCCATGGCGCCCGCCGTTCACTTCAGCAACCCGGTCAGTGACCTCAGCGCCATCCAGCTGCGCGAAATTTTCACGGGGCGTATCAACAACTGGAGTGCGGTGGGCGGGAAAAACGCCGCCATCAACGTCTACATCGGCCCGCCCGGTGACGGCATCACCAACACCTGGCACGAAAAAGTCCTCGGAGATGCGGACACCTTCACGCCCCGCGCACGCAACGCTGAACTTGAGCAGCGCATTGCCGGCGTGGCGGGCGACCCCTTGGGCATCACCTACCTGGCCACCGAATCGCTCAAGGACCGCTCCCTCAAGGTCCTGTCGGTGGACAAGGTCAGGGCGGGCGCGGACAGCGTGCTCAGCGGCCGCTATAGCCTGACTGCGCCGCTGATGTTTGTCATGCGTGAAAAGCCGTCCCCCGAGGTGCAGAAGTTTTTGCACTTTGTCAACAACCTGTCCGCGCCCATATCCAACACGGTCTTCGCGCTGCCGGCGGCCCGATGAAGAGACGTTATCTTGCGGGGGGTCTTGCTGCAGCGCTTGCCGGCATGGCGGCTTATCCTGCGTGGCAATGGGTGCAGGTTCGCCGCGCGCCGGCCCGGCACAATGCCCTGCTCATAGGCGGCTCGTCCGCCATGTACGAGCTCAACCTCGCCCTTGGCAAGGAATTCGAGAAGCGTTACGGCGTGAAAGTCATTGTGGAGCGCGGCGGGTCCTTGCCGGGCCTGCTCGCCGTCAAACGCCATGCCATCGACATCGCAGCCATGGCGCGTGACCTCGAGGGCGCGGAAGCCGAGGCGCAAGCCCACAACCATCTGATTGCAAGGGATGCCATTGCCGTCGTTGTGAATACCCGCAACCCGGTCAGGCAACTGCGGCAGGCGCTGGTTCACGACATCCTGACCGGCAAGATTGACAACTGGAAAACAGTGGGCGGCGCCGACAGCCCGATTGAGGTGGTGATGCGTCCGCGTGAATCGTCCACCAGCCGTTATGTCAGCGAGATCGTGCTTGAAGGCGCCGACCCGTCGCTGCAGGCGCGTTTCAAAAAGACCAGGGACGAGCTGCTGGCGTACATTCGCCAGCATCCGCACGCCATAGGCTGCATTGCCACCGACGACGGCGGTTTGCCCGCCGATATTGTTGCGCTGGAAATCGACGCCATTCCCATCACGCGTGAAACCCTGCTCAGCGGCCGCTACCCCTACAAGCGGTCGCTTTATTTCATGACTTACGGGGTGGCGCGGCAGCAGGCGCTCGACTTCATTGCCCTGGCCGAATCGCCCGAGGGCCAGGCCATTGTGGACAAAACCGGCTTCGTGCCGGTGCGATAACACTTCAAGGACAAATTCTTGGCCAACGAAGCACGCGGAATACTCAACGACTGGCTCAACCGTGTGCAGCGCAATGAGCGCGTGCGCAAGACCCTGGCCGCGCTGCTGGTGCTGGTGCTGCTGGGCATCGCGGGGCACTATGTCTACGAGGTGTTGCCCAGGGCCTACTCGCTGAAAATCACGGGAGGTGACATCCTCGGCAACCGGCACTACCTGGCCGGTGCCTTGCGCGACGAGGTGTTGTCCAACGGGGTCGGGCTTGACGTGTTGCCGACCGTCGGCTCGCAGGAAGCGCTGGCCGAGGTGTCCGAAGGCAAGCTGGACTTCGCGCTGATCCAGGGCGGCCTGGACCTTTCTTTTCCCAACGTGAGCCATGTGGCCAATCTTGCTCCCGAACTGCTGCACTTCCTGGTACGCCCCGACATCAAGGACATTGCCGGCATGCGCGGCATGCGCATCAACCTGGGCAGCAAAAAGGGCGGAACGCGTGTCATCGCCAAGCAGTTGCTGGCGTTTTCGGGCATGCAGGACGGCGTGGACTATGTGGAGACCAATCTGGGGACCGAGGACTTGCTGGCATTGCGCCGGGACCGCATACCGGACGTGATTGTCATCACCTCGTTCGCGCCGTCGAATGTGGCGGACTACATCGTCAGGCAGTACGGCTACAGCCTGCTGGAGATCCCCTTCCCCAGCGCATTGGCCCTGCGCCAGGGCTGGGTGGCGGACACCAGGGTCATGGCCTATATGTACAGCGTTCAGCCGCCGGTGCCGCCGCGCGACGTGAAGACCGTGGGTGTCAACCTGCAACTCGTCGCCAATTCCCAGCTGGACCCGCGTGCCGTGTTCAAGGTGCTGGAAGCTGTCTACAGCCCCGGCCTGCAGATGCGGCTGAAGATGAAGTTTGACGAAGACAAGATCCTGGAATCTTCGAGCTACCCCTTGTCCAGCGGCACACGCCTGTTCATGGACCGCAAAAATCCCTTCCTCTCGCAGGCCACCCTCAAAAAGGTCGAGTCGCTTTTCGGCTTGATTTTGTCTGTGGCGTCCACGCTGATTGTGATGTTCAAGTGGTTCAAGGGCGCGCCGCCTGAAGTGGTCCCGCCCGAGACCGACGATGCTTTTTTTGTCGCCTTGACCGAACGCGTGCTTGCGCTGGACAGCACCCTGGACGGCTTGCCGGACAGTGCTTCTGCATTCGAGCAGGAAGGCCTCCTGCAGAAGGAACTCTCAGACATCAAGGCCACGGCGATGCGGCGCCTGGCTGCCAACGGGGCGCTGGCCAATGCCAACCTGGTGCCGCAACTGTTTTCCGCCATCGCCGACTCACGTACCCGGCTTGAATTTTTGAGGACAAAACATGACCACTGACCTGCTCCAGGATGTCCGCCGCGTGGGTGCAGCCCTGCTGGGGGCAGTCGTGCTGGCCCTGTCCGGCTGCGCCGCTGTCGCGCCATCCGGCACCCCGCCCAGCGCCCTTTATGAAGCGGCGATTGCGGACGCTGCAGTGGCGAGTCCGCGCAAGGTGAGTCCCTTGCTGCCCTTGCCGGCGGATGCCAGGGTTCGGGTGGTGTCCTGGGTGACGGAAAACCGCACGCCTTGCAAACCGCCGGAGTCGGCTTGCGCCACCACCACGCCCCCGGACCGGATCTGGGTCACGCTGGCCGGTGAGGTACAGGCACGTTGCCGCGCCTGGGGCTTGCGCGGCGATGCCCTGCGCCAGCGCCTGGAACAGCTGCTGGGCCTGCCGCTCGATCCGCCGCCGCAATTTCGCAAGGCCAGGTTTGTGACCATGGAGGTCGCGCGCGAGCGCCTGGACCGGCCCTGCCTCGGCATTGATGAAAGCAAGCCGCAAAGCCCGGTCTGCACGGTCGGCATCCAGGCCGGCAGGGCGCCCGAGGTGCGCGACTACGTCCTGCGGCAAATGGCGGACTCCTTCATCGTCGGCGGCACGGGAGGGCCGGGTTACCCTTTCACGCGCCTGGGTTACACCTACGACTGGAACCCGGTCAATGCCCGGCCCGGGCATTACGGCGCTTCTGAATTCCTGGTCCAGGCCAACACGGCTGCGACCGTCATCACGCAGCAGGACACCGACGCTTACTGTGCTGCGCCCTGAGGACCTTTGGTGTCCCTGCTGAGCCGCTTCCTGGGTGACACGCAGCGCGCGGCCTTGTCACAGCGGGTCACAGCCAACGGTGTGCGGCTTGAGGATGTGATTCGCTCGGGCGCGCGCCATCCGGACAGCGCCATCGGCATCTACGCGCCCGACTTCCAGAGTTACGCCGTCTTTCGCGAACTGTTCGACCCCATTCTTCAGCATTTCCAGGCGCCCCGCCTGGACCACCGCAACGATCTTGCGTGCCTGAACCCTGCAGCCGTCGTGTCCACCAGGATCAGGGTGGCGCGCAATCTCGCCGGTCATGTGTTTCCGGCCTCCATGTCCAGGACCGAGCGGCTGCGCGTGGAAGCAAAAATAGCGCGCGCATGCGGCGCGCTGGCGCCTCACTACCCGGGCTGGATCAGAAAAATGGCGGACCTGCCGCGGCGCAGGCTGGACACCCTGATCTCCAGGCGGCTGGCGTTCGGGCCTGAAGACAAATACATGCTGGCAGCCGGAATTCACGCCGACTGGCCCATGGGCAGAAGCGTCTTTCATACGCGGAAAAATCAACTCTCGGTCTGGATCAATGAAGAGGACCATCTGCGCGTGGCCATGGTCATGCCGGGCGCCTGTGTGTCCGCCTGCTCAGAGGCCATGGCCGGGGTGATGTCCCGTCTGGCAAGCCATCTCGAGTTTTGCACGGATGCGCAACTTGGTTATCTGACCAGCTGCCCCAGCAATGCCGGCAGCGCCATGCGGGTCAGTTGCAGGGTGGATATGCGTCTGGACATTTCCCGGCAGTCACACCTGGAAAGGCTGGAGTCCGAAGGCCTTATCCAGCTCCGCGGCGCGGCAGGGGAACACGCCCTGCGCAGCGGCGGACTTGTGGACGTCGGTTTTCGCAACCGCGTGGGGGTGTCGGACATACAAATGCTGCGGGACATGGACTGCCTGTTCAGCAAAACCTGATGGCTGCCAACCGGCCCTGCAGACAGCTATTTAAACAATAGCAATCATCACAATCAGGCAAAGGGCTGGTGCCCGTTCTGACTCAGGCAAACGGGGCCCATCCGGTCACCCCGCCCTGGCCCCGAGCTGGCGTGCAAGGTGCACCTGGTGCAAGGTGATCTTGCGCACCTCGGCCTGGCTGGTCTGGATGTGCGAGCGCAGCAGCAGCGCGGCCTGGTCGCCGCGCTTGCGCTGGATCGCTTTCAGGATCTTGGCATGTTCCTCGTAGGTGGCGTCTATGCGCGGCTGCTTGGTGAAGTCGAGACGGCGGATCACGCGTATGCGTTCGGTCACGTCGCGGTGCACACGCGCCATCTCGGCGTTGCCGGCCGCCGCCACCAGCGCGCAGTGAAAAGCCTCGTCCCACTGTGCGACCTGCACGGTGTCGCTGCTGCGCTGGTCCGGGCTGACCAGCCAGATCGCAGCCAGCGCTTCGAGCATGCTGTTGTCCACCTTCAGCGCATCATCACACAGGCGGTGCGCCGCCGTGGTCTCCAGCACCATGCGCAGGTCGTACAGCTCCTCAAACTGGTTGAAGTCAAACGGCAACACGCGCCAGCCGCTGCGAAACAGCACCTCGACAAAACCTTCCTGTTGCAGCTTGAACAGCGCCTGGCGTACCGGCGTGCGCGACACGCCCAGCCGCTCGCTGATTTCGGTCTCGGTGAAACGGTCGCCCGGCACCAGCTTGAACTCGGACACATCGCGCTTGAGCTGCTCATACACCTCGTCGGCACGCGAGCGGTGAACGGGCGCACCCGCGAGGGCGGCTGGAGGGCTGGCGGCAGTGTGCATGGTCAAACTCTAGCAGCCTTGCAGCAAACCCAGCAGCTGGCCGCTGGTGGCGGTCCAGCCCACAATCGCACCCTGGGCGCGCATCATCTCGACCGCAGCCGCCTTGAACTGCGGAAAGTAACTCTCGGTGCAGTCCTCCAGCAGCAGACAGTCATACCCCCGGTCGTTGGCTTCACGCATCGAGGTCTGCACACAGACCTCGGTGGTCACGCCCATGAAAACCAGGTGGGTGATGCCGGTCTGCTGCAGCAGCTCATGCAGCGGCGTGGCATAAAAAGCGCCCTTGCCCGGCTTGTCGAGCACAATTTCACCGGGCAGCGGTGCCAGCTCGGGAATGATCTGGTTGCCCGGCTCGCCGCTGATCAGGATGCGGCCCATCGCGCCCATGTCGCCGATGCGCAAATCGGGCTTGCCGCGATTGAGCTTGGCGGGCGGACAGTCCGACAGATCGGCACGGTGCGCTTCGCGCGTGTGCACCACCAGAGCACCAGCCGTGCGCCACGCGGTGAGAACATTCTTGCAAGCCGGCACGATGGCCTGCAGCAGCGCAACATCGTTGCCCAGAGTCTCACCAAACCCGCCCGGCTCGATGAAGTCGCGTTGCATGTCGATGATGACGAGTGCGGTTGACTTCAGATCGAAGTTGTAGGGGAAGGGTTGGGCCTGGTTTAGTTGCATGGTGTTTTTTTGGTGGCTCATGCTGGAGACTTCGCCAGTGCTTGCGATTCAGGTGCTTCGAGCAAGCCGGGTCTCGCCCCGGCTAGCTGGCAAACCACGACAGCGAGAACAAAGCAGGTCTCAACAAGCTCAGCCCGAACAGCGGCTGCCAGCAGGCCTTGCAAGCCATCGCACTCAGCGACGGAGCCCGGGTTCACGCGGCCTGCTCCAGCGCAGGCGCATGATGCCCCCCGCCCATATGCGCGCCAAGAACATGCCGCTCGGCGTCCGCAGCGGAAGTTTCAAACACAATCTGTCCCTCGCTCATCACCACGATGCGGTCGGCCAGCTCCAGCAGCTCATCGAGGTCCTCGCTGATCAGCAGCACGGCAGCGCCCTGGTCCCGCACACCGCGCAGGCGGGCGTGAATGTCCTTGACGGCCGCAAAATCCAGGCCGAAGACCGGATTCGCGGCGATCAGCACCTTGATCTCGCCGGCCAGTTCGCGCGCCAGCACCGCACGCTGCACATTGCCGCCGGACAGGCTGCGGATAGCCGCGTTTTCGCCCTGGGTCTTGATGCCGTAAGCGGCAATCCACTCGCGCGCGCGGCTGCGCCAGGTGGCAAAACGCAAGCGCCCGCCCAGACAAAGTGGTGGCCGGTCAAAGTCGCGCAAGGCCATGTTCTCGGCGACGGACAACTCGCCGACGCAGGCGTTGCGCAGCGGCTCCTCGGGCAGGCTGCGCACCTGCAGGCGGTGGTTTTCTTCGCGCCGCGCGGCATAAGGCTGACCCTGCACCGTGACCACGCCGGCGGCACGCGCGCGTTGCCCCACCAGGGCCTCCACCAGCTCGCGCTGGCCATTGCCGGAGACACCCGCAATACCCAGAATCTCGCCGCGCGCAACCTGCAGGCTCAGCCCGCGCACCGCCAGCGTGCCGCGGTCCCCCATGACTGAAAGCTGCTGCACCTGCAAGGGCGGACCGTCACCCTCATTTGCTATGTTTTCAGGAGCTGCCTGCGCAGGTGGTACAAGGGCTGCAGCCCGTTTTTGTTCTGACTCTGCGGCGTCATCGTCGCCGGCGGCCGCTGTCGCCTCCCCCATCATGGCCCGGGCCAGGGTTGCAGGGACTGTGGCCGCCACCGCCGTGTGATGCACCGCCTTGCCGCGGCGCAACACGGTCACGTCATCGGCATAGGCCATCACCTCGCGGAACTTGTGCGTGATGATCAGCACCGTGCACAGGCCGCTGCGCGCGAACTCGCGCACATGGCCCAGCACCTCGTCGGCTTCCTGCGGAGTCAGCACGGATGTGGGTTCATCCAGAATCAGCAGTCGCGGGCGCAGGTAGAGCTGCTTGAGCAACTCCAGCTTCTGCTTCTCGCCAGCCGCAAGCTCCGAAGGCCGCGCGTCCAGGTCCAGGCTGAAAGGTGTATGCGCAAGAAAGGCCTTCAGTTCGGCACGTTTGGTGCGCCAGTCGATCACCGCCGGTATCTCCCCGCTGGCCAGCAGCAGGTTTTCGGCCACGGTCATGCCCGGGGCCAGCGTGAAGTGCTGGTACACCATACCAATGCCCAGTGCCCGCGCCGCCACCGGGTTGGCAATCGCCTGCTCGCGTCCGTCGGTGAGAATGCTGCCTTCCTCGGGGCGGTGAAAACCGGCAATACATTTGACCAGCGTGCTTTTGCCGGCGCCGTTTTCACCGAGCAAGGCATGCACGGAACCGGGCGCCACTTTCATGCTCACATGGTCGAGCGCGGTGAAACTGCCAAACCGTTTGGTCAGCTCGTAAGTCTCCAGCGCCATCGCACCAGTGGGCTGCGGCATGGGATCAACGTGCATGGTCATGGCAATACTTTCACAACAAAGCGTCCAGCACGGCCTGCGAAGTTGCATGTGCGCCAAAGACCCCGCCCTGCATGGTGATCATCTTCAGCGCGGCATCGTGGTTGCCCCGGTCTGTGGCGGCGGTGCAGTCCGACAGCAGCAGGCATTCAAAACCACGGTCGTTGGCATCGCGCATGGTGGTGTGCACACAGACGTCGGTGGTGATGCCGGCCAGGATCAGGTTGCTGATGCCGCGCGTGTGCAGCACCATCTCCAGATCGGTGGCGTAGAACGAGCCTTTGCCCGGTTTGTCGATCACCACCTCGCCGGGCAGCGGCGCAAGTTCGGGGATGATCTCCCAACCCGTTTCGCCGCGCACCAGGATGCGGCCGCAAGGCCCGTCGTCACCAATGCCGACACCGCTGCTGCCGATCTGCTGCGAGCGCCAGCGCTTGTTGGCCGGCAGGTCGCTGAGGTCCGGTCTATGGCCTTCCCGTGTGTGCATCACGCTGTAACCGGCCTGGCGCATCGCGGCCATCAGCACTTTCAGCGGTTCTATGGGCGCGCGCGTCAGCGCAATGTCGTAACCCATCTTGTCCACATAACCGCCCACGCCGCAAAAATCGGTCTGCATGTCAATCACCAGCAGCGCGGTGTTGGCCGGCCGCAGGTCGCCGTTGTAGGGCCAGGCGTAGGGATGGGCCGGGATGAAACGCTGCATGGTGTTTGCCCTCAAGCCGCTTTTTGTAAAGGCAATGTCTGTGAATCGGGTACCGGAGGATGCACCTCGGGTCCCTTGTAGCTGCGTGTAGGGGCCGCAAAGCCGCAGGAGCTGCCATCGGTCACCGCCACCTGCCATGGCAGGCGGTAAGTGCCTGCCGCCATGTCGTGCATATAGGTGTAGGGACAGTCCTGGGCGCCGCCTTTGACGGCGACATAACCGCGGTGGTAGAGCTGGTACATATTGTTTTCCACGCCCCAGCCGGTACGCGCTTCACGCACCAGATCGGGCCGGACTTCGCAGGTGATGATTTCATCGGGCCTGCCGCTGCCCGCCACCAGCACCGCGCCGTCAAAGTTGCAGAACATGCCCTCACCCATGGAGTCAAAGCTGCCGTCGCTGCCACACATACAGACGCTGGCCGTGACTGCCAGGTTGCAGAAGGCGTTGGCCTGGTTGGTGATTTTCCAGCTGTGGCGAATCGGCGCGGTGTAACCCGCGGTGCGGATGATGAGCTCTGCGCCCTTGTAGGCGGCCTCGCGCGCCATCTCGGGAAACATGCCGTCGTGGCAGATGATAAGCGCGATGCGGCTGCCGTTCGGCCCCTCACACACCGGAATACCCAGGTTGCCGGGCTCCCAGGGCTCAACCGGCACCCACGGGTGCAGCTTGCGGTAATACAGCTTGATGGCGCCGCTGTCGTCAATGATCAGGCCGCTGTTGTACGGGTTGCCGCCGGGGTTGGCCTCCATGATGGAAAAGCAGCCCCAGATTTTGTGTGCCACACACGCCTGCCTGAAGGCCGCGACCTCGGGGCCATCGAGTGAACACATGATGGCCGGGTTGATGTCCATAGACAGGCCATGCAGCGCGTACTCCGGAAACACCACCAGGTCCATGCCGGCCTGGTTGCGCCGCGCCTTGCCCACCATGTCGCAGATGCGCTGCGTTTGTGCCGCCAGCTGCGCCGGTGTTTCGACCACCGGCAGCTGCAGCTGCACCAGGCCCACGACCACGCCATGCGCCGATTTGTTGAGTCCGCCCAATCCTGTCACGTCTGGCTCCTGAAGCTTATTGCCGGGAAGAAAGCTCACCCGGGCTGCCGCTGACGGCGCTGCCCGGGCGGCAGGTGATCACCAGAATCAGCAGGGTGAGCAGGTAGGGAACAATGTTGAACAGGTGGTAGCCCCAACCTATGCCTATGGACTGCAGGGCCGGGCCAATCGCCCCGGCGCCGCCAAACAGCAACGCTGCGCCTACACAGCGCAAGGGGCTCCAGCGCGCAAAAATCACCAGCGCCACCGCAATCAGCCCCTGGCCGCTGGAGATGCCCTCGTTCCAGCTGCCCGGGTAAAACAGTGTGAGGCAGGCGCCGCCCAGGCCGGCGATCATGCCGCCGCCGGCGGTGGCGGCCACCCGGATGGCAGACACCGAATAACCGAGCGCGCGTGTGGCATTGGCCGAGTCACCGGCCATGCGCACCAGCAGGCCGGCGCGGGTGTTGGCAAAGGCCCACCACAAGGCCAGCGCAATCGCCAGGCCAATCGGCAGCAGCGCGTTGACCTGCAAGGCCGAGCGCACCGCGGCCGAATCGCTCCAGTTGCCCAGTGCAATAAAAGGCAGTTGCGGCGCCTGCGGCTGGATCAGCGGCTTGCCCAGATAAAACGCCAGCCCCATGCCCAGCAGCATCAGTGCGATGCCGGTGGCGACATCGTTGACTCGCGGCAGTGAACACAACACGCCGTGCAGTGTCGCCAGCAGCGCACCCGTGGCCGCCGCCGCCAGCACACCTATCCAGGGCGATCCGCTGAGGTAAGAGCCGCCGAACGCAGCCATGGCCGACAACACCAGCACACCTTCGAGGCCCAGATTCACACGCCCGGACTTTTCCGTCAGGCATTCGCCCAGGCTGACAAACAGAAAGGGCGCACCCACCCGCAAGGCACCGCCGGCGATACCGGCAAGAAAAATGAGCACCTGATCAGCGGTCATGGGCGGGTCTCCTCCGGCTGCGGACGCGGGGCCATGGCCACACCCACACGCGGCCCGGCAAAACGCGCGACCCGTCCCCACAGTACTTTCCAGTCGGTGTCGCGCAGCGCTTCGCTGGCCAGAATCAGCACAAAGGCGATGCCCTGCAACAGCAGCACCGAGGCATCGGGCAGACCAAGCCGGCGCTGCAACAGGCTGCCCGCTGCACCAAAGCCGCCGAACACGATGGCCACCGGAATCACCGCCACCGGCTGGTGCCGCGCAATGAAGGACACCAGAATGCCGGCGTAGCCATAACCGGCGATCAGCGATGCGTTGGCACTGTAATGCACGGCCGCCACTTCCACCGCGCCCGCCAGTCCGGCGCAGGCACCACCGAGCGCACAGGCCAGCACAATCAGGCGTGAAGCCGGCAGCCCCACCAGCTGGGCCGCCCGCGGGTTGCCGCCGACCACACGCACCGCAAAACCGGACGGCGTGATACGCAGCCACAGGCCCGCCACCAGGCAAACCAGCAGCCCCAGCACCAGGCCCCAGTGCACGTCGGAGCCGGCGATGCCGCTGATGCGCAAGCCCTCGGCGAGCGAAAAGGTCGAAGGTTTGTTCAAACTGGCCGGGTCGCGCAGCGGCCCTTCCACCAGGTGTTTGAACAGGCCAATCGCCACATAAGCCAGCAACAGGCTGCTGATGGTTTCATTGATGCCGCGGTACTGGCGCAGCCAGCCGGCCAGCGCAATCCACAGCGCCCCGGCCAGGGCACCCGCCAGACAGACCAGCACCGTGCCCGCGAAGCTGGCGGGCAAGGGCAGCGCGTGGGCCAGCGCTGCAGCCGCCAGCCCGCCCAGCACCAGCGCCCCTTCAGCGCCTATCACCACCAGCCCGGCGCGCGCCGGAATCGCCACACACAGGGCGGTGAGCATCAGCGGCGCGGCGCGCTGCAGCGTGTTTTGCCACGAGTACCAGTCGCCAAAAGCGCCCTTGAACAGCAGCAGCCAGACCTCGACCGGGTTCACACCGGCCACCCACACAAACACGCCGAACAGCAACAAGGCTGCGGCGATGGCGGTTATGGGCAGGAGGATGCTGGAAAGGCTGTTGCGCATGGTGGGTCTTGTATGTCATGGGACGGGCCAGCCCGCCCCATGCCAGTGTCTTCAGATGGAACCGATCACCCCTTCCACCAGGTAATTCATTTTTTCCAGCTCGAGGTCGGTCTGTTTGTAGGACTTGCCGGCCGCTGCGACCACGCCGCCCTTGTTGTCCTTGAGCGGGCCCTTGAAGATGTCGAACTTGCCGGCCACCATCTGCGCCTTGATGCCGTCGGCCTGCTTTTTCGCGGCATCCGTGACCATGGGGCCGTAGGCCGACATCTTGACGTAACCTTCCTTGAGGCCGCCGCGTATGAAGTTGGGGTGCGGCTTGCCGCTGCGTGCCGCTTCAATGAAGGTGGTGTAGGCGGTGAGCCAGTTCCACTCTGCACCCGTCAGGTAGGCATTGGGCGCCAGCTTGGCCTGGCTGGCGTGGTAACCGCAGACCATCTTGCCGCGCTTGGAGGCGGTTTCGACCACCACCTTGGGGCCGTCCACATGCATGGTGAACACATCCACGCCCTGATCCGCCAGGCTGTTGGTGGCTTCGGCCTCCTTCACGGGCATGGACCAGTCGCCGGTGAAAATCACGCTGGTGGTGATGCCCGGCTTGACCGAACGTGCACCGAGGGTGAAGGCATTGATGTTGCGCAGCACCTGCGGAATCGGCTTGGCGGCGACAAACCCGATCTTGCCGCTTTTGCTCATGTGGCCGGCGATCACGCCGTTGAGGTATTGGCACTCATCGATGTAGCCAAAATAACTGGCGGTGTTTTTCGGGTGTTTGCCGTCGGTCCACATGCCGCCGCAATGGGCAAAGCGGGCTTCCGGAAACTTCGCGGCGACGGCCAGCATGTGCGGGTCAAAATAACCAAACGAGGTCGGGAACACCAGCGACGCGCCGTCCTGCGCCACCATGCCGGTCATGGTTTTTTGCACCGCCGCCGTTTCCGGCACGTTTTCTTCCTCGACCACTTTCACGCCCGGCATTTTTTTGAGCGCCGCAGCCGCCTCGGCCTGCGCCTGGTTGTAGCCGTAGTCGTCACGCGGGCCGACATAGATGACACCCACCGTGATCGGTTTTTGCGCAAAGGCCAGCGGGCTGAGCCCTGCAGCGCCCAGGGCAGCCAGGGACTTGAGGGTATCGCGGCGGTTGAAATCTTTGGTAATCATGGGTCTCTCCGTGGGTGAAGTTGAGGAAGGGCTGAGGGGAACTGAAAACTCATTCATGCGAGCAGGCTGACATGCGCGGCGACCACACGCCAGCCTTCTTCCGTGCGCATCCAGGTCTGGCTTTGCCGGCCGTTGCGGCTGCTGCCGTCGCGCTGGAATTCGACGTTGGCGCTTGCAAAATCCTGGCCATAGGTGGTGATCACGGTGTGAAGCAGGGTGCGCGCCAGCCCCTGGGCCGGCCGCCCGGCGCGGAAGGCCTGGATGGCGGCGTAGCCGTAAAGGTTTTCGCCCACGCCGTAACGCAGGGTGTGCGGGCTGTTCCAGAACAGCTCGTCCAGCACGGCCACGTCGTTGCTGACCAGCGCGGCTTCGTAGCGCGCAAACGCGGCCGTGACTTCGGCGAGCACGGCGGGCAGGTTGATGGCCAGTGCCGGATTCATGGCTTGACCCCCCTGGAATGCGCCACACCGGCATCGGCCAGTACCTGCGCGGTGCGAAAAGCCAGGTCCTCGCGCCACGGGGCGGCAATGATCTGCACGCCAATCGGCATGCCACCTGTCGCGTCGGGCCACAGGGGGGCGCTGACCACCGGGCAACCGGAAAACGAGATCGGCTGGGTCAGCAAACCCATGGATGCGCGGCAAGGTTGCTGCGTGCCGTTGATGTCCAGCCACTCGGTGCCAATCACAGGCGCGCTGACCGGCGTGGCCGCGGCCAGAAGCACGTCCCAGTCCTGAAACAGCGTGTTGACCTTGTCGCGGTAAACGCGGCGAAAGCGCTGGGCACGCAGATACCAGTCCACCGGCTGCAGCGCACCGGCGATGAAGCGGTCCACTGACAGCGGTTCAAAGTCATGGACGCGGGTGCGCAGGTCGGCCAGGTGCAGGCTGCCGCCTTCGCTGGCAGTGATGATAAAAGCCGCCGCACGCGCCAGGGCGGCGTCGGGCCAGCTCACCTCGGCCTGCGCGCCCAGTGTGGCAGCGGCCAGCGCCACCACCTCGCGCGCAGCCGGCGTCGCATGGTCGAAAAAATAGCCGCCCAGCACACCGATGCGCAAACCCTGGGTGCCGCGGCCCAGGCTGGGCACAACCGGCTGCACCCGCAAGGCCTGGCAGCCCGGGTCCAGCGCATCCGGGCTTTGCAGGGCATCGTAGGCCAGCGCCAGGCCGGCCAGGCTGTCCGCCAGCGGCCCCAGGTGATCAATGCTGTGCACAAAAGGGTAGCTGCCGCGCCGCGACAGGCGGCCAAAAGTCGGCTTCAGACCCCAGACGCCGCAGAGCGAGGCCGGCACCCGGATGGACCCGTTGGTGTCAGAGCCGAGCGTAAGGGGCACCTGCCCGGCCGCCACCGCCGCGCCCGAGCCGCCCGACGAGCCGCCGGCAATGCGGCTCAGGTCATGCGGGTTGCGGCATGGCCCGTAGTGGGTGTTTTCCGTGGTGAAACCGTAAGCGTATTCATCCATGTTGAGTCCACCGACAAGCACCGCGCCTGCGGCCTTCATTTGCTGAACCAGAAAGGCGTCCGCTGCCGCCGCGGGATCGGCGCGGTTGATTCTGGAACCCGCCAGGGTCACCACCCCTTCGATATCAAACAGGTTTTTAACGGCATACGGCACACCGGCCAGCGGCCCCAGAGCCCCGCCGCCGGCGCGCGTTTTGTCCACCATGGCGGCCTCGGCGCGTGCGCGTGCCTCAGTGATGTCGGTGAAGGCGTTGATCCGGGTATTGCCGGCGTTGATACGTACCAGCGTGGCTTCCAGCAACTCGGATGCGCTGACCCCGCCCGAGGCCACTGCAGCGGCCATGGCTACCGCATCATTTGCTATTGTTTTCATAGCGGCTTATGCCCGTCTTCATTGGCCGGAAAGGCTGCGGGCCTGTATACTTCTGCTGGCTCGTCGTGGACGGCCAGACTTGCGCCTTCCAGCAGTTGCGCCATGGCAGCGGTGCGCTGCAGGTTGAGCGCGACGCGCTGGGTGCGGGCTGCGTCCAGTGGCAGGCGCAGCAGGGCAGCCGTGGTCTCGACGTAAGCCAGCATGCGGGTATCGGTCATGGCGGCCGGCCTGCTCAACGCCGCACTTCGCGCTGGAAAATTTCCAGGCTGCGTTTTTTGGCGTGGATAAAACTTGCCTCGGACAGGGTGTCCACCGTGCGAGGCCGGGCGTCGCCATAGGGCAGGATTTCCGCCACCCGGGTGGGCCGCTTGGTCAGCAGCAGCACTTCGTCGGCGAGGTACACCGCCTCTTCCAGATCGTGCGAGACCAGCAGCATGGTGGTGCCGGTCTGCATGAAAACCTCCTGCAGCTTTTCGCGGATGAACAATGTCATTTCAAAATCAAGCGCGGAAAACGGCTCATCGAGAAACAGCACCTCGGGATTCGGCGCCAGCGCCCGCATGATGGACGCGGTTTGCTGCTGCCCGCCCGAGAGCTCATAGGGGTAACGATTGAGGTCGAACTTCACGTCAAACGAGGCCACCAGCTCGGCCATGCGCCTGTCCACCTCGGCCTTGGATTTGCCCTCCAGCTTGAGCGGATAGGCGATGTTGTCGATGGTGCGCATCCACGGGAACATGGCCTCGCGGTAGTTCTGGAAGACGTAGCCAATCTTGGTGTCTTTCAGGGACTTGCCGTCAAACAGGATTTCACCGGCGTCAATCGGCACCAGCCCGGCAATCATGTTGATCAGCGTGGACTTGCCGCAGCCGTTGGGGCCAAACACCGACACAATTTTGTGTTTCGGGATGTCGAGGTTGAAGTCCTCGTACAGCGGCCAGCCGGCAAAATATTTGGTCAGGCCGCGTATCGTGATGTGGGTTCCGGCGGGACCGGGCTTGAACTCGGGCACGGGTACTTCGGCAAAAACCGGGGCGTTGAGAACTGCAGACATGGCTACCTTCCACTCCAGTGAACAATACGGCGCTCGACCACCAAAAACAGGATGTTCAGTGCATAACCGAGCGCACCCGCCGCCAGAATCGACGCATACATGTCCTTCACGTTCATGACCTGCTGCGAGTTGATGATGCGGTTGCCCAGACCGCTGTCGGCGCCAATAAACATCTCGGCCACGATGACGATCACCAGCGCCATCGACACCGCCGAACGCAGGCCGACAAAACTCGGTTGCAGGCTTTCCCAGATCAACACGTCCTTGAACACCTGCCAGCGCGAAGCACCCATGACCCTGGCCGCCATCACCCGCTGCTTGCGCGCATTGATGACGCCGTAAGCACTGTTGAACACCACAATCAGCAGCGCGCCAAAGGCGGCAATCGCCACCTTGTTGATGTCCGACACGCCAAAAATCATCAGGAACAGCGGAATCAGTGCCGAAGACGGTGTCGAGCGGAAGAAATCAATCAGGAACTCCACGCTGCGGTAGGCTTTTTCAGAGCTGCCGAGCAATACCCCCAGCGGCATGCCGACTGCGGCGGCAATCAGGAAGGCCTGAACCGTACGCCAGACCGTCACGGCAAAGTCCTTGAGCAGTGGCCCACCCGCCAGACCATTGACCAGAGCGCCCATGGCATCAAGCGGCGGCGGCAGCAGGATGGCCTTGATGAAGCCGAGGCGCACCACCAGGTCCCAGACAATAAAAAGCACCACCGGACCAATAAAGGGCAAGGCCTTGCCCCACGACGGCTTGCGCGGCGCGCTGCTGACCGGCGCGCCGGCAGGCGGTGCCCACGGCTGGCCCGGCGCTGCCGCAGCGGCGGTTATGGAAGGGTTGGCGTCCACGACTTCAGCCCTTGTAAAGCATGCTGTCCACCATCAGGCGCGAGGCAAAGACGCCGCGCTCCGTGAACAGGTCAAAAAACTTCTGGAAATGCGCCACGTCAGCCGGGGTGAACTCGTTGTACATGGTGTAGGCCGCCAGCGGCACCTCACCCGTCAGCGCACCTTCGATGGCGGTGTAGCCCTTGAGGTACTGGCGTGCCTCGACCGCCCTGGTGCGCACATAGGTGACGCCCCTGCCGTAGGCGGTGATGAATTTTTTGGCTTCTTCGGGGTGTTTCTTGATGAAGCTGGAGGTCAGCGAGGCGGAACCGCCAAACCAGGGCGCCATCGGGTCACCGAGCACATAACGCGCGATCACGCCAGCCTCGAGCACGCGGGTGGTGCCATTGAGACGGCCTATGGTGCCGGTGGGCTCCAGCGTGTAGGCGCCGTCGAGCTGTCCGGCAGCCAGCGCTGCAATGTGCTGGCCAATCGGCAGCTCGACCACGGTCGCACCGGTGGCGCCGCCGCGTTCCAGCACGGTTTTGGCCAGCGTCACATTCTGGATGCCGGGGCCAGAGCCGACCCGTTTGCCCTTGAGGTCGGCCATGGTTTTGACCGGGCTGGCGACGGGAACAATCACCTCGTCGAGCACGTTTTTCACATTGCTGGGGTTGGAACAGAAAATCTTGAAACTGCCGGGCGCAGCCAGCTCACCGACGGCGATGTTGCCCGAGCCGGTGCCATTGGCGCTGCCGTCACAGCGGTCGGCCAGCATGCCTTCCATGATTTGCTGGGCGCCGGCAAACTTGAGCACCTCGACGTTCAGGCCCGCTTCCTTGAAGTAGCCGAGCTCAACCGCTGCATAAAAGGGCAGGCCGGCCGCAATCGGCCAGTAGCCAATGCGGATTTTGGGACCCGTCTGCGCGCGCACTATGGCCGGCGTGCCCAGCACGCCCAGCACGGCTGCGCCGGTCTGCAGTACTTTTCTGCGTGTCGCCGATGGGGACTGTGGAAGGGGGTGCGTGTTCATGGAAATCTCCTGGAAAGGTTGAGAGACGGGGTTTTCAAAAAGCAGCTCAGGGTGGTGAGGCCGCCAGCGAAGCCATGTAGGCGCGCCATCCGCCCAGATGCGAGATGTCCTGCGCGCCATGCAAAGCCTGTGCCTCGCAGACAAAACCCTGCACCGTGCTGCCGTCGGACAGGGCCAGCGTGCCTATGCCCAGCGGCGACGGGATCAGGGCCACAAAGGAGCCATAGGCGCTGACCGGCATGTCCCAGATTTCAAGCGCGATACGTGCACCCTGGCCATCGGCTACGCGCAGCAGGCCGGGCTTGGGTGGGGTGGTGCCCGGCAGCGCATAAAGCTTGTAGTGCGGCGCGGTGTCCGCGGCAGATGCCAGGGTGGCGCCGCGCTCGGTCAGCTGGCTGTTCAGCGGCATGCCCGACAGGTGCGCACCCACCACCGCCACCTTGACCGTGGCCGGTTTGCGCAAGGCAGCGATCGGCCGCATGGGCGGCAAAGGCACGCCCGTGGCGCCCTGCGCCAGGCCGGTGGAGTGGTGGTAACGCTGGCCCAGATCGGCCAGCTGCCAGTCACTGCCGCAGGGCGCAATCAGGGTGATGCCGAAAGGCAGGCCGTCCTCGCGCAGCGCACTCGGCACCGACAGGGCGGCGTAGTCCAGCAGGTTGACGAAGTTGGTATAGGTACCGAGCTTGCGGTTCAGCGCCACCGGGTCCTGCTGCATCCGGGCCAGTGTGTAGTGGGTCGGTGCGGTGGGCACCAGCAGCACATCGATGTCGCTCCACATGGCATCGGCGCGCTGGCCCAGGCGTTTCACCTCGGTCTGCACCGCGTACAGATCAGCCGCGCTGTAATTTCGGCCCGCCGCAATGATGCTGCGCACCGGCTCTATCACCTCGGTTTCGTGGGCGTCGAAAAATCCCCTGATGGCGGTGTAACGCTCTGCCACCAGCGCACTTTCATACAGCAGCGCTGCCACGTCGGCCAGCGGCGCAAAGTCTATGCTGACCGCCGTGCCCCCCATGGCCTCGAGCCGCGTCACCGCCTGGGCAAACGCGGCGCGGGCCGCATCGTCGCCGTCAAAGTCCAGGCTGGCCGGCACACCAAAACGCAAGGACGGCGCAAACGGCTGGTCGGCCAGCGTGAGCTTGCGCGACCAGGGGTCCTGCGCGTCATGCCCCATGGCAGATTGCAGCACCGCTGCCGCCGTGGCCACGGTGCGTGCAAAGATGGACACGCAGTCCACACTCTGCGCCGCCGGCACCACGCCGCGCGCACTGATCAGGCCGCGTGAAGGCTTGAGGCCCACGATGTTGTTCAGGCCGGCCGGCACACGGCCAGAGCCGGCGGTGTCCGTGCCCAGGGAAAAGTCGGCCTGTCCGGTCGCCACCACATAGGCCGAACCCGCACTCGAGCCGCCCGACACATAGGCCGGATTAAAAGCATTGGGCACCGCACCATACGGTGAGCGGCTGCCGTTCAGGCCGCAGGCGAACTGGTCCAGGTTGGTTTTGCCGAGCAGCAATGCACCAGCATCGAGCAGCTTCTGCACAACCACCGCATTCGCGCCGGGCTGGTAGGCAAAGGCCGGGCAGGCGGCGGTTGTGGCCAGGCCGGCGGTGTCGATGTTGTCCTTGACCGCAAACGTCAGCCCTGCCAGCGCCCCGGCTGCAGGGCCCGCTGCAGCGGCCGGCGAGGCCACGCGGCTGATCCAGGCCTGCGGCGCAAAAGCAGCGCCTGCCGGAGCCGCCGCGCCCTGCGCGCCCGGAGCCTCGACCACTTCAGGATTTAAGGAAAGTTGCACCAATTTGAAGCATCCATACTTGTGTACAAGATGAGATGCAAGCTGCATGCCAGCTGCGCTGACGGCAGGCTGCCAAGCGCCTGCGCGACCCGCAGCGGTGAAAATCTGCTATGGAATAAATAGCTGGCAGTGCTGGTGAAATATGGGCTGCAGCCAGAAATGACATCAGGACTGCAGCGACCCGCGAGCCCCGGGCTTGTGATCCGGGCCAAGCCGCGGAATGGCGGATCGGGCCTGCCCTGGCCGGGGTGGCGCCCTCAAACGGGACAGGGCCGGGTATCCGGGCCGCTTCGCCGCCTGGCGCGCGTTTATGTTTCCAGCACCAGACGCGTCACCACAGGCGGCGATTCGCCGAGGTGAAAAGCCAGCTTGCGGTCGCGCAGGGCCACGTCGCCCGTGGTCACGCGGTCAAAGCGGCGCAAATGTTCTGTCCACGATTCATCGGTGATCTGCTCGATGTAGCGGCCCGGCTCGGTGATGTCGCGCAGCAACTCCCAGGACAAGGCGCCCTGGCGCAGCCGGCTGCGGCGGCTTTCCTGCATCAGCAAGCGAAACTCGGCCGCACGGGCCGGGTCGATGCGGTATTCAATCGTGATGCGCACCTGCCCGGTCAGCGGCGGCGCTTCGGCGCTCGGCACCTTGAACTCGCGCGAGGGCGTCAAATCCTCCTCAATGCTGCGGTCGCGCAGCAGCAGCTGGGTGGCCATAATCGCCACCACCCCCGTCAGGGCCGCGATCAGCATGCTGACCGGCACGCTGCTCAGGGTGGCGATCTGGCCCCAAACCGCAGCGCCGAGGGCGCTGGCGCCCATGATGGCCATCTGGAAAATCGACATGCCGCGCGCGCGCACCCAGTCGGGCAGCGCCAGCTGCGCAGAAACGCTCAGGGTATTGGCCGTGGTGATCCAGGCGGCGCCGGCCAGAAACATCGCCGGTGCAGCGATGTACACATTCGGCGCAAAAGCCACGGTGGCCGTGGCGGCCGATTGCAGCAACATGCCGCCCAGCACCAGCGCATCGCGCGAGAACCTGCGGCGCAGCCGGGGCAGCAGAAAGGCCACCACAAAAATCGCACCAGAACCCATGGACGCCAGCAGCAAGGTGAAGGTGGCGGCGTCGCCGCTGTGCAGCCCGCGTGCCACCAGCGGCAACAGCGCCAGCAAGGCGGTGGAGTGAAAGAAAAACAGCGCCACCCGCAGCAGCACGGCGCGCAGGCGCGCCGACTGGCGCACAAACTGCACCCCCACCCGCATGGCGCTGATCAGGCGCTCGCGCCCCAGCGGGCTGGGCACATGTTCGCGGCGCCAGCGCATGATCACAAAACCGGAGGCCAGTGACAGCAGCGCGTTGAGCACAAACACGTATTCGCTGCCGGCGCTGGCAATCAGCGCGCCGGCCACCAGGGGCCCGACGATGCGCGAGGCATTCATGGCGATGCCGTTGAGCGCCAGCGCAGCCGGCAGCTGGGCGCGCGGCACCAGCTCGGGAACAATCGCCGAGAACACCGGCCAGCGCATCGCCAGGCCGATGCCGTTGGCAAAGGTCAGCGCCAGCAGCAGCGGCGCGGTCATGGCGCCCAGAACAATCGTCAGGCACAGCACCAGTGCCACCGCAGCCACCCAGAACTGCGTGATGATGAAATAGCGGCGCCGGTCCAGGATGTCGGCCAGCGCGCCACTGGGCAGGCCCAGCAGGAAAACCGGCAGGGTCGAGGCCGACTGCACCAGTGCCACCCAGATCGGCGAGGTGGTCAAAGAGGTCATGAGCCAGGCGGCCGCCACGTCGTTCATCCACATGCAGATGTTGGCAGCCATCCAGGTGCCCCACAACATGCGAAAGACCGGCGAGCGCAAGGGCGCCCAGGCCGACAGCGAAGCGGGGTCGTGACCGGGCGGCACGGTGGTGCCGCTCAGGTCGGGCGGGCGGGGATCAGGCATGGCCTATTGTCGCGGCAGGCGGCGCGGGCTGCCGGCGGCCCGGCAGCAGCCTGGCGCCGCGCAGGGGCTGGCAGGATTTACTGGCTCTGCAATTCCCAGATGCGGCTGATCTGCGCCGACAACTCCATCGGGTCAAAAGGCTTGTGAATGACATCAATCGCGCCCAGCTCACGGTATTGCGCCACTTCTGCCGCCTGGACCTTGGCGGTCATGAAAATCACCGGGGTGCTGGCGGTGGCCGGCAGTTCGCGCAAGGCCTTGAGTGTGCTGGGGCCGTCCATGCCCGGCATCATGACGTCGAGCAGCAGCAGGTCGGCGCTGGCGCCGGGCGCATTGGCCAGCGCCTCGCTGCCGGACGCACAGGCAATCACCGTGAAGCCGCCCACGGCCTCCAGCGCCATCTGGGCAATGGCCCGGATATCGGGTTCATCTTCGACATAAAGAATACGTGCAAGTGGTTTGGACATTCAGGAATCCTTGGAATCAGTGGCAGGGGTGATTTTTAACACGCGCCGGATGGTGGACAGCAACTCCTCGTTGCTGGTCTGGGCTTTGACCAGTATCGCCGCGGCACCGCGATCCTCTGCAGCGCTGACATCGGTGGCAGAAAAAACCACCACCGGAGGCCGGTGTGGCAAGGCCTCGATGTCCGGGAACAGGTCCCAGCCCGAGCCCCCCGGCAGGCTCAGGTCCAGCAGCACCAGGTCAAAGTGCCGCGCGCGCAAGGCGGTTCTGGCCTCCTGCACCGAGGTTGCAAATTCAAAGCTTGCAAACTCCTGGGTGATGGCTGCGGCGATGCGCTGAATGTCCAGGTCGTCTTCCACATGCAAAATGCGCGGCCGGCCGGCGGGCACACCCTGAATGGCGCCGCGCAGGCTGCGCACCATCAATTGCTCGTTGATCGGCTTTTCAACCCAGCCGGCCACACCCAGACCCTGATGATCCGGGCGCTGCCGCCCCTGCTCTGCGCTGACGGAAATCACCACGATGGGCAGATGGGCGGTATGGGCATTGCGCCGCACGGCGGTGATCAGCGCCGCACCGTCCTGGTCGGGCAGCAGCGCGAAGTCCACCGTCATCGCTGCATAAGATTGCTCGCCCAGCATGGCCAGCGCGCGATCACCGCCGTGCGCCACGTCGGCGTCAAAGCCGGCTTTCTCCAGCATCAGGACAATCAGGCGCGCCAGATCGTGGTCGTCCTCACACACCAGAATACGTGGCCGGCTGCCCGGGGCGGCGGGTCTGGCCGATGCGATCGGGGCCAGGGCTTTCGGCTCCTCGATACGCGGCAACTCGAAGAAAAAAGTCGCGCCACCCCCCTGGGGATGGCCAAACCCAATGCTGCCGCCCATTTTTTCGACAATCGCCTTGGAGATGCTCAAGCCCAGACCGGTGCCGCCCTTTTGCCGGGTGTCGGACGAATCGGCCTGGGAGAACTTCTGGAAAATCCGCTGGCGGAATTCCTTGGGTATGCCGGGCCCGTGGTCCCGCACCTCCACCCGCACACGCTCCGCGCGGCCTGACAGCGTGATCTCCACCACACCCGCCCTGGGCGAAAACTTCACCGCATTGGACAGCAGATTGGTGAACACCTGTGTCAGCCGGTCGGTGTCCACATGGACCAGCACAGGTGCATCGGGAGCCTGCAGGCGCAGGCTCACGTCATGCTGTGCGGCAAACCCCTCGTTCGCAGCCATCGCCTGTTGCAGCAGGGGCTGCAGCGCCACCGTCTGCAAGGCCAGACGCATCTGGCCCGACTCGATTTTTTCGATGTCCAGAATGTCGTTGATCAGCCGGATCAAACGCTCGCAATTGTTTTTGGCGATATCCACCAGGCCCTGGGCAGCGGGCGGCAGCGGGCCGGCTATTCCGCCGGCGATCAGCCCGAGGGAGCCGCGTATCGAGGTCAAGGGGGTACGCAACTCGTGGCTGACGGTCGAGACAAACTCGCTTTTCATCCGGTCCATGCGTTTCATGTCGGTGATGTCCGTGGCCATCGCAAAAAAGCCCGTCACCTGACCCTGCTGGTCATCCGCCTCATAACGCGGCACATAACTGACCGCGTAATCGCGCTCGCCGAGCACGGCCGAGCGCTGGGTACGCTCATAACTCACAGGCTGGCCCGCCAGCACCCGCTCTACATTCGGCCGGATGTCCCGGTACAACGTGTCGCCCAGCACCTCCTGAAGCGTTTTTCCGACGATGCTGCCGAGGCGCGGACCGACCACTTCGGCATAGGCCTTGTTGTGAAAAAGATAGCGTTCCTCGCGGTCCAGGTAGGCAATCAGCGCCGGTACCGAATCGGTGATCTGCCGGAGCTGGTATTCGCTGGCCTGCAGCGCCTCTTCGGTGCGCACGCGCTCGGTGATATCGTGAACGATGGCTGAAAACAGGCGTCTTCCGGCCACCACCACATCGCCAAAAGACACAATCACCGGAAACTCGGAGCCGTCCTTTCGCATGGCCAGCACCTCGCGGCCAGCTTCGCTGAAGCCGCTCTGGCGCCCGCGCAGGTCGTCGAGCAACATTTCAAACTGGCCACGGTACCGCTCGGGCATCAAGTGGGTCACATGGCGCCCCAGAATTTCATCGCGCGAGTAAGCGAACAGCTTCAGGGCGGCGGGATTGGCTTCGGTGATGATGCCGTCCACGCCGGTGGTGACCACCCCCTCGGCCATGCTGCGGGTCATCGCCCGGCTCATGGCTTCGTTGTCGCGCAGCTGCTCTTCGGCGCGCCGGCGCGTGGCATGGTAATGGTTGATCGACCGCAGCGCGCCGACAATCAGCAGCAGCGTCAGCAGCCCGCCACCGGCGATCAGCAGCTCGGTCTGCCGTGCGTCGCTCTGGCCGCTCGCCTGGGCACGCGCCAGATCCTGGATCTTGCCTTCGGCCAGCAACTCGGACAGCGAATCGATTTCTTCCTTCAGCTGGCGGTTCAGATCGCTGTTGACCACCACGCTGGCGGCCGGCAAACCCTCGATGCGCCGCACCCGCACCGCCTTGTCCAGCGTCTCAAGACGGCGCTCAATGGAACCGGCCAGCACCGGCAACTGCCGGTCGGTTTCATGGGCCGCCTCGGTGGCGCGCAGCCGGCTCAGGGCCACACCGACCCGGGAGCGCGCGCCCTCGTAGTCGCGCAGATTTTCTTCACTCGCCTCCAGCAAAAATTTGCGTTGCGCGGATTCTGCGCTTGCCAGGCTGCGCCCCACACGCTCCAGCAGGGTGGATGTTTGCTGAACTTTCAGGGCGCGCTGTGCGTCATGGATCAGTTCATTGATGGTGCTGTAGGCCGCCACCGCCACCAGCAGCACCATGGCCGCCCCCAGGCCCAGGGCCAGGTTGATCCGGACGGGTGTGGAGGTGTTCATCCGCCGTCTTTCGCCGCCGCACCGGCTTGCGGCAGGCTGTCCTGCAGGGCAGCAAGGGCGCGTTCGATCCGGGGCTGCAGGACGGTCCATTCGGTCGCGTCCTGCAGCGCCTGTTGCAGCAGCAGTTCCAGGGCCTTGGCAGCCTGGCCTGCGGCCACAAAGCCCAGGGTACCGGCGGTGCCGCCCAGTGTGTGCGCCAGGCGCTCGAGCTGGGCCAGTGTTTCGCCCGCCGGGGGGCCGGCGGCGGCAAGCCGCCACAAGGCCTCGACCTGGCCGACTTTCCCCGGCAAGCTGCGTCCGTACTCGCTGCGCTGCTCAGCGAGAAACTTCTGGAAAAGCTCTTGCGGCGTGCTCATGCGGCCGGGCTCCGCAGCCGGAGCAGGCGCGTTTGCCGCGCCGCCGGTTTGTGGGGCCGCTGGGCTGACGAAAGATTTTTTTGCAAAGTGCTCCTATTGGAGCACGACATCAGCTTTTACGGGCGCGCTCGTACAGCGGGAGAACCCGGGGCAAATTGCGCTCCATGTCGGCGATGCGGGTCACGCCGGCAGGATGCGTGCTGAGCCATTGCGGCGGGGCTCCCTTGTTGGCAGCCGCCATTTTTTGCCACAGCGTGATGCCGGCGCGCGGATTGAAACCAGCGCGCGCGCCGAGCTCCATGCCGACCAGGTCGGCCTCTGACTCGTCTTCGCGGCCAAAACGCAGGTTGATCAGTTCCACGCCGAGGCCGGCGACGGTTTGCCCCAGATCCCCGAGCCCGAGCAACTGGGACAACAGGCTGGCGCCAATATTGGTGGCGGCCGATTTGCCCATGCGCTCACGCGCATGTTCACGCAGTGCATGGGCCATTTCGTGGCCCATGATCATCGCCACCTCGTCGTCGGTCAGCTGCAGCTGATCGAGAATGCCGGTGTAAAAGGCGATTTTTCCGCCGGGCATGCAAAAAGCGTTGATCTGTTTGCTGCCAATCAGGTTCACCTCCCACTGCCAGTTTTTGGCCCTCGGGTTCCAGGCCACGGCATGCGGAATGATGCGCTGGGCAATGCCGCGCAAGCGCTGCAACTGCGGATGGCCGGCCGGCGCCAAGGCCTTCTGGGCCGCCGCCTCCTGCATCATCTTTGCGTATTGCTGCCTGGACGCCTGCTCGATGTCTTCTGCCGGCACCAGTTTGGTAAAGCCGGAATTTCCGCCCACCTGTACGCCTTCGTTTTGCGCAAGCGCTGGTGCGGCAGCCAGCAACAAGGCGGCGGACAGTGCGGCAAGGTTCAGCATCGAAGCAAGTTTCATGGCATCTCCAGATTAAGTCACAGCGTATTATTCCTGCATGAGCGACACCGTATCCGAAAATCCGCAGGCCGCGCGTCATCCTTCGCCGCATCCGGCCGTCGCTGTTCCGCCCGAAGCTGCTGCCGCCAAGCCTGGCTGGGGGCAAACGCTGAGGGTTTATCTCGAAGCGCCCACTCTGCGCATGTTGCTGCTCGGGTTTTCTGCCGGGCTGCCCCTGCTGCTGGTGTTTGGCACCCTGAGCTTCTGGTTGCGCGAAGCCGGCATTGACCGCAGCACCATAGGCTACCTGAGCTGGGTGGGCCTGGCCTATGGCTTCAAGTGGGTCTGGGCGCCCCTGGTGGACCGCCTGCCGATACCGCTGCTGACACGGCTGCTCGGGCGCAGGCGCAGCTGGCTGCTGCTGTCGCAGGCGGTCATCATGGCGGCGCTGGTCGGCATGGCGTTGACCGACCCCAAACTGGCCCTGCTGCCGGTGGTCTGGTGCGCGCTGGCCGTGGCCTTTGCCTCGGCCACGCAGGACATTGCACTCGACGCTTTCCGCATCGAGTCGGCCGATATGCAGCGCCAGGCCGCGCTCGCGGCGGCCTACCAGACCGGCTACCGCATGGCCATGATCTGGGCCGGCGCCGGGGTGTTGTGGATTGCCGCGCGCGCCGAAGTGGTCAATGCCGCGGGTGTGGCCAGCTACCAGCACGGCGCCTGGCAAACCGCCTACCTGGTGATGGCCGCCTCGATGTTGCTGGGCGTGGTGACGGTGCTGTTTTCACCGGAGCCGGCACGGCGCGAGCTGCCGCCCGCGCGCAACGCCGCCGAGTGGCTCCAAAGTGCGCTGGTCGCACCCTTTGCCGATTTTCTGCGCCGTTACGGCAAACACGCGGCGCTGATTCTTGCGCTGATCGCGGTCTACCGCATCAGTGATGTGGTGATGGGCATCATGGCCAATCCGTTTTATGTCGACATGGGCTACACCAAGGACGAGGTGGCCACCGTGACCAAGATTTACGGTGTCATCATGACGCTGCTGGGTGCGTTTGCGGGTGGCGTGCTGGCCATGCGTTTTGGCGTGATGCGGGTGCTGATGCTGGGTGCGGTGCTGAGTGCCGCCAGCAACCTGCTGTTTGCCTGGCTGGGGTCGCGCGGCCACGATGTGCAGGCGCTGGTGTTTGTGATTTCCGCCGACAACCTGTCCAGCGGCATTGCCTCGGCCGCCTTTATTGCCTACCTGTCCAGCCTGACGAATGTCAATTATTCGGCCACGCAGTACGCGCTATTCAGTTCCATGATGCTGCTGTTGCCGAAGTTTCTGGCCGGTTACTCGGGCGTCTATGTGGACGCATTTGGTTACGCCAGTTTTTTCACGGGCACGGCCTTGCTGGGGCTGCCGGTGTTGCTGCTGGTGTGGCTGGCTTCCCGCATGAAAACGCCGTCCAGCCCTTGATGGCCGGGCGCAGCAAGCTATTAGTTTTATAGCAACCTCAGGGCCGGCGGCAGCGCATCGCTGGACGGCAGCAGCGGTTTACCTAACTTTACGGGTGCTTCAACCCGGCTTGTCGGCAAGCGCGCACCATGGAAGGTCCATTCCCCTAGGAAGCCTCTCATGAGTGACCGCAACGCAAGTCCTTTCACCACCGATGTGCTGGCGCCCAGCCCTGCTTCGGCGTCCAATGGCTACACTGACCAGACCACAAGCACCCGTCCAGTGAGTCAGCCCATGACACAACAACTTCTGATGATTGAAGACGACACCCGTCTGGCGACCATGGTGGGCGAATACCTGCGCCAGTCGGGCTATGGCTTCACCCACGCCGCCGACGGCGCCAAAGGCCTGGAGGCGCTGCAAAGCTGCAAACCCGATCTGGTGATTCTGGATCTGATGCTGCCCGACATGGACGGGCTGGAAGTCTGCCGCCGCATCAAGGGTGGCGGCAGCGACAGCGCGCGCACGGCGGTGCTGATGCTGACCGCCAAGGGCGACCCGATGGACCGCATTGTGGGTCTTGAAATCGGCGCCGATGATTACCTGCCCAAACCGTTTGAGCCGCGTGAGCTGCTGGCCCGCATACGCGCGGTGCTGCGGCGCGGCGGCGAAAACGCCAGCACAGCGGGCAGCCAGCCTGCCATGCGTTTCGGCTCGCTGGAAATTGACCGCGACGCGCGCAGCGTGACGGTTTCCGGCAAGGCCTGCGAATTGACCTCGTACCAGTTTGACCTGCTGGTGGCGCTGGCCGAACGCGCCGGCCGCGTGCTCAGCCGCGACCAGATCATGGAGACGGTGCGCGGCCGCGAGCTCGAAGCCTTTGACCGCTCCATCGATGTCCACATGGGCCGCATCCGCAGCGCCATCGAACTCGACCCCAAAGACCCGAAACGTATTCTGACTGTGCGCGGTGTCGGTTATGTGTTTGCCAAGCAGCAGGATTGATGTCCGGGATGTGGTCACGTTTTACCTCGCACCTGTATGTGCGCATCTGGCTGGCTGTGGTGGCCACCGTGCTGGTGCTGGCCTTCGCGGTCGGCGCCGCCTGGCGCCTGAGCGCCGATCCGCCGCAGTTGCCGATCCGCGAAGTGCTGGTGCAGAACCAGGCCGGGGAAACCATAGGCCGGGCGCAAACCAAACCGGACCGCAAACGCGGTGACGACCTGGAGTTTGATGTCCAGACGCGCGACGGACAGATGCTGAACCTGGTGTTGCCACGGCCCAAACGCCCGCCCCCCAGCACCTGGAGCCGCGCACCCTTTGGTTTTGGCTGGATGCTGGGCCTGGTGGCCCTCGCGGTGGCGCTGGGCACCTATCCCATCGTCAGGCGGCTGACGCAGCGGCTGGAAGGCCTGCAGCGCGGCGTGGAACGCTGGGGCAGCGGCGACCTGTCGGCACGCGTCACGGTGCATGGCAGCGATGAGGTGGCGTTTCTGGCAGAACGCTTCAACCATGCGGCCGAGCGTATTGAAACCTTGATGGAGACGCAAAAATCCCTGCTGGTGTCGCACAAATCCCTGCTGGCCAACGCCTCACACGAGTTGCGTTCGCCGCTGGCGCGCATCCGCATGGGGCTGGAGCTGATGGACAGCGGTGCGAACTCTGCGCAACGCGCTGAAATCTCGCGCAGCATCAACGAGCTGGACCAGCTGATCGACGAGATCCTGCTGGCGAGCCGGCTTGACGCCCGCCAGGCCGATGCCGAACCGTTTGAAATGCTGGACCTCACCGGCCTGGCCGCCGAGGAATGTGCGCGCATGCAGGCAGAACTGGGCACCGCCATGCAAACACACAGCCTGATGCTGCAGGGCTCGGCGCGCCTGCTGCGGCGCCTGATCCGCAACCTGCTGGAAAACGCCAGGCGTTACGGCACGGGCGAAGTCGGCCTGGAGCTGACACACACCGGTACCGGCGCACAGCAGCGCGCCGTGATTCGCGTCAACGACCGGGGCCCGGGTGTTCCACCGGATCAGCGTGAGCGTATTTTTGAGCCCTTTTACCGCCTGCCGGGCGCCAGCGAACGCGAAGGCGGCGTCGGCCTGGGCCTGGCACTGGTCAAGTCCATCACCGAGCGCCACCGGGGCAGCGTGCGCTGCGAAGACCGGCCCGGCGGCGGCGCTTCTTTTGTGGTGGAGCTGCCCATGCAGGCGCCGGCATAAAAACGGCAACTCGCGAACGCCCGCCAAGCCGGCTTCCGGCAGGGCGCCCTCGCTACAATCGCGCTGTCCACCCCGGGAAGGCCGTGTATGTCAGCCGCGATTGCTGCGCCACTTTTTGGCTCTGAGCTCCTGCCCCGCCGCAAGCTCGCGCAGGCCCTGCGGGGTGTCGCGTGAGCCTGGCCCTGGCCACCTTGCAGCGCCAGTCGGCCACGGTCTGGCTGCACGACAGCATCAATCCGCTGGCCGGCGCGCCGCGCAGCACCGCGCTGGCATTCCGGCATGCGGAAGAAGCCGGCGACTACCTGGACTTCTGGAAAAGTGATGCCGCTGCGCTGGCGGCGCTGCGTTACGCGCTGTACCGCTGTGAACATTCGGCGTCGGTGTATGCCCTGACAGACAGCCAGGTGTTGCAGGCGCTGGCGGCAAGACTGGCGCGCGGCGCGCTGCTGTTGAGCAACAGCAACGTGGCCGGGCCCGCCGGGGGCTGGCCGCTGACGCCTGCGGCGCCGGTGGCCGCGCCAGCATCGACCACGCTGATCAACCTGAACACCCTGCCGGACCGGCCCCCGGTCCCGCCGCTGCTGCCCTTGCTCGAAGAGCTGCAAATCGAAGGTGCGGAGGTGTTGCCGGAGATCGAACAGACGCTGGAGCAAATCGACCTGACCATGGCCAGCATTGACCTGGCGGGCGTGTCGCTGGAGCCCACACCGTCAAAAGTGCCACTGATCGAAGTGGCCATGACAGATGCCAGCGCTGCGGTGACCCGGACCCTGGACGATTTGTGACACCCGCATGAAGTTCGTGACCAGGGCCGGCACGGCCATCAGCACCGGCGCGGCGCAGGTGGTCGAGTCGGTTGCCACGGCGTCAAGCACCCTGCAAACCGAACTGGGCGCAGGCATTTCGGAGGCCAGTAGCGCCATCAGCACGGTGATGCAGCA
This sequence comes from Asaia bogorensis, assembly GCA_943371375.1. Taxonomy (GTDB): domain Bacteria; phylum Pseudomonadota; class Gammaproteobacteria; order Burkholderiales; family Burkholderiaceae_C; genus Polaromonas. The sequence goes on from CALRUM020000018.1 coordinate 55,784, forward strand.
GGTCAGCGCAGTGGCCACACAGATCACGCAACTGAGCCCGCCCATCAACCCGCCCGCGCTGGTCGCGCCACTGGCCAGCGCGCTGAGCAGCCTGCAGTCCGACCTCAGTGCGGTGGTGGACTCACTCTCCGGCATGGGCCCCCGTCTGCTGGCTGCGGGCGAAAACCTGGCCGGTGTTGCCAGCGATGTGCAGGGTGCCGTGTCGGTCGCTACCGGTTTGCCAGCACGCCTGGCCGCGATACGCCCCGATGTTTCCGGTTTTCCGCCGCGCCTGGCCGGCATGGCCGACACCGCCCAACAACTGAGCAGCCGGGCGCTGGCCCTGCAACCGCGTCTGGCGCAATTTGCCGGCACGCTGGAGCCCTTGCAACAAAGTCTGGCACAGCTGGAAGCCAGCCCGCCGGCCGATTTGGCCAGCGCCAAAGCTGCGGCGGAGGGCGCGCTACAAAACGCGCTGTCGGGCATCCAGGCAGAGATCAACAGCGTGCGGCAGGAGGTCGCTGCCGGCGCAGACAGCCTCAAGGCAGAAATGGACGCCACCGCACAAAGCGCTACCGCCGTGCTGGACGGCATCCAGGCGCAGGTGGACGCCGTGGTGGCCGACGCCAGTGCGGTGCTTGATTCCGTCATGGGCCGCGTGGACGCAGCAGTGGCGGCGCTCGACAAAGAGATCAAGGCCCTGGGCGAGCAGATAGGTGGCTTCAAAAACCGCACCCACGAGGTGGCGCTGGCCGTGGCTGCGCCGCTGCTGGCCGTAGAGGCGGCCATAGACGGCGTTGCGGCGCAGATTGAAGCCGTGGGCCAGGTGATAGACGGCATTCTGGCCAGCATGGAGGCGCAGATCAGCCGGCTCGAGACCATCATTGCAGCGCTCAAGCAGACGATAGACACGGCGGTGGCGGGTGTGGACGACACCCTCACTGTGCTGAAAGACACGCTGGGGGAAGTGATCACCGAAATCGATGAACTCAAAGCCACGCTGGAGGCGCTGCCCGAGCGATTCCAGCCGGTAGAGGCGCAGATCGATGAAGCCAGGCAGATGATAGAAAGCATCCAGCTGCGCATACGCGAGTTCATGGAGCGCGCCGACCGCACGCTGGCGCAGGCCAGCCGCGAGATGGACCAGGCCGAGGCGCTGTGCGACAACGCGATTGCGATCTGCACCAAATACATCACACGCTCACTCGCCATGGTGGCTGCGCGCACGCTGTTCATGGGTGTCAAGGGCATGATCCCCGGCATACGAACAACGATTGCCGGTGCGCGCAGTGCCGTCAAGACCTCGGGCAACAGCGCCATCGGCCTGCTGGACCAGGCGATAGCGGTGGTCGAACAGTTGCGTGTGGTCTTGCAGCAGGTGATAACGCAGGTGCGCCAGGCGATTGCCAAAGTGGTCGCGGTACTGGACCAGGTGCGGGCCGCGCTGCTGCAGGCGCAAGAACGCATGACGCAGGTCTCCAGCGCGATGCATGCGGCGGCAGAGCAGGTCAAGGCCCAGCCCGACAAGCTGGTGGCGCAGGTGCGCCAGGCGCGTGACGACTTTGTCGCCGCCACCCAGCCGCGTGAAAAAGTCAACACGCTTCAGGCCCAGGTGCTGGGGCTGAAAGCGCGTTTTGTGGCACCTGTGCGGCTGCAGATCGACGGCGCCGAATCGCGGGTGGTGCAGTCCATCAACGATGTTCAGGCCGCCATGCAGCCACCGATGGACCAGCTCAGGGAAAAAGTGGAGCTGCTGCGCAGCCGCATGGCGGCCCTGAAGGAGCAAGTGGCCAAACCGCCCGCCCAACTGATGGCGCTGATGGACCAGCTCAAGGCGCAGCTGCAGGCCCAGGTGGACAAAATCCGCCAGGCCATCGACGGGCTGCTGGCACGCGCCGGGCAGTTGCCCCAGCAGGCATTACAGGCCGCCGAGGCTGCGGTTCGCGACAACAGTGGCAGCGGCCAGGCCTTGTCGGGCCTGCAGGACCGCTTTACCCAGGCCGCCAGCCAGGCACGCAGCCTGGTGGACCAGGCCAGCGCAGCCCGGCGTGAGGCCGCCACCCACGTCGATGGCCTGGGCGGCCAGCTCGACCGGTTCCAGGCCGATGTCAAGGCCGCGCTGCAACAGGCACAGGCCGACGCACAGGGCGCAGCCGACAGCACCAGCGCCCTGCGCGAGAAATTTCAGGCTGCGGCGCAAACCGCAGGCCGCCAGCCCGGCGCCAGCTCGGCTGCCATGGCCGGCCTGCTCAGCGCGCTCGACCCCTTGCGCCAGGCGCTGGCATCGGCGCAGCAGTCGGCCCTGGCCCATGCCGAAGAGCTGAGCCAGGCCAGCACCGGACCCCGTGAGCAACTTGGCGCCGCCAGCCAGGCCCTGGCCAAAATGCTGGAAGACGCACTGGCCGCAGTGGCACCGCCCGGCGACGCAGCGCGCGAAGAACAGCAAAAAATGGATGAGAAGCTGGCGGCCGTGGCGGCTGAGTCCGATGCCTTGCGGGCACAAGTGCAGGACGCCTCCAGGGAAGTCGCCGACCGCAGTGCTGAAGCCAGGCGCGAAGTCGAAAAACACCGCGACGACGGCCAGGCACAAATCGAAGCCGCGATGGCCAAGGTCGAAGCCGCCAAGGCACAAACCGCTGTGGCGCGCGCCGACGTAATCAGTGCCGAGGCCATGGTGGATGCCGAAGTGGTCAAGCAGGGCGGCGAAGCCCTGGCCAAAAAACCGCCGCCTGCTGCCGCGCCGCCCGCCACGCCCGCCGGTGCAGCCGGTGCAACAGCTGCCGATGCGGGCCAGGGCGCTGGCGCTGGCGGCGCTGCTTCGCCGGGCGCAGCCTCCGGTGGCGCTGCGGACGCAGGCGCAGCCGCCCCCGGCAGCCCGCCTGCGGCGGGCGCGGACGGCACAGCGGCGCCAGCTACGCCCGCTGGACAGGATGCGGCGCCGGGCGCAGGGCCTTCGGGCGCCGACGCCGCGCCCGACAAGCCGGCTGCGCAGCCAGCAGAGGCCAAACAGGCCGGCGGGCCCGGCACACCCGCTGCGGCTGCAGATACAGCAGCCGGCGCGTCTGCGGAAATACCCAAAGACAAAAACGGCCAGCCCGGCGAAGCTGCAGACCAGCGATTGCCCGGGAGCACACCGGATAAAAAGTCCGCCGGCCTGCCGGACACCGCGACATCGGCAACATCGGCGCCCGGGCAAGTGCCTGAGGCGCCTGCCCCCGCCACGCTGAGCGTCGGCGACACGGCGCCGGCCGCAGCAGCGCCACCACCGGGCCCGGGCACAGCGGCAAGCCCCGGCGCGATGGAGCCCGCGAGTCCAGGCGCCAGCGCGCCGCCCGGCAAAGACGCGATGGCGCCGGATCCAGCCCCGGGGGACGCCGCCGCCCCGCGCTCGCCCCAGCAGCTCAAGGACGCGCTGGACCAGGCCGCAAAAGCCAAACCCGCCACGCCGCTGCCGGACATGCCGAAACCTGGCCTGGAAGAACTGGTCAAGAACGCTGCGCCGCCGGCAGACCCGGCCAGTGCAGGCGCTGATGCGGGCAAGTTGCTGGACAGCCTTAAAAAGGCGGCTGGCGGCACACCTCCGGCCTGAACAGGGTTGCTTGCTGCAGTTGTCATCGCAAAAATCCACCCCCCTCCCTCATTTAGGGGATGTGGGGAAGGGCCTGTCTCCTCTAAAGTCGAGCGGTTGCTGTGACAACATCCGAAAAAGCCAGACAGGCAAAAAAATCAGGCGAGGACAACAGGTCGGAGAACAGACCGCCGCTCTCTCAAGGAAGGGCTACACACAGTTCCACAAGCCGCCGCAAGGCGGCTTTTTTTTGCCCGGCTGGCCCGGTTCACGCGCTAACATCGCCAGACCTACCCAGACCTGCCAGGAGTTAAACCGTGACCCCCATCCATCCCCTTGCGCCTGTCAGCCAGGGATTTTCCCAGGCACCGCAGGAACGGCTGCCACTGCTGCCGCTGGCACACATGAATGCGGCACAACGCGCCGCCGCCGAGGCCTTGATTGCCGGCCCGCGCAAAGCGGTGTTTGGCCCCTTCATCCCGCTGATGCGCAGCCCGGAGCTGATGTCGCGCGTCGGCCAGGTCGGCGAATACCTGCGCTTTGACAGCGTGCTGGACGTGCGCATCCGCGAGCTCGCGATGTGCCTGGTGGCACGCCATGTCTCAAACCAGTTCGAGTGGCTGATGCATGCGCCGCTGGCGCTGAAAGCCGGTGTCGCGCAGGCCGTGCTCGATGCAGTGGCCGTCGGCAAGTACCCGCACGGCGCGGCAGCCGACGAGACCGCCGCGATCGACCTCGTGAGCGAGTTGCTGGCCCACCACGGCGTGAGTGATGCCTCCTATGCGGCGGCGCTGGCGGTTTTCGGCGAGCAGGGGGTGGTCGAGCTGACGACGCTGGTCGGTTATTTCACGCTGGTCTGCTGGGTCATGAACGTCGCGCGCACACCAGGCCAGCCGCAGGCCGGCTTCAGCGCGCTGGACGCTTTTCCGGGCTAGGAGTCTGTGCGGCAGAAGGCGTCGAAGCGAAAAGTGGCCTCGGCGAGGACAGTTTTTGCCGGGTTTGCAACGCCATAGCCGTAGCTATGGGGCAAAAAGCCGGTGAAAAATGGACCGTCGCGGTCGCTTTGCAGCCGACGTCCCTTCTGCCGCCCAGGCTCCTAGGAAGAAAGCGCCGCAAGCACCCGTGCCGCGCCGAGGTCCTTCAGGCAGCGCGTGTGGCCCAGCGGGCATTCACGTTCAAAACACGGTGCGCAGTCCAGCGGCGGCTGGTAGTCCGTATCGTTCTTGAGCCACAACACGGTGGCGCGTTCGCTCAACGGCGGTGTGTGCAGCGGACTCGAGGAACCAAAAATCGCGACCTGTGGCACACCGAAGGCCGCCGCCACATGCATCAGGCCCGAATCATTGCTGACCACAGTTTTCGCGGCTGAAATCGCGCCCAATGCCTGCTCCAGCGTGGTTTTGCCGGCCAAGTTCAGGCACTGGCCGGTGCGCACCGCATTGACCGGCGCGGCGATTTCTTCGCACAACGCGGCCTCCTTGCCGGAGCCCAGCAGCAGCACCGGCAGGTCCAGCTTCAGCGCCAGCTCTGCAAAATGTGCAGCCGGCCAGCGTTTGGCGGGGCCGTATTCGGCACCGGGCGCAAATACCACATACCCACCACGCTGCAAACCCAGTTCTGCCAGTGCGCGCTCCACGCTGGCTGGCGGCAGCCGCAGCTCGGGCCGGTCTGCCTCCAGCGCCGTGTCTCCGCTGAGCGCCGAATAAAACGCCACCATGGGCGGACGCTGGCCTTTGGCCGGGTTTTTCAGGCGATGCGTGAGCAGGCCGATACGCGCTTCGCCGAGGTAACCGACACGTCGGGGGATGCCGGCCAGCAGGGGCAGCAAGGCACTTTTGAGTGAATTGGGCAAGACGTAGGCGGTGTCGAACTGGCCCGCAATACGTTTGGCCAGCAAGCGCCGCGCCTTCAATTGCAGGCCACCGTGGGCGAATGGAAATTCAATGACCTCGTGCACTTGCGGCATGGCGCGGTAGACCGGCGCCACCCAGGGCAAGACGCCGACGGTGATCTGCTCACCACGCGCATGCAGGCGCCGCAGCAGCGGCTCTGTCATCACCGCGTCGCCTATCCACTGCGGGGCAATGACTAACGATGCCCCTCCGAAGCGGCCTTCGGCCGCCTCCCCCCCAGGGGGGCGCCGCCTGCGGCCCGGCGAAGCCGGTTCCGCGGCGGCCGCTTGAAGAGAGGCAGGCACCCTAGTGCCCTGCCGCGACGTGTTCGCCGTCCTTCAGTTTGTACACCGTGCCGCAGTACGGGCATTTGGCCTGGCCGGTGCGCGCCACGTCCAGGTAAACCTTGGGGTGGCTGTTCCAGACCGCCATCTCGGCCTTGGGGCTGGGGCAGAACACACCGCCCTGGGGGTTCAGGTCTTTGGCGAGCAGTTCAACAGTAGAAGTGGTTGCCATGATCAGACTTTCGCCAGCCAGGAAGCGTATTTGGGATTGCGCCCGTTCACGATGTCAAAAAACGCCGCCTGGATTTTTTCGGTGACGGGGCCGCGCGAGCCGCCATCGCCGCGGTTGCCGATCTCGACCCGGTCGAGCTCGCGGATCGGTGTGACTTCGGCGGCAGTACCGCTGAAAAACGCCTCGTCGGCGATGTAGATTTCATCACGCGTGATCGGCTTTTCGCGGATCGTGATGCCGAGGTCGGCGCAAATTGAAAAAATCGTGTTGCGCGTGATGCCGTTGAGCGCACCGGCGCTGGAGTCGGGCGTGTAGACCACCCCCTTGCGCACCACAAACACGTTTTCTCCCGCACCTTCGGAGACAAAACCCTGGGGGTCCAGCAACAGCGCTTCGTCGTAACCTTCGTCGGTGGCTTCCATGTTGGCCAGAATCGAGTTGGTGTAATTGCTCACCGCCTTGGCATGGATCATGGTGATGTTGACATGGTGGCGCGTGAAGCTCGAGGTCTTCACACGAATGCCGCGCCGCAAGCCCTCGTCGCCCAGATAAGCCCCCCAGGGCCAGGCCGCCACCATCAGGTGAATCCTGTTGCCCTTGGGCGAAACGCCGAGTTTTTCGGAGCCAATCCAGGTCAGGGGGCGGATGTAGCAGCTGGGCAGCTTGTTGACACGCACCACATCGAGCGTGGCCTGCATGACCTCGGCCGGCGTGAACGGGATTTTCATGCGCAGGATTTTGGCGCTGTTGAACAGGCGTTCGGTGTGTTCTTCCAGCCGGAAGATGCCGGTGCTGCCGTCCTGCAACTGGTAAGCCCGCACGCCTTCAAAAGCGCCGCAGCCGTAATGCAGGGTGTGTGTCAGGACATGGATTTTGGCGTCGCGCCATTCGACCATCTGGCCATCCATCCAGATTTTGCCGTCGCGGTCTTCCATGGAGGGGGCTACTGGGGACATGGTGCTGATCCTGTGAAAAGTGTCATGAAATGAGGGTCCAGGCCGGGAAACACTGCGCACATCGCGGCAAGCGCCCGGGGAAACCGGAAAGACTGATTTTACGGGGCGTCGGACGGCCCGTCCGCAGCCGGTGCGGGATCAGGCAGCGCAGGCCTGAAAAGCACATGGCTGGCGAGTTTGCCGGCTACAAAGGTGCAGGTCACATGCGACTGGCTGCCGTCGGTCCAGCGAAACACCTCGGGCTGCACATCCTTTTCCGACTGCTGCGCGCCCAGGCTTTTGGTCATGGCCACCACATGCAACAGCGTGTGCCCGGCCCGGAGCTTGGCATTGAGCATGACGGCGCTGTCCACATAACCGATGGGCCGGTTGGCGGCGCGTTTGAGGACCTGCATCATGCGGGTGAAATGCAGCAGCACCCACATCACGACCACCGTGGCCACCACGGCCACACCGGCCCAGCCGTACACGCGGTAGGCCATGAGCACCGCCGCCGCACCGGCGATCGGAACAATAATTTTCTGGAAGTTCATGGCGCTATTTTCGCAGGCCCCGGACCACTTGCGGGCTGTGGGCAGTGCGTAGCGCCAGCAGCCCCCAGGCCATATGAAAAAACAGGCTGTAGCCCTTATTGGATGGGCGTAAGCAGCTATTATTTCAGGAGCATTGCAAGTCAGCCCGGCGTTCAGGCCAGACTGCGCACCAGCTCGATGGCCTGCTCGACGCGCTCGACCGCATGGATGGTCAGGCCTTCAATCGGCTTTTTCGGCGCATTCGCCTTGGGCACCACGGCCACGCTGAAGCCCAGCTTGGCCGCTTCCTTGAGCCGCTCCTGGCCGCGCGGCGCGGGCCGCACCTCGCCGGCCAGACCAACCTCGCCAAAAGCGAGGAAACCTTTGGGCAGCGGCTTGCCGCGCAGGCTGGAGGTGATGGCCAGCATCACCGCCAGATCGGCCGCCGGCTCGCTGATGCGCACGCCACCGACGGCGTTGACAAACACATCCTGGTCCATGCAGGCAATGCCGGCGTGGCGGTGTAACACCGCCAGCAGCATGGCCAGCCGGTCCCGGTCCAGGCCGACCGAAAGACGCCGCGGACTCGGCCCGCCGCTGTCGACCAGCGCCTGGATTTCAACCAGCAAGGGGCGCGTGCCTTCCAGCGTCACCATCACGCAGCTGCCCGGCACCGGCTCGGCATGCTGGCTCAGGAAAATCGCGCTCGGGTTGCTGACCCCCTTCAGGCCTTTTTCGGTCATCGCAAACACGCCGATTTCATTGACCGCGCCGAAGCGGTTCTTGATTGCGCGTACCAGGCGGAAACTCGAATGGGTGTCGCCTTCAAAATAAAGCACGGTATCGACCATGTGCTCGAGCACGCGCGGGCCGGCCAGCGCGCCCTCCTTGGTGACATGGCCGACCAGCACGATGCAGACGCCGCTGGCCTTGGCCGCGCGTGTCAGATGGGCCGCACATTCACGCACCTGGGCGACCGAGCCCGGCGCCGAAGTGAGCTGCTCGGAATACACGGTCTGGATCGAATCGATCACCGCCACCGCTGGCCGCGTGGCCTCCAGCGTGGCGAGGATTTTCTCGAGCTGGATTTCCGCCAGCACCTTGACCTGCGAACCGTCCAGCCCGAGCCGGCGCGAACGCAAGGCCACCTGGGCGCCGCTTTCCTCGCCGGTCACATACAGCGTCTCCAGTCCCGCGCGCTGCAGCGAATCAAGCGCCTGCAGCAGCAGGGTGGATTTGCCTATGCCGGGATCGCCGCCTATCAGCACCACGCCGCCTTCGACAATGCCACCGCCGAGCACCCGGTCCAGTTCCTCATGACCCGTGGGCGTGCGCGCCATGTCGGTGGCTTCAATATCGGCAAGGGTGGCCACCTCAGACGCTTTGGCCAGCGAGGCAAAGCGGTTTTTGACCAGGGACGGGCTCTCTGCGACCGACTCGATCAGCGTGTTCCAGGCGCCGCAATGCGGGCATTTGCCCAGCCATTTGGGGTTGGTGCCGCCGCAGTCGCTGCAGGTGTAAATCGTCTTGTCTTTGGCCATGGGGTGATATTACTGTAGTTATTCACAGTACGGGTAAATCCCGGCGCGTGGGACTGGGCAGGAAAGCCCAGTTTCATTTAACATGTTAAATAATTTCAGCCTTCCCCATGAGCACCCCTTTTACCCACCGCAACCTGCCCCGGCTGCTGCTGCAGGCACGTGAATCCGTGATGGCACACACCCGGCCGCGCCTGCGCGAACACGCGCTGAGCGACCAGCAATGGCGCGTCTTGCGGGTGCTCGGTGAACACGGCGTGGTCGAAACCGGCAAGGTAGCGCGCGAAGCTTTCATCCTCGGCCCCAGCCTGACCGGCGTGTTGACCCGCATGGAGCGCGACGGCCTGATCCGCCGCGCACGCGACCCGGCCGACCAGCGCCGCACCGTGGTCGAGGCCACGGACAGGGGCATGCAGCTGGTCGGCACCCTGTCGCAGACGATTGAAGCGCACTACGCCTGGATGGAACAAACACTGGGCAAACAAAACCTGGCACAGCTCTACGAGCTGCTCGATCAATTGATTGAACTGGAACAGCCATGAGCTGGATGCCGCAGGGAACGGTTTACGGCACGCTGCTGAACTTCCGCGCGGAACTCGAGGCGCTGGCAGCGCAGATGCACCAGCCGCCTTACAAGGCGCCGCCAAAAGCGCCCGTGCTGTATGTCAAGACGGCCAACACCTGGAGCACGCATGGCGCAGCCATTGCGGTCCCTGCGCGTGTGGCCCAGGTCGAAATCGGCGCCACCATCGCCATGGTGATGGGCGCAGCCGGCACACTTGCCGGTTATGTGCTGATGAACGACCTGTCCATTCCACACGCGAGCTTTTTCCGGCCGCCGGTCAAGTTCAAATGCCTGGACGGTTTTCTCGGCATGGGCCAGCGTTTGCTGCCGGCGGACCAGGCGGGCGATCCAGCTGCCTTCACGCTGGAAGTGCGCATCAATGGGGTGCTCCGGCAGAGCGTCTATTTTTCGCAGCTGGTGCGCCCTGCGACCCAACTGCTGGCCGATGTCGGCGAGTTCATGACGCTGGCCGCAGGTGATGTGCTGATGCTGGGCTGCGACGCTGGCCGGCCGCTGGCCAAAGTGGGTGAGCGCATCGACATCACGGCGCCGGGTTTCGGCACGCTGAGCAACACGCTGGTTGCGGAGGCCACATGAAACACGCACGTGTGATTCATCAGGGCCAGCTGCATTCGGCCACAGAACGCGACGGCCAGCTGCTGCTGGCCAACGGACAACTTGTCGCCCAGGACGCCGTGCGCTGGCTGCCGCCACTGCCCCCCACGCCGCGACCGCGCACCATCCTCGCCCTGGGCCTGAATTACGCCGACCATGCGAAGGAGCTGGAGTTCAAGGCGCCCGAAGAACCGCTGGTTTTTGTCAAGGGTGAAAGCACGCTGACCGGCCACCGGCAGCACACACGCCGACCGGCCGGCGTGTATTTCATGCATTACGAATGTGAACTCACGGTGGTGATTGGCAAAACCGCGAAAAAAGTCAACCGCGACGATGCTTATGACTTTGTCGCGGCTTATACGGTTGCCAACGACTACGCGATACGCGACTACCTCGAAAACTGGTACCGGCCGAATCTGCGCGTGAAAAACCGCGATGCCTGCACGCCGCTGGGGCCCTGGCTGGTGGATGCGGCGGACATTGCCGATCCGATGGCGCTGGCGCTGCAGACCACTGTCAACGGCAAGCTCACGCAATCCGGCAACACACGCGACATGATTTTTGATGTGCCGTTTCTGATCGACTATTTCAGCAGCTTCATGACCCTGCAACCGGGCGACCTGATCCTGACCGGCACACCCGACGGCGTGGTCGACTGCCGTCCCGGTGACGTCATCGTCACCAGCATCGAGGGTCTGGGCGACCTCATCAACACGATTGAATGACCATGACAAGACTGGACCACCTCATCAACGGCCGGGCCGTCGCCGGCAGCAGCTACTTCGAGACCGTCAACCCGGCCACGCAGGACGTGCTGGCCGAAGTGGCTGCCGGCGGCGAAGCCGAAGTCAATGCCGCTGTTGCTGCAGCGAAACAGGCTTTCCCCAAGTGGGCTGGCATGCCGGCACCGCAACGCGCCAGACTGATCCGCAAGCTCGGCGACCTGATCGCCGCCCATGTGCCCGAGATCGCGCAGATGGAGACCAGGGACTGCGGCCAGGTGATTGCGCAGACCGGCAAGCAGCTGATTCCGCGCGCGGCCGACAACTTTTATTACTTCGCCGAGATGTGCACACGCGTCGACGGCCACAGCTACCCGACCGAGACGCACCTGAACTACACGCTGTACCACCCGACCGGTGTCTGCGCGCTGATCTCGCCCTGGAACGTGCCTTTCATGACCGCCACCTGGAAGGTTGCGCCCTGCCTGGCTTTTGGCAACACCGCCGTCCTGAAGATGAGCGAACTCTCGCCGATGACAGCCGCGCGCCTGGGTGAACTGGCGCTCGAAGCCGGCATCCCGCCGGGGGTGCTCAACATCGTGCACGGTTATGGCAAGGAGGCCGGCGAGCCGCTGTGCAGCCACCCCGATGTACGCGCGATTTCCTTCACCGGCTCCACCGCCACCGGCAATCGCATCGTGCAGGCCGCCGGCCTGAAAAAATTCAGCATGGAGCTGGGCGGCAAATCACCGTTTGTGATTTTTGAAGACGCCAACCTCGAACGCGCACTCGATGCCGCGATCTTCATGATTTTTTCGAACAATGGCGAGCGCTGTACCGCCGGCAGCCGCATCCTGGTGCAGCAGTCGATTTACGCCGACTTCGCCGCGAAATTCGCGGAACGCGCCCAGGGCATCAAGGTCGGCGACCCGCTTGACGAAGCCACCACCATAGGCCCGATGATTTCGCAAGGCCATCTGGCCAAGGTGCGCAGCTATATTGAGCTCGGTCCGAAGGAAGGCGCCACCCTGCTGTGCGGCGGTCTCGGCACACCGGACCTGCCGGAGCACGTGAAGAAGGGCAACTACGTGTTGCCCACGGTGTTTGCCGACGTGGACAACAGCATGCGGATTGCGCAGGAAGAAATTTTCGGCCCCGTCGCCTGCCTGATTCCTTTCAAGGATGAAGCCGACGCGATCCGCCTGGCCAATGACACGCAATACGGTTTGTCGAGTTATGTCTGGACCGAAAACCTGGGTCGTGCCCACCGCGTCGCAGCAGCCGTCGAAGCCGGCATGTGTTTCGTCAACAGCCAGAACGTGCGCGATCTGCGCCAGCCCTTCGGCGGTACCAAAGCGTCGGGCACAGGGCGTGAAGGCGGCACCTGGAGTTATGAGGTGTTCTGTGAACCCAAAAACGTGGCGGTGTCGCTCGGGTCGCACCACATTCCGCGTTGGGGGGTGTGAGTGAAACAAACTTGCCTGCATCACTTCGGGATGGGGCGGGCGGGGCGCACTGCTCCGCTCATGTCCCCCGGATTGGGCTGCGCCCAATCCTCCTCCTTGACTTCGCTGCGCAGTACGCCCCACCCACCCCATCCTGTGCAGCGTCTTTGGGGTGCCCAAGGTACCCGCAGCGGATTGGTGGTGATGGGTGCCCGCCGTAGCGAAGTCAAGGAGGAGCCAACGGCGCAGCCGGTGGCGGGGGACATGAGCGGAGGCGGGTACCCGTCGCCGCCAAGCCGCGGAGCGCGAGCCAACATCGCAAAAGGACCAGCATGGGCAAACTAGCACTCGCAGCAAAAATCACCCACGTCCCCTCGATGTACCTCAGCGAGCTGGACGGCCCGCGCAAGGGCACACGACAGGACGCGATCAACGGACACCTGGAAATCGACCGGCGTTGCCGCGCCCTGGGCGTGGACACCATTGTGGTGTTCGACACACACTGGCTGGTCAACGCGAATTACCACATCAACAACGCGCCGCACTTCAAGGGCCTGTACACCAGCAACGAGTTGCCGCACTTCATCAGCAACATGGCCTTCGAGTTTCCGGGCAACCCGGCGCTGGGCCGGCTGCTGGCCAAAACCTGCAATACACATGGCGTGGAAACGCTGGCGCACGACGCCACCACACTGAACCCCGAGTACGGCACGCTGGTGCCCATGCGTTACATGAATGCCGACCAGCACTACAAGGTGGTGTCGGTATCGGCGCTGTGCCAGGCGCATTACCTGAACGACAGCGCGCGACTGGGCTGGGCCATACGGCGCGCGATTGAAGACGAATACGACGGCACTGTGGCGATTTTTGCGAGCGGCTCCCTCTCGCACCGATTTGCGCAAAACGGCCTGGCACCCGAATATGCTTTCAAAATCTGGAGCCCTTTCCTCGAAACGCTGGACCAGGAAGTGGTGCACATGTGGCAGCGCGGCGACTGGAAAACCTTCTGCGCAATGCTGCCCGAATACGCGGCCAAGGGCCATGGCGAAGGTTTCATGCACGACACCGCCATGCTGCTGGGCGCACTCGGCTGGTCCGGCTACGATGGCCAGGCCGAGGTCATCACGCCCTACTTCGGCGCCTCGGGCACCGGGCAGATCAACGCGGTGTTCCCGATCACGCCACAAACCGGCGCCGCCATTCCCGCAGCACAAGCCTCTTCCGCCCAGGGCTACCAGGCCGTGAGCCGACTCTGACCCCACAGGACAACATGCCCCACCTCGTCATCCTTTACAGCCCCAACCTCGAGACCGCCACCGACATGACGGTGCTGTGCCGCGCACTGGCCGACACCATGCTGGCGGTGCAGGACGAGCAGGGCCAACAGGTCTTTCCAACCGGCGGCACACGGGTGCTGGCCTACCCGGCCGCGCATTACGCAGTGGCCGACGGCAAGCGCGACTATGCCTTTGTGTACCTGAACCTGCGCATGGCCGCAGGCCGTTCTGACGCTACCAAAAAAAGGGCGGGTGATGCGCTGCTGGCAACGGCTTCAGCCCACTTTGACCCCCTCATGGCGCAGCGGCTGGTCGGCATCACACTGCAGGTGGACGAAAGCCCGGGCCAGGTCTACGACGGCAAACACAGCAACATTCACCCGCTGTTCCAGAAAAACTGACCATGTTCAGCCCCGAACTGATCACCCAACTGGCCGCCGAGCTGAACCACAGCGAGAAAAGCCGCGTGCAGGTCGAGCATTTTTCCAAACGTTACCCCGGCATGACTGTCGAGGACGGCTACGCGATTTCACGCGCCTGGGTGCAGATGAAAATCGCCGAAGGGCGCGTCGCCAGGGGCCACAAAATAGGCCTGACCTCGCGCGCCATGCAGATCTCCAGCCAGATCGACTCGCCCGATTACGGCACGCTGCTGGACGACATGTTTTTTGAGCCCGGCGACATTCCTGCCGCCCGCTTTATCGCGCCGCGGGTTGAGGTCGAGCTGGCTTTTGTGCTGAAGAAAAAACTGGAAGGCACCCACATCACCGTGGATGACGTGCTCGAGGCGACCGACCATGTGCAGCCTGCGATAGAGATCATCGACGCGCGCATTGAGCAGTTCGACCGCCACAGCAAGGCCATGCGCAAGGTGCAGGACACCATCAGCGACAACGCCGCCAACGCCGGCATTGTGCTGGGCGGGCGCAAGCTGTCGCCGCAGGGCATGGACCTGCCCTGGGTCGGCGCCATCCTGCGGCAAAACGGCGTGGTTGAGGAAACCGGGCTGGCTGCCGGCGTTCAGGGGCATCCGGCCATAGGCGTCGCCTGGCTCGCGATGAAACTCGCACCCTGGGGCGAATGCCTGCAAGCCGGCGAAGTCGTGCTGGCCGGCTCCTTCACCCGGCCGGTCGCCGCCAAAGCCGGCGACCGTTTCGACGCCGACTATGGCCGGCTGGGCCGCTTTGAATTCCACTTCAGTTGAAAGCTCCCATGCAAACACCTCTCAATACCTTCAAGCAGGCGCTGCAAAACAAGCAGGCGCAAATCGGCCTCTGGCTGGGCCTGGCCAGTCCCTACAGCACCGAGATCTGCGCCGGCGCCGGTTTTGACTGGCTGCTGATCGATGGCGAACACGCGCCAAACGATATCAACAGCATTCTTGCGCAGCTGCAGGTGATTGCGGCCTACCCGGGTTCACACGCGATCGCCCGCGTGCCCATGGGCCACGGCCATGTGGGCGAAGCGCTGATCAAGCAGTACCTCGACATCGGCGTGCAGACCCTGCTGGTGCCCATGGTCGACACGCCCGCGCAAGCCGCTGCGCTGGTCCGGGCCAGCCGTTACCCGCCGCAAGGCATTCGCGGCATGGGCGGCGCGCGTGCCTCACGCTGGGGCCGTTATCCGCGGTACGCGCATGAAGCCAATGCCCAGGTCTGCCTGCTGGTGCAGGTCGAAACGCAGGCCGCGCTCGACAACCTGGACGCCATCGCCGCCGTGGACGGTGTAGACGGCGTCTTCATCGGTCCGTCCGACCTGTCGGCCTCCATGGGCCATGTGGGCAACCCGGCCCATCCCGACGTGCAGGCGGCCATCACCGACGCCATCACGCGCATCAACAAGGCGGGCAAAGCCGCCGGCATCCTGACCCCCGACGAAGCCACTGCGCGCAAGTACCTGGCCCTGGGCGCCACCTTTGTGGCCGTCGGCCTGGACACCCACCTGCTGGTCCGGGCCACCAGCGCGCTGGCCGCCGCTTTCAAAACAGCGGCGGCGCCCGCGCCTGTCAGCAAAACCTATTGACCGGAGACTCCCATGAACGCCATCCTGCAACAACCCGGCATACATCCCGACGAGTGGAAAGCCCGCGTCGAACTGGCCGCCTGTTACCGCGTGTTTGCCATGCTCGGCTGGACCGAGATGATTTACAACCACATCACGGTGCGCCTGCCGGACAGCGTGACCGGCGGCAGCAAACAGTTTCTGATCAACCCCTTCGGCCTGCATTACTCCGAGGTGACGGCCAGCAAGCTGCTCAAGATCGACCTGCAGGGCAAAAAGCTGGACAACAACCCCTGGCCGGTGAACCCGGCGGGCTTCACCGTGCACGCGGCCATCCACGACGGGCTGCCCGACGCGCATTGCGTGATGCACACCCACACCACAGCCGGCATCGCCGTGGCCTGCACCCAGGGCGGCCTGGCGCAGAACAATTTTTATTCGGCGCAGCTGCATGGGCTGGTGGCCTACCACGACTTCGAAGGCATCACCATTCACGCCGACGAGGCGCCGCGCCTGCTGAAAGACATCGGCGACAAACCGGTGGTGATCCTGCGCAACCACGGCCTGCTGGCCTGGGCAAAGACCCTGCCGCTGGCCTTTGTGCGGCTGTGGACCCTGCAGCGCGCCTGCGACATCCAGATGGCACAGGCCGCGATGGGCCCGGCCATCATGGTGCCCGAGGCGGTCGCCCGGAAAACCACCCACGACTCCTTCCAGTTCGACGCCCAGTTCGGCGCGGGCCAGGACGTGTTCGATGCGCTGGTGCGGCAGGTCGACAAGATTGACATCAGCTATCAAAACTAGAGCGCCTTACGCCCGTCAGCAAAGGGCCAGAAGTTAAAATGACTCACAAGATGATCAACACAGCGTGTATTTATGGCGCCGGCGCCATTGGCGGCTGGATAGGCGCCGGGCTCGCGGCTGCGGGCTGCAGCGTCAGCGTGGTCGCGCGCGGCGCGACGCTGCAAGCGCTGAGCCGCGACGGCCTGCGTGTGGCCAGCGCAGCGGACACCCGATCTGCCGCCGTGTTGGCCAGCGCCGACCCGGTCACCCTCGGCGTGCAGGACCTGGTGGTCATCGCCGTCAAGGCACCGGCGCTGCTCGACGTGGCGCGCCACATCGCGCCGCTGATAGGCCCCGACACCCTGGTCCTGACCGCCATGAACGGCGTGCCCTGGTGGTTCTTCAACGGTTTTGGCGGCCCTTTTGCCGGCACGCAACTGAAGGCGGTGGATGCCACCGGCGAAATCGCCGCAGCCATCCCGGCAGCCAACATCATCGGCTGTGTCGTGCATGCGAGCTGTTCGGTCGATGCGCCGGGTGTGATTCGCCACCATTTCGGCAACGGCCTCATCATCGGTGAGCCTTCAGGCGGGCAAAGCCCCCGTGTGCAGGCGCTGGCAGACCTGCTGGTGCGCGCCGGTTTTGCAGCCAGCGTGTCGGCGCAGATCCAGAAAGATGCCTGGTACAAACTCTGGGGCAACATGACGGTCAATCCGGTCAGCGCCTTCACCGGCGCCACCACCGACCTGATCCTCGGCGACCCTCTGGTGCGCGACTTCATATCAAAAATCATGCTGGAGGCCAAAGAGATAGGCGCACGTATCGGCATCCCGATTGAGCAGCAGCCGGAAGACCGGCATGCCGTCACGCTCAAGCTCGGCGCCTTCAAGACCTCGATGCTGCAGGATGTGGAAGCCGGCAAGGCGGTCGAACTCGATGCGCTGGTGACCGTGGTGAAGGAACTGGGCCAGCTGACGCAGGTGCCCACGCCGTTCACCGACGCGCTGCTGGGCATCGCACGTTTGCACGCCCGCGTACGCGGACTTTACTGACAGCGCCCAGACGTCGCAGTACCACGCCTGAATGCTCAGCGCGGTCCGCGGGCAGTCTATGAAACCGTTGTCATGCCGCCTCTGCGTCTCGCGGCAGCAAAACCACCTTGCCCAGCGTTTCGCCGGCATCCAGCAGTTCATGCGCCCGCCTGGCCTCGGTCAGCGGCAGCAGGGTCGGCGGTGGCGGGCGCAGCTTGCCCGCCGCCATCAACGCGATGGCGCGATCCATCAGGGCTCGCCGTGTCGCCGGAATCCGGTCCAGGCTGTGAATGGAGTAGCAGCGCACCCCCAGGCTCTTCCCCATCAAGCGGCGCAAGGCCCCCAAGAGGTTTTCCTCCGGCAATCCAGCCAGCGCGTTGTATGACAGCAGCGTCCCAAGCGGCGCCAGCAAATCGAGGTTGGCGGTGAACGTCGGCCCGCCGACGTGGTCGAGCACAAGGTCCACCCCCCGCCCGCCCGTCAGCGCCATCACCTCAGCGTGTACCTGTTGCGTGCCGCGGTGGATCACGTTTTGCGCGCCGGCGGCGCGGGCAAAGGCGAGTTTGTCATCGCTGCTGACGGTGCCGATCGCCAGCATGCCATCGGCCTGTGCCAGTTGCAGCACGGCCGTACCCACGCCACCGGCGGCGCCATGAATCAGCAGGCTGGCGGGCCGGCACACGCCTGATTCGTACAGCAGGGCGCCGGCCAGCTGGTAGTTGCCCAGAGTCACGGCATCGGCTGGCGAAACCGCATCGGGCAGCAGGTACACCGCCGCGGCCGGCACGCAGATCGCCTCGGCGTAGCAGCCCCCCCGCTGCGGCAGTTCGCGTGCGCTGACCAGCACCTTCTGGCCTTCATGCAAACCGCTTACCCCTGCGCCGAGCGCGTCAATCACGCCGGCCATTTCATTGCCGGGCACGGCGGGAAGAGGTGGCATCCATTGGTAACTGCCTTTGCGGATCAGGGCGTCGGGCTTGCCCACGCCGATGGCCAGGGCCCTCACCCGGACTTCCAGTGGTGCTGGCACCGGCAGCGGCCGGTCGGCCAGTTCCAGTACCTCGGGGCCGCCGGGTCGGGTGAGCTGGACGACCTGGATGTTGGTCATGGGACTCTCCTCAGCGTTGCCCGTCGCCGACGCTCACCCCGTCCTTGGTCAAACCACCCAGACGCGCATGGATGCGTCCACCGGTGCCCATGACCAGCGCAAACAGGATTTCTTTGGGCCGCGGCGCGTCCTGAATACCGATCTCCATCGAGTTGTAGTGGCTGCGTACGTAACACGCATGGATGTAGTGCAGCGGTACCATCAACCGGTAGCCGGTGGCGGCCACGGCCTTGGCCGCCGGCACAATCGCCTTGGGTTCGTCCAGCTCGGCACGCATGGCCCACCCACCAGCCTCGTGCCACACGGCGGCATGTTCCAGTTCACCATCCACACCGACTATCGCAGCCTTGCTGTAGACCTCGACATTTTCCTTGCCCAGCAGATCCACCAGCTCCCTCGCCAGCAGCGTGCCCAGTGAACGCAGCTCCGCCATAAACGGCATCAAGTCGGGCTCGTAACGGCCGGCATACGGGTTGCGGACCACCGCGCAGGCCGCAGCCAGGCGCAGCGGGGTGGCCACCGGCGGTCCTCCCTCGTGATAAATGGTCTCGCAGATGAGGCTGCGCTTGCGGATTTCGATCAGTGACATGAGAGCGTTTTCCTGCTTATTGTTTGGGAATCCTGGCTTCAGCAACGACCTGGGTCCAGCGCGTCAGTTCTGCCGCCACCATGGCCTTCATTTCTTCCGGCGTGCTGCCCCGCGCTTCGCCACCGATGTCTTCAAGACGGGCCTTGACCGCGGGGATCTGCAAGGCCTTCAGAACCTCCGCATTGAGCCGGTCAATGATGGCTCGCGGCGTGCCCGCAGGCGCCAGCAGCCCGGCCCAGGAACGGACGTCGTAAGCAGCAACGCCCTGCTCGCTGACCGTGGGCACATCGGGCAGACCAGGCCAGCGTTGCGGACCGGTCGCAGCCACGGCCCGCAACTTGCCGGCCTTGATGTTGGTCAGCACGGCCGTTGGGGGCGCAATGATGAAAGGCACGTCGCCGGCCAGCAGCGCCGTCAATGACGCGGAGTCCCCACGGTAGGGCACATGCAGCATCTGCACGCCCGCCATCTTGGCCAGCAGTTCGCCGGCCAGATGGTGCGTCGATCCGATGCCAGCCGTGCCGTAAGCCACGGTGCCGGGCGCGCCCGCCGCAGCCGCCATCAGTTCGCGAAAACTTTTGAACTTCGAATCGGCGCTGGTGACGATGAGAAAGGGAAAATAAGTGATGGTGGACACCATCTCGAAGCTGCCGACAGTCTGGTAAGGCAGCGCGTTGTAAAGCGCGCCGGCCACCACATGACCGCCGGTGGCGAGCGACAGGGTGTAGCCATCGGGTTTGGCACGCGCCACGGCAGCCGCGGCGATGGTGCCGCCAGCACCGGCCAGCGACTCCACCACCATGGGCTGACCCAGGGCCCTGGCCATCTCGCCACCCACCAGACGCGCAATCGCGTCGGCATTGCCCCCGGGCGCAAAGCCCTGGAGGATCTTGATCGGCCGGTCTGGATAACTCTGCGCCCAGGCCGGCAATCCAGCGCTGGCTGCGGCAGCGCCCGCTGCAAGAAAAAGTCGTCTGTCCATTTTTGTCTCCTGTTGTAAATTGATGAGCAGTCTTGACGCTGCTTTTTTGAGGACGGGACACAGGGCAGGCCCGTGCCGTCCGGTTCAGGCGCCGGCCACAACCGGGTTGCGCAGCGTGCCTATGCCTTCGATCTCCACTTCGACCACATCACCATCACGCATCACCTTGGGCGGCTTGCGGCTCCAGCCCACACCGGCCGGTGTGCCGGTCGCGATCACATCACCCGGCACCAGCGTGAAGATGGTGGAGGCATAGTTGATCAGCGTGGGAATATCGAAAATCATGTGGCCGGTATGGCTGGACTGCTCGACCACCCCGTTGAGGCGCGTCTCCAGCTTGAGCTGGCGGCCGGGCGCAATTTCGTCAGCCGTGACCATCCATGGGCCGAAGCCGCCAGTGGCCTCGAAGTTTTTGCCGGAAGCGATCTGCTTGGCATGGAACTGCCACTCGCGCACGCTGGCATCGTTGTAGCAGGCGTAGCCAGCCACGTGCTCATAGGCCTTGTCCAGCGCAATGTTGCGTCCCGGCTTGCCGATGATGACGGCGAGTTCGCCTTCCCAGTCCATCGAATCGGACACCGACGGATTCACGATGGGCTGGTTGTGTGCGGTTTGCGAGCGCCATACGCGCAGGAAGATCGGTGGCTTCTCGGACAACTCACGCTGCATGCCCGCCGCCACAACTTCCTGGTGATGGTCCATGTAGTTGCGCACGGCGCAGACAATTTTTTCCGGACGGGGAATCACGGGCAGGTAGTGGATGTCAGCCAGCTTGCCATCGACCGGCTGACCTTTGACATGGTCGGACGCCTGCAAATATGCGCCCGAGGCGATGTAGTCCGCCAGGGCCGGTTCCTTCGGCCTGGCACGGCTCAGGTTGACCACGGAGTCGCCCACAGCGGCGCCATAACATTCGCGGCCTTCGTGCAGATAGGACAGTAATTTCATGAAGTTTCCAGAACGGTGAATAGAAGGAAGGAAAAGGGAAGCGCCCGGGCTCAGGCCAGAGGTGCAGCCCGCTGAAACTTCGCCCGCCACTCTTCGAGCGGCATGAAGGTCGGGTCGGCGCGGCAGATGGCTTCGGTCTCACGCATCAGCTCTTCGTCGCTCTTGTTCAGATCAAGCGCGTCGCCATGCGGCTGGGCCACGTAAAAAGGTGTGTCGATGTAGACCTCGACCGTGTTGCCCTCGGGGTCCGAGAAATAGATGGACAGGGCATTGCCGTGATTGAGGCCGCGCAGCTTGGTGGCGCCACGCGCCAGCGCGAGGGCCTGGATGTCGCGGATATGCTGGATGCTCGGCACCGCGAACGAAATCTGCATCACGGTGCTGAACGTCGCCTCCTTGGGCCGGCCCGAGGCGAGCACCAGCTGGTGGTGCTGATCGGCACTGGCGCTCATGAACACCAGCTCGCTCTGAAAGGTACGGCCCTGACCGCGATCGGTCACCGTGAGCCCGAACACCTGGGTGTAGAACGCCACCATGCGCTCGGTATCGGTCACAAAGATCCCGAAATGCGAGGGCGTGGGACGGGTCACTGAAAGCATGAAGTATCTCCTTGGAGGGGGTGTGTTGTCTGCACGGGGCAGTGGCTCAGGCGGGTGCGCCGTCGAGCCGCTTGAGCGCGGCCTCGACATTTCTCTGCGTGCCCTCAATGTGATCGGCCAACAACATGCAGGCGGTGTCGACGTCGCGTTTGAGTACCGCATGCATCAGCCTGCGGTGTTCCCTGTTCTTGTTGCGGACAATGACGCGATGGCGTGCCGAGAAACGGCGGTAGCGCTCGGCCTGGTCAAACAGGCTGGCACACATCGCCAGCTGGCGCTGCGACGGACAGGCCGCCAGCAGGGCCAGATGAAAATCACGGTGCAGCCGGCTCCACTCGTCATCCAGCAGCGCCGGGCCGTCGCCAAGTTGCGACTCGAATTTTTCGAGCAGGTGGGAGCTCGCCACAATGGCCGCCTCCCAGGCGGCATCACCCTGCTGCACCGATACACGCAAAGCCTGCACATCGAGCAACAACCGCATGTGGGTGATGTCGGCCAGATCGCCCAGTGAAATGCCGGCGACACGAAAGCCGCGCCGTTCGTCGGCCTTGACCAGGCCCTCCTGACTCAGGCGGTTCAAGGCCTCGCGCAGCGGACTGCTGGAAAAACCATAACTGCTTTGCAGCTCGTCGATCTTGAGTCTGGCGCCCGGCTCGAACTCGCCGAACAGCACATCACGCCTCAGGCAGGCAAACGCCTGCTCGGACAAAGGGATGGCGGGGATCGACGGGGAGGTTTCCATGGGTTGAATTTGGTGGTTTGCAGATTTTATGCACAAAATGGTTTTTTATGCAATATATGGCAAACCCCTAGCCGGCCGCAGGCACCCCTGGGCGAGCCTCTGCTCCTACGCCTGCCCGCCTCACGACTGGAACCGACTTGCGTTTTGCCGCCAAAATGGCGCATCTTTCATGAAAAATGCCCCGCAGTGACCGTCACTCCAACCCTGGTCCGGCTTGCCCTGGCCTGGCACCTCCCATCCGCATGACTGCCAAGCGCGCCCTGAGTGGAACTGCTTTCGCCACACTGCTGCTCATCGCACTGATGATGGGCGCCAACCATGTCGCGGCACGCCTGGCCTTCAACAACGGCGTGGACGTGGCGACCGCGGTTACTTTTCGCAGCGTGGGCACCGCCCTGGCGGTGGCTGCGCTGCTGGCCATCCAGCGTGTGCCCCTGCGCTTGAGCACACGCCACCAGCGCATGCTGCCGCTGATCGGCCTGCTGATCGCCGTGCAAAGCCTCTGCCTGTATTCCGCCGTCGCGCGCCTGCCGGTGGCGCTGGCCCTGCTGGCTTTCAACAGCTATCCGATCTGGACAGCGCTGTGGGCATGGATTGTTTACCGGCAAAGGCCGGAACGGGCAATGCTGATCGCCATGCCGGTGATCCTGCTGGGCCTGGCGCTCGCGCTCGACGTGTTGGGCGCCGCCTCGGGCCTGGGCGCATCGGGTCAATGGAGCCGCATCGGTGCCGGTGTGGCCTTCGCCCTGGCCGCAGCGGCCACCTTTGGCCTCGCGCTGGTGCTGACCCAGCATGAAACTGCCGACCTGGATGGCCGGGTACGTAGCGCCACCACCCTGGCCATCGCCGGCCTGATCGCACTCGGCATGGTCGGCGTGCAGGGCGGCTTTCAGTTGCCGCAGGCGCCGGCCGGCTGGGGCGGCCTGGCGGCGCTGACCTTTTTGTACGGCACGGCTTTCACCATCATGTTCACCGTGCTGCCCAAACTCGGCGTGGTCGGCAACTCGGCCATCATGAATGTAGAGCCGGTGTTTGCGCTGGTGCTGGCCTGGCTGATCCTGGGCCAGTCGATTGCGCCTGTGCAGGTGGCCGGCGCCCTGCTGGTGGTGGGCGCGGTGATGCTGCTGGGGCTGAGGAAACGCTGAGCTTGCCGAGGCGCCGTCGCGGTGGCAAGCCCCAGCACCCGGGTTTGCAGAAGGCAGCAGGACTTGACTCCCCACTCCCTCCCCTAACCCCTCCCTCGCCCCGCTGGGCGATGGAGGGGAACCTCATTTGGCCGCGTGTGCTGCTCCCGCGTGTAAACATGACAGCCACCTGAGAACCGACGTGACGCGCTTCGCG
>CALRUM020000019.1:0-77609 GCA_943371375.1 Asaia bogorensis
AGGACGCGCAAAGCGCGTCCTCGCCTCCCCGCATCCGTATTCGTTCCCCCCACCCGTTAGGCTGGGCCGAGGAGCGCAGGTCAAAGCGGACAAGGGCTCGCGATTGTCTGAGCCGAAGGCGAGTTCGAGCGAGACCCCGCTTTTACCGAGCACCGCAGGTTGCCCGTAGCGAAGCGAAGGGTCCCAGACCATCGGGTCGCCTTTCTTTTGGGTACTTTTCTTTGGCGACGCAAAGAAAAGGACCTCGCCCGCCGGGGCGAGACCCGGCTTGTTGCCCGGACCACAACAATCACAAACGATCACAACCCCCACCCGTTATGCTCCAGCCATGGGTGAATTCGACCTGATCGCACGTTATTTCACGCGCCCCGCCAAACGCGCTGTACTCGGCGTGGGTGACGACTGTGCGCTGTTGCAGCCGGCCGAAGGCATGCAACTGGCTGTCTCCAGCGACATGCTGGTCGAAGGGCGGCATTTTTTTGCCGATGTGGACCCGCACACGCTGGGCCACAAGGCTCTGGCGGTCAACCTCAGTGACCTGGCGGCCTGCGGCGCGCAGCCGCTGGCTTTCACGCTGGCGCTGGCCTTGCCGCGTATCGATGAAAACTGGCTGGACGGGTTTTCGCGCGGGCTGTTTGAACTGGCCGATGTCCATGGCTGCGAACTCGTGGGTGGTGATACCACGCAGGGGCCGCTGAACATCTGCATCACGGTGTTTGGCGAAGTGCCGCGCGGCCAGGCGCTGCTGCGCTCCGGCGCGCAGGCCGGTGACGACGTGTATGTCAGCGGCACGCTCGGGGAGGCGCGGCTGGCGCTGGACGCGCTGCGCGACCACGCGCCGCTGCCCGACGAACTGCTGGCGCTGGCCCGGCACCGGCTGGAGCAGCCGACGCCGCGTGTGGCCCTGGGCCTGGCGCTGCGCGGCATTGCGACGGCGGCGGTGGACGTCAGTGACGGCCTGCTCGGCGATCTCGGGCACATCCTCAAGGCCTCCGGCGTGGGAGCCCGCATCGACACCTCAGTCGCTATTAATTTGATAGCTTCCCACGCGCAAATCACAAGGGCTGAGCGGCTTTTTTCCTATGAAAAAATGCTGGCCTACGTGCTGGCCGGTGGCGACGACTACGAGCTGGCTTTCACCGCCCCACAGTCGCGCCGGCAGGCGGTGCTGGACGCGGCGCGGCTGGCGCACACCCCGGTGACGCGTATCGGCCAGATCGAGGTGCAGCTGGGGGTGCGGCTGCACAACGCGCAGGGGCAATTGCTGGAAAAGCGTTATGCCTCGTTCGATCACTTTGCCTGAGCCGGGGCTGAAAGCTGGGCCAGCCGGCGCGACTGCTGGGTTGCTCCGCCATAACCCCAGTCAGAAGCCGGCAACTCGCGCACGATCACATAACTGGCCTGTTCCAGCGGGCCGCCCGCACCGAGCTGGCGCTGCAGCTCGGCATACGCAGCCGCGATAAACGCCGCCTTTTCATCGGCCGTGTTGGTACCGGCGGTGATGCTGATTTCGAGGAACGCGGTGGGGCGCTGCACTTCTGCGGCGTCCACATACCAGCGCGCGGCCGGCAGGTCTTCAATCATCACCGCGGTGACCTCGCGCCGCTTGCCGAGCAGCTCTGCGGTCAGCGCCGTCAGGGCCTGCGCGAGTTGCCGGTAACGCCCGGGGTTTTGTAGCGGCGCGAGTTTGAGGTTCAGTGTCGGCATCTCAAATACCTTGTTGTTTGCCGGACGGGTCGCGGCGTGCCAGCTTGCGCAGCACAAGGCCGACACGCTGCCAGAAGTCGTCCATGGCCTGGTCGCGCAGCCGGTTGGCCTGGCGTCTGGCTGTCTGCATGAGACGGGTGTATTCGCAGTGGGTCAAGCCTGGGTTCATGGTGTTCTCCTGGGTGGTTGTGGCGATGGCTCCGACTGTAGGCAAGCCTGGCCGGGCCCGAAACAGCGCAGCGCGCAATGCCGTTTTGCGGACGCTGCAAAGGCAGCGGCGGCCACAGCTGGTTACCATGGCGCCATGCGCGACCTGAGCTTTGACGACATGCACCTGTTTGCCCGCGTGGCCGAACTCGGCACGCTGTCGGCCGTGGCACGCGAGCGCGACGTGCCGGTGAGCCAGATCTCACGCAGCCTGAGCCGGATTGAAAAGGCCTGCGCTGCGCGCCTGATCCACCGCTCCACCCACGGGCTGACACCGACCGCCGAGGGCCAGACTTTTTTGCAGTACTGCCGCCGGCTGACCGGCACGCTGGAACAGCTCGAAGGCGAGTTTGCCAGCCAGTCGGGCCAGGCCAGCGGCTGGGTGCGCGTGGCCGCCAGCACGGTGGTGGCCGAATACCTGCTGATTCCCGGTTTTGAGAGCCTGCACCAAAAACACCCCCAGCTGCATATCGACCTGCAGGTCGAGGACCGGCTGGTGGACATGGCGCATGACGGCATAGACATCGCCATCCGCACCGGCACGCCGCCCACCGACACGGTGGTGGCGCGGCAACTCGGCGTGCTGGGCCGCAAGTTATACGCCACGCCGGGCTACCTGCAGGCCCACGGCATGCCAGAACATCCCGACGACCTGCACAGGCATCGCCTGATCACCAACAGCGCGGTCAGCCTGCTCAATCGCTGGCCTTTTCTGGTCAAGGGCGAGCCGCTGCTGGTGCAGGCCGATGGCCACTGGTCTTCTGGCAGCACCGGGGTTACCGCGCAGCTGGCGCTGCACGGCCTGGGCATCTCGCGTTTTGCGACGGTGGTGGCCGAGCCGCTGGTGCGGCGCGGCCTGCTGGTGCCGGTGCTGGCCGATTTTGTTGATGAACAACCGAGCCCGATTTACGCCGTGACGCTGAGTGCACGCCACCGCCTGCCCAAGATCCGGGCCTGCATCGAGCATTGGGCCGGGTGTTTTGCCAGCACCGAAGGCATGTTGCCGCGGCAACCATAATCACTGCTGCGCCCTGCACACCCCTGATCCATACCATGACCTTTATTGCCGAATCGTCCGCCGCACGTCCCGGGCCACCGCGCCGGCCCAGCGCGCGTTTTTTGCTGGCGCATCCGGCGCATTGCCTTGCGCTGGGTTTTGGTTCCGGCCTGAGCCCGGTGGCGCCCGGCACCGTTGGCACCTTGTGGGCCTGGCTGGCTTTTGTGGTGATGGCGCCCTGGCTGACGGCCTGGCAGATGGGCTTGCTGATTGCCGTGTCGCTGCTGGCCGGCATCTGGGCCTGCACCGTGACGGCCAGAAACATGGGTGTGGCCGACCCCGGCAGCATCGTCTGGGATGAGGTGGTCGCCTTCTGGCTGATTCTCTGGCTGATCACACCGGCCGGTTTCTGGGGTCAGCTCACGGCTTTTGTGCTGTTCCGGTTTTTTGACGCGGTGAAGTTTGGCCCCACGGCCTGGGCGGACCGCAGCTTCAAGGGTTTTGGCTGGCGCGGCGGCTTTGGCATCGTGCTGGACGACATTGCCGCCGCCTTCTGCACCCTGCTGGTGATTGCCGCCTGGAGGTTCTGGTGAGTGACAATTTGCTATCAAACAAGGAGCTGTCAGTGCGCACCCTTGCAGGGCTGGTGGCCGATTTGATGCTCAAGAAAAACTGGCTGCTGGCGACGGCTGAAAGTTGCACCGGGGGTTTGATTTCCGCCGCCTGTACCGACCTGGCCGGTTCCAGCAACTGGTTCGAGCGCGGTTTTGTCACCTATTCGAATGAAGCCAAGACCGAACTGCTGGGCGTGGATGCCGCGCTGATTGCCGCGCACGGCGCGGTCAGCGAAGAAGTGGCGCGCGCCATGGCGCTGGGCGCGATCCGCCACTCGCGGGCGCAGGTGGCCGTGGCCGTGACCGGCGTGGCCGGCCCCACGGGCGGCAGCCGTGCCAAGCCGGTCGGCACGGTCTGGTTTGGTTTCATGCTGGACGGCCGGCTCAGCAGTGAAGTGCAACAGTTTGACGGTGACCGTGCCGCGGTGCGTGCCGCCACGGTGCAGCATGCGCTGCAGCGGCTGTTGGAACTGCTGCAATAAAACGGCCATGCACGCTGCTGCCGACCTGATTGACTCCGCCACGGCCTGGCGCCGCCTGCTGGTCACCCTGGCGCTGATGACGGTCGGCGCCGCCGGCATGTATGTGGTGCCCGTGGTCTTGCCGGCGGTGCAGGCCGACTTCGGCGTGGCGCGCGCCGACGCTGCCTTGCCCTACACCTTGCTGATGGTTGGGTTTGGTCTGGGCGGCATGCTGATGGGCCGGCTCGCCGACCGTTTTGGAGTGGCCATGCCGCTGAGCCTGGGTGCCATCGGCATGGGTCTGGGTTTCGCCGCCGCCGCGCTGTCGGGCAATGTCTGGTTGTTTGGGTTGGCGCATGGGCTGTTGATTGGCCTGCTCGGCAGCTCGGCCACGTTTTCGCCGCTGCTGGCCGACACCTCGCTGTGGTTTGTGCGGCGCCGCGGTATTGCGGTGGCGGTGTGCGCCAGCGGAAACTACCTGGGCGGCGCGCTCTGGCCGCCCATCATCCAGCACTTTGTCGAAAGCGTGGGCTGGCGCCAGACCTACTGGGGCCTGGCCGTGTTCTGCAGCCTGGCGATGTTGGGGCTGGCCCAGCTGATGCGCCAGCGCCCGCCGGCACTCGCTCTGGCACCGGTCAGCGTGCGAGGGGTGGCAGCCAGCGACCGGCCTTTTAATTTGAGCCTGGGCCAGGCGCAGGCGCTGCTGTGTGTGGCCGGCCTGTCCTGCTGCGTGGCCATGTCCATGCCGCAGGTGCACATCGTGGCTTATTGCAGCGACCTCGGTTTTGGCGCAGCACGCGGCGCGGAGATGTTGTCGCTGATGCTGGCCTGCGGCATTGTGAGCCGGCTGATCTCCGGTGCCATCTGCGATCGCATAGGCGGCTTGCGCACGCTGCTGCTGGGCTCGGCATTACAAACCGTCGCGCTGCTGCTGTTCATCCCGTTTGACGGCATGGTGTCGCTGTATGTGATCTCGGCGATGTTCGGCCTGTTCCAGGGCGGCATTGTGCCGAGTTACGCGATCATCGTGCGTGAACATTTCCCCGCCGCCGAAGCCGGCGCCCGCGTCGGCACCGTGATCATGTTCACCATGGTGGGCATGGCGCTGGGCGGCTGGATGTCGGGCAAGGTGTTTGACCTCACCGGCTCCTACAACGCGGCGTTTCTCAACGGCATTGCCTGGAACCTGCTGAACTTCGGGGTGGTGCTGTTTTTGCTGCGGCGTACGCTCAGGCCCGCGAAAGCCCGGGCGCAGGCGGCCTGACCGGCAGGCCGCGCTCGCCCATGCTCACGCACCCTTGATGAGGTGGTCCTGCAAACCGCGGCGCGGCGCCGGGCCGACGGCAGGCGCATAACCGAGCCGCGCCCACATCTGCACCGTGTAACGCGGCGGCGGTGCCTGCAGCAGGGCGTGGATGGCGGCATAGGGCAGGGCCTGCTCCGGGTACTCCTGCAAGGCCTGAGACAGCGGCTGCATGGCCAGGCCGTGTGCAGTGGCCGCCAGCTGCGCGCGGGCATAAGCCCGGCCCGCATTGACCTGGGTCTTGCGCTCATTGCCCTCGGTCACCATCCAGAAAAATGCCGGCGTCGCTGCCATCTTGGTATTGAAGTCCTTGATCTGCCCGGTGGTGGCCGTGTCATCCGGCCCCGGCGCCTTGCTGCGGTCAAACAGGCCCAGGGCCGTCAGCGCGCGCACCATCGGTGTGTTGATGCTCAGGCCATCGCGGTGTTCGGCGATTTCACGCGGGCCGACACGCAGCACCTTGAACGATTCGAGGATGGTGCGCGGCGTCACCAGCTCTATGCGCCAGGCTTCCATGGCAATCGCACGATGCTTTTGCAGCGCCTCGGGCTGGGCGCCACCAACAAAACCGCTGCGCACCGGATGTGGTGCCACGCTGGCGGCTATGGCCTGCACAGCCGCCGCAGCCGGCTCGCGTGCCTCGTAGGCTTCGCGATTGGTGTGGCGCTTCAGGATGGCGGCAAACAGCGGGTCCGGCTTGATGGCCGCATCTGCGGCCAGGACAATGCGCGCGACCGGCCGTTTGTCCAGCGTGGCCGGGCCGAATTCACCCTGCGGGAACAGCGTGATGTCGGCGCGCAGGCCTTTTTGCCGCGCAGCGATGTCCAGCAGTTCCAGAAAAGTGCCCTGGCTCATCATGATCTGGCGCGACTGCGGATCGGTCTCGGGCAGCAAACGGCTCAGGTCGCAGTACAGCATGATCTCACCCGGCTGGCGCAAGTCCACCAGCCAGGACTGCAGGTTGTGCGAATGCGGCGCCAGAATCGCGTAACTGAGCACCCAGTGGCGTACATCGGTGGTGCCGGCCGCAGGGCCGCTCCAGGCGGCGACGGCTTCCGGCGGCAGCTCCGATGAGCAGCCGGCCAGGCCGGCTGTGGCGGCCAGCACCACGCCGCCGCCGGCGATGCGGACAAAATTTCTGCGCTTCATGAGGGGCTCCGTTCCAAAGTGTGTGTTGCCACCGTAGTCTTTTCGGCGGTGTTCTTGTTGCGCGAGGTCAACAAGTCAAGATCTGCCAGCGCCATACGCAGCGCTTCGGGGAAAGGCGTGTGCGGCTCAGGTCCGGTCAGCGCAGCCATGCGGCTGTTGACCAGCGTGTGCGGCGTGAACCACTGGTAGCGCATCTCGCACAGCGCCGCAATCTTCGGCAGCACCAGGCCCAGCGCCCGCATCAGGGTCCAGGACAGCGAGCGGCTGCGCAACTGGCCGCCAGCCGGCAGCCAGCCTTGTTCGAGCGCGATGGTACTCAAGGCCTGGGCCCAGTCCTGGCCGCTCAGGCTGTAGCCGGCGAAGTGAAAAGTCTCGAAAGCCGGCAAGTCGTGGCGCCGGCTAGCCACCGCCACAAA
The DNA here is from genome assembly GCA_943371375.1 of Asaia bogorensis. Taxonomy (GTDB): domain Bacteria; phylum Pseudomonadota; class Gammaproteobacteria; order Burkholderiales; family Burkholderiaceae_C; genus Polaromonas. The sequence goes on from CALRUM020000019.1 coordinate 6,855, forward strand.
GCTGCGTGCCATGTCGGGCAGCCAGGCCCAGGCGGTGGGTATGTTCATGGGGCCGGGATAAGTCAGGCTGCCGCGCCGTATGCCCTTGAGCATCACCTCGTCCAGCCAGGAGCCGGTGCCGCTGCCGAAGAAATCGCCGCCGCGTATCACCACCGCCTTCATGCGCCCGTCCTGCGTGGCCGCGCGCACCTGCGCCTCGCTGGCGATGCGCATTTGCCCCTTGAAGGTGCTGGCCGCCTGCGCAGTGTCCTCGTGTAGCAGCGCCGGCATGGTTTTGCCAAAGTTGTAAACGCTGGCCGGCAGCATCAGCGTGGCGCCCAGGGCCCGGCTCACGTCAATCGCGGCCTGTGTCAGCGCCGGCAGGTCCCGGCGCCAGGCCTTGTGGGTGTAGGCCGGGCTCAGCCCCTGGACCACCACGGTGGCATCACGTGCTGCCACGGTCAGCAGGGCGGTGTCGCTGGGTTCGGCAGCCAGCCAGTGCACGCCGGCCATTGCCGGTCCGCTGGCGCCGGGACGCACTTGCGCCCACACCTGCCAGCCGGCCCGGGCAAAGGCGCGCACCGCAGCGCTGCCAAAGCGCCCGCGTGCGCCGAGTATCAAAACGGTGGAAGTCTGGCTCATGAAATTACTCCTGAAGGGTGGGCTATGGGCTGATTGTGGAACTGGGCAAGCTGATCGACAATCCGCTAACGGTTTACATCAGGTATTCAAAAATGAATAACAACTTCGACTGGCGCCTGGTGCGCTCTTTCCTCGCAGCGCTGGACCAGGGCAGCCTGCTGGGCGCGGCGCGGGTGCTCAAGGCGACCCAGCCGACCATAGGCCGGCACATCGCCGAGCTCGAGGCGCAGCTTGGCGTCTTGCTGTTTGAGCGCACCGGCCGTGGCCTGCTGCCCACCGCCACGGCGCTGCAGCTGGCGGAGTCGGCGCGCGCCATGGACAATGCCGCGAATCAACTGGCGCGTAATGTGTCCGGGGCCGACGCCGGCGTTTCTGGCACGGTGCGTATCACCGCCAGCCAGCCGGTGGCCTGTTACCTGCTGCCGCCCATCCTGGCGCAGATGCGTCTGGTCTTGCCGGAGGTGCAGGTGGAGCTGGTGGCCAGCAATGCGGTCAGCAACCTGCTGCGGCGCGAGGCCGACATCGCCCTGCGCATGGTGCAGCCGGACCAGGCCAGCCTGGTCGTCAAACGTGTGGCCAAAATCACGCTGGCCACCTATGCGCACCGGGACTACCTGCGCCGGCGTGGCACGCCCAGGCAGCCGCAGGATTTGCTGAACCACGAGCTGGTGGGCAGTGACCGCGATGAGGCCATTGTCAAAGGCATGGCCGGTTTTGGCCTGCCGGTGACACGTGAATCATTCGCCTTTCGTTGTGACGACCTGATTGCCTACTGGGAGGCGGTGCGCGCCGGCCTGGGCATTGGTTTTGTCGCTGATTACCTGGCCGCTACCGACAAGGCGGTGGTGGCGGTATTGCCCATGATCAAGGTGCCGCCGATTCCGATCTGGCTGACCGTGCACCGCGAGATCCGCACCAGCCGCCGCATCCGCGCGGTGTATGACTTTCTGGCCCAGGCCTTGCCGAAGGCGCTGTAGCCTGGCCTATTCGGCAGGTGCCGCCAGCGCGCCCAGGGCTGCCACCCCCACCGGCGGCTCGGCCAGCCAGGGCAGTACAAAGGTGCGGCGCGCCAGGCCACCGGCAATACGCGAAGCCTGGCGGTGTTCGCCGGCCAGGCGGGCCTGCAGCAAGGGGTCGGTGGTGCCGGTGGCGGCCACACTTTTGTTGATGACCCAGGCCCAGGGCTCGATTTTCGCGCGGCGCAAATCGTCCTGCAGTGCCGCAGCCTGGCTCACCGGTGTGAGCTCGGGCAGGGTGACCAGGATGACGTGGGTCATGGACGCATCCTGCAGCCGCATCAGCGGCGTGATGATGTGCGCGGTGTTGGGGCTGCCCTCGTACTGCTGCATCATCTGCCGGTGGTAGGCGCCGGTGGCGTCCATCAGCAGCAGCGAGTGACCGGTGGGCGCGGTGTCCAGCACCACAAAGGCAGTGCGCGCCTCGTTGACGACGCGGCTGAAAGCATGAAACACCGCCACCTCTTCGGTGCAGGGCGACTGCAGGTCTTCGAGCAGCAGCGCCCGGCCCTGTTCGTCCAGCGCCTTGCCGCGTGTGGCCATGATTTTGGCGACGTAGGCCTGGGTCTCCGCCTGGGGGTCTATGCGCCCGACCTTCAAGTTCGGCAGACTGCCGTTCAAGGTCCCGGCCACGTGGGCGGCGGGGTCGGTGGTGGTCAGGTGCACGCTGTGGCCGCGCTGCACCAGACCCACCGCCAGCGCGGCGGCAATCGTGGTTTTGCCGACGCCGCCTTTGCCCATCACCATGATCAGGCCGTGGCCCATCGCGGCCAGTTCGTCGGCCAGGCGGGACAGCGGCTCGGCCGGCAGTTCGGCGCCAGCTGGCCCGGCCGGCACGGCGGCGGGTGCGCCACCCTCACCCCCCAACAAGGCACGCAGCGCCGGCAGGCCCACGGTATCGAAGGCGCGCAGCGGCACCTCGTCGCGCGGCAGGCGCGCCAGCGCGTCGGGCATTTGCGCGAGGGCCTGCAGGCCCAGCGCTTCGACGGCCCGGGCGGTGGGGTCCACCTGGCCGCCCGCCTGCAGCGTGGCGTGAAACACACCGTTGATCACCAGGCGCTGGTTCGATAGCCCCAAAGTGCGCAGCTCGTCGGCGGTGCGTGCGGCCTCCTGCATGGGACGCGGATCGGGCCGCGTCACCAGCACCACGGTGGTGATGGCCGCATTGCTGAGCGCAGCCAGCGCGGCGTTGAAGCGCGTCTCCTGCATCTTCAGGCCCGAGTGCGGGCCCAGGCAGGAGGCACCGCGGTCGTTGCCGGCCAGAAAACCGCTCCAGGCCTTGGGCAGGCTGAGCAGGCGCAAGGTGTGGCCCGTGGGCGCGGTGTCGAAGATGACATGGTCCCAGCCGCTGCCCTGCCGGGCCAGCAAGGCGGCAAATTCGTCGAACGCGGCAATTTCGGTGGTGCAGGCGCCGGACAGCTGCTCACGCACGATGGCACGTTCGTCCTCACCGGCACCGGCGTCGAGCTGCGCCAGCACGCGCAGGCGGTAGGCCTCGGCGGCGGCATCGGGGTCGATGTTGAGCACCGCAAGACCCGGCACGCCGGGCACGTCCACCGGCTGGTTGCGCAGCGGCACACCCAGCATCTCGTCGAGATTGGACGCGGCATCGGTGCTGACCAGCAGCACGCGCCGGCCCGCATCAGCCAGGGCAATCGCTGACGCCGCCGACAACGAGGTTTTGCCGACCCCACCCTTGCCGGTGAAGAAAAGAAAACGTGTGGCGGCAGCAAGAAAACCCGGCGCAGATGTGATGACGGTGTGCATACCGGCAGGATGGCACAGAGGAGCGCGGCCGGCTTGCCACAGATCAAGGCCGGGGCAGCGGTGTCCCGGGTTTTGTGGCGAGGGGTTTTTCCAGGCTGTGTAAAGTAGGCCTTGCCCTGCAGCGCTGTTGGGACGGTACGTGTAAAGTTGTTTTGTTTTTTGGCCAGAAGCGCCCACAGCGCGGCTGGCGGGTTTGACAAGGATTGAATGCTGATACCCCGCTGGCTCCAGACGTTTTGGCACCGCCCCGTTGCGGCGGGCCGCGTGCAGGGCCCCGCAAGAATGTGGCTGCTGCCCCTGCTGGGGTCCTTGCTGGCCCTGCCTTGCGCCCACGCGCTGGAGGTCCGCTACAGCAACCCCTTCCCCGACGGCCCGCTGGCCGGTGTCGCGCGTGCCATGACCTTCAGCGGCGAAGTCCTTGCAGGCGATACCGACAAACTGATTGAACTGATACGGCGCAAGCCGGCCGACGCCTGGTTTGCCTTGGGGCGGGTCGAGCTGGAGATCTCGGGCGGCGACCCCGGCGAGGCCTTGCGGCTGGCCGATACCCTGGCCGAGCTCTACCCCTACATGATCGCCAGCAGCGATTGTGCAGGTGCCTGCGCCATCGCCTGGTTGTCCGGCGCCTGGCGCCTGCTGCCCGATGGCCGTATCGGTTTGCAAAAGCCGCTGGCGCCGCCGCCGGCCAGCGATATGCTGGCCGACAGGCTGCGCAACTACCTGTTCAAGCAGGGCCTGCCGCAGCCCAGTTACGAGCGCTGGCTGGCGATGCGCAACAGCGGCGTGTACTGGCTGTCGGTGCCCGAGATCAACAGCACCGGCACCTGGCCGCCCTATTACTTTGAAAAACTCGCCGCCCGCTGCCCGCGGCTCGATGCGAGTGAGGAGTCGTTTCACGCCCTGCGGCGTTGCGCGGCCAGGCTCGTGATCAGCCAGAAGGCGTTTGCCTTCGACAAGCTGCTGGCGGGCGTGAATGACCCCTGGTGGAACGACAACAAGGATGTGTTTCTCGGCGCTCCCCGCTAATCTGGCCAGATACCATCGTCGATTTTTGAAAAAACAACCCAAGGAGTTTTTGTGCGATCCCTTTTTTGTGCCACTGTTTTGTCATTGTTTGTCTGGCCTGCCGCCTGGGCGCAGGCCGATGTGGCCACCGCTGCCGCTGCCAAAGAGGCCGGCGCTTCTGTCACGGCCAGCGGGCTGGTTTACCGCTCCCTGAAAGACGGCAGCGGCGCCAGCCCGGCGGCGACTGACACGGTCAAGGTGCATTACCGCGGCAGCTTCCCCGACGGCCGGGAGTTTGACAGCTCCTACAAGCGCAATGAGCCGACCGAGTTCCCGTTGAACCGCGTGATCGCCTGCTGGACCGAAGGTGTGCAGAAAATGAAAGTCGGCGGCAAGGCCAAGCTGACCTGCCCGGCGGCGATTGCTTATGGCACGCGCGGCGCCGGTGCTGTGATTCCGCCGAATGCGACCTTGCAGTTCGAAATCGAGCTGCTGTCGATCACCCGTTAAGCGTTAAGCCACCACCCCGTCGCGGATGCCTGCGGTGATTTCGTAAGAGCGCAGGCGCGCCTGGTGCTCAAAAATCTGCGAGGTGATCATCAACTCGTCGGCGCCGGTGCGGTCCACAAAGGCCTGCATCTGCCGCTGTACCGTGGCCGGTGCACCTATGGCTGAACACGACAACACCTGATCCAGCATCGCGCGCGCGGCCGGCTCCAGCCTGTCGGCATAAGCGGCCAGCGGCGGTGGCAGTTGCGCCGGCCTGCCGCTGCGCAGGTTCACAAAGGCCTGTTGCCAGGACGTCGCCAGCAACTGGCCCTGCTCGTCGCTGTCGGCGGCAAACACATTGAAGCCCAGCATGACATAGGGCTGCGCCAGTTGCGCCGAGGGCTCAAAGCGGCTGCGGTAAATCTCCACGGCCTGCATCATCTGCGCCGGCGCAAAGTGCGAGGCAAAGGCAAACGGCAGCCCAAGCTGGGCCGCCAGCTGCGCGCCAAACAGGCTGGAGCCAAGAATCCACATCGGCACTTTCAAGCCATTGCCGGGCACGGCACGCACACGTTGGCCCTCGGCCACCGGCTCAAAATAATGCATGAGCTCGACCACGTCCTGCGGAAACTCGTTCGGGTCGGCGTTCATGTCGCGCCGCAGCGCCCGTGCCGTGGCCTGGTCCGAACCCGGTGCACGCCCCAGCCCGAGGTCTATTCGGCCGGGAAACAGCGACTCCAGCGTGCCAAACTGCTCGGCAATCACCAGCGGCGAATGGTTCGGCAGCATGATGCCGCCGGCCCCCACCCGTATGCGCGAGGTGCCGCCCGCCACATGCGCCATGACCACTGCCGTGGCGGCACTGGCAATGCCGGGCATGCCGTGGTGCTCGGCCAGCCAGTAACGCTGGTAGCCCCAGCGCTCGGCATGTTGCGCCAGGTCCAGGGTGTTGCGCAGTGACTGCGCAGCGTTGCTGCCCTCCACGATGGGGGACAGGTCAAGAACGGAAAATGGAATCATAAACAGGCATATGGGTTGACTTGCCACTTTAACAATGCCGCCCCCAGGCCGCTGGCCACGCAGCCTAGGCCTTGCCGGACTAAGGGTGTACGATTTCACCGCCCAAGCCCCGATAGAAAGCCTTGTATGCACCCCAATCAGCAAACCCTTGAAAAGTTCTACAGCGCTTTTGCGCGCCTGGACCCGGACACCATGGCCCAGTGTTATGCGCCCGACGCCACGTTTGACGACGAGGCCTTTTCGCTGCGCGGCCATGCCCAGGTCACCGGCATGTGGCACATGTTGTGCAGCGCCACCCAGGCCAAGGGCCGCGACGTGTGGAAGCTGACTTACCGTGATTTACAGGCCGACGCCAGTGGCGGCCAGGCGCACTGGGAGGCCGACTACCGCTTCAGCGCCACCGGGCGCATGGTGCACAACGTGATCGACGGACGCTTCACCTTTACCCCCGAGGGCCTGATTGCCACCCACCGCGACCGTTTCGACTTCTGGGCCTGGTCGCGCCAGGCGCTGGGCACGCCGGGCCTGCTGCTGGGCTGGACGCCGTTTCTGCGCAACAAGGTGCGCGCCACGGCCGCCGCCAATTTGCAGAAATACCTGGCCGGCCGGTCCGCAAGCGGTCGCTGAACATGGCCTCTACCCTGCCCGAGAGCTGGTTTGAAGGTTTTGAAGCGCGCGACTTTGAAGTCAACGGCACGTCCATTTTTGCGCGCTTCGGCGGCAATACACAGGGCCCCACCCTGCTGCTCTTGCACGGCTTTCCGCAAAGCCATGTGATGTGGCACCGCGTGGTGCAGGCGCTGCAGGCGCACTACTTTCTGGTGCTGCCGGATTTGCGCGGTTATGGCGACTCGTCCAAAGTCCCGGGCCTGCCGGACCACAGCAACTACAGCAAACGCAACATGGCGCAAGACGCGGTGGCCGTGATGGACGTACTGGGGCGTGGCAACTTTTTTCTGTGCGGCCACGACCGCGGCGGGCGCGTGGCGCACCGGCTGGCGCTGGACCATTCAGCCCGCGTGGACAAGTTGTGCCTGATAGACATTGCGCCCACACTGGACATGTACAACGCCACCAACATGGCTTTTGCCAGCGCGTATTACCACTGGTTTCACCTGATCCAGCCCAGCCCGCTGCCCGAGACCATGATAGGCGGCAATGCCCTGGCCTACCTGCACGCCAAACTCGGCGGCTGGGGCAGCAGCGGCCTGGGCTACATCGAGCCCGAGGCGCTGATCGAGTACGAACGCTGCTTCTGCACCCCCGAGGCCATCCACGCCGCCTGCGAGGACTACCGCGCCAGCGCCGGCATAGATCTGGTGCATGACCGCGAAAGCCGCGCGCGCGGCGACAAGATTGCCTGCGACACCCAGATTTTGTGGGGTGAGCGTGGTGTGGTGCAAAAGCTGTTTGAACCGCTGGTGCTGTGGCAGGCGCAGTGCAGCGGCATTGTCAGCGGCCACGCCATGCCGGCCGGGCACTTCATTCCCGAAGAACTGCCGCTGGAAACCGCACACGCGATACACACCTTCTTCCGGTAAACAACATGGCCAGTTACACCGCTGAAACCCTGTGGCTGCGCCACGATGGCGACTTCCTGGGCAACCGCTACAGCCGCCGCCACCTGCTGCGTTTTGATGGCGGCCTGGAGGTGCCGGGATCGTCCTCGCCGCATGTGGTGCCGCTGCCGCTGTCGGACCCGGCGGCGCTGGACCCCGAGGAAGCTTTTGTCTCCTCGCTCTCGAGTTGCCACATGTTGTGGTTTTTGTCGATTGCAGCCAAACGCAGGTTCTGTGTGGACCGTTACTTTGATGCCGCAGAAGGCGTCATGGCAAAAAATGCCGACGGCAAAATGGCCATGACCCTTGTCACCCTGCGGCCAGAGGTGGAGTTTTCTGGTGAGCGCCAGCCGACCCGCGAAGAACTGGGCCGGCTGCACCATGAGGCGCATGAGGCCTGCTTCATCGCCAACTCGGTCAAAACCGAGGTGCGCTGTGAACCGGTGTGGGGAGCGCTGGCGTGAAACGCCTCGCGGCTTGCCTCGCCATGCTGGGTTTGCTGGCTGGCTGTGCGTCGCGCGAAACCTTGAACAACACTTTTCTTGAGTTGGAGCCCAGCCGCCTGCCTGCCGCCGATGTGACCCTGCAAATCCCTGGCCTGGGCCCCTGCACCGACAACCCCGACCGCAGCCTTCGCCTCAATGCTGGTCAGCCGGTTCATGTGCTGGTGCATGGTTGCTTCGGCTCATCCGGCCAGTTTCGCGGTCTGGCCCAGGTGCTGGCTTTTCATGGCCAGCAAACGGCGTGTTTCACCTACGACGACCGGGCCAGGCTGGCGCAAGTGGCCGGCGATCTGCAGCAGGCAATGCAGCAACTGAGCGCGCAGTCCCGCTCGTCACAGATCACCCTCATAGGCCACAGCCAGGGCGCGCTGATCGCCCGCAAGTCAATGACGGAGTCTTCCGACGCCGCGTTGCCGGGCCCACCGGCCGGTACCCGCCTGGTCACGATCTCCGGCCCCTTCGCCGGCATCGAGGCCGCCCAGACCTGCGGCAAGACCTGGTTGTATCCGCTGACACTGGGCTTTCTGCCCTTGAGCTGTTATCTGGTAACCGGCGCCAAGTGGGCCGATATCACGTATTCATCCCCCTTCATCCGCGAACCGGGGGCACTGGCACCGCAAGTGGCCAGCCATCTGAAAATCGACACCGATGAGCGCGGCAGCTGTAGGCGCGAGGCCGGGGGCCGCTGTGTCGAGGACGACGAAATCTTCTCGCTGGCCGAGCAACGCAATCCCTTGGTGGATGCCGATGTGCGCACCCGCCGCGTGCAGGTGCATGCCGGCCATGTCGAAATCGTCGGTGACAAACGAGTGGCGCCCATGAAGCTGATCACCGTTCTGCAGGAGCAGGGTGTGCTGCGCCCGACGCCGGCTGCTCGCCTGCCCGCCTTCAAGCTGCTGCTGGCGCGGGTCTACCAGGACGCCGACGACGCCGACCAGAGCACCCTGCAGACACCGTCACTGCCTTGATCTCAGGAACATCCCACACCATGCCTGCTGCCATGCTCGTCCGCCCCATCCAGCAAACCGACGTCGAAGCCTGGACGCCGCTCTGGGACGGCTACAACGCCTTTTACGGCCGCCACGGCGACACCGCGCTGGCGCCCGCCATCACCGAAGTCACCTGGCAACGATTCTTCGACCCGGCGGAGCCCGTCTTCGCCCTGGTGGCAGAGTGCGACGGGCAATTGCTGGGCCTGACCCACTACCTCTACCACCGCAGCACCACGCGCATCGAGCTCACCTGTTATTTGCAGGACCTGTTCACAGCCCCCGCCGCACGCGGCAAGGGTGTGGGGCGTGCGCTGATTCAAGCGGTGTACCAACAGGCCAAAGCAGCGGGCATCACACGGGTGTACTGGCAGACGCACACCAGCAATGCGGCGGGCCGGCTGCTGTATGACAAGGTGGCCCAACACATGGGGTTTATTGTTTATTCACACGAGGTTTGAGGGCGCTTAAGCAGGGCTGCATTGCGTCGCAGCGCTTCCGATGCTGATCTTTTGCACGCTATCAAATAAGTAGCTGATTACGCTCATGGACATTGGGCTGCAGGCCGAAATCATGCTCTGTCTTCGGGTGGAATGGCGCTTTGATCGGGTGGCGGCAAGGACGGCTGTGGTTCATAAAGTTTTTATGCCTGTAGGAGTTTGCAGCGTAATGCGGTAAAACCCAACAAACACGCCACGATCAGTAGGAAGCCATGTCCAGAATATCGAGCACGGGCCAGTGTATCGAGCAGGTTTTGCTCTATACATTACGTTAGAGTCCAATGTCCGCTTGGTTGCTCCTCGTTCTCACCTGCGCATGCGCGGCGCTGGCAATCGACGCTTTCCGAATGAGTGAGCCATTGCGTGAGACACCGTGGCGCTTCTGGCCTACGGAATGGAAAAAGGGCAAAGGCCACCTTACCCTCGCGCAACAGGACGAATTGCAGCGCCAATCCAGCGTGAGTCATTGGTCCTTTCTTGGTTTTGGTTGGTTGGCGTGGTGTTTCTCCCTAATAACCGTTCTCCTCGCGGTCCTCACGGTGAAAGCCTTCGCGTCATGAGGGTCTGGCAGCCTCTCGTGGAGCGCTCTAACAGGTTGTTCGACACGGACGCACACTTGCGTTGGCGCGCTTCGCACACTCACTTCGTGTGCGCCGGTCAACGCCGACGTTGGGCATCCCGTCGAGCACGATCATGAAATTTCACCTCTTTGTTCCGCTGGCGCTAGGCGCCTTTCTCGTCGCCTGCGCCCATCCGCCTTTCAAGGTCGCACCAGGAGCACCCACTGCGTCAGTGGATTTCCGCAACGACGGTGGCGGAATCACCCAGCACTATTTTTTCGCCGACCCGGTGTCGTGCAAAGGACCTTCGGTGATCACGTCCGTGGGCAGGCGAGAGTCCAAAGTGATCGCTATCCTCGCAGAAACGCCCGTCACCATCTGGACCAGTGCCATTGATCTCCCCGCACCGGGAGGCATGGTGGCGTGGTGCCGACCATCTGCATTTTCCACTCGTCTTGTTGCCGGGCGGCGGTACCGGGCAGAATTTTGGGTTGACGTCGCCGCAAAGAGGTGTGGGGTGGCGTTGACATCACTGGACGCAGAAAGAGTGGTTCAGATCCCGCGCAAAGTTTCAGGGCCCGAAATCATGGGCGGTCCGCTGACTGCGCCTATGTCGTGTGCCGCCGGTGATGATTTGTCCGGCTTGAGATGAGGCGTCAGACCGCCTACATCGTTCCAGCGGACCACCTCCGGCGGCCGCTGAACTCAACCGCTGATCCACATCTGCGTGACAACTCAGAGCCTCCAACCAGTAAGTCACTTTAAGTACACACACATGAACCCCACCCTCACCGCCCTTACAGCATTCATCGCATGGACCTTGTTCCTTCTGGTGCTGATGGAGATCATTCGTTCAAAGCTGGTCCTCACCAGGGCCATGCCTGCCAACGGCTTCCAGCCGGACAACACCAACCTCACGCCTTTCATGCAGCGACTGGCCCGGGCGCACGCCAACTGCCTGGAAGGACTCCCCATCTTCGGCGGCCTCATGCTCGTCGCTGTGGTCGCGGGCCAGTCGGCAGTCACCGACCCACTGGCTTACACGCTGCTGGGGGCTCGCATGGTTCAGTCCCTCATTCACCTGGCGTCCTTGTCCGTGGCGGCTGTCACCCTGCGCTTCGTGGCCTTTGCCGTGCAGATGGGCATTGCCGGCTATTGGGCTATCCTGCTCCTGAGCCGGTAGCACCCACTGCGATGCGGCCCAATTCTTCCCGGTCAGCAAGCACGGTGCGTGACTAAGCCGCGTCGCTTGTTTTGAATGTGAGGTTTTGACATGGCACCCGACTGGCTTTTTGACTGGATGACACAAGCCTCAGGGCTGGCGCTTGTTGCACTGGCGGTTGCCCTGCCCTTCATCATCTGGCGAATGGTGCTCGGGCAAGTTTTTCGCAGCATAGGGTTCAAGCCGCTGGTGGCCGCCTATGTGATGGCCGCAGTGGGCCTGCTGGCCCTGAACTTTGTGTTGTCCCATGTGGAGTTCAGTGCGCGCGTTGCTGACAAGTTGCTGCAGGCGGAGCAACGTTGGGCCACGGTTCCCGGGTGGACGCTTTATGCGTCGGTGCTGTCGCTGGTGGTTGTCCTGCCGCTGCTGGCTCTGGTGGCTGTGCCTGTGGCCGCCCTGCTGCTCAGGGCGCGCCGCTTGTCGGTCAAGACCATGGGCCTGGCTGTGGTGGCAAGCTGGCTCATCCTGGTGCTGGTCGCCTGGTCCATCACGGCCGATGACTGGGACCGTGGTCAGCGCCTTGAGTCCCTGATGATGTGGCTTGTAGAGCTGGCGCCGGGCGTTGCGCTGGTGGCGCTGCCCTTTCTGCTCGGTGTGTATATGGCATCGCGACCGTACCGGCATGCTGAAACCGGCAAGCTGGCCGAGTGAACCGGGTCGTCAGCATGGAATACGCGTTTGTTGCTTTTCTTCTTGTTCCGCTGATCGCGGCCAATGGGGTGGCTACGCGGCTGGTCCTGCGCGACGACGTCATTTCACGCCAGCAGAAAATCGCCCAGATGCTTTTGGTCTGGCTGCTGCCTGTCATCGGTGCGGTTCTCGTTTTGGCGGTGCATCGCCGCGCTGAGGAGCCGTCACGCAAATACCGGCAAGCGCCTGATCCGGGCGAGGACTTCGGACTCTCGGCCCGCAGCTCGCGTTCAAGCCACGCCGACGCGGACGAGTGAGCTTCGCACCTGGGGTTTCAGTCAGCCGATCGCCCTGAGCCCTTCACCCCGCCCCGTGGCACTTCTTGTATTTCTTGCCGCTGCCACAAGGGCATAAATCATTGCGGCCGGGCTCAGCCTCCTTGCGCACGGTTTCCACTTTCGGGCCCATGGTTTTCCAGAGTTCACGCAAGTCGTACACCGCCCAGATCGCGTCGCCAAACGCGTTCAGGCGTGCGATGCTGGTGCTGGGCTTGCCTTCGTCATTGAGCGGTGAGACCTGGGGTGCCGCGTTGTCGTCTTCGGTCATCGCCACCACGGCCTGCAGCGCATCGTCCAGCCACTGGGCGGCGTCCTTGTCGCGCGGTGCGGCCCATTCTTCGGGCCAGCTTTCCACCGCAAACATGAAACCCAGGGCCCAGACCTGGGCAAAGGCCGGCAGGTCTTCGCCCTTGAAGGCGGCCTGCTCCTCAGGCGGCATGTCGGCCACGGCGCCGCGCACGTCCATCACTTCGGGGTGGTAACAGGCATCGTCTTCGAGGGTCTCGACCTTGTTGTCGAGGGCAGTCGCCACCTCGTTCCAGCGCTGCGTCCACAGGGCCATGAAGCGGGCCTGCTGCGCGTCACTGGCAAACGAGCCGCCGTCCGCGTCGGGCGCTTCCCCTTCGGCGGCTGTGCCCAGCAGCACCGGCAAATATTCGCTGGCGGCGATGGGGCGGCGGGTGCAGATCACGGCGGCCATGAAACCTTCACAAAACTCCCACTGCGGGGTTTCGTCGTAGCGGCTGCGCAAGTCGTCGAGGATGTCGTCCAGTTCCTCAAAGCCCTCGACTTCCATCCAGCCGCCCTCGGGCGCTGAATCATCGGGTGCGGCAGGGGGGGAGGGTGGTTTGGAGGGTGTCATGAGAAAACAGTGCTGAGCCTCACGCGAGGCTCTTATGATCTGAGGAAGCGCTGAAGACATTCAGCGCTCCCCTAAAGTGTATCTGCCGCGCTGCGGCGGGTGCTGGTACGGGCCCGGCCCCTCGGGCATCACGGAAGCGCCGCCATGTTTCAACGCCTTGACGCCCTGGTTCCCCTTCGTTACGCCGCGCTGGGGCTGTGCCTGCTGGGCGCGCTGCTGGCATTGTTCAGCCTGGTGGCCTTTGGTGTGGGCTGGCTGGCCTTGCTACTGTGTCTGCTGCTGGCCGGTGTCGGTATTCATGACCTGCGGCAAACCAAAAGTTCCATTTTGCGCAACTACCCGGTGACAGGCCACCTGCGCTTTCTGCTGGAATTCATACGCCCGGAAATGCGCCAGTATTTCATTGAAAGCGACTCGGAGGCTGCGCCATTTTCACGCTCGCAGCGCTCGCTGGTGTACCAGCGTGCCAAGGGCGAGATGGACAACCGGCCTTTTGGCACCCAGCTTGATGTCAGCCGCCACGGTTATGAGTGGATCAACCATTCGGTGCAGCCCACCCACATCGCTTCGCACGACTTTCGCATCACCATTGGCCCCGACACGGCGCAGCCTTACAGCGCCAGCATCTTCAACATCTCGGCCATGAGTTTTGGCGCGCTGTCGGCCAACGCCATCCTGGCGCTGAACAAGGGCGCGCAAAAAGGCGGCTTTGCGCACGACACCGGCGAGGGCTCGATCTCGCAGCACCACCGCGTGCACGGCGGCGATCTGATCTGGGAAATTGGTTCGGGTTATTTTGGTTGCCGCAACGACGACGGCAGTTTCAGCGCCGAGAAATTTGCACTCAGCGCCGCCGACCCGCAGGTCAAGCTGATAGAGCTCAAGCTGAGCCAGGGCGCCAAGCCCGGGCATGGCGGCATTTTGCCGGGTGCCAAGGTCACAGCCGAAATTGCCGCTGCACGCGGCGTGCCTGTCGGCAAGGATTGTGTGTCGCCGTCCTCACACAGCGCGTTTTCCACGCCGGTGGAGATGATGCACTTCATCGCGCGCCTGCGCGAGCTGTCGGGTGGCAAACCGACCGGCTTCAAGTTCTGCATCGGCCACCCCTGGGAGTGGTTTGCCATGGTCAAGGCCATGCTGGAGACCGGCATCACGCCGGACTTCATTGTGGTGGATGGCGCCGAGGGCGGCACCGGCGCGGCGCCGCTGGAGTTCACCGACCATGTGGGCGCACCGGTGCAGGAGGGCCTGCTGCTGGTGCACAACACGCTGCTGGGTGTGGGCCTGCGCGAACGTGTCAGCGTCGGTTGCGCCGGCAAGGTGATCAGCGCTTTTGACATCACCCGCATGATGGCGCTGGGCGCCGACTGGTGCAACTCGGGCCGGGCCTTCATGTTTGCGCTGGGCTGCATCCAGGCGCAGACCTGCCACACCGGCAACTGCCCGACCGGCGTGACCACGCAGGACCCGGTGCGCCAGCAGGCGCTGGTCGTGCCCGACAAGGCCGAACGTGTCTGGCGTTTTCACCAGAGCACGCTGAAGGCGCTCAAGGAGTTGCTGGAGGCCGCCGGCCTGAAGCACAGCAAGGAGGTCACGGCGCACCACATCGTGCGGCGCATCAACGACACCGAAGTGCGCCTGCTGTCGAATCTGGTGATGCGCGTCAAGCAGGGTTCGCTGCTGACGGATCTGGAATCACAACACCAGGTGTTCAAGCTCTACTGGCCGCTGGCCAGTGCCCACAGCTTTGCGGTCAGCAAGCCCGAGGACAAGGTGTCGAGCACCGGTGAGCTCGCGCCGGCCGCTGCCTGAACCTCAATCTGCTATGTTTTTAATAGCTGTCTGTGCGCGTACACCAAGGGTCAGCAGCCTTTTTTTCATGGAAAGTACGGCCTTGTCCTTGCTGATCAGCCAGGCCTGGTGCGCAACGGCCAGGTCGATGTAGATCTGGTCGTCGGCATCGCTGCAAGTGACCGGCGCCCTGGCGGCGGCGTTCACCAGCCGCACATGCCGGTCAAACGCGGCCAGCACATCGCCGGCCTGCAGTTGGTTCAAGGCCAGGCGCGGAACAATCTGCGGATAGGCCAGCACACGTTCAAGTTCGGCGCGCATGGCCTGGGTGCTGATCCAGTCGAGTGCGCCGTCCCGCAGCGCCTGCCTGAGCGGTGCCGCGGTGGCATCGTTGAAAACAAACAGGTCCAGCACGATGTTGGTGTCCAGCACCACGCGGTCGCCGGTTTTGGCCTGCTGGTCCATGAAGAGCCGGCTCAGGAGGCCGCCGGTTTTTTCTCGCGCGCCGAGCCGGCCACCATGTCGAAGCGGAACAGCCGGCATTCAATCGGGCCGTTCCACATCGGCACGCGGCGCGATTCCTTCAGGCGCATTTTTTGCGGCAACTTCATGTCGGGCGTCAACACATGGGCGGTCCAGCCGGCGTAGTTTTTCTTCCAGTGGCTGGCCAGCTGCGGGAAGAAGTCCGAGGCCAGCTCGCCGCTGTCGGTCTGCGCCTGCTCGCGCCCCGGGTTCGCGCTGCGGTCGCGCCTGGGGGCTGCGCCGGCTTCATCACGCGTATCACCATGGCCCTGCGCCAGCGGCTGGCCAAACTCGTCAATCGCCTCGCCCTGGAACTGTGTGCTGCGGCGCTGCTCGCGGCCCTGCACTGCGGGGATGCCGGCAACACCGGCCACATCAATGCGCTCGCCATAAGGCGGATTCACCAGCATCACGCCCGAGGGCGCGGGCGGCAAACGCTGCAGCGCGTCGCCGCCGCGCAGCTGCACCACATCGGCCACGCCGGCGCGTTCTGCATTGCGCTGCGCAAAGTCGACCATGCGGAAAGACACATCGCTGCCGAACACCTGCGCGGTCGGCGCGGTGATCGCGGCCTCGGCCTGGTCCAGCAGGCCTTCCCAGACATGGGACTGGAAAGGCACAAATTTTTCAAACGCAAAACGCCGGCCCATGCCGGCAGCGATGTTGCGCGACACCTGGGCCGCCTCGATGACGATGGTGCCGGAGCCGCAACACGGGTCGTACAGCGGCACGCCTTGTTTGCACAGGCCGTTCTCGCCGCTCCAGCCGCTGGCGGCCAGCATGGCGGCGGCCAGGGTTTCCTTCAGCGGTGCATCGCCCTTGTCCTCGCGCCAGCCGCGCTTGAACAGCGGCTCGCCCGAGGTGTCGATGTACAGCGTGACCGTGTCTGTCGTCAAGTGCGCGTAGATGCGCACGTCGGGCCAGCGTGTATCGACATCGGGACGCACATCGTATTTGTCGCGGAAGCGGTCGGCAATCGCGTCCTTGATTTTCAGCGCCGCAAAGTTCAGGCTGGTCAGCGGGCTGTGCTGCGCGGTGATCTCGACCTTGAAAGTCTGTTTCGGCGTGAACCAGATCTCCCAGGCCACGGCGGCGGCCGCGTTGTACAGGTCCTGCTCGCTGCGGTAGCTGTTGTGCTGCAGCTCGATCAGCACGCGCTGGGCGAGACGGCTCTGCAGATTGAGTTGCAGCGCGTCGCGCCAGGAGCCGGCCACCTGCACGCCGGCGCGCCAGGCTTTGCCAGTGCTGCCGGTGATGTGTTTGACCTCGGCGGCCAGCAGCTCTTCGACGCCGGCGGCGCAGGGTAAAAACAGTTGTAGTTGATTCATAAGGATTTGCGCAGATTGGCCGGCGCAATACGCAGCGCTTCGCGGTATTTGGCGACGGTGCGGCGCGCGCATTCTATGCCCTGCTCCTTGAGCATTTCAGAAATCTGGTTGTCGCTGAGCGGTTTTTTCAGGCTTTCGGAGGCGACAAACTGCTTGATCAGCGCGCGCACCGCGGTGCTTGAGGCATTGCCGCCGGTTTCGGTGCCGAGTGCCGAGCCGAAGAAATACTTGAGCTCGAAGGTGCCGAAGGGCGTGCTCATGTATTTGGCGGTGGTCACGCGCGAAATCGTGGATTCATGCAGGCCCAGCTCGTCGGCAATCTCGCGCAGCACCAGCGGCCGCATGGCAAGTTCGCCATGCGTGAAGAAGTTTTTCTGGCGCTCGACAATCGCGCTGCTGACGCGCAGTATGGTGTCGAAGCGCTGCTGGATGTTCTTGATGAACCAGCGCGCCTCCTGCAGGCGCTGCTGCAGCGCCGCGCCGCCCTGGCCCTTGTTCTGCTTGATCGCATTGGCGTAAATGTCGTGCACACGCAGGCGCGGCATCACCTCGCTGTTGAGCGAGACCTTGAAACCCCGGCCGGACTTGACCACCAGCACGTCGGGCACCACCAGGTTGCGTTCGACATTGACAAAGCGCCGGCCCGGCTTCGGGTCGAGCCGGCCGATCAGCGCGATCGCGCCCTTGATCACCGTGTCCGGAAAACCGCACAGCTGCGCCAGCCGTTTGACATCGCGCTTGGCGAGCAATTCCATCGGCTGCTGGCACATGGCGATGGCGGCGCGGGTTTCGTCGGTGTTTTTGCAGTCGAGCAGCTGCAGGCCCAGGCACTCGGCCAGGTTGCGCGCACCGACACCGGCGGGTTCCATGTGCTGCAACAACTTGAGCGCCACTGAAAACTCGTGCTCCACCGCTTCGAGTTGCTCGATGTCGTCCCCGGCCAGGCCGGCTGCCAGCGACGCCAGGCTGTCTTCGAGGTAACCGTCGTCATTGAGCGATTCGATCAGGAAGTGCAGCGCGGCCTTGCCTTCGGGCGACAGGCGCAAGGACAGCGCCTGCCGGTGCAGGTGCTCCTGCAGCGACTCATGGCTGCGTGCCAGCTCGGTGGCATCGACGTCGCTGTCGTCGTTGTTGTTCTTGCGCGGCGTGGCGTCGCCGCCCCACTCGTTGTCATCGGGCGCGGTTTCCACGCTGCCGTCGCCTTCCCAGCTTTCCTCGAGCTTGGCCTCGCTGCTGGGTTCCGCATCATTTTGGCCCGCAGCCCCCGAGTCATCTGCACCACCAGCTATCGATTCCGTAGCAGATTCAAACTCCCGCGTTTCCTGGCTGACCGGCGCGTCGGTCTGGCCCAGTCCAAATTCTTCACGCGGCGCCGCTTCTTCCGTCACTTCCAGAAACGGATTTTCGTCAAGCATCTGCTCGACTTCCTGGCTCAGCTCCAGCGTCGACAGTTGCAGCAGGCGTATCGACTGCTGCAATTGCGGCGTCAGCGCCAGATGCTGCGAGACGCGAAGGGAAAGCCCCTGCTTCATGCCGGACCTAAGCGCGCGCGAAAGCGGGCTGAATTGTTTTAGGCAAGCAGGGGCCGCGCAACCGGCTTGGCCGGGGCGCAGGCGCCGCCCCCTGCAGGGGGGAGGGAGCTACACGCAGTGAGCGACAACGGGGGGGAGCCATTACGTCGGAGCCATCACATCTTGAAGTGCTCACCGAGATAAACCCGGCGCACGTCAGCGTTGTTCACAATTTCCGAGGGAGTGCCGGTGGCCAGCACATGGCCATCGCTGATGATGCAGGCGTGGTCGCAAATGCCCAGGGTCTCGCGCACATTGTGGTCGGTGATCAGCACGCCGATGCCGCGCGACTTGAGAAAACCGATGATGCGCTGGATCTCTATCACCGCAATCGGGTCAATGCCGGCAAAGGGCTCGTCGAGCAGGATGAAACGCGGCTGGGTCGCCAATGCGCGGGCAATCTCGACGCGGCGCCGCTCGCCGCCGGACAGGGCGGGCGCCGGTGAATCACGCAGGTGGTCGACCCGCAGGTCCTGCAGCAAGGTGTCCAGGCGCTTGTTGATCACCGCCAGCTCCAGCGGCTTGCCGGCCGGGTCGGTTTGCAGCTCCAGCACCGCGCGCACGTTTTGCTCGACCGTGAGCTTGCGGAAGATGGAAGCTTCCTGCGGCAGGTAGCTCAGTCCCAGGCGCGAACGCTTGTGAATCGGCATGTGCTCGATCGACTGCCCGTCGATGGTGATCTCGCCGGCATCGGCGCGCACCAGGCCGACAATCATGTAAAACGAGGTGGTTTTACCGGCGCCGTTGGGGCCCAGCAGCCCCACCACTTCGCCTTTTTGCACCGTGATGGAAACGTCCTTGACGACTTGTCGGCTTCCGTAGGATTTTCTCAGGCCACTGGCGATCAAACGACTGACGGGGGCGGTTTCCGGGCTCACATCCATGGGGAATCAATTACTTTTTTTCGTCACCCAGCACGCGGCTGGGCTTGAGTGTGGGGGCGGGGCTGGCGGCCGGCGCCGGCGCCGGCGCCGGCGCGGTGGCCCGGTTGCGCGGCGCCAGCAGGGCGCGCACACGCCCGTTCGGGTTGGTGGCGCTGCGGTTCAGCGAGCCGCTGTCCACGGTGAACACATCGGTCGGGTTGTCATAAACAATGATGTCACCGGTGGTCTCGTCCGCCAGCGTGGCGCCCTGGAAGCGGCGCAGGATGGCGCGCTTGATGAATTTGACGGTGTCGGCGCGGCTGTCGTATTCAATGCGTTCGCCTTCGCCTTCAATGAATTCGTCCACCCCGTCGCGCTTCTTGCGGTAAAAAGCCAGTTTGTCCGGCGCGGCCGTGACGATCGCAAACTGGTAACCCTCGGGGTCCTGCCGCACGTCGACCTGTGCGCCGCGGATGATGATGGTGCCCTTGGTGATCACCACATTGCCGGTGAACACGCTGGTCTGCTTCAGGTCGTCATAACGCAGGGCGTCGGACTCGGCATTCATGGGCATGTCGCGGTCGGTCTTTTCGGCGGCAGCCGGCAAGGCCGTCAGGACAAGGGCCAGCGTCAGGAGACAGGCGGTGGTTTTCATAAAGGCACGAATCTTGCTGCTTGAGTGGTATGGGCTGATTGTAGCGACGCATCTTCCGGGAAATATGTGTCGCACGTAAAAAACCCGCCCTTTCGGGGCGGGTGGCAGGGTCAGCCCGATTGGGCCGCGCAGCAGAAAGATCCGCGGCCTGTCAGCCTTTGCGCACCTGGGCCACCAGATAGTCGGTGACCTGCAGGGCGCGCTCCATATTTTGGGCGAGTGAGCCCGAGGTAAAGAACCGGCCGGCAATGCCCAGCGCCGGAACACCGTCTATCCTGTAGGCGTCCTGCAGCTGCGTGGCCTTGCGGGCTTTGGTCGCGACGGAAAAAGAGTTGTAGATTTCAGCAAATTTGGCCTTGTCCAGGCCTTGCTTTTCCGCCCAGGCGGCAATCAGCTCGGACGTGTTCAGCAGCTGCTTTTCCACATGGATCGCATAAAAAACCTTTTTATGCAGCTCTTCGACCTTGTTCATGGTTTCGAGCACATAAAAAAGGCGTTGCTGCGGCTCGAAGTCGGGCCGGAAAGCAATCGGCACGCGGCGAACCGCCACATCTTTGGGCGCTTTTTTGATCCACTCTTCCAGCGCCGGTTCGAACCGGTTGCAGTGTATGCAGCTGTACCAGAAAAACTCCACCACCTCGATCTTGCCGCTGGGCGCCTCCACCGGCGCGCGTTTGTCGAGCACCACATAGTCGGTGCCTGCGCGCGGCCCTCCCTGGGCTTGTGCCGGCACCGTCCAGGCGCCGGCAGAAGCAGCCGCCAGCGCAGCCGCAGAAAGCGAAAATTCACGTCGTTGCATCAATTTTTTCTCCGTTAAGACGCCTGGTTGAGTCTGCAGCGCGGCAAAAAGTTCAGCGCTGGACCCGCACCAGGGCGGTTTCGACACCGCTGGCATCGAGCCGCTCTTTGGCTTTTTCTGCGTCGTCTTTTTTGTCAAAAGGCCCGAGGCGCACACGAAACACGGTGCGGCCCGACTGCTCACGCTCGGTGACTTTGGCTTCCAGGCCCATCAGTGAAATCTTGGCGCGTTGCTGCTCGGCATCTTCCGGGGTGCGGAACGCCCCCACCTGCACAAAATAGTTGAAAGGATCGGCGCCGGTGGCGGCGGCTGGCGGGCTGGCCAGCTTGGCTTTGGCCAGGTCACCAATGGGGTCGGCCGCCGCCGCCGGCGCAGCCTTGGCCGTGCTGGCGGGCACCGGGCTGGACGCGGCGGTGGCGGGCGGCGTGACATCCTGCACGGGCCCGCTGGCGGCCGCAGAAGGTTTGGCCGGGTTTTTGCCGTACATGGGCGCGTTCGGGTTCCAGTCGCGGTTTTTCTTGGCCTCGGCCGCGTCGTGGTCCGGGCTGCGCGACTGGCCCTTGCTCATGAAGGGCACCGGCACCTTGGTGATGTAAACCGCCACCGCCAGCGCGGCACCCAGCCCCACCAGTGCGCCAATGATCAGACCCAGCAGGGTTCCGCCTCGTTGTTTGTTCATAGCTTGCCCAGACTTTGATGGCTTCATGCTTTACATCTTGCGCGGCGCGCTGACACCGAGCACCGCCAGGCCATTGTGCAACACCTGCGCGGTGGCGGCGACCAGTGCCAGGCGTGCAAGTTTGACCGCTTCGTCATCGACCAGAATACGCTCGGCGTCGTAATAGCTGTGGTAGCAGGCCGCCAGCTCACGCAGGTAAAACGCCACATCGTGCGGCGCAAAACCGCTGGCGGCGTGGGCCAACATCTCGGGGTATTTGGCCAGCAGCAGCATCAGCGCCTGGGCCTGCGGGCTGTCCAGCGGCGACAGGTCTGCGGCCTTGAGCATGCCCTCGTCGCCGCCCCAGGCTGCCAGCACCGAACAGATGCGCGCATGCGCATACTGCACGTAATACACCGGGTTTTCATTGTTTTTGCTGAGGGCCAGATCGATGTCGAAGATGTATTCGGTATCGGGCTTGCGGCTCAGCAGGAAAAACCGCACCGCGTCGGCACTGGTCCACTCGATCAGGTCGCGCAGCGTGACGTAGCTGCCGGCGCGTTTGGAGATCTTCACCTCTTCGCCGTTGCGCACCACGCGCACCATGGTGTGCAGCACGTAGTCGGGATAACCCGCCGGCACACCCTGGTTCGCGGCCTGCAGGCCGGCGCGCACCCGGGCAATCGTGCCGTGGTGGTCCATGCCCTGGATGTTGATGGCTTTGGCGAAACCGCGCTCCCACTTGGCCAGGTGGTAGGCCACGTCGGGCACAAAGTAGGTGTAGCTGCCGTCGCCTTTTTTCATGACGCGGTCTTTGTCGTCGCCGTAGTCGGTGGACCTGAGCCACAGGGCGCCGTCCTGCTCATAGGTCTTGCCGGCCTCTTTCAGTCTGGCCACGGTGGCTTCGACCCGGCCCGAGCTGTACAGGCTGGACTCCAGGTAGTAGTTGTTGAAGTGCACCGAAAACGCCTTCAGGTCCAGGTCCTGCTCGTGCCGCAAATAGGCCACGGCAAACTGCCGCAGCGCGTCCAGGTCCTTGATGTCGCCACTGGCGGTGAAGGCGCGGTCGTCGGAGCGGACGGTTTTTTGGGCGATGAAGTCGCGCGCAATGTCGTCGATGTAGTCGCCGTTGTAGGCCGGCTCAGGCCAGAGCGCATCGCCGGGCTTCAGGCCTTTGGCGCGCGCCTGGGTGCTGGTCGCCAGCGTGTGGATCTGCACGCCGGCGTCGTTGTAATAAAACTCGCGGTACACATCCCAGCCCTGGGTCGCGTAGAGCTTGCAGATCGCATCACCCAATGCCGCCTGCCGGCCATGGCCCACATGCAGCGGCCCGGTCGGGTTGGCGGACACAAATTCGACAATCATCCGGCGCGCGGGGTCCAGCGGCTCGATGCCGTATTGCGTCCCGCTCTGCAGCACCTCGCGCACGGTCTCCTGCTTGGCGGCGGGCTTCAGGCGCAGGTTGAGAAAGCCCGGGCCGGCGATCTCTATGGCCTCGACCCAGCGCGCAAAAGCAGGCGCCGCAAGCAACAAGCCGCGCAACTGTTCTGCCAGCTGGCGCGGATTGAGCTTGAGCGGCCTGGCCAGCTGCATCGCCGCGGTGCAGGCGAAATCGCCATGGGCCGCCACCTTGGGTGACTCAAATGCGGCCTTGTCCCCGGCGCCCGGGGACAGTTGTTCCAGCGCGCCAGCCAAAGCTGCGAGCAGTTCTTTTTTAATCGAGAGCATGTGCTGATTTTACGGTTTGCAAGCGGGCGGTCATCCGGCTTGCCGGAGCATGCGTTATGTGTTGGAATTCCAGCCGGAACTCACGCCCAGCTTCTGCCACTTATTGGAGCCACCATGAAAAATCTGTTTTCCCTGATTGCCGCCGCTTTCCTTCTGTCGGCAGGCCTGCCGGCGGTGGCCCAAACTGCAGCCGCGCCTGCAGCCGCACCCGCCAAAACCGCCCAGCAAACCAAGATGGGTACCTGCAACAAGGAGGCCGAGGGTAAAAAAGGCGACGAACGCAAGGCCTTCATGAAGCAATGCCTGAGCGCCAAAGTCGAGGCTCCCACGCAGCAAACCAAGATGAAAACCTGCAATGTGGACGCCAAGGACAAAAAAGGCGACGAGCGCAAGGCCTTCATGAAAGAGTGCCTGAGCAAATAAGCACTTCCCGCTTCCCCAAAAGCCCCGGCAGCACGGTTGCCGGGGCTTTTGTTTTGGCGCACCCGGGGGTGATGGCGCCGTGGCACAATGCAGGCTCATTCAAGAGAGTGTTGACGTCCCCGTACGCCAGCCGCCGAAGGCGCAATCTCCCATGATCGCTCAGGCCCCCGTATTGAATGAAACACGCCGAATCTGGAGAGAGTTGCCGCGCCATGCGGTGACCACCGAAGGAGCAAGGCCCGGCCAGCGCCGCAGGCGCTGCGGGTTGAATCTCTCAGGTACCAAGGACAGTGGGAGCGGCACCCTGACGGGTGTGCGCTGCCGCTTTGAAACGCTACCAATTTCATAGCTGCTCACGTACGCCCGGCAAGGGCTTGCGACCTTTTTTCCTTGGAGTTTTCATGAAAGTCACTGTTTTGGGTGCCGGTGTCACCGGTATCACCACGGCCTGGTTTTTGCGCCAGGCCGGCCACGATGTCTGCGTGGTCGATCGTCAACCCGGCGCGGGCCTGGAAACCAGCTTTGCCAACGGCGGCCAGGTCTCGGTCAGCCATGCCGAACCCTGGGCCAACCCGGGCGCGCCGCTGAAGGTGTTGAAGTGGCTGATGCGCGAAGACGCGCCGCTGCTGTTTCGCCTGCGCCCGGACCTGAACCAGTGGCTCTGGGGCCTGGACTTTTTGCGCCAGTGCACACCGGGCCGCACACGCCACAACATCAAACAGATGGTGAACCTGGGCCTGTACAGCCGCGCCATGCTGCAGCAGCTGCGCGCCGCCACCGGCATCAACTACCAGCAAAAAACCGAAGGCATTCTGCATTTCTACACCAGCGAGAAGGAATACGCCGATGCCCAGGCGCCGGCTGCGCTGATGCGTGAATACGGCTGTGAGCTCGACATGAAAACGCCGGACGAATGTATGGCCATCGAGCCGGCGCTGGCCGCCAGCCGCGACAGGCTGGTGGGCGGCAGCATGACGGCCAGCGACGAGTCCGGCGATGCGCACCAGTTCACCGCCCAGCTGGCGGCCCTGTGCGCTTCGGCCGGGGTGGAGTTTTTGTACAACACCCGCATTGTCGGCGCGCGCAAGCAGGGCGACGCCCTGGCAGGTGTGCAGATTGCCAATGCGGACGGCATCGTCAGCGAGCTCCAGTCCGATGCTTTTGTGATGTGTCTGGGCAGCTACAGCCCGCAGTGGGCCGCGCTGCTGGGCCAGAGCCTGCGCATTTACCCGGCCAAGGGTTACTCGGTCACACTGCCGGTGATCAATGAAGCGGCCTCTTTCAATGTGTCATTGACCGATGACGAGTACAAGCTGGTGTTTTCACGCCTGGGCAACCGGCTGCGGATTGCCGGCACGGCCGAGCTCGGCGGCTACAACACCGACTTGAACCTGGTGCGCTGCGAAGCGATTGTGCGGCGCGTGCGCCAGCTGTTTCCGGACATGACGGACGGCAAGAACGCGCAGTACTGGACCGGGCTGCGGCCGGCCACGCCGTCGAATGTGCCCTATATAGGCGCAGCCAACACCCGGAATCTGTTCCTCAATACCGGGCACGGCACGCTGGGCTGGACCCATGCCTGCGGCTCGGGCGCGGCGATTGCCGACATCATCAGCGGACGGGTGCCCGAGGTGGACTTTGCGTTCACCGGGCTGGCGCAAGGGCGCAAGCGGGTCTCGCTGGGCCAGCCGGCAACGCTGCAGGCCTAGCCGAAACCGCGCGCCAGAAACACGGCTGCCAGCGGGATAAAAGGCAGGATGTGCGCCTGCAGCATGACCAGCTTGCGCACTTTCTGCACCTGGTCGGCAGCCGGCAGGGCGCCGCTGGCAGCCAGCTCGCGCTGCCAGCGCGCGAACATCAGCGTCGGTTTGATCGACAGCAGGCCTATGCTGACAAACAGCGCCAGCTTGACATACAGCAGGGGCTGGGCGCCATACCACTGGCCGCCCTTGGTGCCGAGGAAGACGCGCAGCAGGCCGGTCAGGAAAACAGCGCCTGCTGCCGCCCCATAAATCAGGTCAATCCGGCGCAGGCGCTCGACCACGGCCGCATTCATCCATTCCACCCGGCACAAGGCCGCTTCACTGGCCAGAAACACCACCATGGTCAGGATCGCGAGGATGTGGGCGTAGGCCAGCAGGGCTTCGAGTGTCATGGCGTCTTTTCCGGCTCAGTGCTGCGGGGCTTGCGGCGCGGCCCAGAACTCGGGCTGGCCATAGTGGTGCTTGAGGAAGTCTATCCACAGCCGCACCCGCAGCGGCAGGTGTTTGCGTTGCGGAAACACCGCGTAAATGCCGTTCGGCGGCGCGTCAAACGCTGCCAGCACCGGCACCAGCTTGCCTTGTGCAATCTCGGCCTCGACTTCCCAGGTGCTGCGCCAGGCAATGCCATAACCGGCCATGCACCAGTCGTGCAAGACCTGGCCGTCCGAACAATCGAGCGGGCCGCCAGGCTTGAGGTGAATCACTTCCCCGGCAACCTGAAACGCCCAGCCGCGTGTTTGCGATGCATCGCTGGACAGCGTCAGGCAGTCGAACTTCGCGAGATCTGCGGGCCGCTGCGGCGTGCCGTGCCGCTTCAGGTAGTCGGGCGTGGCCACACACAGGCGCCGGTTGTCGGCCAATCGCACGCTGACCAGCGAGGAGTCGGGCAGGTCGCCGACCCGCACCGCGCAGTCAAATCCTTCGCCCGCCAGATCCACCACCCGGTCGCTGAGGTTCAGCGAAATCGTCACATCGGCATGTTGCTGGCGAAAGCGCGGCACCAGCGGCGCCACATGGCGGCGTCCAAAACCGGCCGGCGCGGTGATGCGCAAGTGGCCGCTGGCCTTGACGCCGCCGGCCGAGACGCTGGCCTCGGCATTGGCAAAGTCGATCAGCAGGCGCTGGCAGTCTTCCATGAAGGCGCTGCCTTCGTGGGTCAGCGTGATGCGCCGTGTGGTGCGCACCAGCAGCTTGACGCCCAGGCGTTCTTCCAGCGCATCGAGGCGCCGCCCCATGATGGCCGGGGCCACACCCTCCGCATTGGCGGCGGCGGTCAGGCTGCCGCGCGTGGCCACCGAGACGAAGGATTCCATCTGCTTGAGTTTGTCCATGGCTGGCGATTATGCGCACGAAAGGTGGCAATAGCCTGGTAAAGGGCTTTTATTGCGCCAGGATCGCCACCTTGCTGGCCACCAGCGCCGCCAGCTCCTCCTCGCTGTAACCCAGGCTGCGCAGCAGGGGCGCCGTGTGTTCACCAAGCTGCGGCGGGTTCAGGCGCAAGCCCGGCCGCTGTCCGCCCAGCGTCAGCGGCAGAAGGGGCGCGCTGGTTGTGCGGCCATCGGGCAGGGTCATGGGCGCGAGACCGCCGGTCTGCAGCAGGTGCGGGTCCGCAAACAAGTCCTCGGGCCGGGTGATGGGCGCAAACGGCAGGCCGCGCGCTTCAAACAGCTCACTGAGTTCGGACGCGGTGTACGCGGCCAGGCGCTCGCGCAACAGCGGCAGCAGCCAGTCACGCGCGCGAACGCGGTCGTTGTTGCTGTCCAGCCGGTGGTCGGAGCGCAGGTCGGCAAAGCCGAAGGCGTCGCAGAACTGCTGCCATTGGGTGTCACTGACCACGGCCAGAAAGACCTGCTCGCCCTCACGCACGGTGAACACGTCGTAAATACCCCAGGCCGAGATGCGCCCTGGCATGGGTGCGGCTGGCTGGCCGGTGACTGCAAACTGCATCATGTGCTGGGCCACGAGGAACACATTGTTTTCGAACAATGCGGCCTGCACCTCCTGGCCCAGGCCGGTTTTTTCGCGCGCTGCCAGCGCGGCCATGGCACCAATGGCACCGAACATGCCGCCCATGATGTCGTTGACACTGGCACCGGCACGCAGCGGGTCCCCGGGCCGGCCCGTCATGTAGGCCAGGCCACCCATCATCTGCACCACTTCATCGAGCGCGGTGCGGTGGTCGTAGGGGCCGGGCAGAAAACCCTTGTGGCTCACGTAGATCAGCCGCTCGTTCAGCTTCGACAGGCTGGCATAGTCCAGCCCGAGTTTTTTCATGGTGCCGGGTTTGAAGTTTTCGCTGACGATGTCGGCAGTGGCAATCAGGCGCAGCGCAGCCTCGCGCCCTTGCGCTTGTTGCAGATCCAGCGCAATGCTTTTCTTGTTGCGGTTGAACATCGGGAAGAAACCGGCGCCCGACCCCAGCAGCCAGCGCGTGTTGTCGCCGGCCAGGGGCTCGACCTTGATGACCTCGGCCCCCAGATCGGCCAGCACCATGCCGCAGGTCGGGCCCATGACCATGTGCGTGAACTCGACGACGCGGATGCCTGCATAAGGCAGGATTTTTTGTTGCGCGACGGCGGTGGCTTCAGACACAAGCCGCTCCCGGCAAAAAAGCTGCGGGTTGGCGTGCTCGGGTGGACAGGCCGTGCTGTACGGCCTGGCTGCCCAGCGCCTGGTGTTGAAGAGTGGCTGGCATGGCACGTCCTGTTCGTTGAGATGGAACGCCATTATTTCCCACGAACTCTGGTGCCCTTGCAGGACGGCGCCGGACATGCCGGCTTTGGCAGCGCCGCGGCCAGGCCTGCGGGCGCGCCGGGGGTTCAAGCTTGCGCAGCAAGGGGCGCGATGCGCCACTGGATGTTGAGCGAGCACTGCTCGTCCTGGCCGAGCACACGCAGGCCGGGTTGTCCCGGCATGTGGAAGGCATCGATGGGCTGCGTGATGGGCTCAAAACAGAAGGCCGGACCCTGAGGCGGCCGGTAGATCAGGCAGAAGTGCTGCGCGGCGCCGCCGTCGTGCTCAAAGTCCGGCATGTTGACCGTGAGCTGCAGCCCCAGTTCGGGCCAGGTGATGCTGGCCCGGCCGCCCCAGCCGGTGTAGCCGTTGTCGATGAGCGGGCCGTTGGCCGGCGCGCCCTCGTTCAGGTTCCAGCCTGCCGGAAAACTGCCGGTGTGGGCAAGCGGCAGCGGATCGTCGCCGCACAGCCAGATGCCCTGCACCGGTGCATTGATCCGCGTTGCCGGCGTGCGCGGAAACCAGGGGTGCACACCCAGGCCGTAAGGCAGCGGTTCCGCGCCGAGGTGGCGTACCTGCACCCGCTGGTCCAGCCCGCCCTGCACAAGCCGGAAGGTCTGCACCGCTTCGTAGTCATGCGGGTTGCCGTCAAAACGGTGCGATGTCAGCGTCATCACCAGTGTGTCGGCGGCCGGCTGGGAGATCTGCCAGGGTTGCAGCCAGCCGTCGCCATGAATGGGATAGGGCTCGCCAGCGCGGTTCGGGCGCATGGCGTGGAATTGCCCCTCGTGCGTGAAGCCGCCACCGCTGATGCGGTTGGACCACGGCACCATCGCAAACGAAGCCGTCTGATAAAGATCGATGGTCTTGCCGTCCCATGGCCGCCAGAGATCCAGGCGGCCTTGCGGCCGGTCGACTTGCCAGGCAGCCACGCTACCGCCCAGCGAGGGCACCAGGCCCAGGTGCTGGCCGGCGTGGCGCAGCCAGGCAACAGGATGGACTGACTTCGTCATGGGAGAACTTTCACGGCGAAACAATCATCGGCGAAGCGGGCTGCGGCCCTTAGCCGCCGAACAGGCCGGCAGGCAAACCCGGGCTGTCGACGGCAAGCGCAAACAGGCCACCGGCCAGCGGCTCGGCGGCAAGCTGTTCAGATGTGAGCCCGCTTCTGGCGGTGGTGATAAAGAGGGTGCGCAGGTCCGGCCCGCCAAAGGCGCAGTTGGTCACATGGCGTGTTGGCAGCGGCACGCGGCAAAGTTCTTGCGCGCTCACGGGATCATGGCAGCTGACGCAGGCGCCACCCCAGTGGGCGATCCACAAGCGTCCGGCGGCGTCCGTGGTCATGCCGTCGGGCACACCGTCGCCGGCCGCAAAGGCCAGCCAGAGCCGCTTGTTGGAAAGTGTTCCCGCCGCGGCATCGAAGTCATACGCATGGACGCGGCCGTTAACCGTGTCGTTGAAGTACAGGGTACGGCCATCGGCCGACCAGGTCGGGCCGTTCGTCACGGCAAAACCTTCGTCCTGGCGCGTGCAGCGGCCGTCCGGGTCATAGCGGTACAGCGCGCCGGTGGGCGCCACGCAGTCAAAGTCCATGGTCCCGGCCCAGAAGCGACCTTGTGCATCACACTTGCCGTCGTTGAAGCGGTTGCCCGGCAGCGCCGACTCGGGCCGGTGCAGATAGTGCGGTTCGCTGTCGGCTGCAGGGTCAAACAATGCGAAGCCCCGCCGCATGGTCACGATCAGTCCGGGCGCGCAGGCCCGTTCCGCCAACGCGGAAATTTCCTCGGAGAAAGACCAGGTGGTACGCGTGACACTGGCCGGGTGGTAGCGGTGCAGACGGCACGCAAGAATGTCCACCCAGTACAAAGCCTGCTCGCGTTGCGACCACAAAGCGCCTTCGCCCAGGCGCGCCCCGGCAGAATTGACACATTCCAACGCGCCCAGCACCGGGGTGCTCGGGGGCTGGCGATTTGTGCCTGCACAGCTGTCTGGAATCGGGCTCACTCATGTCTCCAATGCTGGTCCGTGCGTACGCACTGCTCGCGGCCTCTTGACGCGGTGGATCATATCAATGCATAGTGATGTTTGAAAATCATTATTTCCTATTTATTGATACATAAATTGCAATGTCAAATAATTCGACCTCGGCTGCCATGCGCGCAGCCCCTTCAAGCCACACGTTCGCCCTGTTTCCCAGCCTGAACAAGCGGTCGGTTTTTGTCACCGGGGGCGCAAGCGGCATAGGCGCCGCCATCGTGACGGCGTTTGCGCAGCAGGGTGCACGCGTGGCTTATATCGACGTGGCGAAGGAGGCCAGTGCGGCACTGGCTGAGCAGCTGGTGCAAGCGGGGCATGAACGGCCCTGGTGGCGTACCTGCGATGTCCGGGATGTGGCAGCACTGCAGGCGGCGGTCACCGAGGCGGCGGGCGCCCTGGGGGACTTCTCGGTACTGGTCAACAACGTCGCCAGCGATGACCGGCACAGCCTGGAGTCCGTGACCCCCGCCTATTACGACGAACGCATGGCGATCAATGAGCGGCCTGCCTTTTTCGCCATCCAGTCGGTGGTACCGGGAATGCGGCGGCTGGGCGCCGGCGCCATCATCAACCTGGGCTCGACCGGCTGGCAGGGCAAGGGCGCCGGCTACCCCTGTTATGCCATCGCCAAATCCTCGGTCAATGGCCTGACACGCGGGCTGGCGAAAACGCTGGGCCAGGACCGCATCCGCATCAACACCGTGTCACCGGGCTGGGTCATGACCGAGCGGCAGATCAAGCTCTGGCTGGATGCCGAGGGCGAGAAGGACATCCAGCGCAACCAGTGCCTGCCCGACAAGCTGCTGCCCCACGACATCGCGCGCATGGTGCTGTTCCTGGCTTCTGACGACGCCGCCATGTGCACCGCGCAGGAGTTCACGGTGGACGCCGGCTGGGTCTGAGCTTCAACTTCAATCCAGCTCCAGCTTGCGCCCATAAAGCGTCAGGCTCGCCGACTTCAGCGCTTTCATCATGACCTTGGCGGCGGGGGAAGGCAGCCGGTCGGTGCGGGTGATGATGCCGAAAGCGTCCATATGGCAAGGCATGGCCAGAGGCAACACCGCGACGATGCCGTGCGCCGCGTAATACCGTGCCACATCGGCCGCCAGCACCGCCACCATGTCGCTTTGCTGCAGCATGCGCGTGATGAACAGCAGCGCCGATGACTCAATCACATTGATGGGCGGCGCGAGCCCATCCTCCCGGAACATCAGCTCGAAGCGGTGGCGCAGCACGCTGCCGGCGGGCGGAACAATCCAGCCTGCCGCCACCACGTCGCGCAGGGTCAGGCCGGTCACGCCCAGCAGCGGGTGTCCCGGCCGCGCCACGGCACACACCAGCTCCTCGGTCAGGGGCTGGTAGCGCAGGTTGGTCTTGTCATGCTCGGCAAACAGCCGTGCCACGAGGATGTCGAGTTTGCCCTGCTCCAGCCGCTCCAGCAACACCGGGCTGGTTTCGATGTCCAGAGAAATGCGCAGACTCGGATGTTCCTGCTTGACGAGGGCAACCGCCGGCGGCAGCAGGGCCAGACCGGGCGAGGTGATGGCACCTATGCCGACCTGCCCGAAGTGACCGGTCTTGAGTGCGGTGAGTTCGTCATGCGCCTGGTTCAGGCTGGCCAGCGCCATGCGGGCATGCCGGATCATGGTCTCGCCGTACCAGGTCGGCCGCATGCCCCGTGGCAAGCGCTCGAACAGCGGCACTTCCAGAACGTCCTCCAGATCCTTGAGCAGTTTGGAGGCGGCCGGTTGCGTCATGCTGAGCACCTGTGCCGCGCGATGGATGTTTCCCTCTTCGGCCAGGGCAACCAGTAACAACAATTGCCTGGTTTTGAGCCGGGCGCGTATGAACCAGTGGTTGTAAGTACTCATCGGGTTTTCCAGAATGCATGGATAGATATGCATTTTGTCTAAAAAATGATTGGATTGATATCAAAATCGACCATAGACTGCAGGCCGATATGAAAAAGAGGCTTTCATGAAGTTTGGCGAGTTGCAGCAAAATGCCCGGCACTACATCAATGGCCGCTGGGAAACCGGCACCACCACCGGGATCAGCCAGAACCCTTCGGATACCCGGGAAGTGGTGGCCGAGTACGCACGCGCTGACCGCAACCAGACCGAACTTGCGATCCGGGCCGCTTCCGAGGCTTTGCCGCACTGGAGCCACAGCACGCCGCCGCGCCGCGCCGACGTCCTCGATCAGATAGGCAGTGAAATCCTGGCGCGCAAGGATGAGCTGGGCATGCTGCTGGCGCGGGAAGAAGGAAAAACGCTGCCGGAAGGTATTGGCGAGGTAGCCCGCGCGGGTCAGATATTCAAATACTTTGCAGGTGAAGCGCTGCGTATTCCCGGTGAAACCATGGCCTCGGTCCGGCCGGGCATCCAGGTGGACATCACCCGGGAACCCGTCGGTGTGGTGGGAATCATTGCGCCCTGGAATTTCCCTTTTGCCATACCGGCCTGGAAAATTGCACCGGCACTCGCTTATGGCAATACGGTTGTCTTCAAACCCGCCGAGCTGGTGCCCACCTGCGGCTGGGCCCTGGCCGAGATCATCAGCCGCTGCGGGCTGCCCGCCGGGGTCTTCAACCTGGTCATGGGCAGTGGCCGCGAGGTTGGGCAGACGCTGGTGGACCACCCCCTGGTCCATGCCTTGAGTTTCACCGGGTCGGTCGCGACCGGCGAGCGCATTCTCCAGTCTGCCACTGCACGCCGCGCCAAAGTGCAGCTCGAAATGGGCGGTAAAAATCCACTGGTGGTTCTGGCCGACGCCGACCTCGACCAGGCGGTCGAATGTGCGGTGCAAGGCTCCTACTTCTCGACCGGCCAGCGTTGCACGGCATCGAGCCGCCTGATTATTGAGGCGCCGGTGCACGACGCTTTTGTGGCGCGGCTGCGGCAACGCCTGGCAGGGCTCAAGATTGGCCACGCGCTGGAACGCGGAATCGACATCGGGCCTGTGGTGGATCGCAGCCAGCTTGAACAGAATTTGTCCTACCTGGACATCGCTCGCAACGAGGGTGCCGAGCATGTCTGGGGCGGTGAGTTGCTGGAACGCCCGACCCCCGGGCACTACATGAGCCCGGCACTGATACTGGCCCGGCCGGAACACCGCGTCGCACGCGAAGAGATCTTCGGGCCCGTCGCCTGCGTATTGCGCGCCGATGACTACGACCATGCGCTGGCCCTGTCCAACGACACGCCCTTTGGCCTGTGCGCAGGCATCTGCACCACATCGCTCAAGCACGCGGCGCATTTCAAACGCCACGCCGAGGTCGGCATGACCATGGTCAATCTGCCCACCGCCGGTGTCGATTTCCACGTGCCATTTGGCGGGCGCAAGGGGTCCAGTTATGGCTCGCGCGAGCAGGGCCGCTACGCCGTGGAGTTCTACACCACCGTCAAGACCGGCTACGTGCTGGCCTGAGACGCCGAAGATCACCAGAGAGTGAATCGTTTTATTTCAAACCAAGGAGACAATATGAAGCTGAACCGTCGTACCCTCGCTGCCGCACTTGCCTGCGCGCCCCTTGCCGGCCTGCTGCCGGCCTCAGTTCTGGCCCAGAAACCCATTGTGCTGGGCTTCAGCCAGGTCGGTGCCGAGAGCGAATGGCGTACCGCCAACACCGAATCGATCAAGTCGGCTGCCAAGGAGGCCGGCATCGAGCTCAAATTCTCGGATGCCCAGCAGAAGCAGGAAAACCAGATCAAGGCGATCCGCTCCTTCATCGCGCAGAAGGTGGACGTGATCGCGTTCTCGCCGGTGGTCGAATCCGGCTGGGAAACCGTGCTGCGTGAAGCCAAGGCCGCCAATATCCCCGTCGTGCTGACCGACCGGGCGGTGAACACCAAGGACACCTCGCTGTACGTCTCCTTCATGGGCTCTGACTTCGTGGAAGAAGGCCGCAAGGCCGGCCGCTGGCTGGTCGAGAAAATGAAAGGCACAAGCGGCCAGGTCAACATCGTGGAATTGCAGGGCACCGTCGGATCCGCACCTGCCATCGACCGCAAGAAGGGTTTTGAAGAAGTCATCAAGGCCGACCCGAAGTTCAAGATCATCCGCTCGCAGACCGGCGATTTCACCCGCGCCAAAGGCAAGGAAGTGATGGAAGCGTTCCTCAAGGCCGAGGGCAAGAAGATCAACGTGCTCTATGCGCACAACGACGACATGGCCATAGGCGCCATCCAGGCCATTGAAGAGGCGGGCATGAAGCCGGCCAAGGACATCACCATCATCTCGATCGACGCCGTCAAGGGCGCCTTCGAGGCCATGATCGCCGGCAAGCTCAATGTCTCCGTGGAGTGCAGCCCGCTGCTGGGACCGCAGCTGATGTCGGCTGTGAAAGACATCAAGGCCGGCAAGCCGGTTCAGAAACGTATCGTTACCGAAGAAGGTATTTTTCCGATGGAAGTTGCCGCCAGGGAATTCCCCAAGCGTAAGTACTGATCTGCATTCGCGGCGGTGCGTCCGATACTGGGGCGCACCCTCCAAACATTCCAAGGAGAGAACTTCATGAAACGTACATTTCTTCAGGCCATGCTGGCGGGTCTCGTTTTGGGCACCGTCGGCATCGCGCCATCGGCCTGGGCACAAGACAAGGGCAGCATCGGCATTTCGATGCCGACCAAGTCCTCGGCCCGCTGGATCGCCGACGGCGACAACATGGTCAAGGTGCTCAGGGAGCGCGGCTACAAGACGGACTTGCAGTACGCCGACGACGACATCCCGAACCAGCTGGCCCAGATAGAGAACATGATCACCAAGGGTGTGAAAGTGCTGGTGATCGCGTCCATCGACGGCACCACGCTGTCCAAGGCCTTGCAGAACGCGGCCGACAAGGGCGTCAAGGTCATCGCGTATGACCGCCTGATCAAGGGTTCGAAAAACGTGGACTACTACGCCACTTTCGACAATTTCCAGGTCGGTGTGCTGCAGGCCACTTCCATTGTCGACAAGCTGGGGCTCAAACAGGGCAAGGGGCCCTTCAACATCGAGCTCTTCGGCGGATCACCCGACGACAACAATGCCTTTTTCTTCTATGACGGCGCCATGAGCGTGCTCAAACCCTACCTCGACAGCGGAAAGCTGGTCGTGCGCAGCAAGCAGATGGGCATGAACAAGGTCGGCACCCTGCGCTGGGACGGCTCGGTCGCGCAGGCGCGCATGGACAACCTGCTGTCGGCCTACTACGGCAAGGACAAGGTTCACGCGGTGCTGTCGCCGTATGACGGCCTGTCCATTGGCATCCTGTCTTCCCTCAAGGGTGTGGGTTACTGCACGGCGCAGCAACCTTGCCCGGTGGTCAGCGGGCAGGACGCGGAAATTCCTTCGGTGAAATCCATCCTGAAAGGCGAGCAGTACTCGACCGTGTTCAAGGACACGCGCGAGCTGGCCAGGGTGACCGCCAACATGGTGGACGCCACACTCTCCGGCAAGCAGCCCGAAATCAATGACACCAAGACCTATAACAACGGCGTGAAGGTGGTGCCTTCCTACCTGCTCAAGCCGGTGGGGGTGGATGCCTCCAACTGGAACAAGGTTCTGATAGGGAGCGCTTACTACAAGGAGTCGCAGATCAAGTAAGCCAGGCTGAAAGCAGGACGGTCTCGTGCCGCAGGGCACGGGACTGCTTTCGCCCACCGGTGTCCATCCCCTTTGTACCGACTTTTGTACCCAAGGACAGGTATTGGAAACGATTCTCGAGATGCGCGACATTCGCAAAACCTTTCCCGGGGTAGTCGCGCTGAACAAGGTCAACCTGCGCGTACGCGCCGGCGAAATTCATGCCATCGTCGGCGAAAACGGCGCCGGCAAATCGACCTTGATGAAAGTGCTTTCGGGGGTCTACCCGCACGGTTCCTACAGCGGCGAGATCGTCTACGACGGACAGGAGCGTCGCTTCCTGGGTATTCATGACAGCGAACAGTCGGGCGTCATCATCATCCACCAGGAGCTGGCACTCGTGCCGCTGCTGTCAATTGCGGAAAACATTTTTCTTGGCAACGAAACCGCCACGCGAGGCGTGATCGACTGGATGGCCGCACACAGCAAGACGCAGGCCTTGCTGAAAAAGGTGGGTCTCAAGGAATCACCGGCGACGCTGATCACCGACATCGGCGTGGGCAAGCAACAGCTGGTGGAAATCGCCAAGGCGCTGTCCCGTCAGGTCCGGCTGCTCATCCTCGACGAGCCGACGGCCAGTCTCAACGAAACCGACAGCCAGGCCTTGCTGGACCTGCTGATTGAGCTCAAGGGTCAGGGCATCACCTGCATCCTGATTTCGCACAAGCTCAACGAAATTTCGCGCGTGGCAGACGCCATCACCATCCTGCGCGACGGCAGCACAGTGGAATCGTTCGATTGTCGCGCCGACACTGTCAGTGAGGACCGCGTGATCCGCGGCATGGTGGGCCGCGAAATGGCCGATCGCTATCCACCGCGCCAGCCACAGATCGGCGAAACCGTGTTTGAAGTGCGCGACTGGAACGTCCATCATCCGCTGCACACCGACAGGCCGTTCATCAAAGGCGTCAACCTCCAGGTGCGCCGCGGGGAGATTGTCGGCATCGCCGGTTTGATGGGCGCCGGACGCACCGAATTGGCGATGAGTATTTTTGGCCGTTCGTGGGGCCACCGGATCAACGGCCAGGTGCTGCTGAACGGCAAGGCCATCGACGTGAGCACTGTGGAAAAAGCCGTCCGCCATGGCCTGGCCTATGTCACCGAAGACCGCAAGGGCAATGGCCTGGTACTCGGGGAAGACATCCAGTTCAATGTATCGCTGGCCCATCTCGAAGGTGTGTCAACTGCCTGCGTCATCAACAGCGGCCGCGAATACCAGGTTGCGCAGCGTTACCGGGAAAAACTTCGCATCCGCTGTTCGGGCGTCGGCCAGAAAACCATCAATCTCTCGGGCGGCAACCAGCAAAAGGTGGTGCTCGGCAAGTGGCTTTTCACCAACCCTGAAGTCCTCATTCTGGATGAACCGACGCGCGGCATCGACGTGGGAGCCAAGTACGAGATCTACACCCTGATCGCCCAGCTTGCGGCAGAGGGGAAATGTGTGATCTTCATTTCCTCGGAGATGCCCGAGTTGCTGGGCATGTCGGATCGCATCTACGTGATGAACGAAGGTCAGTTCATCGCCGAAATGCCAACAGCTCAAGCCTCCCAGGAAATAATCATGCGAGCGATCGTGAAAGCGGGCTGAGAAGATGCACAACCAACACCCCGATGCCCCCATCAAGCTTGCCGAGGCGGCTTCAAAGGGTGACAAATCACCACTCGACTACCTGAAGCACAACTTCCGCGAGTACGGCATGCTGCTCACGCTGGTAGGCATCATGGCCTTCTTCCAGTACATGACCGAGGGCACGCTGATGCAGCCGCTCAACCTCACCAACCTGGTGCTGCAGAACAGCTACATCGTCATCATGGCGCTGGGCATGCTGCTGGTCATCGTGGCGGGGCACATCGATCTGTCGGTAGGTTCGGTCTGCGGCTTCATAGGCGCGCTGGCGGCCGTGATGATGGTGCAATACGAGTGGCATTTTGTGCCCGCCTCGCTGCTGTGCCTGGCCTGCGGCGCACTGATAGGCGCGACCCAGGGCTGGTTCATCGCCTTCTTCCGCATCCCCTCTTTCATTGTCACCCTCGCCGGCATGCTGGTGTTCAAGGGGCTGGCGCTGGCGCTGCTGCAAGGCCAGTCGGTGGGACCTTTTCCCGATTCCTTCCAGATGCTCAGCTCGGGCTTCATGCCTGACCTGCTGAACGCTGAAGGGCTGCGCATGACCTCCCTGCTGTTGGGCGTGGCTGTCGCGGGCCTGCTGGCCGTGGCAGGCCTGCGCACCCGGGCCAACCAGCTTAAACACGGCATCCAGGCCGAGCCTGCGGTCATCTTCTTCACCAAAACGGCCGTGTTTGCCGCTCTGCTGGTTTACTTCAGCTACCTGCTGGCTTCGTACAAGGGCCTGCCGAATGTGCTGATCGTGATGGCGCTGCTGATCTTCCTGTTCGATTTCATCACCAGCCGCACAACCATAGGCCGGCGGGTCTATGCCCTGGGCGGCAACGAAAAGGCCGCCAAGCTTTCGGGCATCAAGACCGAACGCCTGTCCTTTTACACCTTCGTCAACATGGGTGTACTGGCGGCACTGGCGGGTCTGGTGTTCGCGGCGCGCCTGAATACGGCCACGCCCAAGGCCGGCCTGGGTTTCGAGCTGGACGTGATCGCCGCCTGTTTTATCGGCGGCGCCTCGGCCTCGGGCGGTGTGGGCAAGGTCATGGGGGCAGTGATAGGCGCTTTTGTGATGGGCGTGATGAACAACGGCATGTCCATCCTGGGTGTTGGCATCGACTACCAGCAGGTCATCAAGGGTGTGGTGTTGCTGGCCGCGGTGTTTATCGACGTCTACAACAAGAACAAGGCATGAACGAGGTAACCAGTCCCCAGCCTGTGCTCGAACTCACGGGCATTCACAAGCAGTTTGCCGGCATTCCGGCGCTGCGCGATGTGCACCTGCGCCTCTACCCCGGCGAAATACATGCGCTGATGGGGCAGAACGGCGCGGGCAAGTCCACGCTGATCAAGGTGCTCACCGGTGTGCTGGAAGCGAGTGGCGGGCATATGCAGCTGGCCGGCCAGCCGGTGTGGCCCAGCTCGCCTCTGGCCGCGCAGCGGTTGGGCATCAGCACGGTCTACCAGGAAGTCAATCTGTGCCCCAACCTCTCGGTGGCGGAAAACATTTTTGCAGGCCGTTATCCGCGGCGCGGCATGGCGCAGGGCTACCGCATCGATTGGGCCTCGTTGAACCGCCGCGCACATGAACTGGTCAGCCGCGTCGGCCTGGACATTGACGTCACACGCCTGCTTTCAAGCTACCCGGTTGCCGTGCAGCAACTGGTGGCGATTGCGCGTGCCATCAGCATCGAATCGAAGGTGCTGATCCTTGACGAGCCGACCTCCAGCCTGGACGACGACGAGGTGCAAAAACTCTTTGAGGTGCTGCGCCGCCTGCGTGACGACGGGCTGGCCATCGTTTTTGTCACCCACTTCCTGAACCAGGTGTATGCGGTATCGGACCGCATCACGGTACTGCGCAACGGCAGCTGGGTGGGCGAATGGCGGGCGAGCGAACTTGGCCCCCAGGCACTGATTGCGGCCATGCTGGGACGAGAGCTGGCCGCACAATCCGGCGGCACCGTGTTATCCCCCATGTTCGATGATGCGCTGCCGGCACTTTTGCAAGCCGAAGGCCTGGGCCAGTCTGGCCAGTTGCAGCCCGTAGACCTGCGGGTACGCGCCGGCGAAGTGCTGGGCCTGGCCGGGCTGCTGGGCGCGGGGCGCACGGAACTGGCGCGCCTGCTGTTCGGCCTGGAGACACCCGATCGCGGCGTGCTCAGGATAGCCGGCAAGGTGGTTACCTTTTCCAGCCCGGCCGATGCGATCCGCCACGGTCTGGCGCTGTGTCCGGAAGAGCGCAAGACCGATGGCATTGTGGCCGAGCTGTCGGTTCGGGAGAACATCGCGCTGGCGTTGCAGGCGCGCATGGGTATGCGCCGCTTTTTGTCACGGGCCGAGCAGACCGCACTGGCCGAACGTTATGTCCAGGCGATGGGCATCAAGACCGCCAGCGTGGACACACCCATAGGCCTGCTGTCGGGCGGCAACCAGCAAAAGGCCATGATCGCGCGCTGGCTGGCGACCGAGCCGCGCCTGCTGATCCTGGACGAGCCGACACGCGGCATCGATGTAGCCGCCAAGCAGGAAATCATGGAACAGATCCTGCGCCTGGCGCAGGCCGGCATGGCGGTAATTTTCATCTCTTCCGAAATGAGCGAGGTGGTGCGGGTCGCGCACCGTATCGTGGTGCTGCGTGACCGCCGCAAAGTGGGCGAATTGCCTGCAGGCAGCAGCGAAGACACCGTTTATGAACTGATTGCGGCCGAACATGTCTGACGCCTCTCCCTCCCCCCTGATGGCCTTGCTGCGGCATCGCCTGGCCTGGCCGCTGCTGACCCTGCTGCTGTTGCTGGTGGTGAACACGGTTTTCAACGCCAGCTTTTTGCACATCGAGTGGCGCAATGGCCACTTCTACGGCAGCCTGATCGACATTCTCAACCGCGCGGCGCCGCTGGTGCTGGTGTCGCTCGGCATGACGATGGTGATCGCCACGCGTGGCATCGACATTTCCGTGGGCGCCGTGGTGGCCATCGCGGCCGCAGTGGCCGCGTGGATGATAGGCGGGTCGGTGTCGGGAAATGTAAGCCGCTTCCCCATGCCCCTGGCCATTCTGGCGGCGCTGGGCATCGCCTTCCTGTGCGGGCTGTGGAATGGCCTGCTGGTCGCCAGGATCGGCATGCAACCGATCATTGCCACGCTGATCCTCATGGTGGCGGGGCGCGGCATCGCACAGCTGATCACTGACGGGCAGATCATCACCATCTACTACGCCCCCTTCTTCTTCCTGGGTGGCGGCTACCTTTTGGGCTTGCCGTTCTCGCTTTTCATTGCGGCGGCGGTGTTTGCTGCCCTTTATCTGGCCGTGACGCGTACGGCCCTCGGCCTCTTCGTCCAGGCGGTCGGCATCAACCCGACCGCGGCTCGTGTGGCCGGGGTACAGGCCCGGCGGCTGATCATTGGCGCCTATGCCTTCTGCGGTCTGTGCGCCGGCATTGCGGGCCTGCTGATCAGCTCCAACGTCAAAAGCGCCGACGGCAACAATGCCGGCCAGCTGCTCGAGCTCGACGCCATTTTGGCCGTGACGCTGGGCGGAACCGCCCTCACCGGCGGACGCTTCAGTCTGGTGGGCAGCATAATCGGCGCCCTGATCATCCAGACCCTGACTTACGCCATTTACTCCCTGGGTGTTCCACCCGAGATCAACCTGGTGGTCAAGGCCGTCGTGGTGTTTTTGGTGATGCTGCTGCAGTCGCCCGAGTTCCGGGCCCAGGTCGCCACCTGGGTGCGCCGGCCGACTGCGCGCGAGATGCTGTCATGAGCGCGGCCGTGGCCAAACAGGCGGAGCGTTCGTCCGTGTCCCGCTTCAATCCCAAATACCTGCCGCTGGCGGCGACCATTTCACTGTTCATGGCCATGGCGACCATGGGTTCGGTGCTTTACAGCGGGTTTTTCTCGGCACAGGTCTTCCTCAACCTGCTGGTCGACAACGCCTTCCTGATCGTCGTCGCGGTGGGCATGACTTTTGTGATTCTCTCGGGCGGCATCGATCTGTCGGTTGGCTCGGTGATCGCGCTCACGACCATGGTCTCGGCTGCGCTGGTGGAGCATCGCGGCTGGAGCCCGGCGGTGGTGATTCCGCTGGTCCTCCTCATGGGCGCGGCCTTCGGCGCTTTGATGGGCTTTCTGATTGAGCGTTTCCGCCTGCAGCCTTTCATCGTGACGCTGGCCGGCATGTTTCTCGCGCGTGGCCTGTGTTACCTGATCAGCGTGGACTCGATCAGCATGACCAACGAGTTTTATTCAGAGGTCTCGCAGTGGCGTGTTTCCTTGTGGGAGGGCGCCTCGCTTTCCGTCGGTGCGGTGATTGCCATTGCAGTGCTGCTGGCGGCGGTGTTCATTGCCCACTGCACGTCGTTCGGTCGCACTGTTTACGCGATTGGAGGCAGCGAACAGTCGGCACTGCTGATGGGCCTGCCGGTACGTGCCACGCTGGTGGGGGTGTACACGCTCTCCGGCTTTTGCTCGGCGCTGGCAGGCGTGGTCTTCACCTTCTACATGCTCTCGGGCTATGGCTTGCACGCTGTCGGCATGGAACTCGACGCCATTGCGGCCGTGGTCATTGGCGGCACGCTGCTCACGGGTGGCGTGGGTTATGTCGCCGGGACGCTGTTCGGCGTGCTGATGCTCGGGATTATCCAGACATTGATCTCCTTCGACGGCACCTTGAGCTCCTGGTGGACACGCATCGTCGTCGGGGCCCTGCTGTTTGTTTTTTGCCTGCTCCAGCGGCTGCTGACGAGCCACCGGACCAAATCTTCCTGAAATCAATTGACAGACCCTTTCATGACAAACACCAAGCGAAAACTACGCTCCACCGAATGGTTCGGATCGGCTGACAAGAACGGTTTCATGTACCGCAGCTGGATGAAGAACCAGGGCATTCCGGATCATGAGTTCGATGGTCGCCCCATCATCGGCATCTGCAACACCTGGTCAGAACTCACGCCCTGCAATGCCCACTTCCGCAAGATCGCCGAACATGTGAAACGCGGCATCTCGGAGGCCGGCGGTTTTCCGGTTGAATTCCCGGTGTTCTCCAATGGCGAATCCAACCTGCGCCCCACAGCCATGCTCACGCGCAATCTCGCCAGCATGGACGTGGAGGAAGCAATTCGTGGCAATCCCATCGACGCCGTGGTGCTGCTTACCGGCTGCGACAAGACCACACCTGCGCTGCTGATGGGGGCGGCAAGCTGCGACATTCCGGCCATCGTGGTCACCGGCGGGCCCATGCTCAATGGCAAGCTTGAAGGCAAAAACATCGGCTCGGGCACCGCCGTGTGGCAGCTGCACGAATCGTTGAAAGCCGGCGAAATCCAGCTGCACCAGTTTCTGGCGGCCGAGGGCGGCATGTCCCGTTCAGCTGGCACCTGCAACACCATGGGTACGGCCTCCACCATGGCCTGCATGGCCGAGGCGCTGGGCACTTCTCTGCCGCACAACGCAGCGATTCCCGCAGTGGATGCGCGTCGTTATGTGCTGGCGCAGATGTCGGGCATGCGCGCTGTCGAAATGGCACGCGAAGGTCTCACGTTGTCGAAAATCCTTACGCGCGAAGCGTTCGAAAATGCGATTCGCGTCAACGCCGCCATTGGCGGCTCCACCAACGCGGTGATTCACCTCAAGGCCATTGCAGGCCGCATGGGCGTGCAACTGGACCTGGAGGACTGGACGCGGATCGGCCGTGGCACTCCCACCCTGGTCGACCTGCAGCCCTCCGGCCGCTTCCTGATGGAAGAGTTCTACTACGCCGGCGGCCTGCCCGCCGTGTTGCGCCGCCTGGGTGAAAACGGTTTGCTGCCTCACCCCGGTGCGCTCACCGTCAATGGCCAATCGATCTGGGACAACGTTCGTGAGGCGCCGCAGTACAACGACGAGGTCATCCGCCCCCTCGACAGGCCCCTGATCGCCGACGGCGGCATTTGCATCCTGCGCGGCAACCTGGCGCCGCGCGGTGCCGTGCTCAAGCCTTCCGCCGCCTCGCCTGAACTGCTCAAACACCGCGGCCGTGCAGTCGTGTTCGAAAACCTGGAGCACTACAAGGCGCGCATCGTCGACGAGAACCTCGACATCGACGCCAGTTGTGTCATGGTGATGAAAAACTGTGGCCCCAAGGGCTACCCCGGCATGGCCGAGGTCGGCAACATGGGCTTGCCGCCCAAGCTGCTGCGGCGCGGTGTCAAGGACATGGTGCGTATCTCGGACGCGCGCATGAGCGGCACTGCTTACGGCACCGTGGTGCTGCATGTGGCCCCCGAAGCGGCAGCCGGCGGACCACTGGCTGCCGTGCGCGACGGCGACTGGATCGAACTGGATTGCGAAGCGGGCCGCCTGCATCTGGACATCAGCGACTCCGAGCTGGCCGGACGCCTCGCCGCACTGGAGGGCCAGGCGGCTGCAGGTATGCGCGGCGGCTACCAGCGCCTTTATGTGGACCACGTGCTGCAAGCCGACGAGGGCTGCGACTTCGATTTTCTGGTCGGCTGCCGCGGATCTGAAGTTCCCCGCCACTCCCACTAAACCAGTGAATCACTCAATCAGTGAGTACCGAATTTTCTTCAACCTGATCCAGACCCAATGACCACGTCCCGCCAGCCGCGCTACCGCGGCATCTTCCCCGTTGCCCCCACCACATTCACCGAGACTGGCGAACTGGACATTGAAAGCCAGAAACGCTGCATCGACTTCATGATAGCCGCCGGCTCCGACGGCATCTGCATCCTGGCCAACTTCTCCGAGCAGTTCGTGCTGTCGGACGAGGAACGCGAAATCCTGACCCGCA
This sequence comes from Asaia bogorensis, assembly GCA_943371375.1. Taxonomy (GTDB): domain Bacteria; phylum Pseudomonadota; class Gammaproteobacteria; order Burkholderiales; family Burkholderiaceae_C; genus Polaromonas. The sequence goes on from CALRUM020000019.1 coordinate 50,834, forward strand.
CCATCCTCGAACACGTGGCCGGCCGCGTGCCGGTGATCGTGACCACGACCCATTACGGCACAAAAATTTGCGCCGAACGCAGCCGCCGCGCGCAGGACATGGGCGCTGCCATGCTGATGGTCATGCCGCCGTACCACGGTGCCACCTTCCGCGTGAGCGAGCCGCAGATCTACGAGTTTTATGCGCGGCTGTCGGACGCGGTGGACATTCCCATCATGATCCAGGATGCGCCCGCCAGCGGCACCGTGCTTTCGGCCGCCTTCCTCGCGCGCATGGCGCGCGAGATCGAACACATCGCCTATTTCAAGATCGAGACCGCCGGCGCAGCGGCCAAACTGCGCGAGCTGATTCGTCTGGGCGGCGATGCGGTGGAAGGGCCGTGGGACGGTGAAGAAGCCATCACCCTGCTGGCCGACCTCGACGCCGGCGCCACTGGCTCCATGACCGGCGGCGCTTATCCGGACGGCATCCGCCCCATCATCGAGGCCCATTGTGCCGGTGACCTGGACAAGGCTTTTGCGCTGTACCAGCAGTGGCTGCCACTGATCAACTACGAAAACCGCCAGGCGGGACTGCTGGCCGCCAAGACTTTGATGAAGGAGGGCGGCGTGATCGCCTGCGAAGCGCCGCGTCATCCTTTTCCGGCCATGCACCCCGAGACCCGTGCCGGGCTGCTGGCGACCGCCAGGCGGCTTGACCCGCTGGTGCTGCGCTGGTAGCGCTAGGCAAAGTGCGCCTGATTAACGAGTTTGAGGCCCGTATCTGCAGGAGGCCACAACTATCTGCATTAATGTCACAGATAATTAGCTTTTTGATTGATTAATCTTTATTAAAGTATCAAATACAGTCGAGAGAATGGAAAAACCCAAAGCCGGGCGAGTATTTCCGCGGGCTGTTCTCTTCGATGCTTATGGCACGCTGTTCGACGTGTACAGCGTCGGCCTGCTCGCGGAACAACTGTTTCCCGGCCAGGGCCAGGCGCTGGGACTGCTCTGGCGCGACAAGCAGATTGAATACACCCGGCTGGTCACCACCAGCAACGACGGCGCGTTTTACCAGCCCTTCTGGGACCTGACCCGCGCCGGCCTGCGTTATGCCTGCAAACGCCTGGGCCTGGACCTGACGGCCGAACGCGAGCAGCGGCTGATGAACCAGTACCGGCATCTGTCGGCTTTTCCGGAAAACCGCGAGGTGCTCCAGGCCCTGAAGGCGCGCGGTGTGGTCACCGGCATTTTGTCCAACGGCGATCCGGCCATGCTCGATGTGGCCGTCAAGTCCGCCGGACTCGATGGTTTGCTCGACCATGTGATCAGCGTGGACAGCCTGCGCAAATACAAAACCCATCCCCAGGCCTATGCCCTGGGCCCACAGGCAACCGGGCTGCCGGCGGCGCAGACGGTGTTTGTCAGCTGCAACAGCTGGGACGCGCTGGCCGCAACCTGGTATGGCTACCAGACCTTGTGGGTCAACCGTTATGGGCTGCCGTTTGAAGAGCTCGGCACGCAGCCGGCGCGCACCGGCAGCAATCTGCGCGACGTGTTTGACTTTTTCCCGGCGGGATAATCCGCTTCATCGTTTTAACGTTCCCCTGTTTTTTTTTGAGAGGTTTCCATGACAACAACAACACCACGCACAACGCGCCACGGCCTGCAGGTGGCCACGGTTCTGCAGCGTTTTATCGACGACAAAGTCCTGCCCGGCACCGGCGTGGACAGCGCCGCGTTCTGGAAAGGTTTTGGTGCCATCGTTGCCGACCTGGCGCCCAAAAACATCGCCCTGCTGGCCGAGCGCGACCGCCTGCAAGCCGAGATGGATGCCTGGCACAAGGCGCATCCCGGCCCGATTGCCGACATGAAGGCCTACCGCGCCTTTCTGGAAAAAACCGGCTATCTCGTGCCCGCGCCGAAAAAAGTCAGCATCAGCACCGGCCATGTCGATGCTGAACTGGCCAAACAGGCGGGCCCGCAACTGGTGGTACCGATCCTGAACGCGCGTTACGCACTGAACGCCGCCAACGCGCGCTGGGGCTCTTTGTACGACGCCTTGTACGGCACCGACGTGATTGATGAAAGCGGGGGCGCTGAAAAAGGCAAGGGCTACAACCCGGTGCGCGGCGCCAAAGTGATTGAGTACGCGCGTTATGTGCTGGACCGCACTGCGCCGCTGGCCAAGGGCTCGCACATTGACTCGACCGCATATGCCGTCAAAGGCGGCAAACTCGTCGTCACCCTGAAAGGCGGAAAAACCACCGCGCTGGCTGATGCGAACCAGTTCATCGGCTTCCAGGGCAAGGCCCAAGCGCCGTCGTCGGTGCTGCTGCAACACAACGGCCTGCATATCGACATCCAGATCGACCGCAACACGCCGATTGGCAAAACCGACGCGGCCGGTGTCAGTGATCTGGTGCTGGAAGCGGCGCTGTCCACCATCCTCGATCTGGAAGACTCGGTGGCGGTGGTGGATGCCGACGACAAGGTGCTGGCTTACAGCAACTGGCTGGGCATTTTGCAGGGCACGCTGACCGAAAGCGTGACCAAAGACGGAAAAACCTTTACCCGTGGCCTGAACCCCGACCGCGAGTACACCTCGCCCAAGGGCAAACCCGTGAGCCTGCATGGCCGGTCCCTGATGTTTGTGCGCAATGTCGGCCACCTGATGACGAATCCGGCCATTCTCTACACCGGCGCCGACGGCGCGATACGCGAGATTCCGGAAGGCATTCTGGATGCCGTGGTCACCACCACGATTGCGATTCACGACCTGAAACGCAAGAACAGCAAAGGCATCAAGAACTCGCGCAAAGGTTCGGTCTACATCGTCAAACCGAAAATGCACGGCCCGGCCGAAGTGGCTTTTGCCGACGAGCTGTTCAGCCGCGTGGAGAAAATGCTGGGCCTGCCCGGCAGCACCGTCAAGCTCGGCATCATGGACGAAGAGCGCCGCACCAGTGTCAACCTCAAGGCTTGTATTGCAGCAGCCAAAAGCCGCGTGGCTTTCATCAACACCGGTTTTCTGGACCGCACCGGCGACGAGATGCACACCGCCATGCTGGCCGGCCCGATGATCCGCAAGGGCGACATGAAAACCAGCGCCTGGATTGCCGCTTACGAAAAAAACAACGTGCTGGTGGGCCTGTCCTGCGGCCTGCGCGGCAAGGCGCAGATCGGCAAGGGCATGTGGGCCATGCCCGACCTGATGAAGGCCATGATGGCGCAGAAAATTGCGCACCCGCTGGCCGGCGCCAACACCGCCTGGGTGCCCAGCCCGACCGGCGCGACCCTGCATGCCTTGCATTACCACCAGGTCAAGGTCAGCAAGGTGCAGAAAGAGCTGGAAAAAATCGACGCCGGCAAAGAGCGCAACAACATCCTGAACGCCTTGCTGCAAATCCCGGTGACCCGCACACCCGACTGGACGCCGGAAGCGAAACAGCAGGAGCTCGACAACAATGCCCAGGGCATCCTCGGTTATGTGGTGCGCTGGATCGACCAGGGCGTGGGCTGCTCCAAGGTGCCCGACATCCACAACGTCGGCCTGATGGAAGACCGCGCCACCCTGCGTATCAGCAGCCAGCACATGGCCAACTGGCTGCACCACGGCGTGGTCACGCAGGCGCAGGTCAGGGAGACTTTCGAACGCATGGCCGCCGTGGTGGACAAACAAAATGCCGGCGACAAGCTGTACCAGCCCATGGCGGGCAACTTCGACAAGTCGGCGGCGTACAAGGCGGCTTGTGACCTGGTGTTCAAGGGCCTGGCGCAGCCGAGTGGTTATACCGAGCCGCTGCTGCATGCCTGGCGGCTCAAGGTCAAGGCCGGCAGCGCCTGAGATTTGCTATGGATTGAATAGCGGGTTGCGTTTGCCGGGCAAGGACTGGAAGCCGATTTGGCGCGCAACTTTTCATGAATGGCACCTGCGGGTGCCATTTTTTATGGCCATCTCAGGTCATCGACAGACCTGTGCACCGCCCCTGTGCCCGGCTTTGAATCCAGTTGCCAAACCGCGGCGTATCCCTTTCAGGCGGATAACTCGCTCACGCACTGTGGCGGATTCCACAGACCCACTATTTCAATCAGGAGCCTATTCATGAAAAAACTACTCATTGCAGCCGGCGTTGCCGCTTTGCTCAGCGCTTGTGCCGGTGGCATGTCCAACAGCCCCATGTCCGGCGGCCCGTCGGTCATGGTCGGTGGCGCGGCCATGTTCCCCAGCAAGGACATCATTGACAATGCCGTCAACTCCAAAGACCACACCACGCTGGTCGCCGCGGTCAAGGCCGCCGGCCTGGTGGACACGCTGAAAACGCCCGGTCCTTTCACTGTGTTTGCTCCGACGAATGCGGCCTTTGATGCGCTGCCCGCCGGCACGGTCGCCACCCTGCTGAAGCCGGAAAACAAGGCCATGCTGACCAAGATCCTGACGGCCCACGTGGTGTCCGGCAAACTCGACGCTGCGGCACTGAGCCAGCGCGTGATGGCGGGCAATGGCCGCGCCACCCTGACCACCGTCAGCGGCGACGCCCTGGTGGTGACGGCCAGCGGTTCCAATGTGATGGTGACAGACGAAAAAGGCGGCATGGCCATGGTCAGCATTGCCAACGTCTATCAGTCCAACGGTGTGATCCACGTGGTCAACAAGGTGCTGGTGCCCAACTGAAATCGGGACGCACATGCCAGGCCTGACGGGCCTGGGCCAGCGCGACAGCCACCACAAACTGCAACGGTTTGTGGTGGCTGTTTCTTTTTGCGGGGCGCTGCAGCGGGCCGATGCCGGCCCGGCAGGCCGCAGCAGGGTGGCTGCACGGCGTCTTCTCAGGTGCTATAAAAACAGGAGCTGACTGCGTGCGTCACCATTGGGCTGCAGCCACTTTTCCCGGCTGTTTCTGCGGCGTGGGCGCCTGGCGGAGGCGGGTGAACCGGTATCCCGGTCGACCGCCCGGCCAGCGCCGCACAAATGTAAGCAGCGTCTGTTTGATGCTGTCCGGGTTAGGAATCGTTACAAGATACTTCGGCAGCTTCATCTCTGCTGAAGCAGTTCGGCCCACACTGCGCTTTCAGGATATGCCGGAAATGTTCCGGAGTTCACTGGACGGGATGCCATCTTGATATCGACCTTGCCTTCCACCCATGCTTCGTCGGCCGATGTCCTGCAGCGCTGCCTCAAGGAAGCTGCGGCCGCATCGCAGCCTGCGCTGGCGCAATGTATAGGCCATGCGGTCTCGGCCCTGCAGGTGGCCGAAACCCAGAGCATGAAAGTGGCCGAGCGCGATGAGCTGGGCACAGCCTGGCGCGAGCTTCTGAAACACAAGGACGCGTGGTGCGCACGGTATCCGGCCGATCTGCTGGCGGCTTTCGAGCTGGCCGGTGCCGATGCCAGCGCAAGCGGCGCGCTGCCCCCTGCTCCATACAGGGCGCCGGCGCCCGTGCTGCTCGAAGACATGTTCTCGCTGGTGGATGACTCGAAAGTGGAAGAAGGTATTGAGGCCTCGCGCCTGTTGCAAAAGGTCTTGCCGGTACTGGAGCCGGTGCTGGCCGAGCTGGACGGCTTGATCAGTACAGCCCAGGGCTTGACCCAGGTCAGCCCCGAGCGCAACCCGGTGCGGCCCGAGATTTATGTACAAACCCTGCGCACGCTGCTGCTGGCGGCGCCGGTGGAACCTGCCATCAGCGCCATGTGGGCCAGACACCTGGCCGAACCCCTGGGGCGCGAACTCAAGCGGGTGTATGAAAGGCTCATCAATGTGCTGGAGCTGGCCCAGGTGCGCTCTGCCGGCTACCGCGTGTTGCCAACGCCGGCAGCCACCGGCAAGCGGCCGGGTGGCGCTGGCGCAGCGTCCACGGCCAGTCCGGGCCGCAAGGCGGCCGGCCCTGCCGGTGGTTATGCCTCGGATGAGCAGCCGTTCCGGCCTGCGCACTACGCCGATCTGTCCAGGCACGACATCAAGGACGCGCTGCTCCAGGACTTTCTCAGCGGTGACGGCAGCAGCGCCGAACACGGCCTGGCGCCAGCTTATTACGCCACCATCGAAGAGGAGCTGGTGGCGCTGAAGGCGGCACGGGACTCTGCCCCGGCACCCTTGCGGCCTGAAGCTGAAACGCCCTCCGAAGTGCTGCCAGGCACCGCACCCGGCTACCAGGGAACCCGCAGCGACCCGCAGCGCCAGCCGCTGCCGGCGCCGGAGGGGGATGACCCAGAGCTCGGCTCGCGCATGGTGGATGTGCTGAGCCAGCTCAGTTCCCAGGTCTGGGGCGTGTACGGTCGCGCCCGGGAGCGTGCGCTGGTCCGTACCGAGCTGCAAAAAGGCGCGACCCGCGTCGGTCAGGTGCTGGGCATGGAGGTGGTGCAAAAACTCGTCAATCAGGTGGCGCAGGACCCGCGCCTGCTGGTGCCGGTGCGCGAAGCCATTGTGGCGCTGGAGCCTTCGCTGCTGCGGCTGGCGATGGTGGACTCGCGTTTTTTCAGTGAAGAAAACCACCCCGGCAGGCGCCTCATGGAGCGCGTGGCGCAGCGCAGTTTCAGATACCAGAACGAGCACAGTCCGCAGTTCGACAGTTTCTTCGAGTCCGTCACCGACGCCTTCAATGCGCTCAATGCAAGCGGCATCAACGATGCCCGGCCTTTTGCCGCGGCGCTGACCGGGCTGCACCAGTTGTGGGAGGGGCAGGACCGGCAGGAGCAGGCGCAGCGCAGCCAGATCCGGCAGACCATGCAGTTTGCCGAAGAGCGGCAACTACAGGCCGATCAGATCGCCTTCGACCTGAGTGCGCGCGCTGACCTGGCGCAAGTGCCCGGGGTGGTGCTGGATTTTCTTTTTGGCCCCTGGGCGCTGGTGCTGGCACATGCCCGTTTGACCGATACCACGCGCCAGATTGACCCCCACGGTTATGGCTCACTGGTGACCGACCTGCTGTGGAGCGTCAAGCGCGAGGTCACCCTCAAGCGCCCTGCCAAATTGATAGAGATGATTCCCGGCTTGTTGGCCAAGCTGCATGCCGGCCTGGCGTTGCTGGGGCAGGACCCGCGCGAGACGGAAGCCTTTTTTGCGGCCATGGAGAAACTGCACCGCCCGGTGCTCAAGTTGCGCCGGGTGCGAAGCCGGCGCGACGCGACCGGGTCGTCCCGTGCACCGCAGGAAGCAGCGTCTGCCGACACCGAGATACCCGACTTCAGCGACCTGCAGCCAGCCACGCTGGCGCAACGCACCGCCAGGGCCGCCGGCCAGCCCTGGATGGCGCCGCAGGAACTCGATGAGGCAGGCTTTGAAGACACCCTGCCCTCCGGTCCCGCAGAGCTCAGCGCCACGCCTGACCATGCCTGCGGCGCGGTCGCACAGGGGTATGCGCCGGATGGCCAGGAGGGCTTGCCCGCCGCAGAGGCTGTCAATCGCCCGCCTGAAGACATCCTGATGGCGCTGCGCGAAGGCAGCTGGGTGGACCTGTATTCGAAGCGCCAGTGGTTGCGCGCCCAACTGATCTGGGCCAGCACACGCGGCACCCTGTTCATGTTTGTCAGCCACGGCGGGCATCCGCACTCGATGACCAAACGCAGTTGCGAACGGCTGATCAGGGATCGCCTGCTGATACCCGTCGAGATGCACGGCGTGGTGGCGCACGCGCTGGACCACCTGGTCAGGCAGGCCGCACCCGGCTAAATCGGCAGCCCCCGAAACTTCAGAGCCGCCTGGCGAATCACTTCCGCCAGCAGCTTTTCCCGGGCCTGCAGCTCGCGCAACCAGCGTGCATCGTTGTTCGACAGCTCGACACTGCTGCGCAGCAGGTGTATGCCGCCGCTGGCGCCCAGCGGGCCGGCGTGCGGGCCGAGTTTGTCCATGGTCATCAGGATGTGGTCGCGCAGCGCCATGTGTTCGCCGGTGGCCGGATCGACGTAAACGGCCTCCAGCCCAAAGCGGCAGGCCTGGAAACGGTTGTAGGTGTAGACCAGATAGTCGTCTTCAGTCGGCATAAAAGGCTGGTCGTTCATGAACCAGGAGGCCAGCGACTGCACGTAGCCGGACAGCGCCGCCGCCCGTCCTATGGTCAGCGGTGTGTCGAAGACCCGGATTTCTATGGTGCCGAACTCCGGCTTGGGCCGGATGTCCCAGTAAAAGTCCTTCATGCTGCGGACCACACCGGTGCGCGTCATCTTCTCGAAGTAGACCGTGAAGTCGTCCCAGGTCAGTGCCAGCGGTGCGCGGCCCGACAGCGGAAAGGCAAAGACCGAGTTCAGTCGTGCCGAATCAAAGGCCGTGTCCTGGCCCTGCACATAGGGCGACGAGGCCGACAGTGCGATGAAGTGCGGTATGTAGCGCGACATCCTGTGCAGCGTCAGCAGCGCCGTGTCGGCATCGGGGCAGCCCACATGCACATGCTGGCCAAAAATCGTGAATTGTTTGGACAGGTAACCGTAGAGCTCGGACAGCTCGCGAAAACGCGGTTTGTCGTAAATGCGGCGCTCGTGCCACTGCTGGAAAGGGTGGGTGCCGCCGCCGACCACCGCGATGTTGAGCTTGTCGGCGCTTTTGACCAGTGCGTCGCGAATCTGCGTGAGCTGGCCCAGCACTTCGGAGGACGACTGGCAGACACCGGTGGAGATTTCTATCATGCTGGACGTCATCTCCGGCACCACACTGCCGGGCAGCGGTATTTTCTGCATCAGGCGCAACATGTCTTCGGCATAAGGTGCCAGGTCGTAATCGTGCGTGTTGACCAGCTGCAGCTCCAGCTCCACACCCAGGGACAACGCGTCCGATTTCTGGAACGGCTCGAGTCCACCCGGTGCTGCGCTCCCGTCTTTGTGTTCACTCACGCAGATCTCCTGTGACGGTGTTCCAGGGTTTATGGGGCCAGGGCCGGGAGTTCTCGCCAGCGCGGTAGATGACAAAAGTGGCCAAAATGGCGCCCAGCACTTCCATCAGCAGGATCGCCGGCAGCGCAATGCTGGCGATGCGCGGCCCGATGGAGCCGGACGCCACCACAAACTGCGACACCAGCAGCAGCGCGACCGAGGACATCGGCGACATCGCGCAGCCGACCCACAGGGCCTGCTTCCAGCTGGCGCCGCTGCCCACATTGCCCAGCGCAACACCGGTGATTTTGGCCAAGGCCCGCGCCGCGACCAGCGCGGCCACCAGGCCGGCCACCTGGCCGCTCCAGTCGGCCTGCGCGGCCACCACCGACACCAGCACAAACATAAGCATGGTCAGCATGCTCGATGCGGTGCCCATCTGCCGTGGCCAGGACCAGGGGCGCGGGTTGAGCTGCTTGAGCAGCATGCCGCCCAGCAGCGCGGCCAGCGGCGCCGAGCCGCCAAAGTTGGCGGCCAGTGCGGCGCCGGCGGCAATCAGTGCCAGCAGCAAAATGGCGGTGTTCTCGCTGGTCGGGCTCATCACCCGCAGGGCCGAACGCAGGGCCAGCGCCAGGCCGGCGCCCACCGCCACCGACAAACCCAGCACCACCGCCACCGGGTAGAGTGTGTCGGTCAGGCTCAGATCGGCGCGGTTCATCATGCCGGCGCGGGCGCTGCAAAAAGTCAGTGCATACAGGGTGCTCAAGGTGGACAGCACCATCGCGCGTTCTGTCACCGGGCCGGAAGCGCGGGTGTCCATGATGACGCGCGACAGCACGGCCGGTGAGGCGGCCATGGCCAGCAGGGCCAGCGGTTCAGCGACGATCTCGCGCACCCCCAAAAAAGTCAGTGCCCAGTACACCGCGATGAAGCTCAGGGCCGATTCGGCCAGGCTTTGCACCAGCACCATGGGGTTGTGGCGAAACCAGCGCAGCGGAATCCGCCCGCCCGCTTCAAACAGCACCACCGCCACGCCCAGCTCCAGCAGGAACAGGCCTGTGCCCTTCAGGGGCCAGACCGCACCGGTGAATCCGGCCAGGCCGGCAAAAGCGCCGACGACGGAATAACCGACCACCTTGGGGATGCCGGCATAACGCTGCACCAGATGGCCGGTGAGCGCGGCCACAGCCAGCAGGATGGACCACTGAACGGTAGGCAGGCCGGCTGAGGGCCGGATCCATTCGGCCCAGATGGCCATGATTTCATTCATGCGCAAGGGTCTCCGCTGGTTAATGAAAGTTCGGCGGCCTCGCATCAGCGCGCGGATGGCGGCTGGTGGCCCCTGCCTGGCGCGCCGGTGACCAGCAGCCGGTGGGGACGACAGCCCGCAGGGAGCGCGGGCGGGTGAAGCGGATGCCCATGCTGGTGGGCCGCTGCGGCACCCATGAAAAACGTTCTGACTTTACAGCGCTTCAGCCGCGCGGCCTGTAGGACAAGGCCGGACATGTATCTTGAGCCAGCGGCCTGCCGGCCGCTGGCCAGTCAGGCGCTCAATCGGGCCTGAAAAAACTGCCCGGCCGGCTGCGCCAGCGGGCCCAGATGGCGGCCCGAATCCGCGCGCGGTCCACGCCGCTGACGTTGTGCGCCTGCAGGGCCAGGCGAAACGCCAGGTAAAAACTCACCCCCAGATTCAGCGCGCCTATGAGCGGAATGGCCGCCACACACCACCACAGCGCGGGCTGGCGCAACACCTCCCAGCCCAGCGCGGCAGCTGCAGCGGCCAGCTGGCCCGCCGACAGCGTGACGTGCCGCACTTCGAGTTCCAGCCCGAAAAAACCGGTGATGGGCGGGATCAGCCCGAGCATGAAGCCGAGCGCGATATTGGACGTGAAGCCTGAAATGTTGTCGCGCATGAAACCGGCCCAGCGCCGCGCGCGCGCCACACCCAGCGCGCGCGTGATGCGCGGGTTGTAACGCATGCTGGACGCCAGGCGATACAGCACAAACCAGTTTTCCACCCAGCCGCCTATGATGCTGGCGGCAAACAGCACGGCGCCGGTGAAAGCGGCCCAGAGCAGCGTCGGGCCCAGCAGGCTCAGGGCATTGAGCACATGGACAGACTCCCGGGTGTCTATCATCGGTCGGTCCAGCGTGAGCTGCATCAGGCCGCTGATGAGCAGCACCACCGGCACCACCATGAGCACATTGCCGAGCACGGCAGCCACCTGTGAGCGCACCAGATGCGTGACCTCGTCCACAAACTCGCTGACGGCCTCACCCGAATGCAGGTCCTTGAGCTTGGCCGCCATGGCCGGGGCGGTCATGGCCGGCTGTTTGGTCGCCAGCGTGAAATGCAGCAGCTGGATCAGCACAAAGCTGGCCGCATACACCACGCTGGCCAGAAAGCCGCTCCAGAAGGCTGACAGCGCCAGTGTCACCACGCCAAACTTGAGCAGTGTGGTGATGGCCGTCAGGGCGCCGCCACCGGCTGCCTTGCCCAGCATGTCGACATAGGCGGCGCGGTCGCGCGTGATGTAGTGTTCGCCGGTTTCGGCGCCGCGCTCGGCCACCTTGGCGGCCAGCAGGGTGGAGTTGGCGGCAATCAGCGCGCGTATGCTGCGCCGCTCTTCGGCCAGCAGCACCAGCCGGGCCAGCAGCTGCATCGCGCTGGCGGCCGGTTTTTCAGACAGCAGGCAGTCCAGCAGCTCGCGGATGCGCAAAATGCGCTCACGCAGCTGGCGCAGGCGAAACACCAGGCCGACCGATATGCCGTGTTCATCGAGGTGGCTGTACACCGATGCGGCCGCACTGCGGCAGGCCTCCAGCCGGCTCTTGAACTGGTCCAGTGCCAGATGCAGGGCGCCGCTGTCCGGCCCATGCGCTGCCAGGGTGGCGCGCAGGGCTTCCAGGTCGCCGCCCAGGCCGTGAAATGGGCGCGTCTGCAAAGTGGCAGGGCTCATGCGCAAGCGCAACTCCGGCGAGAAGCCGGTGGCGCTGACCTGGCTGGTGCAGTAGGTCAGCGCTTCCAGCAGCGTGTCCTGCCAGCCCTGCTGCAGCTTGCCCCCGTCGGGCCCGGTTTCATCGCCGGCGCCGGGCGGGCTCAGCAAGTCGCCCAGTTGCGTCAGGGTGGCCTGATCCAGCAATTTGAGCCACTGGGCATCAAACGGACCGGGGAACAGCAGCATGAACAATTCGGTCGCATGGGTGGTTTCCGGTGTTCCGGGCAGCAGCTTGTAGCGCAGGCGTTCGCCCAGTTCGCTTAAAAATGCAGCGCGTGGCGCAAACCCGAAATCGGCCAGCAGCGGGGTCGCGTCCACGGTGTCGGTCAGCGTGCGCCACCAGGCTTGCAGCTTGTCCGAAAAACCCGGCCTGGCCTGCGCCGCTTCGATAAAAAGCCGCACCCGCGCAACCGCTGCCTGGGCGTTGCCGCCATCACCGCGGACCCAGTCCATCACGGCGATGAACCACAGGTGCCGGCCGGCAAGCTCGGCCTGCGGTTCGAGCCGGTCCAGCAGTTCGGTGAGTGTGAGCATGGGGGACGCCGGCTAGTGCAGCACCCGGCCGCTTCCCGGGGCCAGCCCGGCTGCGCCGCCGGCATCGAGCACAAACATCGCAATCGGCGCCTCAAAACGTTCGCCGTCCTCCGCCACAAAAAAGTAGCTGCCATGCATGGTGCCGGTCGGTGTGCGCAGGCGCGAGCCGCTGCTGTACTGAAAGGATTCGCCGGGCTTGAGCAGGGGCTGGTGGCCCACCACGCCCAGGCCCTTGACCTCCTCGGTGTGGCCCCTGGCGTCGCAGATGACCCAGTGGCGCGAGATCAACTGGGCCGCCACATCCCCGGTATTGGTGATGGTGACGGTGTAGGCAAAGCCGTACACCTCCTGCCCGGGCGCGGATTGCTCGGGCAGGTAACGGGGCAGGACTTCGCAGGAAAACTGGTATTTCGGCATGGCTTGGGAGGGTTTGGCGACCATGTTAACCGCCCGCCCCCAGGCAGAAAAAACGCGGGCCAATGTGCAGGGCGGTCGCTTGCTGCGACAATTCCGGCATGAGCCCAAAAACGCCACCGGTGTACCGGATTGCCCCCTCCCTGTTGTCGGCTGATTTTGCGCGCCTGGGGCAGGAGCTTGAGGCGGTGATCGCGGCCGGTGCCGACTGGATCCATTTTGACGTCATGGACAACCATTACGTCCCCAACCTGACCTTCGGGCCGATGATCTGCAGTGCCCTCAAGCCCCACGCCAAGAAGGCCGATGGCACGCCGGTACCGATTGATGTGCATTTGATGGTGCAGCCGGTCGATGCGCTGGCCGCAGCCTTTGCCGATGCCGGCGCCGACCTGATCAGCTTTCACCCCGATGCCTCGGGCCATGTGCACCGCAGCGTGCAGGCCATCAAGGCCAAAGGCTGCCAGGCCGGGCTGGTGTTCAATCCGGCTGCGCCGCTGGACGTGCTGGACTGGGTGATTGAGGACATCGACCTGATCCTGATCATGAGTGTCAATCCCGGTTTTGGCGGGCAAAGCTTTATCGACTCGGCGCTGCGCAAGGTGGAGCAGGCGCGCAAACGCATCAACGCTTCGGGCAAGGACATCCGGTTGGAAGTGGACGGCGGCATCAAGCTGGACAATATCGCCCGGGTGGCAGCGGCCGGTGCTGACACCTTTGTGGCCGGCAGTGCCATTTTTGGCCAGCCGGATTACCGGGCGGTGATTGCCGGCATGCGGGCGGCGCTGGTCGGCGGCTGACAAAACCAGGCCCGGGTCGCCCGGGTTGAACGGGAGCCTCATCATGAATCAGGCGGGCGAACCGGATGCACCGGACAAGCAGGGGCAACAGGGCGCGGTGGTCCAGCCAGCGCAGCGGCGTGACAGCGCGCGGGCGCGCATTCTGGTGATTGAGGACAGCGAGGACATCCGCTTTCTGCTGACGGCCCTGCTGCAGGACAAGTACGAGGTCCTGGCCGCTGCGGCGGGCGACGCCGGTTTGCGCCTGGCCATGCTGGAGCCGCGCCCCGACATCATCCTGCTCGATGTGATGATGCCCGACATGGACGGCTATGAGGTGCTGGGCCACCTGGGCCGGGATACACGCACGGCCGATATCCCGGTGATTTTTCTGACCGCACTGGGCAGCGCGGATGAAGAACACAGAGGGCTTGATCTGGGCGCCACCGACTATGTGGCCAAGCCGATCAGCCCGCCCATTCTTCTGGCGCGTATCAAGCTGCATCTGGAGCGCAGCACCAACGCCAGACGCTTGAAGGATTTGTCCGAGCAGCTGTCGCGTTACCTGGCGCCCCAGGTCTACCAATCGCTTTTTGACGGCTCGCGCCAGGCGGAAATCCGTACCCAGCGCAAAAAACTGACGGTCTTTTTTTCCGACATCAAGAACTTCACCGAATCGACGGCGCAGTGGCAGCCCGAAGAGGTCACCTTGCTGCTCAACAGTTATTTTGCCGAGATGTCGCAGATCGCCGCTGAGTATGGCGCCACGCTGGACAAATTCATTGGCGACGCGATCGTGATTTTTTTTGGCGATCCGCACACCCTGGGCGTTCGCGAAGATGCGGTGCAATGCGTCAACATGGCCCTTGCCATGCAGGTGCGCATGGGCCAGTTGCAGGCGCGCTGGCGCGAGATGGGCATCAACAAGGCGTTTGAGATACGCATAGGCATCAACTCCGGGTTTTGTGATGTCGGCAACTTTGGCAGCGCCCTGCGCATGGAATACACCATCATCGGGCGCGAGGTCAACCTCGCGGCGCGCCTGGAGCAGGCGGCTGAGCCCGGCGAGATCCTGATCTCCAGCGAAACCTACGCGCTGGTGCAGCGTGAGATCAGGGCTGAAGCGCGGCCGGCCGTGCAGGCCAAGGGGTTTTCACACCCGATTGCGGTGTATGTGGTCAGGCCGGACGATGCCAGCTTGCAGGGTGCGACCGAGGTTTTACGCTGTGAACAACCGGGACTGCAGGTTGAAATCGACATGGCCCGCATGACGCCTGCACAGCGGCTGGATGCAGCTGCCCGCTTGCGCGGCTTTGTTCAGGCCCTGGAGCAGACCCCCGCCACAACGACCGCCTTGCCGCCGGCGGCAAAGCCTGGCGCCGCAGAACCCGACTGGCCGCTGGCCATCCGCGGCCTGGACACCGAATTGGGACTGCGCCGTGCGATGGGTGTAAAAAACCTGTATGTTTCGATGTTGAGGCGCTTTCAGGAAGGGCGCCGGGACACGCCGGCGAAAGTCCGCCAGGCGCTGCAGGAAGGGGACATGAAAACCGCCGAGTTGCTGACCCATTCCCTGCGCGGTGTGGCGGGGCAGATCGGCGCCATCCGCGTGCCGCTGGACGCCGGGGCACTGGAGCAGGCGATCCATGAGGCGCAGTCCCGCGAGGTGATGGAGGGTTTGTTGCTGCCGCTGCAGGATTCGCTGGACGAACTGATGGCTGCGCTGGATGCGGGCCTGCCAGCAGCGGCGACCGTGCCCTGACCGGCCCGGCGCACGAGAGACACCACAAGGGTTTGAATCCATGAAGCTGCCGTTTCGCGCCACCATCATCACCGCCCTGAGCATGGGTGTGGTGCTGGTCGCAGTGAGCATGACGGCGTCTTACCAGACCATCAACTCGCTGATCCGCGGTGCGGAGCGCGAGGCGCAGACCCAGGAGACGCTGTTCTTTCTCGATTCGCTGGTGGCCGACTTCAAAACCACAGAGTCCCTGCATCGCCGCTACCTGCTGACCCGCAGCGAGCCCGACCTGGCCGTTTACCGGCAGGCCAGCCTGAAACTGCAGCAGGCTTTGCCGCAGGTGCTGGCGGTGCGCAGCGCCAGCGGTGATCTGCAGGACTGGCAAACACTGGAAAGTGCGATTTCGGCGCGTATCCAGATGATGGGGCGTGCGGTGGAAGTGGGGCAGAACACCGGGGCTGAAGCCGCAGCGGTGTTTGTCGGCAGCGAGCTGAACCGCAAGCTCGACGACGAGATCACGGCGCTGGTGCCGCGCATCCGGAGCGGCGAAATCCGCACGCTCGACAGCGCGCGCGAGACGGCGCGCGAGAACGCGCAGAACGTCAAGCTCCTGATTGTTGCGGGTGGCCTGCTGTCGCTGGGGATTTTGCTGTGGGCGGCGCTCATGATCTTCCGGACCCAGGCCAAACGCCTGCGGGTTCAGGCCAAACTGGCCGACAGTGAGGCGCTGGCACGCGCCGTGGCCGAAAGCATGGCCGACGGCGTGGTGACGGTGACGCAGGCAGGCCTGGTGGTCAATGCCAATACCGCCGCGCGCCAGCTTTTTGGCTACACCCTTGAGGAGTTGCAGGGCCAGCATGTCGCGCTGCTGCTGCCGGAGCGCTACCAGATGGCATTTCGGGCCTTTTTCGATTCGCTGGCATTGCGACCGGCCGGTTTTCGCGAGTCTGACACCCAGGTGATGGGGCAGCGCCGCGATGGCAGGGAGTTTCCGGTGCGCGCCTCGTTTGGCGATGTCAACGTGGGCGGCCAGCGGCTTTTTACCGCCATCATCCGCGACGTCACCGAGAGCAAACGGATCGCCGACGCCTTGCGCGACAGTGAGGCGCAGATGCGCCAGTTGACCGACAACGTCCCCGCGCTGATCGCCTATGTGGACAGTGACCGCCGTTTTCGCTTTCACAACAAGGCCTACGAAGAGGTATTTGGCCTGCCGCGCGCAAAGATCCAGGGAAAAACCATGCTTGAAGTCATGGGCCCGGCCTTGTATGCCGAGGTGAGCGCGAAGGTTGATGAAGTGCTGGCCGGGTATGCGGTGCGTTATGAGCGCGAGCACACCACCCCCAGCGGCGAAAAGCGCGAATACGTGATGAGTTATTTGCCGCGGTATGGCGAAGAGGAAGAAGAAGACAAGATCGTCGGATTTTTCTCACTGGGCACCGACATCAGCGAGCTCAAGCGGATTGACCGCATGAAGAGCGAGTTTGTGTCGACCGTCAGCCATGAGCTGCGGACCCCGCTGACCTCAATACGCGGTTCGCTGGGCCTGATCTCCGGGGGTGTCGCCGGTGCGCTGCCGGACAAGGCGCGCAGCCTGGTGGAAATCGCCAAAAACAACTGCGAGCGCCTGATCCGCCTGATCAACGATATTCTGGACAGCGAAAAAATCGAGTCGGGCAAGATGCAGTTCGACCTCAGGCCGCTGGAGCTGCTGCCGCTGCTGGAGCAGGCGCTGGCCGACAACCAGGGCTTTGCTGCGCAGCACAAAGTCAAACTTGTGCTGCAGGCGCCGCGGCAGGCACTGCGCGCGAACGTGGACAGCGACCGGCTGCTTCAGGTCATGGCCAACCTGCTGTCCAACGCCATCAAGTTTTCACCGGCCGAAGGCACGGTGCGGGTGCTGCTGGGGCGGCATGCGGGCCGCGTGCGGGTGGAGGTCAGCGACGACGGCCCGGGCATTCCGGAGGAGTTTCGCAGCCGCATCTTCCAGAAATTCTCGCAGGCCGATTCATCGGACACCCGGCAAAAAGGCGGTACCGGCCTGGGGCTCAACATCGTCAAGGCCATGATGGAGCGCATGGACGGCAGCATTGGCTTCGCCTCCAGGGTCAATGTCGGGACAACTTTCCATTTTGAACTGCCCGAGTGGCGCGAAGCGCCACCGGTGACGGCCCCCATGGGACTGGACGGCACCAGCCGGCCCCGGGTGCTGGTCTGTGAGGACGATCCGGATGTGGCGCAACTGATCGCCATGATGCTGGACAAAGGCGGATTTGACGCCGACGTGGCACATACCGCCGCCCAGGCCAGGGCCTGCCTCCAGACCGACAGTTATGCCGCCATGACGGTCGATGTGAAGCTGCCTTACGAGAGCGGCCTGGAACTGATTCATGCCCTGCGCCAGCAGGCGCGCACCGCGCATATTCCGATTCTGGTGCTGTCGGTGACCGCAGCGGAAGCCAGGCAGCACGCCAGCGAGACACTGGCGGTGTTTGACTGGCTGGACAAGCCGATCGATGAGCGGCGCCTGCTCGGCAGCCTGCGGCGCGCCATAGCGGGGCGTCAGGGTGCTTCCGGATCGGACGGGGCGTGAGCGCTGAGCCTTTGTGCCGGACGGCCAGCGCTCCATGGGATGCCGCCATCATCGACCTGGACGGTACCCTGGTCGACACCATGGGCGACTTTGTGCTGGCGCTGAACCTGATGCTGGCCGATTTGTCGCTGCCCGCAGTCGCGCCCGCCGTGGTGCAGGCTCGGGTGGGCAAGGGCTCGGAGCATTTGCTCCGTTCCGTGCTGGACCATGTGCAAATGAGGCCTGAAGCCCAGCCGGGACAAGCGCAGCCAGCTATTCATTCAGGAGCAGATGCCAGACTGTACGCGGCCGCCTGGCACAGCTACCAGCGCCACTACCTGGCGGTCAATGGCCAGCAGGCCGGTGTTTATCCGGGGGTGGTGGACGGCTTGAAGCGCTTGCAAAGCCAGGGCCTGAAGCTGGCCTGCCTGACCAACAAACCCCTTGCCTTTGCGCTGCCCCTGCTCCGGTCCAAGGGACTGGACCACTTTTTCCTGCAGGTGTTTGGTGGCGACTCGTTTGAGCGCAGAAAGCCCGACCCCTTGCCCTTGCTCAAGACCTGTGAGGCGCTGCACAGCCAGCCGGCCCGCACGCTGATGGTGGGCGACTCCAGCAACGATGCGCAGGCGGCGCGGGCCGCCGGTTGCCCGGTGCTGCTCGTGACCTATGGCTACAACCATGGCGAGCCGGTGCGGGCTGTGGATGCCGACGGCTTTGTGGACAGCCTGGCAGCCATTGAACTGGCGGCCCTACAAACAACAACGGGGCTTTCGCCCCGTTAAAGATCACCCCGGCCCCGGGCTCAGGCGGGTTTACCCAGCAGGGCATCCTTGAGCTTCCAGTCGGCTGGCACGGGGCCGAGCCAGATACGCATCAGCGCGTTGAAAAATTCCGGCTCCTTGAATGCCTCCCCCTGAGGGACACCCTTGACCGTGATGAGGGTGCCGGTGCCGGGAATCCAGTCGATGGTGAAACTTTCGCCGGCCAGCAATTTTTTCTGGTCAGAGAAAATCTGTCCCATTCTGATCAGGCCCGGGATCAGTTTGGACATTTCCGCCTTGGGGGCGTTGTCGGTGAAGGCGGTGGTGAAATTCTTGCCGAGCTCGTTCGAGTCGATTTCACGCAGCAGGGTGATGTGCAGGCGCTTGGCGCCCGGAGTAGCAAACACTTCCTCTGGGGTCGAAGCTTTCTTGCCAAGATACAGCCCAGCGGCGTACACCTTGAACACGGCTTTGTAACGCACGCCCGCACCGTTGAGAGTCAGCTTGCTGCCGCGAACTTCCGTCGCGTCTTCGATCTTGGCGCCACCCACGTCGATGGTTGCTGCGGCAGCGCCCCATGACAGCGTCAGACCGGCGGCGATGGCGATACATGGCTTCATCAAGTTCATAGAAAGTCTCCAAAAAAGAACGGTCGTTCGTATGCGTTTCATTGTGGTGTCGGCAGGGGTGCAGGGCAAGAGGGTTTCCGAGCATCTGGCGCGAGGCGCAGCAGGGCGCGCCCCATTCAGCCGGAAAAATTTTCTGGCCCGGCTGTTTGCTACACTTTGGCCTCCTATGTTCATTCATCGCATCATCCAGACAGGTAGCAGCTACCGGGGAGCCTGGCCCTGGCGGGCCTGACAGCTCTCGCATGCCGGGGCTTTGCGCCTGTCTGTCATGCAAGCCTGTTTTGATGCGCTCTTGCCCTTGTGCAACGAGCATCCCGGCCCCGGTTCACGGGGCTTGCTGAATGAGGGTGGCCATGCCAGCAGGCGGGAACCCACCGGAAGGAACTTGCCGTGATCTCTGAACTTGAATTCAAAAGCCTTGCACAGCAAGGCTACAACCGCATTCCGCTGATGGCGGAAGCTTTTGCCGACCTCGAAACCCCGCTGTCGCTCTACCTCAAGCTGGCCCATTCCCGGGACGGCGGGAAATACAGCTTCCTGCTGGAGTCGGTGGTGGGCGGCGAGCGTTTTGGCCGCTACAGCTTCATCGGCCTGCCGGCGCGCACGCTGGTGCGGGCCAGCGGATTCGGCGCCGATGTGCTGACCGAAGTGGTGCGCGACGGACAGGTCATTGAAAGCTCGAAAGCCAATCCGCTGGATTTCATCAACGACTACCAGAAGCGTTTCAAGGTCGCCCTGCGGCCCGGTTTGCCGCGTTTTTGCGGCGGGCTGGCCGGTTATTTTGGTTACGACACGGTGCGTTACATCGAGAAAAAGCTGGAGGCCAGCTGCCCGCCCGATACGCTGGGCTGCCCCGACATCCTGCTGCTGCAATGTGAAGAACTGGCAGTGATCGACAACCTGTCGGGCAAGCTTTACCTGATTGTTTATGCCGACCCCGCCTTGCCCGAGGCCTTTGCCAATGCCAAAAAGCGTTTGCGTGAACTCAAGGAGCAACTGAAGTATTCGGTCAGCGCGCCTGTGGTCAAACCGACCCAAGCCTACCCGGCGGAGCGTGATTTTTCCAAGGCCGACTACCTCGCTGCCGTCGAGCGCGCCAAACGGCTGATCGAGGCTGGCGACTTCATGCAGGTGCAGGTCGGCCAGCGCATCAAGAAGCGTTATACCGAGTCGCCGCTGTCGCTGTACCGCGCGCTGAGGTCGCTCAATCCCTCGCCCTATATGTATTACTACCACTTTGGGGATTTCCATGTGGTCGGGGCTTCGCCGGAAATCCTGGTGCGTCAGGAAAAAGTCGAGGCTGGCGAAAAAATCACCATCCGGCCGCTGGCGGGCACACGCCCGCGCGCTTCATCGCCCGAGGCCGACCAGGCGATCGAGCAGGAGCTGATCAACGATCCGAAAGAACGCGCCGAACATGTGATGCTGATCGACCTGGCGCGCAACGACATTGGCCGCATCGCCAAAACCGGCACCGTCAAGGTGACCGAGGCTTTTTCGGTCGAGCGTTACAGCCATGTGATGCACATCGTCAGCAATGTCGAGGGGGTCCTGCTTGATGGCATGACCAGCATGGATGTGCTCAGGGCGAGTTTCCCGGCCGGCACGCTGACCGGCGCGCCCAAGGTGCATGCCATGGAGCTGATCGACCAGCTTGAGCCGACCAAGCGCGGCCTGTACGGCGGTGCCTGCGGCTACCTCAGCTACGCCGGTGACATGGACGTGGCGATTGCGATCCGCACCGGCGTGATCAAGGACCAGATGTTGTATGTGCAGGCGGCAGCCGGCGTGGTGGCCGATTCGGTGGCCGAGCTCGAGTGGAAAGAGACCGAAGCCAAGGCGCGGGCCTTGTTGCGTGCCTCCGAGCTGGTCGAAGAAGGCCTGGAATAAGGAGCAGATCATGAAATTGCTGATGATCGACAACTACGACTCCTTCACTTACAACATCGTCCAGTATTTCGGCGAGCTCGGTGCCGAGGTCGAGGTCTTCCGCAACGACGAAATCACGGTTGCAGGCATAACCGAACGCGCGCCGGACCGGCTGGTGGTCTCGCCCGGCCCCTGTTCACCGGCGGAAGCCGGTATTTCGGTGGCAGCCATCCAGCACTTTGCCGGCAAGCTGCCGATTCTGGGCGTCTGCCTGGGCCACCAGGCGGTGGGCGCAGCCTTTGGCGGCAAGATCATCCGCGCGCAGCAGCTGATGCACGGCAAGACCAGCGTGATCAGCACCACACAGCAAGGCGTGTTCGCCGGTTTGCCCAGGCAGTTCACCGTCAATCGTTACCACTCGCTGGCGATTGAAAAATCATCCTGCCCCGAGGTGCTGGCGGTCACCGCCTGGACCGAGGACGGCGAAATCATGGGGGTGCGCCACAAGGAGCTGGCGATCCAGGGGGTGCAGTTCCACCCCGAATCCATACTCACCGAGCACGGCCATGCCATGCTGAAGAATTTCCTGCAGCAGGCCGCATGAAAACTGCTATAAATTCAGTAGCTGCTTGCGCCCGTCGTTCAAGGGCTGGAGGCCAAAATCATGGTTGATCTGCGCAGTGACACCGTGACCCGGCCCACGCCCGCCATGCGTGAGGCCATGCTGGCCGCACCGCTGGGCGACGACGTGTTCGGCGCTGACCCCAGCGTCAATGCCCTGCAGGAAAAAATCGCCGGCCTGCTGGGTTTTGAAGCCGCCCTGTTTGTGCCCACCGGTACCCAGAGCAATCTGTGCGCCATCCTCAGCCACTGCCAGCGCGGCGACGAATACATCGTCGGGCAGATGGCGCACTGCTACCGCTGGGAAGGCGGCGGCGCAGCGGTCTTTGGCAGCGTGCAGCCGCAGCCGCTCAATCACCAGCCCGACGGAACCCTGGCCCTGGCCGACATCGAGGCGGCCATCAAACCCGACGACGCGCACTTCGCGCGCAGCCGGCTGCTGGCGCTGGAAAACACGCTGGGCGGCAAACTGCTGCCATTTGCGTATGTGCAACAGGCGACGGCCCTGGCGCAAAGGCACGGACTTGGTCGTCACCTGGACGGTGCACGGCTGTTTAATGCCGCCGTCGCACAAGCCGCACAGACCGGCAGCAACCCGCTGGCAGAAGCGCGGCGTATCGCGCAGTGTTTTGACAGCGTGTCGGTGTGTTTCAGCAAAGGGCTGGGCGCTCCGGTCGGTTCGGCCCTGTGCGGCTCGCGCGAATTCATCGCCCGGGCACACCGCATCCGCAAAATGGCCGGCGGCGGCATGCGCCAGGCGGGCATGCTGGCTGCGGCGGCTGCACACGCCCTGGACCACCATGTCGGTCGCCTGGCGCAGGACCATGCGCTGGCGCAACAGCTGGCCGATGGCCTGGCCGGCATTGAAGGACTGCAGGTCGAGGCGCCACAGACCAACATCGTGTTTGTCGACCTCACGGGCGCGGCCAGGGCGCAGTCCGCCGCCCTGCTCAAACACCTGGCGGGCCAGGGTATTGAGGCCACCGGTCTTTACCGCCTGCGCTTCGTCACCCACCTCGATGTGGACAGCGCCGGCGTGGACCAGGCCGTGGCGGCCGTTCGCCAGTTTTTCAAGGCCAGGAAGTGAGCCATGCCTGATTTTCAGCACTTGTTGCTTTTCATCGCGGCCGGCTGGCTGCTCAACCTGACACCGGGCCCGGATGTGCTGTACATCGTCACCCACTCGCTGCGCTCCGGCGCACGCGCCGGTATCGTGGCCGGCCTGGGCATCACGGCGGGCTGCTTTGTTCACATCTTCGCGGCTGCGCTCGGTATCAGCGCACTGCTGGCGGCTTCGGCCACGGCGTTCACCGTGCTCAAGTGGCTGGGCGCGGCCTACCTGCTGTGGACAGGCATCAAAATCCTCTTCGCCAGACGCCCGCAGGTGAGTACTGACCTGATGGCCGCGGCCGCCAGTGAACCGCAGCGCCCGCTGAAAGCGGTGTTTGTGGGCGGGTTCTGGACCAATGTGCTCAACCCCAAGGTGGCGATCTTCTTTCTGGCCTTTGTGCCGCAGTTCATAAGGCCAGACGCCGCCAGCCCGGCGCTGGCTTTTGCGCTGCTGGGCATGTTGTTCAATCTCAACGCTGTCCCTGTCAATATCGGCTGGGCCCTGGCCGCCGCGTGGTTGGCCAGGCGCGATGCGGTACAGCGCGGCATGTTTTGGCTGGACCGCGCCGCCGGCCTGATGTTCATCGGGTTTGGCGTCAAGCTGGCCCTGTCCGACAATCCTTCTGATCACTGAGAGCACCACCATGCCCCATACCCACAAGATCACCCCGCAGGAAGCCCTGCAGCGCACCATCGAACACCGCGAGATTTTCCACGACGAGATGCTGCACGTCATGCGGATGATCATGAGCGGGGAGATGTCCCCGGTGATGATGGCCGCGCTGATCACCGGCCTGCGTGTCAAGAAGGAAACGATTGGCGAGATCACCGCGGCCGCCCAGGTGATGCGCGAGTTTTCCACCAAGGTGCATGTGGCCGACAAAACCCACCTGGTCGATATCGTCGGCACCGGCGGCGACGGCTCGCACACCTTCAACATTTCGACCTGTTCGATGTTTGTCGCCGCCGCGGCCGGCGCCAAGGTCAGCAAACACGGCGGACGCAGCGTCAGCAGCAAGTCCGGCAGCGCCGACGTGCTCGAAGCGCTGGGCATCAACATCCACCTGAAGCCCGAGGCGATTGCCAGGTGCATCGAAGAGGTGGGCGTGGGTTTCATGTTTGCGCCGAATCACCACCCGGCCATGAAAAATGTCGCGCCGGTCCGCAAGGAACTCGGCGTGCGCACCATCTTCAACATTCTGGGCCCGCTGACGAATCCGGCGGACGCGCCCAACATCCTGATGGGTGTGTTTCACCCCGACCTGGTCGGCATCCAGGTGCGCGCGCTGCAGCGGCTGGGCGCCGAACATGCGCTGGTGGTTTATGGCAAGGATGGCATGGACGAAGTGTCACTGGGCGCGGCCACCGTGGTGGGTGAACTGAAAAACGGTGAAATCAGCGAATACGAGATTCACCCCGAGGACTTCGGCCTGGCCATGGCCAGCAACCGCACCCTGCGCGTGGAAACGCCGGAACAGTCCATGGCCATGCTCAAGGGGGTGTTGGACCAAGAGCCCGGTGCGGCGCGCGACATCGTGATCCTCAACGCCGGCGCCGCCCTGTACGCGGCCAATGTGGCCGACAGCCTGAAGGCCGGCATGAGCCTGGCCCGCAAGGCGATCGACTCCGGCGCCGCCAAAGGCAAGCTCGAGCAGCTTGTTTCCACTTCCCAAGCCCTGGCGACCTGAACCATGTCCGATATCCTGAACAAGATCGTGGCCGTCAAGCGCGAAGAAGTCGCCGCGGCCATCAAGCGCAAACCGCTGGATGCGGTGCGTTTTGACGCTGAAACACGCGGTCTGACGCGTGACTTTGTTGGTGCTCTGCGCGCCAAAATTGCTGCCGGCAAACCGGCCGTGATCGCCGAGATCAAAAAAGCCAGCCCGTCCAAAGGTGTGCTCCGGGCCGACTTCATCCCCGCTGATATTGCCCAAAGTTATGCTGAATACGGTGCAGCCTGTTTGTCAGTGCTGACTGACAAAGAGTTTTTCCAGGGTAGCGTCGACTATCTCAAGCAGGCCAGGGCCTCCTGTGACTTGCCGGTGTTGCGCAAGGATTTCATCATCGATCCCTACCAGGTCTATGAGTCCCGGGTCATGGGCGCCGACTGCATCCTGCTGATTGCCGCCTGCCTGGACGATGGGCAGATGAAATCGCTGGAGGCTCTGGCCTTCTCGCTGGACATGGCGGTGCTCGTGGAGGTACACGACCGGGCCGAACTGGACCGCGCGCTCAAGCTCAAAACGCCACTGCTGGGCATCAACAACCGCAATTTGCAGACTTTTGAGGTGTCGCTGGACACCACGCTGGGGCTACTGGCGGCGGTGCCGGCTGAACGCCTGCTGGTCACCGAGTCCGGTATTTCGACGCCGGCCGACGTGGCGCGCCTGCGCGCCGCCCATGTGCACGCGTTTTTGGTGGGTGAAGCCTTCATGCGGGCTGAAGACCCCGGCGTCGCGCTGGCGGACTTGTTCCCGGATGCTATTGATTAAGTAGCTGGTGACCCCCGTGCCCAAAGGACTGCAGGCCAGTTTGGCCTTTGACATCCGGCCCGGATCAGGGCCTGGGGGCGCGGCCCCCGCGCCGCATCTGGACGCCTGGGACCCGCTGGCCTGGGAGCTGGCGGGCGACTGGTTGCCCACGGTCCAGCCCTTCCTGGCCAGTTTGGCCGGGCGGCAACTGGGCGCTTATATAAAGCAGCGGCTGGCTTTGGGGGCGGTCATTTACCCGCCAGAGCCGTTTCGGGCCCTGGCGCTGACGCCGCTGGCCGAAGTCGCGGTCGTGATTTTGGGGCAAGACCCCTACCACGGTGCCGGCCAGGCGCGTGGCCTGGCTTTTTCCGTGCCCGACGGGGTCAAACCACCGCCAAGTCTGCGCAATATCTTCAAGGAACTGGCGCGTGACCCGCGTGTGGAGCCCGAAAACCACCCCGGCGGCGCGCTGGAGCGCTGGGCCAGGCAAGGCGTTTTGCTGCTCAATACCTGCCTCACGGTGGAGGACGGCCAGCCGGCCAGCCATGCGAAACAGGGTTGGGAGGCGCTCACCGACCAGCTGATCAGCGCGGTATCGGCCAAGCCGAAGCCGGTGGTGTTCATGCTTTGGGGCGCCCATGCCCAGGCCAAACAGGCGCTGATCGCCGCGCGCCACCAGGTGCTGCTGGCCAACCACCCGTCGCCGCTGTCGGCTTTGCGCCCGCCCCGGCCTTTTATCGGCTGTGGGCATTTCAGTGCTGCCAACGATTTCCTGAAAAGCCATGGCCGCCGCCCGGTGAAGTGGTAAGCACTTGTGGTTTTGCGTTGCCAGCCGTCAAATTTCCATGGCATAATCTGAGGTTCGCCAAAGGAGAGGTGGCCGAGTGGTTAATGGCAGCAGACTGTAAATCTGCCCTCTAACGAGTACGCTGGTTCGAATCCAGCCCTCTCCACCAGCGATGAATTGATTTTGCAGGCGCAGCTGGGCAAGCAGTCTGGACAGTTGGATACCGTTTTCGGGGTTGCTGATGCATCAAGGCAGCGGCGGCCGATGCGGGAGTAGTTCAATGGTAGAACCCTAGCCTTCCAAGCTAATGACGCGGGTTCGATTCCCGTCTCCCGCTCCAGGTCAGCGGCGCCGGTTGTGTTGATGGTTGGTACAGATTTTTGAATTCGGCCCATTTGGCTCAGTGGCAGAGCACTCCCTTGGTAAGGGAGAGGTCCCGGGTCCGATTCCCGGAATGGGCACCATTTCAGCCGGTGCTGGCTCAGGCGCTTGCCGGGGCGGCTGGCGAGTGGTGATGGTAGTGGTTAACAAGTTCGCAAGTAAATTCTTAAGGTATCTGGAGTTTTAAATGGCAAAAGGCAAATTCGAGCGGACCAAACCGCACGTCAACGTTGGCACCATCGGACACGTTGACCACGGCAAAACCACACTGACAGCGGCGATCACGACCGTGTTGGCGGCCAAATTCGGCGGCGAAGCCAAAGG
>CALRUM020000020.1:0-73735 GCA_943371375.1 Asaia bogorensis
TTCGAGCGAGACCCCGCTTTTACCGAGCACCGCAGGTTGCCTGGAGCGAAGCGGAAGGTCCCAGACCATCGGGTCGCCTTTCTTTTGGGTACTTTTCTTTGGCGACGCAAAGAAAAGTGCCTCGCCCGCCGGGGCGAGACCCGGCTTGCAGGCGAACCACAAACCAAGGATTAAAGAGAATTTCCCAACCGCAGCAGCGAAGGCAAGGAGATGAACCTCTCCGAACCTTTCGTCCGCCGTCCGGTGGCCACCGTTCTGCTGACCATAGGCCTGGCCCTGGCTGGCATAGGCGCTTTTTTTGTGTTGCCGGTCTCGCCGCTGCCGCAGGTGGACTTTCCGACCATTTCCGTCAGCGCCTCCTTGCCCGGCGCCAGCCCTTCCACCATGGCCAGCAGTGTGGCGACGCCGCTGGAGCGGCGCCTGGGCACGATTGCGGGTGTCAATGAAATGACCTCGAACAGCGGCGCGGGCTCCACCCGCATCAGCCTGCAGTTTGACCTGAACCGCAAGATTGATGCAGCTGCGCGCGAGGTGCAGGCGGCCATCAATGCATCACGCGCCGACCTGCCGGCCACGCTGCGCAGCAACCCGACCTACCGCAAGGCGAACCCGGCCGCCGCGCCGGTGATCATCCTGGCGCTGACGTCCAAAACCCGCTCGCCCGGCCAGATCTACGACGAGGTGTCCAACCTGGTGCAGCAAAAAATTGCCCAGGTCCCGGGTGTCGGCGATGTCGAGCTCGGCGGCGGCTCGCTGCCCGCCGTGCGGGTCGAGCTGCTGCCCTTTGCCCTGAACCGTTACGGCGTCAGCATGGAAGATGTGCGCGCGGCGCTGCAGGCTTCCAACGCGAACCGGCCCAAGGGGGCGATTGAAGGCAATGGCCAGCGGCTGCAGATTTATTCGGGCGCCAACAGCGCCGGCGGCGGGCGCAAGGCCTCCGACTACCGGGACCTGGTGGTGGCCTGGCGCAACAACGCCGCCATCCGCCTCAGCGATGTGGCCGAGGTGGTGGACGGGGTGGAAAACACCAACACCCTGGGCCTGTTCAACGGTGAGCCGGCGGTGATTGTGCTGGTCACGCGCCAGCCCGATGCGAATGTGATTGCCACCGTGGACGGTGTGCGCGCCCTGCTGCCGGAGCTGCAGGCGCAGCTGCCGCAGGACGTGGTGCTGCAGGTGGCCTCGGACCGGACCAACTCCATACGCGCCTCGCTCAAGGAGGTTGAAATCACGCTGCTGATCTCGATTGCGCTGGTGGTGCTGGTGGTCAGTGCTTTTTTGCGCAGTGCACGCGCGACGCTGATTCCCGCCGTGGCCACCGTGGTGTCGCTGCTGGGCACTTTTGGCGTGATGTACCTGCTGGGCTTTTCGCTGAACAACCTGAGCCTGATGGCCCTGACCGTGGCCACCGGTTTTGTGGTCGACGATGCGATTGTGGTGCTGGAAAACACCAGCCGGCACATCGAGGCCGGCATGGACCGTTTCAAGGCCGCGCTGCTGGGCGCGCGCGAAGTCGGCTTCACCGTGCTCTCCATCAGCCTGTCGCTGGTGGCGGTGTTTATCCCGCTGCTGTTCATGGGCGGGCAGACCGGCCGGCTGTTTCGCGAGTTTGCGGTCACGCTGTCGGCAGCGGTGCTGATTTCTCTCGTGATCTCGCTGACCACCACCCCCATGATGTGTGCCTGGCTGCTCAAGCCGCACAGCGGCCACAAGCCGCAGGGGCGTATCGGCCATTGGCTGGAGCGCAGCTTCAAAGGGGTACAGCGCGGCTATGAACACAGCCTGGACTGGGCGCTGGGCAGCAAGGCGCTGGTGATGCTGGTCCTGCTGGCCGTGATTGGCCTGAATGTTTACCTGTTTGTGAAAATACCGAAAGGTTATTTCCCGCAGCAGGACACCGGCCAGATCAGCGGCGGCATACGCGCCGACCGCAGTATTTCGTTTCAGGCGCTGCAAGGCAAACTCAAGGCGCTGGTGGACATCATCAGGAACGACCCGGCGGTGGACACGGTGGTCGGGTTTACCGGCGGCGCACGTGCCGGGGGTGGCTTCATGTTCATCAACCTCAAGCCTGTGGGCCAGCGCACCGAGGCCGGCCAGGCGGTGATCGCGCGCCTGCGGCCGCAGCTGGCACAGATCACCGGGGTCACGCTGTTCCTGAACCCGGTGCAGGACTTGCGCGGCGGCGGGCGGGCCAGCAACTCGACCTACCAGTACACCCTCAAAAGTGACTCCACGGCCGACCTGAAAATCTGGGCGGTGCGGCTGGCCGAGCAGATGAAGCTGCAGCCGGCGCTGACCGATGTCGATACCGATCAGCAGGAAAACGGCGTGGAGACCATGGTCACGGTGGACAAGGACAGTGCGGCGCGCCTGGGCATCAGCTCGCGCGATGTGGACAACGCGCTGTACAACGGCTTCGGCCAGCGCCAGGTGGCCACCATTTATGCCGACCTGAACCAGTACAAGGTCGTCATGGAAGTGGCGCCGCGTTTTATCCGCAGCCCCGAATCGCTCAAAGACATTTATGTGCCGGCGCGCGGCGGCAGCGGCAGCACGCTGGCAGCGGCAGCACCCGGCGCAGCCGTCAGCGTGGCCAACCCCGGCCTGCGCGACCCGTCCAGCGGCCAGGCGGTCAGCGCCGCAGCCACCACCATGGTGCCGCTGGCCAGCATTGCGAGCTTCAGCGAAAACCCGACCGCCGCGTCGGTCAGCCACGAAGACGGTGAGCTCTCCACCACCGTGTCCTTCAACCTGGCCGAAGGTGTGCCGCTGAGCGACGCCCAGGCGGCCGTCAAACAGGCCGAAGCCGAGATTCGCCTGCCCGCCAATGTACGCGGCAGTTTTGCCGGCACCGCGCTGAGTGCGCAGCAATCCCAGAACGAGCAGCCGCTGCTGATTCTTGCCGCGCTGGTGGTGATCTACATCGTGCTCGGCATCCTGTACGAAAGCCTGGTGCACCCGATCACCGTGTTGTCCACCCTGCCCTCGGCCGGCGTGGGCGCGGTGCTGGCGCTGCTGATGTTCAAGATGGACTTTTCCATCATCGCGCTGATAGGCGTCTTTTTGCTGATAGGCATTGTGAAGAAAAACGCCATCCTGATCATTGACTTTGCGATTGAGGCCGAGCGCTCGCGTGGCCTGTCTGCGGTGGAAGCCGTGCGCGAGGCCTGTGTGCTGCGCTTCAGGCCGATTTTGATGACCACGCTGGCGGCCATACTGGGTGCGCTGCCGCTGGCCATTGGTTTTGGCGAAGGCGCAGAGCTGCGCCGGCCGCTGGGCATCTCCATCATTGGCGGGCTGATCGCCAGCCAGTTGCTGACGCTGCTGACCACGCCGGTGGTGTATGTGCTGATGGACAGGCTGCGGCGGCGCGGCGCCACAGAGCGCCAGCTGGGCCGCCATACCGACGACTCCCCTGCGCCACCCCCGGGTGCGCCGCTGCAACTGCAATGAGGCCCGCCATGCGATCCAGACTTCCCCCTTCCCTGATGGCCATGACCCCGCTCATGCTGGCCGTGTTTCTCGCCGGCTGCGCCGTGGGCCCCGACTACCAGCGCCCCACCACACCTGAGCTCAGCAGTTTCAAACAAGCCCAGGGCTGGGTCGTGGCGGCCCCTGCCGACGCGCTGGAACGCGGCCCCTGGTGGCAACTTTTTGGCGACCCGCTGCTGGACCAGCTGGCAGCCCGTGTGGAGGTGTCCAACCAGAACGTCGCAGCCGCCGTCGCGGCCTATGCGCAGGCGCGCGCGCTGGTGCGCGAGCAGCGCGCCTCGCTGTTTCCTTCCGTTGCGCTGGACGGTGGCGCCTCACGCTCGCGCAGCAGCGGCAACACCAGCACCGGGGCCAGCGGCCGCGTCGGCAACAACTACCAGCTCAGCATAGGCGGCAGCTGGGAGCCCGATGTCTGGGGCCGGCTCGGGCGCGCGGTGGATGGTGCATCGGCCGGAGCGCAGGCCAGCGCGGCCGACCTGGCTTCGGCCAGACTCTCGGCCCAGGGCGAACTCGCGGCCAACTACTTTTCACTGCGCCAGACCGATGCGCAAAAAGCGCTGCTGGAAAGCACGCTGGAGGGCTTCCAGCGTGCCCTGGAGATCACACAAAACCGCTACACCGCCGGCATCGTCGCCAAAACCGATGTGCTGCAGGCGCAGACCCAGCTCGCCAATGCCCGGGCCGACAACGCCGGACTGGTGCGCCAGCGCGCCCAGCTGGAACACGCGATCGCCGTGCTGGTCGGTGAGGCGCCGGGCAACTTCTCGCTGCCGCCCGTGGCCTGGAAACCGGCCGTCCCCGACATCCCGGTGGGCCTGCCGTCCACCCTGCTGCAGCGCCGGCCCGACATCGCCGCCGCCGAGCGCCGCGTGGCGGCGGCCAATGAGCAGATCGGCATCGCCAAAAGCGCTTATTACCCCAGCCTGTCGCTGAGCGCGTCGGCGGGCACAAGTGCCAGCCGCGTGGCCGACCTGTTTTCCGCACCCAGCCTGCTCTGGTCGCTGGGCCTGTCGGCAGCGCAGATGCTGTTTGACGCGGGTGCCACCAGCGCCCGCGTCGATGGCGCCAGCGCATCACACGAACAGGCGGTGGCACGTTACCGTCAAACCGTGCTGGTGGCTTTTGCCGATGTGGAAGACCAGCTGGCCGCCACCCGTGTGTTGCTGGTCCAGCAGGAGTTGCGCCGCCAGGCGTCGGAAGCTGCCGACCAGGTCGAGCAGCAGGTGCTGAACCGCTACCGCGCCGGCCAGGTCGGCTTCACCGAAGTCATCACCGCCCAGGCCACAGCGCTGAGTGCCCGCCGCGCCCTGGTGCAGGCCATGGCGGACCGCCAGACCACGGCGGTGGCCTTGATCCAGTCGCTCGGTGGGGGTTGGCAGGCGGTGGAGTAAGTTTGCTGCCTGGCAATTCATGCTGTGAAGTGCGCCAGCAAGCCGGGGGTTGCCCGGCGGCAAGTAACTTTCTTTTGCGTCGCCAAAAGAAAGTCACCAAAGAAAAGGCGACCCGACAGTCTGGGACCCTTCGCTTCGCTACGGGCAACCTGCGGTGCTCGGTAAAAGCGGGGTCTCGCTCGAACTCGCCTTCGGCTCAAACAATCGCGAGCCCTGATCCGCTTTGACCTGCGCTCCTCGGCCCAGCCTAACGGGAGTGGGGGACGAATGCAAATACGGATACGCATACGGATACGGATACTGGGAGGTGAGGACGCGCTTTGCGCGTCCTCACCGGAGCCCGATGGCGCACCCGCGCCCGATCCCGGCTCCTCCACCCGTCGGGCTGGGCCGAGGAGCACAGCCGAAAACGGATCAGGGCGAGCGATTGTCTGAGGCGCTAGCCGAGTTCGAGCTCGACCCCGTTTTCGGCGAGCACCGCAGGTTGCCCCTGAGCGGCAGCGAAGGGGACCCAGACCATCGGGTCGCCTTTCTTTTCGTTAGGTTTCTTTGGCGAGACAAAGAAAAGTAACTCGCCCGCCGGGGCGAGACCCGGCTTGCTGGCAAACCATTGAGCAGGAGTCATCGAGTACGTCCCCGGATCAGATCCGGGATGCCAGGCAGAGGCAGCTCAGGAAGCCTTGACCGCAGCCACCAGCCTCTCCGCGCAGGCCAGCGCCTGCCCCGCATCGCGCGCCTCGACCATCACCCGCAGCAGCGGCTCAGTCCCGCTGGCCCGTATCAACAAGCGGCCCTGGTCGCCAAGCTCCGCTTCGACAGCCTGGGTTTCGGAAGCCAGCAGCGCACTGCCGGCCCAGTCCTGCCCCGGCTGCAGGCGCACATTGATCAGCGTCTGCGGAAACAGTGTGACATCGGCCAGCAACTGGGCCAGCGTCTTGCCGCTGCGCACGCAGGCCTGGAGCACCTGCAGCGCGCTGATCAGGCCATCACCGGTCGTGTGTTTGTCCAGTGCCAGCAAATGCCCGGAGCCTTCGCCGCCCAGCAGCCAGCCGCGTTTTTCCAGCTCTTCCAGCACATAACGGTCGCCCACATTGGCGCGGACAAATGCCACGCCCCTGGCCCGGAGCGCCACTTCGACGGCCATGTTGGTCATCAGGGTGCCGACAGCGCCCGGCACATTTTCACCGCGCGCCAGGCGTTCGGCCACCATCAGGTACAACACTTCGTCGCCGTTGAACAAGCGGCCCTGGGCGTCCACCAGCTGCAGGCGGTCGGCATCGCCGTCCAGCGCCACGCCATAATGCGCGCCGTAAGCCTTGACGGCCTTGATCAGGGCTTGCGGATGGGTTGCACCGACTTCATGGTTGATGTTGAGGCCGTCGGGCGAGCAGCCGATGGCGATGACTTCGGCGCCCAGTTCATGAAACACCTCAGGGGCAATGTGATAGGCCGCACCATGGGCCGCGTCCACCACAATTTTCATGCCCTTGAGCGTCAGGTCGTGGGCAAAAGTGCTTTTGCAGAACTCAATGTAGCGGCCGGCCGCATCAGCCAGCCGGCGCGACCTGCCGAGATTCGGCGAGTCGGCCCAGACCGGCGCCTGTTCGAGTTCGGCTTCAACTTCCTGCTCCCAGGCGTCCGGCAGCTTGGCGCCCTGGGCGCTGAAAAACTTGATGCCGTTGTCGGCAAAGGCATTGTGGCTGGCGCTGATCACCACCCCCAGACTGGCGCGCTGGGTGCGCGTGAGGTAGGCCACACCGGGTGTGGGCAAGGGGCCGAGCAGCACCACATCCACCCCGACGGAATTAAAACCCGACTCAAGCGCGCTCTCCAGCATGTAGCCCGATATCCGGGTGTCCTTGCCGATCAGCACCGTCGGACGCGCCTCGGTCTTCTTCAGCACCCGGCCCACCGCATGCGCCAGGCGCAGCACAAAATCAGGCGTGATCGGCGCTTGCCCCACCGTCCCGCGGATGCCGTCGGTGCCGAAGTATTTTCTGGTCATTGTTGTTGTCCCTTGAACGAAGCGATTGTTGTGTTTTGCTCACCGCAGGCAGCGATTTTAAGTGTGGCACGGGCTTCAGCATGGCAAAGACAGCGCTGCAGCCCAGACCTTGAGCGCTTGAACTGTTTGCCTGACATCGTGCACGCGCACAATGCGCGCACCGCGGTCCACGGCCAGCACGGCGGCCGTGACGCTGGGCACCATGCGGTCGGCGATGTCGAGTTGGGCCACACTGGCCAGCGAGTTGCTGCTGACCGCCGCCAGCGAGGACTTGCGCGACCAGCCGACCAGCAGCGGATACCCGGCGGCCAGCAACTCGCGCTGGCGTGCGAGCAGTGCAAAATTCTGCACCACGGTTTTGCCAAAACCAATGCCGGGGTCAAGCACGATGCGATCGGCCTGCAGACCCAGCGCTTGCAGATCACCGGCCCGCTGCACCAGAAAAGACAACACCTGCGGCAACACGTCACCGGTCATGGGTTCGAGCTGCATGGTTTGCGGCTCACGGTGCATGTGCATCAGGCCAACACCGCAGGCCGGGTGTGCTGCCACAACGGCTGCAGCACCGGGCAGGCGCAGCGCCCAGATGTCGTTGATGATGTCGGCACCCAGATCCAGCACCGCCTGCATGAGTTCGGGTTTGCAGGTGTCGACCGAGACCGGCACACCGAGGCGCACCGCATGGCGCACCACCGGCAACACCCGTTCCAGCTCTTCATCCAGCGGCACAGGCGGCGCACCGGGGCGGCTGGACTCGCCGCCTATGTCGAGGATGTCGGCACCGTCCTTGAGCAACTGCTCGCAATGCGCCAGCGCAGCGCGCTGGCCGCTGCCAGGGGCGTAAAACTTGCCACCATCGGAAAACGAGTCGGGCGTGACATTGACGATGCCCATCACACGCGGCTGGTCCAGGCTGATTTGAAAACGCGAGGTTTGCCAGATCACGTCATACTCCTAAGCCCTGCGCACCGCAAAGGTTTCGCCGCCGGGCCGCCCCAAGGCGAAATGCGCCCCCACGGGGGGCAGTGTAGTACGCGAAGCGACAAACGTGGGGGCAAAAAATAACCGGGGACTGGCCCCGGTTGTCATGTTCGTGCTGAGCTTCAAGCCACGGTTGGCGCGGGGTCGGTGTTGACCGCCGGTGTGCCGCCGCTCGGACCGCCACCACCCACCGAGGGGTTGCGCGGTGTCCAGTCCTTGGGCGGACGCGGCTCGCGGCCGGCGATGATGTCGTCGAGCTGGTCGCCGTCTATGGTTTCCCACTCGAGCAGGGCCTTGGCCATGGCGTGGATTTTTTCCTGGTTCTCTTCGATCAGCTTGCGCGCCTCGGCATATTGCTGGTCGATGATGCGGCGTACTTCGTTGTCCACCTTTTGCATGGTGGATTCACTGACGTTGTTGGTCTTGGTGACCGAACGGCCCAGGAAAACCTCACCTTCGTTTTCCGCATACACCATGGGGCCCAGCGCATCGGTCATGCCGTAACGCGTGACCATGTCCCTGGCCAGCGCCGTGGCGCGCTCGAAGTCGTTGCTGGCGCCGGTGGTCATCTGGTTCATGAAGACTTCTTCGGCAATGCGGCCGCCAAACAACATGCTGATCTGGCTGAGCATGTATTCGCGGTCATAGCTGTAGCGGTCTTGGGCCGGCAGGCTCATGGTCACGCCGAGGGCGCGGCCACGCGGAATGATGGTGACCTTGTGCACCGGGTCACACTTGGGCAGCATCTTGCCGAGCAGCGCATGGCCGGACTCGTGATAAGCGGTGTTGCGGCGTTCCGACTCGGGCATGACCATGCTCTTGCGCTCGGGGCCCATGAGGATTTTGTCCTTGGCTTTTTCGAAGTCCTGCATTTCCACGGTGCGTGCATTGCGGCGTGCAGCCATCAGCGCGGCTTCGTTGCACAGGTTGGCGAGGTCGGCACCCGACATGCCGGGTGTGCCACGTGCAATCACGCTGGCATTGACATCCTGGCCCAGCGGCACCTTGCGCATGTGCACATTGAGAATCTGCTCGCGGCCGCGGATATCGGGCAGCGTCACATACACCTGGCGGTCAAAACGGCCGGGACGCAGCAGGGCCGAGTCCAGGATGTCCGGGCGGTTGGTGGCAGCCACCACAATCACGCCGACATTGGTTTCAAAGCCGTCCATCTCGACCAGCATCTGGTTCAGGGTCTGCTCACGTTCATCATTGCCGCCGCCCAGGCCGGCGCCACGCTGGCGGCCCACCGCGTCGATCTCGTCGATGAAAATGATGCAGGGGGCGTTTTTCTTGGCGTTGTCAAACATGTCGCGCACGCGGGCTGCGCCGACGCCGACAAACATCTCCACAAAATCAGAACCGGAGATCGAGAAGAAAGGCACTTTGGCTTCGCCGGCAATGCCTTTGGCGAGCAGGGTTTTACCGGTGCCCGGAGGGCCCACCAGCAGCAAACCGCGCGGAATACGGCCGCCCAGCTTCTGGAATTTTTGCGGGTCCTTGAGGAAATCAACGACTTCCTTGACCTCTTCCTTGGCCTCGTCGCAACCGGCGACATCGGCAAAAGTCACGGGATTGGTCGATTCGTCGAGCATGCGGGCCTTGGATTTGCCGAAGCTGAACGCCCCGCCCTTGCCGCCGCCCTGCATTTGCCGCATGAAATAAATCCAGACGCCAATCAGCAACAGCATCGGGCCCCAGCTGACCAGCAGGGTCATGAGCAGTGAGCCTTCTTCACGCGGTTTGACGTCAAACTTGACATCGTTGGCGATCAGGTCACCGACCAGGCCACGGTCCAGATAAGTCGCGGTGGTGCGGATTTTCCGGTCGTCGGTGGTGGTGGCAATGATTTCGGTGCCGCCCTGGCCTTCGGCGATGGTCGCGGACTTGATGCGTTTGCCACGCACTTCTTCCAGAAACTCGGAGTATCCAAGGTAGTTGCTACCAGCGCCGCCGCGTGTATCAAATTGCTTGAAAACGGTGAACAGCACCATGGCGATCACCAGCCAGATTGCAATTTTGGAAAACCACTGATTGTTCAAGGATGACTCCGTTGGGGGAACAAAACGCACATGCGCCTGATTTTAGGCGTTTCAAGGGCAAAAACCGCCTGTGCGTCCCGGGACATCCCTTGGTTTGAAGCGGGATTGCGGCATTTGTTGCGTTTCAGCAAGCTGCAGCATCGACTAGCGGGCGTTCTTCAGACCCATGCCGACCAGAAAGGTTTCCGAGGACTCCGAACGCGAGGCCTTGGGTTTGAAGGGTTTGACCACCTTGAAGGTCTCCTTGAACAGCTTGACCAGCGGGCTGTAGGCCCCGCCATGGAACAGCTTGACGACCAGCGCACCCTCGGGTTTGAGGTGTTGCAGAGAAAAATCCACCGCCAGTTCGACCAGGTGCGCAATCCGCGCCGCGTCGGCCGACTCTATGCCGGACAGATTCGGCGCCATGTCGGAAATCACCACATCCACCTTGGTAAACCCTTGCTCGGCGGCCAGGGTCTGCTCCAGAATCTGCAGCACCTCGGGCTCGCGGAAATCGCCCTGGATAAACACCACACCCTCGACCGGTGCCATGGGCAGGATGTCCAGCGCCACAATCCGGCCGTTCAGCGCGCCGGCTGCGGCGCCCGCCGGTGACAGCTTGCGCCGCGCGTACTGGCTCCAGGCGCCCGGGACGCTGCCCAGGTCCACCACACAGTCGCCGGGGCGGATCAGCCCAAAGGTGTCGTCGATTTCCTTGAGTTTGTAGGCCGCCCTGGCCCGGTAGCCCTCGCGCTGGGCCAGCTTCACATAGGTATCGTTGACGTGGTCGTTGAGCCACGCCTTATTGACCTTTTTGCTTTGGGTTTTTACTTTCATGCGCCTATTGTCCTCTCACCGATAATCGGGGCATGGCTCAAATACTACTTACCCCCGCCCAACGCAAAGACCACCGCGCCGAGGCCCACCACCTGGACCCGGTCGTCATGGTCGGTTCGGACGGCCTGACCGAGGCCGTCAAAAAGGAAATCGACGCCGCCCTCAATGCGCACGGCCTGATCAAGGTGCGCGTCCAGTCGGACGACCGCCCCGGCCGCGAAGCGATGTTCCAGTCCCTGGCCAGCGATCTGGGCGCCGCGCCGATCCAGCACATTGGCAAGCTGCTGGTGCTCTGGCGGCCCATGCCCGAGAAAGTCAAAAAGGTCAACGAGGACCGCATGCCGGGACCGCGTGATGTGAAAGTGCTGAAAAACAGCAGCCGTTACGGCCAGCGCCCCGAGGTCAAAACCCTGAGGGTGCTGGGCAACCAGCGCCTGACGCCGGGCGGCAGTGTGAAACGCGCCAAAAAGCCGCGGCTGCAAAGCCTCAAGAAGCGCTCGCAGGACTGAACAGACACTGCGCCAGATGTCTGGCGCGTTTTGTGCTGCTTGCCCCCTTTAGATCGGGTGCCACCGCCCACAACTGATTGCCATGACCTCACAAAACCCGCTGCTCGACTTCTCCGACCTTCCGCTGTTTGACCGCATCCAGCCCGACCATGTGGGCCCCGCCGTCGATGTGCTGCTGGGCCAGGCCGAACAAGCCCTGGAGCGCGTCACGGCGCCCGGATTTCCGGCAAGCTGGACCGATATTGCCGGTGTGCTGGACATCGCCACCGAAAAATTGAGCCGTTCCTGGGGCGCGGTCAGCCACCTCAACAGCGTGGCCGACAGCCCCGAGTTGCGCGCCGCCTACAACGCCGCCCTGCCGCGCGTGACCGAGTTCTGGACCCGCCTCGGTGCTGACGAGCGGCTCTATGCCAAATACAAGGCCATCAGCGCCGACAGCCTGAATACCGAGCAGCGCCAGGCGCACAAAAACGCGATTCGCAACTTTGTGCTGTCAGGCGCCGAGCTGACGGGTGCGGCGAAAGAACGGTTTGCCGCCATTCAGGAACGTCAAGCCGAGCTGAGCCAGAAATTCAGCGAAAACGCGCTCGACGCCACCGACGCCTTCGCCTATTACGCCAGCGAAAGCGAACTGGCCGGCCTGCCCGCCGATGTGCTGGAAAGTGCGCGCGCCCAGGCTGAGGCCGACGGCAAGGCCGGTTACAAACTCACGCTGAAAATGCCAAGCTACCTGCCGGTCATGCAGTTTGCCGACAGCTCGGCCCTGCGCGAGACCCTGTACCGGGCCTACAGCACCCGTGCCAGCGACCAGGCGCCAGCCGAATTCAGCCGTTTTGACAACAGCGCGGTGATGCAGGAAATCCTGGCCCTGCGGCTGGAAGAGGCGCAGTTGCTCGGTTACCGCAACTTCGGCGAGGTCTCGGTGGTGGCCAAAATGGCCGACTCGCCGGACCAGGTCATCAGCTTTCTGCGCGACCTCGGCCAGCGCGCCAGGCCTTATGGCCTGAAAGACGTGGCCGACCTGCGCAACTTTGCCGCGGAAAAGCTCGGCCTGAAAGACCCGCAGCCCTGGGACTACGCTTACATCGGTGAAAAGCTCAAGGAAGCGCGGTACGCCTTCAGCGAGCAGGAGGTCAAGCAGTACTTCACCGCGCCCAAGGTGCTGGCCGGCCTGTTCAAGATTGTGGAAACCCTGTTTGAAGTGGCCATCCGCCCAGACAGCGCCCCGGTGTGGAACGCCGGCGTCGAGTTTTACCGCATTGAACGCGACGGGCAGCTGGTCGGCCAGTTTTACCTGGACCGGCCGGCGCGCACCGGCAAACGCGGCGGCGCCTGGATGGACGATGTGCGCGCGCGCTGGCTGCGCCCCGACACCGGCCAGCTGCAAACCCCGATCGCGCACCTGGTCTGCAATTTTGCCGATGGCGTGGGCGGCAAACCGGCCCTGCTGACACACGACGACGTGACCACGCTGTTCCACGAGTTTGGCCACGGCCTGCACCACATGCTCACGCGTATCAACGAGCGCGATGTCTCGGGCATCAGCGGCGTCGAGTGGGACGCGGTCGAGCTGCCCAGCCAGTTCATGGAAAACTTCTGCTGGGAATGGGACGTGCTCAAACACATGACCGCCCATGTGGACAGCGGTGAGCCCTTGCCACGCCCGCTGTTTGACAAGATGCTGGCCGCCAAAAACTTCCAGAGCGGCATGCAGACACTGCGCCAGATCGAGTTTTCGCTGTTTGACATGTTGCTGCACACCAGCTGGCGGCCGGGCGAGGACCTGATGGCGCTGCTCGACGGGGTGCGCCAGGACTACGCCGTCATCACGCCGCCGCCCTACAGCCGCACCGCGCATACATTCAGTCACATTTTTTCGGGTGGCTACGCCGCCGGTTATTACAGCTACAAATGGGCAGAAGTCCTCTCGGCGGACGCTTACGCAGCCTTTGAGGAAAGCGCCCAGTCCGACACGGCAGCAGGTATAAACACCGATGCCGACGCGGGGCCCGGCCCCGTTAGTCTGGAAACAGGCAGAAAATACCGCCAGGCCATCCTGGAAGCTGGCGGCAGCCGACCCGCGATGGAATCGTTCAAGGCCTTCCGGGGCCGCGAGCCTTCCATCGACGCCCTGCTGCGGCACCAGGGCATGGCGTGACACATCGCATACGGAGCAAGGCATGACAGCTAGCGTTATTCATCAAGGGGCAGCAGCCCGCATCAAGGCCCTCGCACTGGGCCTGCTGGTCATGGCGGCCGGCAGTTTTTCCGCGGCCGCACTAGCCCAGCAGCAGGTTTACCGCATCGTCGGGCCGGACGGCAAGGTGACGTTTTCCGACCAGCCACCGCCGGCCGCCAGCAAGGCCAAAGTCACATCCACATCGGCCGACGGCGCCGGAGCGGCTGCCGCAGCGTCCCTGCCTTTTGAGCTGCGCAAGGTCGCCGGTCAATACCCGGTGACGCTGTACACCGGTGACAACTGCGGCCCCTGCGCTACGGCCCGTTCCATGCTCGGCACGCGCGGCATTCCCTTCAGCGAAAAAACCGTGACCACCAATGAAGACGCACAGGCCCTGAAGCGGCTCAGCGGCGAAAACATATTGCCCTTCCTGACGATTGGCAGCCAGCAGCTCAAGGGTTTTTCGGAGGCGGAATGGACGCAGTTTCTCGACGCCGCCGGTTACCCGAAGTCCTCGCTGCTGCCGGCCAGCTACCGCCAGGTGGCCGCCACGCCGCTGGTCACGGTGAATACCGCCGCTGCCCCGGCTGCTGCGGACGCTGCTGCGGCCAGGCCTGCGGCGCCGGTGGTCGGCACCACACCCGCGGCGCCCGCACCAAGCAATCCCTCAGGCATACGCTTTTAACCAGCCCAGTCCGGCAGATGTGCCCCCCGGCCGGCCGCCCTGCCGGGGCCGCGCGGCCACAGCGGGCTGCGGATACAGCTTAAAACGCTCTCATATTGATAGCTGCTGACGCAAGTGGATAAAGGGCTGGAAGCAGGTTTCGCCTCATACCGCGCAGCGCAGCCGGAAACAACGTCAAAACACCAGGGTCTTCACGCCGTCGGCCGTGCCGAGCAGGCAGACATGCGCCCTCTGGCGTGCAAACACGCCCACCGTCACCACCCCCGGCCACTGATTGATTTCGGACTCGAAGGCCAGCGGATCGGCAATCTGCAGGCCGGTCACATCGAGAATATGCTGGCCGTTGTCGGTCACCAGCGGCACGCCGCCCTTGATGCGCAGGCTGGCCACGCCGCCCAGCGCCGCAAACTGGCGCTGGATGCGCCGCGCGGCCATGGGAATCACCTCGACCGGCAGCGGAAACTGGCCCAGCGTGCGCACCAGCTTGGATTCGTCGGCGATACAGACAAACTTGCGCGACTGCGCCGCCACAATTTTTTCGCGCGTCAGGGCCGCACCGCCGCCCTTGATCATGAAACCCGCATGGTCGATCTCATCGGCACCGTCTATGTACACCGCCAGTTCGTCCACCTCTGCGGCATCAAACACCTGGATGCCGAGTGCCTGCAGGCGTTCGGTCGAAGCCACCGAACTCGAGACCGCACCGGCAATCGTGTGTTTGACAGCGGCCAGCGCGTCTATGAACTTGTTGACGGTGGAGCCGGTGCCCACACCCACAATGGCGCCGGCTTCCACATAATGGAGTGCGGCCTGGCCGACCAGGGTTTTGAGTTCATCTTGTGTCATGGTGCCGGGGGCCTTGGTTGTGTGGGGTTTGCGACAATGGGGGCTGGCCCCACAGAACAACACAAATTATCCAATGTCCCTGCTGCCCTACGCCCTTGCCCGTCCCTTTTTATTTGGACTCGACCCCGAGACCGCCCATGAACTGACGCTGGCCGCCCTGGCGCGCACCCAGCGCACGCCGCTGGCTCTGGCCTACTGCGCCAGCCGGGTGCAAGACCCGGTGGAGCTGGCCGGCCTGAAGTTTGCCAACCGCGTGGGCCTGGCCGCCGGGCTGGACAAAAATGCGCACTGCATAGACGGCCTGGCCGGCATGGGGTTTGGTTTTATCGAAGTCGGCACCGTCACGCCCAGGGCGCAGCCGGGCAACCCCAAGCCGCGCATGTTCCGCCTGCAGCAGGCCAATGCGCTGATCAACCGCCTCGGTTTCAACAACGACGGGCTGGAGGCCTTTATCGCCAATGTGCAGAAATCGGCTTTTCGCAAGCAAAAGGCCGGGCTGCCCCTGCTGCTGGGCCTGAATATCGGCAAAAACGCCAGCACACCGATTGAAAATGCGGTGGACGACTACCTGACAGGCCTGGACGGCGTGTACCCGCATGCAGACTATGTGACGGTCAACATCTCCAGCCCCAACACCAAAAACCTGCGTGCACTGCAAAGCGACGAAGCGCTCGATGCCCTGCTGGGCCGCATCGCCGACAGGCGCGAAACCCTGGCTGCCCAGCACGGCAAACGGGTACCGGTTTTTGTGAAGATCGCGCCCGATCTGGACGAAGCACAAGTGGCGGTGATTGCCGCCACACTCAAGCGCCACGGCATGGACGGCGTGGTCGCCACCAACACCACCCTGAGCCGCGATGCGGTCCAGGGCCTGCCCCATGCCGAAGAAGCCGGCGGCCTGAGCGGCGCCCCGGTGCTGGCGGCCAGCAACCGGGTGATCAGCCAGCTGCGCGCGGCACTGGGGAGCGGCTTTCCCATCATAGGTGTGGGCGGCATTTTGAGCGGTGCCGACGCAGTGTCCAAAATCAGGGCCGGCGCCGACGTGGTGCAGATCTACACCGGCCTGATCTACAAAGGCCCGGCGCTGGTCACCGAAGCCGCACTGGCCATCAAAAAAAACTGCTAGCCCGGCAAGGCGGCCAGACGTTTCGCCGCCTCTTGTTTGCCCATTTTTCGCAGGCTGGCAATCGCCGGCAACTGGCTGGCCCTGGGGCGGGTTTTGCCGTCTTCCCACTTGTAGATGGACTGCACAGACACATTCAGGATTTTTGCAACGGCGGTGGCGCTCAGGCCCAGGCGCTTGCGCTGCGCGACCAGGCCTTTGGCGCTGTAGCGCAAACCACTTTTGCCCGCTTGTTCCGGCGTGGCGCTGCTGGCCTGCTTGCCGGACCGGGACAGGCGGGCCAGCTGTTTTTCCAGCGCCAGCACGCGTCTTTTGAGCGCGGCGATATCGCTGCGGTATTGCGCCGATGCTTTTTTCAGCGGCTGGGTTTCGGCGCGCAGATCCTTGCGCGCGACACGCGAAATTTCAGCCTTTAAAACAGTAGCAATATTGGGCACTTCAGGTTTCTCCCGGTTGGGTTGAGATGGTTTTTTGGCAGATTGTAGGAGGCGCGCAGGCGTGCCAGCGCTGCGGCGCTTCAATCGGGCACAAAGCGCTGCTGGAATTTCAATTCGTCCTCGGGCAGCTCCAGCGTGACCAGCTGGCCCATTTTGTTGTCGGCCATGCGGCAGGCCGCAAACAGGCTGTATTTGCCCTTGAAGTGAAAGTTGTCCAGGTCAATCAGCATATAGGGGTATGGCACAAACACCCGGTGCAAAAAAATGGTGCGGTGCCGGTTGCGCGGCGACGGAAAAAGTTTGTAGTCGTCGGTGGTGATGCTTTGTGCGGTGGCCATGTGATGTCTGTGGTGGTGGGCGCCCGTGAGCGTTCAGTAGTGCGGGGGCAAGTCGTCGCCAGGGCGGCCGATGCTGACGCCACCGGCATCATGCGCGGGCTGGCCCAGCCGGCCGACTTCGCGCATCAGCAGCTCAATTTGCTGCTGCTGGCGGATAACCACCTGGTTCAGTTGTTCCAGCAGGTCTTCGCCAAAGCTGGCCTTGATTTCCAGATCGGTCAGGCGCTTGTCCATGTCTTGCGGCGTGTGCATGCCTCTATTGGACACGAGTTTGCGCTGCGGTCAGAAACAAGTCCAGAGCCACCGACCTGCCACTGCATCCGCGGCAGGACGACTGGCAGACCTCCTACACGGGCTCGCGCCCGATTCTGCTGTCCAGCCCGCGGCACCGGCGCCAAGATGGGCCCCTGATTCAACCCAAGGAAACACCATGAGCATTCTCGGCAAAATTTTTGGCAAAATTTTCCCCTCCTCCAAATCGGCTGAGGCCACTGCACCAACGAATGAAGAAGTATCTGCGGCAGCAGCCGCTGCCGGCGCCGCCAGGGCAGCCAACGCCACCGCCGCGCCTTCAGCCATGGAGCCGGTCGATGTGCAAGCGCTGCTGGACGGACTGGCACAGAAAAACCCGCAAAAACTCAACTGGAAAACATCGATTGTGGACCTGATGAAGCTGCTCGATCTCGACAGCAGCCTGGGCGAACGCAAGGAGCTTGCCAAAGAACTGGGTTACACCGGGGACAGCAGCGACAGCGCCGCCATGAACATCTGGCTGCACCGCCAGGTGATGAACAAACTGGCCGCCAACGGCGGAAAAGTGCCGGCCGATCTCAGGGACTGAACCCGACAACCAGGGCGACAACAGGGGCGGGCGGCACGCGCCGCCCGGCTTCAGGCCTGTCCCCTCCCTCTTCTTTTCACCTTCATTTTCTGAAAGCATTTCATGGGCATTCTCTGGACCATTCTGATCGGTTTTGTTGTTGGCATCGTTGCCAAATTCCTGATGCCGGGGCGTGACCCTGCGGGCTTCATCATCACCGTGCTGATTGGTGTGGTCGGCTCGGTGCTGGCCAGCTACATAGGTGGCGCACTCGGGCTTTATGCGGTCGGAGAGTCGGCAGGCTTCATCGCGGCCGTGCTGGGCGCCATGCTGCTGCTTTTCATCTACCGCATGCTGAGCGGCAAACGCGGCTGATGGTTTGAA
Source organism: Asaia bogorensis (assembly GCA_943371375.1). Classification (GTDB taxonomy): domain Bacteria; phylum Pseudomonadota; class Gammaproteobacteria; order Burkholderiales; family Burkholderiaceae_C; genus Polaromonas. The sequence goes on from CALRUM020000020.1 coordinate 18,055, forward strand.
GCAAAAAAAGGGCTGCTGCCCAAGCCCATAGTGCGTTGGCGGCTCTTAATCTTGTAGCATTTCGGCGACATGCCGGCCTATGGCCAAAGCGCTGGTCAGGCCCGGCGACTCGATGCCGAAGAGGTTCACCAGGCCCGGTACGCCGTGCTCAGACGGACCCTGGATCAGAAAGTCCCTGGCCGGCTCGGACGCTGCCTGTATCTTGGGCCGTATGCCGGCATACCCGGCCTGCAAGCCACCGTCGGGCAAACCAGGCCAGTATTTGCGCACCTCGGCGTAAAAAGCCTCACCCCGCGCCGGGTCCACCACCAGGTCTTCGGGAGAATCCACCCACTGCACATCCGGGCCAAACTTGGCCTGCCCGCCCAGATCCAGCGTCAGGTGCACACCCAGGCCGGCGGCCTCGGGCACCGGGTAAATCAGGCGGCTGAAAGGCGAGCGCCCGGCCAGGGTGAAATAATTGCCCTTGGCGTAATGGCTGGGCGGTACATGCTGCGCCGCCAGACCGGCAAAACGCCGCGCCAGTGCCTGCGCCTGCAAACCTGCGGCATTCACCACACTGCGCGCCTGCAAGATCGTGCCATCGTCTGCTACCAAAGTAATAGCGTCTTGCGCGCAACTGGCGCTGGCCAGCGGCGAATTAAGCACCACCATCCCGGCTGCGGCCTCGAGCTCGCCCTGCAGGGCCAGCATCAGCGCGTGGCTGTCCACAATGCCGGTGCTGGGGCTGTGGACCGCAGCCACACATTCAAGTTGCGGCTCCAGCGCCTGCGCCTGTTCACGCGTCAGCAGTTGAAGATCAAACACACCGTTGGCAGCAGCCTTGTGGATGATGGCCTGCAACTGGCCGAGTTGTGAGTCCTGCGTGGCCACAATCAGTTTGCCGCAGCGGCTGTGACCGACACCACGCTGCTCGCAGTAGCTGTAGAGCAGCGTTTTTCCTTCGACACAAAGCCGCGCCTTCAGCGAGCCCTGGGGGTAATAAATCCCGGCATGGATGACCTCGCTGTTGCGTGAGCTGGTGCCGGTGCCAATGCCGTCGGCCGCTTCCAGCACCATCACCTCCCGGCCCTGCAGGGCCAGGGCGCGCGCCACCGCCAGCCCGACCACGCCGGCCCCAATCACCACCACATCCACTTTGTCCATTCAACAGCCCTGCTCAAAACCGTCCAGCACCTGGACAGCATTCACACCGAGTGCCTCGGCCGCATAACCGCCTTCCAGCACAAAAACCACCGGCAGGCCGAGCGCGGCCAGGCGCTGGCCCAGGCGCTCAAAGTCGGCGGCGCGCAGGGCAAAGCTGCAGATCGGGTCGTCCGCAAACGTGTCCAGCCCGAGCGAGACCACCAGCGACTGGGCCTGGTGCTGCGTGATGCGCAGGCAAGCCTGCTCCAGCGCGGCAAACCAGGCCTGGGTCGAGGCACCGGCTGGCAGCGGCAGGTTCAGGTTAAAACCCAGGCCGGCACCCGCGCCGGTCTCGTCGGCATGGCCCAGGTAAAACGGATACTCGGTGCGCGGGTCGCCATGCAGGCTGACAAACAACACGTCATCCCGCTCATAAAAAATGCTTTGTGTGCCGTTGCCATGGTGGTAGTCCACATCGAGCACGGCCACACGCGCATGACCGGCCTGGCGCAAGGCCTGCGCGGCCACCGCAGCGTTGTTCAGAAAGCAGTAGCCACCCATGAAGTCAGCGCCGGCATGGTGGCCGGGCGGGCGGCTGCAGCAAAACACCGCGCGCTGGCCGGCAGCGATCAGCCCGGCCGCGCTGGCCGCCGCATCGGCCCCGGCCTTGGCCGCTTCCCAGGTGCCGGCCGACAGCGGCGAGCCGTTGTCCATGGCATACAGGCCGAGCCGCGCGGTGAAGTTCTCGGGCTCCAGGTCACTGCGCAGCGTGCGCACCGGCCAGACCGATGGAAACGGCTGCAAAGTACCGTTGCCCGGTGCCAGCGCCAGCCAGTCGCGCCAGGCGTTTTCAAGAAACGCGAGGTAACGCGCACTGTGCACCTGGGCCAGGATCTCACGGCTGTCGCTGTGCGGCGCGCGTAGCTCATGGCCGCGCTGCAACAGGCGCTCTTTCACCCAGACGGCCCGTGCCGGGCTTTCAAAACAGGGCACACGTTCGCCACGAAAAAATTCGAAAGCCGGGGCATGCAAGGCATGCTGGTCGCTGAACAGGGCAATCATGGCAATGGGGTCTTACAGCCGCCGCGGGTCGGTCAGCAGCAGCCGCTCCAGCAGGGAGCGCAGGCTGGTTTTCAGGGCATCAAATCCCGGGAGCAGGGCCAGTGTTTCTTCGTTCATGTACAGCTTGCGGTTGATCTCAAGCTGGATGCTGTGGCGCTGGGCCCCAGGGTCGCCGTAACGCCGCACCAGCTCCACCCCCTTGTAAGGGTGGTTGTAGGCCACGCTGTAGCCCAGGCCACTGAGGTGCTCACAGACCAGCCGGCCCAGCGCGGCGCTGGAAGTGGTCTCATCGCGGTTGCCGACCACAAAATCGGCATGTGCCTCGCCCGGAAACTCGGTAGCATGGCTGGAGGCAATCGCCGGCATGGAGTGGCAGTTGATGTGAATGCTGTAGCCATGGCGCGCATGCGCCGCGTTGATCGCGCCGGCCAGCGCTGCGTGGTAGGGCTGCCAGCATTGCGCGATACGCGCCTGCGCTTCGGCCACCGAGAGTTTGCGCGCGTAAATCGGCGTGCCGTCGTCGGTGCTGCGCCAGATCAGGCCCTTGCCGAGACGCACCTTGGACAGCACCTTGGGGTCGGTCGCCACCGGTCCCGGCCAGGCGCTGTCGAACAGGCTGACATCGACCTCGGTGGTGTCGCGGTTCACGTCGAGGTAGCTGCGCGGAAAAAAAGCCTCCAGCCAGTGCACCCCCATGCCAGGGGCAAAGTCATACAGCTTTTCGACATGGGTGTCTTCTGCGCGGCGCAGCACCGGCATGGCACAGGCGTGGGCAAAATCGGCCGGATAGGCGGTGCCGCTGTGCGGCGAGTCCAGCACCAGGGGGCTGGTGCCGGGCAAATAACGAAACGCTGGGGTCATGCTCTGGATTGTCGCCTCAGCCCGCAGGCCGCGCTCGGGCCGGCGCAGGCACAAGACATCAAGGGGGTGCATCAGTCCAGGCTGATTTTTGCAAACCGTGCGATGCGCTGCATCTTCTCGATTTCCTTTTTGATCTGCGCCGCAAATTCGTCGGGCATGGACCCGGAAGGAAACAGCCCCTGCCCCGCCAGTTTGGCGCGCACCGCCGGCTCCTGCAAGGCCTTGGCCACAGCCTGCTGAATCCGGCCCACCACCGCAGCCGGCGTGGCGGCAGGCGCGACCAGGCCGAACCAGGACGGGTCGTTGTTGGAAAACAGCGTCAACTCGCCATAGGTCGGCACCTCGGGCAATACCTCCAGCCGTTTGCCCCAGGACACCGCAATCGCCTTGAGTTTGCCCGACTGGATGAAAGGCAGCGACGAGGCCACCTGGTCGAAATACGCCATCACCTGGCCACCCACCACATCGTTGAGGGCCGGGCCGGCACCGCGGTAAGGGATGTGCACCATGAAGGTGTTGGTGGTGTTCTTGAAAAGTTCGCCCCACATGTGGCCAATTGTTCCGTTGCCAGGCGAGGCGTAGGACACTTTGCCGGGATTGGCCTTGAGGTATTTCACCAGTTCGCTGAAATTGGCGACCGGCAGCGAAGGGTGGACCACCAGCACACCGGGCGCCTTGACAACTTCCGTGACCGCCACAAAATCCCTGACCGGGTCGTAGGGCAATTTTTTGTACACCACCGGGTTCACGCCGTGGGTGGACAGGGTGGCCACACCCAGGGTCAGACCGTCACCCGCCGACTTGCTGACCTCTGTCATGCCAATCGAGCCGCCCGCGCCGGCCCGGTTGTCCACCACCACCGGCTGGCCCAGAAGGCGCGCCAGCGGCTCGGCCAGCACCCGCGCCGTGATGTCGGTGGCGCCACCGGGAGGAAACGGCACCACAAGGCGCAGCGGTCTGGCACTTTGGGCCCAAGCCAGTCCTGGCAGTACTGAACTGGCGGAGAGGGCGATCAGCTGGCGTCGTTGCATAAAAAACTCCTGGGTTGGTATGCGCTGAGTTTGAAAGACATTTTTCATCCCGGCAAATGAAATCCCGGACTTTAATAAGTCCAGCATGGAATAAACAAATCGCTAAGATGGAGGCATGCGCCGCCTGCAACCGCCGATTCATCTGCTCAAGGCTTTCACCGCCACCGCGCGTTTTGGCAGCGTCTCACGCGCCTGCGAGGCACTGCACCTGACCCAGAGCGCAGTCAGCAAACAAATTGCAGAACTGGAACAACTCACCGGCGTGTTGCTGTTTGAACGCATTCGCCAGCGCCTGACGCTGACCCCTGCCGGCCTGCGTTACGAGGCCGCCATACGGCCGCTGCTGGCACAACTGGAGGCCGCCACGCTGGAGCTGATCACCAGCGCCGATGGCGGCGGTGCGCTGCACCTGTCGACCCTGCCGACTTTTGGGGCCAAATGGCTGATCCCGCGCCTGCCGGCGTTTCAGCAGGCGCATCCGCACATCGCCCTGCACTTTGTGCCCTATGTGCACGGTTACGACTTTCAGCGCGCCGACCTCGATTGCGCCATCCTGTTTGGCAAGGGCAACTGGCCCGGTGCGGTGGCGCAATACCTGACGGGCCGCGATGTGATGCTGATTGCACCGCCCGCGCCGCCCGGTCAGCCCCTGCTGCGGCAGGCACAGGATGTGGCGGGTTTTACGCTGCTGCAGCATGTCAGCGTGCCGCATGCCTGGACCCACTGGTGCGAAGCCCATGGCGTGCGCGGCGTCAACGCCTTGCTCGGGCCCCAGCTTGACCAGTTCCACAGCCTGATTCGCGCGGTGATGGCCGGCATGGGCCTGGCACTGGTGCCGCGCTGCCTGGTCAGCGAGGACGTGGCTCAGGGCCTGGTGTCGGCACCGCTGAACGACGGCTACAGGGACGAGATGGGCTATTACCTGTGTTACCCCGAATCGCGCAGCCACCTCAAGCCGCTGACCAGCTTTCGGGACTGGCTGCTGGCCGAGGTCAATCAGACTCAGACGCCCGCCTCTGCGCAGACCGCGGCCTGAATTTTTTTGCTACCAGATCAATAGCTGCCTACGCATCCCACGTAAGGGCTAAAGCCCGATTTGACTTCTGATGTCAGCCCCAGCGGGCTGCGGGCGTGCGGTCCGGCACCATCTGGCTGGTGTGCACCAGCTCAAAGCGCCCGCCCTCGGCGGCCAATCCAACAGCCCGGTAGTCCCAGCGTTGCAACTCGCACAGCACGGGCTGGCTCTGTGGATCGTGGCACAGCAGGTTGACCGAATTCGGTGCCTCGCGCCGCACCCGCGACGACAGTGCGGTGCCGGCCTGCACACACCACATGCGCCTGGCCAGACCAGCCACCCGCGGCGACAGCTCCGACACATAGGGCAAGTGGATATGTCCACCCATCACGATGTCGGCACCGGCATCGGCCCATTCGCGTACCGCCGGCTCCCAGCCGCGCAGGCGGTCGTGTTCGTCCTCGGGCCGGGTGACATACACCGGCTGGTGCACCACCACCACACGCAACTGCGCCGGCCCGGCCAGACGCAGCTGGTCCACCACGCGCTTTATCTGCGCGCTGGAGACTTCGCCGTTTTTATGGCGCCAGCGGCGCGTGGTCTTGACACCGATCAGGCTGAGCCAGGGGGTGGACAGCACAGGCTCCAGCTCATGGCCGAAAAAACGCTGGTAGCGGGCGTAAGGCCGGAACAGGCGCTGGTACAGATCGAACAGGGGAACATCGTGGTTGCCTGGAAGGGACACCATCTTCGGTATGCCCAGGCGGTCGCAGAACGCCCTGGCCTGTGCAAACTGGTCAAGCTCGGCGCGCTGCGTGATGTCGCCCGACAGCACCAGAACATCCGGTCGCTGTGCATCAGCCAATGCCTCCAGCGCCCGCATGACAGGCGCCTGCACCGTGCCGAAGTGCGGGTCGGAGATCTGCAACAATTTTTTCATGCCACCTCGGCGCGGTCAGCCGGCGCCGGCACCAGCAACATCAGGCGCTCGACCGCCACCTCAAACACCAGCGGTGTCTGCATCCAGCCCACCTCACCATCGGTGGCCACCTTGATGCGCCTGCGGCCGCGCGGCAGCACACGCAGACGGGTGAAGGAAAAACTGTGCACGCTGTCGGCTTCGCCGAGCCGCCCCAGCAGGCCGCGCAGCAGCAGACCAAACAGCGCCAGCGTGCCTATGGGCCGCAGCACGATGCCGGCCAGCTGGCCTTGCTGCACCGCGTTGGCGTCTTTCTCGGCAATACCGGCGCGTGCCAGCTGCAGGTGGTTGTTGCCGACAAACAGCGTGCGGGTGCGCAGCGCGGCCGCCTGGCCAGCCGTTTCGATCTGCAGATTGAGTTGCCCGCGCGCCTGAAACACGCTGGCCAGACCGGCGGCAAAAGCCACCAGACGGCTGCGGCCCCACTGCTGCTTCCAGGCCTCGCGGTCCTCCAGCAGTTGCGGGTACAAACCCAGGCTCGCATTGACCAGAAACAGGCGGCCGTTGACCCGGCCCACCTGCACCGGCCGCATGCTGGCGCGCAGCAGCGCATGGGCCGCAGCCAGCGTGTCCTGCGGTATCGCATGGCCGCGGGCAAAATAATTGAAAGTGCCCTGTGGCAACACACCAAAGGGGCAAGTGCTGCCCAGCACTGCGCTGGCCACGGTGTTGATGGTGCCGTCGCCGCCAGCGGCCACCACCACCCCGCCACGCGCGCTGGCCAGCGCCACGGCCCGTCGCGCCTGCGCCTGCAGCTGCGCGGGCTCGGCCACCTCCAGAAACTCGAACGCGCGGCCGGATTCGGTGAAAACACCGGTCAGGGCGGTTTTCACGTCACCCTCCGCGTGATGGCCCGAGGCGGCATTGATCACAATAAACAAGGGCCCGTTTCGGGCGGCGTCCTGCGCCTGGGGATCTGGAGTCATGAGCCAGAGCCTAAACGCGTGCGCGGCGGCACCGTGTCAGGCAAAAGCCCTTGTCGCGGTTGGCGCATGGCCTCTATCGCGCTTGTTTCGGGCTTATTGAGCTATTTCATCTGTACCGAACCGGACACATTGACCAGCACCGAGGCCTTGCCGGCCTCCACCGGAACCGGCGAATCCGACATCGCGGTCTTGGCTTCCATGGCCATCATGCGCGGCCGCACCGGCCCCTGGTCGTTGGCATTGATGGACACTTCGCGAAGGCTGTAGCCGGAAAATCCGAAACTTCTGGCGACTTCCGACGCTTTGGCCTTGAAGCGCTCGATCGCCTGGGTCTGGGCATCCCCTTCCACCCTGGCGCGTTGTTCGCGGCTCAGCGCAAAACCGACGTTGGCCAGCGTGAGCGTTTGTATCTTGCCGGCCGCAGCCGTGATGCGGGGGAAGTCACGGCCCTCCAGCACCAGCTCGGTACTGCCCTGCCAGCCGTTGATCTTGCCGTCCTTGCCATAACGCGGATACAGGCTGAAGTTGCCGGTACGCACATCCATCAGGCCGGGCTGGGCAGTCTTTCTGGCCTCGGCCAGGGCGGCTTCGAGCGCCAGCTTGAGCTGGTTTTGCACCAGCGCGGAGTCGCTGCCATCGCGCGTGGTGCTCAGCACCATGGACAACAGGTCCTGCTGGACCTCCACCGCGGCGCTGGCCGAGAGCTGGGCCACGTTTTGCGGCTGCGACGGCAGCATGACAGGCTGCAAGGCCTGCGCGCGCAAACTGGTGGTGCCAGTTGCCGCCAGGAAAACGAAAATCGCCAGGAGTCGGGTTGTTTTATTCACGGAATCACTTTCAGTGGAGGTAAATGGCCAGGGAATTGCGCCTGCACATGGCCGCAAGCGGCATCACCTTAAGCCAAAACCTTGCGTGGGCTTGTCAGCAATGGTCGCCATTTGCTGTCATCCTTCGCTTCTTGTGCTTGATTGGCCTGCATTTGCCTGTTATCCGCTTGCAAATTGTCTGCAACTTCTGTAACAGTGTGTCAAAGTAACCAGAAAAAGACGAATCAGCGGTTTTAGCCTTCAGAATTGGCTCTGTTACAAATTACGATTGCCTTATGACACAAGCTAGCAACACATCCCGCGCCGACAAGATCCTGATTGTTGATGACGATGCCCGCATACGCGACCTGCTGCGCCGTTACCTGACCCAGGAAGGCTTTGAAGTCATTCTGGCCGAAGACAGCAAGGCGCTGAACCGCATCATGATGCGCGACGCGGTGGACCTGATCGTGCTGGACCTGATGATGCCCGGCGAGGACGGCCTGTCGATCTGCCGCCGCCTGCGTGCCGCCAATGACCGCACCCCCATCATCATGCTGACCGCCAAGGGGGAAGACGTGGACCGCATTGTGGGCCTGGAGGTCGGCGCCGACGACTACCTGGCCAAGCCCTTCAACCCGCGCGAGCTGCTGGCCCGTATCCATGCGGTGCTGCGCCGGCGCCCGGCCGTGGAAGTGCCGGGTGCGCCTTCGGCCGAGCAGGAAGTGGTCAACTTTGGCCCGTTCAGCTTCGACATGGGCCTGCGCACACTGCAAAAAAACGGCGAAGAGCTGCCGCTGACCACCGGCGAATTCGCCATGCTGAAAACCCTGGTGCGCCATCCACGCCAGCCTTTGTCGCGCGAAAAACTGGCGCAACTGGCACGCGGCCGCGAGTTTGAGCCTTTTGACCGCAGTCTGGATGTGCAGGTTTCGCGCCTGCGCAAGCTGATTGAGCTGGACGCTGCCGCGCCACGCTACATCCAGACGGTCTGGGGCATTGGTTATGTGTTTGTGCCGGACGGAACCAGCTGACAGGTCTGACTGAAAATACATACCTGAACCCGGGCGGGATCCTGCCGGACCACCGATTCTTCTGATTTTCAAGACGCCCACGCATGCCCGCCACCCGCGCCGCCAACCTCGAAACCGCCCCTGCCGCGCTGGAAACCGCGCCAGCCCCGCTGGAGATGCGGCCACGCGTCGGCCTGAGCCTGTTCTGGCGCACTTTTCTGTTCCTGTCCGTGCTGCTGGTCGGTTGCATCATTGCCTGGCTGCAGACCTTCAGGGCGCTGGAATTCGAGCCGCGTGCCGTGCAAAGCGCCAAACAACTCGCCTCGCTCGTCAACCTGAGCCGCGCGGCGCTCAAGTACTCCGACTCGATCACCCGGGTCTGGCTGATCAAGACCCTGGCCGAAGAAGAAGGTGTGCGCATTTCCCCGCGCGAACCACGCGACAAGTACGAGCTGTTTGTCAACGACCCCTTCGGCGAACGCATAGGCGACGAACTCGCCTCTCGCATGGGCAACGGCACGGTGGTGGCCAAATCCGTCAATGGGGTGGCCGGCGTGTGGGTGGGCTTCAACATTGACGGCGACTCCTACTGGCTGCTCACCGACCCCTCGCGCCTGGGGCCGCTGCGCGGCGGCACCTGGTTGATCTGGCTGATCACGGCGGCCATCCTGTCGCTGGTGGGTGCGGCGCTGATCGCCCGGCTGATCAACCGCCCGCTCAAGCAACTGTCGTTTGCGGCCAGCCGCATGCGGGACGGCGACTTTGACGCCAGCCTGCTGGACGAGCAGGTGGCCACCAGCGAAATCCGCGAGGTCAACATCGGTTTTAACCGCATGGCCGAGCAGCTGTCCAAGATCGAGGAAGACCGCGTCATCATGCTGGCCGGCATTTCACACGACCTGCGCACGCCGCTGGCGCGCCTGCGCCTGGAAACCGAAATGAGCGTGGCCGATGCCGAGGCCAGGGCGCACATGGCCGCAGACATCTCGCAGCTGGACGCCATCATCGACAAGTTTCTGGACTACGCCCGCCCCGACCCGCCGCAGCTGGCGCCGCTGTCACTCAATGCCATCATCGACGCGGCGGTGTACGCCGTGGCCGAATACACCGACATGCGTGTCAGTGTCAGCCTGCCGGGGCCGATCACCGTGCTGGCCGACGAGGTGGAGCTGTCGCGCGTGATTGCCAACCTGCTGGAAAACGCCAGGCGTTACGGCAAGACGCCGGAAACCGGCATCGCGATGGTGGACATCGTTGCCAAGGAGCGCGACCAGTGGGTGTTGATCAAGGTGCGTGACCACGGCACGGGTGTCGCGCCGCATGCCCTGGCCAATCTCACCAAACCGTTTTTCCGCGGTGACGCGGCGCGCACGGCAGCCACCGGCGCCGGGCTGGGGCTGGCGATTGTCGAAAAAACCATGCACCGCATGGGCGGCGTGTTTGCACTGGCCAACACCGGCTCAGGCGGGCTGGCGGCGCATATCAAACTCCGGCGAGGCTAGACGTCTGCCGTCATCCCGGGCCTGACCCGGGATCCATGCAGCAGCATACAGCGGCAAAGGTTGGGGCAACATGGATTGCGGATCGTGTCCGCAATGACAAACAAAATCAGCCTTCGGCCCTTATCCGACCAGCGCAGGCAGCTATTAAAACAATAGCGCCACAGCGCGTGCTTCCATGCTCAGGCCCTGACCCACCGGGCCGAGATGTTCGGCGGTCTTGGCTTTGACATTGATGCGCGACACGTCCAGCCCCAGGGCAGCGGCCAGGCACTGCCGCATGGCCGGGATGTGGCTGGCGAGCTTGGGGGCCTGGGCGATCACGGTGCTGTCGATGTTGCCTATGCGCAGCCCGTGCTCTGCCAGCAATCGGGCGGTTGCGCGCAGCAGGGCGACCGAGTCTGCCCCTTTGAAACGCACATCGGTGTCGGGGAAATGCCCGCCGATGTCACCGAGCCCGGCTGCACCCAGCAGCGCGTCAATGATGGCGTGAATCAGCACATCGGCATCGGAATGACCGAGCAGGCCCGCCGTATGCGGCACCGTGACACCGCCAATGATGAGCGGACGCCCCGGCACCAGGGCATGGCAGTCCCAGCCCTCACCGATGCGCCAGGAAGGAATCACGGAAGTCTCAGAGGGGTTCATGGGAAGGGGCTGGATCTGGTTGGGCGGCCTTGGCCGGCTTTCTGGCAGTAACGGCCTTGCGCGCTACGGGTTTTTTCCGGCTTTTGATCAGCGCTTCGGCCAGCACAAAGTCTTCAGGCCAGGTCACCTTGAAATTATGCGCACTGCCGCGCACCAGCTGCGGGCTCAGCCCCAGGGCCTCCATCGCGCTGGCTTCGTCGGTGACAGCGTCGCCCAGAGTTTGCGCCATTTTCAGAGCCTGGGTCAGCGCCCCGAGGCGAAACATCTGCGGGGTTTGCGCCAGCCATTTGCCGGTGCGGTCCAGCGTGGCCAGCACACGGCCGTCCTGGCCTTGTTTGAGCGTGTCGGGCAAGGGCTGGGCCAGCAGGCCGCCCACCGGATCACTCTGGCAGCTGTCGATCAGGCGGTTGATCAGCTCCGGTGTGATCAGGCAACGCGCCGCGTCGTGCACCAGCACCCAGTCATCCGGCGCGGCGCCGCTGCCGGCCAGCCGCTCCAGCCCATTGAGCACACTGGCCGCGCGGCTGGTGCCACCACAGGGCAGGACCTGGTAGCCCGCATCGGCCTGCGCGCTGAAAAAAAGGTCGCCCGGCGCCACCACCACCAGGCAGGACTTGATGCGGTCCACGGCTGCGAAGGCCTGCAGGGTGTGAAACACCATGGGCTGGCCGGCAATCGGCTGGTACTGCTTGGCAAGCAGCTGGCCGGGCTCGCCGGCCGGGGAGCCAGCCACCGCCCTGCTGCCCTGGCCCGCACAGGGAATCAGCGCAAAAAAGCGGGGGAGCAGGGATTTTTCGAACACGGCGGCCATGTCTTCATCATAGATTCTAAAATCGGGTCTGCAAAAGCGGCGCACACCCCACTCCACCCGGTTTGGGGTGTTTGCCTTTGGTCACGCCGATTCCCGCCCATTTTTCCGATTGCTTCATGGATTTACCCAAACTGCTGCCCGGCAAACGCTACACCCTGCCACAACCCGCCGGCTCTGCCGATGCCTTGTTGCTGGCGCAGCTGGGGCTGAAGGAAAAAGCAGCCGGACGCCTGACCGCCATCGTCACTGCCGACGCAGCCAGCGCGCAGCGCCTGCTCGACGAGCTGGTCTTTTTTGCGCCCGCGCTGCGCTGCGCGCTGTTTCCCGACTGGGAAACCCTGCCCTATGACACCTTCTCGCCGCACCAGGACCTGATCAGCGAACGCCTGGCCACGCTGTGGCGCATCAGCCAGCGCGACAAGGACAGCGGCGCCGATGTGGTCATCGTTCCGGCCACCACCGCGCTCTACCGGCTCGCGCCGCCGGCCTTTCTGGCGGGCTACACCTTTCACTTCAAGGTCAAACAAAAACTCGATGAGGCCAAACTCAAGAGCCAGCTGACCCTGGCCGGTTACAGCCATGTCACGCAGGTCGTGGGCCCCGGGGAATATGCGGTGCGCGGCGGCCTGATTGACCTGTTTCCCATGGGTTCTGCCGTACCTTTCCGGGTCGATCTGTTCGACGACGAAATCGACTCGATACGCACCTTCGACCCGGACAGCCAGCGCAGCCTCTACCCGGTGCCGGAAGTGCGGCTGTTGCCGGGCCGCGAATTCCCCATGGATGACGCTGCCCGCGCCCGCTTCAGAAACCGCTGGCGCGAGCTGCTGGACGGCGACCCGACCAAAAGCCGCATTTACAAGGACATTGGCAACGGTGTCGCCACCGCCGGCATAGAGTACTACCTGCCGCTGTTTTTTGAAGAAACCGCCACGGTGTTCGACTACCTCGGCAGCGAAGCCAGCGTGGTCTTGCACGGCGACCTGGAACCGGCCTTTCAGCGCTTCTGGCAGGACACCAAGGACCGCTACCGCCTGGTCAAAGACGCGCCGGATCGCCCGGCGCTGCCGCCGGAAGCGCTGTTCCTGAGCAGCGAGCAGTTTTACGCGCGTGCCAATGCGTATGCACAACTGGCCATACGTCCGGCGATTGAAGACGTGGCCGACAACGCGCATTTCCAGAAGCTCGGCGAAATGTCGGTGGTGCGCGGCGCCGAAGACCCGCTGGCGCGCCTCAAAGCACATATCCGCAACACGCCGCAGCGCGTCCTGCTGCTGGCAGAAAGTGAGGGCCGGCGTGAAAGCCTGCTCGACTTCCTGCGCGCCAGCAACCTGAGCCCGCCGGCCTTTGATTCGCTGGAAGACTTCCAGACCAGTGAGGAAAAACTGGGTATTGCCACAGCGGCCATCAACACCGGTTTCAGCTGGCTCGCAGGTGATATTGACTTTGTCACCGAGACCGAGTTGTTTGCCGCCGGCGCCGTCACGCGGCGGCGCAACAAAAAGCAGGAGCAGGTCAGCGATGTGGAGGCGCTGATCAAGGACCTGTCCGAACTCAATGTCGGCGACCCGGTGGTGCACAGCGCGCACGGCATTGGCCGCTACAAGGGCCTGGTCAACATGGACCTGGGCCAGGGCATCACCGAGTTTTTGCACCTGCAATACGCCGACGACGCCACCCTTTACGTGCCGGTCAGCCAGCTGCAGCAGATCAGCCGCTACACCGGCGTCAGCGCCGACGAGGCTCCGCTGCACCGCCTGGGCAGCGGGCAGTGGGAAAAGGCCAAACGCAAGGCGGCCGAACAGGTGCGCGACTCTGCCGCCGAACTGCTCAACATCTACGCGCGCCGCGCCGCGCGTGAAGGCCATGCGTTTCGCTACTCACCGGACGACTACGAAAGTTTTGCCAACGATTTCGGCTTTGAGGAAACCGCCGACCAGCGCGCGGCCATCCATGCCGTGATCCAGGACATGATCAGCCCGCGCCCGATGGACCGCCTGGTCTGCGGCGACGTGGGTTTTGGCAAAACCGAGGTTGCACTGCGCGCTGCCTTCATCGCGATCACAGGCGGCAAACAGGTGGCCCTGCTGGCGCCCACCACGCTGCTGGCCGAGCAGCATTACCAGACCCTGGTGGACCGTTTTGCCAAATGGCCGGTCAAGGTGGCCGAGATGAGCCGCTTCCGCTCCGGCAAGGAAATCACCGCCGCGATCAAGGGCATCGCCGACGGCAGCATAGACATCGTCGTCGGCACGCACAAGCTGCTGAGCCAGGACGTGAAGTTCCAGCGCCTGGGCCTGCTGATCATCGACGAGGAGCACCGCTTTGGCGTGCGCCACAAGGAGGCCATGAAAGCCATGCGCGCCGAAGTGGATGTGCTGACACTGACCGCCACGCCGATTCCGCGCACCCTGGGCATGGCGCTTGAAGGCCTGCGCGACCTCAGCGTGATCGCCACCGCGCCGCAACGGCGCCTGGCGATCAAGACCTTTGTGCGCAGCGAAAGCAATGGCGTGATCCGCGAAGCCGTGCTGCGCGAGCTCAAGCGCGGCGGCCAGGTTTACTTTCTGCACAACGAGGTCGAGACCATACAGAACCGGCGCGAAAAACTCGAGGCGCTGCTGCCGGAAGCACGTATTGCGGTGGCGCACGGCCAGATGCCCGAGCGCGAGCTCGAGAAAGTCATGAAGGACTTCATCGCCCAGCGCTACAACCTGCTGCTGTGTTCGACCATCATAGAAACCGGCATCGATGTGCCGACGGCCAACACCATCGTCATGAGCCGTGCCGACAAGTTCGGCCTGGCGCAGTTGCACCAGCTGCGCGGCCGCGTCGGCCGCAGCCATCACCAGGCCTATGCCTACCTGATGGTGCCCGACATCGAGGGCCTGACCAAACAGGCGAGCCAGCGGCTCGAAGCGATCCAGCAGATGGAAGAACTGGGCTCGGGCTTTTACCTGGCCATGCACGACCTGGAAATCCGCGGCACCGGCGAGGTGCTCGGTGAAAACCAGAGCGGCAACATGATGGAAATCGGTTTCCAGCTCTACAACGAGATGCTCAGCGAAGCCGTGGCCTCCCTGAAGGCCGGGCGGGAGCCGGACCTGCTGGCGCCGCTCAATGTCAGCACCGAGATCAACCTGCACGCCCCCGCCCTGCTGCCGAGCGACTATTGCGGCGATGTGCACCTGCGCCTGTCCTTCTACAAAAAACTCGCCACGGCCAAAACCACGGACCAGATCGATGCCCTGCTGGAAGAAATTGTGGACCGCTTCGGCAAGTTGCCGCCGCAGGCGCAAACCCTGATCGACGTGCACCGCCTGCGCGTGATTGCCAAGCCCTACGGTGTGGTCAAGGTCGATGCGGCGCCGGGCGTGATCCACATCACCTTCAAGAAGGACCCGCCGATCGACTCGATGGCCATCATGCATTTGATCCAGAAGAACAAACACATCAAGCTGGCCGGCAACGACAAGCTGCGTATTGAACGCGAGCTGAAGGATGCAAAAGACCGGGCGCAGATGGTGCGCGATGTGCTCCGCAGTTTGGGGCAGCCCAGGGCGGTGGAAATATTGGCTTAGGATGTCGCCACCGCTGCTGTCCCCGGGACTTGCAGGAAAATACCCCCCAGCCCATACGGAACGTGCGCAATCAGCTACCAAAACAATAGCAATCAACAAACCATGACACCCACCGAAATTTCCCCCGGCCTGGTCGCCAGCAGCACCACGCCAGCCCTCAAGCTCAGCGACTTCAGGCTGATCGCCTTCGACATGGACTCGACGCTGATCAACATTGAATGTGTGGATGAAATTGCCGATGCCGCCGGACGCAAGGCCGAAGTCGCGGCCATCACCGAGGCGGCGATGCGCGGCGAGATCAGCGACTACAAGGACAGCCTGCGCCGGCGTGTGGCGCTGCTCAAGGGTGTCCGTGTCGAGAGCATGGAAGCGGTTTACCACGAACGCCTCAAGCTCAACCCGGGCGCCGCCGAGCTGGTGCACGCCTGCAAGGCCGCCGGCATGAAGGTGCTGCTGGTCAGCGGCGGGTTCACCTTTTTCACCGACCGCGTGCGCGATGAACTGGGCATAGACTACACCCGCTCGAATGTGCTGGAAGTCGAAAACGGCCTGCTGACCGGCCGCATGGTGGACCAGCCCTGGGGCGACATCTGCGACGGCGAGGAAAAGAAAAAGATGCTGCTGCAAACCTGCGCCATGCTCGACATCGCTCCGGCTCAGGCCATCGCCATGGGCGACGGCGCCAACGACCTGCCGATGATGGCTGTGGCCGGCCTGTCGGTGGCCTACCACGCCAAACCGGCCGTGCGTGCGCAGGCCATGGTGGCCATCAACTCGGGCGGACTGGACCGGCTGCTGGAAGTGTTCAGTCCGCCAGCCGGCAAGGCGGTCCCGGCACCGGCCTGAAGCGGCGGCCCGGGCTACAGCAGCTCGGGCTGCAGCTGCGCGTCCTGCGTCTGGCTCCCCAGCGGCAGGCGCACCGTGAAACAGGTGCCGGAACCCGCCTGGCCGACCCGGCTGCTGACTTCAATCGTGCCGCCGTACAGGTCCACTGCGTTCTTGACAATGGCCAGGCCCAGGCCGGTCCCGGGAATGCTGCCCACATTGCTGGCGCGGTGAAAGGACTCGAACAGGTGGGTGATTTCATCGGCGGGAATGCCTATGCCCTTGTCCGACACTTCCAGCACCAGTTGACTGTCCTCCGCAAAGACACGGCACAGCACAACGCCGCCCTGCGGCGAATACTTGAGGGCGTTGGACAGCAGGTTGCCCAGGATGTGTCTGAGCAGTTTTTCGTCATGCAGCCCCGCCCCGCCGCCAGGCGCAAATTGCAGGCGCAGCTCACACCGGCTGCCAGGCTCCAGCGCGCCCGCCTCCTGCACCAGCTGCTGGCAGAGTTTTTCGAGATCCAGGGGCCGGGGTTCGAACTCCAGCATCTGCGCCTCAGCCTTGCCAATCAGCAGCACGCGGTCCAGCATGCGCGTCATGCGCTGCACACTGGCCGCAATGGTGTCGAGCACTTCCGCCTTCTCGGACGCAGGAAGGCGTTCGCCGTAGTGTTTGAGGATTTCCCCCGACGACAGGATGCTGGCCAGCGGCGTGCGGAACTCGTGACTGGTCATGGCCACAAAACGGCTGCGCAGCCCGTTGAGTTCCTGCTGCCGCACCAGCGCCTCGCGGGTGTCCTGTTCCGATTTCTTGCGCTCGGTGATGTCCAGGAAAGTCCAGATCACCCCGGCCTCCGGATGAAGCGGCCGCAGGCAGTTGCCGCCCGCTTCCACCCAGAACAGCTCGCCGTTGCGCCGCTGAAACTGCTGCTCGCAGGTGTAGCTGCCGGTGGTTCTCAGGGCTTCGCGCGCACGCTGCCCGAAGTTTTCCCACGCGGCGGCATCCGTGTGCAACCGCAAAGCCGACTGGCCAATCAGCTCCTCGCGCGGATAGCCCATCATCTCGGCGAACTTGGCGTTGACCCATTCCAGCCGGCGCGCCACGGACAGCACAATGCCGACCAGCGCGCTGTTCAGGATGGCTTCCCGCTCCGACGAGGTGCGCATCAGCTCGGCTTCCAGCTCCTTGCGCCGGGTGATGTCCGTCATCACCCACACCGTGCCCTGCGTCAGGTCGCGCGGGCTGACAGCCTTGCCGGACAGGGAAATCCAGATGCGTGAACCGGTGTACTGGCGGACCTGTATCTCGGTTTCGTAAGCCCGGCCCGCCCGGATGCAGTCCGCCACCTCGCCGCCGACACGCAGGTAGTCCGCGCGCGACAGGTAAAACGGCTCCATCGAGGTCAGGGGCTGGTCGCCGGCGGCAAAAATATCGAGCATGGCCTGGTTGGCCCAGCGAAACCGCCCTTCCGGCGTGAGGAAGGCGATGCCGACGATGGAGTTGGCCAGTATGGTTTCACGCTCCTGCAGCACCGCGCGGTACCGCTCCTGCGACTGGCTCAGGGCTTCCACCATCGCATGGTCGGCCTGGCTGGCGGCCTGGGCCTGCTCCTTCTCGGCCAGCGCCACGTTGATGCGGTCTGCCAGCGCAAACGACAACAGCACCATCTCGAGTGCCGAGCCGATCAGCAGGGAATTGGCGGTCAGCAGATTGGACGGCACCATGCCGGTGTTGTGCATGACCAGCGTGGCCACGCCCAGCAGCAGCACGGCCCAGGCGGTCAGGAAATAACGCGCACCTGGGTGTTTTTGCCGCACACTGAGCACACCGGCCAGCACCACCACCGTGACGCTGAAAACGGCCAGCACGGTCACCATCCACGACGACACGCTGTAGGGCAGCAGCAGGGCCGCCAGCAAGGCCAGCAGCCAGCCGCCCACCAGGGTCAGCATGACGCGGTTCATGCGCGGCATGCGCGCCGGAGCCGCCAGAAAGTGGCGTGCAAACAAAATACCAAACGCGGCAGCGACCGACATGCCTGCAGGCGGTGAGACACTGTTCCACCAGACCTGCCCGGGCCAGAGAAACTGGGCACCAAAGCCGGTCAGGGCAGCCAGTGAAACCGCCATGCCGCCCACAAAAGCCACATAAATCAGGTAGGCCCGCTCACGCACCGAGCCGTAAAGCAGCAGGTTGTACAAAAACAGGCCTGTGAGCAGGCCGAAATACAGGCTCAGCAGCGAATACTCGGCCTGGTCGTGCGCCCACAGCGCCTGCGCCTGCCAGATGCGCACCGGCGCAGACAGCGTACCCTGCGACTGCACCCGCAGGTACAGCGTGGTCTCCTGGCCGGGCACCAGCGCGAGGGGCAACACATGGTTGCGGTGCGGTATCACGCGGCTGGCAAAAGGCTGCAGGTCGCCGCCGGTCTGGCGCTCAAAGCCGCCGCGGGTATTGGCCGTGAAAAGCGCCAGTTGATCCAGCGCCGGATAGGCCACCTCGAGCAGCCACTGGCGCGGCGCATCAGGCTGCGCCTGCAGCGTGATGCGCAGCCAGTAGGCCGAAGCCGTCAGGCCAAAATTGGTGGCTGCACCGCCCTGCGCCACCGGCTTGAAGCCGGCCTGCTGCTGCGGCGCCAGCACATCGTCCAGCGTCCACTGCCCGGACTTGTCTTCCAGCACCATGAAGTTGCGCGACAGCGGGTAGCTGGCCTCCCGGTCCACGGCCAGCTTTCCGCTTTGGGCTTGCGCCAGCGGCAGGGCCAGACCGGCCAGCGCGAGCAGCAGGCAGAACCGGCGCAGACGCAGCACAGCTAAAAACCGCAAAAAGAGTGGCAAGGGCATGGGCAGATCACGGCGCAAAGGGCTGTTCATTATCCATCGCCGTCAACTTGCACTGGACAAGCCCGGCAGGGCTGGTTACGGTGGCAACATTCAGCCCTACCCGCAAGGAGAACCCCATGGCCCTCATTCACGCCCAGCCGTTTGATGTCATCAGCATAAAACCCCTGGCGGGGAAGCTGCGCGAGGTCAAGACCCACAGCCTGCTCAAGACCGGGCAATTGCAGTTGATGCGGCTGGTGATGCTGACCGGCCAGACCATGCCCGAGCACCATGTCGCCGGTGAGATCACGATCCAGTGCCTGGAAGGCAATGTGCTGATCAGCACACCCGGGCGCTCCTGCGCGCTGGCCGCTGGTGAGCTGATGGCCCTGCCAGCGCATGAGCCGCATGGGCTGAAGGCACTGGCCGATTCGTCTTTGCTGGTGACCGTGCTGCTCAAACCCTGACGGTCAGGGCGGTGCACCGCTGCCGGCGCAGCCCCTCAGTCGCTACTCTTTTGATAGCTGCTGGCGCAGGTGGTACAAGGGCTGCGCGCCATTTTAATGCATCCGTCAGCGGCCACAGCCGGCACTGCCATCAGAGGGCAGGCGTGGCCACCGCTGTTTCGGCAATGCAGTAGGCAAAAAACTGGTCCAGTTCATTGGACTTGTCAAACACCGCGTCGGCACCCAGCGCCAGGCTGCGCTGGCGGATGTCGGCCGTGGCGTAGTTGGTCAGCACCACCACCTTCTGGTAGGGCAGCCTGTCGCGGCACCCGGCCAGCACACCCAGGCCGCTGCCCTCCTGCAGAAACATGTCCACCACCGCGAGCTGCCAGTGGCCGTCATGCAGCGACAGCCAAAGCTTGGCTTCCGACTCGGTGGCCGCATGGCCCACCACCTTCACAGAGGCGATTTCCTCCAGTGTCTCGATCAGGTTATCGAGAATCGTCTGATTGTCCTCAACGATGTAGGTAATGAGTGCCAAGGTGTATCCAGAAAATGGGTGGACGGGCGGCGCGCCAGCTTCAGTTCAGAAAGCCAGGCTGCCGCGCCTGAAGGTGTGCCGCCCTGAGCCGCGCGTGTGCTGCATCCAGCGCCTCAAAAGCGGCATCGATGGCCGCTTGCTGAGGCACGGGGGCGCGCAACAGCATGTCATAGGTCGCCCGTAAAAAATCATAGTCGGCCAGCGCCACCGTGGGCCGCATAAAGGAAGTGATGACCTCTGCCTGCATTTTTCCTCCGGTGACAAAAAGATGGGCACACACCACCAAGGCCTGTGCATGTCTTTATTGTGGTCACGCGGCAGCGCCGGCAACATAGGCCAAGCGAAGTTTTACCTGTGGGAGATGACCTACTCGCGGCGGCGGCCTGCAAGGGGCCGGGAGCCCACGCAGTGAGCGGCCGTGGGGGCTCTATCTACTTCTTTTTTTTCAGCATGCCCATGGCGTCACGCTGCTTGTCAATGCGCTCCTGTTTGCGCTTGTCCATTTTCTGCATCACCTTTTTCTCGGTGTAACCGGATTTATCCGCCCACCACCACCACAGCACAGCAGCGCCGAAAGGCGTCAGCACCACCCACCAGTCCCAGGCGGCGACCGGTCCGATTTCGAGGTATTTGAGCACGATGCCCAGTACACCGATCAATAGAAAATACATGGCTGACTCCTGAAAATACGCTGGTAACCCTTTGAAAGCACGGTCAACCTAGCCCACTACAATAACGTTGAACCACTGTAACCGAATCCCTTATCCATTCACGAGGTCAACGATGAAACGTCTCTGTCTGCTTATCGCTACCCTGGCTGCCGGTGCTGCAGTTTCAACGCCTGCTCTGGCCGACCTGCAGCTGGCCACCGCCAAAAACTGCATGGCCTGCCATGCCGTGGCGACCAAGCTGGTAGGCCCGTCCTACAAGGACGTCGCTGCCAAATACGCCGGTCAAAAAGATGCCGTGGACAAGCTGTCTGCAAAAATCGTCAAGGGTGGTGCGGGCGTCTGGGGGCCGGTGCCCATGCCTGCCAATGCCCAGGTCAGCGCCGACGAAGCCAAAAAACTGGCCGCCTGGGTGTTGACGCAGAAATAAGCCGGCCTTGCCGGCACAAAAAAGCCCGCTGCTTCAGCGGGCTTTTTTCATGGGCGGCCGCCCTCGATCACAGGTTTTCTGAAAGTTGATCGAGGATGGCGGGGTTTTCCAAAGTCGAGGTGTCTTGCGTGATGGCTTCGCCCTTGGCGATGCCGCGCAGCAGGCGGCGCATGATTTTGCCGCTGCGGGTTTTCGGCAGGTTGTCGCCGAAACGGATGTCTTTGGGCTTGGCGATCGGTCCGATTTCCTTGCCGACCCAGTCGCGCAGCTCTTTGGCAATCGCCTTGGCTTCATCGCCGGTGGGGCGTGAACGCTTGAGCACCACAAAAGCCACGATCGCCTCGCCGGTCAGGTCGTCGGGACGTCCCACCACGGCCGCCTCAGCCACCAGCGCCGAATGCGACACCAGCGCGGACTCGATCTCCATGGTGCCCATGCGGTGGCCGGACACATTGAGCACATCGTCGATGCGGCCGGTGATGCGGAAATAGCCGCGGTCGGTGCTGCGCACCGCGCCATCGCCGGCCAGGTAGTAGGTGCCGCCCATCTCTTCGGGGAAATAACTCTTTTTGAAACGTTCGGGGTCGTTCCAGATGGTGCGGATCATCGAGGGCCAGGGCCGCTTGACCACCAGCATGCCACCGGAGCCGTTGGGCACGTCCTTGCCGACCTCGTCCACAATCGCCGCCATGATGCCGGGCAGCGGCAAGGTACAGCTGCCGGGTACCAGCGGCGTGGCGCCGGGCAGCGGCGTGATCATGTGGCCGCCGGTCTCGGTCTGCCAGAAGGTGTCAACCACCGGGCAGCGCTCGCCGCCGACGTTTTTGTAGTACCACATCCAGGCTTCGGGATTGATCGGTTCACCGACCGAGCCGAGGATGCGCAGGCTGCTGAGGTCGGAGCGCGCCGGATGCACCTTCTCATCACCCTCTGCGGCCTTGATCAGCGAGCGGATCGCGGTCGGCGCGGTGTAGAAAATCGTGACCTTGTGTTTTTCTATCATCTGCCAGAAGCGGCCGGCATTCGGAAAAGTCGGGATGCCTTCAAAGATGACCTGGGTGGCGCCGGCCGCCAGCGGGCCGTAGGCCACATAGGTGTGGCCGGTGATCCAGCCGATGTCGGCCGTGCACCAGAACACATCGGACGGCCGGATGTCGAAAGCCCAGTCCATGGTCAGCTTGGCCCACAGCAAATAACCACCGGTGCTGTGCTGCACGCCCTTGGGTTTGCCGGTGGAGCCGGAGGTGTAGAGGATAAACAGCGGGTGTTCGGCGCCGACAAACTCGGGCTCGCAGCTGGCTGGCTGTTTCGCCGTGACTTCGTGCATCAGGCTGTCGCGCCCGGCGACCATGTTGCAGGCGGTGGCCGTGCGCTGGTAAACAATGACGTTTTTGATGGACTCGCAGCCGCCCATGGCGATGCCTTCGTCCACGATGGCCTTGAGGGGCAACTCCTTGCCACCGCGCAACTGGAAGTTGGCGGTGATGACCGCGACCGCACCCGCGTCCTGGATACGCTCCTGCAAACTCTTGGCGGAAAAGCCGCCGAACACCACCGAGTGGGTCGCGCCTATGCGCGCGCAGGCCTGCATGGCCACCACGCCCTCCACGGTCATCGGCATGTAGATGATGACGCGGTCGCCTTTGCTGATACCCATGGCCTTGAGCGCGTTGGCGAACTGGCAGACCTTGCCATGCAGCTCTTTGTACGTGACGTTGGTGACCTTGCCGTCGTCGCTCTCGAAGATGATGGCCTTCTTGTTCTCGGTGGCGGTACCGAGGTGCCGGTCCAGGCAGTTGTAGGAGGCGTTGAGCTCGCCATCGGCAAACCATTTGTAAAACGGCGCGTTCGATTCGTCCAGTGTCTGGGTGAAAGGTTTTTTCCAGCTCAGGTTCTCGCGCGCCAGCCTGGCCCAGAAACCCTCGAAATCCTTTTCAGCTTCAGCACACAACGCGTTGTAGGCGTCCATGCTGGAAATGCGGGCGGATTTGGCCAGCTCGGGATTCGGGAAAAAGACCCGGTTTTCAACCAGGGTGGACTCGATGGCGGATGAAGGCGCGTTCATGATGGCTTGTCTCCTCAGATTGTCATTAATGCGTGCTAATGTCATGTTCAGCACTTACAGACCACTGACTGGCTGGAAGCTTACAGATTTAACGCCAATTCTGGCCGGCCATGCAGCACGCCTACAATCCGCATACTCCGTACAAACCCCGATAAAAACATGTCCGATCCCAAACCCGTCGTCACCAAGGCCTCTCCGTTGCGGCCGATTCCCAATTTCATTTTTGCCAGCCGCTGGCTGCAGCTGCCCCTGTACGTGGGGCTGATCGCGGCCCAGGGCGTGTATGTGTTTCACTTCCTGGTCGAACTGCTGCACCTGATTGAAGCGGTCTTCGGCAGCCAGACCGCCCTGCAGGCCCTGGTCACCAGCATTGGCTACAAGACCGATGCGCCCATCACCTCGCTCAACGAAACCGTGATCATGCTGGTGGTGCTGGCGCTGATCGACGTGGTGATGATCTCCAACCTGCTGATCATGGTGATCGTCGGCGGCTACGAGACTTTTGTCAGCCGCATGAACCTCGAAGGCCACCGCGACCAGCCCGAGTGGCTCAGCCATGTGAATGCCTCGGTGCTCAAGGTGAAACTGGCCACAGCCATCATTGGTATCAGCTCCATCCACCTGCTGAAAACATTCATCAATGCCGACAACTACACCGACCGGGTTCTGATTGCGCAGACCGCGATCCACATCACCTTCCTGCTGTCGGCCATTGCAATTGCCTACACCGACAAGATCATGTCGGGCATTGCTGCGCAAAAACACTGAACCTTGCCGGTCTGCAGCACAAAGGGCGGTCTCCGCCCTTTTTTTATGCCAATCTGGCCTGCGGCTCTTGCCTCACATACGCAAGCAGCTACCAATTAAATAGCAAACCGGTTGGCCCCGCATCAGGAATTCGTCATATTTCCAGGTACCACCCACTGGTCGAACTGCTCGCCGGTGACATGACCAGAAGCGATAGCCGCATCGCGCAGGCTGCTGCCCTCCTTGTGCGCCTTCTTGGCGATGAAAGCAGCCTTGTCGTAACCAATGCGGGGGTTCAGCGCCGTCACCAGCATCAGCGAACGGCTCACCAGTTCGGCAATGCGGTCACGGTTGGGTTCGATGCCGACGGCACACTGGTCGTTGAAACTCACCATGCCGTCAGCCAGCAGGCGCACGCTCTGCAAAAAGTTGTGGGCAATCATGGGCCGGAACACATTGAGCTCGAAGTTGCCGGATGCGCCGCCCAGGTTGATGGCCACATCGTTGCCAAAGACCTGGCAACACAACATGGTCACGGCTTCGCTCTGCGTCGGATTGACCTTGCCCGGCATGATGGACGATCCCGGTTCGTTTTCGGGAATCGACAATTCACCGATGCCGCTGCGCGGGCCGCTGGCCAGCCAGCGCACATCGTTGGCGATTTTCATCAGGCTGGCGGCCAGGGTTTTGAGTGCGCCATGCGCATGCACCAGCGCGTCACACGAGGCCATGGCTTCGAACTTGTTGGGCGCCGTCACCAACGGCAGGCCGGTCAGGCGCGCCAGTTCAGCCGCCACCTGTTCGGCGTAGCCTTTGGGCGCGTTCAGGCCGGTGCCGACGGCCGTGCCACCCAGCGCCAGTTCGCACAAATGCGGCAGGGCGGCACGCAGATGTTGTTCGCCGTGGGCCAGCTGGGCGACGTAGCCGGAAAACTCCTGGCCCAGCGTCAGCGGCGTGGCGTCCTGCAAATGCGTGCGGCCAATCTTCACGATGCCGTCGAAGTCCTGCGCCTTTTGGGCCAGTGTGGCGTGCAGTTTGGCAAGCGCCGGCAGCAGCCTGTGCGTGATCGCGTCGACCGCCGCCACATGCATGGCGGTCGGAAACACATCGTTGGACGACTGGCTGCGGTTGACCTCGTCGTTGGGGTGCACCAGCCTGCCCTCCCCGCGCTCGCCACCCAGCAGTTCGCTGGCGCGGTTCGCCAGCACCTCGTTGATATTCATGTTGGTCTGTGTGCCGGAACCCGTCTGCCAAACCACCAGCGGGAATTCGGCCGCGTGCTGACCGGCAATAACTTCATCGGCTGCGGCCACAATGGCCTGCGCCTTTTTGTCCTCCAGCAAACCTAGCGCCAGGTTGACCGCGGCCGAAGCGCGTTTGACCTGGGCCAGCGCCCGGATGATCTCGCGCGGCTGCAACTCGCCCGAGATATCGAAGTTCTGCAGCGAGCGCTGGGTCTGCGCGCCCCACAGCCTGTCGGCCGGGACGACTATGGGGCCAAAGGTATCGCGTTCGGTTCGGGTTTTCATGCTCTTGGCTGACCTGTCAAAATAGCGGGTTGGCAGCTACCGTAGCACACGGTTGCCGCTCTGAAAAGCCATACCTCCACCAAGCCCCTCCACCATGACCACGACCATCCAGCAAGCCGACCTGATCGAATCCGTTGCCGCTGCCCTGCAGTTCATCAGTTATTACCATCCGGCCGACTACATCGCGCATCTGGCGCGCGCCTATGAACGCGAGCAAAGCCCGGCCGCCAAGGACGCGATTGCGCAAATCCTGACCAACAGCCGGATGAGCGCGACCGGCCACCGGCCTATCTGCCAGGACACCGGCATCGTCAACGTCTTCCTCAAGGTCGGCATGGACGTGCGCTGGGAAGGTTTCACCGGCAGCATCGACGACGCCATCAACGAAGGTGTGCGGCGCGGCTACAACCACCCCGACAACACCTTGCGCGCCTCGGTGGTGGCCGATCCGCACTTCGACCGCAAGAACACCAAAGACAACACGCCGGCGGTGATCTTCACCGAAATTGTCCCTGGCGACAAACTCGACATCACCGTGGCGGCCAAGGGCGGCGGCAGCGAAAACAAAAGCAAGATGGCCATGCTCAATCCCGGCGACTCCATCGTCGACTGGGTGCTCAAAACCGTACCGACCATGGGCGCCGGCTGGTGCCCGCCCGGCATGCTGGGCATAGGCATAGGCGGCACCGCTGAAAAAGCCGTGCTGATGGCCAAGGAAAGCCTGATGGACGACCTCGACATGTACGAGCTGCAGGCCAAGGCCGCTTCCGGCGCCGAACTCAGCAAGGTCGAGGCACTGCGGCTGGAGCTGTTCGACAAGGTCAACGCACTCGGCATAGGCGCGCAGGGTCTGGGCGGCCTGACGACGGTGCTGGACGTGAAGATCCAGATGTACCCGACCCACGCCGCCAGCAAGCCGGTGGCCATGATCCCGAACTGCGCCGCGACCCGCCATGCGCATTTCGTGATGGACGGCAGTGGCCCGGTTTACCTCGATCCGCCCTCGCTGGACCTGTGGCCCGATGTCGAATGGGCACCCGACTACAAAAAGAGCAAAAAGGTGGATCTCAACACCCTGAGCAAGGCCGAGGTCGCGAGCTGGAAACCCGGCGACACCCTGCTGCTTTCCGGCAAGATGCTGACCGGCCGGGACGCTGCGCACAAACGTATACAGGGCATGCTGGCCAAAGGCGAAAAGCTGCCGGTGGACTTTGCCAACCGCGTGATTTATTACGTGGGCCCGGTGGACCCGGTGGCCGGTGAAGCCGTCGGCCCGGCGGGCCCGACCACCGCCACCCGCATGGATGGTTTCACCGAGATGATGCTGGCCGAAACCGGCCTGATCGCGATGATAGGCAAGGCCGAACGCGGCCCGGTCGCCATCGAGGCGATCAAGAAGCACAAAAGCGCTTACCTGATGGCCGTAGGCGGTGCCGCCTACCTGGTGTCCAAGGCCATCAAACACGCCGAAGTGGTCGGTTTTGCCGATATGGGCATGGAAGCGATTTACGAATTCGACGTGGTTGACATGCCGGTCACGGTGGCGGTCGACGCGGGCGGCACCAGCGCCCACATCACCGGCCCGGCCGAGTGGCAGAAAAGGATTGCCACGGGCGAGTTCAAGGGCATTGCGGTCGCAGCTGCTTGAAGCCCATAGGCGTATTCGACAGCGGCGTCGGCGGCCTGAGTATTCTCAAAGCGCTGCGCGCTGCCCTGCCGCAGGAAGACTTCGTCTACTTCGCTGACACCGGCCACGCGCCGTACGGCGAGCGCGGCGACGCCTTCGTGGCGCAGCGGTCGCTGGCGATTGCCGGACAACTGCGGCAAGAACACGCCATCAAGGCCCTGGTCGTGGCCTGCAACACCGCAACGGCCGCGGCAATGCACCTGCTGCGTGCTGCTCATGGAGACCTGCCCCTCGTGGGCGTGGAGCCCGCGCTCAAGCCGGCGGCGGCGCGCAGCGCCACCAAGCGCATTGCCGTGCTGGCCACGCGCGCCACCCTGGCATCGGAGAAATTCGCGGCACTGCACGCCTCCTTGCGGGACCAGGCGGAGTTCGTGCTGCAGCCTTGCGACGGTCTGGCGGCCGCGATCGAAGCCAACGACGCTACAAAAACAAGAGCACTGTGCTCAGACTACATAGGGGCCATAGGCCGATTTGGCTCTCAGAGCGGGCAGATCGACACCCTGGTGATGGGTTGCACCCACTACCCTTTCGCAGCGGCGCACTTCGCCGAGCTGGCCGGACCGGAGGTGGCGCTGATCGAGACCGGCGAGCCCGTGGCCCGCCAGGCCCGGCGCCTGCTGAAGGGCGCGGGCCTGTTGAACCCGCAAGGCGGCGGCCGCGTGCAGTGGCTGGCCACGGGCGATGCGCAGGCCGTGCAGGCTGCTGCGGCGCGCTGGCTGGGCCTTTAATCGAAGAAGCAGTCGAGCGTGGGGAAGCGGTCCCGCTCCGCGATGCAATCCAGCAGATAGATTGCCAGGCCGAGGTCGCCGGTCCACAGGGAAAAGCGCCACTGGCCGTACACGGCCAGCGCCTCCTCGGCCTGTACGATCGAATGCATGGCGAAGGCACGCGCCCGTTCCAGCCACTGGGTGCCGCCAAAGCGCCGGTTCAGCTTGAGAAAGGCATATCCGTTGCCGCCCGTGCCGTGGCACAGGTTCGAGCCCTTGCGCAACGGCCCGGCCTGCCAGATCGCCTCGCCAGCTGCGAGCAGGATGTCGTCAAGCGCGGGGCTGGAAAGCCCGGCCAGGCAGATCACGTAGCCCGGTGCGCCATGGCAGTACTGCATCAGCTTGGGGCCGCCGCGCGGCCGCGTCAGCTGGTTGCGCCAGTTGGCGAGGCCATCCTCCGATTCCGCAGCGCGGCTCATGGTGGCGGTAATGCGCTCCTCCCAGGCGCGGGATTGCTCCGGGGACCATAAGTCGCGGCCTTGCAGCAGCACGGAGGCGGTAGCCGCGAAGCCATGCACGCCATCCAGGTAGGTCGAGGTCTGCCCGTACAGGTCCTGCTCCCAATAGTCGCAGCCCTCCTCCTGCGACCACAGGAGCTGCGAGGCGAGTTTCTCTGCGGTCTGGCGGAACAGGCTTGTCCAGCGCGCTTCGCCGGTGTGGCGCTGCATGAACAGCGCCGCCAGCATCGTACCGGGTGAACCCCACATCAGTTCGCGCGCCGGATGATCGACGCTTGCCTCGACGAGTTGCGCGATCGCCGCGGCCTGCGTTTCATCAGGCTCGATGGCAAACGCCAGCATGCGCAGGCTGGTGTCGCCCATCAGGTAAGCACCGAAAGCCCCCTGGCTGTGGCCCATCACCGCGCGGTTGGGCTCCAGCAGCCGCAGCACCTGCGCGGACT
The DNA here is from genome assembly GCA_943371375.1 of Asaia bogorensis. Lineage (GTDB taxonomy): Bacteria > Pseudomonadota > Gammaproteobacteria > Burkholderiales > Burkholderiaceae_C > Polaromonas. The sequence goes on from CALRUM020000020.1 coordinate 46,843, forward strand.
GAAGCGTATTGGCCAGCTTCACGGCGCCCCTCTGCTGCAGGTGATGCAACGCCCAGATCACGCCGCAAGCGCCGCCATACAGCTCGTGGCGCGGTGCCGGGTCGGCGCCGTCCAGCGGGTGGTTGGGCCAGGGGCCGGCGTGGGATTCGGTGGCGCTGGCGATGCGTTCGATCAGGTCGCGAGCCCGCTGCTCGTCCCACCGCGCCGCGCGCAGTGGCTCATGCCGCTCGTGCTGCCAAAGCGGCATCAGCCGGCCAGCGCATCAGCCGCCAGCGCCGCCTCGCGCCCGCGTTGCATATTGACCGGAAGCAGCAGCAGCAGGCCTATTGCAAACAGCACAGCGGTGGACAAAATGGCGGTGCGCTGGTCACCACCGGTCGCCCAGGTGATGGCACCGTAACTCAGCGGCCCGATGATGCTCGCCAGACGGATGGCAAATGTCCAAAGGCCATAAAACTCCGCCAATTGTCTTTTGGGCGCAAACAGCCCGGCCATGGCGCGGCCCGCCGACTGGCTGGAGCCCATGCAAATGCCGGCAATCGCGGCCGCGTACCAGAATCCGCCCTTGGTGGTGGTGACGGCGGCAATCACACAGGTGGCGATCCAGCCGACCAGCGTGATGCCCAGCGCCAGTTTGTGGCCCAGCCTGTCCTGGAAATAACCGAACGCAAACGCGCCGCCGGCTGCCGCAAAATTGAGCACAAAAATCAGCACCATGGTTTCCTGCGGCTGAAAACCGATGACCTGCTCGGCATAAATGGCGGCCAGCGCAATCGCCACGGCCACGCCACCCTGGTAAAAAACCGCACAGGCGAGCAGCCACATGAAGTCCCTGTAGCGCCTGGCCTCGCGAAAAGTCCGGCCCAGCCGGGCCAGTGAGGCCTTCAGGCCACCCTGCTGCAGTGCCATGGGGTTGGGCTGCGCCCTTTCCTTGAGCAGGCCAAAGGTCACCAGCGATGCCAGCCCGTAAATCACCGCCGTGATCAGCATGGTGACCGGCACAAACTGGTCGGCCGGGATACCCCTGGCCTGGGCCCACAACACATAGCCCAGGCAGATGCCCAGGGCCAGCATGCCGCCGAAATAGCCAAAACTCCAGCCCCAGCCGCTGACCTTGCCGAGGGCTTCGGGCCGGGCCAGCTCGGGCAAAAAGGCAGCGGTCAGCGATTCGCCCCAGGCAAAAAAAGTGTTCGACAGGATGATCAGCACGATCGCAAATGCCACGCTGCTGGGGCCTGCCAGGGCCAGCGCCGCAGTGGTCAGCACGCAGCCCACCGTGCTCAGCATCAGCAGGCGTTTCTTGGCCGCGCGCAGGTCGGCATAAGCGCCCAGGCTGGGCATGGTGAGCATGACAATCGCGTAGGACACGCTGAGCGCTGCCGTCCAGGCGAAAGTGGCCCACTCGGCCTTCTGTGCAATGCCGCCGACAAAATACGCAGCAAACACCGCGGTGATCACTACCGTGGTGTAGCCCGAGTTGGCAAAGTCGTACATGGCCCAGCCAAACAGTTCGCGTTTGCGCACGCCGGGGTTGAGGGCATCCTGGGAGAAAAGCGCCATGGGTGGACTCCTGAAGAGGAGCCAAGCATAAACCACGGTCATGACAACGATGCGTTACGGTCGCAAGGCGCTATATTTTTAATAGCTTCTGCCGGGTATCTGGAAAGGGCTGCAGGGCTAAATCATGAAAAGTCAAGGCGCTGCTGCAACTCGCCGCAGCAGACAGGCCCCTGGCCGCAGGTGTGAAACCCCAATGAGCGCACACTGGGTCTGTTCTTTGTCCCCCTTACCTCAGGAACCCTGCCGTGCTGCCCAAACCACCTCAACAATCACACCATGTCCAGTCGGATTTTTCCGACTGGTTTGCCTGGCGGACCACACGTTTCCTGCGCTTCCTGGCAGATACCTTTTTTGCCGGGCGTTACGGCAACCGGGCCGTGGTTCTGGAAACGGTGGCAGCGGTGCCCGGCATGGTCGGGGGTGCGCTGATTCACCTGAAATCCCTGCGCAGCATGAAAGATGACGAAGGCTGGATTCGCACCCTGCTGAACGAAGCCGAAAACGAGCGCATGCACCTGATGACCTTTATCCATATCGCCCAGCCCAGCCGGCTGGAGCGCGCCATGGTCATGCTGGCACAGGGCACCTTCTACAACCTGTTTTTCCTGCTGTATCTGGTGTCGGCGCGGACCGCCCACCGCCTGGTCGGCTATTTTGAGGAAGAAGCGGTGTACAGCTACACCGAATACCTGGCCGGCATAGACAGCGGCCAATACGAGAACGTGGCCGCGCCGCAAGTGGCGATCGACTACTGGAAACTGCCCGCTGATGCGCGCCTGCGCGACGTCATCGTGCTGATACGCGACGACGAGGCGGGCCACCGCGATGTGAACCACGACTTTGCCGACCGGCTCAGCCGCTGAAACCCGGAAGTCAAGGCGTGGCCTGCACGCCCTCCTGCTTCCAGCCGCCACCCAGGGTTTTGTACAGCGTGACCTGGTTCTGCAATTGCAGCAGCCGGGTTTGCACCACGGCCTGGCGTGCGGAAAAAAGTGAGCGCTGGGCATCGAGCAAATCGAGCTGGCTGCTTATGCCGTTCTGGTAGCGCAGGTCCGACAGCTTGAAGCGCACAGCTTCGGCATTGGCCTGTGCCTCTTGCGCCAGCAGCTGCTCGCCCAGCGTGGCACGCCCGGCCAGCGCATCGGCCACTTCGCGAAAAGCGGTCTGAATGGCTTTTTCGTACTGCGCCACGGCGATATCGCGCCCGGCATTGGCCGACTCCAGCCCGGCCTGATTCCGGCCGGCGTCAAACAGGGGAAGGAAAAGCTGGGGCGCCAGCGACCAGCCCCAGGAGCCGCTTTGAAACAGGCCCGACAAATGGTTGCTGGCACTGCCGGCCGAGGCGGTCAGCGAGATGCGCGGAAAAAACGCCGCACGCGCTGCACCGATGTTGGCGTTGGCCGCCAGCAATTGCTGCTCGGCCTGGCGGATGTCGGGGCGTTTGGTCAGCAGATCCGAAGGCAGGCCCGCCGGCACATCAACCATCACAGGGGCATCTGCCAGCGCCTGCCCTGCCGGCAAGGCTGCGGCCAACTCACCTTCCAGCGGCTGGCCCACCAGCAGCGTCAACAGGTTTTCATCGAGTGCGCGCTGCCTTTGCAACTGCGCACGGCTGATACGCGCCGCTTCCAGCAGGGATTGCGCCTGGCGCAGATCAAGCTCAGAGGTGACCCCGTTGTCAAAACGCAGCTGGCTCAGCTTGAAGGATTCTTCCCGCGTCGCCAGCGTCTGCTGGGTAATGGTCAGCAACTCTTCATCGGCCAGCAGGCTCAGCCAGGTGTTGGCCACCGTCGCAATCAGGCTGATCTGCGTGGTCTTGCGGCCTTCTTCCGAAGCCAGGTACTGCGCCAGCGCAGCGTCCTTGAGGCTGGCGACACGGCCGAAGAAATCAATCTCGTACGAGGTCATGGCCAGTCCGGCGGTGTAGACGCTGGCAATGTTGCCGCCGGCGGCGGGCTGGCGCGTGCCGGTGGCCGCAGCACCCACCGTCGGAAACTGGTCGGCGCGCCGGATCTGGAACTGCGCCCTGGCCTGCTCGATGTTGAGGACGGCGATGCGCAAGTCGCGGTTGTTGCGCAACGCCGATTCGATCAGCAGCCGCAGCCGGGGGTCGCTGAAAAAACTCTGCCACTCGATGTCGGCAGCGGCGACCGTCTGCAGCGCCGCCGATGCCGCAGGTGGACTGCCCGCGAGTGAACGCGACAGGCGCAAACCCGGCCAGTCGCCGGCAATCGGCGCGGCCGGCCTGTCGTAGGTGGGCGCCATCGAGCAGGCGGCCAGCAAGGCCGCGGTGCCCAGCGACACAAGAGGGGTCAGCGCGCGCCTACGCATGGGGATTGCCTTCATGACTGTCTTCTCCGTCGATGCCGGCCGCCCGGGCATGCTCTGCATACATCTTCTTCTGCCGCTCGCTGCTCTTGAACAGGCTGCGCACGACCACAAAAAACACTGGCACAAAGACCACCGCCAACGCCGTGCCGGTGATCATGCCGCCTATCACCCCGGTGCCAATGGCGCGTTGGCTGGCCGAGCCCGCGCCGGTCGCCAGCGCCAGCGGCAACACACCCATCATGAAAGCCAGCGAGGTCATCACAATCGGGCGGAAACGCAAATGGGCCGCAGCCAGGGCCGACTCAATCGCGCTTTTGCCCTGTGCTTCCAGGTCTTTGGCAAACTCGATGATCAGGATCGCATTTTTGGCCGACAGGCCGATGATGGTGATCAGCCCGACCTGGAAATACACATCGTTCGAGTAGGCGCGCAGCAGTGTCGCCAGCAACACGCCGAGCACGCCCAGCGGCACCACCATGATCACCGCCAGCGGAATGGTCCAGCTTTCGTACAGCGCTGCCAGGCAGAGGAACACCGCCAGGATGGCAAAGCCGTACAGGATCAGGGCTTGCGAGCCGGCCAGTTTTTCCTCGCGCGACTGGCCGGTCCACTCAAAGCCAAAACCCGGCGGCAGCTGCGCTGCAAGTTTTTCCATCTCGGCCATGGCCGCACCCGAGCTGTAACCCGGTGCCGCTGAACCCGAGATACGCATGGCGGGATAACCGTTGTAACGTATGGTCTGCTGCGCACCCGTCACCCAGCGCGTGCTGGCAAAAGCCGCCAGCGGCACAGGCCGGCCCTGGCTGTTGCTGGCGTTGAGCCGCAGAAGGTCATCGGGCTGCATGCGCGACGGCGCATCCGCCTGCACCACCACACGCTGCAGCCGTCCCTGATTCGGGAAATCGTTGACGTAGGAGGAACCCAGCGCGGTCGAGAGTGTGCTGTTGATGGCGTCAAACGACACCCCCAGCGCACTGGCTTTGTCGCGGTCAATATCGATCTGCAGCTGCGGCCCGTCTTCCAGCCCGTCCGGCCGCACCTGGGCCAGCACCGTGCTTTTGCCCGCCATGCCCAGCATCTGGTTGCGTGCGCCGACCAACGCGTCGTGCCCGGCACCGCCCCGGTCCTGCAGGCGGAAAGTAAAACCGCTCGCAGAACCGAGCTCCGGGATGGGCGGCGGGCTCAGCGGAAAGATGAAGGCGTCACGGATACCCGACAGGGCACCGAAGGCCCGGCCCGCCAGGGCTTCGGCCGACTGCCCCTTGCCTTCGCGCTCGGACCAGTCTTTCAGCGTGATGAAGGCCAGCGCGGCGTTTTGACCCTGGCCGGAAAAGCTGAAACCCAGCACACCGACCATGCTCTGTACTTCGGGCTGCTTGAGGATGTAGGCCTCGACCTGCTCCATCACCGCCAGCGTGCGCCCCTGCGTGGCGCCGGGCGGCAGCTGCACGTTGACCAGCATGGTGCCCTGGTCTTCACCCGGCAGGAACGACGTGGGCAAGCGCAGGTAAACCACCGCCACGGCGGCAATGATGGCGACATAAATGATGAGGTAACGCGCCGCGCGCTGGAGCACCCTGGCCACCAGGCTCTCGTAGCCTTTGGCGGTGCGCGAAAAGCTGCGGTTGAACCAGCCAAAAAATCCGCGCTTTTCATGGTGATGCCCGGCTTCCACCGGTTTGAGCAGGGTGGCACACAGCGCAGGCGTCAGCGACAGCGCCATGAAGGCAGAAAAACCGATGGACGCCACCATCACCGCCGCGAACTGGCGGTAGATGTTGCCGGTGGAGCCGGCAAAAAAGGCCAGCGGTACAAACACCGAAATCAGCACCACGGTCACGCCAATGATGGCACCCGAGATCTGCTTCATGGCCTTGCGGGTGGCGTCCAGCGGGCTCAGGCCTTCTTCACTCATGATGCGTTCGACGTTTTCCACAACCACAATCGCGTCGTCGACCACAATGCCGATCACCAGCACCATGCCGAACATGGTCAGCACATTGATGGAAAAACCCAGCGCCAGCAGCGTCGCAAAAGTACCCAGCAGGGCAATCGGCACCACGATGGTGGGAATCACCGTGTAACGCCAGTTTTGCAGAAACAGGAACATCACCAGAAACACCAGCGCCACCGCTTCAAGCAGGGTCACCGCCACCTGGGTGATGGATATCTGCACAAAACGCGAGCTGTCATAGGGAATGGCCCAGCTCATGCCGGGCGGGAAGTAGCGCTCCAGTTCCGCCATCTTCTGGCGCACCGCCTTCGCCGACGCCAGCGCGTTGCCGCTGGGCGCCAGCTGCAGGCCAATACCGACCGCCGGTTTGCCGTTGAGGCGCGCCGACGTGGCGTAGGCCTGGCCACCGAGCTCGATACGCGCCACATCCTTGAGCCGCACGGCGGAACCGTCGGTGTTGGCACGCAGCACGACGTTGCCGAACTGCTCCACATTGGCCAGCTGGCCGTTGACCACCACGGTGGCCGCCATGCCCTGCCCGCCCACATTGGGCAAGTCGCCCAGGGTGCCGGAAGACACCTGCGCGTTCTGCGCACGTATGGCGGCCGTCACGTCGGCGGTCGAGAGGTTGAAGCCCGCCATTTTGGCCGGATCCACCCAGATGCGCATCGCGCGCTCAGAGCCAAACAGCTGGGCCTGGCCGATGCCGGGCAAGCGCTGCAGTTCGGGGACCACATTGCGTGAGGCGTAGTCGCCCAGGGCAATCGGATCAAACGCCGGGTCGCTGGACGACAGCATGGTGAACAGCAGAAAGTTGGAGCGCGACTTGTCGACGCGCACACCCTGCTGCGTCACGGCCTGGGGCAAACGCGGCGACGCACGTGACAGCCGGTTCTGCACATCGACCTGCGCCAGGTCGGCATTGGTGCCAGGCTGGAAACTGATGGTGATGGTGCCGGTGCCGTTGGCCTGGGCGACGGATTCCATGTAGATCAGCCCGGGCGAGCCGTTCATCTCGCGCTCAATCACCGACAACACACTGTCTTCCAGCGTCTGTGCCGACGCGCCGGGATAGGCGGCGTTGATGACGATTGAAGGCGGCGCCACCGGCGGATACTGCGAAATCGGCAGCTGCGTGATGGCGACGCCGCCCATCACAATGATGAACAGGGCGATCACCCAGGCAAAAATAGGCCTGTCGATAAAAAACTTGGCCATGCGCCTGGCCTCCTATTTCGACGCTGCAGAGGCTGCAGGAGCGACCGCACTGGCCGCTGCCGCAGGCGCAGAGGCCGCGCCGGCAGGCCCGGCTGCAGGCGTACTGCCGGCCGCCTGCCAGGGAACCGGCTTGACGCTGGCACCAGGCCGCAGTTTCTGGAAGCCGTCAACAATGACCTGCTCCCCCGTTTTCAAGCCCTCCAGAATGACCCACTGGCTGCCCTTGGCCGAATCGATTTTCACCGGGCGGGTCGACACCTTGCCCTCGGTGTCCACCACCATGACCGTGTCACCCTGGGTCGAGCGTGTGACCGCCTGTTGCGGCAAGGTGATGGCATTGCTCACTTTGGCCTGCTCCAGCCGCACCCGCACATACAGGCCAGGCAGCAGTTGCCCGTTCGGGTTCGGTACCTCGGCGCGCAGGGTGATCTGGCCCGTCGTGGCATCTACCGTCAAATCGGAAAACAGCAGGCGCCCGGGCTTCGCATATTCGCTGCCATCCTCCAGCAGAATACGCACACTGGCGGCATCGATGCCGTTGGCCCGTTTGAACTGGCCGCCGTCCATCGCGGCGCGCAGCTTCATGACCTCGGAGGCCGACTGCGTGAAGTTGACATACATCGGGTGAATCTGCTGGATCACCGCCAGTTGCGTGGCATCGCCCTGCCCCACAAGCGCCCCCTCGGTCACCAGTGCACGACCGATGCGACCGGAAATCGGCGCCGTCACGGCGGCATAGCCGAGGTTGATGTTGGCCGTCTGCACATTGGCCCGACCCACCGCCACATCCGCTTCGGCCTGCTTTTGGGCGGCAACCGCGTTGGCGTATTCCTGCTTGCTGATGGCATTGGCCTCCACCAGCGGCTTGTAACGGGCCGCCAGCGCGCTGGCCTGTGCCAGATTGGCCTCGGCGCGTGCCTGCCCGGCCTTCGCACTCGCGGCTGCCGCCGCGTAAGGCGCAGCGTCTATGCTGAAAAGCGGCTGACCGGCCTTCACGTCGCTGCCTTCGCGAAACAGGCGTTTCTGCAAAATCCCCGCGGCCCGCGCCCGTACCTGCGCGACCCGCGATGCTTCGAGCCGGCCAGGCAGCTCGGTCACCAGGCCCACCTCGCCCTGGGTCACAGTGACCACCCCGACGGTGACGGGCGGCGGCGCAGCCGGGGGAGCACTCTCGCCCTTGCCGCAAGCGGCCAGAAACAGGGACAGCATCGCGCCCAGCAACAGCGCGCCACTCGACGGAAACGGGGATGCCAGGCAGCGCTGGACAAAGGGGGACTTAGGCATGCAATTCCTCAATTTTTCTGGAAAACCGGCGATCGGTGTCTGGGTCCGCAGCGGCCCACAGGCCTCACGGACGAAGCCGCAAGAATAAGGGTTTTCGCGAATGGTATAGTTTACATACATTGCTGAATGTATATTCGCAGGGGGCAAAAAAACAGCGCAAGGAAACACCATGGCCCGCAGAACCAAAGAAGAAGCGCTGGAAACCCGGCATCGGCTGCTGGATGCGGCCGAACACCTGTTTCAGGCCCAGGGCGTGTCCCGCACCAGCCTGCAGGACATTGCGCGGCGCGCCGGCGCCACACGTGGCGCCGTCTACTGGCATTTCCGGGACAAGGCCGACCTCTTCAACGCCATGATGGAAAGGGTCACCCTGCCGCTGGAGCAGTCGTTTGAGGACCTCGCGCAGGATGAACGGGCCGATCCGCTGGCGCATATACGCAGGCTTGTGCGTGACGCGTTAAGCCGCATCGCCGCAGACCCGCAGACGCGCCGGGTATTCGAGGTCGCCACCCACAAGGTGGAATATGTCGATGAGCTGCAAGCCGTCCGGCTGCGCCATCTGACAGCCCGCAACAAATTTCTGGCCCACGTTGAACGCGGACTCGAGGCCGCAGCCGCGCGGGAGGCCGTGCTGCTGAGGGTCCCGGCAGGCACCGCCGCACGAGGCGTACACGCGCTCATTGACGGCCTGATTCAGAACTGGATGCTGGACAACAGTGCCTACGACCTGGGCGCAGTGGGTCAGGGGGTGATCGATGTCTATCTGGCCGGACTGGGTTTCGGGCCCGAAAAAAAGTAGCTGCGCCAGAGGTCTGGCGCGGCTGCCTCAAGGCTAGTGCAGGTGCCGGGGTTTGCGGCCACCGCCGTGGCCGGAGCCGCCCTGCGGCCCGCCCATGCCGCGTGGCGGCCGGCCCAGCTGCATGGAATTGACCAGTGTTTCAAAGCGCTGCTCGAACAATTTGTCCACCGCCGCCACCACATCACCGAGTTCGGTCGCATCAAAGTGACGCTCCATCATCGCGATCATGTCCTGCACCAGCAGATCGCGCTGCACCTGCATGATCGCTGCCGGGGTGGGCCCGACAAAATACATCGCGAAGTCGTCTCTGGCCTCCTGGCCGTCAGCTTCTTCGTCCTCGTCAAAATCCGCATCGTAAAAAGTGACTTCGATCGGCGCACCGCCGCTTGAAAGCTCATTCAGGGCCATACAAACCTCATCGAGCGCCTGGCGGAAATCTTCTTCGCCGGGCACCGTCCAGCACAGCTGCAACAAATGCTGGTGCACATCAAAACGGATGCCGGGTTCTTCCTCATAAACACTGGCGGCACCATCTGCCAGCGACTTCGCGCCAGAGTAGGTCCACAAGGGCTTCAGTGCATCCTGCAATTGCTCAAAGCCGACATCCTCACGCAACGGCACTTCGCCATGGACGTGGATTTCAAATGGAGGGGTGGTGTAGCGGGCCATGGAATCTATCTTAACCAGTTGAGACCGGAAATGAGCAAGGGCTGGTGCCTGAGACCGGAATCGAACCGGTACGCCCGTTTTCACGAAGCGGCGGATTTTAAGTCCGCTGTGTCTACCTATTTCACCACTCAGGCGGGGACATGCTGCCGAACAAAAAAGCCCCTGGCAGGGGCGGACGTCGAAAATTGGGATGGAGGCGCGGGCCGGAGTCGAACCGACCTACTCGGATTTGCAATCCGGTACATAACCGCTTTGTTACCGCGCCGTGATCTGTCTGCCTTCAGCAAAACCCGATGATTTTACTGACTTTCGTGATGAAAATAATGCCGTGAAAGACCCAATGAAAAAGGACAGCATGTTTGCATGCTGCCCTTTTGAATTGGAGCGGGAGAAGAGTCTCGAACTCTCGACCTCAACCTTGGCAAGGTTGCGCTCTACCAACTGAGCTACTCCCGCGATAACAGCCTCAGATTATAGCGCAGTTTTTTTGGCTGTGCGAACCTGAGTTGAAAATTTGCTCAATGTTTGACGTTGCCGACAGCCTCCACCGCCGGCAAGGCTGCGCCAGCCGCCGCAACAGCAGGCTCTTCGTCGGGCAAGGGCACCGGCTGGCTCACCAGCGCGATCTGCAACACCTGGTCTATCCATTTGACCGGAACAATTTCGAGACCGTTTTTCACGTTCTCGGGAATCTCCTGCAGGTCCTTGGCGTTTTCCTCAGGAATCAGCACGGTCTTGATGCCGCCGCGCAGTGCGGCCAGCAACTTCTCCTTCAGGCCGCCAATCGCAGTGACCTCCCCGCGCAGGGTGATCTCGCCTGTCATGGCCACGTCGCCGCGCACCGCAATGCCGGTGATGGCAGACACAAAGGCGGTGGTCATCGCCGCGCCGGCGCTGGGGCCATCCTTGGGCGTAGCGCCATCGGGCACGTGGATATGGATGTCGCGCTTCTCGAACATTTCGTCCTTGATGCCCAGCACCCGCGCGCGGCTGCGCACCACTGTGCGTGCAGCTTCCACGGACTCCTTCATCACGTCGCCGAGAGAGCCGGTGCGCGTGATCACACCCTTGCCAGGCATCATGGCCGCTTCAATCGTCAGCAAATCGCCACCGACCTCTGTCCAGGCCAGACCGACCACCTGGCCGACCTGGTTGTGTTTTTCGGCGCGGCCGTAGTCAAACTTGCGCACACCGAGAAAATCGTTGAGGTTGTCGGCAGTCACCAGCACCTTGGGTTCCATCTTTTTCAGCTGGATGCCCTTGACCACCTTGCGGCAGATTTTGGACAGCTCGCGCTCGAGAGAACGCACACCGGCTTCGCGCGTGTAATAACGCACGATGTCGCGCACCGCCTGCTCCTGCACTTCCAGCTCACCGTCCTTCACACCGTTGTTCTTGAGCTGCTTGGGCAACAGGTAACGCATGGCGATGCTGGTTTTTTCGTCTTCGGTGTAGCCCGACAGGCGGATCACCTCCATCCGGTCCAGCAGCGCTGCAGGAATGTTCATCGAGTTCGAGGTCGCCACAAACATCACGTCGCTGAGGTCGAAATCGACCTCGACGTAATGATCGCCAAAGGTGTGGTTCTGTTCCGGGTCCAGCACCTCCAGCAACGCGCTGGACGGGTCGCCCCGGAAGTCCGTGCCCAGCTTGTCGATCTCATCGAGCAGGAACAGCGGGTTGCGTGTGCCGGCCTTGGTCAGGCTCTGCAACACCTTGCCGGGCAGCGCGCCTATGTAGGTGCGCCGGTGGCCGCGTATCTCGGCCTCGTCGCGCATGCCGCCCAGTGCCATGCGCACATACTTGCGTCCCGTGGCCTTGGCAATCGATTGCCCGAGTGAGGTCTTGCCCACGCCGGGCGGCCCGACCAGGCAGAGAATCGGCGCCTTGAGTTTGTCGACGCGCTGCTGCACCGCGAGGTATTCAACAATGCGGTCCTTGACCTTTTCCAGACCGTAGTGGTCCTGGTCGAGCACACTCTCTGCATTGGCGAGGTCGTGCTTGATCTTGGTCTTTTTGCTCCAGGGCAAACCGGTCAGCACGTCGATGTAGGTGCGCACCACCGTCGCCTCGGCCGACATGGGCGACATCAGCTTGAGTTTTTTCAGCTCGCCTTCGGCCTTCTTGCGCGCTTCCTGCGGCATTTTTGCCGCCTTGATCTTCTTTTCGATCTCTTCGATGTCGGCGCCTTCTTCTCCCTCGCCGAGTTCTTTCTGGATTGCCTTGACCTGCTCGTTCAGGTAGAAATCGCGCTGGTTTTTCTCCATCTGGCGCTTGACGCGGCCACGGATTTTCTTGTCCACGTTGAGGATGTCGACTTCACGTTCCAGCTGCTCGTAAAGGTTTTCCAGCCGCGACTTGACATTGTCCAGGTCAAGAATCACCTGCTTGGCGTCGAGTTTGAGCGGCAGGTGGGCGGCAATGGTGTCGGCCAGGCGGCCGGCATCGTCAATGCTCGATATCGAGGTCAGGATTTCCGGCGGGATTTTCTTGTTGAGTTTGACGTAGTGGTCAAACTGCTGCATCACCGCGCGGCGCAGCGCCTCAATCTCGCTGGTCTTGTCTGCCGGGTCAATGACGGCCGGGGCGACTGGCGTCACATTGGCGCTGAAGTGAAGTTCGCCTTCTTCGATCTTGTTGACCTTGGCGCGTTGCTGGCCCTCCACCAGCACCTTCACGGTGCCGTCGGGGAGCTTGAGCATCTGCAAAATCGTGGCCACGCAGCCGACCTCGAACATGTCCTCGACCGAGGGTTCGTCCTTGGCAGCGGCCTTCTGGGCCACCAGCATGATGCGCCGCTCGGCTTCCATCGCCGCCTCCAGCGCCTTGATGCTTTTGGGACGACCCACAAACAGCGGAATCACCATGTGGGGGAACACCACGACATCGCGCAGCGGCAGCAGCGGCAGATCGAGAGGGCTGGAGGGCAGTGTGGTTTGTGCGGACATATGACCTTAAAGGTAAGCCTTGAACGAAAGCCCTGGCATCGTGGCGGGTATCAGGCTTTCATGTTCGGCAACAACAATAACCACAGAAGTGGGGGACGCTGGCCGCTTTTCAAGCCGGCCAGTTGCGGCATCAGGCCTGTTTGGCAGACTCACGGTAAACCAGCAGCGGCGCCTTGTTTTCCTCAATCGTGGACTCATCCACCACCACTTTTTCAACGTTGCTGGTATTGGGCAGGTCAAACATGGTGTCGATCAGCGACTGCTCGAGGATGGACCGCAAACCGCGTGCGCCGGTCTTGCGCGCCAGTGCCTTGCGGGCAATCGCCTTCAGCGCGGAGGGGCGAATTTCAAGATCCACACCTTCCATGGACAGCAGCTTGCTGAACTGCTTGACCACCGCGTTTTTGGGCTCGGTCAAGATCTGCACCAGGGCATCTTCGGTCAGTTCGGCCAGCGTGGCGACCACCGGCATGCGGCCCACCAGTTCCGGAATCAGGCCGAATTTGATCAGGTCTTCAGGCTCCACGTCCTTGAAGGACTCCGTCAGGCTTCTGGCCTTTTTGCTCTTGACCGCCGCGCCAAAACCAATACCCGAGGATTCGGTGCGGTTTTCAATGACTTTTTCCAGGCCCGAAAAAGCGCCGCCGCAGATGAACAGGATGTTGGTCGTATCGACCTGCAGAAAGTCCTGATTCGGGTGTTTGCGCCCGCCCTGTGGCGGCACAGACGCCATGGTGCCTTCAATCAGCTTGAGCAAGGCCTGCTGCACACCCTCGCCCGACACATCACGCGTGATCGAAGGGTTGTCGGACTTGCGCGAAATCTTGTCGATTTCGTCGATGTAGACAATACCCTGCTGCGCGCGTTCGACTTCGTAGTTGCAGCTTTGCAGCAGTTTCTGGATGATGTTTTCGACGTCTTCCCCGACGTAGCCGGCTTCGGTCAGCGTGGTCGCATCGGCCATCACAAACGGCACGTTGAGGGTGCGCGCCAGCGTCTGCGCCAGAAGGGTCTTGCCGGAGCCGGTGGGGCCTATCAGCAAGATGTTGCTTTTGGTCAGTTCCACATCGTCTTTTTTGGCTTTTTCCTTGTGGCGCAGGCGTTTGTAGTGGTTGTACACCGCCACCGCCAAAGTGCGCTTGGCCGGCTCCTGGCCAATCACGTAACCGTCCAGCGTGGCCTTGATTTCCAGCGGCGTGGGCAGGTCACCGCGGGTCTCCCGCACATCGTCTCCGGCGGGCAACTCGTCACGGATGATTTCGTTGCACAAGTCGATGCATTCATCGCAGATGAAGACCGACGGACCCGCGATCAGCTTTTTGACTTCATGCTGACTCTTGCCGCAGAAGGAGCAGTAGAGGGTTTTTTCGCTGGAAGAGCCTTTTTTGTCGGCCATGGGTTTGGTGCCTTTTGGGAGCCCGGAGAGCTTGATGGCTAATGATAACCAAATAAAAACGGCGTCTTCTGTTACAGAAAACGCCGTTGCCGCGATGCAACTGACCGGGTTTGAACCGGACCGGACTCAGGGGCGCTTGGCGATCACCTGATCAACCACGCCATAGGCCTTGGCCTCGTCGGCAAACATGAAGTAGTCACGCTCGGTGTCGCGTTCAATCTTCTCGACCGTCTGCCCGGTGTTTTCAGCCAGGATGCGGTTGAGCTGGTCGCGTGTTTTCAGGATGTCCCGTGCGTGGATCTCGATGTCGGTGGCCTGGCCCTGTGCGCCGCCCGAGGGCTGGTGAATCATCACGCGCGAATTGGGCAGCGAAAACCGTTTGCCCTTGGCGCCGGCCGCCAGCAAAAAGGCGCCCATGCTGGCCGCCATGCCGACGCACAGCGTGGACACATCGGCCTTGATGAATTGCATGGTGTCGTAAATCGCCATGCCGGCCGTCACCGAGCCGCCCGGTGAGTTGATGTAGAAGGAAATATCCTTGTCCGGGTTTTCACTTTCCAGGAACAGCAACTGCGCCACCACCAGGTTGGCGGTCTGGTCATTGACCGGGCCCACCAGGAAAATAACGCGTTCCTTGAGCAGGCGCGAATAGATGTCGTAGGAGCGCTCGCCCCGGCCGGACTGCTCAATCACCATAGGCACCATGCCCAGGCCCTGAATCTCCTGTGCACCGCTGTAAATATTCATGTGTTCTCCAAAGGTTGGGCTTACTTTACCCAAAATAAATGGGGCTTGAAGCCGTAGCCGCAAGCCCCTGCATCAGAAATCAGCCGATAAACGGGCTGGTGGCCCGCCCGTCGGGTCAGTTCTGGGCCATCAATTCATCGAAGGACACCGATTTTTCGACGATTTTGGCTTTGCCGAGCACGAAATTGGTCACGTTGTTTTCGATCACCACAGACTCGACCTCGGCCATGCGTTTTTCATCGCTGAAATACCAGCGCACCACGTCCTGCGGTTTTTCATAGCTGGAGGCCAGCTCTTCGACATGGGCCTTGACCTGCTCGGTTTTGGGGAACAGGTCGTTGGCACGGGTCAGCTCCGCCACCACCAGGCCGAGGCGCACGCGTTTTTCAGCTTGCGGACGGAAGATGTCGTCGGGAATCGGCGCCTTGTCGGCATCCTTGATGCCGCGCTGCTTGAGGTCGGCGCGTGCGCCTTCGACCATGCGGTCCAGTTCCGACTGCACGATGGCCTGCGGCACATCGAGTTCGGCGTTCGCCAGCAAGGCATCCATCACGGCGTTTTTATTGCGCGCCAGCAGGCGGAACTTGACCTCGCGCTCGAGGTTTTTGCGAATGTCGGCGCGCAGACCCTCGACGGTGGCATCGGCGATGCCCAGGGATTTGGCCAGTGCTTCGTTGACTTCGGGCAGGTGGGCGGCTTCAATTTTCTTGACCGTGACCATGAAGTCGGCCTGTTTGCCGGCCACTTCCTTGCCATGGTAGTCGGCCGGAAAGTTCAGCGGGAAAGTCTTGCTTTCGCCGCTTTTCATGCCGCGCACCGCATCTTCGAATTCCTTGAGCATCTGGCCCTCGCCAATCAGGAACTGGAACGCTTCGGCCTTGCCGCCGGCAAAGGCCTCGCCGTCGATCTTGCCTTCAAAGTCTATGGTGGCGCGGTCGCCGTCCTGGGCCGGAGCGTCCAGCGCGCGCTGCGCAAACGTGCGGCGCTGCTTGCGCAGGATGTCCACCGTCTTGTCAATCGCTTCATCGCTGACATCGGCAGTGACTTTTTCGACTTCGGCATTGCCCAGGTCGCCGATCTTGACTTCGGGATAAACCTCGAAAACAGCGTCAAACGACAGCTCGCCCTCGGGCGCGCCTTCCTTTTCGCTGATACGCGGCTGGCCCGCCACGCGCAGCTTGGCCTCGTTGGCGGCCACCGAGAAAGCCTCACCGACCTTGTCGTTCATGACTTCATAGTGCACCGAGTAACCGTAACGCTGGGCCACGACATTCATGGGCACCTTGCCGGGACGGAAGCCGTCCATCTTGACGGTGCGTGCGAGGCGCTTCAGGCGTGAATCGACTTCGGACTGGATGGTGTTGACCGGCAAGGTCAAGGTCATCTTGCGTTCCAGCTTTTCAAGGGTTTCAACAGTCACTGCCATGATCTACTCCTAATATCCAGACGATGTAAAAGACAGACTGTGCGCACCGCCGTGGCCGTGCAGCAAACAATCGTCCTGAAAAATCTCAAAAAAATGGTGCGCGGGGCGGGACTCGAACCCGCACAGTATTGCTACCGTCAGGACCTAAACCTGGTGCGTCTACCAATTTCGCCACCCGCGCGCCGGAAACAAAAACGGGAATCCTCAGCTTTAGGCTTACGGACCCCCGCCTGAAATCGGTCAACTTTCTATTTTAGCCTGTATCGGCGCACTATCTGGCTGCCGGTCACCCGGCCCCGGTTCTACGCCGGCAACAGACCGGGTGTTTCGCGTTTCACGCGAAACCATGCGGCGTACATGGCCGGCAGGGCCAGCAAGGTCAGCACCGTGGCGACAATCAGCCCGCCCATGATGGCGACGGCCATGGGGCCCCAGAAAACGCTGCGTGACAGCGGAATCATGGCCAGCACGGCGGCGGCGGCGGTCAGCACAATCGGCCGCAAGCGCCGCACGGCAGACTCGACAATCGCATCCCAGGCCGGAATGCCTGCCGCTCTGTCCTGCTCGATCTGGTCGATCAGGATCACCGAATTGCGCTGGATCATGCCCATCAGGGCGATCACGCCAAGCAAGGCGACGAAGCCAAAAGGACGGCCCAGCAGCAGCAGCGCTCCTGCAACACCGGCAATGCCCAGCGGCCCGGTCAAAAAGACCAGCATGGCCCGGCTGAAGCTGTGCAATTGCAGCATCAGCAGCGTGAAGGTCAGGAACAGCATGATGGGGATACCCGCGGCGATGGAGCCAGAGCCCTTGCTGCTTTCTTCCACCGCACCGGCGACTTCAATGCGGTAACCACCCATGCCATTTGTTTTCCACTTGGCTTCAATCGCCTTCAGCGCGGGAAGGAGTTCATTGGTCACCGTCGCGCCCTGAAGGCCCTCAACAACATCGCTTTGCACGGTGATCGCATAGTCGCGGTTCTCACGCCACATCACGCCCGGCTCCCAGGTGAACACCGGTTTGGCGATCTGGGTCAGCGGAATCGACTTGCCAGATGCCGTCGGCAGGTAGGCATTGCCAATGTCGGTGATGGCGTTGCGCTCGTCCTGCGGCTGGCGCAGCACGATGTCTATGAGTTTGTCGCCTTCGCGAAACTGGCCCACATTGCTGCCGCTCAAAATGGTTCTGGAAGCCTGCGCAATCGACTGGCTGGTCACGCCCAGCGCACGCGCCTTGGACTGATCAACCTCCAGACGCAGGACCTTGACCGACTCGTTCCAGTTGTCGTTGGTACCGCGGGTGTTGGGGCTCTCGCGCATGGCGGCCTTCACCTCGTCAGCACGGTCACGCAACACCAGCGGATCGATGCCGACCACACGGAACTGCACCGGGTAGGGCACAGGCGGGCCATTGGGCAGCAGCTTGATGCGGCCACGCACCTCCGGAAACTCCTGCGCCAGCAAGGCCGGCAGCTTGATGCGCAAGGACTCGCGCACTTTCAGGTCCTTGGGCAGCACTATGAACTGCGACACATTGGTCTGCGGGAAAACCTGGTCCAGCGGCAGGTAAAAACGCGGCACGCCCGAGCCCACCCAGGTGCTGACCGAACGCACGCCGTCTTCTTTCAGCAAACGCTCTTCAACCCGCTTGGCGGTGAGCTCATTCGCGGCAAACGAGGTCCCCTCGGGGAACCAGATGTCCACCATGATTTCCGGCCGGCTGGAGTCCGGGAAAAACTGCTGCTGGACCTTGCCCATGCCGACAATGCCGAGCGCGAAAAACAGCACGGTCGCACCAATCGTGATCCAGCGGTACTCGACACACCAGTTGACCAGGCGCCGAAACCCCCGGTAGAACGGCGTGTCAAAGTGCTCGTGATGGTCTGCCTCGCCGCCAGCGGGCAAAGGTTTGGCCTTGAGCAGCAAGGTGCCCAGGTAAGGCACAAAATACACCGAGACAATCCAGCTCAGCACCAGCGCGATCACGGTGACCGCAAAAATCGCAAAGGTGTATTCACCCACCGTCGATTTCGCCATGCCAATTGGCAGAAAGCCCACCGCGGTGATCAGGGTGCCGGTCAACATCGGCATGGCGGTGATTTCATAGGCAAAGGTCGCGGCGCGCACCTTGTCGTAACCCTCTTCCATCTTGCGCACCATCATCTCGACCGCAATGATGGCGTCATCGACCAGCAGGCCCAGCGCAATGATCAGCGAGCCGAGTGAAATCTTGTGCAGGCCTATGCCGAAGTAACTCATGGCCAGAAAGGTCACGGCCAGCACCAGCGGGATCGTGATGCCCACCACCAGCCCGGGTCGCATGTCGATGTAATAACGTTTCCACAGCGGGTGCTGACCCGGGCGCCGGTGAAAACCCAGCGCAATAAAACTCACCGCCAGCACAATCACCACGGCTTCAATCAGCACGCGTATGAATTCATTGACCGAGGTGGCCACCGCCGTGGGCTGGTCCTGGATCTGCACCAGCTCCATGCCTGCGGGCAGGCTGGCAGCGATGCGCGCAGTCGTGGTTTTGAGCGCCTTGCCGAGTGCAATGATGTCCCCGCCCCTGGCCATGGACACACCGAGCGCAATCACTTCGCGGCCCTGATGTCGCACCTTGACGGCCGGCGGGTCCACATAACCGCGCTTGATCTCGGCAATGTCGCCCAGGCGCAGCTGGTTGCCCGAGTTGCCGCGTATCGGCATGGCGCGCAATTGCTCAACCGCTTCAAACTGTCCGGCCACACGCACCTGCACCACATCAAGCGGGGTCTGCACCGCGCCGGCTGATTCGACCGCGTTCTGCTGGCCCAGCTGATTGAGCACCTGGGTAAAATCCAGGCCCAGCTGCGCCAGCCGTTTCTGCGAAATTTCAATAAAGAGTTTTTCGTCCTGCGCACCAAACTGCTCCACCTTGGCAACGTCCGGCACCCGCAGCAGTTGCTGGCGCGCGTCGTCGGCAAAGGTCTTGAGCTCGGCATAACTGAAACCGTCGGCCTGCAGCGCGTAAATCACGCCGTAAACGTCGCCAAAATCGTCATTAAAAAACGGCCCAACCACGCCACCGGGCAAGCTGCCGCGCATGTCGCCCACCTTTTTGCGCACCGCGTACCAGACACCGGCCACATCGGCCGCTTTGGACGAGTCCTTGATCTGGAAGATGATTTGCGATTCGCCGGGCTTGGAGTAGCTGCGGATCTTGTCGGCAAACGGCACTTCCTGCAGCGTGCGTTCTATCTTGTCGGTCACCTGTTCGGCCACCTGCTGCGCGGTGGCGCCCGGCCAGTAGGTGCGCACCACCATGGCGCGGAAGGTGAATGGCGGGTCTTCGTCCTGGCCCAGCTGGAAGTAAGCGGCAGCGCCCAGCAGCATCAGCACCACCATCAGGTAACGCGTCAGCGCCGGGTGGTCCAGCGCCCATTTGGACAGGTTGAAACTGTCTTTCGGTTGTTCCTGCTTCATGCCGGCCTCACTTCGTGCCGGACGCAGCGGGCGCAAGCGTTGCAGCGGCGGCCACAGACGCTATCGAATGAGTAGCTGCCTGCGCAGATGGCGCATGGGCTGCAGACACTTTTGGCTGATAAATCGTGACCTTCTGGCCCGGCGACAGCACATGCACACCGGCACTGACCACCAGCATGCCGGGCTGCAGGCCGGCGGCGACAACAGCGTCATTGCCATCGGCCGTGGCGATCTGTATGGTCTGCGACCTGACCGTCATGCTGGCCTTGTCCAGCACCCAGACCGCACTGTTTTTGCCCTCCTGGCGCAAGGCGCTGGTCGGCAGCTTGATGACCTGGATGCCACTGGCTGCCAGACCCTGGGGCTGCACATACACCGTGGCGCCCAGCACCGGCGGCTCGCGCGTGTCCAGCGACACCTTCACCGGGTAGGTGCGGGTGGCCGGGTCGGCGCTGGCTGATACTTCGCGCACCTGGCCTGTCAGCTCGGCGCCCTGCGCCCAGACCCGCACCTTGACCGGCAAACCGACCTGGATCGCCGCGACCTTGTCTTCGGGCACGGAAAACACCACATCGCGCGGACCGTCGGCGGCAATGCGCAGCACCGGTGTGCCGGCAGAGACCACTTGCCCGGCCTCGGCTTCGACCGCCGTCACCACGCCCGAGACGTCGGCCAGCAGCACGGCGTAGTTGGCCTGGTTGCCCTGCACCGCCAGCTGCGACTGCGCCTGCTCGAGCTGGGCCTGCGCGGCCTTCAGTGTGGTCTCGCGGCGCTCCAGCTCGGCACCGCTGATGAAGTTCTGCTCCTTCAGTTCCTTGTAGCGTTTGTAGTCGGCCGCAGCCAGATCGCGCTGCGTAGCAACCGCTGCCACCTGGGCGCGCGCCGCATCGGCGGCCAGCTTGTAGTCCTGCGGGTCCAGTTGCGCCAGCACCTGTCCGGCCTTGACGCGCTGGCCCAGTTCGGCCTGGCGTTTGATGATTTTTCCGCCGACCCGAAAACTCAGGCGCGACTCGACCTGGGCTTTGACCTCGCCGGCAAATTCGTGGCTGGAGGTGAAGGCGTCCACCCCCACCGTCAACACCTTGACCGCTCGCACCGGCTCCTCGGGCGCAGCAGGTTTGGAACAGGCAGCCAGCAACAGGGCGGCGCCAAGAACGGTAAAGACGGTTTTATGCATGGTGTGCTTGACTGGATCGGTGGCGGACAAACCGGAAAACGGCTAGGAAATTGGCTACTAATGACTGACTGGTTAGTAATCTAGGGTAAATGCCCATGCTTGTCAAGCGACAATCCCTGCCATGAATTCCGGTCCCAACACCAGCCCACCGCTGGTCCAGCAGTCACCCTCGCAACACTACGAAAACTTCCCCGTGGCCTCGCTGCTGTGCCCGCCGCAGCTGCGCCCTGCGGTCACCGCGATTTACTGGTTTGCCCGCACCGCCGACGACATGGCCGACGAAGGCGACGCCCTGCCCGCCCAGCGCCTGGCGGACCTGGCCAGCTACCGCGCCGACTTGCTGGCCGCCTCGCAAGGCCGGCCCGGATCCGGGCGATGGGCCGGCGTGTTTGATGCCCTGCAAACTGTGCTGACGCAGTTCCAGCTGCCGGTGCCTTTGCTGGCCGACCTGCTCAGCGCGTTTGAACAGGACATCGTCAAGCAGCGTTATGCCACCGGGGACGAGCTGCTGGACTACTGCCGCCGCTCGGCCAACCCGGTGGGACGCCTGCTGCTGCACCTGTATGGCGTCAGCGACGCCGCGTCGCTGCAACAAAGCGACCACATCTGCAGCGCCCTGCAACTGATCAACTTCTGGCAGGACCTCAGCGTGGACATTCCGCGCGGCCGCATTTACCTGCCGCAGGACAGCTGGGCCGAGCACGGCGTCCATGAGGCGCAGCTGCTGGACCTGGAGCTCAATCCCAATACTATCAATTTGATAGCTGCTTGCGTGCATGCAGCAAGGGCCCGCATGCTCAAAGGCCTTGAACTTCCAGCCACCGTGGCGCGGCAGCTGGGCGGCTTCAGCGGCTGGCGCGCGGCCTATGAGTTGCGCTGCGTGATTCAGGGCGGGCTGCGCATTCTGGACAAAATCGAGGCCCTGCAGCACCAAACGCTGGTCCGGCGCCCCACGCTCAAGCGCTGGGACATGCTGGTGGTGTTATGGAAAGCCTTGTTCGCATGACCCGGTCTGTGCCCATCCCCGCCGCCTGTCAGCTCAATAGCCGGCAGCTGGATGCCGACTTTGCCGATGCCTACGAAGTGCTGGTTCCGGCTTCGCAACTGACGGCCACCGAAATTTACCGAGCCATCACACGCCAGACGCCCGGCTGGGTAGAGGGCCTGATGCGCCTGCGCAACCGGGTGGTTCAGCCTCTGGGGCTGAAGAACCTGGGCACGCTGGCAACCGTGCCACCGGGCGAGGCGGTTCCGGGCAAACGCATGGGACTTTTTGAGGTGGTCAGCAGCAGCCCGCATGAGCTGCTTCTGCAGGATGACGACAAACACCTGCTGGTTCAGCTGTCGGTCCTCAAACAAACACATGACGCCACACACGACAAACTGACCCTGAGCACGGTGGTTCATATCCACAACACACTGGGTCGGGTGTACATGGCTTTTGTCGGCCCGGCCCACAAGCTGATTGCACCTGCCGTGCTGCGCCGCGCACCGCAGGCGGTGGCCTCAAGCCTGCGACAATCCCGCCCATGAGCCCTGAGGAATACGTCCAGCAAAAAGCCGCCGCGTCCGGCAGCAGCTTTTATTACGCCTTCTTGTTTTTGCCGAGGGAAAGACGCGCCGCCATCACCGCGTTTTATGCCTTTTGCCGTGAGATTGACGATGTGGTCGATGAGGTCACCGACCCCGGCGTGGCACAGACCAAGCTGGCCTGGTGGCAGGCCGAGGTCGGCAAGGCCTATGCGGGCAATCCCAGCCACCCGGTCATGAAGGCGCTGATGCCGCTGGCACCGGGCTACCAGATCGAGGCGCGCCATCTGCAGGCGGTGATTGAAGGTTGCCAGATGGACCTGGCGCAAAACCGCTACCTCGACTTTGCCAACCTGAAAACCTATTGCCACCTGGTGGCCGGCATTGTGGGAGAAGTCGCTGCACGCATTTTTGGCCAGACCGAAGACGCCACCACCGCCTATGCCCACAAGCTGGGGCTGGCCTTCCAGATGACCAACATCATCCGCGACGTGGGCGAAGACGCCCTGCGTGGCCGCATCTACCTGCCGGTCAATGAGCTGCAGCAATTTGATGTGAAGGCCCACGAAATCTTGAAGCGCCAGTACTCGGACCGTTTCAGCGCGCTGATGAAGTTCCAGACGCAACGCACCCTGGGCCTGTACGACGAGGCCCTGGACCTGCTGCCGGAAGCCGACCGTCGTTCGCAAAAACCCGGCCTGATGATGGCCAGCATTTACCGCACATTGCTGCGCGAAATTGAAGCCGATGGCTACCAGGTGCTGCACCAGCGGGTCAGCCTGACGCCGCTGCGCAAGTTCTGGCTGGCCTGGAAGACGCAGGCGTTTGGGACCATCCAATGACCCCCACGCTCGTCGCTGCGCGTACTTCGCTGCCCCCCGGGGGGGCTTTCACGCCTAGGGGCGGCCCATCGGCGCGCAGGGTTTGAAAACAGCCGTCGTGGGCGCCGGCTGGGCGGGCTGCGCGGCCGCAGTGGAAGCCACCCGGCTCGGACAACAAGTCACGCTGTTCGAGGCCGCGCGAATTCCCGGCGGCCGTGCACGGCGGGTGGATGTGCCGTGGCCAGAAGCGGCCAGCCTGCCGCTCGACAACGGCCAGCACATCCTGATAGGCGCGTACACAGAGACGCTGCGGCTGATGGCCGACCTGGGCCTGGACCAGGAACAGGCGCTGCTGCGCCTGCCACTGACACTTCAGTTCCCGGACGGCACCGGCCTGGCTTTTCCCCGCTGGCCCGCTCCGCTGGACGCCATGGCTGCCATCCTGCGCGCGCGCGGCTGGTCATGGCGCGACAAGCTGTCGCTGCTGCGCGCCGCCACCGGCTGGCAGTTGTCAGGTTTTCGCTGTGCGCCAGGGCTGTCGGTCGCGCAGCTGTGTACAGCGCTCACCCCCACCGTGATGGCCAGCCTGATCGAGCCGCTGTGTGTGTCGGCACTGAACACACCGGCCGGCCGCGCCAGCGCCCAGGTCTATTTACGGGTACTGCGCGACGCGCTGTTTGCCCAATCAGGCGGCTCCAACCTGCTGCTGCCGCGGGTGGACCTCAGTGCCCTGCTGCCTGACGCGGCGCTGGCCTGGCTGGCCCGGCACGGCGGCGCCGTGCGCCTGGGGACGCGGGTGCGCGCGATCACACCTGCCGGCAGCGGCTGGCTGGTCGATACTGAACCCTTCGACCGCGTGATCCTGGCCTGCCCGCCCGCAGAGGCGGCGCGGCTGGCGGAGAACAGCGGCCTGCCCTGCGAATCCTGGCTGGCACTGACGCGTGCGCTGCGTTTTGAAGCCATCACCACGGTGTATGTATCTGCGCCCGGCACACGCCTGGCGCAGCCCATGCTGGCCTTGCGCGCCAGTGCGCCGGACGGGGACGCGCCGGCGCAGTTTGTATTTGATCGCGGCCAACTCGGCGGGCCGGCCGGCCTGCTGGCTTTTGTGGTCAGCGCCAGCACAGCGGACAGCGCCGCACAGACGCAGGCTGTGCTGGGCCAGGCGCGGCATCAACTGGGGCTGGAAGACCTCCGTGCCGTGTTGACCATCAGTGAAAAACGCGCCACTTTTGCCTGCCTGCCCGCCCTGCAGCGACCGGGCGCACAACTGCTGCCGGGCCTGCTGGCCTGCGGCGACTACGTGGACGGACCTTACCCGGCAACCCTGGAAGGGGCGGTGCGTTCGGGTCTGCAGGCCGCACAACTTGCTATTAAATAGATAGCTGCCTGCGCATACCCGAAAAGGGCTGAAGGCCGATTTACTTGTCCGGTCTCGGCTGGACAGCCTCAAACAGGTCACACAACTCGGTCAGGTTGGTCACCGACTCATGCGGCAAGGCATCATGGGCCCAGAAGTTGTCTGCCCGGTTCACCCACACCGTCTGCATGCCTGCATTCAGCGCGCCCAGCACGTCCAGCGTGGCGTCGTCCCCCACATGCAGCACGTTGTGCGGCTGCACATTGACGGCCCCCGCCGCTGCATGAAAAATCCGCGGATCGGGCTTGCCCACCCCGAAGGCCTGGGCACTGATGGCGGCCTGGAAATACGGCGCCAGTCCGATGCGGCCAATGTCCGCATTGCCGTTGGACAAGGCCACCACCGGATAACGCGCCGACAAAAACTCCAGCGCCAGCAGCGCGTCGTCAAACAGCGTGACTTCATGGCGCGCGGCAAAAAAGACTTCAAACGCTTCATCGGCCAGCAGCGGGTTTTCATGGGAGCGGTACAGCGCCACACGAATCGCCTCACGCCGGATGGCACTGAGGTTGTGTTTGAGCTCGGGCCGGCTGCGCACAATATGCTCGCGGATGTCGTGCCGTGCACCGGCATTGGCAAACAGCGCGGCGGTCATGGGGGCGTGGCGGCCCAGCCAGGCGTCCAGGGCGGCTTCGGCTTTTTCTATGGCGGGCCAGACGGGCCAGAGGGTGTCATCAAGATCAAGGGATATGGCTTTGATAATTGTCAGGTCAAGCATAGGTAGGTGAGAATAACCCATGGCCTTCTCTCCCGAACCACCTTTCACCCACGGTCGGCCGGCCAGGGCTGCCGGCGACAGCGCCGTGTTGTATTGCAACCTCGGTACGCCCGACGCACCCACGGCTGCGGCATTGCGTCCCTACCTCGCTCAATTTCTCAGCGACCACCGGGTGATTGAAATCCCCAGGCTGCTGTGGTGGCTGATCCTGCACGGCATCATCCTGCGCCTGCGGCCCAAAAAGTCGGCGGCCAAATACGCCAGCATCTGGACCGCTGAAGGCTCACCACTCAAGGTCTGGACCGCCAGGCAGGCGTTGCTGCTGGCGGCACAGCTCAGCGGGCGTGGCCACCAGGTCGAAGTGCGTTATGCCATGCGTTATGGCCAGCCCTCGATTGGCGCCGAGCTGGCTGCACTGAAGGCCAGGGGGGTGACGCGTGTTCTGGTGCTGCCCGCCTACCCGCAATACAGCGGTACCAGCACCGCCAGCGTGTTTGACGCGGTGTACAGCTGGGCTGCCAAAACGCGGCGCATTCCCGAGCTGCGTTTTGTCAACCACTACCACGATCACCCCGGCTATATCGCGGCACTGGCAGCACGTGTGCAGGCACACTGGGCCCTGCATGGCCGGGCGGACAAATTGCTCATGAGTTTTCATGGCGTACCCGAACGCACACTGCACCTGGGTGACCCCTACCACTGCGAATGCCACAAGACGGCGCGCCTGCTGGCCGAACATCTGGGGCTGGACAAAACGCACTACCTGGTGACCTTCCAGTCGCGTTTTGGCAAAGCCAAATGGCTGGAGCCCTACACCGAACCCACGCTGGTGGCCCAGGCGCAGGCCGGCTTGAAAAGTGTGGACGTGTTATGCCCCGGCTTCACCGGCGACTGCCTGGAAACGCTGGAAGAAATTGCGCAGGAAGCGAAAGAAGCGTTTGTGCAGGCCGGCGGGCAAAGTTTCAACTACATCGCCTGTCTGAACGACAGCCCCGAATGGCTGGCCGCTCTGGGCGATATTGCCGAGCAGCATTTGTCGGGATGGCCGACCCGCAGCGCGCCCGACCCGCAGGTACTGGCCGCCTCGCAGCAGGCAGCGCTGGCCTTGGGCGCCCGGCAATAAGGCCTACTGCAATTTCGCGGCCAGCGCTGCCTGCACCTGCACCAGCACACTGGCCCAGTCACCGGGGGCCGTTTGCCTGAACAGCCGCGCCGAGTCGTACCAGGGGTTGTCGCTGCGCCCCAGCAGCCAGCGCCAGTCGGGGCTGAAGGGCAGCATGATCCACACTTCCTTGCCCATGGCCCCGGCCAGATGCGCCACGCTGGTATCGACCGTGATCAGCAAGTCCATCTGCTCGAGCAGGCCAGCGGTGTCGCTGAAGTCCTTGAGCGCGTCGCCCAAAAATTCGATCTCCGGGGTCCGCGCCAACT
>CALRUM020000021.1:0-68755 GCA_943371375.1 Asaia bogorensis
AAGGCAAAGAGATGGTCATGCCAGGCGATAACGTGTCGATCACCGTCAAGCTGATCAACCCGATCGCGATGGAAGAGGGTCTGCGTTTCGCCATCCGCGAGGGCGGCAAAACCGTCGGCGCCGGTGTCGTGGCAAAGATTCTTGCGTAAGAAAGCTGGTTTTTTGGGGCTGGGTCGATAACACAAGGCGTCTCTGCCCTGTCCCCACTGATTGAGAGATGAAGGGGTATAGCTCAATTGGCAGAGCGTCGGTCTCCAAAACCGAAGGTTGTAGGTTCGATTCCTACTGCCCCTGCCACCTGGCAGTGGATGCTGCAGGTGGTGTGAAGAGATAACAAAAGCAAGCCCGCCGGGAGTCCAAAGACCCCAGGTGGGCTTAAGCGTCTGAAAAGACGCCAGATGATTGAACAGGAATCAGGCGCTCATGGCCACTTCTCAAGTCGAAACCGTCAGCACCACTGCTGACAAGGCCAAACTGGCCCTCGCTGTGGCTCTGGTCCTGGGCTCGCTGGCGGGCTTTTACCTGCTGGCCAAGCAGGGACCGATTGCCCAATGGGGCGGCCTGATTGTGGGTCTGGTGGCGGCTGTGGTGGTGTTCATGACATCCGAGCCAGGCAAGCAGTTTGTGGCATTTGGCCGGGACTCCTGGCGCGAAGTCAAAAAAGTGGTCTGGCCGGCCCGCAAGGAAGCCATGCAGATGACGGCTTATGTGTTTGCCTTTGTCGTGGTGATGGCTCTGTTTTTGTGGCTCACCGATAAAACGCTCGAGTGGGTGTTTTACGACCTGATATTGGGGTGGAAGAAATAATGAGCGATATGAACGGTGACGTGATCAGCGAAGTGGCGGCTGGCACATCCCTGCAGCCGACTCCCGGCATGCAGTGGTATGTGGTGCATGCCTATTCGGGCATGGAAAAAGCCGTTGAGCGTAATATTGTCGAGCGCATCAACCGCGCCGGCATGCAGGCCAAGTTCGGCCGTTTTCTGGTGCCCACCGAAGAAGTGGTCGAGATCAAGAACGGCCAGAAAAAAACCACCGAGCGCCGTTTCTTTCCGGGTTATGTGCTGGTTGAAATGGTGATGGACGACGAAACCTGGCACCTGGTGAAACACACCAACAAGGTCACGGGTTTTGTCGGCGGCGCCAAAAACCGGCCCGCACCCATCTCCGAAGAAGACGTGCAGAAAATTGTGGACCAGATGCAGGTCGGCACAGAGAAGCCGCGGCACAAGGTCGAATTTGAGACCGGTGAATACATTCGCGTCAAGGACGGCCCGTTCACCGACTTCAACGGCACGGTCGAAGAGGTCAACTACGACAAGAACAAAGTACGTGTGTCGGTCACGATCTTCGGACGTGCGACGCCGGTGGAGCTGGAATTCAGCCAGATCGAGAAGACCTGATTCCGGCTGGCAGGTAAAAATTTCGCGCTTTGCAACTCGGCGCGGAGGGCTCTTCAGGAGCTGATGGAGTTGTGTAACCCCCGGGGAGCCCGGACCTGTTTTTAACAGTGTCCTGGCGTTAGTACCCGCAAGGAGAAAAGTATGGCGAAAAAAATCGTCGGCTTCATCAAGCTGCAAGTGCCAGCTGGTAAGGCCAATCCGTCCCCCCCGATCGGCCCTGCGCTGGGTCAGCGCGGCCTGAACATCATGGAGTTCTGCAAGGCATTTAATGCCCAGACCCAGGGTGTCGAGCCGGGTCTGCCACTGCCTGTGGTGATCACGGCATTTGCCGACAAGAGTTTTACCTTTGTCATCAAGACACCTCCCGCAGGCGTCCTGATCAAAAAGGCCATCAAGCTCGACAAGGGTTCTGCCACGCCGCACACGGTGAAGGTGGGCAAGATCTCCCGCGCACAGCTGGAAGAAATTGCCAAGACCAAAATGAAAGACATGACGGCTGCTGACCTCGACGCAGCAGTTCGCACGATTGCCGGTACGGCCCGCTCCATGGGCGTGTCGGTGGAGGGTGTTGTATGAGCAAGCTGACCAAGCGTCAAAAAACCATTGGCGACAAAATCGACAGCAACAAGCTGTACGCGGTTGCCGATGCCCTGGGTCTGGTGAAAGAGTTTGCGGTTGCCAAGTTCGATGAATCCATCGATGTGGCAGTGCAGCTCGGTATCGACGCCAAGAAATCCGATCAGGTCGTGCGCGGCGCCGTTGTGCTGCCCAACGGCACTGGCAAAACCAAACGTGTGGCCGTGTTTGCCCAGGGTGCCAAGGCTGAAGAAGCCAAAGCCGCCGGTGCTGACATCGTCGGCATGGACGATCTGGCCGCCGACATCAAGGCCGGCAAGATGGATTTCGACGTGGTGATCGCATCGCCCGACGCCATGCGTGTCGTCGGTACCCTGGGCCAGATCCTCGGCCCACGTGGTTTGATGCCCAATCCAAAAGTCGGCACGGTCACCCCTGACGTGGCAACGGCGGTCAAAAACGCCAAAGCCGGTCAGGTCCAGTTCCGTGTCGACAAGGCCGGCATCGTGCACGGCACGATAGGCCGCCGCTCTTTTGATACCGACAAGCTGCAGGGCAACCTGGCTGCACTGATCGACGCTTTGACCAAGGCCAAGCCTGCGTCGAGCAAAGGTGTGTATCTGAGAAAAGTGGCAGTTTCGTCAACCATGGGTGTGGGCGTTCGCGTCGACACACAAACCATCGCGGCGTAATTGCAAAAAATTTGAATGGCCCGCAAGGGCTGTTCGAAGTGGTGGGCTGCCGGGGTTTTACGACTCCGGCAGGCCATCCAGGACCGTTGGTGCGGCCAGCCGAAAGGCCGGTCGCTTAATCGCCGAAAGGCAGCCAACGCAGATGGCGGTCCCGCTGCTTGAATGGTTTTGAAAAGAATCTGAAAACAGTTGGTCGCTGAATATAGGCGTGTGGATGGGGTGGTGCGAAAGCGGCATCCCCGGAAACACAATATTAAGGAGTAGACCTTGAGTCTCAACCGCAGTGAGAAACAAGCCGTCATTGATGAAGTGACAGGCCTCGCCGCTAAAGCTCAAACGCTTGTGATGGCGGAATACCGTGGCATCACGGTCGCTGACATGACCAGGCTGCGCAGCCAAGCCCGCGACAAAGGCGTGAACCTGAGTGTGTTGAAAAACACCCTGGCTCGCCGTGCCGTGGCAGGCAGCGCGTTTGATGTCTTGTCCGACCAGATGACCGGACCGCTGATCTATGGCTTTTCCACCGATGCCGTGGCTGCCGCCAAGGTAGTTGCCGACTTCGCAAAAACCAACGACAAGTTGGTGATTCGCGCAGGCGCAATGGCAGGAAAAGTCCTGGACGTCAACGGCGTCAAGCAGCTCGCGAACATCCCTTCGAAAGAAGTGCTGCTCGCCCAGCTGTTGGGCCTGATGCAATCCCCCATTTCGCGTACGGCACGAGTGCTGGCCGCGCTGGCGGAGAAAAAAGGCGCTGGCAGCGACGTTGTCGCAGCCGCAGAGCCCGCAGCAGAAGCTGCAGCGGCGTAACTTGTACCCAACTTTTTTAGGAAATCAAAATGGCATTCGATAAAGACGCATTTTTGACCGCGCTCGACAGCATGACGGTCCTCGAACTCAACGACCTGGTGAAGGCCATCGAAGAGAAATTTGGCGTGAGCGCTGCAGCCATGGCTGCACCTGGCGGCGGCGGCGGCGGCGCTGCTGCTGCAGTGGCTGAAGAGAAGACCGACTTCAACGTCGTTTTGCTCGAAGCCGGCGCCCAGAAGGTGCAGGTCATCAAGGCGGTGCGTGAGATCACCGGCCTGGGCCTGAAAGAAGCCAAGGACCTGGTTGACGGCGCTCCCAAGAACGTCAAGGAAGGCCTGCCAAAAGCTGACGCTGAAGCGGCCAAGAAAAAGCTCGAAGACGCTGGCGCGAAAGTCGAACTCAAGTAATCCTCGGGTTTTGCGAAGGCTGGAAGCCGGTTTCGGCTTCCAGCCTTTCGTGCTTTCAAGGAGCAGCGTTAAAAGCACCGCGCAAGCGGGTTTTTCAGCTCTTTGGAACCACTGGCAAGCAGATTTGACAAAAATCTTCTTGCCAGTGCTTCCTGACCCCGACTGCAGGAAACGCCTTGGTTCGGGCAACGCGCAATGCGTTGCCGTCCGCCATGGTTGGTAGTGGCCAACCACCAAGTCTGTTTGATTACGCGGTGTATTCATTCAAGACAGTCGCCAGAGCTTAACAAACCAGCTGCTGTACTGGTTTGTGTCCCATCCAAGCGGAGAACTCATGGCCTATTCCTATACCGAACGCAAGCGAATTCGCAAAAGTTTCGGCAGCCGCGAAAGTGTGCTGAACGTTCCTTACCTCCTGCAGATGCAGAAAGACGCCTACACGGCCTTTCTGCAAGCCGACCGTGCGCCGCAAAAGCGCGAAGTTGAAGGCCTGCAGGCAGCGTTTGAAAACGCCTTCCCCATCGTCTCGCACAACGGTTTTGTCGAGATGAAGTTTCTCGAGTACAACCTGGCCAAGCCGGCCTTCGATGTGCGTGAGTGCCAGACCCGCGGCCTGACCTTTGCCTCGGCCGTGCGCGCCAAAGTCCAGCTGATCATTTATGACCGCGAATCCTCGACCTCGCAATCCAAGGTCGTCAAGGAAGTCAAGGAGCAGGAGGTCTACATGGGCGAAGTGCCGCTCATGACCGACAAGGGTTCCTTCGTCATCAACGGTACCGAGCGTGTGATCGTGTCCCAGCTGCATCGCTCGCCCGGCGTGTTTTTCGAGCACGACAAGGGCAAGACCCACAGCTCGGGCAAGTTGTTGTTTTCGGCCCGCATCATCCCTTACCGCGGCTCCTGGCTGGACTTCGAGTTCGACCCGAAAGACGTGCTGTATTTCCGTGTCGACCGCCGCCGCAAAATGCCGGTCACGATTTTGCTCAAGGCCATCGGCCTGAACCCCGAGTCCATCCTGGCGAACTTCTTTGTGTTCGACAACTTCCGCCTGATGGACAGCGGCGCGCAGATGGAATTTGTTGCCGAGCGCATGCGCGGCGAGGTAGCGCGTTTTGACATCACCGACAAAAACGGCAAGGTGGTTGTTGCCAAGGACAAACGCATCACGGTGCGCCACACACGTGAGCTTGAGCAGAGCAGCACATCGACGATCAGCGTTCCCGAAGACTTCCTGATCGGCCGCGTGGTCGCCAAGAACATTGTGGACGCCGAGACCGGTGAAATCATTGCCAAGGCCAACGACGAGTTGACCGAGTTGCTGCTGAAAAAGCTTCGCGTCGCAGGCGTGCAGGACCTGCAGGTGCTGTACACCAACGAACTGGATCAGGGTGCGTATATTTCGCAAACCCTGCGTGCCGATGAAACGGCCGACGAGTTTGCCGCCCGTGTTGCGATTTACCGCATGATGCGCCCCGGCGAGCCGCCGACGGAAGACGCTGTTCAGGCCCTGTTCCAGCGCCTGTTCTACAACCCGGACACCTACGACCTGTCCAAGGTAGGCCGCATGAAGTTCAATGCCCGTGTGGGCCGCGACAGCTCAACCGGTCCCATGGTCATGACCAACGAGGACATCCTCGCCGTCGTCAAGATCCTCGTTGACCTGCGCAACGGCAATGGCGAAGTCGACGACATCGACCACCTCGGCAACCGCCGCGTGCGTTGTGTCGGCGAACTCGCCGAGAACCAGTACCGCACCGGTCTGGCGCGTATCGAAAAGGCCGTGAAAGAGCGTCTGGGCCAGGCCGAGCAAGAGCCCCTGATGCCGCACGACCTGATCAACAGCAAGCCGATTTCTGCCGCGCTGAAGGAATTTTTCGGTGCATCGCAGCTGTCCCAGTTCATGGACCAGACCAACCCGCTGTCCGAGATCACCCACAAGCGCCGCGTGTCGGCCCTTGGCCCCGGTGGTTTGACGCGTGAACGTGCCGGCTTTGAAGTGCGTGACGTGCATGTGACCCATTACGGTCGCGTCTGCCCGATTGAAACGCCTGAAGGCCCGAACATCGGTCTGATCAACTCGCTGGCGCTGTACGCCCGTTTGAACGAGTACGGCTTCATCGAAACACCGTACCGCCGCGTGATCGACAGCAAGATCACCACCCAGATCGACTACCTGTCTGCGATTGAAGAGGGCAAGTATGTGATCGCCCAGGCCAATGCCCTGCTCGACGGTTCCGGCAAGCTGACCGGTGATCTGGTGTCTGCGCGCGAAAACGGCGAGTCGGTGCTGGTCGGTGCCGAGCGCATCCAGTACATGGACGTGTCGCCCGCCCAGATCGTGTCGGTGGCAGCCTCGCTGGTGCCCTTCCTGGAACACGACGATGCCAACCGCGCACTGATGGGTGCCAACATGCAGCGCCAGGCCGTGCCTGTGCTGCGCCCTGAAAAGGCCTTTGTCGGCACGGGTATCGAGCGCGTCTCCGCGATCGACTCGGGCACGGTGGTCACCGCCACCCGCGGCGGCGTGGTGGACTATGTCGATGCCACCCGCATTGTGGTTCGCGTCAACGACGCAGAAGCGCAAGCCGGCGAAGTCGGTGTGGACATCTACAACCTGATCAAGTACCAGCGTTCCAACCAGAACACCAACATCCATCAGCGTCCCATCGTCAAGATGGGCGACAAGCTGGCCAAGGGTGACGTGATCGCGGACGGCGCATCGACCGACATCGGCGAGCTGGCCCTGGGCCAGAACATGCTGGTGGCCTTCATGCCCTGGAACGGCTACAACTTCGAGGATTCGATCCTGATTTCCGAGCGTGTGGTGGCTGAAGACCGCTACACCTCGATTCACATCGAGGAACTCGTGGTCATGGCCCGCGACACCAAGCTGGGCTCGGAAGAGATCACGCGCGACATTCCCAACCTGTCCGAGCAGCAGCTCAACCGCCTGGACGAATCCGGCATCATTTATGTCGGTGCTGAAGTCCAGCCGGGCGACACGCTGGTCGGCAAGGTCACGCCAAAAGGCGAGACCACGCTGACACCGGAAGAAAAACTGCTGCGCGCCATCTTCGGCGAAAAAGCCAGCGATGTGAAAGACACCTCGCTGCGCGTGAGCCAGGGTTCGCAGGGCACCGTCATCGACGTGCAGGTCTTCACGCGTGAAGGCATTGTGCGCGACAAGCGCGCCCAGCAGATCATCGACGACGAGCTCAAGCGTTTCCGCCTGGACCTCAACGACCAGCTGCGGATTGTGGAAGCCGATGCGTTTGACCGTATCGAAAAACTGCTGAACGGCAAGGTCGCCAATGGCGGCCCGAAAAAGCTGGCCAAAGGCACAAAAATCGACAAGGCCTACCTGGCCGATGTCGAGAAGTACCACTGGTTTGACATCCGCCCGGCGGACGATGAAGTGGCTTCGCAGCTCGAGAGCATCAAGAACTCGATGGAACAGACGCGCCACAGCTTTGACCTGGCTTTTGAAGAAAAGCGCAAGAAGCTCACGCAGGGCGATGAGTTGCCTGCCGGCGTGCTGAAGATGGTCAAGGTCTACCTGGCCGTCAAGCGCCGCCTGCAACCCGGCGACAAGATGGCCGGCCGCCACGGCAACAAGGGTGTGGTCTCCAAGATCGTCCCGGTTGAAGACATGCCTTACATGGCCGACGGTACGCCGTGCGACATCGTGCTGAACCCGCTGGGCGTGCCTTCGCGCATGAACGTCGGCCAGGTGCTTGAAGTGCATTTGGGCTGGGCTGCCAAAGGCCTGGGCCAGCGTATTGGTGACATGTTGCAAGCCGAGGCCAAGGTGGCTGAAGTGCGCAAATTCATGGAAACCCTGTACAACAAGTCAGGCCGCCAGGAAGACCTCGGCAAGCTGTCGGATTCGGAAGTCATCGAGATGGCGGGCAACCTGTCCACCGGTGTGCCTTTTGCAACCCCCGTGTTTGACGGCGCATCGGAAGCCGAAATCATGGCCATGCTGCAACTGGCCTACCCGGACGACATCGCCAAGGCGAAAGCCCTGACGGCAACCCGTACCCAGGCCCAGTTGTACGACGGCCGCACGGGCGACCAGTTTGAGCGCACCACCACCGTCGGCTACATGCATGTTCTGAAACTTCACCATCTGGTGGACGACAAGATGCATGCACGTTCCACCGGCCCATACTCGCTGGTCACGCAGCAGCCGCTGGGCGGCAAGGCGCAGTTCGGCGGACAGCGTTTCGGCGAGATGGAGGTCTGGGCGCTGGAAGCCTACGGCGCAGCCTACACCTTGCAGGAAATGCTCACCGTCAAGTCCGACGACGTGGTGGGCCGTACCAAGGTTTACGAAAGCATCGTCAAGGGCGAACACGCGATCACGGCCGGCATGCCCGAGTCGTTCAACGTGCTGGTCAAAGAGATTCGTTCGCTCGGTATCGACATCGAACTCGAACGCAGCTAAACAGCGGACAAGAAAAGGATTTACACATGAAATCATTACTCGACCTGTTCAAGCAATTCACGCCGGATGAGCATTTTGATGCCATCAAGATCGGCATGGCCTCGCCCGAGAAGATCCGTTCATGGTCTTTTGGCGAAGTCAAGAAGCCTGAAACCATCAACTACCGCACCTTCAAGCCAGAGCGCGACGGTCTTTTTTGCGCCAAGATTTTTGGCCCGATCAAGGACTACGAATGCCTGTGCGGCAAGTACAAGCGCCTCAAGCACCGCGGTGTCATCTGCGAGAAGTGCGGCGTTGAAGTCACGCAAACCAAGGTCCGCCGCGAACGCATGGGTCACATCGACCTGGCCGCACCGTGCGCCCACATCTGGTTCCTGAAGTCGCTGCCGTCGCGTCTGGGCCTGGTGCTCGACATGACGCTGCGCGACATCGAACGCGTGTTGTATTTCGAAGCTTATGTCGTCACTGATCCCGGCATGACCCCGCTGAAGAAATTCAGCATCATGTCGGAAGACGACTACGACGCCAAACGCAAGGAATACGGCGACGAGTACACCGCCAAGATGGGCGCCGAAGGCATCAAGGACCTGCTCGAAGGGCTGGACCTCGACGTCGAGATCGACAAGCTGCGCAACGACCTGACCGGTTCCGAAATCAAGATCAAGAAAAACGCCAAACGTCTGAAATTGATGGAAGCGTTCAAGAAGTCCGGCATCAAGCCGGGCTGGATGGTGCTGGACGTGTTGCCCGTGTTGCCGCCAGACCTGCGTCCGCTGGTGCCGCTGGACGGCGGCCGCTTTGCGACTTCCGACCTGAACGACCTGTATCGCCGCGTCATTAACCGCAACAGCCGTCTGCGCCGTTTGCTGGAACTGAAAGCGCCGGAAATCATTGCCCGCAATGAAAAGCGCATGCTGCAGGAAGCTGTGGACTCGCTGCTCGACAATGGCCGCCGTGGCAAGGCCATGACGGGCGCCAACAAGCGCGCACTGAAGTCTTTGGCCGACATGATCAAGGGCAAGTCAGGCCGTTTCCGCCAGAACTTGCTGGGCAAACGCGTCGACTATTCCGGCCGTTCCGTGATCACCGTGGGCCCGACGCTCAAGCTGCACCAGTGCGGTTTGCCCAAGCTGATGGCGCTCGAGCTGTTCAAGCCTTTCATCTTCTCGCGCCTGGAAGCCATGGGCATTGCGACCACCATCAAGGCCGCGAAGAAGGAAGTTGAATCCGGCACGCCAGTGGTGTGGGACATCCTCGAAGAGGTCATCAAGGAGCACCCGGTCATGCTCAACCGTGCGCCTACGCTGCACCGTTTGGGCATCCAGGCTTTCGAGCCCATCCTGATTGAAGGCAAGGCGATCCAGCTGCACCCGCTGGTCTGCTCGGCCTTCAACGCCGACTTTGACGGCGACCAGATGGCGGTGCACGTACCGCTGTCTGTGGAGGCGCAGATGGAAGCCCGCACCCTGATGCTGGCGTCGAACAACATTTTGTTCCCGGCCAGCGGCGAGCCCTCCATTGTTCCTTCTCAGGACGTGGTGCTGGGTCTGTACTACACGACCCGTGAACGCACCAACGGCAAGGGCGAAGGCCTGGTGTTCTCCGACACCGGCGAAGTCCGCCGCGCCTTTGATGCGGGTGAACTCGACCTGAACGCGCGCATCAGCGTGCGCCTGACCGAGTACACCAAAAACAAGGAAACCGGTGACTTCACGGCTTCGACCAAGCTCTGGGAAACCACGGGCGGCCGGGCCCTGCTGTCTGAAATCCTGCCCAAAGGCCTGCCGTTTGCCAACATCAACAAGGCGCTGAAGAAGAAGGAAATCTCCAAACTCATCAACGTGTCTTTCCGCAAATGCGGTTTGAAAGAGACCGTGGTGTTTGCCGACAAGCTGTTGCAGTCGGGCTTCCGCCTGGCGACCAAGGCAGGTATTTCGATCTGTATCGACGACATGCTGGTGCCGAAGGAAAAACACGCCATCATTGCGCGCGCCCAGAAGGAAGTCAAAGAGATCGAGCAGCAGTATGTCTCGGGTCTGGTGACCGCCGGTGAGCGTTACAACAAGGTGGTGGACATCTGGGGCAAGTCGGGTGACGAAGTGTCCAAGGTCATGATGGCCCAGCTTTCCAAAGAGAAGGTCATTGACCGTCACGGCAAGGAAGTCGAGCAGGAGTCCTTCAACTCCATCTACATGATGGCCGACTCCGGCGCCCGTGGTTCTGCGGCGCAGATCCGCCAGGTGGCCGGCATGCGCGGTTTGATGGCCAAGCCGGACGGCTCTATCATCGAAACGCCTATCACCGCCAACTTCCGCGAAGGCCTGAACGTGCTGGAGTACTTCATCTCCACCCACGGCGCGCGTAAGGGTCTGGCCGACACGGCACTGAAAACCGCCAACTCCGGTTACCTGACGCGCCGCCTGTGCGACGTGGTGCAGGACCTGGTGGTGACGCAGGACGACTGCGGCACGCAGGACGGCTCGGTGATGCGCGCGATTGTGGAGGGTGGCGAGGTGATTGAATCGCTGCGCGACCGTATTCTGGGCCGCACCGCGGTTGAAGACATCCTGCACCCCGAGAACCGTTCGGTGCTGGCCAAGTCCGGCGTCATGCTGGATGAAGACCTGATCGACGAGCTCGAAGTTGCCGGCGTGGACGAAGTCAAGGTGCGTACCGCGCTGACCTGTGAAACCCGCTTCGGCCTGTGCGCCAAGTGTTACGGCCGCGATCTGGGCCGTGGCGGCCTGATCAACATCGGTGAAGCGGTCGGCATCATTGCCGCGCAGTCGATTGGTGAGCCCGGTACGCAGCTGACGATGCGGACCTTCCACATCGGTGGTGCGGCGTCGCGTGCAGCGATTGCGTCCAGCGTTGAGGCCAAGTCCAACGGCGTGATCGGTTTCAACGCACCGATGCGTTATGTGACCAACAGCAAGGGCGAACTGGTGGTGATTGCCCGTTCCGGCGAAATCGTGATTCACGACGAGCATGGCCGCGAGCGCGAGCGCCACAAGGTGCCGTATGGTGCCATCCTGTCGGTCAAGGCCGACCAGCAGATCAAGGCTGGCGCGATTCTGGCCAACTGGGACCCACTGACCCGCCCCATCATCACCGAGTTCGCCGGCAAGGTGCTGTTCGAGAATGTGGAAGAAGGCGTGACCGTGGCCAAGCAGCTCGACGAGGTGACCGGTCTGTCCACCCTGGTGGTGATTGATCCGAAACGCCGCGGTGCGACCAAAGTGGTCCGTCCACAGGTCAAGCTGATCGACGCCGCTGGCCAGGAAGTCAAGATCCCCGGCACCGATCACTCGGTGACGATTGGCTTCCAGGTCGGTGCACTGGTTCAGGTCCGTGACGGCCAGGACGTGGGCCCCGGCGAGGTGCTGGCGCGTATTCCGGTCGAAGGCCAGAAAACACGGGACATCACCGGCGGTCTGCCGCGTGTGGCCGAGCTGTTTGAAGCCCGTACGCCGAAAGACAAGGGCACGCTGGCCGAGATGACCGGTACCGTGTCGTTTGGTAAAGAGACCAAAGGCAAGGTTCGCCTGCAGATCACGGATCCTGAAGGCAAGGTCTGGGAAGACCTGGTCCCGAAAGAGAAGAACATCCTGGTGCACGAAGGCCAGGTCGTGAACAAGGGCGAAAGCATTGTGGACGGTCCGGCCGATCCGCAGGACATCCTGCGCCTGCTGGGCATGGAAGAGCTGGCCCGCTACATCGTCGACGAAGTGCAGGACGTTTACCGCCTGCAGGGCGTGAAGATCAACGACAAACACATCGAAGTGATTGTTCGCCAGATGTTGCGCCGTGTGGTGGTCGAGAACGTCGGAGAGTCCAGCTACATTGCCGGCGAGCAGGTTGAGCGTTCGGTCATTCTGGATGCCAACGATGCGCTGCGTGCAGAGGGCAAGATTGCGGCGACCTTCAGCAATTTGCTGCTCGGCATCACCAAGGCATCGCTGTCCACCGACTCGTTCATTTCTGCGGCTTCCTTCCAGGAAACCACCCGCGTGCTCACCGAGGCTGCCATCATGGGCAAGCGCGACGAGCTGCGTGGCCTGAAAGAAAACGTGATCGTCGGACGCCTGATCCCGGCCGGTACCGGCATGGCTTACCACGAGGCGCGCAAAGCCAAGGACCAGATGGACGACGCCGAGCGCCGTGCCATTGCCGAGGCAGAAGCGGCAGAACTCGAAGCCCTGCCCGAGTCCAGCAGTGAAGGTGCAGCCAGCGAATAATCGCGGCTTTTCAGCGCTATAAAAAGCGGAGCGCCTCACGCCCATGAATAAAGGACGTGAGGCGTTTTTTATTGTGAGTCCCGATGACTGAACCCCGGGCGGGCGCTGGTGCGCCGGTTCCTGCTGTACAAGGCCCGCACTTGTCGGCTAAAGTCGCTTGGCCGTCTGACGGCTGCAGCACTGTTGCTGTCTCAGGAGAAAAGTCGCCATGTCCACCCAGTCCCTGGTCCTGATCGCCGCATTGGCCTTGTTGCTGTTCTGGGCGGTCGGCGCCTACAACCGCCTGGTACGGCTGAAAAACATCATCGCCAACGCTTTTGGGCAGATCGATGTGCAGCTCAAGCGCCGCTACGACCTGATTCCCAATCTGGTGGACGCCGCCAAAAAATACCTGTTGCACGAACGTGAGACGCTGGAAGCGGTGATCGCGGCACGCAACCAGGCGCGTGCGGCCAGTGACGCCGCGCGCAGCCGTCCGACCCATGCACCGGAAGTGCTGGCGCTGGCTGCGGCCGAACAGGCCCTGGGCAGCAGCCTGGGTCGCCTGTTTGCCGTGGCCGAGGCTTACCCGGAACTCAAGGCCGACGCGACCATACGCGAGCTCAGCGAAGAGCTGACCAGCACCGAAAACAAGATCGCCTTTGCGCGCCAGGCTTACAACGACTCGGTGCTCGACTACAACAACGCGCAGGCGCAATTTCCCACGCTGCTGATTGCGCGCCTGTTTGGCTTTGCACCCTCGGCCATGCTGCAAGCCACCGAAAACGCGGTGGAGCGGCAAGCCGTGCGCATCCAGATTTAGTGCCACACTGACCGGCCAACGCGAGAGCCTGCCGCAGTGCGTTTTTTCGAGCAGCAGGACCAGGCCCGCGCCCGCACGCGGCAGCTGTTGCTGCTGTTTGCGCTGGCGGTCCTGGCGCTGGTGCTGGCCATCAATGCCGCACTGGCCCTGACCTGGCGCCTGGTCACGCCCGGCTTCAGCGGCTACCCGGCGTATTTTTTCACTGTCAACACCGTCATGACCCTGGTCTTTGTGCTCGGAGGCTGGTGGCTGGAGACCTCCAGCCTGCAGGGCGGCGGTGAAAAGCTGGCACGGCGCGTGGGCGCGCGCGAGGCCTGGCCGGCCAGCCGCCTGGAAGAGCAGAAGCTGTGCAATATTGCCAGCGAACTGGCCATTGCTGCCAGCATGCCGGTTCCGCAGGTCATGGTGCTTGACAGGGTGGCCAGCATCAACGCCTTTGCCGCCGGCTGGGATGAGGATGACGCGGTGATTGCCGTCACACGCGGCGCCCTGGACAGCTTGACCCGCGATGAACTCCAGGGGCTGGTGGCCCACGAGCTCAGCCATATCCGGGAGGGCGACACGCGCCTGAACATGCGGCTGGCGGGCATGGTCTACGGGCTGGAGATGATTTTCAACCTTGGTGTGGGCATGTGCGAGCGCGGCGACAACGGCCAGCGCTCGGCGCTTGCACTGCCCGGGCTCGCGATCATGGCGGCCGGCTTTCTGGGCTGGCTGGCAGGCCGGGGGCTCAAGGCCGCCGTGTCGCGGCAACGCGAATTTCTGGCGGATGCGCGTGCTGTCCAGTTCACGCGCAGCAAGGACGGGCTGGGTGGCGTGTTGCGCAAAGTGGCAAAAGTCCAGGGTGGGACGGCCATGGCCAGCCTGCATCCGTCCGTGCAGCACATGTTGCTGGTCGCCGGCGGGGCCAGGGCACACTGGCTGGACTCACATCCGCCGCTGGCCGAACGTATTCGCCGCATTTATGGCCGGCCCATGCCGGCGCTGACCGACGGCCAGCAACAGAAGCTGGCCGATCCCTGGGCCGAGGTCAGGCACAAGGACAGCGGCGAATAAGCACATCACAAATGGTTCGAACAACAGCCAGGCGCAGACCCGCTTCGTACTGGATACTCCCTATGGCCCACATGCCGTGGCGCGTTAAATTGACCTTTTGTAGCAACTGCGAGGAGAAGCCGTGAAGATTGTCCTACCCGCTGTGGCGCTGGCGTTGTGTACGCTTGCTGCGCCTTCCCTGGTTCACGCCCAAAACACATCGGCGCAGGCCCTGTATGTTCGCGGCCTCGCGGCCACCTGCGCCAATTGCCACGGCACCGACGGCAGGGCAGTCCAGGGTTCCACCGTGGTGTCGATTGCCGGGATGGACAAAAACTATCTTGTGACCCAGCTCAAGGCCTTCAAGACCGGCGCGCGGCCGGCCACGGTGATGCACCAGATCAGCAAGGGTTACAGCGACGCCCAGATCGACGTGCTGGCTGGCTACTTTTCAGCACAGAAGAAATAAGGAGAACACTGATGCAACGACGCTCCTTCCTCCAGTCTTCCGCCGCACTGAGCCTGTTTGGCCTGGGCGCCTGCGCCACCACCTCGATTCCTGCCAAAGCCAAGGTGGTGGTGATAGGCGGTGGTTACGGCGGCGCTACCGCGGCCAAATATGTGCGCCTGTTGTCGGACTACAAAATTGATGTGGTCCTGATCGAACCGCAGGCGGCTTTTATTTCGTGCCCGATTTCCAATCTGGTGCTGGCCGGCGCCAAACAGCTCGGTGATATCACCACCCCGTATACCGGCCTTTCGAGAAACCATGGTGTGACCGTGGTGCGCGACATGGCCAGCGCGATTGATACGGCAAAGAAAACCGTCACACTCGCCGGCGGTGCCACCATAAGCTACGACAAGCTGGTGGTTTCGCCCGGTGTGGACCTGATGTACGGCAGCATAGAGGGCCTGCAACAGGCGCAAGCGGCGGGCCAGATATTGCAGGCCTGGAAAGCCGGCCCCGAGACACTCGCGCTGCGCAAGCAACTCGAAGCCATGCCCGATGGCGGCGTATACGCCATCACCATCCCGGAAGCGCCCTACCGCTGCCCGCCCGGCCCGTATGAGCGCGCTTCGGTGATTGCCGGTTACTTCAAGGCGGTCAAGCCGCGCAGCAAGGTGCTGATTCTTGACGCCAATCCCGACGTCACCTCCAAGGGCCCGCTGTTCAAAAAAGTCTGGGCCGAGCAGTACAAGGGCATTGTCGAATACCGCGGCCAGCACAAGACCACTGCGGTCGATGCCAAAGCCGGCGTCATCAAGTTTGATGTGCAGGAAGATGTCAAGGCCAATGTCATCAATGCGCTGCCGTCCATGCGCGCCGGCGCCATTGCGGTGCAGTCGGGGCTGAACAACATGGCCAACAACCGCTGGTGTGGCGTCAACTACCAGACCTTTGAGTCGACAGCGGCCAAAGACGTGTTTGTGCTTGGCGACTCCATCCAGATCGCACCGGCCATGCCCAAAAGCGGCCACATGGCCAACAGCCACGGCAAGGTGGCCGCCGCCGCCATCGTGGCGCAGCTTTCTGGCTGGGAGGTCAATCCCGCACCGATGCTGACCAACACCTGCTACAGCTTTGTGGACAACAAAAATGTGGTGCATGTGGCCAGCGTGCACGAGTACGTGGCGGCCGAAAAAACCTTCAAGACGGTGGCCGGCTCGGGCGGTGTCAGCACCGGTCCGACCGAGCTGGAAGGCGTTTATGCGCTGAACTGGGCCAGCAACATCTGGGCTGATACCCTGGCCTGAGGCTGGTACAGGCGGGCCTCTACTGGCCCACCCCTAACTGCAAGCAGGGGCCGCGGAACCGGCTTTGCCGGGCCGCAGGCGTAGCGGCCCCTTTCCAGTGCATGGGGCAGCCGCCGCAGGCTCGCAGTGAGCGACCGTGGGGGCCAACTCTTCTGGCTGGTCTAATACAGGGTTGCCGTCATTTCGGCGGTATCCAGAGCCTCATGCAAGACAACCCGACTCAAATCCCCCTGTGGCGCCAGCTTCAGGGGGCTGCTTCCCTGCTGATGGCGGTTCGTGATGGCCAGTCCATGACGGCTGCCCTGGCCGATGTGGACAGTGCGCTGCGTCCCGGCGTGCAGGCACTTGGCTCGCATGTGTTGCGCTGGCTGGGCCGGGCCGAGGCGCTGCGTCAGCAACTGGCCAAACGCCCGCCACCGCCCGAGGCCGATGCGCTGCTGTGTGTGGCGCTTGCGCTGGCCTGCACTGACGCTGCCCACGGGGACGCCGCTGCGGACGGCGATGGCCCGGTCTATACCGCTTACACGCTGGTTGATCAGGCGGTCGAGGCCGCCAAACGCAGCGACAGCACGCTGCACCAGGCCAGCTTCATCAACGGCTGTCTGCGGCGTTTCCTGCGGGAGCGCGATGCGCTGCTGGCGCTGGCCGGCAAAAGTCCGCAGGCGGTGTGGAACCATC
Organism: Asaia bogorensis; assembly: GCA_943371375.1. Taxonomy (GTDB): domain Bacteria; phylum Pseudomonadota; class Gammaproteobacteria; order Burkholderiales; family Burkholderiaceae_C; genus Polaromonas. Next base: position 16,841 of record CALRUM020000021.1, read on the forward strand.
CGCAGTGGTGGATAGACCGGGTGCGCAAGGACCATCCCAGCTGCTGGCAGGCCATCCTGCAGGCCAACAACAGCCGGGCCCCGCTGATACTCCGCGTCAATAAACGAAAAACGACCCAGGCCCAGTATTTACAGGCGCTGGCAGCTATCAATATCATAGCGAGTCCGGTGGGGCTGCAGGGCGTGGTGCTGGCCAGGGCGCAGGCGGTGCCGTCCTTGCCGGGTTTTTCGGAGGGGCATTTTTCGGTGCAGGACGCCGCTGCGCAGATGGCGGCGCCGCTGCTGCTCGAAGGACTCACGGCCACCGCGCCGGGCCGTCTCAGGCTGCTGGACGCCTGCGCCGCACCCGGCGGAAAAACCGCCCACCTGCTGGAACTGGCCGACTGCGAGCTCACGGCCCTGGACATCGATGCCAGTCGTTGTGAGCGCATCGCGCAGAACCTGCAGCGGCTGGGCCTGCAGGCGGATATTCGGGTCGGCGACGCGGCCAGGCCCCAGGACTGGTGGGACGGCCGGGCTTACGACGGCATCCTGCTCGACGCGCCATGCACTGCATCGGGCATCGTGCGGCGCCATCCCGATGTGCGCTGGCTGCGCCGTCCGACCGACATTGCGCAGCTGGCAGCCACACAGGCCCGTTTGCTGGAAGCCCTGTGGCCGCTGTTGCGGCCCGGCGGCCGCTTGCTGTATTGCACCTGCTCGGTTTTCAGGGCGGAAGGCGAGCAGCAGGCACAAACGTTTGTTACGCACCACACAGATGCCTGTTTCATGCCGTCTCCCGGTCATTTGCTACCCCAAAGTGGGGCAGGGCAAGCGGTCTTCCCGGACAATTTGCAGGGTGAGCACGACGGGTTTTATTACGCAGTTTTTGAAAAACGCAACGCCTGAGGCGGCACTGCGCAGCCTGCTGGCGTTGTGTCTGTGCGCCCTGGCGCTGCTGGCCGGGCAGGCGGCGCAGGCGACCGAAGTCACGCAACTGAAAATGGAGCGCTCCGAAGAAGGCGTGTACCTGTCGGCCAGCGTCCAGTTCGACCTGCCCGCTGTGGTGGAAGACGCCATGCTCAAGGGCATTCCGATGTTTTTTGTGGCCGAGGCAGACATTTACCGCGACCGCTGGTACTGGTACGACAAACGTGTGACCACCGCAACACGCACCATGCGCCTGGCCTATCAGCCGCTGACGCGGCGCTGGCGCCTCAATGTGCTGCCCGGCGCCATCAGCGTCACCGGCCTGCGCGCCTCCTTCAGCCAGAACTACGACAGCCTGCCGGACGCCATCAGCTCGATCCAGCGCCTGTCGCGCTGGCGCATCGCCGATGCGACCGAGGTCGAGGCCGATGTGCGGCACAGGGTGGAGTTCCGTTTCCGCCTGGACCTGTCGCAATTGCCACGGCCCTTCCAGATCGGCGTGGCCGGTCAGAAGGACTGGACCATCGCCGTCGAGACCAACCGCGAGCTCATCGTCGAGCCCATCCGGGAAGCGCCCAAAGAGGCGGGCAGGGACAGCGCGAAAGAACCGGCCAAAGAGGCGCTCAAGTGAGCACCGGGGGCCCGGCGTCGCCGCTGAAAAGCAGCCCGGCTTTCCGCTGGACGGTGGGTGTGGGTGTCGGCACCATGGCCGCTCTGGGCCTGGTACTGCTGTTTTTGCTGACGCAGGCCACCGGCAACCGCGAGCTTTACGAGCGCAACTACGTGTTGCTGTTCGGGCTCAATGTGGCGGTGGCCGGGCTGCTGCTGCTGGTCATAGGCTGGATTGTGCTGCGCCTGCTTCTGCGCCTGCGCAAGGGCAAGTTTGGCAGCCGCCTGCTGGTCAAGCTGGCCGCGATTTTTGCGCTGGTGGGGCTGTTGCCCGGCATGATGATTTACGTGGTGTCTTACCAGTTTGTATCGCGTTCCATCGAAAGCTGGTTCGATGTGAAGGTGGAGGGCGCGCTGGATGCCGGCCTGAACCTCGGCCGGGTCACACTCGATACGCTGGCCACCGAGCTGGCCAACAAAACCCGGGTGGCGGCGAACCAGCTGACGCAAACACCCGACGCCTCGGCCGGCCTGGCGCTGGAGCGCCTGCGCGAGCAACTGGGTGTCAGCGACGTGGTGCTCTGGACCGCCTCGGGCCAGTTGATTGCCAGCGCGGGCGACTCGCGTTATTCGCTCAAACCCGAGCGTCCGCCGGCGCAGCTGCTGCGCAGCGCGCGCAGCCAGCGCGTGGCCACCCAGATAGAGGGACTGGACGAGGTGGCCTTGCCGGGCGCCGCAGAGGCCGGGCAAGCCGCCTTGACCGGGGGCACTGCTTCGGCGCCGCGCATCAAGGCGCTGGCCCTGATCAGCAGCCCGAATGTCGGCCTGCTTGGCGAGGCCCGCTACCTGCAGGTGACCGAGGTGTTGCCCGCCACCCTGGTCGCCAATGCAATTGCCGTGCAGGAGGCCAACCGCGAGTACCAGGAGCGTGCCCTGGCGCGTGGCGGTTTGCGCAAGATGTATATAGGCACACTCACGCTCAGTTTATTTTTGGCGGTGTTTGGTGCCGTGTTGCTGGCGGTGCTGCTGGGCAACCAGCTGGCGCGGCCCCTGCTGCTGCTGGCAGAGGGCGTGCGCCAGGTGGCGCAGGGCGACCTCACGCCCAAAGCGGCCCTGCAAGGCAAGGACGAACTGGGCGGCCTGACCCGCTCCTTTGCCGACATGACCCAGCAGCTCGCCGATGCGCGTGGCGCGGTGCAGAAAAGCATGGACCAGGTCGATGCGGCGCGCGCCAACCTGCAGACCATCCTGGACAACCTGACCGCCGGAGTCATGGTGCTGGATCTTCAGGGGCGCATCCAGACCAGCAACCCCGGGGCCACGCGGATTTTGCGCGCGCCGCTGGCGGCTTACCACGGGCGCGCGCTGGGCGACATCCCGGGCCTGGAGTCGTTTGCGCAAGGTGTACAGGCGCAGTTTGACACCTATTTTGGCGAGAACACGCTGCACGGCATCGAGCACTGGCAGCAGTCCTTCGAGCTCAACACCGCGCAACCCGGTTCGCCCGACAACGCCATCACGCTGATCGCGCGCGGCGCAAAAATGCCCGGCGACGAATGCCTGCTGGTGTTTGACGACGTCTCCGAGATGGTGTCGGCCCAGCGTGCCCAGGCCTGGGGCGAGGTGGCGCGCAGGCTGGCCCATGAAATCAAGAACCCGCTGACACCGATCCAGCTGTCGGCCGAGCGGCTGGAGATGAAGCTGACCGGCAAGGTCGCCGAGCCCGAGCAGATCCTGCTGACCAAGTCGGTCAAAACGATTGTGGATCAGGTCGATGCCATGAAACGGCTGGTCAATGAGTTCCGGGACTATGCGCGCCTGCCGGCGGCAGAGCTCCAGCCGCTGGACCTGAATGCGCTGGTGGGCGACGTGATGCAGCTGTATGCCAGCGACAACGCGGTGGTGCCCGTGTGCACCGAACTCGACACCCATTGCCCCGCCATCAAGGGCGACGCGCAACAGATCCGGCAGGTCATACACAACTTGTTGCAAAACGCCCAGGATGCCCAGGAGGGCAGGCCGAACGGCAAGGTGGTCCTCAAAACCGAGTACTCCCCGACCTCCCGGCGCGTACGCCTGACCGTGCGTGACAACGGGGTCGGCTTCCCCGAACACATCCTGAAACGGGCCTTTGAGCCCTATGTGACCACCAAGGTCAAAGGCACCGGTCTGGGGCTGGCGGTGGTCAAAAAAATTGCCGACGAGCACGGCGCGCGCATCGATATTTCCAATCGGGTGGTCGACGACGTCGTGCAGGGCGCCCAAGTATCGTTATCATTCGCGGTGGTGACTTAACAACACTGCGGGCGACGGTCGGGGGGCCGCGGAAATCGATAACTGCTGGCGGGGATAGCAATTCAATCATGGCAAACATTCTGGTAGTTGATGACGAGCTGGGCATACGCGATTTGCTCTCTGAAATTCTCAACGACGAAGGGCATCAGGTCGAACTTGCAGAAAATGCCGCGCAGGCCCGCAGCGCACGCAGCCGCGGCCGGCCCGACCTGGTGCTGCTCGACATCTGGATGCCGGACACCGATGGTGTCACCCTGCTCAAGGAATGGTCGTCCAGCGGCCTTCTCAGCATGCCGGTGATCATGATGAGCGGCCACGCCACCATAGACACGGCGGTGGAAGCCACCAAAATCGGCGCCATGGCGTTTCTGGAAAAACCGATCACCCTGCAAAAGCTGCTGAAGGCGGTTGAACAAGGCCTGGCCAAGTCTGCCGGCCGCAAACCGGCCAGCCCGCCCGCCACCCTGCTGCATGCGGTGGAGCTGACACTGGAAGCGGCCATGACTGGCGCCGCCCTGCCGCTGCCCATGGACCTGGGCCCGCAGGCCACACAGAGTTTTCTGCTGGAAAAGCCGCTGCGCGATGCGCGTGACGAGTTTGAAAAAGCCTACTTCGAGTTTCACCTCGCCAAGGAGGGCGGCTCCATGACCCGCGTGGCCGAGAAGACCGGGCTGGAGCGCACCCACCTGTACCGCAAACTCAAGCAGCTCGGTGTGGACCTGACCCGGGGCAAGCGCGCAGCCTGATATATAATAGAGGGCTCAGGCCCGGTAGCTCAGTCGGTAGAGCAGAGGATTGAAAATCCTTGTGTCGGTGGTTCGATTCCGCCCCAGGCCACCAGATGCGCAAGCCCTTGATTCTTAACGGACTCAAGGGCTTTTTTATTGGCGCCGCAGCGGCCCGCGCGCGCCCTTTGCCAGCAGCTTTCACGCAGCGCTGGTCCGCCGGACTGATTTTTGCCGACAGCCCCCGTTTTCCTGAATCAAATCGGCCTCTGGCCCATGTCGGGCAAGCGTATGCAGCTATGAAAATCAGAGCGTGCTGAAGCGATCAAATGGCCCGAAGCACGGCCAGAAAGCCGTCCATGTCCTTGCCGCCTTCTTCACGGATCACGCTGGGCTCCAGGCTCTCGACCTGAAAGCCGTGGCTGGCGGCCAGGCGCTGGATGTAGGCGACGGAATGGGCGTAGCGGCGTGTCGGACGCAGCACCAGGTCTTCGTCGTCGCTGCTTTCAAACGAAAAGGCAAACAGGCTGCCCTGGCGCAGTGCCCGGGCCGTGGCGCGGAAGACGTCTTCGAGGGCACCGACGTAGATAAACACATCGGTGGCCACCACCAGGTCAAAGCTGGCGCTGTGCGGCGCCAGGAAGGTGGTCAGGTCGCTGCACACCAGCTCGTCGTAAAGCCCGCGTTTGCCCGCCATCTCCAGCATGTTGGGTGACAGATCGACACCCGTCATGCGGCGCGCCAGCGGTTTGAGCAGCGGCCCGCACAGGCCGGTGCCACAACCCAGGTCCAGCACATCCAGGCCGGTGGCAGGCTGCAGTTTGAAAATCTGCTGGCAGATCAGCTCCGGCGTCTGGTATTTCAGCCGGCCCTGCAGGTGCTCATCAAAGTGTTCGGCGTACCAGTCGAACAGGTTGACCACATAACGCGCCGGTGCCGTGACCGGCGCGGCGTCCCCACCCAGCGATGCCAGGGCGTAGGTCAGCTCGGCCGTGTCACCGCCCAGCGCCAGCGCCTGGCGAAAGGCCTGTGCCGCGTCGTCGGGGCGTTTGAGCATCAACAGCGTTTCGCCGCGGTCCGAATGCATTTTTGCGTCGCCCGGTGTGAGGCTGATGGCGCGGTCATAGTCCTGCAGGGCCTGGTCCAGAATTTTCAGCCCCGCCAGCAAACCGGCGCGGGTGGCCAGCGTCGAAGCGTCATCCGGGTTGAAGCGCAAGGCCCGGTCCAGGACGGCGATGCAGTCCTGCGGCGGCTTTTTCAGCTTGTGCATGACGAAGGCCAGGCGCACCAGCGCCTGTTGGTAGTCGGGCTTGAGCTGAACCGCGCGGCTGTAGCAGGCCAGTGCATCCTCCAGGCGTTTGTCGTGCTGGTGCACCAGGCCCAGGTGGTAGTGCGCCTCGGGCAGGTCGGGGGCAATCTTCAGGGCGCGCTGTATGTTTTCAACCGCCTCCTCGTGCTGCTGCAGGGCAAACAGGGCGTGGCCACGGTTGTTGAGCACCTCGGGGTTGTCCGGCCGCAGCCGCAGGGCCTCGCTGTAATCGGCCAGCGCTTCGGCCAGCCGGTTCAGGTTGTGCAGGCAGAACCCTCTGTGGGTCAACGCTTCCAGCAAGTCGGGCTGAAGCCGAAGTGTTTCATTCAGGCTGGCGACCGCCTCCTCGTAACGCGACAGAAAGCGCAGGGCCTTGCCGCGCGTCATGTGGCAGCGCGCATTGGCAGGCTGCAGCGCCAGCGACTGGTCGCATCGTTCCAGGGCCTGCGCATACAGGCCCAGGTAAAACAGCACTTGTCCCAGATTGGCCAGTACATCCGGGTCGCCCGGCGCAAGCGTCAGGGACGTCTCCATCAGCCTGCGGGCATAAAACTGGTTGCCTTTCTGGCTGACGATCACGCCCAGCAAGTGCAGCGCATGGTGGTGGTTGCGATGCACCGCCAGAATTTGCTCGTACAGGATTTGGGCTTGCGCCAGCTGGCCCTGCTGCTGCAGTTCTATCGCCTGCTTGAAGGCCGCTTCCGCCTCGGTCTGGTTCATGGGTTTCTTCCTGTCGTCGATGCCGGACTTTGTGCTGGTCGCCGATTGTGCCGGTCAGCCGAAAGGGCGCGCGCGGGGACGGGTGAACGGGGGTGAAGGGCGCGGCTGCTAGGCGGGCGGGCGCGGGTTGTCGGTCAGCGGCTGTGTCACCGCTTCATTGGCAACAATTTCGGCCAGCAGGCCTATCCACCAGTCGCGGCGCTTTTGTGCGGCCTGGATGGAGTGGTCGTCCATCTCGGAAAACAGCGTCTTGATGCTCAGGCCTTCGCAGACCTCCAGAAAGTCCTTGGACGCCAGTGCCAGCTGGTCGCCGTTCATGCGCCGCATGACCGACAGCAGCATGGCGGAGTCGATCGCCACCACCATCCGCAGACTGGCTATTTCTGATTGCAGCATGTCCAGCTTGTCCATAACCCGCTCTTTCAAAAATGTGCGCTGCCGATTCACCTTGCTGGTGCGCGTTTTCCGATGTTGACCCGCATGTTAGCCGCCGCAGGGTGCCGGACCGTCAAGGGTGAGCCTGCAATGGAGCAGCAGAGACCTTAATTCGCCGCCGGATAGGGTTGCGCGACGTTTCTTGTAATTTAATCCCACGCCGCAAACAAAAAGTAACCATTGCGCACAATTCTCGCCGGGGATATCTTCGCTATCCGCAGTGAAGGTCTGTCATCAGCAGGTCACATCGATCTGCAAATCTGCCGAAAGTTAGTATTTACGTATTGCCTAGACGGGTTTTGTAATGTAAAAACCACCAAACGTAAGAGTTGTGTTTTTGGCGGCCGGATTTCTGGCCGCTGATTCTTGCTGCATTGTTATCAACCTTTTTGAAGGGGAATTTATGTCTGACAGTTTGCAAAAGTGGGTAGGTCGCAACCGGCCACCACGGGTTCAAATTACGTACGATGTCGAGATTGGCGATGCAGTCGAGAAGAAGGAACTCCCGATGGTGGTGGGCCTTTTGGCCGATCTGTCGGGTCAGCCCGCCACGCCGCTGCCCAAGCTCAAGGATCGCCGGCTGGTCGAAATTGACCGCGACAACTTCAACGAGATCATGGGGAAAATTTCTCCCCGCCTGGACATCTCGGTGCCTGACGCCATGAAAGGCGAGGGCAACATCAAGGTCGAGCTGAACTTCAAGGAGTTCGACGACTTTCACCCCGAGGCCATCGTCAAGCAGGTTCCGCGCCTGGCCAAGCTGCTCGAGGCGCGCCAGCAACTGCGCGACCTGCTGGCCAAGCTTGACGGCAATGACGAACTCGACACCCTGCTCGAAAACATTGTCCAGAGCACCGAAGAGCTGAAAACCCTGCAGACCCAGGCCAATGCCGGCGCTGACGCAGCAGCAGCCGCTCCAGCCGCTGAAACCCCGGCTGCCTAAATAAACCATCCCGGTCTGTGCCTCGGCACACATCTCATTTTTTGGAACGGTGATTGATATGGCTACTAAGAAATCAGAAGCGGGCGGCGCAGCAGCTGCCACCAGTGAAGCCGGTGAGTTGGGTCTTCTGGACCGAATCATCGTTGAAGGAAACATGGCGGTTGAGCCCTCACAGGGCACTTATGCCAAAAAGCTGATCGGTCAGTTTGCCTCGCAAATTCTCGACGAAGGCATGAAAGCCAGCCCCGACAAGGGCGTGGTGGCGATGATCAACGAGCGTGTCGCCGAGATCGACAAACTGCTGTCCGACCAGCTCAATGAAATCATGCATGACGCCTCTTTCCAGGCGCTGGAGGCATCCTGGAGAGGCCTGCACGACATGGTTTTTGGCACGGAAACCAGCACGCGGCTCAAGTTGCGCCTGCTCAACGTGACCAAAAAAGAGCTGCTCAAAGATCTCGAGTCCGCAGTCGACCACGACATGAGTGTTCTCTTCAAGAAGGTCTATGAAGAAGAGTACGGCACCTTTGGCGGCCACCCCTACTCGCTGCTGATCGGTGATTACACCTTTGGCCGGCACCCGCAGGACATGGCGCTGCTGGAGCGCATGTCCAAGGTGGCCGCAGCGGCACATGCGCCTTTTATTGCAGCGGCTTCGCCAGCTTTGTTTGACATGAAGTCTTTCACCGAGCTGGGTGTTCCGCGCGACATGTCCAAAATTTTCGAAAGCGCCGAACTCGCGACCTGGCGCGGCTTCCGAGAGTCGGAAGACTCGCGTTATGTGTCGCTGGTGTTGCCCAGCTATGCAGCCCGCCTGCCCTACGGTGCCAAAACCATCCCGGTTGAAAATTTCAACTTCGAGGAAGACGTGGACGGCAAAGACCACTCCAAGTACCTGTGGGCCAACTCGGCCTATCAGCTGGGCCTGCGCATCACCGATGCCTACGCCAAGTACGGCTGGTCCACGGCCATACGCGGCGTCGAAGGCGGCGGCAAGGTCACCGGCATGACGGCCCATGCCTTCAAGACCGACGAAGGGGATGTGGTTCTGAAATGCCCGACCGAAGTGCTGATCACGGACCGCCGCGAAAAAGAGCTGAACGATCTCGGCTTTATCGCCATCGTCAACTCCAAGGGCTCTGATTTCGCCTCCTTCTTCGGTGGCCAGACGGTCAACAAGCCCAAGCTGTACAACAAGGACGCGGCCAATGCCAATGCGCAGTTGTCGGCCCGCTTGCCCTACGTGCTGGCAGCGTCGCGCTTTGCGCACTACATCAAGGTGATCATGCGCGACAAGATCGGCAGTTTCCAGACGCGCGGGCAGGTGGAAACCTTCCTCAACAACTGGATTGCAGACTATGTGTTGCTCAATGAGTCAGCCCCTCAGGAAATGAAAGCGCGCTTCCCGCTCGGTGCCGCCCGCATTGATGTGACGGAAGTGGCGGGCAAGCCGGGCGCTTACCAGGCGACCTGCTTCCTGAAGCCGCATTTCCAGATGGAAGAGTTGACGGCTTCCATCCGACTGGTGGCCGAGTTGCCGGCCGCTGCAGGTTGATGCGGCGCAGCGCCCCGCGTGTTTAAAAGAAGAGGAGCCCCGACAGTCAGGGGCTCCCATCACCTATTTGGTTATTTACGGAGTGACTCATGATCTATCTCAAAATTGATTCCATCAAAGGCAATTGCACGGAAGACCCCTACAAGGAACAAATCATCCTGGACTCGTTCAGCCATGGTTTGAGCCAGTCCCTGACGTCCCGCCCGGGCAATACCGAGCGTACGTCGGACGGTCCCCAGTTTTCGGAGATGAACTTCACCAAGACCATGGACTCCTCCTCGCCCGGCCTGTACCAGGCCTGCGCCGGTAACCTGAAACTGGGCACAGCCACCGTCTCGGTCACGCGTATTGAGGGTGCCAAGGTCATGTCCACCATCACCTATGTGCTGGGCGACGCGATGATTTCCGGCATCAGCACTTCCGGCTCTGGCGGCGGTGACCTGCCTTCGGAGAGCTTCAGCATCAACTTCACGACCATCACGTCGCAGATGACCCAGCAAAATCCCGATTCCACCAAGAAGGGCGTCGCTCCATTTGGCTGGGATCTCAAAGAGGGCAAAGCCCTCGCGCCTCCCGCCTGATCAATGTGGCATTTCCCCCGATGTCAGCCGGTCTCTTAAGGCACGCAGGCCATCATGTCGGAACTCGTCCGAGGCTCACCGCTCCCCTTGTTTGATCGACTGTCTTCGGCGGAAGGCTCGGAAGGCAGCCGGCGCCAGTTGCTGACCCCCGAACAACTCGAACTGTCCATAGGGCGGGAACTTTCCCGTCTGTTGAATACCCGCTCGCGCCTGAAACCTTCGGAATACGCTTCCAGCACAGGCACGACGCTTGATTATGGAATTCCGGACATCTCGGCGTTGTCGCCCAAGTCCCACCCCGATCTTGATTTGCTTCAATCGACCATTCGCCAGGCGGTCAATCATTACGAGCCCCGCTTGCAGGATGTCTCGGTGAAGGCCTTTCCCGCCAGCGGGGCGCGCAGCAGCGCGACTTTGCTGATCGCTGGCACTGTCACCATTGGGCTGAAATTGCGCCAGTTGAATTTTGAGCTCCAGCTCGACCAACGGCCTGGTGCCCAAGCGAAGGCGGCCTGAACGTGGCCGAAGTTCTGCACAACGACCTGCTGCAATACTACAAGCGCGAACTCGTTTACCTGCGCGACCAGGGCTCGAATTTTGCCAAGCGTTACCCCAAAGTCGCTGCGATGCTGGCGCTTCACGGGACCGAGTCGCTGGACCCGCACACCGAACGGCTGATCGAGTCGGTGGCCTTTCTGGCAGCCAGGGTGCACCAGGATCTGGACCGGGAATTTCCCCAGGTGGCGGCCGCGCTGCTCGACAATCTGTGTCCTTCGCTGATCCAGCCCGTCCCGTCCATGACGGTGGCCCAATTTCAGCTGGATCCCAGCCAAGGCAAGGTGACCGCAGGTTTCAAAATCCCGCAGCACACCGCCCTGTACGCCAGCGCGTCGAACGGGCTGCAATGCCGTTTTCGCACTGCCTGGGAGACGGTGTTGTGGCCGGTCAGTGTTGCCAAGGCGGTCATCGAAGGCGGTGGATCGAGTCTGAGGCTGACCTTTGAGTGCAGTGCCGAAACCGATTTTGCAGAGCTGGAGATGGACAGCCTGCGGCTTCATTTGCAGGGCGACTGGATGACCACGATGCCGCTGTACGAGTTTCTGGTGGCAGATGTGGTCAGTGCCTGCATCACGCCGGAAAATGGTGTGTCCCGGTATTTGCCCATGGGTTCCTGGCGTGAGGTGGGGTATGGCGAAGCCGAGAATGTGCTGCCCTTGCCGGCCAATGCCCAGCCGGCCTATGGGCTGATGCAGGAGTACTTCGCCTTTCCCCGGAAGTTTCACTTCTTTGACCTGCTCAATATCCGCACCCACGCCGGCGAGTGCAGGCGCTTTGACCTGGTCCTGACGCTGGACCAGCCGGCGCGCGGACTGGGCGGTGTATCGGCGGACAACTTCCGCCTCGGATGTACGCCGGTGGTGAATCTTTTCCCAAAAACCAGCGAACCCATCCTGGTGGATCACCGCCATTACGAGTACCTTCTGGTGGCTGACCGCCAGCGTGAATCCACGACAGAGGTGCACTCCATTGTGTCCGTGACGGCCTCCGACCCGAATGCGGAAAGGCCGGTGATCGTGCCCAGTTTTTCTGCGCTGGGCCATATCCGGGCGGATGCCCATACCAGTTTCTGGTCGTCGCGGCGCGAGCACAGCCTGCGCAAGGATATCTCCGGCACGGATGTGTTCCTGTCTTTCGTCGATCAGGGCAACACCCTGAAGACGCCCGCCGAGCCGGTGGTGTTTGCCAATCTGCTGTGTACCAACCGGCGGCTTGCAGAGCAGGTGCCGATTGGGGCCCGCATGGTGGCCGAAGGCGTTTCAAAGACAGCGAGTGTGCGCTGCCTGTACGAGCCCACCTCCCAGCGCAATCCGCCCCTGGGCAGTGAAACCCTGTGGCGGCTTGTCTCGCTGCTGACGCTGAACCACCAGTCGCTGGTGGACGGGTCCACGGGCAAGGACCAGTTGCGCGAAATGCTGACTTTGTTCGCATCGGACAGCACGCGCGACCATGAACAGATTCGCGGCATCAAGGATTTGCAGGCGCGCAGCATCACCGGCAGGGTCGGGCATGACGCCTGGCGCGGCTACTGCCGCGGTACGGAGGTCACTCTGGAGTTTGACGAGGAAGCGTTTGTGGGAGGGTCACAGCTTCTGATGTCGGCTGTGCTGGCGCGGTTTTTTGCCATGTACACCTCCGTCAACTCATTTGTTCAATTGGGTGTACACCGCGGCGATGAGGTATGGAAACAATGGGAACCGATGAGCGGCCGCCAGCTGGTGCTCTAGTCGAACGACTGGTCGCCAAGCCGCAGGGCTTCAACCTTTTTCAGGCCATCAGCCTGCTGGAACGAGCGTCGCCCCTGCTGGCGCCCGTGGGGCGGGGCGCCGGCGAGACCGAATCGGTGCGCCTGAGTTCGGTGGTGTCGCTCGGCTTCCAGCCCAGTGATGTCAGTAAGGTCAGCGCAGGCCCCGAAGGCGCCGAGGCCTGGACCTTGTCCACAGCCGTCCTGTCGCTGGCCGGCGCACACGGACCGCTGCCCCTGCCGTTTACCGAAATGGTGCTCGAAAGAACTGCCGCGCGTGACCATGCCACCGCGGATTTTCTGGATATCTTCAACCACCGTTTCCTGGCTTTTTTATTCCGCAGCCGCAAGAAGCACCACATGGGGCTGAACTGGCAGTCGCCCCAGTCCTCATCGCTGGCGGCATGCCTGGATGCGCTCAGTGCGCTGGGTTTGAAAACCGGTACCGGTGCGCCTGAGGGCGAATCCAACTGGCTCAGGCATGCCGGCTTGCTCGGCGGGGCGCCACGGTCGATGAGCGGGCTGCTGGCCATGCTTTCGGACCGGCTGGCGGTCACCGCCAGGGGTCAGCAGTTTTGCGGCGGCTGGAGAAATCTGGAGCCGCGCGACGTGGCCAGACTGTCGGCACGCAGGCCCGCACGTGCACCGCGGCTCGGGCGCTCAGCGGTGTTGGGGCGGCGGGTCTGGGACCAGACCGCCGGCATCACGCTGGAGCTGTCAGGCTTGCCGCTGCGCCGCTTGAGGCGCTTGCTCAGGGGTGGCGAAGAGCATGAGCTGCTGCGCTGGATGGTCCGCCGCTATCTGCAGCAGGATGTGGGTGTCGAGATGGTTCTCAGGCCTGAGGTGCGGGACGTCAGGCCCAGTGTTCTCGGTGGAAAGGAAGCGCTGATGCTGGGCTGGACATCCTGGCTGGTCAGCAGCACGCCATGCGCCGGCTCGCTGGCACCCGCGCGCTTCAAACTGCATGACGATGCCCCCGCAGGCAAGGTCTGAACGAAACGGCACAAGAAAATGGATATCGACATTCGCACCCTGCTGGGCAAGCTCAACCCCGAGTGCAAGCGTGCTCTTGAAAAGGCCGCCGAGCTGTGTGTGCAGCAGACCCACTACAACGTGGATGTGGAGCACCTGCTCTTCAAGCTGATTGAGACCGATGCGCCTGACGTCGGCCTGATATTTCCGGAATACGACATCAAGCGGGACGTCATCCTTTCGCAGCTGCAGGAGGCGATGGACCGGTTCAAACGCGGCAACGGGCGCACGCCGGCCCTGTCACCGCATCTGGCGCCCTTGTTCCAGGAGGCGTGGTTGCTCAGCTCCATGCTGCTGGGTGAGCAGCAGGTACGCTCCGGCACCTTGCTGCTTGCCTTGCTGGAGGTGGACAGCCTGCGCGGCGCACTGATCGAGTCGGCGCCTGGCCTGCTGCAGATACCACGCGAAAGCCTGCGTAAAAACCTGGCCGACGTGCTGGCCAGTTCGGCCGAAGACGCGGGCGGCGCCGTGCGCTCATCGGCCAGTCCGGCCGCCATGCCTACAGCGGGCGCCAACGCTGCAGCGGCAGCTGGTTCCGGCGCGGACATGCCGGCGCCGCAAATGCCCAGCATGCGGCGCGGGGCCTCGTCCCACCCCTCGCTGGACCTGTACACGGTGGATATGACAGAGCAGGCCCGGCAAGGAAAAATTGATCCCATTCGTGGCCGCGACGGGGAGATTCGCCAGATCATTGATGTCTTGCTCAGGCGCCGACAAAACAACCCCATCCTGACGGGTGAAGCGGGTGTTGGAAAAACCGCAGTGGTCGAGGGTTTTGCGCAGCGCGTGGTGCAGGGGGATGTGCCGCCCGCGCTGCAGAAAGTGTCTGTGCGTTCGCTGGACCTGGCCTTGCTGCAAGCCGGCGCGGGGGTCAAGGGAGAGTTCGAAAACCGCTTGAAATCCGTGATTGCCGAAGTCAAGGCCTCCCTGGTTCCGATTGTGCTGTTCATTGACGAAGCCCATCAGCTGATAGGCGCGGGCGGTGCCGAGGGCCAGGGCGATGCTGCCAACCTGCTCAAGCCGGCCCTGGCGCGCGGCGAGCTGCGCACGATTGCCGCCACCACCTGGGCCGAGTACAAAAAATATGTCGAACGTGACCCGGCCCTGGCGCGCCGCTTTCAGGTGGTCAAGGTGGACGAGCCGTCGGAAGAGGTCGCTATCGACATGTTGCGCGGCATGGTTCAGACGCTGGAAAAACACCACGGTGTGGAAATCATTGACGACGCGGTTCGCGACGCTGTAAAGCTGTCGCACCGCTATATCACCGGGCGTCAGCTGCCCGACAAGGCCATCAGCGTGCTCGACACCGCCTGCGCGCGCGTGGCGATTGGGCAAAACGGCCTGCCGCCGGAAATCGAATCGGTGACGCGCGAAATATCCAATGCGGAAAATCAGCTGAGGATATTCCGCCATGAATCAGCGACCGGACGCGACCATGCGCACGCCATCGGCGTGTTGTCGCTCGAGCTCGAAAAGCACAGGCAGCGCAAACAGCGGCTGACCGAAAAACTGGAAGAGGAAAAAGGTGCGGTGGCCGAGATCGTCGCGTTGCGAAAACGCATTGCCGACGGCCTCGGAGAGGACGGCGACCGGCTCGAGAATGAGGACAGTGAAGACCTGGCGGCTTCCCTGAACCGGCTTGAGCGCGGCCTCGATGCGATCCAGAGTGATGAGCCCATGATTCCGGTGTGTGTTGATTCAGGGGTTGTGGCCTCGGTGATTTCCGGCTGGACCGGCATTCCGGTGGGCAAGATGCTGGCTGATGAACTGCACACGGTCCTCAACCTGAAGGAAAAACTGGCTGAAAGGGTGGTCGGACAAGACCAGGCGCTGGATGCCATTGCGCGTCGTGTCCGGACCTCGCGCGCCGATCTGGACGACCCCGGCAAGCCGGTGGGTGTTTTCCTGCTGGTAGGCCCCAGCGGCGTCGGCAAGACGGAAACGGCGTTTGCCCTGGCGGACATGATTTACGGCGGAGACCGCAACATGGTGACCGTCAACATGTCGGAGTTTCAGGAGGCGCACACCGTCTCCAGCCTCAAGGGTGCGCCGCCTGGTTATGTCGGGTACGGCCGCGGCGGCGTGCTGACAGAGGCGGTCAGGCGCAGACCCTATAGCGTGGTTCTGCTCGACGAGATGGAAAAGGCCCACCCCGACGTGCTGGAGCTCTTTTTCCAGGTGTTTGACAAGGGCATCATGGAAGACGGCGAGGGTGTGCAAATTGACTTCAAGAACACCCTGATCCTGCTGACGTCCAACGCTGCGCAGGACGTGATCACCGATGCCTGTGAGGGTGGGCGCCGACCCGACGCCGAGGTTCTGATAGAGCGCCTCAGGCCGGTGCTGATGAAGCAGTTTTCACCCGCATTTCTGGGGCGCCTGGCGATTGTTCCCTACTACCCCCTGGGCGACGAACAAATCCGCTCGATTGTCACCCTCAAGCTCGGCAAACTGGCGCAGCGGTTTGCGCGCAACCACAAGGCGCACTTCAGCTGGGACGATGAGGTGGCAAAAACCATCACGGCGCGATGTACCGAAGTGGACAGCGGTGCGCGCAACGTTGATCACATTCTGTCCCACGCGGTTCTTCCCGAACTCTCGCGCCAGGTGCTGGAGCGGATTTCGATGTCTGATGCCTTTGGCGAGGTGCACATGGGTGTGGACGCGCGCGACGATTTCTGTTTCACCTTCAGCGCACCCAAGCAGGCCCAGTAGCCATGCGAACCGATTTCAAGCAGAACCCGGCATTGGCGGTCACCACGCCATTCGGCGCCGATGTGCTGCTGCTGGATTCGTTTCAGGGCACCGAGGCGATTTCACAGCCCTTCAGGTTTTCCCTGCTGATGCGTTCGTCCAGCACGGCCCTGGACCCCGCGCTGATTGTGGGTGCGTCGGTCACCGTCAAAATGGCTCCGCCTGGCGGTCCGGTGCGGTTTTTCAATGGCATTGTGTCGCGCTTCATTCACGCCGGCGGAGATTCTGCTTTTGCGTCTTATTCGGCAGAGCTGGTGCCCAGTCTCTGGCTCCTGACCCTGAGCCGGGACCGGTTCATTTACCAAAACAAGACCGCTGCAGACATCATCAAGGCCGTGCTGGGAAATTTCGGCGTGACTTTCGATGCACAGCTGACCGGCACCTATGGCAGCCGCGAGTACTGCGTCCAGTACGATGAGACGGCGCTGGAGTTCATCTCCAGACTGATGGAAGAAGAGGGAATTTTCTACTTCTTCACCCACGCAGACGGCGGGCACACCATGGTGCTGGGTGACAGTTCCGCCGCGCACACTGATTGCACCGGTGCGGCGGCCCTGCGCTACTTTCCCGACCCGGGTGGGCGCCGGACCATCGATACGGTGCACCAGATCGGTTATGAAAGCCGCCTGGTCGCGCAGAAGTTCGAGTACAGCGACTACAACTATCTGACCCCCAGCACCACCTTGCGGACAGAGTCCGCCGGGGCCACGGGCAAAGGCAAGCAGTTTGCGTACCCGGGCAAACACGAGGTCCTGGCAGACGGTACCCAGCGGGCCAAAGTGCGCTCCGAGGCCAGCCAGGTCGATGGTGCTGTGTGCCGCGGCATGAGTTATTGCTACCCGCTGTCGACCGGTAAAAAATTCACGCTGTCGGGGCACGCCAGGACCGCTTTGAACACTGCGCTGGTCCTGCGCACGGTCACGCACTCGGCCAGCAGCGACCAGTACAGCAACAGCTTTGAGGCCTTTGCAGCCACGGTGCCGTTTCGCCCTCCCCGGCTCTCGCCATTGCCCAGGGTTGCCGGTAGCCAGACGGCGCTGGTGGTGGGCCCCAGCGGCGAGGAAATATGGACCGACAAGCATGGCCGGATCAAGGTTCAGTTTCACTGGGACAGGGTTGGCGTCAAAGACGAAAACAGCTCCTGCTGGGTGCGGGTCGCGCAATCGTGGGCGGGGCTGGGGTGGGGCAGCCTGTTTTTGCCGCGTATCGGACAGGAGGTCGTGGTCAGTTATGTCGATGGCGATCCGGACCGGCCGCTGGTCACGGGCAGCGTCTATAACGCCGAAAACACCACGCCGGTCACCCTGCCCGGCATGCAGACGCAAAGCACCATCAAGTCGCGTTCCTCGAAGCAGGGCAGCGCGGGCAACGAACTGCGCATGGAAGACAAGAAGGACTCTGAAGAGTTTTACATCCATGCGCAGAAAGACATGAAGGTGGAGATCGAGAATGACCTCAGCACCAAGCTGTTGAAGGGCTCCGAGACACATACCCTCGAAAAGGGCGATCGCACGGTTGATGTCCAGACCGGCAAAGAGATACACAAGGTCAAGGGCACGCGCGCGCTGACAGTCACCGGCAACGAGACCCATACCAACGAGGCAGATTTCAAGCAGGCGGTGACCGGAAATTACGAGCTCAAAGTGACCGGCAATCTGGTGATTGATGTCACCGGCTCTATCAGCATCAAGTCGGGAACCACCCTGGCTGCCGAGGCCGGTACAGCGCTGACCAGCAAGGCCGGCACCACCCTGACCAATGAGGCGGGGACTTCACTGACCAACAAGGCCGGCATGGACCTGACCAATCAGGCCGGAACCGGGCTGAAAAACAAGGCCGGCACCACGCTGGACAACGAGGGTGCCATGGTCACCAGCAAGGCCTCGGCGACACAAACCGTCGATGGCGGCGGCATGCTGACCCTCAAGGGCGGCCTGGTGAAAATCAACTGACATGGCAGCAGCGCCAACACCCCAGGCAGCAGGCGCACCCAGGGCCGGCGGCTTTGTCCAGATCGAAGAAACCGGCGAAGCCGGGCAGGTGCTGAACCGGGCCAGTTTCCTGGATGGCGTGTTGCATGGAGAGATGACTTCATTTGCAGCAGACGGAAAACCGATGGCCAGAGCCAACTACGACGCTGGTCTGCTGCATGGCTTGCTGACACTTTTTGACGAGAAGGGCGAGCCGGTTCAGGAAGCCCTGTACAGCCGTGGCCAGCAGCACGGTTTGACCCGGCTTTTTGTGGAGGGTCGCCTGCTGTCCGAGCAGCGTTTTGCAGCCGGCCTGCGCCATGGCGAGACCACGGCCTACTCGGAGGCCGGCCAGATCACCATGAAGCAGAGTTTTTATCAAGGCGAGATCGAGGGGGAGTCCCTGTTCATGAACGAGGGCGAGGTGGTCCGCCGCCTGCAATACCGCGGCGGGCGCCTTGAAGGTGAGGCACTGGACTACGACAGGGATGGCGCAGTGGTTCAAAAGTCGAACTACAAGGCCAATCTCCTGGAAGGTCCCCTGAAGCGTTACTGGCCCGACGGTCAGGTGATGGAGGTGCTGCTGTACCGGGCGGGCAAACCCATTGGCAAACCCAGGCGCTTTGACAGCAAGGGCGCAGAGCTGCGCGATGAAGCGAAAGCCGGGCTCATGCAGCGGCTGGAAAAACTGGTGAAAGGCTAGGTATGGGCATACAGGTTGCAACCGGCGCAAACCTTCAATGCAGTTTTGGTGTGGCGCCCAGCGTCCTGACGGTGCTGCCGGTCAACCGCGTGTTAACCGGTGCGCCGGCGGCCAACATCATGGACCATGTACCCATGCTCAACGTGTTGCCGTTCGGGATGTGCAACTGTCCTTCCAACCCGATGGTCGCCGCAGCCACCGCTGCCGCCCTCGGGGTTTTGACACCCATGCCCTGCATTCCCATGACCACCGCACCCTGGATGCCGGGGTCTGCAACCGTGATGCTGGGCGGCATGCCCGCCTTGCAGAATTCTTCCAAATTGATGTGTCAGTGGGGCGGTGTGATTCAGATTCTGGCACCCGGACAATTCACCGTCATGGTTCCGTAAACGTCAAATTGAGTAACAAATGCAATACACTTTATCGCTGACCACCCGGATGATGACGATCGCAGGGCTTTGTCTGCTTCTGCTGTGCGCGCTGTTGTTCCTGCTCGGTGTGGAAATAGGCAAAAAAATAGCTGCTCCCGCCGAAGGTGCTGCGCCGGCTTCAGAGCTGACTGCTGTATCCCCTGCCCCTTTACCTGTAGCCAGGGAGGCAGCTTCTGCCCCCGCCGCTGCCAAACCATGACCCAGGAACTGATGATGTCGCATACACAGCCCGGAAATCTTGCGCCCCGACTCTGGCACCACTGGCTTCAACCGGTGTTCGGCCTGATCTGCCTGTGTGGCCTGGTCGGCGTGGCGGCAGCCGCGGGGCCTGTCGTGCCACCTGTTCCGGTGGGCGCAGCTGCTGCGGCTGAAGCCGTGGCGCCTGTGGCTCCTGTGTCCAGCCTGGTCAAGGTGGCCGACGGCCGCATGCTGGCACCAGGCATAGCCCGCATCGTCAACCGCGGTGAACTGGTGGTGGCCATGCTGGGTGTCGACACGCCGCCTTTCTTCTACATGAAAAAGGGCGAGCTGGTCGGGCTGGAAGTAGACCTCGCCAAGGCCATCGCCAAGGAACTCAAAGTCAACGTCAGGTTTGACCGCAGCGCCAGGACATTCAATGAGGTGGTCGAAGTGGTGGCCCGCCAGGAAGCAGACCTGGGCATCAGCAAACTTTCCCGCACGCTGGCGCGCGCGCAGATGATCAGTTTCACGGAGCCCTACCTCCGGCTGAACCACGCTTTCATCCTGAACCGGGTGAAGTTTGCAGAGCTCGCGCGGGACCGGCCGCTGCCCGTTGTTGTTCGCGAGTTCAAGGGCTCCATCGGGGTGATCGCCAAGTCATCGTTTTCAGATTACGCCAGCAAAAACTTTCCCCTGTCGGAGCTGCGCGAGTTTCCAAACTGGGGTGAGGTGCTCAAGGCGCTGGAAAAAGGCCAGATCATGGCGGCCTATCGGGATGAGTTCGAGATCAAACGTATTTTGAAGAGTGATCCCACGGCTTCCCTGACGCTGCGCACCGTGACCTTCAAGGACCTGGAAGACACGCTCGGTATTGCCGTGGGCATTCAGGACCCGACCCTTCTTGCCTATGTGAACCAGTTTTTGGCCGAAGGCACGGAGAAGCTGACCATTGACAAGGTGCTGAAGGCACTGGACCGGTAATTGATTAACAAAGGCCCCTGATGATCAATCTGAAAAAACTTTATGCATTTGCCCTCAACCCCTGGGTGGTGTTGGCCAGCATATCTGCGGGTTTTGCGGTCGGTCTCTACATGCCCGGCCTGGGTCTGAAGCTCGGCTTTGTGGGGGATGTGTATGTGGACTTGCTGAAGATGATTGCCCTGCCTTTCATGGTGTCGGCGGTGATCTTCAGTTTGCAGCGGCTGTTTCGTGAAGGCGGAGCGGGCGGACTGATGGCGCGTGTGGCGGTGGTGTTTGCGGTCTTCTCGGTGGTGGTGGCCGTGCTCGGTGCCTTGACCCTGCTGGTCATGAAGCCGGGGGAAAACCTGTCGGCCGAGACCATGCAGACCTTCGGCAAGATTGTCGGCAACGACCTGAGCTCCAGCGATACGGTGATGAGCCTGGGTGGTGTCGATGCCCCCGTCAAGTCGGTGAGTTTCACGGAAGTGCTGGTCAGTCTGGTGCCTTCGAATATTTTTGCGGCACTGGCCAGTGGCGACACGCTCAAGGCACTGGTGTTTGCACTGCTTTTCGGGTTTGCGGTCGGGCAGGTGCCGTCGCGGGTGTCGGACGGGCTGACCCAATCGCTGGAAACCATTTATCACTCCTGCCAGACCCTGATGCGCTGGCTGAACTACCCCTTGCCCATCATTCTTTTTTGCATGAGCGCGGCGCAGATGGCCAAAACCGGCATAGGCCCGCTGCAGGCGATGGCACAGTTCGTATTGGCCTTTCTGGTGGCTTCCCTGCTGGCCCTGGCCTTCGCGACCCTCATCATCTGGAAGCGCTCCAACGCCACACTCGGCCAGACCCTGGATGCACTCAAGGGGCCTTTTGCCCTGGCGCTCGCGACCCGCAGCAGCGCGACCTGCATGCCCATCATGATTGAAAGCCTGGCGGACCGGCTTGGGTTTGCGCGCTCGCGCGTCGAGCTGATGGTGCCGCTGAGTGTGTCCTTGCTGCGCATAGGTCCGGTGATCTACTACGTGGCAGCTACCGTATTTATTGCCCAGCTGTACGGGAAGTCGCTGGGCCCGACTGAACTGGCGGTGGTTCTGTCGGCGTCCATCCTTGCCGGGTTTGCTTCGGCCGGCATGACGGGACTGCTGACGGTCTCGCTGGTCGGCCTGACCTGCAGCTATCTGGGACTGCCGTTTGAGGCGGCCTTCATCCTCTTCCTGGCCGTAGACCCGATTTGCGACATGCTGCGCACCCTGGTGCTGGTGATTGGCAACAACGCGGCTGTGTCACTGATCTGCCCGCGACCGTTGAAGATCTAGGGTCCCCGCATGTCCAGAATTGGCGTATTTGGAGGGATGGGGCCTTCGGCCACCGTCGATTTCCTGGACAAGCTGGTCAGGCTGACGCCTGCAACCAGAGACCAGGACCACCTGCCGGTGATTGTTGCCAGTTTGCCCCATATTCACGACCGTTCCAGCGCCATTCTGGGTCAGGGGCGCGACCCTTTGCCGCAGCTGCTTGAGGGCATAGCCCTGCTCAATCAGACGGGTGTGGGGGTGATTGCCATCCCCTGCAATTCATCCCACCACTGGTTTGACGAAATGAGCAGCAACAGCAAGGCCCCGTTGCTGCATATTGGTAAAACCTGTGTGGAAGCGATTCCGTTTGACGGTGACCCGCGCGTGGCCATTTTCGCGACGCGCGGCGCCTTGAAGTCCGGGTTTTACCAGCGCGAGCTTCTGGCGCGCGGCATTGATTTCCTGCTGCCCGACGCCGACGCCGGGCAGACACAGGTGGACAGCTGCATACGCGAGATCAAGGCGGGAAACTTCGAGACCGGGGGTCAGCATCTCAGCCTGGCCTGCCGGGAGGTGGTGCAACAGGGTGCCAATCTGCTGATTATGGGTTGCACCGAGATTCCCCTCGCGAGCCGGTACGCTGACGTGTCGGGGCTGGGGCTGATCGACAGTTCCCTGGAGCTGGCCCGGGCCAGTGTCTCGTTTGCCCTCGCCAGAGGATGGAACAGGCCCGGATGGGATTCCTGAAGCGTCTCTCCAGCAGCCCGCTGGCCCTTCTGCTGTGCCTGCTGGGGGGCGGCTTGCTGGGCTGGCTCGCGCCTTCCGTTGGTGCTGAGGCCTTTATCCTCGGGCAAATTTACCTGGCATTGGTGAACATGGCTGCGCTTCCGCTGCTGGTCGTCGCCACTTTCTTTGGCTTGCGCCAGACCTTGTCCCTGCCCCAGCCCGGCAGGCGCGCGTTGATGATCATCACCCTGGCGGTCGGACTGGTGGTGCTGTGTGCGGTGCTGGGCGCGGTGTTGGGTGTGCTGGCTGGAACCGGGCGCGATCTCGGTGCCTCGGACCGCGAATACCTGGGGAGGCTGGTGCAAAACGCCGGGGGCGATGCTGCAAATGCCGAAGTGTCCCTTTACGGTGAGCCGCCTGTTGCGGCAAAAAAAAGCCCATCGATGTTGTCTGCCGCCGTACCCGACAACTTTTTCCGGGCGCTGGCCGAGGGCCAGTCGCTGGGCATCCTGATGTGCGCGATTTTTTTCGGTTTGGCTTTCGCCGCCCTGCTCAGGTCGCAGACCAGTGCGTTGATGGGAATATTCGAGGCCATTTACCGGGCGCTCGAGCTGGTTATTTCCAAAGTCAATGTGTTCATTCCGGTGTTGGCATTCGGGATGGCGGCCTATTTCGTGGCCAAAACAGACACCCGCACGCTGCAAGCCATGGGCAGTTTCCTCGCGAGCTTTTTCGTGTTCGCCCTGTCGCTGTCCGGCCTGGCGGTGGTCGTGATCTGGAAAAAATCCGGGCTTGAACCGGGCCGGGTGCTGGCCGCGCTGAAGACACCAGCCCTGATCAGCCTGACATCCGCCAGCACCACGGCCACCATTCCCGACACGATTGAAGCCATGAGCTCACGTCTGGGTTTCAGCCGCGGGATTGTCGAGCTGGTGATTCCCATTTCTTCCGTGTTCATGCGTTCAGGCGCCGCGCTTTACTTCGCGCTGGCGGCGGTTTTTGTCGCCAATATTTATGGGCGTTCCATCGCTGCGCCAGAGTTTTTGCTGATCTGTCTGGGCGCTTCCGTGGCGGCGTTTGCCTCCGCAGGCAACAACAGCTTTGCCGCCGTGGGATTTGCCGCCGTGGTGCTGGCCATGCTGAACTTGCCCATTGAGGCGGCGCTGGCCCTGTTCCTGGCGATTGACCTGATCTGCGAAGGGCCGCGCAACCTGCTCACCTTGCTGTTTGCCTGCGCGCTGATTGCGCTGGTGTCGGCGGGGCTGCCCTCAGAGCGCGTTGAAACCACAGTTTCTGCGGATATGCGTTCCATGGAGCCGGTTCGCTTTGTTTTTTCCCGTACAAGTGTTGCAATGGTGCTGGCCTGCGTTCTGGTGGTGGCGATATTGACTACGATTGCGGGTATTGGCGTGGGCATGAGAAAAGCCGGCGCTGGCGCGCCGGCCTTGAATGCCATGCGGCCAGTGGTCACGGCTGTGGATAATTCCATATAAGAAAATGATGAAATTCCTGAAAATTTGCCTGCTGCTGGGGATGATGGGGATGTTGCCTGCCTGTAGCCCATTGGCTACTCTCAGCAACGTCGCCAGCTTTTTTACCGTCAAAGGCAGCCGCCTGGACTGGAACGGCATGACGGTTGTTGCAGCCGAAGGCGCCAACCTCAATACCCCGGTCGCGCTGGATGTGGTGTTGTTGCGGGACGACGCATCGCTGGGCATGGTGTCGGCCCTGTCGGCCTCCAAATGGTTTAATTCCCGCATCGACCTGGCCAAGACTTTTCCCGAAGGCCTGAGCTACCGCAGCATGGAGATTGTGCCGGGCCAGACCTTGAAACTGCCTGCTTCCACCTTTGGTGGCGCGCGGCTGGTCGGTGTCGTGGTGTTTGCCGACTACCTGACCCCGGGGGAGCACCGCGTGCGGGTTGACCAGTTGCAGGGGGACATCCTGGTGCAGCTGGGCGCACGCAGCTTTTCCGTCTCATCGCAGAAAACCGAATGATCAGCGGAGGCCCCATGAATCAGCACCCCATGGCGTCCCGTTCACCCGTCAGCTTGCTGGCTCTTCGAGGGCATATTCATGTCTAAGCCGTTTCCTGTGGAAGACCGTATCCAGTGGCACGAGGGCATGTTGCTGGCGCCGCAGCACTTCCAGCAGACCTCCGCCCGGCTTGATTCGCTGGTGGCCTGGCACACGCTGCTGGCTGCCCCGTTTTCCTGGGGTGTTCGGCGCCTGCGCATCGACGCCGGCTTGCTGCCGGCGGGGCTTGTGCGCGTGCAGGAACTGGAGGCCATCATGCCGGACGGGACCTCGGTCAGTTTCCAGGCCGACAACGCCTTGCACGGCGCGCTCGAACTCAAGCTGGCTCCGTTTGCCGACGAGCTGGGCCATGGCCCTCTCGACTTTTATCTGGTCTTGCCCTTGACCAAAAACATGCGCGACAAAGGGTCACCGGCGCGCTTCCGTTCGGTGGCAAGCCCCCAGGTGGATGACGAGGTGTCCGAGGCCATGCCCGCTGACGTACCGCGCCTTCTGCCCAATCTGTCGCTGGTGGCCGGCAGTGTGCCATCGGGCTTGTACACCTACCTGCGGCTGGGAACCGTGTTCAAGGACAACGAGCTCATCAAAATGGGCGACGACCTTCCCGCGCTGATTGAAATGCCCAAGGAAGGCGAGCTCTGGGACCGGGTGTCCGCGTTTGTCGGGCAGTTGCGCGGCAAAGCCGCCTTTGTGGCCAAACAGACGGCTGTACCTTCGTCCAAAACAGAAGACCGGCTGGCTTATCTCGAACAGCGGGAGCGGCTTCGCAACCTGATGACCGGGCTGCCGCAGATGGAGGCGGTGTTGCGCACCCCCAGCCTGCATCCTTATGCCCTTTATCTGGCGCTGTGCGCCTTGCTCGGGCCGCTCAGCATGCTCAAGCCCGGTGCCTTGCCGCCGGTGCCGCCGCCCTACGACCATGCCAACCCGCTGTCGGTGCTGAATCCGGTGCTGGAGGCCTTGCAGGACTCGCTGCTTGAAATCAGCCAGGAGTATCGCGAGCACAAGTTCGAATACCGCCACGGCGCCTTCGAGATCGGCCTGCAGCCCGAATGGCTTGACAAGCAGCTGGTGGTGGGTCTGCGCGGGCAACCTGAAAAAGACCTGGTGGCCTGGATGAGCGGTGCCATCGTGGGCTCGCAGTCCGCCTATGCCTCGCTCAGGGAGCGGCGGGTGCTGGGCGCCCTGCGCTCGCACATCGAGGTATCCCAGGAGCTCGGTGTGCGCGCCAGCTCCGGTTACACGCTTTTTTCGATTCAGACCAGCGCGGCGCTCACGCTGGCGGGCGAACCCCTGATTGTCAGCAACTCCACGGAAAGCGCCTCGGCCCAGCGCCCGCAGGAAATGGTTCTTTTCGTCAAGGGCTGAGGCTCGAACAGGAAGCAATCAACCATGGCACGTCCAACCCGCGACAAGCTTGACGATGATCACCTGATCAAGCAGTTTCGCTCTTTCTTCGACGAGGTGTCCAAGGCCCAGCTGCGTGCCATCGAGATGCGTGAGACGGATCCTGATCTGGCCGCCCAGAATGTCAGCAAACATCTGGAAAACCTGATCGAGCTGCAGACGCTGGAGTCCAAGCGCGAGGGCAACCGGTTTGAACTGGAAAGTATTGCCGACGCCCGTTACCTGAAGGCCGCGCTGGCCGATGAAATGCTGCTCAACACACCCTGGATAGGGCGCGACTGCTGGACCACCCATTTGCTGGAAGCGTCCCTGTTCAGGACCAGCATCGCCGGCGAGCGCGTGTTTGAGCGTATTGAGGCCCTGCTGTCCAGCCGCGAGCCGTCGTTGCGGCCCATCGCCAGCCTGTACCTGTCGGTGCTGGCCCTCGGGTTTCAGGGCAAATACCGCGGCACCGGCGAGACCGACCGCTTTGCCGGCTACCGCGAGGAGTTGTTCCAGTTTGTTTACCAGCGGCGTCCCGACCTGTCGGGACGGGACCGCGTGTTGTCCGAGCGCGCTTACGCCAGCACCCTGTCGCATATTGCGCCGCGCAAAATGCAGACCCTGAGCCGCTGGACGGTGGTGTTCCTGCTGGGTTTTGTGGCACTGCTGGCGGTCTCGGAGATTCTCTGGCTCTGGCAGTCGTGGCCGGTGCGCCAGGTGTTGCAGACCGGAAGCGTCAGCGCTGCGGAAGCTTCCAAATGACGGGCTTTCAATATGTGCCGATTTCGAAAGGTCGCCGATGCTGAGAGATAACCTGTTCCTCGCGTCATTGGGGCTGCTCATCGTGCTGGTGCTGGTGGTGCTGGCGCTGGTTCTGTACTTTGCCGTGCGCCGCTCGGCCGCCAAACCCGGCAGTGACCCGAAGATCGTCAAGCTCAGGTTTGATTCCCTGCGCAACTCATTCCGGCAGGCGGTGGAGTTGATAGAGGGCAATATCGCGTCGCGCAGTGAGCGCTACAGCATCCCCTGGGTGCTGGTGCTCAATGAGGGCCACGACAACCGGCAATTGCCGATTGAGCAGTCGGGTGTTGCAAGTGCGCTCAGCTCCGAGGCCGCGTCCGCCGCCGCCACCCAGGGCATTTCCTGGCACTTTTTCGACAAAGGCATTGTGATCGACATGCAGGGGGCTTACCTGGGCTCCCCGGACGATGAAGACGCCACCGAAAAACCCTGGGACGAGTTTCTCGGCCTGTGCCGCAAGTACCGCCCGCAGCGGCCGTTTGACTCGGTGGTCATCACGGTGCCGGCCGCCTTGCTGCTGGACAACAATCCCGATGCCCTGCTGGAACTCGGCAAACTGGCGCGGCTGGCGCACCGCCGCCTCTGGCTGGCGCAAAACCGCTTTGCCATGCGTTTTGCAGTGTATGTGGCGGTTTCGGGCTGTGACCAGATCGAAGGTTTTTCGCCTTTCGCCAGGGCCTTGCCCGAGCCCATGCGGGCCGGCATTCTCGGCTGGTCTTCACCTTACGACCTGTCCACCACCTACCAGGACAGCTGGGTCAGCGAGGCGATGGACAGCGTGGTGCGCACAGTGGCAGATACCTCTGCCGAGCTTTTTGCCCTGGATTCGGTCAGCGCCGAGACCGGCAAGTTTTTCCTCCTGCCGTCCCGCATTGATGCGGTGCGGGCGCAACTTCAGGTGTATGTCGATGAGCTGATGCGGCCCAGCGCCTACCATGAACCCTTCTTCTTTCGCGGCATTTACCTGACCGGCGACAGCAGCGAGTCCGCGCAAAAGGCCGGCAGCATGGAGGCCGCTTCGGCCTTGCGCGACGGCGAGGGTAGCCCGGAGACGACCGATCTGGTGTCGCAGCTGATGCGTGAGCCGGCTTTCCTGCGCGATCTTTTCGAGAAAAAAATCTTCATGGAGTATGGCGTGGCCAGGCCTTCGCGCCAGCAGCTGGCGCGGCCGGCGCTCAGCCAGGCCGCCCGCTGGGCGGCGGTGGTGGTGCTGGGCGGGTGGGGTCTGGGGCTGCTGGTTGCCTCCGTGCAGCTGAGCAAGCGCAACCCCGAGCTGGCGCGGGCGCTGACCCAGATAGAGACCGACGCCAACTACCGGGCCAGAGCCAGCGAGCGCGGTGAGGCCATCCCCTCGGACTGGTACCGGGCGAAAACCCTGTCGCTGCTGGCGGCCATTGAAAAACTCGGCACCGACAAGGCCTGGACATTTTTCATGCCGGGCTCCTGGGAGATTTTTGACAACCTCGACGAACGGGTGGCCGAACGCATAGAGCGTGAGTTTGGCGAAATCGCCATCAATACGCTGCGGCGCGAGCTGTATGCCCGCGCGGCCGACCTGACCGGTGTGCTGCAGGACGGCAGTACCGGGGAGTTGATCATCGGCGGCGAGTGTGCCGCGCCCGCCGGTTTTGCCGCGATTGCAGCGGCGCCGCGCAAGTCGAGTCTGGCGGTGGAGGATCTGCCCGAGTTTGCGGCGGTCCTGCAGTATTTGACGGCGGTGGAGCGGCTGGACCAGGCCATCGTGTCCATGGTGCGTCTGCAAAAACCCAACCAGAATGAAGCCAACGACCTGCGCCTGCTGGTCAAGTACACCCTGGGCGCGGAACTGCCGGGCAACATCTCCCAGAGCATCCGCTTCTTCCGCGGCAGCGACGCGCCGGGCAGCATCTCCCCGGCCGCCATCAGCGTCATGCATATCCAGCAGGCGGTGCGCTGCTCGTTTGGCAAAGGCATGAACGCGCTGGATCAGCGTCTGTTCGTCAACAACGACCTGCTGGTTTCCGAGCGCCAGCTGACCGCACTTGGCGCCCGGCTTTTTGCGCCCGATGCCCGCATCAGCAGCTACAGCCAGACTGTGGGCGGTTACCGCGAAGTCCTGGCGGCGGTGAAGGACCAGGACAGCCTTCTGGCCTCGGGCAAAGGCGGCTGGATGCGGCAAAGCAGTTTGAACCTCGGTCCCGCCTACGACGGGGCGCTGCAGCGTGTCACCCAGTCGCGACGCCTGCTGGGCCCCGAGTCGGCAGATGCGGCGCGTCAGCATGCGATCGCCGAGTTCCAGAAATTCAGCTCGGAGTTTTACGCCCGTTTTGGCGCCGAGGGGCAGTCCGGTGTCCTCTGGCAGGAAAAAGACGCGCGGTTTGTGCTCTCGGCCGACCGGGTGGCGCTGCGCGATGCGCTCACCGGCCTGCTGGCCCAGCCTTTCATGACGCCGCCCGGCGACCGGGAAATCCCGGAAATCGTGGCGCAAAGTGTGCTGGTCTGGGATGCGTCCCGGCTCGATCAGGCGCTGGCTTTGAGCGATGCGCACAAGCGCTTCTTTGGCGAAGGCCTGGTCAAGTTTCCACCGGCGGCACGGCCCAGTGTCACGGCTTTTGTCAATTTCCAGTTTGCCCGGCTGGTCAGTGACCAGGCGGTGGAAGCCCTGTCCATCAGTGGCCGGTCTGACCCGGGCGCGGTGGCCGATGCGCTGGCGTTTGAGGCCTCGCGCGGCCGGCTTATCAAGGTGCAGGGCCTGCTCACCGAACTCGGGGCCAGGGGCAAGGCAGACAATCTGCGCAGCCTGATCTCGCAGGATGCGATTGCACGCCTGCGGCTGGTCGATGACAGCCTGACCCAGTCCGACCTGTACGCCATCCGTGGCCGCGACTTCAGCTACTGGCTCGGCGACAGGGGCCCGCTGCTGCAGGCATTTGGTGTGCCTGACGCGCCGGGTCTGCAGCAGTATTTTGCGCTGCAATTCAGCCGGGCTGAAACCCTGGGCCGGCAGTCCGAGATATACCTGGCCTCGCTGGATCCGGCAGCGGTGGATGCGCAGCTGGCGCGGCGCTGGCAGGCCATCAACCGCGAGCTCGAGCGTTACCGCCTGAAAAATCCGAACGGCAGCCTGATCGCCTATGAACAGTTTGCGCTGGCAGTCGGCGCCGACATTGACCGCAGCAACTGCTCGGAAAAACTCGCCGGCAAGGCGCCGGCCGGACGGCCGGCAGACTATTTTGCGGAGCGGCATTTGCAGGTTTATAACGCCCTGGTCAAACGCTGCAACGAGCTGCGCTTTGGCGAGCAGCAGGAACAATGGGCTGTGTTCTCGGCCAGTTTCAACCGCTTGCTGGCAGGGCGCCAGCCTTTCGCCGTGCCAGGTGCCAAAGACGCTGCCGATGCCGATTTTGAAGACGTGGGCCAGCTCCTCAAAAGCTCGGAGCGGCTTTTGCGTTCGATGAAAGAAAGCGCTGCCAGCACCCGTGTGGTGGCGCCGGGTCAGGCCGCGCGCCGTTTTGCCGAGCAGTTTGACCGCGTCAGGACTTTCATGGCGCCCCTGTACCCGGTGGAAGAAGGCGCGGTGGCCGGTTATGACCTGGCGGTGGAGTTCCGCGCCAACCAGGCGTCCGAGCTGGAAGGCAACAAGGTCATTGACTGGACCCTGGATGTCGGTCCGCAGACCCTCAGGCTGCGCGATGCGCCGCGCCCGCTGCGCTGGGAGCCGGGCACACCGATCACGCTGACCTTGCGTCTGGCCAAGGACTCGCCGGTGAGCGCCGGCGCCGATGCCACGCAGCCGCAGATGGTCGCAGACGGCAAATCCGTGACTTACCGTTTTGCCGATGCCTGGGCCCTGGTGCGCATGATCCAGCGCCAGCGCGAGCCCGATGCGGCGGGCCGCGCCGATGGCCGCTCGCAGTTGCTGCGCCTGGAGTTTCCGCTGATTCTCAATGCCGACAACCCCCGCGCCGTGCCACAGGAAGTGCGCGCCCGGGTGTACCTGCGCCTGGCGCTGTCGCCGGTGGGCAAACGCACGCCGGTGTTCTGGCCCGGGGTGTTCCCAAGCCGGGCCCCCGAATTTTCCGGGCCCTGAGACATGAATACCTCTACAGATTTTGCAGCCGATGTCAGCGCCTTGCTGGCGCCCATCCCCGGGGCGGAACCCGCCGGTCCTTCCCTGCGGTATGACCCGCTGTATCTGGCTATCCGCCAGGCGCGCGAAGAAGACGATGCCAGCCTGCCCATGGGTGATTGGGAGCGGCCGCTCAAAAAAGCCGACTGGAAGGCCGTTTCGGCGCGTTGCGTCCAGCTGCTGGGCACCCGGTCCAAAGACTTCCAGGTGGCGGCCTGGCTGTGTGAGGCCTGGATCCGTTCGCACCAGCTTCCAGGCTTTATCGCTGCGGTGGATGTGCTGGCCGGTCTGGTCCAGCAGTACTGGGACAGCGCCCATCCGCAGATTGAAGACGGTGACGACGATGCCAGGGCGGCGCCCTTCATCTGGATGAATGAAAACCTGCCGCTGACGCTGAAGCTGAACCTGACCCTGCTGCAACTGCCAGAGCGCATGCCCACGGCGGTCAGTCTGGCCGACTGGGAGCAGGCGCTGATTGCCGACAACCAGAAGGGCGACGGCAAAAAACCGGATCCCGGGCGCGCCCTGCCCTTGACGCGCGACGAGCTGACGGCCGCCGCGAACGGAAAAAACCTGCTGGCACTGGTGACCCTGCGCGAGCAGTTGCAGCTCGCAAGCGCCAAATGGGACGAGCTGACGCGCCTGCTGGACGCCAGGATGAGCACCAACCCGCCCAGCGTCGCGCGTGTCGGGGAAATGCTGCGCAGCATTGAACGCGCCGCCGCCAGCCTGATCGACGGGCGCGACCCCCGGCCCCAGCCGGCGCCGCCCGCGCCGCCTGCTGCCACCAGCCCTGTTCCCGACGGGGAAAACCGCCACACCGACGAGGACCACACCATGGATGCTGCCAGTCAGAACACAGAACCGGCCGACGCCGCGCAAGAAGTCGTGCTGCGCTCCGGCGCCATCACCAGCCGCGAAGACGCTTACCGCATGCTGGAGGCGGTCGCAGCCTATCTGCAAAAAGCCGAGCCGCACAGCCCGACGCCTTACCTCGTCAAGCGCGCCGTCACCTGGGGCCGCATGTCGCTGGCCGACCTGATGCAGGAGGTGGTGCGCGAAGAGGGTGATATCGCGCGTTATTTCTCCCTGTTGGGCATCAAGGAGTCGCGCGAATAAACGGGTCATCAAGCCCGGCCCCGGTCCGGCCTGTCAATTTTTTCTGTCTGTCCGCCTGCAAACATCTCATTCAGCCGAGGAGTTCACATGTCCAGCTCAAAACCCCCCGCCATCGTGCCGCCTGCTGAATGGAAGGAGCGAACCTCATTGCGCCTGAGCAGCCGGGGCGAAACCACCCTGGAACTCGATTCGGCCTACGCGCGCTGGTACAACAGCCGGACCCAGCCGAACGAAGCCATCGAGGAGATGCACAGGCAGGCCTTGCGGGACAAGTTGCTGGCCTATTACAGCGAACACGGCGGTTCCTGGAAAAAATGCAAGAGAAACACCGAAAGCAATGGCCTGCTGGAGTTCATTTACGGCAAGGTGAAAGCGCCGGATCCGATCACGGCGGCGGGCCGCAAGCGCATGGATGCGGACAACCAGCACTCGCGTTATGGCGTGCTTTACCTGCTGGCCAACATTGAAATCAACATGGAGTATTTCGGCATCGTGCTGGAGGGGGCCGGTGCGGTAGGCGGCGCCCTGGCCAGCGGCTTTGGCACCAACTACAGCGAGTTGCGCGACCCGGACAAGGCCGATATCACGGCATTCAGCGCATACGGCGAGGACGTCAGCGTTTCCGATACCTTTGGTTATTCGAACACGGTGGGGCAGGCCGGCATCAAGAAGATCGCCAGCATGGCCACGGCGCCGGGTGCTGCCAAGGCCGGGCCGACCACCCGGCAGGTCACGGCGATGCGGCCCACCATGCACAGCCGCGTGCCGCCGGGCGCGTCGACCGCGACGCGTGGCCGGGGCCAAGCCGCGCCGCCGCCCCTGTTGCGCCAGCATGCAACCGTCAATGGCGGAAAAGGGCCGCCGCATGCCGTGGGCAACATGAACTACCTCAAGCTGTCTGCCAGCACCCATACCGTCACCACCATGCCCACTGCGGTGCAAAGTGACTATGGCTTCCCGGTGACCAAAAAAGCGCTGAAGGCGCTGGGCAACAACCCGGTGACCGCGGCGATCTTTGCGCCTGTCAGTGGCGCGGTGGTGATTGGTGCCTTGTTCTACGACCTGATGGCCAAGGTCATCAACGTGCTGATTGGCCTGGTCAAAGACCTCGTGAAGTGGCTGATGGACAAGTTGATGGCCATGGGCAAGGACCCGTTCATGGAAGGCACCGAAACACTGCGGCCGCTGATCATGTTCGCAGTCAAAAAATGTGCAGAAGCCGCAGTGCCTTTTGTCAGCGCCGGCCTGGACCTGGTGGTGGGACTGGCCCAGAGCTTCAAGGCGATCAAGATGAAGGTGGGCGGCTGGCTGGAGCGCCGCAAAATCCGCATCACCGACGGCCATCCGGCGCTGCTGGCCAGCCGCATCGAGCGCAGCATGACCATGGACATCGCAGCCGGACTCTGGACCCTGATCAAGGGCGCGGTCCAGATGGCGCTGGCCTTTCTGGCCGCAGGCGCGCAAGGCCTGATTTCTGCCCTCACCAGTGCGGTGGAATGGGTGATCAAAATCGTGATGCGGCTGATGGAGCAGGCCAGCATCAAGCTGTTTCTGCTGCGGGCCCGGATTGCCTTCCTGAAGGAAAAAGTACCCGCCGAGGAGCATGTCGATGGTGACCCAAGGTCTGCAAGGACCAAGAGCGAAAAGAAGCGCGACGGCAGGCTGGTCGCCAACCTGGCGAAGTTCAAGGAGTTTTACCAGGACGGTTGCGACGCCAGCCCGCTGATCGCCATGCTGACGCTCAACACCGGCATTTGCGGCAGCCAGTGGCAGTTGCAGAACATGTTCACCGACATCGGCGAAATCGGGCAGAAGGAGTTCGACAGTGGCACCAAATATTTCACACGCCTGAAAACCTATGGGCTGAAATACCTCAACGATTCCGGCTTTGAATTCAAGGCCAGCCCGAGCATGGGGCCGCCACCGGCCAATGTGGACCGGCAGCAGGCACCGATGCGGGACCTGTTTGTCAAGGAAAGACGCAAGAAGTACGAGAGCGAGAAGAAATACATCCAGGGCCTGCTGGACCATGCGCGCGGCATAGGCGTCAGGGCCAGGACGGCCTGATCAGGCCGGCGGTTTCAGGGCCTTGGGATCGCGGCGCTTGCGCCGCTCGTAGCGCCGCATCAGCGGTGTGACCGAGATGCCGTGTGCAATCACCGAGGCCACCACCACCGCCAGCGTGATCGAGAGCAGGCGCTTGGCCAGCGCGGGCTCCAGCTCGTGGGTGATGGCATACATCAGGTAGTAGATCGAGCCTATGCCGCGTATGCCAAACCAGGCGATCAGGCGCCGCTGTGGCGCTGCCACCGCCGTGCCCAGCAGGCCCACATAAACCGCCAGCGGGCGAATGACCAGAAACAGCACCGGGATGAACCACAACACCTCGCTGCGAAACTCCACCACCGCCAGCAGTGCGCCTACGGCCAGCACAATGCCGACTTCGGCAAAACGCTCGAGCTGCCCATTGAAGCCCTGCACCGCCTGCATCATGTGGACGGGGGCCTGGACCGATTTCAGGGCGGCTTCGGCGGTGGCCTGTCCGGACACATCGCTGCCGGCCAGGGGTGCCGGGGTGTTTATCCGGCTCAATGCCAGCCCGGCGGCAAAAACAGCCAGAAACCCATAGGTGTGGCACAACACCGCCACGCCGTAGGTCAGCGCAATCAGCCCCAGCGCAATAAATTCGTCCGAGCCCAGCGCCTCGCTGTGGTGGGTGCGCAGGTACAAAATGGCACGGCCCACCAGAGCGCCCAACAGGTAACCAATGGCCAGGCCGCCGGTCACCGCCCAGACCACATCGATGGCCCACCAGCGCCAGCCGCCAGCACCCAGGTCGTGCAGGGACAGCAGGCCCAGACCCAGCATCACCAACGGAAAAGCCGTGCCATCGTTGAGGCCGCCCTCACCGGTCAAGCCGAAGCGCAGCCGGTCCCGGTCGCCGGGGTCGGACACCTGAACGTCAGAGGCCAGCACCGGATCGGTGGGCGCCAGAATGGCGCCCAGCAACACCGAGGCACCGAGTGACAGCCCCATGACCCAGACCCCCAGTGCGGTGATGGCGGCCACCGTGAGCAGCATGGACACCGAGGCCAGCTGCACCGGAATGCGCCAGCGCCGGTCGCGCAGCGGCATCTCCAGCTTCATGCCGGCGGTGAACAGCGATATCAGCACCGCGATTTCCGTCAGCCGCTCCAGCAAGCCCGCATCGACCAGCGGGTCCAGTGTCAGCAGCCCCAGCCCGTCCGGCCCTATGCCCACGCCCACCACCAGATAAAGCATTGCGGCACTGAGCGGCAAGCGGGCAATGAAGGAACTGCCCATGGTCATCCCGATCAGCAGCACACCGATCACGATGAAACTCAGGGTGAAAGTCAGGGTTTCACTCATGGTGAGACTGACTCCTGGCAGGTGTCACTGGAATTACCAGTCGACCAGGCTCAGGCCTATGCTGAGTACATTGCGGCGGCGGTTGTAGTCGATCAGGCTGTCGCCGTAACCGCTGAACAGCTGCACGTGGTAACGCAGGGACGCGCTGTCGGCAATCGCCGTGGAGGCCTTCATCCACTCCAGCCGGGCTGAGCCGCGCGCCTGCGAGCGCAGCGAATGGCGCAGCGTCAGCCCCAGGCTGTGCACCTTGTTGATGTGCCATTGCCCCGCCAGCTCGGCCCGGCCCATATAGTCGGAGATGCCGGGATTGTCATCTGCGCCCGAGGATTCGCGCAGGCGCTGCCAGACACGCGCCTGCAGGCCCAGGCTGGCGTCGCCGCCCAGCTCTTTTTCGGCAGCGCCCATCAGGTAGACGCGGTTCCAGCTGCGTGACAGCGGCAGGCTCTGGCCATTGGACTGGTGGTTCAGGCCCAGACCGCTGAGCCGGTACTTCCAGCCGCCGGGCAAATCAATCTGGTGCGGGTAGATATACACCAGCTCGGGTTCGTGGTCGGTGGTGCGAAAGGGTCGGGAGACCGCACCGTTGAACAGCTGCCAGTAACTTTGCTGCGTGTAGCCCAGCCAGAGCGAGTCGCTGCCGGCATCGTCATCGCCGCCTGAGGCCAGCAGACCCTTGGCGATTTTGGTGCGCACCGACAGCTGGAGCCGGGTTTCAGCGCGTTTGTAATTGAAGGGCGTGGTCACCGTGTGGCCTGCCGCCGGTGAAGACGGCTGGTTGTTCACGCTGTCCGAGCCGGCCCACATCAGGCTGGTGGGCCGGTAGCCGCGCAGACCGAAGGTGTCGCAATCGGTGCCGCGCTGCAGCTCCCAGAAACGCGAGAGCTCGGAATATTTGGTGTTTCTGCAGCCAATCTTCTTGCCGTCCGGCGCCTCGGTGGCCAGCGCCGGCAGCAACAATACCTCGGTGCTGGCCTGACCGGTCTGTGCATTGGCCGGTGCGCTGGCCATGGCCGGTGCCGGTGTGCCTGCTGGCAACTGCGATTGCGCCCAGCTTTTGAAACAGGCCAGCTGCGCCGTCGCATCGGCGCTCATCGCATGGCAGGCCTGCCAGCCCAGGCGGTTGCCGCGGTCTGGCAGCGTGGGCGCGCCGCTGCCAGGGGTCTGGGCCAGCGCCGTGCCCAACATGCCGAGCGCCAGCAGGCCGGCGGCCAAAAAACGGGGTGTGCGCATGAACATGTTTACCATCCTGCCAGTTTTTCCATGCTGAACGCAATTTCCGGCGCGTCGGGCGGGGCGCTGCTGCTGGTGTCTTTCCAGCTGCCGCGTATGCTTCTGCCGCAGGATCCCTCCACCACTTCTGCGTTCCAGGTGCCGGTGATGCTGATGCCGTTGGAGGACTCGTCCAGTGTCAGAAAACCGTCTTCCAGATCGCCCGCCAGTTGCGCCCTGGGCGCGTGGCCAGGCGCTGGTGCAGCCAGCTGGCGGCTGACAAAACCGGCCACACTGTCACTGAACTGTGCATGCCGCTCAAGCAGCACGGTGGCCGTGGCGGGCAAGCCTGCGGGTGCTGATTTGAAACTCACGCGCCACTGCCCATGAATCTGCGCCGCCTTGAGCAGCTTGGCCGCCGGGCAAGGGCTTGCCGCCGATGCTTGTGGGTTATTTTGGCCACTGACCCTTGTGCAGATTGCGCAAGCAGCTACTAAAAAGATAGCAATTTTGAGGCGGGTGGCAGGTGTCATGGCGGGCAGGGTCAGGGGGCGTCACGGGTGGTTTCGGCGAGCAATTGCGCCTCGGCGCTGTCGGCGGCGCGTTTGGCAAATTCTGCCCGCAGCGCCCGGATTTTCTCACGCGGGTCTTCTTTGACCGTGGTTTTCTCCAGGCCCATCTCGGCGATAAAACGGCTGGGCAGGCCGGCCACGGTCTCGCGCCCCTTTTTGCGCCGGCGCAGCCAGCTCACGGTCAGCGTGTGCTGGGCCCGGGTGATGCC
This sequence comes from Asaia bogorensis, assembly GCA_943371375.1. Taxonomy (GTDB): domain Bacteria; phylum Pseudomonadota; class Gammaproteobacteria; order Burkholderiales; family Burkholderiaceae_C; genus Polaromonas. The sequence continues at coordinate 54,111 of CALRUM020000021.1, forward strand.
CACATACATCAGGCGGCGCTCTTCCTGCAGGCGCTGCGCGATGCCTTCGGTTTTGGCCGCATCCTGGCCGTCATCGCTGTCCAGCTTGAAAGGCAGCAAACCCTCGTTGACACCTGCCAGCAGCACATGTGGCCACTCCAGGCCCTTGGCGGCGTGCAGGGTGGACAGCGTCACCACGTTCTGGTCCCCCTCGCGTTCACTGATGGTAGACAGCAGGGCAATCGTCTGCACCACTTCCAGCATGTTTTTGCTTTCGCTGGCGATGGCGGTACCGGCTGTGTCATCGATTTGCCCGCCGCAGCGCTGCGCCATCCAGTCGCAAAAATCCATCACATTGGTCCAGCGCGCGGCGGCGATTTTTTCGCTGTCCTCGCCGTCGTACAGGTGTTTCTCGTAGCCGATGTCCTTGAGCCAGTCGTTCAAAACCGTGCGGGCGCCCTCTGCACCCACGGTGTGGCGCGCGCGGTATTCGAGCTCGTTGACGTAACGGCCGAACTCATGCAGCGAGCCCAGCGCCTTGGCCGGCACGGCCGCAGCCAGCGAATGGCTGAACAGCGCCTCAAACAGGCTGAGCTTGTACTTGCTGGCAAATGTGCCCAGCGCGGCCAGTGTGGTGTGGCCGATGCCGCGTTTGGGTGTGGTCACGGCACGCATGAAGGCCGGGTCGTCGTTGTTGTTGACCAGCAGGCGCAGCCAGCAACACAGGTCCTTGATTTCGGCACGGTCGAAAAAACTCTGCCCGCCCGACACCTTGTACGGAATCGCTGCCTTGCGAAAGGCTTTTTCCAGCGGCTTGGCCATGTGGTTGGCGCGGTACAGGACACAAAAGTCCTTCCACTCCCTGTGCTGGCCGCCGGCGGCCAGCAGCGTGCCTTCGGCCCGCAGGCTCTGGATACGCGCCACCACACGTTCGGCTTCGTGCTCCTCGCTGTCGCAATCGGCGACACGCACCGGCTCACCCTCGCCCAGTTCGCTGAACAGGGTTTTGGGAAACAGCTTGGGATTGGGCGCAATCACGTTGTTGGCGGCGCGCAGGATGGCGCCGGTGCTGCGGTAGTTCTGCTCGAGCTTGACCACGCGCAGCGCCGGATAGTCCAGCGGCAGCTTTTTCAGGTTCTCCAGCGTGGCACCGCGCCAGCCGTAAATCGACTGGTCGTCGTCCCCCACGGCGGTAAAGCGGCCGCGTGCCCCTACCAGCAGCTTGAGCATTTCATATTGCGTGGCGTTGGTGTCCTGGTATTCATCGACCAGCACATGACCCAGCGCCTGCTGCCATTTGTCGCGCACCCCGGCATGCTGCTGCAGCAGTTTCAGCGGCAGGGCGATCAGGTCGTCAAAGTCCACACTCTGGTAGGCGCTCAGGCGTTCTTCGTAACGCGCCATGATGCGGGCGATCAGGCGCTCTTCGTCGCCCTGGGCCTGGGCTTCGGCTTGCGCGGCATTCAGGCCGGCACTTTTCCAGGCGCTGATGGTCCACTGCCACTGCCGCGCGGTGGCTGCGTCGGTGGTGCCGCCGGCGTCTTTCAGGATGCTGGTGACGTCGTCGCTGTCGAGTATCGAAAACTGCTTTTTCAGCCCCAGCGCCTCGCCGTCCTGGCGCAACATGCGCACGCCCAGCGCGTGAAAGGTGCAGATCAGCACGCCGCGTGCCGGCTTGCCGATCAGCTTTTTGGCGCGCTCGCGCATTTCGGCGGCGGCCTTGTTGGTGAAGGTGATGGCGGCAATCTGCTCAGGCGGCAGACCGGCCTGGATCAGCCGGCCGATCTTGTGCGTGATGACCCGTGTCTTGCCCGAGCCGGCGCCGGCCAGCACCAGGCAGGGGCCGTGCATGTAATTGACGGCTTCCTGCTGGGCGAGATTGAGGCCGTTGCTGGGGGGAGAGGCTGGGGACGGGTGGGACGACATGCAGTGAAAAGGCGGACGCGACAAGGGGCAGGCAGCGGGTCATCATAGCCAGTCAGGCAGTTGCAAAGCCTGCAAGTGACAATACGCTTTGTGTTAAGCATTCTTCTGGTCACCTTCCCCTTCTTCGCCCTGGTGCTGTGCGGCTATGTGGCTGCGCGCCGGGGTTTGTTGCCGCAGGCGGCGATTCCCGGCCTGAACACCTTTGTGCTGTATTTCGCGCTGCCCTGCATGTTGTACCGCTTTGGCGCGAATACGCCGGTGGCCCAGCTGCTGGACGGCAGCCTGGTGGCGGTCTACCTGCTGTGTGCGCTGATTTTGGTGGCCTTCACGATTGCCGTAACGCGCAACAAGCGCATAGGCTGGAACGACGCCTCTTTCGGCGCGCTGGTTGCTGCCTTTCCGAACACCGGTTTCATGGGTGTACCGCTGCTGGTGGCGCTGCTTGGTGCGCAGGCGGCCGGACCGGCGATTGTGACCATCGTGATCGACCTGCTGGTGACCAGTTCGCTGTGTATTGCGCTGTCGCGGCTCGATTCTGCCGACAGCCACGGCGCGGAAGTGGCGGCCAAAAACGCGCTCAAAGGCGTGGCGCTGAACCCCATGCCCTGGGCGATTGTGCTGGGTGCGCTGTCCTCCGGGCTGGCGATCACCCTGCCAGCGCCGGTGCTGCAGACCCTGAGCCTGCTGGCCGACGCCGCCTCGCCGGTGGCGCTGTTCACCATAGGCGCGGTGCTGGCGCGTTCGCAAATGAACAGCGTCGAAAAAATCCCGCTGCAGGACTACCTGCCGGTGGCGCTGATCAAGCTGGTGTTGCACCCGCTGCTGGTGGGCCTGGTGGGACTGGGCGCGATCCAGCTCGGTGTGCCGCTGCAGCCGTTTGCCCTGACGGTGATTGTGCTGGTGGCAGCGCTGCCGAGTGCCAGCAACGTGTCGCTGCTGGCCGAACGTTTTGGCGCCAACAACGGGCGTATTGCCCGGATCATCCTGCTGTCCACGGTGCTGGCGTTTTTCAGCTTTTCTGCGGCGGTGGCCTTGTTGACCTGAGCCTGCGGACCGTGGGCTTGTTGGCGGGCAATGGAAGAAGCGATGGAAGGGTCAGGCCTCGCGCTGCTTCGCGGCAGATTGGGGAAGGCCAAAGACGCGATCAAAGGCCCATGTGAATGCGATGGCGTAGACGAAGAAGAATGCCAGGAGGCCAAGATTGGCCAAAAACGCGCTCAGGGGTGAAATGTCCAGCCAGAGGGCCATCACCGGAATCAGGATGACGGCAAGCCCCCCTTCGAAACCCAGGCCATGCGCCAGGCGCCTGGCAAAGGACCGGCCCCGTGCCGATTGACGTGACTCCCAGCGCTCGAAGATGGTGTTGAACAGGTAGCTCCAGCTGAGCGCAATGCTGGACAGCACGAAAGCCAGGCCCAGGGTCGAGGCAGGCGATTTGTCGAACGCGAGGCTCAACACGGGACCCACAAAAGCAATGGCGAAAACCTCGTACAGGATGGCCTGGAGCGCGCGTCGGGTTTTGGGCGTCATGAAGGAGTCACCAGAGCAAGGCCAGGATTCAGGGAAGTCTGATGCCGCGCATCAAGTGCCGCGCCAATGCGTCTGTCCTGTGCGGTTGAGACGGAGCGAAACGAACGGCTTTGATACCCTTGTTCTGCATGGCATGGGGGCGTCATATCGCCAACGGATCCACATCAATCGCCCAGCGGATCAACCCTTTGAACTCCGCTTGCTGCCGCGTCTCACGCAGCAGCGGCTGCCAGGCCGCGAGGAAGCGCTGCAGCGCGGCGCGTGACGGGCTTTCGACCAACATCTGGGCACGTTCGATGTTGGCGACGCGCTGTATCGTCATGGGCACGGCCGGGTAGGGTGTGACGGCATCGGCTCCGGGCAGCTGCTGTGCCTGCGCGGCGGCAGCCGCTGCATTTAAAAAGCCCTGCGCCACAGACTGCTCGCGCGCTTCGGCGCGCACCAGCGCCGAAAAACCGAAGGGCGACATGCCGGCGGCTTCGCGCTCTTGGAGTTCCTGCGCCGCGAAGGCCGGGTAGTCGTGTTTTTTCAAGGCAGCAAACAGCGGGTGTTGCGGGTGAAAAGTTTGCACCCACATTTCGCTGGCTTCGCCGCGCTCGGCATCACGCCCGGCCCGGCCTGCGGCCTGCATCAACAGGCCAAACAGGCGCTCAGGTGCGCGGAAGTCGCTCGAAAACAGTGCGCTGTCGGGGTTGATCGCCGCCACCAGCGTGATGTGCCGGAAATCGTGGCCCTTGGCAATCATCTGGGTGCCGACCAGCACATCCACCTCGCGCGCATGCACGCTGGCCAGTTGCGACTCGAGCGCGCCCTTGAGCCGCGTGGTGTCGGCATCAATGCGTGCGATGCGCAGGGGGCTGCCGTCCGGGCGCGTGACGCCGGCCAGCAGCTCGGTGATGTGTTCCTCCAGCCGTTCCGTGCCTTTGCCCACAGGTGCAATGTCGATGTTGCCGCAGCCCGGGCAGGCACGCGGCACCTTTTCGGTAAACCCGCAGTGGTGGCAACGCAGCGTACGGTCTATCTTGTGGAAGACGCGATAGGCGCTGCAATGCGGGCATTCACTTTTCCAGCCGCAGTCGTGGCAGGCCAGCACAGGCGCATAACCGCGCCGGTTCAGAAATATCAGCGACTGCTCGCCACGCGCGATGCGCTGGCTGATGGCGTCGAGCAAGGGCGGCGCAATCGTGGCGTGTTTGGGCTGGTGGTTCATGTCCACCAGCCGCACCGCCGGCAGGCTGCCCGCTTGCGCCGCGCCGCCTATACGCTCCAGCATGCTCAGGCGCTGGTAACGGCCGGTCTCGGTGGCCTGCCAGCTTTCCAGTGAAGGGGTGGCAGAACCGAGTAGCACCTTGCAGGTGCCAGCCCCCACGCTCCCCACTTCGTGTGGTTCGCTGCCCCCCGAGGGGGCGCTGCGCCTGCGGCCCGGCAAAGCCGGTTCCGCGGCCCCTGCTGGTGAAGAAGGAGCCATGACACCGACGCTGTTGTTGTGGGCCGAGCTCTCCAGCATGGCGCGGTACACCGCCAGATCACGCGCTGAATAACGTGCGCCTTCCTGCTGCTTGTAACTCGGGTCGTGTTCTTCATCCACGATGATCAGGCGCAGATTCGGCAGCGAGGCAAAAATCGCCATGCGCGTGCCGAGCACCAGCCGGGCCTGACCGGCGTGTGCCGCCAGCCAGCTTTTGAGGCGCTGGGCAGGCGTCAGGCCGCTGTGCATGGCCACCACCTGAGCCTTGCCCAGATGCGCAAACCGCGCTTCAAAACGTGCTTGCAACTGCGGCGTGAGGTTGATCTCGGGCACCATCACCAGCACCTGCGCGCTGGGGTCGCTGACCAGCACCCGGGCGGCAGCGCGCAAATACACCTCGGTTTTGCCGCTGCCGGTCGCGCCAAACAGCAGGGCCGGCCTGGCATCTGCATCAAATTCGGCGATGGCCCTTTGCTGTTCTGCGCTGAGTGTTATTAAATCAGCAGTGTCCGGGGTGTCCGTAGCGGGGGCTGACGGCCGCTTGAGCCGGCGCGCCAGTTGTTGCGAGCTCAGCTCGCGCAGCTGCGGCGGCAAGGCCGCCAGCGCCACCTCGCCGATAGAGCGCTGGTAATAACTGGCAGTAAACGCCACCAGCCGCCGCCAGGTATCAGACAGCGGGGCCAGGCCGCCGAGCGCGCCCAGCACCGATCGGGCCTGCGCGTCGGGCAAGCCGCCACTGTCGGGCAACGCCTGCCAGACCACGCCCAGGACCTCGCGTTTGCCCAGCGGCACACGCACCAGGCATCCGGGTGCAAGCGGCCACTCGCTTCGGTAGGTCAGCGCAGCCGCCACGCCGCTGTGTGCCGGTGTCGCCACCACAATGCTGAGCCAGTGGCTCATGGCTTTCTGGCCTGCAGAGGAGAACTTAAGTTGTTAGTCTTCAGATACATCTTCGAAAGTTGCTCTAAGTGCTTGATTTAGAAACGCTTTGCGGGTCTTCCAAAGTTTCTGTGGATAACTTTGTTGATAGATTGTCCCCACACGCCACCAAGCCTTATAAATCAAGGCTTTTCTTAAATTGCCCGCAAAAAAAGCAATTAAAAGAAGTCATATAAATCAAGTACTTAGCGGCGCTATGGCTTTGATAGCGAGGGGCCCGGCAGTTACACCTTCATGCGGCACCGCAGCACAAATTTTGTGAATAAGTCTGGCCCCCACTGCCCGGTTTTTATGTTACAGCGGGTCGGCCAGAAGCTAGTGTGGCGTGCCGGTGCGCATGCGGCGCGAGTAGGCATGGACTGCCCGCACCAGCACTTCGACACTTTCCGGCGGGCTGTGCTGGCTGATGCCGTGGCCCAGGTTGAAGATGTGGGTGGGGCCGGTGCTGGCCAGGTTGTGGTGTGGCGTGCCAAAACTCTCCAGCACAGCGGCCACTTCTGCCTCGATCTGGGCCGGCCCGGCAAACAGCACATTCGGGTCCAGGTTGCCCTGCAGCGCCATGCGTGCACCCACACGCTCACGGGCCTGGCCCAGGTTCACGGTCCAGTCCAGGCCCAGAACCTCACAATCGAGTTTGGCCATTTGCTCCAGCCACAAACCGCCGCCTTTGGTGAAGACCAGACGCGGGATGATGACGCCCTCATGGCTGCGCTTGAGCTGCTTGAGCACGCGCTGGGTGTAGGCCAGGCTGAAGGTCTGGAAAGCCGCGTCGGCCAGCACGCCGCCCCAGCTGTCAAAAATCATCACCGCCTGGGCACCGGCGGCTATCTGTGCGTTCAGGTAGGCCGCGACCGCGTCGGCGTTGACCGCCAGCATTTTGTGCATCAGGTCGGGCCGCTGGTAGAGCATGGTTTTGACCAGGCGGTAGTCGTCGGAGCCGGCGCCTTCCACCATGTAACAGGCCAGCGTCCAGGGGCTGCCGGAAAAACCGATCAGCGGCACCCGGCCGTTCAGTGCCTTGCGGATCGATGTAACGGCGTCAAACACATAACGCAGCTTGTCCATGTCCGGCACTTCGAGTCTGGCCACGGCGGCCTCGTCGCGCACCGGTGTCGCAAAACGCGGGCCTTCGCCCAGCGCAAACGACAGGCCCAGGCCCATCGCGTCGGGCACGGTCAGGATGTCGGAAAACAGGATGGCGGCGTCCAGCGGGTAACGCTCGAGCGGCTGCAGCGTGACTTCGGTGGCGTAGTCGGGTGAGGTCGCCAGACCCATGAAGCTGCCGGCCTTGGCGCGGCTGGCGCGGTACTCGGGCAAGTAGCGCCCGGCCTGGCGCATCAGCCAGACGGGGGTGTAGTCGGTGGCCTGGCGCAGGCAGGCGCGCAGAAAGGTGTCGTTTTGGAGCGGGGCGTACATGCGCCGATTGTCTCAGAGCCGTGAATCTTTCTACTGCGCGGGCTGATCTGGCGCCTGCGGTGCTCACCGTACCCTTGTACGGCTCCGCTCCTCGACGCCACCTCGGCCCGCTCGCTACGAAATCTTCACGACTCTGGGGGCTGTTCAAACCAGCAGGGGCCGCGGGTCCGGCTTTGCCGGCCCGCAGGCGCAGCGGCCCCCTCGGGGCTGGAGCCTGCGGCTCCAAAGCTGCTTGAGCAGCTTTGGACAGGCGCCAGAAGCGAAGCCTCTGGTGAGCGGCGGCCTGCAAGGTGCAGGGAGTTACACGCAGTGAACGACCGTGGGGGCTAACGAACCGGCAGAAACTGCAGAAAGGAGGCGCCGGCCAGATTCTGCATGTAGGTGATCACGGCGCGCCGGTATTTCTCGGTCAGGACCGATGACAGCAAATCGAGCCGGCCTATGACCTTGCCGAACTCGCGCTCAAAGCTGAGGTTACGCTCGCGTTCGGAGATTTCATCAGCCAGCAGCAGCGGCTGGCCTGCGACATTGCGCCTTGTGGCCAGCAGCCAGACCGCTGACTCGATGTTGCGTGCGGCGTTGTACACATACTGCGCGTCCAGGCCATCGACCAGGTAAAAAGCGGTTTTGCCGCCGTGCGCCACGATCAGCATGTCGGCGCTGGCATAGATGAAGGCGGCGACGCGGTCACCCCTGAAATCAGCGCTCAGCGCCAGCGACAGTGCGGCAATGTCGCGTTTGCCCTGCAACTCGGGCCAGGGCGTGCGGCTGTCGATGGCGCTGCGCACACGCTCGATCGCGGCCTCGCGGCTGCTGCTGCCGGTTTTGCGCCATTCGGCCGGGTTGCGCCGGTACAACTTGTCCAGCAGCCGGTACAGGCTGTCGAGGTTGTCACGCATGCCGAGCGTGGCCATGCGGTTCACGTCCGACTGGGCCAGCTCGCTGCCGGTCAGCGGCGCAGCCTGGGTTTCGCCGCGGTGCAGCGGGGCCGGCCCCATGGTTGAGCAGCCACCCAGCAGCAGCGCAAGCAGACCGGGCAGGAGGGTGAACAGGAGGCGGCGCTGTACAGGCATGCGCCGATTATCAAGGACTGCCAGTGGCCCGCACACGGCAGCCTGCGGCCTTCAGGCGGTGTCGGCCGGCACCAGGCCGCGCGACTGCAACACGCGGTGGTCAATCTTCAGGCAGTGGTCCTGCACCACCAGCAGCCCCGCGGCCTCGGCTTTGGCGGCGGCGCTGGCGTGGCTGATGCCCAGCTGCATCCAGACCGCTTTGGCGCCAATCGCAATCGCGTCATCAACGATGGGCGGAATGTCCACGCTGTTGCGAAAACAGTTCACCAGCTCAATGTGTTCGTGCTGCGCTGCCTCGCGCAAACTGGCGTAGGCTTTTTCGCCCAGCACCTCGCTGACGTTGGGATTGACCGGGATGATGCGGTAGCCGTGGGCCTGCATGTAACGCGCCACATCAAAACTGGCGCGGTGCACCTGGGCCGACAGGCCGACCACCGCAATCGTGCGGCAGTGGTTCAGGATGTAGGGCATGCGTTCGGCTGGCGCGATGGCGGTCATGGTGTTGCCTCAGGCCTTGTATTTGATCGAGCAGCCATAAGCGCGGCTGGACGCCAGCGTGAGGGCCTTGCCGCCCAGCGCCTCGTTCAGGCCCTGGCGCACATAGTTGGTGGCGGTCTTGATGTCGTCCACTTGCGCCGACGCAATGCTGTCAATCGCCCCGGCATAGACCAGCCGGCCCTGCGGGCTGACGATGTACATGTGCGGCGTGGTCTTGGCGCCGTAAAGCTGGCCGATTTTTCCCGATTCGTCCATCAGTATGGCGGTGGCAGACGCCTGTTTCTCGCGCATCCAGCCCGCCAGTTTGGCCGGGGCCAGGTAGTCGCCGTGGCCGGTTTCGGTCGAGTTCAGGGACAGCCAGACCACCCCTTTGGCGGCAAATTCCTTTTGCAGGGCCTGCATGTTGCCGCTGTAATGTTTTTGCACAAAGGGGCAGCCCGGGTTGGTCCACTCGAGCACCACCAGTTTGCCTTTGTAATCACTGAGCTTGCGGGTTTTGCCGCTGGTGTCGCTGGCGGAAAAGTCCGGCGCAGCCTGGCCCACGGTGGCGGCCGAAGCGGGGCGGCTCAGGGACAGTGCCCAGGGGGCGAGCAGCAAAGACCCGGAAAAAACGCGGCGATTGATGAAACGGTTCTGCATGGCATCCACTCCTTGAAACAGTACTTACAGCCTGGCCAGTTCGGCCCTGACATCGTCCACAGACAGAATTTCCGACAACACGCGGGGCGCACTGCCGGGCTTGTAAATCACATACACCGGCACGCCGCTGCGGCCCAGCTGGCCCAGTGCCGCTGTCACCGCCGGGTCGCGGCGCGTCCAGTCGGCGCGCAGCAACACCACCTTCCTGGCATCGATATCGGCCAGCACTTCAGGGTTGGCCAGCGTGGTTTTTTTGTTGTACTGGCAAGTCACGCACCAGGCGGCGGTGAAGTCCACAAACACGTTTTGGCCCTGCGCGGTGAGCTGCTCGACCCGGCCCGGCTCCCAGGCCTGCCAGCGCTCCGACGGCGCCGCTGCCAGCGCTGAGGCTTCCATCGGTTTGATGACATTCTGGCCGATGGCCCATACACCGGCTACGCCAAGCGCTATGGAAAATGTAGCAAACAGAAGGCGGGTTCGGCCTTGGAGGGTCAAGGACCACAGCACCAGCGCCAGCACAATGAGCAACGCCAGCAAGGCGCCAGCGCCGTCTATGCCGCTTTGCTGGCCCAGCACCCAGACCAGCCAGGCCACGGTGGCAAACATCGGAAAAGCCATCAGTTGCCGGAAAGTCACCATCCAGGCGCCGGGGCGCGGCAGGGCGCGCGCCACCGCCGGCACGGCGCTGGCCGCCAGGTAGGGCAGGGCCATGCCCAGTCCGATCGCGGCAAAAATCGCCAGCGCCTGGACGGCCGGCAAACCCAGCGCATAACCGAGCGACGCCCCCATGAAAGGTGCGGTGCAAGGCGAAGCAATTGCGGTGGCCAGCACGCCGGTCAGAAAGGCATTGAGCACCGGATTTTTGCTTTGCACAGTCGCCACGCGGCTCGGCAAAAAACTGCCAAATTCAAACAGGCCCGCGAGATTGAGGCCTATCAGCGTGAACAACACCGCCAGCGCCGCCACCACCGCCGGGCTTTGCAAATGAAAGCCCCAGCCCAGTTGTTCGCCGGCCGAGCGCAAGCCCAGCAGCAAGGCGCCCAGCGCCAGGAAGGACAGCAACACCCCGGCGCTGTAAGCCAGGCCGCCGGCCAGCCGCTCTGCCTGATTTTTCTGCTGCGCAAAACTGATCACCTTGATGGCCAGCACCGGAAACACGCAGGGCATCAGGTTCAGGATCAGCCCGCCCAGCAGCGCACCGAGCAGGGCGGCAAACAGACCCAGCGGCGCCGTGCTGTTGCCCGTGGGTGCGGCACCCAGGGCTGCGTTGGCCTTGAGTGCGGCCTCCAGCGCGGGCGGCACGGCAGCGGCAGCGGCCACAGCGGGCCAGTCGCCCTTGACCGGCGTTTCGATGCGCACGGCCTGCGTCCCGAACGCCAGCACCAGCGGCATCATTCGCGGGCTTTCACTGCGCTGCGCCGACAGCGGCAACTGCGCTGTCCAGACCGCGCCCTGCCAGGTTTGTTGCCAGGGCGCAGCGGGCTCAATCACGCTGCCGGTCTCGGGATAAAACGCCAGCGTTTTGCCCTGAAAGACAGCGGGCAAACCGCGCAGCGCTACCTGGATGGCCTTGGGCCCGACCTCAATCTGGCTGCCGCTGCCGGCCAGCGGTTTCGGGCTGGCGGCAAACGCTGCCGCAAATTGAGCGCCGCTGGAAGCGCTGGAAGCTTTCACCGGGATTTGCAGTGCAAATTCACCGTCCTGCGGGATACATTCTTTTTTGCAGATCAGCCAGGCCGCCTTGAGTTTGACCGTCAGTTGCGAAGCGCCAAAGCCCGCGGACACTGTCAGCGGCACCGGCAGCAGCACCGTGCCCTCATAACCGTAGTTGGCCAGTGTGCCTATGGGTATTTTTTTCGGTGTGGGCCAGGCGATGTCACCGGCGCTGACGCCGGCGGGCAGTGTCCACTCCAGCACGGTGGGCAAGCCGGAGTCGCCGGAGTTTTTCCAGTAGGTGTGCCACTCCGGCGCATGGGCCAGCTGCAGGCCGACCCAGACCTGCTTGCCCGGCGCCACACCCTCGGGTGCCCAGGCCAGCAATTCGGCGCGCACCTGCTCGGTTGTCACCACGGCGCCCACGGGGGTTTTGCCTGTCAGGTTGATTTGGGCTGCAGCCGACGGCGGTATTGCGCAGGCAGCTATCAAAAACAGAGCAGATAACAAACGGCAAAAAGACATGGTCAGGGTGTGAGCGGAGCCTGCGGCTTTAGTTCCTGGGGCGCCACGGCGGTGGCGGGCTGTGTGAAGACAGCCGGCAGCTTGCCGGGTGCCTTGATGCGCAACTGTTTGTGCACGCTCTCACGGCCGAAAACCACCTCGATATCGGCCAGCGCAACGCCAAACAGCGGCGCCAAAAAACGCAACATGTGGTCGGTGGCCTTGCCGCCCTGCGGTGCTGCGGTCACGCTGACCTTGAGCTGGCTGCCCTTGGGTTTGCCAATTGCATCGCGGCTGGCCGCCGGTTTGCCCAGAATGTTCAGCACCAGCACTTCACCGTCCCAGGCAAAAAACGAGTCGCCGGTGATGTTTCTGTTTCGCATGGGTAACAGTTCAGGGCGCAAAGCCCAGCACCACACGGCGCGTGCTGGCGCTTTTCTTTTCAATTTTCGTGACAATCACCGCGCCAATCTCTGCCGTGTTCGCCACATGGGTGCCACCGCAGGGCTGCAGATCAATCATGGCCTCTGCGCCGGGTCCGCCTATACGGATGGTGCGCACCTGGCCGCTGCCGCGCGGCGGCTGCACACTCATGCTTTTGACCAGTGCCGGATTCGCATCGAGTTCGGCGTCACTGATGCTGCCCACGAGCAGCGGGTGCGCGGCGGCCACCAGCCGTGCGATGCCGGCCGTCAGTTCGTCCTTGTCCAGCGGATCCGTCATGTTGAAGTCCAGCCGCGCATAGTCGGGGGTGATCGAGCAGCCGTTGACCAGTTGCGGCACCAGGTGGCATAACAAATGGGTGGTGGTGTGAAAACGCATGAGCCGGTGCCGGCGCGCCCAGTGGATGCGCGCCATTACGCGGTCGCCGACCTGCAGGCCCGATGGCAGCAGCGGGTCAGTCAGGTGGCAGATGGCCTCGGTGAACTGGCCTTCGGCGTTTTTGCCCTTGCGGGTGTCGTGGATGGCAATTTCACGCCCGTCGGCCAGGATCAGCACACCGGCGTCCCCCGCCTGACCGCCGCCCATGGGGTAAAACACCGTGCGGTCCAACACAATGCCCTGCTCGCCGAAGGCGGTGACCGTGGCGCTGCATTCGGCCAGATAAGCGTCCTCGCGAAACAGGGTTTGTGTCATGGTTTGATAATACCGGCATGAACCGCCCTGCGCCTTGGCCCTCTCCCCTTGTCCCGCAGGGCGGCGCACGTATTGTGCTGGCCACACTCAACGCCAAATACATCCATGCCTCGCTGGGCCTGCGCTGCCTGCTGGCCAATATGGACCCACACGGTGGCGAGGGTCTGCGGGCCCAGACGCAGCTGCGCGAGTTTGTCATTGGCCAGCCCGCCACCCGTATCGTCGAAGAGCTGCTGGCGCTGCAGCCTGAGGTGATTGGCCTGGGTATTTACATCTGGAATGTGGTGGAGACCACCCAGGTGGTGCGCCTGCTCAAGGCCCTGCGGCCAGGCATCAAAATTGTGCTGGGCGGGCCCGAGGTCAGCCATGAGGTGGAGCAGCAGGACATCTGCCGCCTGGCCGACCATGTGGTGACCGGCTGGGGCGATGTGAGTTTTCCCAAACTGTGCCGGGCTTTGCTCGACGGCCCCCAGCCCCTGATGAAGGTGATCGCCGGCGAGCAGCCCGCGCTCGATGTACTGGCCCTGCCGTACAGCGAATACAGCGACGAAGACCTGGCCCAGCGCCTGTTGTATGTCGAAGCCTCGCGCGGCTGCCCCTTCAAGTGCGAGTTCTGCCTGAGCGCGCTCGACAAAACCGCCTGGGCCTTTGATCTTGATCTGTTCATGGCGCAGCTGGAGACCCTGTACCGCCGTGGCGCGCGCAACTTCAAGTTTGTGGACCGCACCTTCAACCTGAAGATAGACAACTCGGTGCGTATCCTGCAATTTTTTCTGGACCAGCTGGTCGCGTCGCCCGATATTTTTGTGCATTTTGAAGTGGTGCCCGACAGCCTGCCGGACCGGCTGAAAGAACTGATCATGCAGTTCCCCGCAGGTTCGCTGCAGTTTGAAGTTGGCATCCAGAGCTTTAACCCCGAGGTGCAGCAACGCATCTCGCGCAAACAGGACAACGCCAAAACCGCTGACAACCTGCGCTGGCTGGTGAGTCAAAGCCGGGCCCATGTGCATGCCGACCTGATTTTTGGCCTGCCCGGCGAAACGCTGCAAAGTTTTGCCGAGGGTTTTGACCGGCTGTATGCCCTGGGACCGCATGAAATCCAGTTCGGGGTGCTCAAGCGCCTGCGCGGCACACCGATCACGCGGCACACGGCCGACTTTGCCATGGTGTATGACCCGCAGACGCCGTACACGATTTTGCAGAACAGCAGTGTTGATTTTGCCGCGATGCAGCGTGTCAAACGTTTTGCGCGTTACTGGGAGATGGTGGCCAACTCCGGGCGCTTTCCCCGGGGCCTGGCGCTGTTGCTGGGGGGTACACCGGATGGTCCGGGTTCGGCCTTCGGGCATTTTCTGGCTTTCAGCGACTGGCTTTGGCAGCACACCGGCAAGACGCATGAGTTTGCGCTGGAAAAACTGCTGGACCTGCTGTTTGCGCACCTGACCGGGGTGCGCCTGCTGGCAACGCAGCTTGTGTCGGCGGCCTTGCTGGCGGACTACCAGGCCAGCGGCGCGCGCGGCCGGCCGGCCTGTCTGGCGGCCTTGCTGGCCGGGCAGCAGCCGGTACCGGCAGAGAAAAAAGGCCTTGCCGGGCGGCAAGGGCGGCATGTGGGGCAGCAGCAGGCTTTGTTGCGGACGGAGATTCAGAAGGCGGCTGCGGCGGCTTAGTTTTTTGCTGTTCGGGCTGGGCCGGTCAAAGCCTTCTTTGCTTCTTCTATAGGTGGTGTGCCAGCAAGCCGGGTCTCGCCCCGGCGGGCGAGGTCCTTTTCTTTGCGTCGCCAAAGAAAAGTACCCAAAAGAAAGGCGACCCGATGGTCTGGGACCCTTCGCTTCGCTACGGGCAAACTGCGGTGCTCGGTAAAAGCGGGGTCTCGCTCGAACTCG
>CALRUM020000022.1:0-57343 GCA_943371375.1 Asaia bogorensis
AAGGCAAAGAGATGGTCATGCCAGGCGATAACGTGTCGATCACCGTCAAGCTGATCAACCCGATCGCGATGGAAGAGGGTCTGCGTTTCGCCATCCGCGAGGGCGGCAAAACCGTCGGCGCCGGTGTCGTGGCAAAGATTCTTGCGTAATTCTGCAAAACCCTAAGGAATTACCATGGCCACCAAGCAAAAAATCCGCATTCGCCTGAAAGCGTTTGACTACAAGCTGATCGACCAGTCGGCAGCTGAAATTGTTGACACTGCCAAACGCACAGGCGCGATTGTCAAGGGCCCTGTGCCCCTGCCAACCCGCATGAAGCGTTTTGACATCCTGCGTTCGCCCCACGTCAACAAGACGAGCCGCGACCAGCTCGAAATCCGCACCCACCAGCGCCTGATGGACATCGTCGACCCAACGGACAAAACCGTTGACGCCCTGATGAAGCTCGATCTGCCTGCCGGTGTGGACGTCGAAATCAAGCTGCAGTAAGAAGAAATCGGGGTTTTGGCGAAAGCCGGGCCTCAAAAAGACCGGGATTCAGCGCGGATTTGCCAATCAGGCAAGTCCGCGCTATACTCTTGGGCTGTCCTGAGCTTGCCAGTCAAGCGCAGGATGGTTTTATCAACTGTCTTTCACATCAAAACGTCTGCGGCCAATTGAAGTCGCAGCGGTGGAAGTTACGAAAGAAAAGCATGAGTCTGAGCAACTCCCTAGGGTTGCTGGGCCGCAAGGTGGGCATGATGCGTCTGTTCACTGATGATGGGGATACCGTTCCTGTCACAGTGGTAGATGTGTCTAACAACCGCGTGACCCAGGTGAAAACCCAAGCAAACGACGGCTACGATGCCCTTCAAGTGGCATTTGGTGCGCGCAAAGCGTCGCGTATCACCAAGCCAGCCGCTGGCCACCTTGCGAAAGCAGGCGTTGAAGCCGGTGAAATCCTGAAAGAATTCCGCGTGACGGCTGACGTCGCAGGCAAATATGCCGCCGGTACTGTGGTACCCGCCGCTGACGTGTTTGCTGTCGGCCAAAAGGTGGACGTGCAGGGCACTTCCATTGGTAAAGGCTTTGCCGGCACCATCAAGCGCCACAAGATGAGCTCGCAGCGCGCGTCGCACGGTAACAGCCGTTCGCACAACGTGCCCGGCTCCATCGGTATGGCGCAGGACCCCGGTCGCGTGTTTCCTGGTAAACGCATGACGGGTCACCTCGGTGATGTCACCAAGACCACACAAAACCTCGACATCGTGCGCATCGACGAAGCCCGTCAGCTGCTGATGATCCGCGGCGCCGTGCCTGGTTCCAAAGGTGGTTTTGTGACGGTTCGCGCCGCCATCAAGGCCAAACCCGTTGCCGCCGCCAAAGGAGCGAACTGATGCAAGTCGAACTCCTGAATGACCAGGGTCTGGCTTCGTCCAAAGTGGACGTGCCCGATACCGTGTTTGGTCGCGAATACAACGAGAGCCTGATTCACCAGGTGGTCGTGGCCTTCCAGGCCAACGCCCGCCAGGGTACGCGAGCACAAAAAGACCGTGAGCAGGTCAAGCACTCGACGAAAAAGCCGTTCAAGCAAAAGGGCACCGGCCGCGCTCGCGCCGGTATGACTTCCTCCCCGCTGTGGCGTGGCGGTGGTCGTATTTTCCCGAACATGCCTGACGAAAACTTCACGCAGAAAATCAACAAGAAGATGTACCGCGCCGGCATGGCCTCCATCTTCTCCCAGCTGGCCCGTGAAGGCCGCCTGGCTGTGGTTGATTCGCTGACCGTGGACTCGCCCAAGACCAAGGTCCTGGCCGACAAGTTCAAGGCCATGAACCTCAAATCGGTGCTGGTCATCGCTGACGAGGTTGACGAAAACCTGTACCTGGCTTCACGCAATCTGGTGAACATTCTTGTGGTTGAGCCGCGTTACGCAGACCCGCTGTCGCTGGTGCACTACAAAAAGGTTCTGGTCACCAAGGCCGCCATGGACAAACTCAAGGAGATGTTTGCATGAGCGCCGTGAACACCAAACCAAAATTTGACGAAGGCCGCCTGATGCAGGTGCTGGTCGCTCCCATCGTGTCTGAAAAAGCCACCATGGTTGCCGACAAATCCAACGCCGTGCTGTTCAAGGTGCTGCAGGACGCCACCAAACCTGAAATCAAGGCCGCTGTGGAATTGATGTTCAAGGTGGACGTCAAGGCCGTATCGGTACTGAACCAAAAAGGCAAAACCAAGCGTTTTGGCAAATCCACTGGCCGCCGCGACAACATTCGCAAGGCCTATGTGACGCTGAAGCCTGGTCAAGAGCTGAACATCGGTGGGGAGGCTGCGTAATCATGGCTGTCATCAAAATGAAACCCACCTCGCCGGGTATGCGCGGCATGGTGAAGATTTCCCGGGACCACCTGCACAAGGGTGAGCCTTACGCGCCGCTGCTGGAGCCACAATTCCAGAAAGCCGGCCGTAACAACAACGGGCACATCACGACGCGCCACAAAGGTGGCGGTCACAAGCACCACTACCGCGTGGTGGACTTCAAGCGCAACAAGGACGCCATCCCGGCCAAGGTCGAACGTATCGAGTACGACCCCAACCGCACGGCCCACATTGCGCTGATCTGCTACGCCGACGGCGAGCGTGCCTACATCATTGCCCCACGCGGCCTTGAAGTTGGTGCCACGCTGATCAGCGGTGCTGAAGCCCCCATCCGTGTCGGCAACGCCCTGCCTATCCGCAACATCCCGGTCGGCTCGACGATCCACTGCATCGAGATGCAAATCGGCAAAGGCGCGCAAATTGCCCGCTCGGCCGGTACTTCTGCGACGCTGCTGGCCCGCGAAGGCATTTACGCCCAGGTGCGCATGCGCTCCGGCGAGGTCCGGAAGATCCACATCGAATGCCGCGCCACGATTGGCGAGGTCGCCAACGAAGAACACAGCCTGCGCCGTCTGGGCAAGGCCGGTGTCAAGCGCTGGATGGGCATACGCCCGACCGTTCGCGGTGTGGTCATGAACCCGGTCGATCACCCACACGGTGGCGGCGAAGGCAAGACCGGCGAAGGTCGCCATCCTGTCGATCCATGGGGTAACCTGACCAAAGGCTACCGCACCCGCAACAACAAACGCACGCAAGTGATGATTGTTTCGCGTCGCAAGAAGTAAGGTTAAGCCATGACACGTTCACTCAAAAAAGGTCCCTTTGTCGACCACCATCTGGTAGCCAAGGCTGACAAAGCCGTTACCAACAAAGACAAAAAGCCGATCAAGACCTGGTCACGCCGCTCCATGATCCTGCCCGAGTTCATCGGTCTGACGATCGCCGTCCACAACGGCAAGCAGCACGTACCGGTCTACATCACCGATCAAATGGTTGGCCACAAGCTGGGCGAGTTTGCACTCACCCGGACTTTCAAAGGTCACCCGGCTGATAAAAAAGTTGTGAGAAAGTAAGGAAAAGACCATGGAAACACGTGCAACCCTCCGGGGCGTTCGTCTGTCGGTCGACAAGGGCCGTCTGGTCGCTGACCTGATTCGCGGCAAAAAAGTGGATCAGGCCCTCAACATCCTGAACTTCACGCAGAAAAAAGCTGCGGGGATCATCAAGAAGGTGGTCGAGTCGGCCATTGCCAACGCAGAACACAACGATGGCGCCGACATCGACGAGCTGAAGGTGAAAACCATCTACGTCGAACAAGGCACCACGCTCAAGCGTTTCTCGGCACGCGCCAAGGGCCGCGGCAATCGCATCAGCAAGCCAACGTGCCATGTGTACGTTGTGGTTGGCAATTAAGAAGGCAGACAGGATATGGGACAAAAAATCAACCCAACCGGGTTTCGCCTTGCGATCAGCCGTAACTGGTCCAGCCGCTGGTATGCCAGCAACAAGGATTTCGCCGGCATGCTGGCGGAAGACATCAAGGTGCGCGAGTACCTCAAAGCCAAGCTGAAGAACGCCGCGGTGTCGCGCGTTCTGATCGAGCGCCCCGCCAAAAATGCGCGTATCACGATTTTCTCGGCACGTCCGGGCGTTGTGATCGGCAAAAAAGGCGAGGACATCGAGAACCTCAAGAAAGAACTGAGCCGCCAGCTCGGCGTGCCGGTCGCCGTGAACATTGAAGAAGTTCGCAAGCCTGAAATTGATGCCAAGCTCATCGCTGACAGCATCACCCAGCAGCTTGAAAAACGCATCATGTTCCGCCGTGCGATGAAGCGCGCCATGCAAAACGCCATGCGTCTGGGTGCCCTGGGCATCAAGATCATGTCGTCGGGCCGTCTCAATGGCATTGAAATCGCTCGTTGCGAGTGGTACCGCGAAGGTCGCGTGCCCCTTCACACGCTGCGCGCCGACATCGACTACGGCACCTCTGAAGCCAAGACCACCTATGGTGTGATCGGCGTCAAGGTCTGGGTCTACAAGGGCGACACCCTGGGCCGCGGCGATTCGCCGGGCGCCCGCCTGGATGCCGCCCCGTCGGACGAAGAACGCAAGCCGCGCGGCCCCCGCCGTGATGCCCGTCCTGGCGACCGCACCGACCGTCCATCCGCACCCCGTGGAGCCGCACGCCCAGCGCGTGGCGCTGTGGGTGGCGTGAACACGGCCCCTGCAGATGGCAGCGACAAACCGGCTGAAGCTACCCCTGGTAGCGACGCCCCGAAAACCACCGTTAAGCGCGTCCGCAAAGCCGCGCCAGCTGCAGCAGCTGACGGTGCCAAGACCGAGTAATCGGTCTAACTACGGAGAATACAAATGCTGCAACCCGCGCGCAGAAAATACCGCAAAGAGCAAAAAGGCCGCAACACCGGCATCGCCACCCGAGGCAACTCGGTGGCGTTCGGTGACTTCGGTCTCAAATGCACCGACCGTGGCCGCCTGACGGCCCGTCAAATCGAAGCCGCACGCCGTGCGATTTCCCGTCACGTCAAACGTGGCGGCCGTATCTGGATCCGTGTCTTCCCGGACAAGCCGATCTCCCAAAAGCCTGCTGAAGTGCGTATGGGTAACGGTAAAGGTAACCCGGAGTACTACGTGGCTGAAATCCAGCCCGGCAAGATTGTTTTTGAAATCGTCGGTGTGCCTGAAGAGCTGGCCCGCGAAGCGTTCCGCCTGGCATCTGCCAAGCTGCCGCTGCGCACCACCTTCGTCAGCCGCATGATTGGCCAGTAAGGGGAAATGAACATGACCAAATCCGCTGATCTGCGCAAAAAAGACGTTGCCGGCCTGAAAACCGAAGTCAAAGAGCTGCAAAAAGCCCACTTCGGCCTGCGCATGCAAAAAGCCACGCAACAACTCACCAACACCGCCACGCTGCGCTCCGCACGCCGTGACATCGCTCGTGCCAAGACCATTCTGGCCGAGACCAACGCCCGCGAAGGAGCGAAATAATGACGGAAGTTAAAAAATCCCTCAAGCGCACCCTGGTTGGCCGCGTGGTCAGTGACAAACGCGCCAAAACCGTGACCGTGCTGGTTGAGCGTCGTGTCAAACACGAGCTCTACGGCAAGATTGTGTCCCTGTCGAGCAAGTACCACGCCCATGACGAAAAAGGCGAGTACAAGACCGGCGACCTGATCGAGATCACCGAGAGCCGTCCGATCTCCAAGACCAAGAACTGGGTCGTGACCAAGCTGCTGGAAAAAGCTGCCGTCGTTTAAGTCTTTCCGGACTTTGACCTTGCTTCATCAAAAGCGGCCCACTGTGTGGGCCGTTTTTGTTTTTGTCCCCGGTTCTGAAAGACTTCGGACAATGGTTGAAAATACGGGTTGAGCGATTTTTCACCAACCCTTGAGGAGCAGACATGATCAAAGTAGGCGACACACTTCCAGCCGCAACCCTGATGGAATTTTCCGAGGTGGAAGGCAATGGCTGCAGCATAGGCCCGAACCCGGTCGATGTGGCCAAGGCCGCAGCCGGCAAGACCATTGCGCTTTTTGCCCTGCCAGGCGCCTACACGCCGACCTGCTCGGCCAAACATGTGCCCGGTTATGTCGAGAAATTTGACGAGCTCAAATCCGCCGGTGTCGATGAAATCTGGTGCGTCAGCGTCAACGATGCTTTTGTCATGGGCGCCTGGGCGCGGGACCAGAAAACCGGCACCAAGGTCCGCATGCTGGCCGACGGCAGCGCCGACTTCACCAAGGCCACCGGCCTGACGCTGGACCTGAGCGCGCGCGGCATGGGCCTGCGCAGCAACCGCTACTCCATGCTGGTCAAAGACGGCAAGGTCGCCGCGCTGAATGTGGAAGGCCCGGGAAAATTCGAGGTCAGCGACGCCGGCACCCTGCTGGCCCAAGCCAAGGCCTGAGCCGCCGCCCCTTACCCCCTTTGCTATACAGCCGCAAGCCTCAGGCTTTGCGGCTTTTTTTCGCCTGTGGCTGACTCGCACAGTGCCAGGCGTGGGCTCAATCGCTATAAAAATAATAGCTGCTTGCGCCCGTCACAAAAGGGCCAGGCCCTGTTTATGCCAAGTCCGCTTTCAGGTAGTGAGCGCCCGCTATCGGGTTATGGTAATAAGGCGGGATGTCCCGGAAACCCAGGTCTTCATACAAGGCGCGTGCGGCCTCCATGTCGTTCAGCGTGTCCAGCAGCACGCTGTGGTAACCGGCCACACGCGCCGCATCGAGCACCGCCTCAGCCAGCAGCCGGCCCAAGCCGGAGCGGCGAAAACCCTGGCGCACGTACAGGCGCTTCATCTCGCAGGCGTTCGGGTAGTCCACATTGTCCAGCGGCCGCATGGCGCAGCAGCCGGCGACTTCGCCGTCCACCATGGCCAGCAGCAGACAGCCCTGGGGCGCAGCGTAGTCGCCGGGCAGGCCGGCCAGCTCGGCATCGAAGTTCTGGAAACACAGGTCCACACCGAGCTGCGCCGCGTATTCCCGGAAGACCGCGCGCGTGGCGTCCAGCTGGGCCGGCGTGACGGGCGTGATGAACTGGGGGGGAAGAGAAGCGTCGGGCATGGGGGGCGTTGAAATAAGTGTATCGACTTTTGGCCGGCACCTGCTGGCCAGCGCCGCCAGCGTGCTGATCCAGCACCGCGCGACCGCGGGAACTTTGTCGCAAGGCCGATAATCCCATGGCCTTCCCGGGGCGTGTGGACAGACACGGGTTGGACGGCAATGGAAAATGTGCCGCCCCAAGAACAACATGAGGGATATTTGATGGATGAACTGTTTCAGAACCCAGCCGTCCAGGCCGGCGTCGCGCCTTTTGTCGTGGCCCTGGTCGCTTCCGGCCTGCTTATGCGGACCCGATTTCTGGGGCTGGCCCAAATTGTCGGCTTCGCGGCCCTGGTTGCCCTGGCCATCGGCTTTTCCTTCGAGTCGCTGACCTCTACCCGCAAGCTGGTTCTGGTCGGGCTGTTCACGTTCCTGCCTCTGTTGCTGCTTGAACTCAAGGATTGGTCGATGCGTCCCGTGGCGCGCACGGCCGTTGCGTTGCTGGCGGGCCTGGCCGCCGTCTGGGTCGTCCTGAGGGTCCTGCAGCAAATGGAAACCACTACTGCGCTGCTGGCCGGGGCCGCCAGCGCGCTATACCTTGCTGCCCTGGTCGAATCCACCTTGCGCGTGGGCAGCGACACCGTGCGCGGGGCCGCGAACGGCCTGGTGCTGGGACTGGCCAGCGGCGCGCTTGCGCTGCTGGGTGCCTCGGCATTGCTGGCGCAAGTGGGCATCGCGCTTGGCGCTGCAGCGGGCGCTACGCTGCTGGTGCAGATGATCGCGGGCAGGCGCACGCCGGTGGGTGCCACCCTCTCATTGCCCGCCAGCGTTGTGGCCGGGCTCGTGGGCTTGCTGGCCGTGTTCACGGGTTCGCTGCCATGGTACTGCCTGTTGCCGACACTGGCCATTCCATGGGCGACCCGCCTGGTGCCGGTCGGCTCGCGGCCTGTCTGGCTGACCGCCTTCCTCACAGCCATCGTGGCCTTCATCCCTTTGCTGCTCGCGCTGGGCCTGGCCTGGTTCACCGCAGGTACACCGTCCACGTAAGTGGGATTTTCCGTTCTTTCAACTAATATCCACAGGAGTCACACATGCCCCGCCTTTCCACTGTCCTCTTGGCCTTGCTGGCCCCGTTGTCGGCCATGGCCGCGCCCCAGACCTACAACGTCGATCCCACGCACTCGTACCCCAACTTCTCGGTCAACCACCTTGGCATGGCGACCATCCATGGCCGTTTCGACAAAATGAGCGGAAAAATCGTGCTCGACCAAGCCGCCAAGACCGGATCGCTCGAAGCCAGGATCGCCACTGCCTCGGTGTCCACCGGCGATGGCAAGCGTGCGGACGGCACACGCTCGCGCGACGAGCACCTGCGCGCGGCTGACTTCTTCAACAGTGCTGAATTTCCCGAGATGGTCTACAAATCGACCAAGTTCAACTTCAATGGAGAAACCCTCGAAAGCATCGAGGGGGCCCTGACCCTGCTGGGCGTGACCAAGCCGGTCAAGCTACAGCTGACCTCCTTCAAGTGCGGTCCCCACCCCTTCAACAAGAAGCCCATGTGCGGCGCCAATGCCGAAGCAACCATCAAGCGCACGGATTTCGGCATGAAATTCGGTGTGCCTGCCATCGCTGACGAGATCAAGCTCGCCATCGGAATCGAGGCTTATCCGGAATAAGGTCCGGCCAAACCGACACCATGTGATGGCGCCCCAGGGCGTGCTGCCCGATTGATCGCCGCTTGCGCAGGCGCCATAAGGGGAAAAAGGCCGGGTTCGCAGGAACCCGGCCTTTTGTTTGGGTGTAGTGGGCTTAGCGTGTGCCGTCGATGATCCAGCGGACCAGCCGCTGCGCATCTTCCTGGCTCAAGCGCTCATGGGCATCGATGTGGCCCAGGAAGCTTCCCCGGCGCAGCTTCTCGACCAGGTTGCTTTCGGCGCCGGCGTTGCCGCGATGTTTGGCATAACGCGTGGCCAGCTCGGCGAAAGTCGGGGTATTCTTTTTCGGTGGATTGCCATGGCACTTGTAGCAACCCTTGTCCAGCGCCAGCTGCGAGCTGGCCAGGGCAGGAGCGGGCAAGAGCACAGGGGCAGTCAGGCTCACCACCATCCACGCTACGAGGCGCAGGGCGCCTGACCGTTTCGTGTGGAAGGCGGCGCCGGGGCTCACGTTTCGGCCAGCAGCTTTTCAATCAACTGGTGCAGGGCCGCAAAATCAGGCTCGCCCACATAACGCTTGACGATCTCGCCGCGTTTGTTGACCAGGTAGGTGGTCGGTGTCAGCTGCACATCGCCCCAGGCCTTGGCCACGGCGCCCGTGTTGTCTATGGCCACCTTGAAAGGCAGCTTGCGGGTTTCGGCGAAGTTGACCACGTAGCTCGGCGGGTCGTAACTCATGGCCACGGCCAGGGTGTCGTAACCACGGCCCTGGTATTTGTTGTAAGTGGCAATGATCTTCGGCATCTCTGCCACACAGGTCACACAGCTGGTGGCCCAGAAGTTGACCAGCGTGACCTTGCCCTTGAGGTCGGCCGTGGTTTTTTTGCTGCCGTCCAGCAGCACAAAACCGGTATCGGGCGCAGACTGCGCACCCCCACAGGCGCTCAGGCCGGCCAGAGCGCCCAGCGCCAGCGCCGAGGCCAGCACCATCCGGCATACTGCGTTAAAAACGGGATTCATATCAGGAAGGGCTCTTTTCATGCAACGTCGCAATTTTAACCAGGCAGGTCTCGGTGCACTGGGCATCCTGATCCTGGCCACTTATCAACAAGCCCATGCGTTGACGCTGGCCGACCTCAGCAACCAGGAGGCCAGCAACGGCCTCAAAACCGCACTGGAAAAAGGCGCTCTGGCCGCCGTCGCGTTGCTGGGCAAAACAGATGGATTCCTTGGCAACCCGAAAGTTCGCATCCCTTTGCCAGGTTATCTGGAAGATGCGTCGAAATTGCTGAGAAACTTCGGCCAGGGCAAACGCATCGACGAGCTGGTCACGTCCATCAACCGCGCTGCCGAGGCCGCCGTGCCCATGGGCAAAGACCTGCTGGTCAATGCCGTGCGCTCCATGAACGTCAACGACGCCAAAAACATCCTCCAGGGCGGCGAGACATCGGTCACCAGTTTTTTTGCTGAAAAAACCCGCACGCCGCTGGGTGAAAAGTTTTTGCCGGTGGTCACCAGGGCCACCGAAAAAGTGGGCCTGGCCAACAAATACAACGAGTTCGCCGGCAAGGCCGCCGGTTTTGGCCTGGTCAAAAAAGAAGACGCCAACATCCAGCAATACGTCACCGGCAAGTCACTCGACGGGCTGTACCTGATCATTGGTGAGGAAGAAAAGAAAATCCGCCAGGACCCGGTGGGCACCGGCAGCGCGATTTTGAAACGCGTTTTCGGTTCGATGAAGTAGGGCCTCCACCGTCGCTGACTTCATGCCAGCAGGGGCCGCGGGTCCGGCTCCGCCGGCCCGCAGGCGCCGCCCCCTCGAGGGGGGAACAGGCTACACGCAGTGAGCCTGGACGGGGGTGGTTCTACTTCTTCGTGGCTTGCGTCTTGCGGAAGACTTCCATCACCGTGGCGAAATCACGGTCAAAGTTGATCGGCAGGAAGGTGTCGTTCCCCGGCAGCTGCTTGCGCAGGTTGGGCGAGAAGTTGTAGCTGTAAGAACACTTCTTGACCCGCGCCTGGAGCTCGGGAGAGACGTCCTTGCTCATGGTCCAGGTTTCGGTCATGAAGGGCGGGCTTTCCCACAGCGTGCGAATGCTCGATCCCTTCACGTCGCCCTTGACGATCATGCGCTGGTACAAATCGCTGGCCACGGCCGCGCCGGGAAAAAAGCCATGCATCACACCCATGACCGAACGTTCATGCCCGTTGGAAAAGACAACTTCATAGTCTTTTTCAGGCGTCAGGCCCAGCGCCGGAAACAGCGCGCGCGGTGCCAGATTGCCGGAATTGGAGGTGGGGGTGGTATGCGCAATTTTTTTGCCGACGAGGTCCCTGGGTGTCTGGTAGGGGCTGTCGACGCGGGTGATCAAAATCAGCTTGTACGAGTTGCGGACGCCGCTGGCCTTGTTGCCCGGCACGCCAAACGGCGCGGGCTGGCCGGCGGTGACCAGTTGCGCGGCCAGGCCGGGATTGACCTGGGCCAGCTGCGCCTTGCCGGTGGAAACGGCCTCGATCAGCTCTTTTTCACCAAGAATGTCGATGTTGGTGGTCTTGTCCATCGACTCACCCTGGGCATTTTGCAGGTCGATATTGCCGCAGCGCGACAGGTGGCTGAAGTAGTCGCCCCACAGCGCCATGGTTTCGCTCTTGCCGTAGGTTTTGGGCATGGCGACCACCAGCTTTTCCCGCGGCCCGCTGTACGCGGGTGCCGCCGCTGCCGGCTTGGCCGCAGCTTTGGGCCGCTGGCTGCTGTTGCCCTCGGTTTGGGCCGACACCGGGCCCAGTGCAAAAGCGGCGCCTGACAACACAACCCCGCAATACATACGCATTTTCATGACAATTTCCTCAAAGTGATTTCTGGATAAACGCGAGGTCGCTTGACCTGCACGGGGGCGTCAACGGTCGCCCGACCGGTCAGTGTGCATGAAAAACGCGATTCGCCGCGTTTTTGTTCTATTTGATTCGTTTGGGTTTGTCATAAAAGTCACAGCGGTGTGGTCAAAACAGGAAATGGCCTGCTAAAACAGGCCCGCCACAGGGCTGCCGTGACAAGTCCTGCGCTTGGGCCGATGCAGCCACATGCGCCAGATTTGCAGGAAAAAATGGCCCTAAACCCTTGCTGAATATGCGTAAACAGCTATCAAAACAGGAGCATGCGCGTGGCGCATCCGGTCTGCCGGGGTGGTATTCAGAGGCTGTCCAGCGTCGCGCGCACAAACGCAGACTTGCCCTGGGTGTAGGCCTCACGGTCGTCGGCATGTTGCAGCACCAGCCTGGCCTTGAGCGCCGCATAACGTGCGGCAAGCACCGGGCTGGCGCGCAATTCATCGCGAAAACGCAAACGCTCGGCCCACTGCTGGCTGCGGTGAACCACCACATGCAGGTGGTGCGTGCGGTGCCCGTCGGCCCAGCGCATGAACCACTGGCGGTCGGTCAGCGTGGCGTTGAACTCGGCCGATGTGGAGTAGCCGGCTTCGCGCAGCGGCCCGGTCAGCGCGCGCGCAAGCGCCATGGACGCCACCCCCGCCAGAATGTCAATCACCGGCTTGGCCAGCAGGCCAGGCACGGCGGTGCTGCCTATGTGTTCAATGTCGATCAGCTCGACCGGAAACAGCGCCAGCAGGCGGTCGCGCTCGGCCACAAACTTCGCCGGCCAGGCGGGGTCGTAGGCCTGCAGGTTCACCTCTTCGTGGATGGCCTCGTACAGGGATTCGGCGTCATTCATGCGGGCCTGCGCTTGCTGCGGTGGTAAGTCAGTGCCATGGCCACACAAAAGCGCAGCGCGTCCTGCGGCACCTCGTCGTCTGCGCTGAATACGATGGCGCGGTTGCCCCCGTAGCTGAACTCGGCCGGAAACAGGGTTCTCCAGCTATCGACCAAAGTGGTCTGGCAGTTCACATACAGCGCGTACTGCCCCGGGCTGCCGGGCCTGGGGGCAATCCTGATCGTGCTGCCACTTTTGGAGGCAGGGGTCAGGTAGGCCGGCTCGCCCCACTTCAAGGTTTCCTGCAGTTCACCGACACCCGGCGTGTTTGCCGCCACCTCAAAAATCATGTTGCGCAGGCCCAGAAGGCGCTTTTTGACCGGCGCCGGGCTGGTATCAAACACGGCTGCAACAGCGGGGTCGGCAAAGGGTTTCATGATACGTCCCGCCTTTGCCCTGCCTAGGTCCGTCCGCCCAGTACCTTGCGCGCCGTCGCCAGCCGTTCGTCCAGGTAGGCGCCGTAAAAGTCGGTGGAGCCCAGGCCCACCAGGCGCTCGGCCAGCTCTTGCCCGGCGGGCCCCAAAAACAGCACGGTGGGCGTAAAGCCGGCTTTCCACAGCGCAATCTGCGCGGCGGCCGTGGTGGCCTTGCCGTCAAAGCCGACCAGCGGTGTGGTGCGGTCGGTGATATTGAGCTGCCAGGCGTGCAGGCCATCGTCGCGCCGTGCCGGCAGCAAATAATTGCGCCGCACCACCTCGCAGTAGGGGCAGCCCGGCAGGCTGACCAGCAGCACCAGCGGTTCTTTTTTGGCGGCGGCGCTTTGTGCCGCACCGGGCAAAGACACAGGCACCGGCAGGGCCGTGTCCGCCGCCCGCGCAAAGCCGGGCAGCAGCCAGCCGCCCGCCAGCGCGGCGCTGAAGTGGCGGCGGGCCAGTAGCGTCATGCGCAGTCCAGCAAAATTTGGGTCAGCGCCGCGGGCTCGCTGATCATCGGGTCGTGGCCGGTTTTGATCTCGACGATTGTTGAGTTGGGCAGCCAGGCGCCGTCCCAGAATTTGGCGTCTTTGGCGCGCAGCCGGCTCGGCTCTATCGTGCCCAGCGCGGGCTGGGTGCAATTGACAAAGGTGCGCGGGATGGACGCCACACGCTGCACATCAAAGCTCAACGGCGCCTGGTAGGTGTTGCCGGGGTGCGGCGTCTGCCGGCGTTTGACCCAGGCGTGGTCGGCATCCTTCAGGCCAAACACCTCGGGGTCGGGCGGCGGAAAGCTGAACCGGGTCGAGGCCTGGGCCGCCGACAGGCGCTGCTGCTGCGTGGCGGCAGATTGTGTGCTGCTCCAGCTTTCGCCGGGTTTGGGCAGCACCGCATCGACATACACCAGGTGTTTGAGGTGTTTGCCTATGCGGTCAGCGACGGCCGTGCCAATCATGCCGGCGTAAGAGTGCACGGCCAGCACCACCTCATGCAATTCTTCCACCTCAATGGCACTGATCACGTCGTCAATGTGGGTGTCCAGCGTGATCGCGGGCGAGAGCAAATGGGCGCGTTCACCCAGGCCGGTCAGCGTGACAGCGTGTACGCGGTGGCCCTGCTGCTGCAGCGCGGCAGTGACACGCTGCCAGCACCAGCCGCCGTGCCAGGCGCCATGCACAAGTACAAAATTGGCCATCAGATCACCTCTTTGTGTTGCAGGTCAGACAGCTGCGCGTCCGAGTAGTTCAACAGCTCGCGCAACACGGCATGGGTATGCTGGCCCAGCAGCGGCGGCGCCAGGTCGGTGCGCACCGGTGTGGCACTGAGTTTGATCGGGCTGGACACCAGGCGCAAGCCGCTTTTGACCGGGTGCTCCCAGTGGGTCACCATCTCGCGCGCGGCAATCTGCGGGTCGGCAAACACCTCGGCCAGGTTGTTGATGGCGCCGCAAGGCACTTTGGCCGCTTCCAGCGCCGCCAGCCAGTCGGCCTTGTTGCGTGTCAGCATGATGGCCTCCAGAATTGGCACCAGCACCGCGCGATTGCGCACCCGGTCGCGGTTTCTGGCGTACTGCGGGTCAGTGGCCAGCTCGGGGCGGCCGGCCACCGCGCAAAACTTGGTGTACTGGCTGTCGTTGCCCACGGCGAGGATCAAATAGTCTTTGCTGCCGTCTGCAGCGGGCGCCACTTCAAACACCTGGTAAGGCACGATGTTCTGGTGCGCATTGCCGGCACGCCCCGGCACCTTGCCGCTGACCAGGTAGTTGGCACCCAGGTTCGCCAGCATGGCGACCTGCGTGTCGAGCAGCGCCATGTCCACCTGCTGGCCTTCGCCGGTTTTTTCGGCATGGCGCAGCGCGGCCAGTATGCCGACGGTGGCATACATGCCCGTCATCAGGTCAGCCACCGCCACACCCACTTTTTGCGGCCCGCCGCCAAGGTCGTCGCGTTCACCCGTCACACTCATGAGCCCGCCCATGCCCTGAATCGCGTAGTCGTAACCCGCACGTTCGGCGTAGGGCCCGGTCTGGCCAAAACCGGTGACCGAGCAGTACACCAGGCGCGGGTTCAGCAGCTTGAGCGAGGCATAGTCCAGCCCATACCGCGCCATGTCACCGACCTTGAAGTTCTCCACAAACACATCGCAATGCGCCACCAGCGCACGGATCAGCGCCGCGCCCTCGGGCTTGGCAATGTCACAGGTGAGCGACCGCTTGTTGCGATTTGTGCCCAAGTAATAAGCCGCCTCGGCCGTGTCGGCGCCGGTGCTGTCCTGCAAAAACGGCGGCCCCCAGGTGCGCGTGTCGTCGCCAGTGCCTGGACGTTCAATTTTTATCACGTCGGCGCCAAGGTCAGCCAGAGTCTGGGTACACCAGGGGCCCGCGAGCACGCGGGAGAGGTCGAGGATGCGGATGCCGTCTAGGGAGTTCATGGGGGCATTTTGCCTTGGTAGACAAGATAGCTGTCCGCAGGATGAGTTTGGCTGGTGGAGCCAAAAAGCCACACCTCCTCCGATTGGGGGACGAACCGGATGCGATAGCTGCCTAGAATTCGTTAGGTGTCAGAACATCGCCGCGCGGTTCTACGAAAGGCAAAGCTTCATGGCTCAATGCACAGCCCCAGTGAATGGTCATCGCACATCGAGCGCTGCAGCCAACTGCCCTGCATGCGGCAGTCGCTATGGTGGTTATCGGAGCAGCTATGGGTACGGTAGCGGTTACGGATCGTCCAACTCGTCAGGCATCGGCACCAGCTACGGCGGCGTTAGCAGGTCTGGCGGCGGCTCCAGGCCGCGTTGGTCGCGGGCTGGCTCGACCGTCTCCTACACACCAGCGCAGGTGGCATCGCTCACTCCAGTCCGCGAGGCGGTTGAGGTCCAGGCGGCGGCGAGGCCGGATCTTCGCGATTGCTTCCTCTGTCATGCCTGGGATGATCGCCAAGGGGTCGCTAAGCAACTGCACGACCTCCTTGAGGCAGCTGGCGTAAAGGTTTGGTTCAGCGAAAAGGACCTTGGTCTTGGCGTTCCGATGATGCGCGCAATTGACAAGGGCTTGGCTGCCTCGAAAATTGGGCTTGTTCTGGTAACCCCCGCATTGCTGACACGCCTATCAAAAGAGGGCGTCGCGGATAAGGAACTGTCAACGCTTCTGGCAGGCAACCGACTTGTGCCTATCGTTCACGGTACAACTTATGCGGCACTCCGCGAGGTCAGCCCAATGCTTGCTTCGCGAAGCGGCCTAGATACTTCGGAAGATTCGATGACCGTAGCCGCCACCAAAATCGCCGAGCTTGTTGCAATCTGGAGTTGAAAGTATTCGATGACAAACACCGCCAGCTGATGTCTAACCATTCGGTCAAGCCGAGACGCGTACGGCACGCGGCTTACCTCAAACGTTAGGCAGCATGGAACTGGTTCTGCTCGCAGGCGTCGCTCTTACCGCCTACCTCCTTGTGAAAGGAAGAGCCGCCATGACGGCTGGAATCAAGCGGTGGTCGTTCGTGACGAGCTGGGGTGCAATTTCGTTGGCTCTACTCGTGGCCGTTCACATTCCACTGGTCCAACTGTTTATAGCCCCACTCCTTTTTGCCTTGCCGGCCTTCAGTACTTCGAACGAGCACATCGAAGTCACCTTCTTTATGTTCTGGCCTCGGTCTCACTTCGCTTACGTGACCATAGGCATGTACTGCGCCGTCCTGTCTCTGATAATTGTTTCCAGCAACCACTTGGGCCGGCGCCGGGGAAAGACTCTTTCAGATCCTCGTGACCTTGCCTTCAAGCAAAGGTTGATTCAGACGCTGGATTTTTTGGCGTCTGAGGAAAAGCAGTTCCAGGTTGGTTCCTCTGACTTCGGATGCGCTTACCAAGACGAATTCGCGCGCAGATGGGAAGACGCTTTCTCTTCGGATGCCCCAAGATTGGGTAGCAGCTTGACGCGGCGAGAAATTGCCGTGCTTCGCCGCTTTACATCTGAACTGCAGGCGGTGCTCAAAGAGATTGGGAAGGCTCGAATGGAAATCCGCGCACTACTTTCCGATCCGCGCTGGCGTCGCGTCATGAATGCAGCAAGGATTGCATCAATGGAGATTCAAGATGCCGCCTAGGAAGTTCATGGGGGCATTTTGCCTCGGTGGGTGAGGCAGGCTTCAGCGCGGCGAGTGTGGCTGGGAGGCACTAAAAAGCCACACCTCATGCGATAGCGGGACGGTTGAATGCAATGCGAGCCTAGAATTTGCCTGCAGCTATCGCCGGGGTTTGAACCGCGGCCACCAAGTTATACCGCGGGATATGCGGTCCCAATTACGTTAGGCATTTCGAGGATCACCACATGCCAGATCTCTTTGACTCACTCCCGGAGCAATTGTCGGAGCCTGACCTTGAGTACGTGCTAGATCCGAACAAGCCTCTTGTGCTTCTTCTTGGCTGGGTCGACCACGAAGGAATTCTCAGCTCCCTGAAAGCAACCGGTCGACAGTACAAAAAAAAGCTTCTGACGTCACATCCGGAGAATTGGACTACTATCGCGTCGTTGTTTGATGAGTTCAAAATCTCCTCGGTCCTTGGCAAGTTCCCGGGACATGTGATGTCTCTAATAGTCGAACCAAACTACGCAGAAGTACGCGAGCAGCTGTTCAAACGCGTAGGCGAGGTTCCAAACCAAGTCTACGTTTATGAACAAGTGCTGCAAGGTGAGCAAGCGGAAGGCTTTCGCGCCGAAACGGATCCCTATCCGTCTCAGGACGTGAGGGACTCTGCGATTGCATTTCTTCGATCAAACAACATCGAGATCGTCCCCTACAAGACAAAGGCTGAAGTCACGGTCTTGGCCGAATCATTTCTAGAGGAGTTGGACCGAAATCTGATCTTCCGCTTATACGTTCCGAGCGGCAGACTGTGGTCTTCCGAAGCGGATAAGTTCCTTCAGCTCTTTCAGGACTACATCGCCAAAGTCGATCGACTCGCAGTCAGGTTAGACCAGAAGCGCACCGACTACGGCGTAATCTATGAGTTTCACGGTGAGGCCCCGCCTGGGGAGGCAAACCTGTCGGCAGAGTTCCAAGACTTTTCCAAATTGATGGACCTGTGCGTCAGCGACTCAGAAGCAGCGGCAAGTTTGCTCGCCTCAAAGAACCTGGATACTAGGGAAGTCACTCGGATACTTGAGCGGTACTCCAAAGAGGTACGGCGCCTCCAGCTCGACATCAAGCACGATGCGGAAAGCAAGAGTATCTCCATTCGCCATCGTCTGGAGTCTGAACTTATCGAGTTCGCTCCCACGGCAGAAGATTGGAAGGCAATTGGATCCCTGATAAATGCGGTGGTGCCAAGTTTTTCTAATGGCCTGCCGTCTCCTTCTCGGTCAATGGTTGGTCTATCTCTGCAGTCGCAGCCAACAGTCACAACCTTAACGTACAACTTCCGTCCTCAGTTCGTTAACACATTGAATGGCGTGATTGCGGAGGAGATTCACGGGAATCAGCACTTTGCGCCCGAGCACCATCAACTTCTTGAAGCTGTTCGAGAACACGGGGGCGCGGAAACGAAGCAGCTTGAAACTGCGGTGTATGAGATCGCCGATAAAGGAGTTGATCAAGTCGACAAGCTTCGAGCAAAGCAGCGACTGAAAGCATTCCTCATCGCGGCAGGAAAAAAGACTGGCGACATGGGATTCTCCATACTCCGGAAGTACATAGAAAGTCAAATCGGCATCTAGCCGTGATTCGTAGAGATGCCTGTCACTTCCTCAGACGGACACTGTAATGGCCGCTACATGCCCTCTGGCCTCGCCGATCATTTCAAACGTTAGGACACTATGAACTGCCTCGGCACATTCGAGATCTGGCAAGTCGTCAATATGACGGCCCAGTCCGTTTTATTGCTGGCGACCTTCCTCGGAGCCCTTTACGTCGGCATTAAGCAATATCAGATCAACAAGCAGCTGATCGAACTGCAACACCAACCGTCCGTTGAGGTTGCAGCTACGCCAGACCAGATTCAGATCCTCAACAAGGGCAGCAACAGCGTTTGGCTTTGGGGCACTCATGTGGACCACTCCCCAAAGACAATCGAAGCGGAGCCTCGCCTGATTTCCCCTCAGGGCTTTTACTACATACCGCTCGCCGTCCTGAAAGCAAGCGTTCTCGGCAGAGTCGGACCCACAGGCCAAGAGCGGCTCGCACTTCTGTTATTCATCAAGACTGCCGACGGGCGAAAGTACGTCGTCCGGAACCTACTGTTGTGCATCGCCCAAGCAGGAGAGGTGTCTGTTCACAGTCAAACGGTTGCCATCGACTTTCAGGACTGGTCGGCAACGTGAGCCGGAGGTTGGATCTTCTGGTTTTTGGGAATTTCGAAGATGGCTTTCGATTTGAATCATTAAATTTTGTGAGGCGAAAAATTGCCCCACAGCACTCCATTCTCCTGGTCGCCCTTGTGGTCTGGCTTTCGATTGGCGCCCATGGAGAAATCAATCGCGCTCATGGTGCCGTCGCTAAATCTCTTCGTGAATCAGTTTCTTTGGTGGTCGTACGCATGCGCAACGTAGCCATGCGCGCCGTGACCTTGTAAGGCGTTACGCCATTCGCTAAAACCAGCAGGCAGCCACACCCACAATCAAATTGCTTCAGTTCAAACCAACAGGGAACCCATCATGAGCAATTTTTCTGGCAAAGCACCTACCTTCGTCGTGTGGGTGATTTCTCTGGTGCTGTTTATCGTCGCGCTGCTCCCGCAGTTTGGTGTGATCCGCCTGGGCGCACCCATTGCAACCTGGTCGTGGATGATTGGTTTTGGCCTGCTGCTGATTGCCTGCCGGGTTAAAGGTCTATAGGGCTCCAGGCCTCCGGAGCGGGACTCCAGGGCCCGATATG
This sequence comes from Asaia bogorensis, assembly GCA_943371375.1. Classification (GTDB taxonomy): domain Bacteria; phylum Pseudomonadota; class Gammaproteobacteria; order Burkholderiales; family Burkholderiaceae_C; genus Polaromonas. Next base: position 19,621 of record CALRUM020000022.1, read on the forward strand.
CGCGATCCGCTATCCGCTGTGCGCAAATGTGTGTTGTTCTATCGCCTGCGTCAGCTCCGGCGCATGCGTTCCGATCATGAAATGGTTGGCACCGTCCAGTGCCATGAGCCGCGCCCGGGGCAGGTGGTCAACCAGCAACTGGTTGCTGCGCTGCATCGCCCTGTTGCTCGCACTGCCGTAGATCACCAGCGTGGGCACTGCCACGGCGGCCAGTTCCTCAAGCTTGAAGGATGTTGCGTAGCCCGTCTTCCAGTCAAGGATGTTGGTCGCGGTCTGGCTCATCAGTTTTTCCTGCACCGCAGGGGGATAGCCGTCAAAAGTGCCGGCCCCGCCATAAAAGTCGATGACGTGACGCACCGCCTGCGGCTGCCCCTTGTTCCATTCGGTCATGTAGAGATCCGTCATGGCATGGACCTCCTGGCTCAGTGCGAACTCTCCGCCCGGCTCCAGCAGGTTGAAGGCCGTTGGCTCCAGCAGGGTCAGGCTCAGTAACCGTGGGGCGCGGCGCATGGCCAGGGCGATGGCGACCCAGGCGCCGAACGAATGCGCCACCATGTGCACGGGCGCAGCTGCCCTGTCCAGCACGGCTTCGAGGACGTCCATCTCATCTTCGAGGTGAATGCCTTCAGGCCCGCGCCGTTCCTGCGTTTTTCCGTACCCGGACAAACTGGTGGTGATGGTGCGATAACGTTCAGACAGGGGTGTACTGATGTTGCGCCAGGATGCTCCCGCAGAGAACGAACCGGGTACAAAAACGATGGTTTGTCCGTGGCCGCTTTCCTGGTACTCCACCGTGCCTTGGGCTTGTGTGATCATGATGCCGGGTTCCTCACAGTGCGCCGGAAGGCGGAACCAGCCGCACACGCGCCGTGTCCAGCGCCTGAATCAGGGCTCGCCGCTTGCGGTCGATCTTGCAGCTTTGCCCGGCGTCAAGAACCAGGTCGCGCAAGTCGCCGTCCAGCGTGATCCAGACCGAGCCTTCAAGGCACTCTATGGTGAAACCCAGCGCCTGTTTGACTTCATGAATGCCCGCCTTGGCCATCTCCTGAATGCCGCAGCACGGTGGCGTGGTTTGCACGGCCTGGCGATGGCTGCGGGAGGCTTGGGCGCGTAGCCATCTGCCTGCAAAACGGCTGTCATGGCTGGCTGCGGGAAGGGCGAGGTTCATGGCTTTCTCCGGTGGTGGGGTGATGGAGAAAGTATGGGTTTCAAAGCCCGGCCGGGCCAGTGTGCCTACTACGGTAACGGGCCCATCTGGCTACGGTAGTGCTTGCCGTAGCCCACGCCGCCGTCCAGTCAGGCGTTGAGCAAACCCAGGGCGCCGGCACGGTGCACGGCTTCGGCGCGGGTCGCGCAGTTCAGCGTCCTCATTGCGCCGGACATGTGCATTTCCACCGTGCGAGGACTCAGGTTGAGCGCTTTGGCCACTTCCTTGTCGGTACGCCCGTGCGCTACCGCCTGCAGGATTTCCGCCTGTCTGGGCGTTAGTTGGGGTGTCGGTCCGGTGTTGCCCAGGAAGGCCTTCAGCTCAGCCTCAAAAACCTGCATGGCCGGCTCGGTGGACAGGAGGATATGGCCCTGGGCTTCCAGTGCCACAAAGCGGGCGTCAGGAATCAGCGAAGCCATCTTGCGGCCCTGCTCGAAACCGATCATTTCATCCTTGCGGCAATGAAAAACCAGCGTGGGGACTTTCACCTGCGCGCAAAGATCCCGCACATTGAGGGAGAAATTGTTGCGAAGGTAGGCCGTGGCCATCTCCGGCGTCATGGACAGCTGCATGCGTTCTTCAAGTTCACGCTGCTGCTCGGGGGTGGCGTTGCCGAGCAACTGGGCCACAAACAGTTTGCGAAAGATCGACTTCGGGCTGTTCCAGCCGACCTCCGCACTTTTGATCACCAGTTCGGCCTCATCGATGGCTTTCTGGCTGACGTTTGGCGTGCTGAAAACGGAACTCGAAAACCCGCTGAACAGAATCAGGTGCGACACCTTCTCGGGATGGCGCACAGCATAGGCGATGGACGTCGCCGCGCCCATGGACATGCCCAGCAGTGCAAATTTCGTCAGGCCTCTGGAGGCTACGACGGCTTCCAGATCCTTGACCCCGTCTTCAAAAGTCAGCGACGGCACGGTGCGGTCTGACAGGCCGCAACCGCGTGAGTCGTAGCGCACATAAGAAAACCCCCGGCTCAACGCGCGTATGTAGGCCTGGGGCTCTTCATGGCGGGCGTCACACTCCAGGTGGCTGAGCCAGGTGCCGGCCCGAACCAGGGGCGTGCCGGTACCTGTTGCTGTGCTTGCAATCTTCACACCGTCAGCACTGGTGCAAAAGCGGATGTCTTGGTGCAGTGTCATAGGGAGCCTGAAGCCTTCGCAGCAGCCAGTGTACTGTTGCAGGGCTTGCGGTCCTGAACAGTCTGGCAACCCGGGCGTCCAATTGCCCTGTCCTGGTCGGCAGCCTGGGCAATGCAAGGCGGCCTGGCCGCCACCTGCCTCAGTACGTCTTGTACGGCAAAAACTTGCCCGACAACACCACATTCACACGATCCCCCTTGGGGTCAGGCTGACGCACGATGTCCATCGAGAAATCAATCGCGCTCATGATGCCGTCGCCGAACTCTTCGTGGATCAGTTCCTTGATGGTCGTGCCGTAGACACTGACAATTTCGTACCAGCGATAGATCAGCGGGTCGGTCGGCACGGGGGTGGGCAATGAGCCTCCTCTGATTGGAGGGCGGGGCATCTCCGATGGACGCATAGAATCCATTGACAACTGCGCCCGCTTGTACTGATTCCGTTCATGCCTTTTGGGGCGTGTGCCTCGTCAGTCCCCTCAACATCCGATAGGAACATTGCCATGCTTCGCACCCTCCTGCTTGTCAGTATCGCGTTCATGCTCAGTGCGTGTGCGACGCAGCGGCCGGAGCAGCCCCAGGAGGGAAAGCGGGTCCCGCTAGCGGCTGAGGTATCAACTGCGTCGGTCGCACCGTCCGAGAACTGCACGGTCCATGTGTACCGAAACAAGACGTCGTTCCACGCATTGAATCCGGAACTGCCGTTTTTGTACGTGGGAGAGCAAAGGATCGGGCGCCTGGCCATGGGGAACTCCCATTGCCTGCGTCTTGCTCCTGGGAAACACACAATTTCCGTCAAGGAGCCCATTCTCTTCATGCCCTCGTACACCAGTGGGCGGATGGAGGTGGAAGTCACTGGGACGGCGCCGATCTACATCCGGTACAGCAAGGAATTTTCTGGGATCGTCGCCTCCGGGTCCGGCGTCACGGCCACAGGGCGCAGCAACCTGCAAGCGGTGTCGGAAGACCATTGGCGCTCGAGACAATAAAGGAAAGACGGCTCGAGCAGCCCCTGCTCGGCTTCAATAAGTCTTGTACGGCAAAAACTTGCCCGACAACACCACATTGACACGGTCCCCCTTTGGGTCAGGCTGACGCACGATGTCCATCGAAAAATCAATCGCGCTCATGATGCCGTCGCCGAACTCTTCGTGGATCAGTTCCTTGATGGTCGTGCCGTAGACACTGACAATTTCGTACCAGCGATAGATCAGCGGGTCGGTCGGCACGGGGGTGGGCAGCGAGCCCTTGTAGGGCACGACCTGCAGCCACTTCTGCTCTTCCGCCGTCAGGCCAAAAATTTTGCCAATGATCTTGGCAGCCTTGTCGTCAAAAGTCATCTGGCCCAGGCAACCGGCGGTGACCCACTCTTTGCTGTGGCCTACCTTTTTGGCGACAGACTCCCAGGTGATGCCTTTGCTGACTTTGACGGTGATGATTTTTTCGGTGACGTCGTTGCGGTTCATGCTTTGTTCTCCGTGTTGTAAGGGGTGATTGGAAAAAAGGGATGGCTTAAACAGCCACAGGCCGCGGCCAGTGGAATTTGCGGTCGGCCTCTTTGATCGGCACGTCGTTGATGCTGGCCTCGCGGCGCTGCATCAGGCCCAGCTCGCTGAACTCCCACTGCTCGTTGCCGTGGGATCGGAACCAGAAGCCGGCGTCGTCGTGCCACTCGTACTCAAAACGCACCGAAATGCGGTTGCCGGTGAAGGCCCAGAGTTCTTTTTTCAGCCGGTAGTCCAGCTCTTTGGCCCACTTGCGTTTCAAAAACTCGCGGATCATGGGCCGGCCCGAGAAGAAGTCGGCGCGGTTGCGCCAGACCGAGTCTTCGGTATAGGCCAGCGCCACGCGATCGGGGTCGCAGCTGTTCCAGGCGTCTTCGGCCTTTTGCACTTTTTCTTTCGCGCTTTCCAGCGTGAAAGGCGGCAACGGCGGCCGGGCTTGTTCATTGGTGCTCATGCGACGGCTTTCAGGGTGACCGAGGGCGGCGTATCGGCCAGTGCGCCGCGACCGGGTTCCACGGTCGGTGGGTGCGCCGGCGCCCGGCCATGCGACAGGTCTTTGGAGCGCGCCACCAGAAAGTCCACCAAATGGTTGCGTAGCGGGTAGTACTGCGGATCGTGGTGCACGGTGGCGCGCTGGCGGTCGCGCGGCATGGTGTTGCGCACAATTTCGGCCACACGCGCTTGCGGGCCGTTGCTCATCAAGAGGATTTTGTCGGCCAGCAACACGGCTTCGTCCACGTCGTGCGTGATCATGAACACTGTCTGCTGCGTCTCACGCACGATGGCCAGCAGCTCGTCCTGAATCGTGCCGCGTGTCAGTGCGTCGAGTGCGCCAAAGGGCTCGTCGAGCAGCAGCATCTTGGGCTCGATCGCAAACGCGCGCGCTATGCCGACGCGCTGCTTCATGCCGCCCGACAGCGCTGAGGGTTTTTTGCCAATCGCGCCCGACAGGCCCACCAGGTCCACGTATTTCTGCACATGGGCATCGACCTGCGCGCTGGTCCAGTCCGGCCATTTGGAGCGCACGGCAAAAGCGATGTTTTTGCCGACCGTGAGCCAGGGCATCAGTGCATGGCCCTGAAACACCACGCCGCGCTCCAGGCTGGGGCCGGCAACCTCGCGGCCGTCCATGAAGATGTGGCCCGCACTGGCCGTCTCCAGCCCGGCCAGCGCATTGAGAATGGTGGTTTTGCCGCAGCCCGAGTGGCCGATGATGCAGACAAACTCGCCGCGGTTGATGTTGAAGTTGACCTCGTCAAACACCGGCTCGGTGTTGCCGGGGTAAGACTTGGCCAGGCCTTCGACCTGCAGAAAGGGCCGGCCGGAAGCGGCGTCGGCTGCGGGCTTATTCAGCATAAGTCACCCACTTCTGCATGCGCGCAAACATCAGGTCCAGCAACATGCCCATGACACCAATCACGACGATGGCAAAAATCACATTGGTCAGCGACAGGTTGTTCCATTCGTTCCAGACAAAATAACCAATGCCGGTGCCGCCCACCAGCATCTCGGCGGCCACAATCACCAGCCAGGCGATACCCATGGAGATACGCATGCCGGTCAATATGGTGGGCGCAGCGGCCGGCAAAATCACCAGAAAGGCCTTGCGCAGCGGTTTGACTTCCAGCGTCCTGGCGACGTTGAGCCATTCACGCTTGACCGCCGACACCCCAAAAGCGGTGTTGATCAGCATGGGCCAGACCGAGCAGATAAAAATCACGAAAATGCCCGAGGTCGAAGAGTCCTTGATGGTGTACAGCGCCAGCGGCATCCAGGCCAGCGGCGAGATCGGTTTGAGCACCTGGATAAAGGGGTCGAGCGCGCGGCGCAGCAGCGGCGACATGCCGATCACAAACCCGAGCGGAATCGCCACCAGACAGGCCAGCAGAAAACCGAGCGCGACCCGGCCCAGCGAATGCCCGAGCTGGATCGCAATGCCCTTGTCGTTCGGGCCGCGGTCGTAAAACGGGTCGCTGAGCTGGTCCACAAAAGTCCTGCCCATCTGGCCGGGTGTCGGAAAACCCGAGGCCTTGGAAGCGCCCGGGTCTTTGCCCATCATCTTCTGGTACTCGATCTGCTCGGCCGTCATGCCGCTGACGTTGCCGCCGGTGCTGGCCGGCGACGCTGTGGCCGCGTACCAGATGGCGATAAAGACCACGAAGATCACGACGGAGACGATGGCTGCGCGAAAGCCCAGGGTTTTGAAAAGGTTCATGGTGGTGTCAGGAGGTGGCAGCGTCTGCAGGTGATCGCATGAAAACTGTCACCCCGGACTCGATCCGGGGTCCATGTCCTGGCCGCAGTGGCAGGCGGGCATGGATTGCGGGTCAAGCCCGCAATGACAGATTCCTGAGGGCATGTTCATCCCATCTTGTTGATGGCAAAACCTTTGGCGTAGGCATCAGCCTTGGCCGCGTCGAACTCCTTGCCCATGATCTTGAACTTCGGATACGCACCTTCTGGCGTGGCCTGGCCCAGGTCTTTCATGTGTTTTTTGGCGTCGGTGATCAAAAAGACTTTTTCAGCGATCTGTTTGTAGTTGACCTCGCCCTTCACATAACCCCAGCGTTTCATCTGAGTCAGCATCCAGACCGCCATCGACTGCCAGGGCATGGGATCGAAGTCGGCGCGGTCCGGCACGGTTTTGATGCTGCCCAGGCCGTCGGCAAACTTGCCGGTCAGCACCTGGTTCAGCACCGCTTCGGGCTGGTTCAGGTACTGCGCCGGGGCAATCACCTTGGCGATCAGCTCGCGGTTTTTCGGGTCACGCGCCATCGCGGCTGCCGTCAGCACCGCGCGGTACAGCGCGGCAAAGGTGTTGGGGTTCTTCTGGATGAACTCGGTCGAGGTGCCAAAGGCGCAGCAGGGGTGGCCGTTCCAGATGTCCTTGGTCAGCAGGTGGATGAAACCGACTTCCTCGTACACCGCGCGCTGGTTGAAAGGATCGGGGCCGAGGAAGCCGTCGATGTTGCCGGCGCGCAGATTGGCCACCATCTCGGCCGGCGGCACCACACGCAGCTGCACGTCGGTGTCGGGGTTCAGGCCGGCTTCTGCCAGGTAATAACGCAGCAGGAAGTTGTGCATCGAATACTCGAAAGGAATCGCAAACTTGAAGCCCTTCCAGTTTTTCGGGTCGCGGTTGTCCTTGTGCTTGAGCGCCAGCGTGATGGCCTGACCGTTGATGTTCTGTATGGTGGCCACATTCATCGGTGTGGCGTTGGAGCCCAGGCCCATGGAAATCGCCAGCGGCATAGGCGACAGGAAATGGGTGGCGTCGTATTCCTTGTTGATCATCTTGTCGCGGATCAGCGCCCAGCCTGCGGTTTTGGTGACTTCCACTTCCAGGCCCTGCTGTTTGTAAAAACCCAGCGGGTGCGCCATGATCAGCGGCGTGGCGCAGGTGATAGGGATGAAGCCTATCTTCAGGTTGGTTTTTTCCAGCTTGCCCTTGTCCTGCGCCATGGCCTGCATGGTGCCTATGGGCAGCACACTCGCAATTGCGGCCATGGCCGTGCCCTTGCCGACGGCGCGCAAAAAGCGGCGCCGTACTTCGTCTTGCGGAAACAGCGCCTTGACCAGGGTGGCTTCAATAAACTCATTCGAATAGGCTTCGAACTCGCTTGTCAGGCTGCGACTGCGCAACTCGGCGGCGGCGCCGTCGGCATTCATCTCCGGGTGGTGGTCGGCTGGGGCGTGGTCGCCGCCGCAGCTGCACTTGAGCATCAGGGGCCGGTCGGCATCGTAGGGGGAGAAACGGTCAGACATGGCGCGCACCTTTCAGTTGAAGATGCTTGCACCTTGCAAGGGGCGCGCCACTTTGGGCCGGGGCAGCGGCCAGTGCCGCAGATCGCGCTGCCCTGCATGACGGCGTGTAGGGCAGGCACTACAAATGCGGCGCCGCGCCCTGCGATTCAGGCGCTGAACGGTGTTTTGGCGTGGCGCTCGGCATACAGCGCCAGCTCCACATCGTTTTTGGTGCCGGTTTTTTCGAGGATGCGCAGGCGGTAGGTGCTGACGGTGTTCGAGGCCAGGCCGAGCTGCGCACCAATTTCGCCCACGGACTTGCCGGCGGTCAGCAGCCGGAAGACCTGGTGCTCGCGGTGCGACAACGCTTCGGCACCGCTGCGCACGCCGCTGCTGCCTACGGCACTGGCCAGCGCCTCGGCGGCGACTGCCGACACATACAGGCCGCCGCCGGCCACCTTGCGCACGGCGGCAATCATGTCGTCGGGATTGGCGCTTTTGTTCAGGTACCCGGCAGCGCCCAGCTTGATGCAGCGTACCGCGTATTGTTTTTCGGGGTAGGTGCTGAGCATCAGCACCGGCAGCTGCGGCCAGCTTTTTTTCAGGGCCTGCAACACGTCCATGCCATCGCGATCCGGCAGGGCGATGTCCAGCAGCACGGCGCTCAGGCCTTGGTGGCCGCCCAGGGCCTCCACCCGCTGCAGCACCTCGGGGCCGGTTTCGGCTTCGGCCACCACCTCGATGTCGGGCGCGTCGGCCAGCACCTGCTTGAGGCCTTCGCGCACGATGCGGTGGTCGTCACCGATCAGGATTTTGATGTTGGTCATGCTATGAATTCGGGAGCTGGATACGCAAGTGGAACAAGGACCCGAGCCCGATTTCGCTGGTAATCGCCAGCGTGCCGCCCCAGTGCCGCGCACGTTCGCGCATGCCCATCACACCGTAGGCGTTGGCCGCTTCAAAGGCCGCCGGCGCCGCGCCCTTGCCGTTGTCCTGCACGCGGATATGGATCTCGCTGGCCGTGGCCTGGATGCTGATGGCCACGCGGCTGGCCTGGGCGTGCCGGCCCACATTGCTGAGCATTTCCTGGAAGATGCGGAAAATCGCGATGGCCTGCTGCTCGGGCAGGGCGGCGGCTTCGCTGACGTCCATCTGCCAGTCCAGCGCCAGTTCGGCCGACTGTACAAACTCATGCGCCTGCCAGTCCAGCGCGGCCCACAGGCCCTGGTGGTCCAGGATGCTGGGGCGCAGGTCGGTGATGATGCGGCCCACGTTGTCGACCGCGGTTTCTATCAGCCGGCCCATGTTCTGGCACTTGCTGCGCATGGTGTCGCGCATGGCCTGGGCCGCCACCGGCTCGCGCTGCTGCTGTTCGCCCAGGCGTTTGTCCAGCCAGCCCACATCCATTTTCAGCGCGACCAGCAGGCTGCCGAGCTCGTCATGCACCTCGCGCGCAATCCGGGTGCGTTCTTCCTCGCGCACGCTGTGGGTGTAGGCCGAGAGTTCGCGCAGTTGCTGCAGCGCTTCGGACAGCGCCAGCGTGCGCTCACTGACGCGTTGCTCCAGCACCGCATGGGCCTGGCGCAAGGCGTCTTCGGCCTGGCGCCGCGCCGAGATATCGACAAAGGTGACCACCGCGCCCTGCACCACACCGCCATCCACGATGGGGTAGGACGAATATTCGACGGCAAAGGCGCTGCCGTTTTTGCGCCAGAACAGCTCTGTGTCTATGCGGCAGGGCAGGGCCTTGCGGAAGGCGTTGAAGATCGGGCACAAATGTTCGGGGTAGTGGCCACCGTCGGCATGGCTGTGGTGCGCGAGTTCATGCATGTTGCGGCCCAGCACCTCGGCCGGGGCGTAGCCGAGTTGTTCGGCGCCGGCGCGGTTGATGAAGGTGCAGCAGCCGTCCATGTCGATGCCAAAAATGCCTTCGCCGGTGGACTCCAGCAGTTGCGAGAGTTTGTCGCGCCAGACCGGCTGGTCTGCGCCAGGCAGGTGCACGGACGGGGACAGCGACGCGGTTTCGGCATACATGGCGGGCATGGAGCAAACATCGTGCCCAGCTTGGTGCGAAAACCCCAGGCAGGTCTGCGCCAAATCGGTGCAAAGCCGAGCTGCGGGGCGGGATGGCCCCAAAAAAGGCCTTTTTTCGAATCCCTGTAAAGTCAGAGCTCCCCCATGAACGACATGACCCCTCTGATGCCGCGCCTGAGCGCGCTTTTTGTGCTGGCGGCCAGCCTGCTGCTGCCGGCCTGCAGCCCGGCTTTCAATTGGCGCGATGTCCGGCCCGACCAAACCGGCTTGCGCTTGCTGCTGCCCTGCAAGCCCGACAAGGCCCAGCGCAGCGTGCCGCTGGGCGGGCAGCCGACCGAGCTGGCCATGTTGGGCTGCGACGCGGGCGGCGCCACTTTTGCGCTGGCGGTGGCCACGGTGGCGGACGCCAGCCAGAGCGCTGCTGTACAGGCCGGCTGGCAGACCGCCACATTACTTAATATGAAGGCCAGCGGCCCGGCCCGGATCACGCCCCTGAAAGTGCCCGGTGCGTCGCTGCAGCCACCGGCCGTGCTGGTGTATGCCAGCGGCCAGCGCGCCGACGGCCAGGCGGTGACCAGCCAGGCGGCTTATTTTGCGCAGGGCAGCCAGTTGTTTCAGGCCGTGATCTACGCCGGCAAATTTGAGCCCGAGGTGGCCGAGACCTTTTTCGCCAGCCTGCAGTTCGACGCCGAAAGCAAGCGCTGATGGCTCTGGTGCAGCAGGCCGGTCTGGCGCCGGAAAACGGCGAGCCACCAGGGCGGCTGGGCCGGCGCGCCGGCATGGTGGTGTTTCTGGCCTTTGCCGCCGCCTACTTCTGTTCGACCCTGATACGCGCCATCACCGCCACGCTGTCGCCCGTGCTGACGCAGGAGTTTTCGCTGCACGCGCGGGATCTGGGGCTGCTGGCCGGTGGCTATTTTCTGGGTTTTGCGGTCACCCAGTTGCCGCTGGGGACCTGGCTGGACCGCTACGGGCCCAAACGTGTGATCCTGTATTTTCTGGGGCTGGCGGTGCTGGCCTGCCTGGCGTTTTCAATGGCGAGCAGTTTCAGCGGGCTGCTGCTGGCGCGGATTGGCATGGGCATGGGGGTCAGCGCCTGCCTGATGGCGCCGCTGACCGGTTACCGGCGCTGGTTTGACGGCGGCACCTTGTTGCGCGCCAACTCCTGGATGCTGATGACCGGCTCTCTGGGCATGCTGGCTTCCACCCTGCCGGTGCAGTGGTTGTTGCCGCTGAGCGGCTGGCGCCCGCTGTTCTGGCTTCTGGCGGCGCTGGTGGTGCTGGCCATGCTCGCGATTGCCTGGGTGGTGCCGTCCTGGCAGGGCCAGAAACCTCCTGCCCCGGCTGCAGCAGACGCGGCCGAGGCGCCGGGATATGCCCCCATCTGGCGCAGCCGCTATTTCCGCAAGATGGCGCCGGTGGCTTTTTTCCACTACGGCGGCGTGATTGCGATTCAGACCTTGTGGGCCGGGCCGTGGATGGTGCGGGTGGCGGGTTACTCGCCGCTGGAGGCTGCGACCGGCCTGTTCTGGATCAACGCCGCCATGTTGCTGACCTTCTGGCTCTGGGGCCTGGTCAACCCCTGGCTGGCGCAGCAAGGCTGGAGCGCCAACCGCCTGATCACCTGGGGCGCACCGCTGAGCATGGGGGTGCTGGCGCTCAATATTGCAGCGGGTGCCGACACCGGCTGGGCCGGTTGGGCGCTGTTTTGCATCTGCGCCAGTGTGCTGGGCCTGGCCCAGCCGGCGGTGGGCATGGCGTTTCCGCAGGCGCTGGCGGGGCGCGCACTGTCCGGCTACAACCTGGTGATTTTTGCCGGCGTGTTTGTCATGCAGTGGGGCATTGGCCTCTTGATTGATGTTTTCCGGGCCGCGGGATGGTCCGAGACCGGCAGTTTTCAAGCGGCGCTGACGGTGGTTTTGTGTTGTTGTATCGCATCGTATGTTTTCTTCCTCGGCGCCAAAGCAGACCCCACCCGCGATAATCCACCCCAATGAACGGCATCCTCATCATCGCCCACGCGCCCCTGGCTTCGGCCCTGCGGCAATGCGTTTTGCATGTTTTCCCCGACAACCCGGCGAGTGTGGCTGCGCTGGACGTGCAGCCCAACATGCCGCCGGAAGAAACCCTGGCGCAGGCCCGCATTGTGTTCAAACAGATGGGGACCTCACATGCGCTGGTGCTGGCCGACGTGTTTGGCGCCACGCCCTGCAATGTGGCGCAAAAGCTGGTGGACGGTGTGCATTCCAAGCTGATCACCGGCGTCAACCTGCCCATGCTGCTGCGCACCGTGTCTTACCGGCACGAGTCGCTCGATGCGCTGGTGGCACGCGCGGTGATGGGGGGAACACAAGGGGTGATGCAGGTGGCCATCACCGCACCGCAAAATCAGGCTCGAAGAAACCATGATAAAGACCAGCACGACCATCAACAATAAGCTGGGCCTGCACGCCCGGGCATCGGCCAAACTCACCAAACTCGCGGGCGGCTTTGCCTGCGAGGTCTGGATTGCCAAGGGCGAGCGCCGCGTCAACGCCAAAAGCATCATGGGCGTGATGATGCTGGCCGCCGGCATGGGCAGCACGGTCGAGATCGAGACCGACGGGGCTGACGAGCAGAAGGCGATGGAGGCCTTGCTGGCGCTGATCCACGACAAGTTTGGCGAAGGAGAGTGACTTGACGTTTTCGGTCCACGGTCTTGCAGTCTCACGCGGCATCGCCATCGGGCGTGCTGTGCTGGTGGCTTCCAGCCGGGCCGATGTGGCGCATTACTTCATAGACGCGGACAAGACGCTGGAAGAAATCCAGCGTGTGCGTGTGGCGCGTGATGCGGTGGCTGAGGAAATTGCGCGGGTGCAGCGCGAGCTGCCCAAGGACGCGCCGCATGAGCTGTCGGCGCTGCTGGATGTGCACCTGATGCTGCTGCAGGACGAGCAGCTCAGCGACGGCGTCAAGCACTGGATCACAGACCGGCTCTACAACGCCGAGTGGGCGCTGACCACGCAGTATGAAATCATCGCGCGCCAGTTTGACGACATGGAAGACGAGTACCTGCGTGAGCGCAAGGCCGATCTGGAGCAGGTGGTTGAGCGTATTCTGGGCTTCATGAAGGGGGTGGCCTCGCCGGTGTTTCCGGCGGCCCAGGCCGCCAGCCGCCAGCCGCGCCAGCAGGATCTGCTGCTCGACGACACCATGGACGTGCCGCTGGTGCTGATTGCGCACGACATCTCGCCGGCCGACATGCTGCAGTTCAAGCAAAGCCTGTTTGTCGGGTTTGCGACCGATGTGGGCGGCAAGACCTCGCACACCGCCATCGTGGCGCGCAGCCTGGACATTCCGGCGGTGGTCGGCGCGCGCAGCGCCAGCCAGCTGATCGAGCAGGACGACTGGGTCATCATCGACGGCGACGCCGGCGTGCTGATTGTCGACCCCTCACCCATCATCCTGGCCGAATACGGTTTCAAGCAGCGCCAGGGCGAGCTCGAGCGCCAGCGCCTGAACCGCCTGAAACACACGGCGGCGTTGACGATTGACGGCCAGAAGGTGGACCTGCTGGCGAATATTGAAATGCCCGACGACACGGCCGGCGCGGTGGCGGTGGGCGCGGTCGGTGTGGGCCTGTTCCGCAGCGAATTTTTGTTCATGGGCCGCACCGGCAAACTGCCCGACGAGCAGGAGCAGTACCTGGCCTACCGCAAGGCGATTGAAGGCATGCAGGGCCTGCCGGTGACGATACGCACGGTCGATATCGGCTCGGACAAACCGCTGGACCGGCTGGCCGGCAAAGTCCAGGACGGCCAGCTGAACCCGGCCCTGGGCCTTCGCGCGATCCGCTGGAGCCTGGCGGACCCGCCCATGTTTTTGACACAGCTGCGCGCGATCTTGCGCGCCGCGGCACATGGCCAGGTGAACCTGCTGGTGCCCATGCTGGCCCATGCCAGCGAAATCCGCCAGACGCTGTCGCTGATTGACCATGCACGCGCCGAACTCGACAACAAGGGCGTCGCTTATGGCCCGGTGCAACTCGGCGCGATGATAGAAATTCCGGCGGCGGCGCTGACCGTCAAGCTGTTCCTGAAGTATTTTGATTTCCTGTCCATAGGCACCAACGACCTGATCCAGTACACGCTGGCGATTGACCGGGCCGACGAAGCGGTGTCGCACCTGTACGACCCCTGCCACCCGGCGGTGCTGCGCCTGATTGCCGACACGATTGCCGAATGCAAGGCCCAGGGCAAGGGCGTCAGCGTCTGCGGCGAGATGGCCGGTGACACGGGCATGACGCGGCTGTTGCTGGGCCTGGGGCTGCGCAGCTTCTCCATGCACCCCTCGCAAATCCTCGCCGTCAAGCAGCAGGTGTTGCGCGCCGATGCCAGCAAGTTGCAGCGCTGGGCCCAGGACGTGCTGGCCAGCGAAGAGCCGGCGGCGTTGCTGTAACTCCGCGTGTCATCCCGGACCCCGGATCAAGTCCGGGGCAGGCACGATCCGGGATCCATGTGGGTGATCCTCCAGCACCGTTCGGGCTGAGCCTGCCGAAGCCTTCGCTGCCCCGACTGCCTGCGGTTTGTCAGCAAGCCGGAGGTTGCCCGGCGGGCGACTCCCCCGCTTGTCATCCCGGACTTGATCCGGGATCCATGTTTGCTGACTACTCACGTTGGTCTTGCTGTCGTGGTGTGCCGACAAGCCGGGTCTCGCCCCGGCGGGCGAGGTACTTTTCTTTGCGTCGCCAAAGAAAAGTACCCAAAAGAAAGGCGACCCGATGGTCTGGGACCCCTGCGCTGCGCTCAGGGGCAACCTGCGGTGCTCGCCGAAAACGGGGTCTCGCTCGAACTCGCCTTCGGCTCAGACAATCGCTCGCCCTGATCCGTTTTCGGCTGCGCTCCTCGGCCCAGCCCGACGGGTGGGGGGCTCGGGAGCGGGGCCGGGTACGAAATCGGGCTCCGGCGGGGTCGCGCAAAGCGCGTCCCCGCATCCCCGAATCCGCATTCATCCCCAAATCCCGTTTGACCGGGCCGAGCAGCGCAGATGGAGGCGGTGTCAAGGGCGGCAGTTGTTTGAGCGAAGCGAGTTCTGACGCCCCCCGCCGGAATCGAGCAGCGCAGGTCGCCCGCAGCGAAGCGAAGGGACCCGGACAGTCGGGTCGCCTTTTCTTTGGTGACTTTCTTTTGGCGAAGCAAAAGAAAGTTACTTGCCGCCGGGCAACCCCCGGCTTGTTGGCACACCCCCGGCCTTCGCCGAAAGTCGGGGCGGCAACCTGTTCACCATCATCAATCGGGGGCTATGGATGCTAGCCCGCCTCAACACCCTCCCGCGCGAAGCCCGCGACACCCTGTTCCTGCTGGCCGTCATCGCCTGGGTCTTGCTGCCACAGGTCAATGCCCTGCCCTGGTGGTGCAGCGCGATGGCAGCGGCCATGCTGTTGTGGCGCGGCAAGCTGGCACTCGGCAACCAGAGCCTGCCGGGCCGCTGGTGGCTGATGGCCCTGCTGGCCCTGGCGCTGGGGGCCACACTGCTGACGCACCGCTCACTGCTGGGGCGTGACGCCGGTGTCACGCTGATCGTGATCCTGCTGGCGCTCAAGACCCTGGAACTGCGCGCCCGGCGTGATGCCTTTGTGGTGTTTTTCCTGAGCTTCTTCACGATGCTCACCAACTTTTTCTACTCGCAATCGCTGCTGACCGCCTTCAGCATGCTGCTGGGCCTGCTGGGCCTGCTGACGGCGCTGGTCAATGCCCACATGCCTGTCGGCAAGCCGCCACTGCTGCAGGCGGCAAAAACCGCAGGCTGGATGGCGTTGCTGGGCGCACCCGTGATGGTGCTGCTGTTCATGCTGTTTCCGCGCCTGGCGCCGCTTTGGGGTGTTCCCTCGGACGCCATGACCGGCCGCAGCGGGCTGAGCGCCAGCATGCAGGTCGGCAGCATTGCCAGCCTGGCGCTGGACAGCAGCATTGCCATGCGTATCGCGTTTGAAGGCAGGCCGCCGCCGCAGCGCGACCTGTATTTTCGCGGGCCAGTGCTCTCCAGCTTTGACGGCCGCGAGTGGCGCCCTTCCATCCAGTCCAATTTCCCCGCGCGCTACAAGCTGACCGACAAGCTGCGTGTGCAGGGTACGCCGCTGTCTTATGAAGTCACGCTGGAGCCCACGGGCCGGCCCTGGCTGTTTGTGATGGAAGCCGCGGCGCAAGCCCCGGAGTTGCCGAATTTTCGCACCCAGATGAGTGCTGATTTGCAGTGGCTCACCGACAGACCGGTCACCGACCTGCTGCGCTACAAGGTGCAAAGCCACACCGATTTCCGCCACGGCCCGGAGCGGCAGGAAGTCGGCCTGCAGGAGTTTGTCGAACTGCCGCCGGGTTTCAACCCGCGCACGCTGGCGCTGGCCGCCGAGATCCGGCGCGACCCGCGTTACGCGCAGGCCGGCACCCAGGCCCTGGTGCAAGCCACCCTGGAGCGGCTGCGCACAGGCGGCTACAGCTACACGCTGGAGCCGGGGGTGTACGGCACCCACACCGCCGACGAATTCTGGTTTGACCGCAAGCAGGGTTTTTGCGAGCACATTGCCTCCAGCTTTGTGGTGTTGATGCGCGCGCTGGACATACCGGCGCGTATCGTCACCGGCTACCAGGGCGGGGAGGTCAATTCGGTCGATGGTTTCTGGGTGCTGCGCCAAAGCGACGCACACGCCTGGGCCGAGGTCTGGCAAGCCGGCCAGGGCTGGGTGCGGGTGGACCCGACCTCTGCGGTCTCGCCGGGCCGTACCGGCGCCTTCCAGCGCCTGGCAGCGCCGCAAGGCCTTGTCGGGCAGGCGCTGGGCACTTTCAGCCCGAATTTGTCGGCCCAGTTCCGAGCCGCCTGGGAGGCGGTGAACAACCGCTGGAACCAGTGGGTCCTCAATTACACCCAGGGCAAACAACTCAATCTGCTGCGCAACCTGGGTTTTGATTCACCGAGCTGGGAAGACCTGGCCTATGTGCTGATTGGCGTCATTGTCTCGGTCAGCGCTCTAGGTGCGGCCTGGGGCCTGTGGGACCGGGTGCAGCACGACCCCTGGCTGCGCCTGCTGACACGTGTGCGCAAACAATTGCACAAAGCCGGCATCAGCAGCGGACCGGCCACGCCACCGCGCGCGCTGGCGCTGCAGGTTCTGGCCCGTTACGGCAGCGGCGGCCAGGCATTACACGACTGGCTGATGCAACTGGAGGCGCAACGTTACGCGGCCAGTGCCGACGGTGCTGCGCGCAGCCGTCTGACACAGCTTCAGCGCCAATACGCCAGTCTGGGGTGGCCGGCGTGAGAACGCCAGAACCAGACAGCCCCTCCGACCCTTCTTCAGCTTCCGGACGCCCTTTTTTGCATGCTTGACTTCTCCTTCCTCACACCCAGACCGGCTTCCCGCAGCATCCTGACAGCTATTCTTTTGATAGCTGCCTGCGCAGGTGCAGCAAGGGCCACAGCCCCAAAAGTCATCAAGGTTCAACAAGCGGGCCCGCGCCAGGCGGCAGCACAGGAAAGCGCCTACGCGAGCCGGCCTGAGGCCATGCGTTTTGCCGACGACCTGGCCAGCCGGCGCGACCTCGATGTGGCGTGGGTGCGCCAGGCCATAGGCCAGGCACGCATGAGCCCGACCGTGATACGGCTGATGCAGCCGCCGGCCAGAACCTTCAGCAAAAACTGGCGCGTTTACCGCAGCCGTTTTATCGACCCTGTCCGTATTGCCGCCGGCGCCAGGTTCTGGCAGGACAACCAGGCCACGCTGGCCCGCGCCGAACAGGAGTACGGCGTCCCCGCCGAGATCATCGTCGGCATCATAGGCGTCGAGACCATTTACGGCCGCGACACCGGCAAGTTTCGCGTGCTGGACGCACTCGCCACGCTGGCTTTTGACTTTCCGGCCGCACACCCGCGTGCCCGGGAGCGCAGCGAATTTTTCAAAGGCGAGCTCGAGCAGTTTTTAAGCCACCAGAGCCGGCTCGGCAGCGACCCGGCAGCACCACGCGGCAGTTATGCCGGCGCCATGGGCATGCCGCAGTTCATGCCATCGAGCTGGGTCAAATACGCGGTTGATTTTGACGGCGACGGCAGGATTGACCTGTGGAACAGCCCGGCCGACGTGATCGGCTCGGTCGCCAGTTATTTCAAGGCCTTCAACTGGCAGTCCGGCATGCCCACCCATTACCCGGTACGTTTTGATCCCGCCGCGCTGGACATGGACAGCCTGATGGCGCCCGACATTTTGCCGACCTTCAGCGTCGCCAGCTTCACAGCCAAAGGTGCGGTGCTGGAGGGCGAGGCCCTGGCCCACAGCGGCCCGCTGGCGCTGATAGAGCTGCTCAACGGCGACCCGGCCAACGGCGGCAGCGCACCCAGCTACGTCGCGGGCACGGAGAATTTTTATGCGATCACGCGTTACAACTGGAGCAGTTATTACGCGATGGCGGTGATTGAGCTGGGGCGGGAAGTGGCGGCACGGATGCGGTAGTCAGAACCGGTGTGGTGCGCACGGGCCCTCACCTGACAGGCCGGCACTTTGGGCCCAGGGTCAAACCGGCTCAATCGTGATGTCCACCAGCATCTCTTCCTCCCCGCCGCCATGGCGTATGCCCTTGATCGGCGGACAGGCGTTGTAGTCGGTGCCCACCGCCAGGCGCACATGGCGCTGGTCGATCAGGCAGCTGTGGGTGATGTCTATGCTGGCCCAGCGCCTCGCGGCGACGTCCAGGCAGACATCGGCCCAGGCGTGGCTGGCCAGATCCGGCTCGTTGGCGGCGTAAAAATAGCCGCTGACATAACGCGCCGGAATCCCCAGGCTGCGGCAGATGGCAACCATCACATGCGCCTGGTCCTGGCACACACCGGCGCCCGCTTCAAACGCCTGCAGCGCCGTGGTGGTCACACTGGTGCTATTTTTTTGATAGCTGACTGCGTCCGCCACACCCTGGCTCAAGGCCAAAAGCATGCCCAGGTCGGTGCGCCCACCGGCAGCCGGGCCCGGCACAAAACGGCGGCCAAAATCGGCCAGCACCGGATGCGGCGCGGCGAGCAGCGTCGGCCTGAGAAAAAAGGCCGGGTGCGGCATGGCCGCCTCATCGGTGAACTCGGGCACCCCCAGCGTGTCCACCTGCCCCGCCGCGTTGACCAGGCTGCCCGTCACATGCGCCGCAGCGTCGGCCACAAAGGTGTAGGAGTGGATGCTGTTGCCACAGCCGTCGTGCTGCTCGTGCAGCGCACCCGGTGCGCCCAGGGTCCAGAAAAGAACGTTTTGGGCCGGGCCGGTTTTGGGCGTGAGCCACAGGGTTTGCAGCGCATAACGCAGCGGCTCGGTGTAGCGGTAACGTGTGGTGTGCCGGACGTGGAGTTTCATAGGGCCCCCAGGTTCGCTCGCTTCGAGCCTGCGGCAGCTCCCTGCCCCTTGCACTGGCGGAGGGGCCGCTGCGCCTGCGGCCCGGCAAAGCCGGTTCCGCGGCCCCTGCTTGAAGGGGATTTATCCTCCACCTTCGGAGGGCGCACGGGATCGCCGTTCACGCCGTGGCCGGCACCAGGAAATCGCGGCTGATGTGGGCTCCGAGTTCGTTCACGCGGTCCAGAAACTGCGTCAGGTAGGCATGCAGGCCGGTGGCCAGGATTTCGTCGATGCGGGCGTACTGCAGGTCGGCATTGAGCTTGCCGGCGCGGCGCACGGTCTCGCAGGTCTGGTCGTCGGTCACCATCTGCAGGTTGTTCACCACACCGTGCAGGCTGGCAGCCAGTGAACGCGGCATGTCGGCGCGCAGGATCAGCAGCTCGGCCACACGTTCGGGCTTGATCACGTTGCGGTACACCCGGCGGTAAATTTCAAACGCGCTGACGCTGCGCAAAATGGCGCTCCAGTGGTAGAAGTCGTACTCCTGGTCTTTCTCGCTGGCGGCGCCATAAAAGTCGCTTTGCACCGCGTGAAATTTCACATCCACCAGGCGCGCCGTGTTGTCGGCGCGTTCGAGGAAGGTACCCAGGCGCATGAAATGCAGGGCCTCGTCATGCAGCATGGTGCCCACGGTGACACCGCGCGACAGGTGCGAGCGGAATTTGACCCATTCAAAAAACTGGCTCGGGTCGCGCTCGAAGTCGCCATTGCGCAGCATGCGGAAAATTTCCAGGTAGGTCTGGTTCTGCGTCTCCCAGACTTCGGTGGTCAGCGTGCCGCGCACCGCACGCGCGTTTTCACGCGCATTTTTCAGGCAGGAGATGATGCTCGATGAATTTTTTTCGTCGCGCACCATGAAGTCCATCACATCGCGCGCACTGATGGCGCCGTATTTGCTTTCGTAGGCGCCCGACAGTTCGCTGATGCTCAGCAAGCCCTGCCAGCCGACCTGGGCCACGCCGGTGGACTGCGGCAACAGCGAGGTCTGGTAATTGACGTCCAGCATACGCGCGGTGTTTTCGGCACGTTCTGTGTAGCGAGACATCCAGAACAAATGATCAGCAGTTCGTGACAACATGGTTTAACTCCTTGCCTCAAACACCGAAAGCGCTGGCGCGCTTGGCGTGTTTTGGTGATGCCATGACAAGCGCTGCGCGCATTTGTCAGTCATCCCCGCGAATGCCTGCGGCATGTCGCCAGCCCGCTCGGTATAACGGGACATCCAGAAAAGGTGATCGGCGGTACGCGACAACATGATTAAGCACCTCCGGACTGTGACTGCGATTGCGATTGCGACTGGCTTGGCGCGTAGGCATCTTCCAGCACCCAGGTGTCCTTGGTGCCGCCGCCCTGGGAGGAATTGACCACCAGCGAGCCGTCTTTCAGCGCCACCCGCGTCAGGCCGCCCGGCACCATCTGCACCGTTTTGCCGCTCAGCACAAAAGGCCGCAGATCGATATGGCGCGGCGCAATGCCGCTTTCGACATAGGTCGGGCAAGTCGACAGGCTCAGCGTCGGCTGGGCGATGTAGCCGGCCGGGTTCGCCAGCACCGCCTTGCGGAAGTCCTCGATCTCGGCCTGCGTGGAAGCCGGCCCGACCAGCATGCCGTAGCCGCCGGCGCCGTGGACTTCCTTGACGACCAGGTCTTTCATGTTGGCCAGCGTGTACTTGAGGTCGTCCGGGTTGCGGCACATATAGGTCGGCACGTTGTTCAGTATCGGTTTTTCACCGAGGTAAAACTCGATCATCTTCGGCACATAGGGGTAGATCGACTTGTCGTCGGCGACACCGGTGCCTATGGCGTTGCACAGCGCCACGTTGCCGCTGCGGTAGACATTGAGCAGGCCGGCGCAACCGAGCGTCGAGGTCGGGCGGAAGGCCAGCGGGTCCAGGAAGTCGTCATCGACGCGGCGGTAAATCACATCGACACGTTTCGGGCCACGTGTGGTGCGCATGTACACAAAGTTGTCCTTGACGAAGAGGTCCTGCCCTTCGACCAGTTCCACGCCCATCTGCTGCGCGAGAAAGGCATGTTCGAAATAGGCCGAGTTGTACATGCCGGGTGTCAGTACCACCACGGTCGGCTCGGCGCGGTGCGCGGGCGAGTTGTCGCGCAGGGTTTCGAGCAAGAGGTCGGGGTAATGCGCCACAGGGGCGACGCGGTTTTCGCTGAACAGGTCGGGAAACAGCCGCATCATCATCTTGCGGTCTTCCAGCATGTAACTCACGCCGCTGGGCACGCGCAGGTTGTCTTCGAGCACGTAGTACTCACCCTCGCCCTGCGCATTCGGCGCGCGCACGATGTCGATGCCGCTGATGTGGGAATAGATGTTGCCCGGCACATCCACACCCATCATCTCGGGCCGGAACTGCGCGTTCTGGAAAATCTGCTCGGACGGAATCACGCCCGCCTTGATGATTTCCTGGTCGTGGTAAACGTCGTGGATGAAGCGGTTCAGCGCGGTCACACGCTGGATCAGGCCACTTTCCATGCTGGCCCACTCGTGGGCCGGAATGATGCGGGGGATCAGGTCGAAGGGAATCAGGCGCTCGGTGCCGCCGGTTTCCGAATTGCCGTCGTCCTTGTCGCCATACACCGCGAACGTGATGCCGACGCGGCGGAAAATCATCTCGGCTTCTGCGCGCCTGGCCTGCATGACCGAATCCGGCTGCCGTTCCAGCCAGCGCTGGTAACTCTGGTAGTGCGCCCTGATACTGGCATCCGGGGTATTCATTTCATCAAACATGGGGCGGCTCATCAGCTTGGTCTCCGGCAGGAATAAGGAAATGCAATTGTTTTGCCAATAGCTTAGCAAGGAATGCGCCAGCCGGGCGTAGGTGCTCACCCCGCGTTGCCTGCGCAAGGGCTTCAGGGCGCCGTGCCGACGCTGTGTTGCCAGTAGCGAGGGGCGATCTGCCGCTGGCAAATCACCTCGTCGGGCTGCAGGCTGGTCCAGTGCATGGCGCCGCATGCCGGCGAGGTGAACACCCGGATGCCGCGCTCGCGGTAGCGCTCCAGCACAGTCGCGGCCGGGTGGCCAAAACGGTTGCGGTAGCCGGTTTGGGCCAGCGCCACCTGCGGCCGCACCGCATCCAGAAAAGCGCCGCTGGACGATGTCTTGCTGCCGTGGTGCGGCACCAGCAGCCAATCGGCCTTGAGCCGCGCCCCGGCAGCGACCAGGCGCTGCTCCTGCGCCAGCTCAATGTCACCGGCCAGCAAGGCCGTGCGCGCAGCGCTGGCCACACGCAGCACACAGCTCATGGCATTCGATTTGAGGCTCAGGCTGTAGTCTTCTGCGCTGGGGTGCAAGACCTCGAAACTCACGCCGTCCCACACCCAGCGCTGCCCGGCCACGCAGCGGGTCGCGGGTCGCAGGGCCTGCAGGGCATGGCCGTCTTCGATCGAACTAAGCAGCCGGGCTTGCGGCTGCATGGCCAGCACCGCCGGCGCGCCGCCAATGTGGTCGCTGTCGCGGTGGCTCAGCAGCAGCGTGTCCACCCGTTCACCGAGAGCGCGCAGCAAAGGGACAAGCACCCGGTGACCGGCATCGCTTTCGCGCGAAAACCGCGGGCCGGCGTCATATACCAGGGTGTGTGCGGCGGTACGCACAATCAGCGCATTGCCCTGGCCCACATCGGCGCCGATGATTTCAAACTCGCCGGCCGCCGGGCGTATCGGCTGCCAGAGCAGCACGGGCAGCAGCAGCGGCACACCGAGTACGCGCCAGTGCCAGGGCAGGCGCAGCACCAGCAGCGCAGCACCGGCCACACCGGCCAGTGCACACCACAGCGGCGCTGCCGCCACACTGATGCTGGCCAGCGGCCAGCGGGACAGCCACTGCAAAAGCGCCATCAGCGCCGCAACAGCCCATGCCGCCAGATCCCACAAAGGCGGCCACAACACGCCCAGCAGGCTCAGCGGTGTGACCAGCAAGGTCACCCAGGGAATGGCCAGCCCGTTGGCCAGCAGGCCAACCAGCGACAGCTGGTTGAACAGCAACAGGGACAGCGGCGCCAGCGCCAGCGTCAGCACCCATTGCTCGCGGGCGGCGCGCCACAGCGCACGGGCTGTGCCGGCCAGCCAGCGCACGCCCACAGCTTCAAGCGCCCTGGGTTCCGCATCCAGCAGGCCTCCAGCCCTTTCTGGATGTGCGTTGACAGCTCCTGAATTCATAGCATTTCGGCTTTCGGCAGGCCCGGTCGCAAAAAGGACGCCGACCGCCACAAACGACAGCCAGAACCCGGCCTGCAACAAGGCCCAGGGGTCCAGCGCCAGCACCACCGCCATGGCCAGCAGCCAGACCTGGGGCCAGGGCCAGCGTTTGCCACTCTGGCGCAACAGCACCACGGCCGCCAGCATCCAGACCGTGCGCTGGGCCGGCACCCCCCAGCCGGAAAACAGCGCGTAAGCACTGGCCAGCAGCAGGCCGCCCCAGGCCGCCGCACTGGCCGCAGGAAGCGCCAGGCAGAGCCGCGGGCTCAGCGCGGCCGAGCGCCGCCACAGCCAGGCGATCAGCTGCGCCGCCAGCCAGGCAAACATCGTGATGTGCAGGCCTGAAATACTCATCAAATGCGCCACACCGGTGGCGCGAAACACGTCCCAGTCGGCACGCTCTATGGCATTCTGGTCGCCGACCAGCAGGGCCGCCACGATGCCCGCCAGCTGGCGGTCTGCCACCCGCGCATACACCGCATCACGCGCCGCCTGCCGCGCCCGCTCCACCGGGTGGCGCCAGCTTTCGGCGATCCGCTCAGGGGGTGCATCGCGTGGTCCGGTGCGCACATAACCGGTGGCCTGCAAACCCTGCTCCCAAAGCCAGAGCTCGTAGTCAAAACCATGCGGGTTGCGGTTGCCGTGCGGCGCTTTGAGCCGAACCGTCATGCGCCAGTGTTCGCCGGCGCGCAGGTCTTGCGGCTGGCGCTGCAAGGCCAGCAGCACGGCAGGCGCTGCCGGGGCGTCGGGGTTGTCGGCATCTGTCAGGGAAGGCGCAGGCTCCCGGTTGCCAAATCCGCTGTACCAGCCGAGGTAAATCTGCGCCGGCACCTGCACCGGCACACCTTCAAGCCGCGCGCTGTCGACCGCAAAACGAAACCGCAGCCCGTCGTCAGCCCGCTGCGGCATGGCCAGCACCCGCCCTGTCACCGCCATGTCTCTGCCCTCCAGCCCGGGCGCCAGCGCGCCCGCCTGAAAAAACCCCGCGCGCAGGCCAGTCCCCGCAAAACCCGCCAGCAGGGCCAGCAGCAGCGTGGCCAGGCGCAGCCCGGCGGCCATGCCCCGGCCTGATCGCAGCGCGGCTGTCAACCCGCCCGCACCGGCAAGCGCCAGCAGCGCCCCCAGTGCATAGACGCTGAGCTCCCACAGCCGCTGCTGCTGGACTTGCAGGGCAACGCCCGCCACAAAGCCGCCCAGGGCCAGGCCCAGCAGCGTGCTGGCTGTGCGCGGCGTGACCGTTATGTCTGGCCTCAATCGCTGCTCCCTTTTTGCGTCCACCGGGGCCCCTCTCAACGGCCTGCCCGGGTGCTGCGCTGACAGCCATGCGGGTGTTTGGCGCAGCTCTTGCTTAAGGTGACCGCATTAAAACCGGTATTAAAGTGGCAGACGCGGCCAGCACCCTGTTTCTGCGGCATAGTGCCAGATAGCTGAACCATTCGAAAAGCGAGATTGCCTTGTCCATCCACGTTGCACTGAGCCATATCACCCACTACCAATACGACCGGCTGGTCAACCTCGGCCCCCAGGTCGTACGCTTGCGCCCTGCGCCGCACAGCCGCACCAAAGTCCTGTCCTATTCGCTGAATATCGAGCCCAAGGGCCATTTCATCAACTGGCAGCAGGACCCGTTTGCCAATTACCAGGCCCGGCTGGTGTTTCCCGAGCCGACGCGCGAGTTCAAGGTCACAGTCGATCTGGTCGTTGAAATGGCGGTGTTCAACCCGTTTGACTTCTTCCTCGAGCCTGAAGCCGAGGAGTTTCCCTTCACCTATGCCAAGGCCCAGGCGCATGAACTCGCACCCTACCTGGCCACCGAGCCGGCGACGCCCCTGCTGAAAAGTTATCTCGCGGCCATAGACCGCACACCAAAACGCACGATTGACTTCCTGGTCGGACTGAACCAGAAGCTGCAACACGACATCAAGTACGCCATCCGCATGGAACCCGGCGTGCAGACGCCGGAGGAAACGCTGGAGCTCGCTATCGGCTCCTGCCGCGACACCGGCTGGCTCATGGTCCAGCTGTTCCGGCACCTCGGGCTGGCCGCACGGTTTGTCTCGGGCTACCTGATCCAGCTCAAGGCCGATGTCAAATCACTCGACGGCCCGAGCGGCGCCGAAACCGATTTCACCGACTTGCACGCCTGGTGCGAGGTGTTTCTGCCCGGCGCCGGCTGGGTCGGACTGGACCCGACCTCCGGCCTGATGGCCGGCGAAGGCCATATCCCGCTGGCCTGCACGCCAGAACCCTCCAGCGCCGCGCCGATTGAAGGCGGCGTGGACAAAAGCGAGGTTGAATTTGCCCACCACATGGGGGTGCAGCGCATTTACGAATCACCGCGCGTGACCCAGCCCTACACCGACGCGCTCTGGGCCGACGTGCTCAAACTCGGCCACCAGGTGGACCAGGACCTGCTGGCGGGCGACGTGCGCCTGACCATGGGTGGCGAGCCGACCTTTGTGGCCACGCAAGACCGCGATGCCGCCGAATGGAATATCGACGCGCTGGGGCCGACCAAACGCGGCTACGCGACCGAACTTGTGCAAAAACTGCGCGCCGAATACGGCGAAGGCGGCTTCCTGCATTTCGGCCAGGGCAAGTGGTACCCGGGCGAGCAATTGCCGCGCTGGGCGCTGAGCATTTTCTGGCGCAAGGACGGCCAGCCGGTCTGGCAAAACCCGGCGCTGTTCACCGACGAGCGCCAGCCCTGCAGCTACACCAGCGCGGACGCCAGACGTTTCTCCGACACGCTGGCCGGCAAGCTGGGCCTGTCAACAAAACACATCACGCCGGGTTACGAAGACACCTGGTACTACCTCTGGCGCGAGCGCCGGCTGCCGGTCAATGTCGATCCGTTTGACACCAAACTCGACGACGCGATGGAACGTGCGCGCCTGCGCCGCGTGTTCTCGCAGGGGCTGGACGCCGTGGTCGGTTATGTGTTGCCGCTGAAAGTTCGCGAAGAAAGCGCCAAAGGCCAGGGCCCGCAATGGTCCACCGGACCCTGGTTTTTCCGCGACGAACGCATGTATCTGATGCCGGGCGACTCACCCATGGGGTACCGCCTGCCGCTGGACTCGGTGCCCTGGGTCTCCAAGACCGACTACCCCTACATGACCGAGGCCGACCCGTTTGCGCCGCGCGAGGACCTGCCTTCTACCGCCAGCCTGGCCGCGCGTTACAACGCCGCCACCGGCCTGAACGCCGCCCCGGCCGCAGCGCCCGCCCCGGCCACCGGCCACAACAGCGCCAGCATGCTGGCGCAGTACATGGCGCGTTACATGACGGCCAGCGGTACGCGCAACGAGGCCAGCCGCCTGTTGCAGTTCAAACCCGCCACCGTCAGCACCGATACGCGCTTCGACCAGAACGCCAAGGCCGCCGCGGTGGCCGCCAAACCGGCAATACCGCCCGTCGATGAAACTGCGCGCATGCCAAAACCAGGCGAGTCGGCGGCCTGGCTGACACGCACCGCGCTGTGTGTGGAGGTGCGCGACCCGAAGCGCGCCAACGGCCCCCAAGACAAACCCAAAGCAGCACCAAAAGAAGAAGGCGCCAGGCCCGAAACCGGCGCACTCTATATCTTCATGCCGCCGCTGGAACGCCTGGAGGACTACCTGGACCTGCTGGCCGCGGTCGAGGCCACGGCGCAAGCCCTTGACCTGCAGATCGTGCTCGAAGGTTACCCGCCACCGCGCGACCCGCGCCTGAAGATGCTGCAGGTCACCCCCGACCCGGGCGTGATCGAGGTCAACATCCACCCGGCCTACAACTGGAACGAACTGGTGGAACACACCGAGTTCCTTTACAAGATCACGCACGAAACCCGCCTGTCGGCCGAAAAATTCATGACCGACGGCCGCCACACCGGCACCGGCGGTGGCAACCACTTTGTCCTCGGCGGGGCCACGCCGCCCGACAGCCCGTTTTTGCGCAAGCCGGAAATGCTGGGCAGCCTGATTGCCTACTGGCACAACCACCCCTCGCTGAGTTATTTGTTTTCGGGCATGTTCATAGGCCCGACCAGCCAGGCGCCGCGGATTGACGAGGCGCGCAACGACCAGTTGTACGAGCTCGAAATCGCGCTGCGCGAGATCGCCGCGAACCGCGAGAAATACGGCCAGGACATGCCACCGTGGATTGTGGACCGCACGCTGCGCAACATCCTGGTCGATGTGACCGGCAATACACACCGCAGCGAGTTCTGCATCGACAAGATGTATTCACCCGATTCAGCCACTGGCCGGCTCGGCCTGCTGGAACTGCGCGCGTTTGAGATGCCGCCGCACGCCCGCATGAGCATCGTGCAGCAACTGCTGCTGCGCGCGCTGGTGGCGCGTTTCTGGAACAAGCCCTACCACGGGCGCATGACGCGCTGGGGCACCGAACTGCACGACCGCTTTTTGCTGCCCGGCTTTGTGCGCCAGGACTTTGCCGATGTATTGACCGAGCTCAAAGAGGCCGGGTACGGTTTCGACATGGCCTGGTTTGAACCGCATTTCGAGTTCCGCTTCCCGATGATTGGCCAGGTCAAAACCAACAGTATTGAGTTGACCTTGCGCAGCGCACTCGAGCCCTGGCATGTGATGGGCGAGGAAGGCTCGTCCGGCGGCACCGTGCGTTATGTCGATTCCTCGCTGGAACGGGTCGAGGTGCATGTGACCGGCCTCAATGACAACCGCTACGTGATCACCGCCAACGGCCGCGCCTTGCCGCTGCAAAACACCGGCACCGTCGGTGAGTATGTGGCCGGTGTGCGGTACAAGGCCTGGAACCCGCCGTCGGCCCTGCACCCCTCGATTGGTGTACATGCGCCGCTGACTTTTGACATCGTGGACACCTGGATGGAGCGTTCACTGGGCGGCTGCCAGTACCATGTGGCGCACCCCGGCGGCCTCAGTTACGACACCCTGCCGGTCAACTCCTACGAGGCAGAAAGCCGGCGCCTGAACCGCTTTTTCCAGATGGGTCACACGCCGGGCAAAATCCGCGTGTTACCGGCCCAGCCGAGCCGCGAGTTTCCGTTCACGCTGGATCTGCGCTGAACGGGCGCAGGCGCTCCAGGCAGTCGCGCAAGGCGGCACGCAGCGCCGGCGGCTCGCGAATCTCGAAGTCAAATGACAGCCGGGCCAGTTGCCGCGCAAACCAGTGCAAATCATCGGCCTGGGCGTGCAGCAGCACGCCGCCCTCACAGGGCTGAAAAACACCGACCCCGTCAAACAGCTCGGCCTGCGCGTTTTCCAGCGGCGCGTGCAGCAGGACCTGGGCGCTGAAAGCGCGCGGCAAGGTGGCGATGCCACGCGCCAGGTGGTGCACGGCATTGAAGTCGGTGGGCGGTGTAAAGACGGCATTGAGCGCGCGGACCTGCAGCACCCGGTCCAGCCGGAAGGAACGCAGGCCCTGGCGCAGATGGCACAGGCCCACCACGTACCAGCGTCCGCCACGATGCGCCAGGCCATAAGGGTCCAACTCCCTCTCGGTCGTCTCGCCATCGGCCGAGCGGTACGCCAGGTGCACACGCTGCCAGCCGTGGGCCGCCGTGCTGAGGGCGAGCAGCGCCGTGTTGTCCCCAGGCGCGACCGAACGCGCCAGGTCCAGCGTCACGGTCTCACCCAAGGCCCGAATCCGGTTTTTCAGATTGCGCGGCATCACCCGCTCGAGCTTGGCCTGCGCGCTTTGCACCGCAGGCGCCGCCTCTGCCAGGCCCAGACCCCGTGCCGCCACCAGGCCTATGGACAGGGCCAGCGCCTCGTCATCGGTGAACATCATGGGCGGCAGCTTGAAGCCGGCAATGAGGCTGTAACAGCCATACCGCCCACGCTCGGCCACCACCGGAATACCCAGGTCTTCGAGTTTGCCGATGTAGCGGCGCAGGGTGCGACCGTCCACCTGCAAGCGCCGCGCGAGCTCGGCACCGCTCATGCGCCCATGGCTTTGCAGCAGCTCCAGCACCGTGAGCACACGTGTCGTGGGGGAATACATGGGGGCGAGTTTAAAACTTAATCAGGACTGATATCGCCCTGATTGACGCCTACATTGCAGGCCTTGGCGCCGGTTCTGGCAGCCCAACGCAGTCAAAAAGGAAAACATGGACACCCTGACCCAGACCAGCCACTTGTGGCTGTTTTTTGTGATGGTATTCGGCATCATCGTATTGCCCGGCCTGGACATGGCTTTTGTCATGGCCAGTTCCCTGATGGACGGGCGCCGCTCCGGCCTCTCGGCGGTGGCCGGCGTCATGGCCGGCGGTGTTGTGCATGTGGCGCTAGGCGCCATGGGTGTCGGCGTGTTGCTCCTGCTGCTTCCGGGGGCGTTCAAGCTCATGCTGCTCGGCGGCGCGCTGTACATCGCCTGGGTCGGGCTCTCGCTCTGGCGGGGCGCCTCGGCATTGGGAGAGCTCGGGGAAACCGCGTCGCGCAGCCTGCCTGCCACTTTTGTCCGGGCAGCCCTGACCTGCCTGATGAACCCCAAGGCCTATGTCTTCATGCTCGCCATCTTTCCGCAATTTCTTCGCCCGGAATACGGGCCAGTCTGGCTGCAAGCCGTGGTGCTGGGCCTGATCATCGCGGCCACCCAGGCCGTGGTCTACGGTGCCATGGCATGGGGGGCGGCTGGCGCCCGGGACTGGCTGCGCAGCAACCCCAGGGGCCAGGTGCGGGTCGGGCGGGCGGTCGGCGCCGTGCTGGTGGTGGCCGCCTTCTTCACCGCCTGGAGCGGATGGCAAGGAAGCTGAGGCCGGAACAGCCCCTCCCAGGGGAACTTGCGCACGCTGAACAGTTGTGCCTGTGCCTGGCAGGCTGGCGAGCTGCGGCCTGGTGATTGTCTTGTGGCAGCAACACATAGCGTCGCATGGCGTGCAGTCGTGGGCTGAAGCCGGGCCAAACCCTGGCGGCGCCGGCTGGGGACGCAGCCATGAAGGCATACTTGGGCCAACGTGGAATACAAGGACTCTCTTTTTGCAGCTGCGGCGCTGGAAGCGCCCGGTGACCTGGCGCTGGCGCTGGCGCTGCCTGCGGCGGCTGGCCATTTTGACGAGTTGCATGGTCGTACCCTGGACAAGGCCGCGTCGCTGACCGGCCC
Organism: Asaia bogorensis; assembly: GCA_943371375.1. Classification (GTDB taxonomy): domain Bacteria; phylum Pseudomonadota; class Gammaproteobacteria; order Burkholderiales; family Burkholderiaceae_C; genus Polaromonas. The sequence continues at coordinate 49,949 of CALRUM020000022.1, forward strand.
CAGCCAGACGCAAAGCCAGAGCCAGTCCCTGCCGGCACTGCAACTGGCGGGCAGCGTGCCGGCTGCTGCAGCGGCCGTTGCGGCCGCTGTGCCGGATGCAGCCCCCAGCCCTCCCGGACCTGCCAGCCTGTCGCCGGAATGGACGCGCTTCTTCAACTTCCTGGGCGGCGACGGTTTTGATGACCTGAACCACCGCAAAACCAACCTGCAGCGCCAGATCCGCGACAACGGCGTGACCTACAACGTGTATGCCGACGCCAACGGCCCGCAGCGCCCCTGGTCGCTGGACCTGTTCCCGCTGGTGCTGTCGGCGCAGGACTGGGCGCAGATCGAAACCGGTGTGCGCCAGCGCGCGCGCCTGCTCGAGCGTATTCTGGCCGACGTTTACGGCCCGCAGCAATTGCTGGGCCTGGGCCTGTTGCCGGCGGCGCTGGTGCAGGGGCACCCGGGTTACCTGCGGGCCATGCACGGCGTGGCGCCGGCCGGCGGCAGTTTTCTGCATATTGCGGCCTTTGACCTGGCGCGCGGTCCGGACGGACGCTGGTGGGTGGTGTCGCAACGCACCCAGGCGCCTTCCGGCCTGGGTTACCTGCTGGAAAACCGCCTGGCGATCTCACGGCTGTTCCCCGAAGCCTTTCGCGAGCTCAAGGTGCAGCGCCTGGCGGCCGCCTACAAGGCACTGATAGACGGCATGAAAGCGGCCAGCCCGGCGCGCCGCAGCGGCGAGGAAAGCCGCATTGTGCTGCTGACACCTGGGCCGTACAACGAGACCTATTTTGAACACGCTTACCTGGCACGTTACCTGGGCCTGACGCTGGTCGAAGGCAGCGATCTGCTGGTGCGCGATGACAAGCTGTACCTCAAGACCCTGCAGGGGCTGGAGCCGGTGCACGGCGTGCTCAAACGCCTGGATGACGAGTTTCTGGACCCGCTGGAGCTGCGCTCGGACTCCACCCTCGGTGTGCCCGGCCTGCTGCAGGCGATACGCGCCGGCAATGTGCTGGTGACCAACACGCCGGGCTCGGCCTTCCTCGAATCGAGCGCACTGCTGGGCTTTTTGCCGGCGCTGTCGCGCCACCTGCTGGACCAGCCGCTGGCCATGCCCTCACTGGCCACCTGGTGGTGCGGTGAGCAGGCGGCCCTGCAATCGGTGCTGCCGCGCCTGAAAGAATGTGTCATCAAGCCCACCTACCCCGGCGCCGGCAGCCACTCGGTGATTGCGCAAACCCTGTCCAGCCGCCAGCTCGATGAATGGGCCGGCCGTCTGGTCCGGCGCAGCGAGGACTACACCGTGCAGGCCTACCTGCCGCTGTCCCAGACACCGACCTGGCAGGGCCAGCGTATTGCACCGCGTTCCACCATGCTGCGGGTTTTTGCAGTGGCCGACGGCGCCGGCTCCTGGCAGGTCTTGCCCGGCGGCCTGGCGCGGCTGGCCGGAGTCAACGCCAAAATTGCGTCCATGCAGCAAGGCGGCAGCAGCGCCGACGTGTGGGTGGTTTCCGCGCCCCCGGCCCCTGCGGGGGCCAGCAGCGCCAGTGCAACCCACGCTGCCGCCGCCGTGCCTGCCGGGGCCGAACCCGGCGCCGCACCGCAGGTCTGGACCCGGCACCGGCACAAACCTGCGGTGACCAGCCGCGCGGCAGAAAACCTGTTCTGGCTGGGCCGCTACACCGAGCGCACTGAAAACGCCATCCGCATGGCCCAGCTGACGCTGCAAGCGCTCAATGGTGAAGACCAGTCCTCGCAGCCGCTGCTGGCCTGGCTGTCCGAGATGGCGGTCAAAAACGGCCTGGTGATGGACAGCGTGCCTGCGGCCACGCAGGCGCGGCGCGTGTTCGAGCGTTCGCTGATTGCCAGCCTGGCCGACACCGAGCAGGCCGCCAGCGTCGGCTACAGCCTGCGCGCGCTCAAGGGCGCGGCCTCGGCGGTGCGTGAACGGTTGTCGCAGGAGCAGTGGCACGTCATCATGCAGGCAGAGGCAGATTTTTTCTCGCGCTGCGCAAGCTTCAGCGGACCCGAACACCCGTCCTCGCAGGCGCTGGAGTACTCGTCGGTGGAGGCGCTGGCAGCGCTGGAGTCCGCCAGCGGTTTCCTGGCCGCCATGACCGGCGCGCAGACCGACCGCATGAGCCGCGACGACGGCTGGCGCCTGCTCAGCACAGGCCGCCATATCGAGCGCCTGAACACGCTGGCAGCCGCGCTGATTCTTGGTTTTGAAACCGGCGCCGTGCATGACGAAGGCGGTTTTGGCGCGATGCTGGCACTGTTCGACAGCACCATCACCTTTCATGCCCAGTACCAGCAGCAGCGCGACATACCGGCGCTGCTGGACCTGCTGGTGCTGGACCGCGACAACCCGCGCTCACTCGGCTGGGTCACGCAAACCTTGCGCGGCCGGCTGGCCCGGCTGGCCGAAAACACCGCGGGTCAGGCGCAGCCGGTGCCCGACCTGACGCAGGCCCTGCCGGACCCCGGCAGCTGGATACTGAGCGAGCTCTGCAGCCCGGCTGCCGGTGCGGCGCAGGACCAGGCTTACGCCAGCCTGCTGGCACAGCTGGAGCGCTGCTGCGACGCCGCCTTCGAGCTGTCCGACCTGCTGAGCCGCCGCTATTTCAGCCATGTCGCCCAGGATGAACACAGCCTGGGCGCATAAGCGCCACCCTTCCTATCCGACTTTCCCACTGCCGCGATGTTGCTTCACCTGGTTCACGAAACGCACTATGCCTACACCCCCACGGTGGAGAGTGCGCACCATGTGCTGCACCTGAAACCGGCCAGCCACGCGGGCCAGCAGCTGCTGCGCCACAGCCTGAGCATCAGCCCGCAACCGACACGGCTGCAGGAGCTGACGGATGTGTATGGCAACACCCGCAGCTACTTTTCATTGCAGGCGCCGCACGACCAGCTGACCGTGCGCGCCGACAGCACTGTGTCCACACTGGCACTCAATACCTCGCAGGATGCCGCGCCCGGCCTGCCGTGGGAGGCCGTGCGCGAGCAGTTTCGCTACCAGGCCGGCGGCGCCTACGACAGCGCCTGCGAGTTTGTGTTTGCCTCACCGTATGTGCCGCGCGACGATGCCTTTGCCGAATTCGCCCGACCCAGTTTTACGCCAGGCCGGCCACTGCCCGAAGCCGCCCACGACCTGATGGAACGCATCCACGCGGCCATGACTTATGAAAGCGACAGCACCGAAGTCGGTACCCCGGCGCTGGAGGCGCTGCAGGCGGGCAAAGGGGTGTGCCAGGATTTCGCCCACATCATGGTCGCCTGCTGCCGGGCCATGGGTGTGCCGGCGCGTTATGTCAGCGGCTACCTGCTGACCACACCAGCCCCCGGCCAGCCGCGCCTGATAGGCAGCGATGCCTCTCACGCCTGGGCCTCGGTGTATTGCCCGGTGGAAAGCCAGGCCGGCGCCATGGCGCTGGCAGACGGGCAAAGCCCGGGCCTCTGGCTGGACTTCGACCCGACCAACAATCGCGCACCCGGTGAAGACTATGTCACGCTGGCCACAGGCCGTGATTTCCTGGACGTCTCGCCCATGCGCGGCGTGATACGCGGCGGCGCACACCATGTGCTGGACGTGGCGGTCACCGTGACACCCATCGCCAAACTGCCTGAGGCGGACTGAACGCGCAGCGCCCTGAGCTTGCCGCCGGCCATTAAAATAAGTGCCTCACCCCGTTTTTGCTATTTTTTTGATAGCTGCTTACGCCCGTCAAACAAGGGCTGAAGCCCTGTTTTCCTCTCATCCCTCAGCCATTCCCGTCAGGAGCACTGCATGACCCCAACCACCGGCCCCATCTACGACACACTGCAGAAACTGGGCATCAGCCTGCCACCGGTGGCTGCACCCGCCGCGGCCTATGTGCCTTTTGTGCAAACCGGCAAGCTGGTGTTCCTCTCCGGCCACATCGCCAAAAAAGACGGCAAAGCCTGGGTGGGCCAGCTCGGCAAAAACATGGGCACCGATGAAGGCAAGCAGGCAGCACGCGCGATTGCGATTGACCTGATGGGCACGCTGCATGCAGCCGTGGGCGACCTCGGCAAGGTCAAGCGTATTGTCAAGCTGATGAGCCTGGTCAACTCCACCGGCGACTTCACCGAGCAGCACCTGGTGACCAACGGCGCCAGTGAGCTGTTTGGCGAAGTTTTCGGTGCCGCCGGCAGCCATGCGCGCAGTGCCTTTGGTGTGGCGCAAATCCCCATGGGTGCCTGCGTCGAGATCGAGCTGATCGCCGAACTGGAATAAGCACACCCCGTGGAGGCTTCGCCTCCTCCCTCTTGCAGGGGCGGGCGCCTTGCGCCCGGCAAAGCCGGATCGCGGCCCCCGCTTGCAATGCGTCTCTCGTCAGGCGCGTTCGCTGACCCAGGCCTGCACCGAAGCCAGCGCCGCCGGCAGTTTCGACGCATCGCTACCCCCGGCCATGGCCATGTCGGCCTTGCCGCCACCCTTGCCGCCGACCTGCTGGGCCACAAAGTTGACCAGTTCGCCGGCCTTGACCCTGGCCACGCTGTCGGCGGTCACGCCGGCTGCGATCTGCACCTTGTCACCATCGACCGCCGCAAGCACGATGACGGCCGTTTTGAGCTTGTCCTTGAGCTTGTCCATGGTCTCGCGCAGGGTCTTCGCGTCCGCGCCTTCGAGCCGGGCCGCCAGCACCTTGAGGCCTTTCACATCCACCGCCTGCGCCATCAGCTCATCGCCCTGCGAGGAGGCCAGCTTGCCCTTGAGGGCCGCCACTTCTTTTTCCAGCGCCCTGACCTGATCGAGCACCTGGCCTATGCGGCCCTGCAGTTCCGACGGACTGGCCTTGAGCGAGCCCGCCGCCGCCTGCACCGCTGCTTCGAGCGACTGCAGGTAGGCCAGCGCGTTGTCGCCGGTCACCGCCTCGACCCGGCGCACACCGGCGGCCACGCCGCTTTCAGCCACGATCTTGAACAGGCCGATGTCACCGGTGCGGCCTACGTGCACACCACCACACAGCTCCTTGCTCGAGCCTATCGTCAGCACGCGCACGGTCTCGCCGTACTTCTCGCCAAACAGCATCATCGCGCCGGTTTTCTGCGCTTCATCCATCGCCATCACACTGGCATCCGTGGCCACGTTGGACAGGATTTCGGCGTTGACACGCGCCTCGATCTCGCGGATCTGCGCATCGGTGACCGGCGCATTGTGCGCAAAGTCAAAGCGGGTTTTTTCGGCATCGACCAGCGAGCCTTTTTGCTGCACATGGTCACCCAGTACCTCGCGCAAGGCCTTGTGCATCAAATGGGTCGCGCTGTGGTTGCGCACGGTGGCGGCGCGCAGAGCGGTGTTGACCTGTGCGTTCACGGTATCACCCACCTTGAGCGTGCCTTCGGTTTGTGTGCCGTGGTGGCCAAACACATCGGCCTTGATCTTCAGCGTGTCGTCCACCGTGAATGTGGAACCGGTTGCGGTAAGCCGGCCCTGGTCACCGACCTGGCCGCCGCTCTCGGCATAAAACGGTGTGGTGCTGAGCACCACCACACCGCCCTGCCCCGGGTTCAGGCTCTGCACCGCTACGCCGTCGGCATACAGCGCCAGTACTTTGGCAGGCTCTTGCAGCAACTCGTAGCCGGTAAAGGCATGGCCTTCACCCGCGTAGTCCAGCGCCTTGTCCATGCGGAACTTGCCGGCAGCACGGGCCTGGTTTTTCTGCCTGTCCATCGCGGCGTTGAAACCCGCCTCGTCCACCGCCACACCGCGTTCGCGGCAGACGTCGGCCGACAGATCGAGCGGAAAGCCATAGGTGTCGTGCAGCTTGAACGCCACATCACCCGGCAGGACTTTCGCATCTCCGGCAAGGGCTGCGTCCAGAATCGTCATGCCGATTTCCAGCGTTTCGAAAAAGCGCTCCTCCTCGACCCGCAGCACCTCGGTGATACGCGCCGCCTGCGCGGCCAGACGCGGATAGGCCGCGCCCATCAGCCGAACCAGATCGGGCACCAGCTTGTGAAAAAACGGTGTCTTCTTGCCCAGCTTGTAGCCGTGGCGGATGGCGCGGCGAATGATGCGGCGCTGCACATAACCGCGGCCTTCATTCGACGGATTGACGCCGTCGCTGACCAGAAAGGCGGTGGCGCGGATATGGTCGGCGATGACGCGCAGCGACTTGTTGTCCAGGTCCCTCTCGCCGGTTTCGCGGGATGCAGCTTTGATCAGCGCATCAAAAATGTCAATTTCGTAGTTGCTGTGCACATGTTGCAGGATGGCGGCCAGGCGCTCCAGCCCCATGCCGGTGTCCACACACGGCGCCGGCAGCGGTTTGACAGAGCCATCGGGCTGCATGTCGAACTGCATGAACACATGGTTCCAGATTTCAATAAAACGGTCGCCGTCCTCTTCGGGGCTGCCGGGCGGGCCGCCCGGGATGTGCGCGCCATGGTCGTAAAAAATCTCGCTGCACGGGCCACAGGGGCCGGTGTCGGCCATCATCCAGAAGTTGTCGCTGGCGTAACGGCCGCCCTTGTTGTCGCCGATGCGAATCACACGCTCGGGCGGCAGGCCAATTTCTTTGGTCCAGATGTCGTAAGCCTCCTGGTCTTCTTCATACACCGTGGCCAGCAGGCGTTCCGGCGGCAGTTTGTAAACCTCGGTCAGCAGCTCCCAGCCCCACTTCAACGATTCGCGCTTGAAATAATCGCCAAAACTCCAGTTGCCCAGCATCTCGAAGAAGGTGTGATGGCGTGCGGTGTAACCGACGTTTTCCAGGTCGTTGTGTTTGCCACCGGCACGCAGACAGGCCTGCACCGAAGCCGCGCGCACATAAGAGCGTTTGTCGGTGCCGAGGAACACGTCCTTGAACTGCACCATGCCGGAATTGGTGAACATCAGTGTCGGGTCATTGCCCGGCACCAGCGAGCTCGATGCCACCACGCTGTGGCCCTTGGACGCGAAGAAGTCGAGAAAAGACTTGCGGATGTCGGCGACGGTAAAAGTGGGTGTGCTCATGTTTTTGTGGTTGCTGGCGCCATCGGTGCTGGCCAGGCCAGCGGCCCGCAGCGGCCGACCGCACGGGGGTGCCTGATTTGCCTGGACTCTTGATTATAAGTTTGAGGTCGCCTGTGCCTGCACGCCGCTGCGCCAAACCGCCTGACGCGCTATGCTTGCGGACTGAACAACGACCTGCCCGCCGCGCGGCCGCACCCGAAAGAGACACCCATGGACATGAAAACCTCCCCGATTTCGCTGCTCAAAGACCCCAGCCTCTTCAAAACCGACGCCCTGATCAACGGCCAGTGGGTCCAGGGCGCCTCGCGCTTTGACGTGAACGACCCGGCCACCGGCCTGAAACTGGCCGGCGTGGCCAATCTGGGCGCCCAGGACGCAGAAGCGGCGATTGCCGCCGCCAATGCCGCCTGGCCGGCCTG
>CALRUM020000023.1:0-52252 GCA_943371375.1 Asaia bogorensis
GAGTTCTGACGCCCCCCGCCGTAATCGAGCAGCGCAGGTTGCCCGCAGCGAAGCGAAGGGACCCGGACAGTCGGGTCGCCTTTTCTTTGGTGACTTTCTTTTGGCGACGCAAAAGAAAGTTACTTGCCGCCGGGCAACCCCCGGCTTGCAGGCGTACCACCAAAGCAGGAAACAAAGAAAAGTGCCTCGCCCGCCGGGGCGAGACCCGGCTTGCCAGCGCACCTCCAACAGCACGGGTTATCTGACATGGACCCCGGATCAAGCCCAGGATGACCCGCATGAACAAGTTTTGCTACAAATTCAATAGCTGATTGCGCTCATCCACAAAGGGCTGGAGCCCGATTTGTTTCAGAGATTCACCCCATGCTGGCATGAATCATCTCCCTGACCCGCGGATAAATCTGCTGGTTCCACTTGCGTCCGCTGAACACCCCGTAATGCCCCACACCGGTCTGCACATGGTGGGTTTTCATGAAAGGCCGGATGCTGCTGCACAGGTCTTGCGCGGCCACCGTCTGGCCGACTGAGCAGATGTCGTCGCGCTCGCCTTCCACCGTCATCAGCGCGGTGCGGCGTATGGCGGCGGGGTTGACAAGGCGGCCGCGGTAGCTGAGTTTGCCAACGGCCAGGTCGTAGGTCTGGAACACTTTCTCGACGGTCTCCAGGTAGAACTCGGCCGGCAGGTCGTTGACCGCCAGGTATTCGTCGTAAAACAGGCGTATCACATTGGCCTTGTCCACATCGCCATCGACCAGGTGCTGGTACATGTCCTTGAAGGATTTTTTGTGCCGGTCCAGGTTCATGCTCAAAAACGCACTGAGCTGCACAAAGCCCGGGTAAACGCGGCGCATGTAGCCGGCGTGCGGCAGCGGTACGTGGCTGATCAGGTTTTTTTCAAACCACTCTATTGGTTTGCTGGTGGCCAGGGCGTTGACGCCGGTCGGGTTCACGCGGCAATCGACCGGGCCGGCCATCAGCGTCAGGCTGCGCGGCTGCGCCGGGTCGTCGTCTTCGGCCATGATGGCCGTGGCAGCCAGCGCCGCCACACAAGGCTGACAGACGGCGATGACATGGGTGCCCGGGCCGACCGCCTGGGTGAAACGGATCATGTGTTCTATGTAGTCGTCCAGGCTGAAAGGGCCATGGCGCAGCGCCACATCGCGCGCATTGTGCCAGTCGGTGATGTAGACATCGTGGTCCTGCAGCAGGGTGCGTACGGTTTCACGCAGCAAGGTGGCAAAGTGGCCTGACAGCGGCGCGACCAGCAGCACGGCAGGCTGGTGCGGCCGGTCCGCCGCTTCTTCCTTCTTGAAGCGCAGCAGGGTGCCGAACGGCAGGGACAACACGGTTTCTTCGGTCACGGCGAGTTCGCGCTCACCCACCCGCACGCTGCTGATGCCGTAGGCCGGACGCGAGTGGGTGACGCGTATGCGCGAAAAAACATCCATCGAGGCCGACAGCTTGCGCAGAAAACTGCCCTCTGTGCGCCCCAGCCAGAAGGCGGCGCTGCCGCTTTGTGCCAGCAGGCGAAGCGGGGACATCAGGTCGGACTGGAGCTGGTAAGCCTGGTAAAGCATGGGAGTCCTAGCATGAGCGGGCTTTTGGCCGATACCCGGGTGCAGGCAAGTTACGGGCCAATCCGCGCCGGCGTGCAGTTGGCACAGGGCTTGCGGAGAGTCCTCACTTCCCCGCGGCAGCGGGGCACTTCTTTTCGCCTTCAGGAGCAGCGCCATGGCCAAAGCCGTCTTGACGATCAGCAGCAAAAATTACGGCGCCTGGGCCTTGCGCGGCTGGCTGATGGTCAAATTTGCCGGCCTGGAGTTTGAGGAAAAAGTGATTTCCCCCGACGACCCGGCGATGAAGGCCGAAATGCTGCTGCTCGCGCCGTCCATGCTGGTGCCCTCACTGCAACATGGCGGCGTGAAGGTCTGGGACACCCTGGCCATTGCCGAATACCTCAACGAAATCAAGCCCAAGGCCGGTTTGCTGCCGGCCGACGTGAAAGCCCGGGCGCACTGCCGCGCCATCTGCGGCGAGATGCATTCAGGCTTTTCGTCCATGCGTTCTTCACTGCCCATGAACCTCAAGGCGCATTTCCCCAATTTCAAGATCTGGTCACGCGCCCAGGCCGACATAGACCGCGTGCTGGAGATCTGGAAAGAGTGCCTGGGCACTTACGGCGGGCCCTATTTGTTCGGCAAGCAGCCCTGTGTGGCCGATGCCATGTACGCGCCCGTGGTCACGCGTTTCCTGAGTTACGACGTGGCGCTGGACAAAACCGCCACTGCTTACTGCAAACGCATCATGGAACTGCCCGCGATGAAAGAGTGGGTGGCCGCCGCGAAAAAAGAGCCGGACGATATTGACGAGCTCGACGCGGAGTTTTGAACACCCCTGTCCAGGCTCACTGCGTGTAGCCTGTTCCCCCCTTGCAGGGGGCGGCGCCTGCGGCCCGGCTAAGCCGGTTCCGCGGCCCCTGCTGGTGGGCATGCTGGTGGCTTGTCATTGCGGGCTTGACCCGCAATCCATGTGTTGTGCCACTTGGCAGAACGCGGGTACCTGTATGCCGGATCGATGTCCGGCATGACAGTGATCCAGCTACTTCCAGGGTGTGGGCGGCGGGATGTCGCAGACCGGCTCGACGTCAATCGAGGTGAAATCGGCCGGCGACACTATCTCCAGGTACTCCATGTCGGGCGAGTAGTCGAACAGATAGTGCTTGATGCCGGGGCGCTGGTGCACCACGTCGCCGGCCTCGACCAGGGTCTCCTGGTCTTCATACATGAAGCGCGCCCAGCCCTTGAGCATGTAAACAATCTGGAAATCCGCCTCATGCCGGTGCCAGCCCGTGCCTGTTTCTGGTGCCATGTTCGCCTTGACAAGGTGCGCAATCACTTTCCCGTGCGTCGCCTCGCTGATGCCGAGGTCGCGGTACAGAAAAAAGTCGCGCAAACCGCCAGAGACAAAAGGCGTGTCGCCGGGTTTGACGTGGGAGAAGGTGGTGGTGGTGCGGTCCAGCATGGGGGCTCCTTCTGTCAGTGCATCAAAGGGATGGTGCAGCGCAGCAAGCAGGAAGTGTTCCAGACCGTGCGCGGTGTCGCCGTCGTTCGCGCCACCTCGGGCGCTGACCGTTCCGCTGGCGCACCAAACGGGATATGTCAGCTTCGGTGCGTTGCGACAGCAGAGCCGGTATCATTTGTTACACAAGCAGGGGGAGCTATTGCGCTGACCTCCAAGGGGGATATACCAGATGGCCATTGCCAGACCGGGCGACACGTCGCCCCGACACATCCTGATCGTGGAAGACATCGTCTCGCAGGCCCATATGCTGTGCCATATCCTCGAAGAGGAGGGCTACCAGGTCAGCGCGGCCGACAATGGCCAGACTGCGCTGGAAATGACGGCCCTGATCCGCCCCTCGCTGGTCATCAGTGGCGTGAAAATCCCCGAGATGACCGGTTATGAGCTGTGCCGGCAGATCAAGGCCAAGCGCGAACTGTGTGACATACCGGTGATCCTGGTCACCAGCCTGACCGAACCCACGGAGGTGCTGCTGGGCCTGCAGTGTGGTGCCGACAGCTTTGTCATCAAACCTTACGAACGAAGCCACATGCTGGCCCGGGTGGAGCACGCCCTCAGCAGCCGCAGTGTCGGCCAGTCTGCCGAAAGCGGGTCGTCGGCCGAGATCTACTTTCATGGAGAGCGGCACCAGATCACCGCAAGCCGCAGCCAGATACTGAACCTGCTGATGTCCACCTATGACGCTGCCATGCAGCGAAACAGGGAGCTTCACGAAAGCCGGGAGCAACTGCGCGAGCGCACGGCCGAGGTGCTGGATGCCAACCGCTTTCTGGACTCGATGATCGAGCACATCCCGACGCCGGTGTATATCAAGGATGCCGCCGAGCTGCGTTATGTGCGTGTCAATCGCGCGCAGGAAAGACTGACGGGTTTGCCGCGAGAGGAGATGCTGGGAAAATCCGCACATGATCTTTTCGGCAAGGACGACGCCGAAGTCTCCGTGGCGCAGGACCAGCGGGCTCTGGCCAGCGGCATCAACGAAGAGTTTCTGGAGCACCGGTTTTCCTCGCCCAAAGGCATTCGCCTGCTTCATTCCTACAAAGTGCCGGTCTTCGGGGAGGGGGCCGAGCCCACACATGTGCTGGGGATATCGGAAGATATTACCGTCAGGAAAGATCTGGAGAAACTGGTCTCCAACCTCAATGCAGCCCTGAAAATCCGGGCCGACGACCTCGAGGCCACCAACAAAAGCCTGGAGAGTTTCACCTCAGCCGCTTCGCATGACCTGCGCTCGCCGCTGAGCATCATTGGCGGTTACGCGGGCCTGCTGGAAAAAAATTACGCGGATCGTCTGGACGAAAAAGGCCTGCACTACCTGTCGGTCATAGGCACACGGGTCAAAAGCATGGCCAGGCTGATTGACGACCTGCTGTCGTTTTCCCGGCTCAGCGTGCAGGAGGTCCAGAAAACCGATGTCGACATGAACACACTGGCCGCGCAGGTGGTGGCGGAAATGCAGGGTACAGGCAAGGCCAAACCTGTCATTGTGCTGGGCCAGCTGCCGCCGGCACCGGCTGATCTGGGGCTGGTGCGGCAGGTGTGGGTGAACCTGTTGTCCAACGCGGTGAAGTACAGCGGCCAGACCGACAGCCCGCTGATCGAAGTCAGCGGACGCCTTGAAGGCGCGGAAGCCGTCTACACCGTGCGCGACAACGGTGCCGGGTTCGACATGGACCATTACGACAAGCTCTTCGAGGTGTTCGAGCGGCTGCACTCTGACCATGAGTTTGAAGGAACCGGTGTGGGCCTGGCCACCGTACGCCGCGTGATCACACGGCATGGCGGGCGAGTGTGGGCAGAAGGCAAGGTGGACCAGGGGGCGGTGTTTCACTTTGCGTTGCCGGTTTAGCGCGAGTGAAGCAGGCGGCCTGCCCCCGGTCTTCTTTCGAAGCCCGGTCCGGGACAAACCCATCTGGGATAATCCCCGCATGAGCGGCAACACCTTAGGCACCTTATTCGCAGTCACCAACTTTGGTGAATCCCACGGCCCGGCCATTGGCTGTGTGATTGACGGCTGTCCGCCCGGCATGGCGCTTTGTGAGGCCGACATCCAGGGCGACCTGGACCGGCGCCGGCCCGGCACCAGCAAGTATGTGACGCAGCGCAATGAGCCGGACACGGTGGAAATCCTGTCCGGCGTGTACGAGGGCAAAACCACCGGCACGCCGATCTGCCTGCTGATCAAAAACACCGACCAGCGCAGCAAGGACTACGGCGACATCCTCAACACCTTCCGCCCCGGCCATGCGGATTACAGCTATTTGCAGAAATACGGCATCCGTGACCCGCGCGGTGGCGGCAGGGCCTCGGCGCGGCTGACGGCGCCCATGGTGGCGGCCGGTGCGGTGGCCAAGAAGTGGCTGCTGGAAAAATACGGCACGCGTTTTCGTGCCTGCATGACCGAGATGGGCGATATCGCGATCGCCTTCGAGTCCTGGGACCATGTGCCGAAGAATCCGTTTTTTGCACCTGTGGCCGATGTGTCCGCGCTGGAAACCTATTTGGACGGGCTGCGCAAGGCCGGCGACTCCTGCGGCGCGCGCATCCGGGTCACCGCCACCGGCATGCCGGTGGGCCTGGGCCAGCCGCTGTTTGACAAGCTCGATGCCGACATTGCCTTTGCCATGATGGGCATCAACGCGGTCAAGGGCGTAGAAATAGGCGCCGGTTTTGCCAGCGTGACGCAGCGCGGCAGCACGCATGGTGATTCGCTGTCGCCTGCGGGTTTCAAATCGAACAACAGCGGGGGTGTGCTGGGCGGCATCAGCACCGGGCAGGACCTGGAAGTGTCGATTGCGATCAAGCCGACCAGCTCCATCATGACGCCGCGCGAATCGATTGACATGGCGGGCCAGCCGACTTCTGTGGTCACCAAGGGCCGGCACGACCCCTGTGTGGGCATACGCGCCACACCGATTGCCGAGGCCATGCTGGCGCTGGTGGTCATGGAACACGCCTTGCGGCATCGCGCGCAATGTGGCGACGTGGTGCCGCCCATGCAGGCCATCAACGGGTCGGCTTGAGCGATGTCTGAGGCCGGGCCGGCGACCAGCCGGCGCCAGCTGGTGCCGTTTGCCGCCTTGTCGGCCAGTTATTTTGCGCACATCGGCTTTTTCAACCCCTATCTGCCGCTGTGGCTCCAGGACCTGGGCTTCAGCATTTTGGCGATCAGCCTGCTGACCTCGGTGCAGGCGGCCACGCGGCTGTTTGCGCCTTATGGCTGGGGCGCCATCAGCGACCACACCGGTGAACGTATCAAGCTGCTGCGTTATGGCGCCAGCGTGGCGCTGCTGTCGTCACTGGGCCTGTGGCTGGACTTTGATTCGAGCTACGGCGTCTGGTGGCTCACGGCTGTGCTGCTGGTCATGTTCACCCACACCAGCTCCATGATGCCCATGAGCGAGGCCGCGATGGCGCATCTGATCAGCCAGGGCGGGGCCTTTGATGCCCGGCGTTACGGCCGCGTGCGCCTCTGGGGTTCGCTCGGCTTTCTGTTCACGGTGTTTGCGGCGGGCAGCTGGTTTGAGGTCTTCGGCATGCGGCATTTCCCGGCCTGGACGTTTTTGTCGCTGCTGGCGGTGACCGTCAGTGTCTGGCTTCTGCCGGACCTGAAGGAAGCCGCTTTGGCGCATGGCGAAAAAATACCGGTGCTGCCGATTCTTCGCCAACGCGCGGTGCAGTGGTTTCTGGCCGCCGCGTTTTTTCATGTGATGGCGCACATCGGCATCTACATCTTCTTCTCGCTGTATCTGGACGCTATCGGCTACAGCAAAACCATGATTGGTGTGTTGTGGGCGGTGTCGGTGATCATAGAGATTGCCTGGTTTTACACCCAGGGCCGCTGGTTGCCCAAGCTCAGCCTGACCGCCTGGCTCATCGTCTGCTCGGCCGCCATGGCGCTGCGCATGGGCCTGACGGCCACCCTGGCCCACGTGCTGCTGGTGCTGCTGTTTGCGCAGATGTTGCACGCGCTGACGTTTGCCACCCACCACACCGTGTGTATTGCGCTGCTGTCGCACCACTTTCCGGGGCGGCTGCGCGGCCGTGGCCAGGCGCTGTATGTGGTGGTGGCTTATGGGCTGCCGGGCGTCATAGGCGGGCTCGCCGGCGGGCTGCTGAGTTCGGCCTTCGGCCTGGTCAGTGTGTACTGGGCCTGTTTGGTCATCAGTCTGCTGGCCACGGGTTGCGCCTTCGGGGCCTGGCGGCTACAGCACGGCGCCAGGGTTCTGGCGCGCTGAAGCCTGATGGACTTCAAGCCATTTTTGCCACTGGCCCTTGTTTGACGGGCGCAATCAGCTATCAATTCAATAGCTACCCGAAAGCAGTTCGGTACTATTCGCTGTCGCGCTCCGTCCTGAACGGGTTGAAGCCGGTGATCAAGGCCGTGGCCGCCAGCACCAGCACGCAACCCGGCGCCATGCCCCAGGTGACCGGCTCCCCCAGAAACAGCCCGCCCCAGCCGACACCAAACAGCGGGATCATGAAAGCCGCCGAGGTGGCGGCGCTGGCCGGGATCTCGCGCATCAGGCGCATGCTGATCCAGTACATCAGGCCCGAGGTGATGATGCCCAGCATGGCCACTGCCAGCAACGCGCCGGTGCTGTAACGCGCATCAGGCGCCGCTGCCGCAGAGGGCAGCAGCAAAATCAGCGCCGCCGCCACATGCACCACCGCCGAAGCGGGCAGGGGCGCATGCGCCATGGTGGCGCGTTTCATCAGGATGGCGCCAAAACCGTAGGCGGCCGCTGCGGCGGTGCAGGCCAGGGCGGCCAGCACCACACGCGGCGTCACGGCCACCGGCCCCAGTTGCACCAGCAGCGCCACACCGGCAAAACCAGCGGCGCAGCCCAGCAGGCGGCGTGAGCTCAGGCGCTCTTCGCGCGCTGCGGCGGCGCCCAGCACGCCAAACAGCGGCGCCGTGGCATTGAGCACGGCTGAATAACCGGCCGGAATGACCAGCGCCGCCCAGTTGAACAGCACAAAAGGCGCCACCACCGTCAGCAGGCTCAGCAGCCCCAGCCGTGGCCAGGCGGCACGCGGCGGCCACTGCTCACGCAGCACACGCATCAGCAGCGTCAGCACCAGCGCGGCCAGCACACAGCGCAGGCCGGCCAGCAGCCACGGGCCCAGCGCCGGGCTGGCAATACGCAGCAAGGGAAAAGAGCCGCCCCAGAGGGCGGACAGGGCGATGAGCTGGAGGAAGTGGCGGGTGTGCATGAAGGCGGTCGGGTCAGGCCATTGTGCGGGATTCACGCCTGGATTGCAGCGGGGCTTGCAGGGTCTTTGTGCGGGCGCGAGCGCTGTCCATACGGCCGACGCTCTGCGAAACCTTCATAGAATGCCCCATGCCACCCGCCACACCCTTGGAAGTCAATGAGGCCGAAGTGGACATCAGCGCCATCCGCGCCCAGGGCGCAGGCGGGCAAAACGTCAACAAGGTCTCCAGCGCCGTCCACCTGCGTTTTGACATAGTCGCTTCTTCGCTGCCTGACGGCGTCAAGGAGCGGCTGCTGGCGCTGCGCGACAGCCGCATCACGCAGGAAGGGGTGCTGGTGCTCAAGGCCCAGCAGCACCGCAGCCAGGAGATGAACCGTGCTGACGCGCTGGCCCGCCTCAACGAGCTGGTCAACAGCGTGGCCGTGCCACCGCGCGCGCGGCGTGCCACCAAGCCGACGTATGGATCAAAACAGCGGCGCCTGGCCGGCAAAAGCCAGCGCTCGGAGATCAAGGCCTCACGCGGCAAAGGCGGGGTGGGGGAGTAAGCAGCAAAAAATTCAGGTCAATCTGGCTGCTGGTCCTTGTGGGAACGGCGCAAGCAGCTACTGAATTGATAGCGCTCCAGTTTCTGCAAAGTCGTTTCAACAGGAATCGGCCGGACCAGGACGGCACGAACTGTGCTCATTTCGGCAGCAGTTGGTACTGGGTCATGAAGACCACCAGGGCATCGGCCAGGTCTTCTGCCAGGCGTGGGTTGGCCCTGTGGCTTCGGCCAAACTCCAGCTGAATGGCGTCCATGCCTTGCGGCTGGTGACTGCCGTAGGCCGCCACCGTGTGGCCGCCCGCATACCGCGGGTCTTCGCGCAAAGAGTCTGCCCCCACCGCCGGATGGACCGCGTAGCCCTTGGCCGCCAGTGCGCCAGTGATGCTTTTTTCGCCCTGAAGTGCCGACTGACCAAATCGATCCAGCAGTGTTTTGGCCGTCAGGCCGGAGCGCGTTCCGCGGAAGCTTGTGTCGGGGTCGCCGGACTGGCCGTGTACATCCAGCAGCAGCGAACCCGCAGGAAACTTTGCCTTGATCTCGGCGATGTAGGCGGCGATCTGGTCGTGGTAGGCCCGGTAGGCTGGCAGGGCGTCCTGCGATTCCATCGCTTCCGCTTCGGCGCGATTGGCATCCAAAAATTTTCGGCTGAATCTGGCGATCACCAGATACGGCCGTTTGCCCAGGCGGGTTTCCAGCAGGGCAGCCACCCTCTCAGCCAGCTCTCGGGTTCCTGCATCACGGACCACCACACCTTTGCTGCGGGCCGGCAAGGCGCCCAGGGGTTCAGCACCATCGTGCGGAACGGTCAGTATGAGCGGCAGCGTGCCTTTGGCGGAGACCACCATGGCCGAGGCGTCATAGGCAAAAACTGACACTGGTACCCACAAGCAGAGCAACAGGAAAAACCGGGCTTGGCGACATGCTGACATGAATGGTGATTCCTGAAGTGATATCTGCCAGCCTGCGGATGGCGGCAGGCAGAAGCGGCCGTGCTGGTGGCCGCGCAGGCTGGGATTTTAGGTGGCACAGGCCAGGCTGCATCCTCCGATTGGAGGGGCCTGTGGTATTTGTGCACCTGCCTCAGGCCTGCCGCGCTCACGCGGAACGCTGCAGCAAGGCCGGCACAGAAGACGCCAGCAGCGCAATGCCCGTGCAAGTCAGCAAACTCAACACCACCTTGCGGAACGTCGCCTCGCTGATCCCGATGTACAGGCGCGCACCGAGCAGCGAGGGGATCAGCATCGCCGGCGCCACAATCGCCAGGTAGGGCAGGGTGGCGCGGCTGATGATGCCGGTGGCGATATAGCTGGCAAAGGTGACCAGCAGCAGGGACAGGTTGAAGTTCTGCACGATGGCGCGCTGGGCGTCCTTGTCCATGCCGCGCAGCGTGCACCAGAGTGTGGGCAACACACCGGTGAAGCCGCCCAGCCCGCCCATCACACCACCACCAGCGCCTATCAGCGCATCGGCGATACGCCCGCCGCCTGTGATGCGCGGCAAACGGCTGCTGAACAACATGGCCGGGCACCAGAAGGCCAGCAGGGCACCGAGAAAAGCCTTGAACACCAGCACATCGATACGTGGCAGCAAGAGCAGGCCCAGCGGCAGGCCCAGCAGTCCGCCAAGCACAAAGGGCGCCAGCAGCTTCAGGTCAAAACCGCGCCGCACCGTGACAGCGGCAATGAGCTGCCCGGTCAACGCGCCAAACACCGCCATTGCTGCTGCCAGGCGTGGGTCAATGGTCCAGGCCCAGAAGGACATGGCCACCAGGCCAAAACCAAAACCCGACAGGCCCTGCACAAAACCCGCAGCCACAGCGCCCACGATGATGACCAGGGTTTGCGTCTCCATGGGCCGGGCTTAAGGGCGCTGCGCACCTGGCTGGAAGCTGTCGCGCAGTTCCCGCTTGAGGACCTTGCCAATGGCGCTGCGCGGCAGTTCAGCTATCCACTGCAGGTGGCCCAGGCGCTGGTTTTTGCCCACCTGGCTGTTGACCCAGGCCAGCAGGTCATCAGCAGACACATTTTGCCCAGGGCGGCGCAGCACAAAGGCTGCCGGTGTTTCCCCCCATTTTTCCGAGGGCACACCGACCACCGCCGCGTCAAAAACGGCTGGATGTTGCCGTAATATGGCCTCCAGATCGCTGGGGTAAACATTGAAACCGCCGGAGATCAACATGTCCTTCTTGCGGTCGAAAAGTGTCAGGAAACCTTCGGCGTCGAAGCGGCCAATATCGCCGGTGCGGATAAAACGTTTGCCCTGCGGATCAAACCATTCTGCGTCGCGGGTTTTCTCCGGCTGGCCGTGGTAACCGGTCATCATGCCGCCCGAGTGGCCCACCACTTCCCCGGCCTCGCCGGGGCCGACCTCGATGCCGCTGTCATCAATCAGGCGGATATCGTGGCCCTCGGCGGCTTGCCCCACGGTGTGCAATTTGTCCGGATGCGCATGCGCCTCCAGGATGCAGGTGCCGCCGCCTTCGGTCATGCCGTAAAACTCCACCAGCGCGCCCGGCCAGCGTTTGAGAACGTCGGCCTTGAGCGCTGCATGAAACGGTGCACTGGTGGAAAACTTCACCAGGAAACTGGACAGATCGAAGCGGTCGAAGTCCGGATGCGCCATCAGGCGCTGGTACTGCACCGGCACCAGCATGGTGTGTGTGACACGCTGTGTTTCGGCCAGCGCCAGGTAGGCTGCTGCGTCGAACTTTGGCATCAGCACCACCGTGCCGCCACTGGCCAGGGTTGGGAAAAACACCACCAGTGTGGTGTTGGAATACAGCGGTGTGGACAGCAGGGTGACGGTGTTGCCGTCGTAACCGTACCTGGCCGCGCGCCGCACGTGGGTCCAGCGCATGCCGTGTGATTGCACGATGCCTTTGGGCTCGCCGGTGGTTCCCGAGGAATAAATGATGTTGAAGGGCCAATCAGGCTGGACGGCCACGGCAGCGGCGGCTGGCCCGGCTTCTGCCAGCCAGCTGTCCAGGGGGCTGCCGGCTGCCGAGTTGTCCAGCGCGATACGGGCAGGCGTTCCCATACCGGCGCTGGCCGGGCCCAGCGACTCGTGGCCTTGTGTATCGGTGAAGACCAGTTTTGCCTGCGCGTCTTGCAACATGCGCTGCAGGCTGCTCGCGCCCGAGCCAGGCGCCAGCGGTGCTACCGTGACACCGGCCCGCAAGGCGCCCAGGAAGACGGCGGCGTATTCGATCGACATGCCTGCGCAGATGGCAATGGTTTCCCTGGGGCGTATGCCATCGCGCTGCAGGGCACAGGCGATGCGGTCCATCAGGGCGTCGAGCGCTGCGTAGTCGAGCTGGCGCTCGCCCTGAACCAATGCGCGCCGGGACGGCGCATGCTGCGCGTGATGGCGAATCAGCCCGGAGATGAGGCCGAACTCGGTATCAATCAGTGGGGTCATGGGCATCCATTGGGCAGGCCTGGACAGGCATGGTCATCAGCATTTATACGCCAGGCTGCCGCAGGGTTCACACGCTGCAGCCCGGGTTTGATCCCCGGCTTGTTTTTTGCCCGCCTCAGGCGTAGTCGGCCACCGGCACACAACTGCAAAACAGGTTGCGGTCGCCGTAGACGTTGTCGACACGGCCCACGGGTGGCCAGTATTTGACCTGCTTGAGTGTGGCCAGCGGGAAGGCGCCGGTTTCGCGCGAATAAGGTCTGTCCCAATCGGCGCCCAGCAGGCTGGCTGCGGTGTGTGGCGCGTGTTTGAGCGGGTTGTTGTCCTGCGGCCAGGTGCCGTTTTCAACCTGGCGGATTTCTTCGCGGATCGCAATCATCGCGTTGATGAAGCGGTCGAGTTCGGCCAGGGTTTCACTTTCCGTCGGCTCGACCATCAGCGTGCCGGGCACGGGAAAGCTCAAAGTGGGTGCGTGAAAGCCGTAGTCCATCAGGCGTTTGGCCACGTCTTCGGCGCTGATACCGCTGGTCTCCTTCAGCGGGCGCAGGTCCAGGATGCACTCATGCGCCACATGGCCGTTGGCGCTGGCGTACAGCGTCGGGTAGTGGTCCTTGAGCCGGGCGCTGATGTAGTTGGCGCTCAGGATGGCGATTTCGGTGGCTTGCTGCAGGCCTTCGGGGCCCATCATGCGGCAGTACATCCAGCTGATCGGCAAGACCGAGGCATTGCCCAGAGGCGCGGCTGAAATCGCACCCACGCCATTGACCGGCAAACCAGCGGTGGCATGGCCGGGCAGGTAAGGCACCAGGTCGGCCACCACACAGACCGGGCCCACGCCCGGGCCGCCGCCGCCGTGCGGAATGCAAAAAGTCTTGTGCAAATTCAGGTGGCTCACATCGCCGCCAAACTCGCCCGGTGCGGCCACGCCGACCAGGGCATTCATGTTGGCGCCATCGACGTACACACGGCCGCCATGCGCATGCACAAGGGCGCACAGTTCTTTGACCTGGGTTTCAAACACGCCGTGGGTGCTGGGGTAGGTGATCATCACGCAGGCCAGTTTGTCGCTGTGTTGCTCACACTTGGCCTGGAGGTCGGCCATGTCCACATTGCCCTGCGCATCACAGGCGGTGACCACCACCGTCATGCCGACCATTTGCGCACTGGCCGGATTCGTGCCGTGGGCAGAAGATGGAATCAGGCAGATGTTGCGGTGGCCCTGGCCCTTGGCTTCATGAAAGGCCTTGATCACCAGCAGGCCGGCGTATTCGCCCTGGGATCCGGCGTTGGGTTGCAGGCTGATGCCGGCGTAACCCGTGGCCTGGCACAACCAGTCGCGCAGTTGCTGGTCGAGCTCGGCATAACCCTGCAACTGGTCCTGCGGTGCAAACGGGTGGATGTTGGCAAACTCCGGCCAGGTGACGGGAATCATCTCGCTGGTCGCGTTGAGCTTCATGGTGCAACTGCCGAGCGGAATCATGCTGCGGTCCAGCGCCAGGTCCTTGTCGCTGAGCATGCGGATGTAACGCAACATGCCGGTTTCGGAATGATGCGTGTTGAACACCGGGTGGGTCAGAAAGGGTGTGCTGCGGCGCAGCTCTTCGGGGATCAGCAACTCCACGCCTTTTTCAAAGTCGCTCAGGCGCGGCATCGGTTTGCCGGGTTTGACGAAGAAGGACCAGAGCATCTCGAGGTCCTCCCGGGTGGTGGTTTCATCGAGCGACACACCGAGGTGATTGTTCAGGCGATAGCGGAGGTTGGCCCCGGACTGGCGGGCGCGCTCAGCGATCGAATTCGTGGCGTCCCCGGTCTTGATGGTGACCGAGTCGAAGGCGCTGCTGTTGCTTATTTCATAACCCATCTGCTGCATGCCGCGCACAAAAATCGCGGTGTAACTGGCCACACGTTGCGCAATGCGTTGCAGGCCCTGGGGGCCGTGGTAGACCGCGTACATGCTGGCCAGCACGGCCGGCAAGACCTGTGCGGTGCAGATGTTGGAGGTGGCTTTTTCGCGGCGGATGTGCTGCTCGCGGGTTTGCAGCGCCAGCCGGTAGGTGGGGTTGCCGTGGACATCGATGCTGACGCCGACCAGGCGGCCGGGCAGCGAGCGTTTGTAGTCGTCGCGGCAGGCCAGGTAGGCGGCGTGTGGCCCGCCGTTGCCCATGGCCACACCAAAACGCTGGGTGCTGCCCAGCACAATATCGGCGTCCCACTCACCCGGTGGCGCCAGCAGGGTCAGTGCCAGCAGGTCGGCCGCCACACACAGGGCGGCGCCGGTGGCGTGGGCATGGCCGGCCAGCGGGCGCAGGTCGTGGATCATGCCGGTGGTGGCAGGGTATTGCGCCAGCACGCCGAAGTACTCGCCCTCGGCCATCAGCTGCGGCAGCGTCACTGCGGCGGTGCTGACCTTGACAGTGATGCCCAGCGGTTTTGCGCGCGTCTGTATCACTTCAATCGTCTGCGGGTGGCAGTCGCCGGCCACAATGAAAACATTGCTTTTGCTCTTGACGCTGCGTTTGGCCAGCGTCATCGCTTCGGCGGCGGCTGTGGCTTCGTCGAGCATGGAGGCGTTGGCAATCGGCATGCCGGTCAGGTCGCAGACCATGGTCTGGAAGTTGACCAGCGCTTCCATGCGGCCCTGGGAAATTTCAGCCTGGTAAGGCGTGTAGGCGGTGTACCAGGCCGGGTTTTCCAGGATGTTGCGCAGGATCACGCCAGGCGTGTGGGTGCCGTAATAACCCTGGCCGATAAAACTCCTGAAGACCTTGTTTTTTGCCGCCATGGCCTTGAGCTCGGCCAGCGCCTGTGCCTCGGTGACCGGCGCCGGAATCGCCATCGCCTGGCTGCGGGCGATGCTGCGCGGCACGATGCCGTCAATCAGCGCGCGGCGCGATGCCGAACCCACAGCGCTGAGCATGTGGGTTTCGTCGGCATCGTCAATGCCGATGTGGCGGGCGATGAATTCGGAGGTGTTTTCTAGCTCGCGCAGCGGGCGGGCGGTAGGCATCAGCATGGCAGGTCCAAAAATAGTGGGTGGGTTGTTGCACTTGCCCCCGCTTGTCATCCCGGACCCGATCCGGGAGCCAGGGATGGCGGGTCAGGCCCGCAATGACAGGAGCTGCTGTTGATTTATGCAGTGGCAGAAAAAGCGGTGTAGCGGGTCTCGTCCATCAAGGCGTCAAGCTGGCCCTTGTCGGACAGTTTGACCTTGAAGAACCAGCCGGCGCCCAGCGGGTCGGTGTTGGCGAGCGAGGGGTCGTCGCGCAGGGCTTCGTTGACCTCGGTGACTTCGCCGCTGATGGGCATGTACACGTCAGCGGCGGCCTTGACCGACTCGACCACGCCGGCCACTTCTTTTTGCGCAAAGCTGCTGCCGACGGAAGGCAGATCCACAAACACCACATCGCCGAGCGCATCCTGCGCATGGACCGTGATGCCGACGGTGGCGGTATCGCCTTCAACCTGGACCCACTCGTGGTCTTCGGTGTACTTGATCATGGTTTTCTCCAAAAAAATAAAAACTTAGCCGCGGAAATAACGGTTGGGAACAAAAGGCATGGCCGACACTTCCATGGGCACGGGCTTGCCGCGCACGATGGCCGTGACCCGGGTGCCCAGCGCTGCATAGGCCGGATCTACAAAAGCCATGGCCACTGGCTTGTCCCGGGTCGGGCCCAGCAGGCCACTGGTGACTTCGCCAATGCGCTGACCCTGGTCATTGTGCAGTTCGGTGTGTTCACGCACAGGCACGCGCTCGAGTGCGATCAGCCCCACCCGTTTGCGCTTCAGGGTGGCGGGATCAGCCAGTTGTGCCAGCACCTTGTCTGCACCCGGAAAGCCGCCGGCGCGTGCGCCGCCGCTGCGCCGTACTTTCTGGATCGCCCAGTTCAGGCTGGCTTCCACCGGTGTGGTGCGGGTGTCGAGGTCGTTGCCATACAGGCACAGGCCGGCTTCCAGCCGCAGCGAGTTGCGTGCGCCGAGTCCGACCGGCTTGACTTCGGGCTGCGCGAGCAGGGCGCGCGCCAGTACCTCGGCCTGTGCGGCGGGCACGGAAATTTCAAAACCGTCTTCGCCGGTGTAGCCGCTGCGGGTCAGAAAACAGTCGCAGCCCGCGACGGTAAAACGCCCGCCGGTCATGAAGACCAGCTTGTTGACGCCCGGTGCCAGCCGCGCCAGCGCCGTCACGGCTTGTGGCCCCTGCAGGGCGAGCAGCGCCATCTCCGGCATGGGGATGACTTCACAACGCGTGCCGATTTTTTGCGCGATGTGCGCGATGTCGCCGACCTTGCAGGCGCCGTTGACGATGATGAAGATGTCGCCACCGTTGGCAAAATCCCGGTTGAAAAACATCAGGTCGTCGATGATGCCGCCATCTTCATTGAGCAGCAGGCCGTAACGCTGCTTGCCGGCGGGCAGGTCGATCACATCGACAGGAATCAGGGTCTCCAGCGCGGCGGCGGCGCCTGGGCCGACCAGGCGCAGTTGACCCATGTGCGAGACGTCAAAAAGCCCGGCGGCCGTGCGGGTGTGCAGGTGTTCGGCCATCAGCCCGGCGGGGTATTGCACCGGCATCGAATAGCCGGCAAACGGCACCATGCGTGCACCGAGCTCAAGGTGCAAGGGATGCAAGGGCGTTTTCAGCAGGGCGGGGTCGGTAGCGGACACAGGTATTCTCCGGGGCAAATGAACCGCATGGCCTGAGCCATGGCTTGCCCCTGCTGTCCGCTTTACCTGAGAGATTCACCTGGCGATGCAGGTTTGCTCCTTCGGTGGGCCAGCTTGTGCAGATGGCCTCTCTCCAGTAGGGAACGTTTGACGGCAGGCAATGCAGAAAAACGGTTGCCAGTCCTTTTGCCTGAGCGTTCAGCGTCCCATTGTGGGGGCGCATGCGCCTTCGGCGGTTTTCGGTTGAAAACTCTCTCCTGACAGGGCAAGTGTAGCCCAAGCGTGCCGCATCTTTTATCGCTGGCAGCGTCCGTTTGCCTCAGGAGTGGCTGCGGAAACTGCTGCTCATCCGTGTCCCAGGCATGCTGCGGGATTGCATCAGGGAAACTCCTGATGCCGCCTGTCTGTCGGGCCGATGACAATAAAATTTGTATGACAACTTTCCCGCTGGATGGACGGTTCAAACCGCAGTCCTGCACTTTTTCAAAACCAAGGAGACATGAATGAAATTGAGCAAACTGGTTGTTGGCCTGTCATTGGCCGTGGGTTTGATGGGCAGCGCGGCCGCCCAGACCACCATGAAGATCAGCATCTCCATCGCGCAAAACTCCCATCAGGGCGTTGCGATCGATACCTTCGCCAGGGAAGTTGAAAAGCGTACCGGGGGCCGCTACAAGGTTCAACCGTTTTATTCTGGTTCCCTGGGCGGTGAACGCGAATCCATAGAGGCGGTGCAACTGGGTACCCAGGAACTGACATTTACCTCGTCGGGTCCGGTGCCCAACTTCGTACCGGATGCCAAAATTCTGGACATCCCCTTTTTGTTTCGTGACAAGGCACATGCTCGCGCGGTGCTGGACGGCCCGATCGGTCAGGAAATGCTGGGCAAGTTCGACTCCAAAGGCTTCAAGGCGCTGGCCTGGGGTGAGAACGGCATTCGCCACATGACCAACAGCAAGCGTTCGGTCAATGCCCCGGAAGATCTCAAGGGGCTGAAAATGCGCACCATGGAGAACCCGGTGCATGTGGCTGCTTACAAGGGTCTGGGCATCGTGACGACACCCATGGCCTTTCCGGAGGTATTCACCGCCTTGCAACAGGGCACGGTTGATGGTCAGGAAAATCCGCTGTCCGTGATCATGTCGGCCAAATTCGACCAGGTGCAAAAACACCTGTCACTGACGGGCCACGTCTATTCGCCCGGCATTTTCCTGATGAACAAGGCCTCATTCGACAAGCTCAGCGCGGCTGACAAGCAGGCCTTTCTGGATGCCGCCAGGGAAGGCGTGAAAGTCAACCGCGCCCGCGTGGACGAGGACGATTCCAAGGGCGTGGCCGAACTGCGCAGCAAGGGCATGACCGTGGTCGAGAACGTGGACAAGTCGAAGTTCGTGACCATGCTGGCCCCGGTGAATGCCGAATTTGAAAAGCAGTTTGGCAAAGCCAATATCGAACGTATTCGCAACGTCAAGTAACTGCCTTCCTTCATGTCGCTCCCGGCGCCCAAAAATCAGGGATTTTTGGGCGTTTCAACTTTCCATTTCAGATTGTGAACGCGATGAAAGATTCTTTTCTAAGGCTGGAGCGATGGACCAGTGGTTTCTCCATGCACGTCGCTTGCGCCATGCTGGCCCTTGCCGCGGGCCTGGGCGTCTTCCAGATCATCACCCGTTTTGTACTGGAAACCCCCGCTGAATGGACCGAGGTGCTGATTCGATTCAGCCTCATCTGGATGGTGTTTCTGGGCATTCCGATGGCCTTTCGTCAAGGCGCCATGGTCAGCGTGGATGTGTTGTATCGCTGGAGCCGGCCGCGTTTCAGGCGTGTCCTCGATTGGGTCGTGTGTCTTGCCGCCCTGGGCCTGATTGCCACCATTGTCTGGTGGGGCTGGGACTACGCCAATCGCGGCAAGGTGCAAACCATCAGCGGCCTGGAAAGCCTGAGCATGTTCTGGGCCTACCTTGCCATGCCGGTGGGCGGCCTGCTGAGCATCATGGGTATTGTGGGCAATTTGCTGGATCCCCAGCGCATGGAACTGGAGACTGCGCAATGACCGCCGTGATGCTCTCCACCATGGTGCTGTGTTTTGCACTCACCGTTTCCGTGGCGGTGTCCATAGGTCTGGCTTCCATCCTGGGCATCCAGGTGGCCGAGGCCAACATGCTGATCTCCGTCAAGGAGATGTTCAACTCGATCAACAAGTTTCCGCTGGCCGCCATTCCGTTTTTCATTCTGGCCGGCAACATCATGGAAACCGGTGGCATTTCGCGCCGCCTGGTGGAGTTTGCCAAGAGCCTGGTGGGTGGTGTGCAGGGCGGCCTGCCCATGACCTGCGTGCTGACCTGCATGATTTTTGCGGCAGTGTCCGGTTCGTCGGTGGCCACCACCTTTGCGATTGGCGCGATCCTGATACCGGCCCTGATCAAACACGGCTACCCCACGACCTGGGCGGCTGCTCTGCAGGCCACCAGTGCCGAGCTCGGCGTCATCATTCCACCGTCCATCCCCATGATTCTGTACGGCGTGAGCGCGGAAGTCTCGGTGGGGGAGTTGTTCATTGCCGGCTTCGGTCCGGGCATTTTGATCGGGCTGGCACTGATGGCCTTTGTCTGGGTGTACTGCCGCATCAAGGGCTGGGGCAAGAACGATGGCGATGGTCGCCTGTCGGTGGGCAAGGCCACCTGGAAGGCTGGCTGGGCGCTGCTGATGCCGGTCATCATTCTGGGCGGTATCTACGGCGGTGTGTTTACCCCGACAGAAGCCTCGGCGGTAGCGGTTTTTTACGCGCTGATCGTGGGCATGCTGGTCTACCGCGAGATCAAGCTGCCCGACCTCTACACCATCCTGCGCAAATCGGTGCTGTCGTCGGCCGTGATCATGTTCATCATCGCCAACGCCGGCCTGTTTGCCTTCCTGATCACACGCGCCGGTGTGCCGGATGCCGTCGGCCACTGGTTGCAGGAAGTGCTCAGGACGCCAGCCTATTTCCTGCTCGGCGTCAATGCAGCCTTGTTCGTGATTGGCATGTTCATCGAGACCAGCGCCGCCATCATCGTGCTGGCGCCGATTCTGGCGCCGGTGGCGATGCACTTTGGCATTGATCCGGTGCACTTCGGCCTGATCATGGTGGTGAACCTGGCCCTGGGCATGATCACGCCGCCGTTCGGGGTGAACCTGTTTGCCGCCTGCACGGTGGCACGGATCTCGCTGGACCGAATGATCAAGGACCTGATTCCCTTCGTGCTGGTCATCCTGGCCTGCCTGATGGTCATCACCTACGTGCCTGTCCTCTCGCTGGGTCTGCGCGACCTTGTTTACGCGAAATAGTGAAACCATGACCGCCCAGTTCAAGCCCGTCACACCCGGTGCCTACCTTGCTGACCAGGTGGCGGATGTTCTGGCAGCCGAAATCCGGGCCAATCGACTGGCTGTGGGTGACAAGCTGCCGACAGAAGCTGCGCTGGTGGAACAGTTCCTGGTGAGCCGCACGGTGGTGAGGGAGGCTGTCTCGCGGCTCAAGTCGCTGGGGCTGGTCGACTCACGGCAGGGAAGCGGTGTGTATGTCAAGGAAGCGGGCTTTTCACCGCTCAATTTTGATGCCAGGTCGGCGGTCTCCAAGCAGGCGGTGATCCAGATGGTGGAGGTCCGTCGGGCGCTGGAGGCGGAAGTGGCGGGCCTGGCCGCGCAGCGCCGCAATCAGGCAGATATCAAGCGCATCCGCAAGTCCATTGTCCTGCTCGACAGGACCGTGCAAGCCGGTGGCGACGGCGTCGAAGAAGACGTCCAGTACCACCGGGCCATCGCAGAGGCTGCACGCAACCCTTTTCTGATTGGCACGCTGGAATACCTGGGCCAGTTCCTGCGCGGCGCCACCCGCGTGACGCGCGCCAATGAAGCACGCAGAGCCGACTTTGTGCGGCAGGTGGGTGACGAGCATGAAATGATTGCGCGTGCCATTGAAGCGGGGGATGTGGCTGCAGCGCGCCACGCCGCCGCGCAGCACATGGACAACGCCATCCTGCGCATTGAGCAGGCGGACCCGGCTTTCTGGGAGCAGGCCGGCGTGCAACTGGCTCGCCCGCTGGTGTCGGGGCTGCCTCTGCGAAGTTGAAACTGATGACCGGTTTAAGTCCGATCCTGCGTGCAGTTTCGGGTCATTCCGGAGGGTGAAGGACACCGTAATTTGTATGACAACCATATAAAGTAAACCCACCGCACGTCTTCAGGAGGAAAAAAGCGTGCGGTGATTTTCGACTTGATGGTGATGAATTGAACCTCCAGAAAGGAAGCAAGGTATGAGCTCAAGGGTAGGCGTGATCGGCCTGGGCGCCATGGGCAGTGGCATGGCGCGTTCATTGCGCCGCCATGGCTGCCATGTGCATGTTTTTGACGTTCGCGCGGAGGTCGCGCAGGCCTTTGCCGCCGAGGGTGGCGTGGCCTGTGCCTCAGCGGCCGAGCTGGCCGGACAGTGCGACATCATCGTGTCGGTGGTGGTGAATGCCGCACAGACCGACAGTGTGTTGTTTGGCGAAGGTGGCGGCGTGGCGGCGATGAAGCGGGGCAGCGTATTTGTGATGTGCTCCACCGTCGACCCCCACTGGTCGATGGCGCTGGAAGCGCGCCTGGCGGAGCGGGGCATTTTCTACATCGATGCGCCGATTTCCGGTGGAGCCGCCAAGGCGGCCAGCGGCGAGATGACCATGATGACTTCCGGCAGGCCCGAGGCTTATGCCGCTGTCGGCTCGCTGCTCGATGCGATGGCTGCCAGGGTGTACCGTCTGGGCGACAGGGCTGGCGCGGGCAGCAAGGTCAAGATCATCAACCAGCTGCTCGCGGGCGTGCATATTGCCGCTGCCGCCGAGGCCATGGCGCTGGGCCTGCGTGAGGGCGTGGACCCTGAGGCGCTGTATGAGGTGATCACCCACAGCGCGGGCAACAGCTGGATGTTCGAAAACCGCATGGCCCATGTGCTGGCGGGGGACTACACGCCGCTGTCGGCGGTGGATATTTTCGTGAAGGACCTGGGACTGGTGCTGGATGTGGCCCGCGCCAGCAAGTTTCCGCTGCCGCTGTCCAGCACGGCGCACCAGATGTTCATGCAGGCATCGACGGCAGGTTTTTCCCGCGAGGATGACAGTGCCATCATCAAGATATTCCCTGGCATTGAATTGCCTCGGAAGCCATGAAAAAAATGATGCTCGGTTGTATTGCCGACGACTTCACGGGTGCAACGGATCTGGCCAACAACCTGGTGCGCGCAGGCATGCGTGTGGTGCAGGCGATCGGGGTGCCGGACCAGCCGCTCGATACCGATGCGGATGCCGTGGTGGTGGCGCTCAAGTCGCGCACCCTGCCTGTGGACGAGGCCATTGCCCAGTCGCTGGCCGCCTTGCGCTGGCTCCAGGCGCAGGGTGCGCAGCAGATCTACTTCAAGTATTGCTCCACTTTTGACAGCACGGCGCAAGGCAATATTGGCCCGGTGGCCGAGGCTCTGATGGACGCACTCGCCGGGCTGCCGGGCGGCGACTTCACCATCGCCACGCCAGCCTTCCCGGATAACCAGCGCACCGTGTTCAAGGGGCATTTGTTTGTCGGTGACCTGCTGCTCAATGAGAGCGGCATGCAAAACCACCCGCTGACGCCCATGACGGACGCCAATCTGGTGCGTGTGTTGCAAGGGCAGTGCCGCCGCACAGTGGGCCTGATCGATTACCAGGTGGTGGCGCAGGGTGAGGCCGCGATTCGCCAGCGCATCGACCAGCTGCGCGCCCAGGGCGTGGGCCTGGCGGTTGTGGATGCGATCTCCAACGACGACCTGCTGCGCCTGGGCCCGGCGCTCAAGGGCATGCCGCTGGTGACCGCAGGCTCCGGCGTGGCGATTGGTTTGCCCGCCAATTTTGGTATGGCGCCCTCCAGTACGGCCAGCGCCTTGCCTGCCGCCTCCGGCCTGCAGGCGGTGGTGTCGGGCAGCTGCTCGCTGGCGACCAACCGGCAGGTGCAGGCCTTCATCCAGACGGGGCGCCCGGCCCTGGGGATGGACCCCCTGCAGATGGCCGCCCAGCAGAGCGCTGGCGTGGATGTGGTGGCCGCAGCCCTGGCCTGGGCCGAACCCCTGCTGGACCAGGGGCCGGTGCTGATTTATTCGTCAGCGGATACGACGGCGGTCAGGTCGGTACAGGGGCAACTGGGGGTGCAAGCCGCTGGCGCGCTGGTGGAGCGCACCCTGGCCGCCATCGCGCGCGGGCTGGTGCAGCGTGGCGTGCGCCAGCTGGTGGTGGCCGGTGGCGAAACGTCGGGTGCCTGCGTGCAGGCCCTGGCCATCACCCAAATGAAGATCGGTCCGCAAATCGACCCCGGTGTGCCCTGGTGCCACGCTCAAACCGGCGTCGCATCACAAGCCGGATTGCATCTGGCGCTGAAGTCCGGCAACTTTGGCTCGGACGATTTCTTCAGCAAAGCCTTCAGGGAGCTGGCATGACCGAGCAGCAAGCGCGCGAGGAAATCTGCCGCGTTGGCCGCAGTCTGTTTGAACGCGGCTATGTGCACGCCACGGCCGGCAATATCAGCGTGCGGCTGGATGAATCGGAAGGTGCTGGTTTCCTGATCACGCCCACCGATGCCTGTCTCGGGTTTCTCGAGCCGGCCCGGCTCGCCCGGCTGGATGCGCAGGCGCGGCAGCTCAGTGGTGATGCTGCGAGCAAAACCATCACGCTTCACGTGCAGATTTACCGGGCTGCAGCCCCCTTTGATCCCGACACACGGTGTGTGATCCACACCCACAGCAGGCATTGCGTGGCACTGACTTTGCGGCCTCAGGTGCATGCGCAGCCGGAACTGCTTCCCGCCGTGACGCCTTACTTCGTGATGAAGGTCGGCCATGTGCCTGTGATCGCTTACCACCGCCCCGGCGCGCCCGAGGCGGCACAACACGTGGCGCAGGCGATTCGCCGCTATGGCGAAGCGGGCACGCCCCTACGCGCCGTGATGCTGGAGCGCCTGGGCCCCAATGTCTGGCACGACTCGCCCGCCGCCGCCATGGCCACGCTGGAAGAACTCGAAGAAACCGCCAGGCTGGTGAAGCTCTGTTCCGCGACGCCTGAGCCTCTGACCGAAGCCCAAATTGACGAACTGCGGCTGCGCTTCGGCGCCCGCTGGTAAAAACCCCATGCCCAAATTTGCAGCCAACCTGTCCATGCTCTACCCCGAGCTTGATTTTCTGGACCGTTTTGAGGCGGCCGCCCGGGACGGCTTCAAGGCGGTCGAGTATTTGTTTCCCTATGCCTTTGAACGCCGCGAAATCGCCGCCCGACTTGCAGCGCATGGTTTGCAGCAAGTGCTGTTCAATGCGCCGCCCGGCGACTGGGACGGCGGCGAGCGCGGCCTGGCGTGCCTGCCCGGACGCGAGACGGAGTTTCGCGCGGGCATGGCCCAGGCGCTTGAATACGCGCAGGCATTGGCCTGTAAGCGCATCCATGTGATGGCCGGCCTGCTGCCCATGGGCACGGAGCGTGAGACTTTGTACCCGACCTACACCAGCAACCTGCGCTGGGCCGCCACCGAGGCCGCCAGGCAGGGCGTGGAGCTGCTGATTGAACCGATCAACACACGCGACATTCCGCGTTTTTTTCTCAACCGTCAGGACCATGCGCATGAGGTGGTCGCCGACGTGGGTGCGGCCAACCTCAAGGTGCAAATGGACTTGTACCACTGCCAGATCGTCGAAGGCGACCTGTCGATGAAGCTGCGTCAATACCTGCCCACCGGAAATGTGGGCCATGTCCAGATTGCCGGTGTGCCGCAACGCCATGAACCCGATGTGGGCGAGCTCAATTATCCCTGCCTGTTCTCGGTGCTCGATGAGCTGGGTTATACCGGGTGGGTGGGTTGCGAGTACCGGCCGCAAGCCGGCAGCCAGGCCGGTGGGACGTCCGCTGGTCTGGCCTGGCTCAAGCCCTGGCTTTAAAGCGCAGGAGAGGCGCCATGGCCAGGCCGCCGGAGGGTGTCGTCAAGCAGACCCGTCGCAACGTGGGCCCTGACCGGCATCCGGCCCGGTGCGGCTACATGCCGCTGTAGTTGGGCCCGCCGCCGCCCTCGGGCGTGACCCAGAAAATATTCTGCGTGGGGTCCTTGATGTCGCAGGTTTTGCAGTGCACGCAGTTCTGCGCATTGATCTGCAGGCGGTCCGTGTTGTCCGGGTTCTTCACGAACTCGTACACACCGGCGGGGCAGTAACGCGACTCGGGCCCGGCGTAGGTCGCCAGGTTGACCTGCACCGGCACGCTGGCGTCTTTCAGGGTCAGGTGGGCAGGCTGCTGCTCTTCGTGGTTGGTGTTGGACACAAACACCGAACTCAGGCGGTCGAAGGTGATCTTGTTATCGGGTTTGGGGTAAACAATTTGCGGGCATTCCGCCGCCGGTTTGAGTTTGGCGTGGTCTGCCACCTTGTTGTGAATGGTCCAGGGCGGCGCCTTGAAGCCGAGTTTGGGCAGCAGCCAGAGCTCTATGCCGTTCATGATGGACGACAGGTAGAGGCCTTTTTTCATCCACTGCTTGGTGTTGCGCGAGGCGTCCAGTTCTTCAAACAGCCAGCTCTTTGCAAAAGCCTCAGGGTAGGCGCTGAGCTCGTCATGCTGGCGCCCGCCGGTTACCGCGGCATACGCAGCTTCAGCCGCCAGCATGCCGGTTTTGATCGCGGCGTGGCTGCCCTTGATGCGTGCGAAGTTGAGAAAACCCGCTTCGCAGCCGACCAGCGCACCGCCGGGGAACACGGTTTTGGGCAGGCTCATCAAGCCGCCGCAGGTGATGGCACGCGCGCCGTAGCTGATGCGTTTGCCGCCTTCAAGGTAGTGGCGAATTGCGGGATGCGTCTTCCAGCGCTGCATTTCCTCAAACGGGCTGAGCCAGGGGTTGCTGTACTCCAGGCCGGTGATGAAACCGAGCGTGACCTTGTTGCCTTCGAGGTGGTACAAAAAGCCGCCGCCGTAAGTCTGGTTGTCCATGGGCCAGCCCAGAGAATGCACGACATGACCGGGTTTGGCTTTGGCCGGGTCAATCTCCCACAACTCCTTGATGCCGAGCGCGTAGGTCTGCGGGTCCTTGCCGGCGTCGAGCTTGAATTTTTCAATCAGCTGCCGGCCCAGGTGGCCGCGCGAGCCTTCGGCAAAAATCGTGTACTTGCCATGCAACTCCATGCCGAGCTGAAAGTGGTCCGAGGGCTGGCCGTCTTTTCCCATGCCGAGGTTGCCGGTGGCCACACCCTTGACCGAGCCGTCCTCGTTGTAAAGCACTTCGGCTGCCGAGAAACCCGGAAAAATTTCCACGCCCAGCGCCTCGGCCTGCTGGCCCAGCCAGCGCACCACATTGCCCAGGCTGATGACGTAGTTGCCTTCGTTGTGCAGGCTTTTGGGAATGAGAAACTGCGGTGTGCTGAGCTTGCCGCTCTGGCTCAGGAACAGCATCTCGTCGCCGGTGACCGGCTGGTGCAGCGGGGCATCGAGTTCTTTCCAGTTCGGAAACAGCTCGGTGATGGCGCGCGGGTCCATCAGCGCACCACTCAAGATGTGCGCGCCGGGCTCAGAGCCTTTTTCCAGCACCACCACCGACAACTCCGTGCCTTTTTCGGCAGCGAGCTGCTTCAGGCGGATCGCAGTGGCCAGGCCGCCGGGGCCGCCCCCGACCACGACCACGTCATATTCCATCGCCTCGCGGGGGCCGAACTGGGCCAGTATTTCTTGGTTGTTCATCGTGGACTCGCTGATAATGAATTTCAGGAACGCTTGACCTTCAGGCGAAGGCGGCAGGTCTTGCGTGTGATTTTATGTCGTGAATACAGCGGATCGAACGGTCGTTCGTGCTGCTGTCTGGAATAGAGAGGAGTCCCTCATGGCTTACAGCCTGGATCTTTCAGGGCGTGTCGCCCTTGTGACCGGCGCGTCCGGTGGCCTGGGCGCGCAATTCGCCAAAACCCTGAGCCGCGCCGGTGCAGCCGTGGTGCTGGCCAGCCGGCGCATGGACAAGCTCAAGGAGTTGCGCGCACAGATTGAAGCCGAAGGCGGCGACGCCCACGTGGTCTCGCTCGATGTGACAGACCATGCCAGCATCAAGGCCGGCGTGGCGCATGCCGAGACCGAGGTCGGCCCGATCGACATCCTGGTCAACAACTCGGGCGTGAGCACCACGCAGCGCATACAGGACGTGGCGGAAGAAGACTACGACTTCATTTTCAACACCAACGTGAAAGGCGCTTTTTTTGTGGCGCAGGAAGTGGGCAAACGCATGCTGGCGCGATCGCGCGGCACGGCGCCGGGCAGTTTTTCCGGTGGCCGCATCATCAACATCGCCTCCATGGCCGGTCTGCGCGTGTTGCCGCAGATTGGCGTGTACTGCATGAGCAAGGCGGCGGTGGTGCAGATGACCAAAGCCATGGCGCTGGAGTGGGGCAAGTTCGGCATCAACGTCAACGCCATCTGCCCCGGCTATATCGACACCGAGATCAACCATCACCACTGGGAGACCGAGCAGGGCAAAAAACTGGTGCAGATGCTGCCGCGCAAACGCATCGGCAAGCCGGAGGACCTCGACGCCTTGCTGGTCATGCTGGCCAGCGGCCAGAGTCATTTCATCAATGGGGCGGTGATTGCGGCAGACGACGGTTTTGGCAGCTGACAGGAAAACGCGCGACCCATGAAGATCGATATTCCCGAGAAGAAAAAACTGGTTTTTGAAATGTGCCTGCCGATTCGCTGGGGCGACATGGACGCCATGGGGCATGTCAACAACGGCAGCTATTTTCGCTACCTGGAAACCGTGCGTATCGACTGGATGTACTCGATTGGCTGTGTGCCGGACGCGAAAGGTGAAGGACCGGTGATCGTCAACGCGTTTTGCAACTTCTACAAACAGCTCGAGTACCCCGGCGATGTGCGCTTGAAGATGTATGTCAGCGACCCGGGCCGCACCACGTTTGAGAGCTGGGGCACGATGGAACGCGCCGATGAACCCGGTGTGATTTACGCGGCCGGTGGCGCCACGACGATCTGGATCGACTTTCCGAGCCAGAAGGCGGCCAGTTTGCCGGACTGGATGCGCCGCATTGTGACTTGAGATAAATAGCGCTTCCAGCCCTTTGCTGGCGGGCGCAAGCAGCTATCAAAAAAGGAGCGTTTTTCAGATCTGCTTTTGTTTCGGCACCCGCCCCATCAGGTAAAACTCGGGATTGGGCAACATGCCGGAGAAGCTGGCGATGCGGTTGGACAGGCCGAAGAAGGCGGTGATCGCGGCAATGTCCCAGATGTCTTCGTCGTTGAAACCGTGGGCCTGCAGGGCGGCAAAGTCGGCCTCTTCAATCGCGTCTGAATGCAGGCAGACTTTCATCGCAAAGTCCAGCATGGCGCGCTGGCGCGGCGTGATGTCGGCCTTGCGGTAATTCACCGCCACCTGGTCGGCCACCAGCGGTTTCTTTTCGTAAATCCGCAAAATGGCGCCATGCGCCACCACGCAGTACAGGCAGTTGTTGGCCGCGCTGGTGGTGGTGACAATCATTTCGCGGTCGCCTTTGGTCAGGCCCGACTCCTCCCTGAGCATCAGCGCATCATGATAGGCAAAAAAGGCGCGCCATTCGGCTGGCCGGCGCGCCAGCGCGAGGAACACATTCGGCACAAAGCCGGCTTTTTCCTGCACTTCGAGAATCTTGGCCTGGATGTCAGCGGGCAGGGTGTTGAGGTCGGGGAGGGGGTATCTTGTACTCATGTTTTGTCTCCATGCGGTGTGGGTGGATCATACGTTCGGGCGGGTGCCAGGCTCTTCGCTTGTCATCCCGGACTTGATCCGGGATCCATCTTCGCTTTCCTCGTGCCTTGAGGTTTGCCTGCTGGCCGGGGGTTGCCCGGCGGCAAGTAACTTTCTTTTGCGTCGCCAAAAGAAAGTCACCAAAGAAAAGGCGACCCGATGGTCTGGGACCCCTTCGCTACCGCTCAGGGGCAACCTCGGTGCTCGGTCAAAGCGGGGTCTCGCTCGAACTCGCTTCGCTCAGACAATCGCGAGCCCTGATCCGCTTTGACCTGCGCTCCTCGGCCCAGCCCGACGGGTTGGGGGAACGAGTACGGGAACGAAAACGGATGCGCGGGGAGGCGATGATGCGCTTCGCGCGTCATCGCTGGACTACGGGACCGTCAAGGGTGCACGCGGTCGCAGCACACGCGGCCAAATGAGGTCCCCCTCCATCGCCCAGCGGGGCGAGGGAGGGGTTAGGGGTGGGAGTGGGGAGTCAGGCTCTACTGTCCAGAGCTGACCCGAGGCGCAGCGTGATGCCGACAGCGGTCGCCTGAGGTACGCTCAGGTCCTGCAGGGTCAAGCCAGGTCGTACCGATCCAGATTCATCACCTTGTTCCACGCTGCCACAAAGTCGCGCACAAACACCTGCTGCGCGTCACTGGACGCGTAGACCTCCGCGATGGCCCTGAGCTGCGAGTTGGAACCGAAGACCAGATCAACAACCGTACCTGTCCACTTGAGTTCGCCCGTCGCCCGGTCGCGGCCTTCCAGCACACCTGCCTCTGAGGCGGACTTTTGCCACTTGCTGCGCATGTCCAGCAGGTTCACGAAGAAGTCGTTGCTCAGGGCTTCGGGTTGCCGGGTGAACACACCGTGCTGGACCTGCCCGGTATTGGCATTGAGCGCGCGCATGCCGCCTATCAATACCGTCATCTCCGGGGCGGTCAGCGTGAGCAGGTTCGCACGATCGACCAGCATCTCAGCCGCCGAACCCTCGAGTCCCTTGCGCAGGTAGTTGCGAAAGCCATCAGCAGCCGGCTCCAGCACGGCGAACGAGTCCACATCGGTCTGCTCTTGTGAGGCATCGGTGCGCCCTGGCGTGAAGGGCACCGTCACCGTGTGCCCGGCTTTTGCGGCGGCGGCCTCCACCGCAGCGCAGCCGCCGAGCACGATCAAATCGGCCAGCGAGACCTTTTTGTTGCCGGACTGCGCAGCGTTGAAGTCCCGCTGGATCGCTTCCAGAGCCTGCAGCACCACCGCCAGTTGGGCCGGCTGGTTCACTTCCCAGTCCTTTTGCGGTGCCAGACGAATCCGTGCCCCATTGGCGCCGCCGCGCTTGTCGCTGCCGCGGAAGGTGGAAGCCGAGGCCCAGGCGGTGGACACCAGCTGGGAGATGGACAGTCCGGATGCGAGGATTTTGGCCTTCAGCGCGGCGATGTCCGGCTCGGCGATCAACTCATGATCGACCGAGGGCAGCGGGTCTTGCCAGAGCAACTGCCCTTTGGGTACCAGCGGGCCCAGGTAGCGGGCAATCGGCCCCATGTCGCGGTGTGTCAGCTTGTACCAGGCCTTGGCAAACACCTCGGCGAATTCCTGCGGGTTCTGGTGGAAGCGCCGGGCAATTTTCTCGTAGGCCGGGTCCATGCGCATCGCCATGTCGGCCGTGGTCATCATCGGGGCATGACGCAGTGCAGGATCGTGCGCGTCCGGCACCGTGGTGGCTGCGGCCGGGTCCTTCGGTGTCCACTGGTGGGCGCCGGCAGGGCTTTTGGTCAACTCCCATTCATAGCCGAACAGGTTGTCAAAATAGCCGTTGTCCCACTGGATCGGGTTGTTGGTCCAGGCCCCCTCGATGCCGCTGGTGACTGTGTGCACGCCATGCCCGCCACCGAACTTGTTGATCCAGCCGAAGCCCTGGTCTTCGATGCTGCCGCCTTCGGGTTCGGGACCGACGTACTGGCCCGGATCAGCCGCGCCGTGGGCCTTGCCGAAGGTGTGTCCGCCGGCGGTGAGCGCAACCGTCTCCTCGTCGTTCATGGCCATGCGGGCGAAGGTTTCGCGGATGTCGCGCGCAGAGCCCAGCGGGTCGGGCCGGCCATTCGGGCCTTCCGGGTTCACGTAAATCAGCCCCATCTGGACCGCACCGAGCGGGTTCTCAAGTTCGCGCTCGCCGCTGTAGCGTTTGTCGCCCAGCCACTCGGCCTCGGGTCCCCAGTAGATTTCTTCGGGTTCCCAGACGTCTGCACGCCCGCCGGCGAAACCGAAGGTTTTGAAACCCATGGAATCCATGGCCACGGTGCCAGCCAGCACCATCAGGTCGGCCCAGGAGATTTTCCGGCCGTATTTCTGCTTGATCGGCCAGAGCAGGCGGCGTGCCTTGTCGAGGTTACCGTTGTCCGGCCAGCTGTTGAGCGGGGCAAAACGCTGGGTGCCGGAGCCGGCGCCGCCTCGGCCATCGGCGATGCGGTAAGTGCCTGCGCTGTGCCAGGCCATACGCACAAAAAACGGACCGTAGTGGCCGTAGTCGGCGGGCCACCAGTCCTGCGAGTCCGTCATCAGGGCATGCAGGTCCTGAACCACGGCATGGAGGTCCAGAGTCTTGAACTCCTCAGCGTAGTTGAAGGCCGCGCCCATGGGGTCAGACTGGGGTGAGTTCTGGTTCAGCAGCTTGAGGTTGAGCTGATTGGGCCACCAGTCGGCATTGCTCCGGGCGCCCGCCACGGTGGGTTTGAGGGCGCTGCTGGCGAAGGGGCATTGGGCTTCAGTGGACATGGTTTTCTCTCCGTTGGGTAAGGCGTCGGGTGATGGCAACTTGCGATTGAGGAGAGTCTAGGCTTGGGGTTTCGATAGATCAATTCAATAATAGTAATATCGTCGATAGCTAATTGATATGCCATGGGCCCATGGCGCTCCGGACGCATCGGGCTGAGCCCGCGCGCTGCGTTATGCTGGCTTCCTGTTTACAGGAGAGTTGCCATGGATGCCGCGTTTGACAAAGGCCTTGCCACCCGCAAACAGGTGATGGGTGAGGACTTTGTAGCCAAAGCGTTTGCCAACGCGACGGATTTCACCCGGCCTATCCAGGAGCACATCACCGCCAGGGCCTGGGGCGATGTCTGGCAACGACCCGGGCTGGACCTCAGGACCCGCAGCCTGATCACCGTGGCCATGCTCACGGCCATGGGCAAGCAGCATGAGCTCAAGGGCCATCTGCGCGGTGCGCTCAACAATGGGGTGACGCCGGCCGAGCTTCAGGAGGTGCTGTTGCATGCGGCTGTGTATTGCGGTGTGCCCACAGCGGTGGACGCTTTCCGCACCGCCGCAGAGGTAGTGGATGGCCCGAAATAATCCTGAGTTATTTTTGCTGACCTTACCCCAGCCGGGGAACGTGGACTACAGGGGGCATGTGGTCCGGGCAGCAAGATGATTTCCAGATTGCGCGCCGCAGGCCGCGTGGTTCAACCCCGAAAGGAAAAATCAGATGCAAATCCAGGTCAACTCCAACCACACCATCCACACCGGTGAATCCTTTGAGCGCTGGGCCAGCACCACGCTGCATGAATCGCTGGGTCGTTTCAAGGACGACATCACCCGCATTGAGGTACACATGAGTGACGAGAATGCAGACAGGATCAGCACCGACCAGAAACGCTGCATGATGGAAGCCCGGCTGGCGCACCATGAACCGCTGGCGGTCAACCACCACGCGCCCAGCCAGGACGAGGCCTTCCGGGGCGCCAGTGAAAAACTCAAACGGATGCTGGAGCACACACTGGGCAAGTTGCGCGATCATCGGGCGCGCGAGTCCATACGCCATGAGCCCGACCCACGCACCTTCTGAGCCTTTTGCCGACCGGCGCCGGCGATCACATGCTCCGGAAAATCTGGCTGACCGATGAAAATTGCCCTGCTGTCCGACCTTCACGCCAATCTGCATGCGTTCGATGCCTGCATCGGCCATGCCAGGGGGCAGGGCGCGCGGCGTTTTGCCGTGCTGGGCGACCTCGTGGGTTATGGCGGCCAGCCCGCGGCGGTGATAGGCCGTGTGCGTGAACTGGCGCGCGAAGGCGCGATTGTTCTCAAGGGCAACCACGACGCCCTGGCGCTTAACCCGCCGGCCGTGAGTGTCACCGTGGATGAAGCCGGCGCCGCCTGGACGCATGCGCAGCTCTCGTCCTCCGACCTTGATTTTCTGAGCGGCTTGCCGCTGGCCTGGACCGAAGGAGCCGCCTTTCTGGTGCACGCCAGCGCGGATGCGCCGCAGCGCTGGCAGTATGTCGACAGCGCGCGCCGGGCCGAAGCCAGCCTGGACGCGGCCTGCCAGGACGAAGCCGTGCGTTATGTTTTTGGTGGCCATGTGCACCAGCAAACCCTGTATTTCCGCAGCGCGAGCGCCAGGCTGATGCGTTTTGAGCCCACCCCTGGTGCCGCGATTCCGGTACCCGCGCACCGTCGCTGGCTTGCGACGGTGGGGTCGGTGGGCCAGCCGCGCGATGGCAGCCCCCTCGCCATGTATGCGCTGTTCGATGTAGCCCGGGCGGAGCTGACCTTTCACCGCGTGGACTATGACCACCTGGCCGCAGCGGCCGCGATCCGGGCAGCGGGTTTGCCGGAGTTTTTTGCACAGCGGCTGGAGCGCGGGTTGTGAAGCTGCTGGTTCCCGGCACGCTGCTGGACGGTTTTCGGGTGGGCGAATGCCTGCATGCCGGAGGCATGGCGCATATTTACCAGGTCAGTTATGCCGGTGATTCGCAGCCCGAGCCTTTCCCCATGGTGATGAAAGTTCCGCGCATGACCGCAGGCGACGGGGCGGAGAACATTGTCGGTTTCGAGGTCGAGCTGCAAATCCTGTCGGTTCTGGCCGGCCCCCATGTGCCGCGCCTGGTGGCTGCCGGTGACCTTGAGAAGCTGCCCTACCTGGTGATGGAGCATGTGCCCGGAAGCACCTTGCAGCAGCTGCTGGACGATTGCACAGCGCCGCTGCCGGCAGCGGAGATTGCCCGGATCGGCGTGGCCATGGCGCACGCTGCTCACGGCCTGCACCTGCAGGACGTCTGCCATCTGGACCTCAAGCCGTCCAACGTGATTCTGCGGCCGGACGGCAGCGCTGTGCTGCTCGACTTCGGCCTGTCCTGCCATGCCCGCTACCCGGACCTGCTCGCCGAGGAACTGCGACCTGCCGTGGGCTCGCCCACCTGGATGGCGCCCGAGCAGGTGGTGGGTCAGCGTGGTGATCCGCGCAGCGATCTGTTTGCCATCGGTGTCATTCTTTATGAACTGGCCACGCGTGTGCTGCCGTTTGGCGCCCCTCAGACCACCGCAGGGCTGCGCCAGCGGCTCTGGATGGACCCGGTGCCGCCGCGCAACTTGCGTCCGGACCTGCCCGACTGGCTGCAGGAAGTGGTGTTGCGCTGCCTTGAGCCGGAGGCCGCGCGGCGTTATGCGTCAGCCGCACACCTGGCCTTCGACCTGTCGCACCCGCAGCAGATACAGATCACCGACAGGGGGCGGCGGGAGCGGCCCACGGGTTTTTGGGCGCACTTCAAACGCTGGGTACGGGCTGCAGGCATGAACTACCAGCCCAGCGCGCTGCCATCGCGGCAGATTGACGCCGTGCCCATCATCATGGTGGCTGTGCCGAACCGGGACGTGAGTGACGCCACCCTGTACTCCCTGCGCAGCGCGGTGACGCAGGCGCTGGGGACGGTTCCCGGTGCGCGGCTGGCTTGTGTGACGGTGATCAATCCGTCCGAAACGCCGGGCCATGACAGTGCGACCAGCGAGACGACGGTGCACCGGCGTTACCTCGGCATGTTGCGGCAGTGGGCCCAGCCGCTGGCCCTGAGCGGACAGACGGTGTCCTTTCACAGCCTCGAATCCGGCGATGTGGCTCAGGCCTTGCTGCGTTATGCCGAGGGCAACCACGTCAGCATGATCGTGATGGGTGCCGCCACACACGGCTTGCAGATGCAGCGCCTGCTGGCCACGGTGCCCATCAAGGTCGCCATGGCGGCGCCATGCACGGTGGTTCTGGTCAAGCAGGCTTTGCCGTTTGACCAGCTGTCCCGGGAGCTGCCGGCCAGCGGGCTGCAGTCCTGAACCCGGCGATATTCGCAGCGCTGACGGGTTCAGTGACTATGAATGGAGCAGCAAACAGTCAGCCTGCCATCAACTTGTGCACCAGATCGGCGGTGGTGGAGGCTTTGTACTTGCGCATCAGTCGGGCGCGGTAAATCTCCACCGTGCGATGGCTGATCACCAGCGCCCTGCCAATTTCCTTGGAGGTCAGGCCATCCAGCAGGTGCGCGGCCACTTCGCGTTCGCGCGCAGTCAGCTCCGCCTTGACCGGACGCCGCGAACTGAGGTCTTCAAAGCTCCAGATGCCGGATTCGTGGGGTGCCGCGCGGTTCAGGGCCCGTCCGGTGACGTGGCACCAGAAGGTCTCTCCCTTGAGCCGGCCGTCCAGCCGTTTCATGATGCGGTCATCGGCGTAATGGCCTTTGGCATTGAGGATGGGCAACATGCGCGCGCCTATGCGTTCGTACTCATCGGCGCTGGGATAGAGGATCTGGAAGGACTGACCCATCAACTGCTGCCGGGTGGCGCCAAACATCTCGCACAGATGCTGGTTGCAGTCCACAATGGCGCGGTTGCGTGATAACACCAGGCCGACGGGGGCCATGTCGAATGCCAGACGGTAGTCGATGTCCATGAGGGTGCAGGCGCGGGTTTGACTTTACGGAAAACTACGTACTTGGTTAGGTAGTATCGTAAGGCTTTTCAAGTTCGTGTTGAAGTTTCCAGGAGATTTTTGTGAACAAACTTTTTCCCTCTGCTGCCGACGCGCTGAAGGGCGTTGTCAGCGACGGCCAGTTGCTCGCGGTGGGTGGTTTCGGC
This sequence comes from Asaia bogorensis, assembly GCA_943371375.1. Taxonomy (GTDB): domain Bacteria; phylum Pseudomonadota; class Gammaproteobacteria; order Burkholderiales; family Burkholderiaceae_C; genus Polaromonas. The sequence goes on from CALRUM020000023.1 coordinate 35,591, forward strand.
CTGTGCGGCATCCCGGAAGCGCTGATTGAAGCCCTGAAGGCCAGCCAGGTGAAAAACCTGACCGTGATTTCCAACAATGCCGGTGTCGATGGTTTTGGCCTCGGCAAGCTGCTCGAGACGAGACAGATCAAAAAGATGATCTCCAGCTACGTCGGCGAAAACAAGGAGTTTGAGCGCCAGTACCTGGCCGGCGAACTGGAACTGGAGTTCACGCCGCAAGGCACGCTGGCGGAAAAGCTGCGCGCCGGTGGTGCCGGCATTCCGGCCTTCTTCACCAAGACCGGTGTCGGTACCCAGGTGGCGGACGGCAAGGAACTGCGCGATTTCGATGGCGAGACTTATGTGATGGAACATGCGCTGGTGCCCGATGTGTCTCTGGTCAAGGCCCATGTGGCCGACAAGTCGGGCAACCTGCAGTTCCGGCTGACCGCGCGCAATTTCAATCCGGCTGTGGCCATGGCCGGCAAGGTTTGTATCGTCGAGGTGGAGAAAATTGTCGAGACCGGCGAACTGGCACCCGACCAGATTCATCTGCCGGGCATTTACGTGCACCGTATCGTGCTCAATGCCCATCCGGAAAAGCGTATTGAAAAAAGAACCATCACTGAAGCAGGGGTCTAACCATGAGCTGGAGTCAAGATCAAATGGCCGCGCGTGCAGCGCAGGAACTCGAAGACGGGTTTTATGTGAACCTGGGCATTGGCATTCCGACGCTGGTGGCCAACTTTGTACCGGCCGACAAGGAAGTCTGGCTGCAGTCAGAAAACGGCATGTTGGGCATAGGCCCGTTTCCGGTTGAAGCAGAAGTGGACGCGGACCTGATCAATGCCGGCAAACAAACCGTGACCACCATCAAGGGCTCGTCGATTTTCGGCAGTCACGACAGCTTTGCCATGATACGCGGCGGCAAGATCAACCTGAGCATTCTGGGTGCCATGCAGGTCAGCGAAAAAGGCGATCTGGCCAACTGGATGATTCCCGGCAAGATGGTCAAAGGCATGGGTGGCGCGATGGACCTGGTGGCAGGCGTCAAGCGCGTCATCATCCTCATGGAACATGTCGCGAAGAAAAAAGACGGCACCGAAGACCTGAAAATCCTGGAAAACTGCAGCTTGCCCCTGACGGGTGTGGGCGTGGTGGACCGCATCATCACCGATCTGGCCGTGATGGACGTGACCCCCCAGGGCCTGAAAGTGGTTGAGCTCGCCCCCGGGGTCACCCGCGAAGCGCTGCAGGCCAAAACCGGCTGCAAGTTGCACTGAAAGCCGGCGAATCGGTCTGTTTTGTGCAGACCGCTTCTTGCTGTTGTGGCGCTGCCGGCGCCGGCGGCACCATCCAGCCCCCCACCAGCCGGGTGGACCGGTGTGGGCGACTCTTTTCAGCAGTTGTCGCCCGCGAGACATGAGGCGCCCATTCGGCGCGCCATATTCCCCTCCGCTTGAGCCAGCCGATCCGGATTTCTTTCCGGGGCTCTCCACACAAACTGGTCGCCAGAGTGTGCCGCAGGGGTGATACTGCCTGTATTCCTCAAGACAAGGTGTCCTTGCCGGCAGTTGTAACAAATTTTTGCATTTGGGCTTTCAAACGCATAATTCCCATTCCGGATGGCTCCCAAAGAGTTATGCGATACATGAGAAATCTTTAACAAGTATTTGAAAACATGAGTGTTCTTTACCTGGATCACTTCGGCCTTACGACAGATCCTTTCCGCATAACGCCAGACACCGGTTTCTTTTTTACAGGCGGCCAGCGCGGCGATATTCTGGAAGGACTGATCGTCGCGTCCCTGCACGACGAGGGTATTGTGAGCGTGGTCGGTGAGATTGGCATGGGCAAAACCATGCTCAGCCGCATGTTGCTCGAGCGCTTGCGGCCGCTGGCGTCTGACACCGTCTATCTGGCGAATCCGGTTTTCGACCGCGACGAGATTCTTGGCGCCATCGCCAACGACCTGATGCCTGAGCCGCCACAGGGCAACCGTGCACACATGCTGGCTGGCCTGGAGTCGGTGCTGATCGAGCGTTACGCCCAGGGACGGCGCGTGGTGGTGGTGATCGACGAGGCGCACAGCATGCCGGCCACGACGCTGGAGGAAATCCGGCTCTTGTCGAATCTTGAAACGACGCAGCACAAGCTGCTCAAAATTGTGCTGTTTGGCCAGCCGGAACTGGATGAACTGCTGGCCGCGCCGCAGTTGCGACAGGTCAAAGACCGCATCAGCCACAGGTTTGAGCTGCAGCCGCTCAATGCGCAGGAGGTGTCGGCCTACCTGATGTTCCGCCTGCACAAGGCGGGCTGGAAGGGCGGCGAGCTGTTTGACGCGGCGGCCCTGGGCTTGCTGGTTCAGGCGTCCGAGGGGCGTACCCGCAAGCTCAACATGCTGGCTGACAAGTCGCTGTTGGCCGCCTACGCGGAAGGGGTGCAACAGGTCGGTCTGGATCAGGTGCGGCGCGCCGCCAGTGACAGCCTGCCCAAGGCAGGGCGCGGGTCGGGTTTTGCCGGCAGGGCGGCTTGGGGCGGCGGCGCAGCCTGGCGCTGGGCAGCCGGCGCGCTGGGTCTGTTGCTGGCCCTGGGCCTGGGTTATTGGCTGGGCAACGGCCGGCAGCCGCTGCGTGGGGAACAAGCTGCGGCGAGTCAAGCGGTGCGGCCAGTCATGCCCACGGTGACCGCTGTGTCCATGACACCTTCTTCTCCCGCAACAAAACCGGACGCACCAAGCGCGCAGCCTGTCCGGGCGCCTGTTGCCAGCGCGATGTCGCAGCCCGCCGCGCTTGACGCTGGGCTGGCAGCGGGCCTGGTGGATGGCTCGCTGGCAGTGCGCATGCAGGCGACCGATGCATTTGTGGCGGCGCCGTCCACCCGGGGATTCACCTTGCAGTTGCTGTCCCAGCGGGCCCCGCGTGATGCCGACCTGCTGGCCATGGCCAATGAAATCCGCGCCGCGCTGGACGCCTCGCCCCAGTCTGCTGCGCCTGTGCTGGTGCACAACCGGCTGTACCAGCAACAGGTTTTTCATGCCTTGTACGTGGGGCATTTTGAAAGCCGCGCAGCGGCGCTGGAGTTCATACAATCATCTCCTTCGGCTGTGCGGCGTTACAAACCTGTTGTACGCAGCCTCGAAGCCATCCGGAAGGAGCCTCGCCCTTGAAAAACCGATATCCCGCCAAGCGGCGAGCCTTGTGTGTTGTCGCGGCCACCCTCTGGCTGGCCGGCTGCGCCACCCCGCCGCCGCCGTTGTTGCGCGGGCATCTGGCCGAAGAGCCCCCTGCCGTGCCTGCATTGGCCGATCCGGGCAGCAACGCGGTCAACATACCGCCGCTTTCTGCCGGTGCGCCGCGCCTGCCCGTACCACGTGCGGTCAAGCCACAGGAAACTTACAGTGTGGTGGTCAGCAACGTCAGTGTGCAGACCCTGCTGTTTGCGCTGGCCCGTGATGCCAAGCTCAACCTCGACGTACATCCCGGCATCAGCGGCACCGTCACGCTGAATGCGCTGGATCAAACCATTGGCGAACTGCTGGACCGGATCGCGCGGCAAATTGACATGCGCTATGAACTGGAGGGCAAAAACCTCTTTGTGCTGCCTGATGCGCCATTTCTGCGGCTGTACAAGGCCGACTACCCCAATATCGCGCGTGACTCGGTCAGCAGCACCGGGTCCGAGTCGCAGGTGGCCACCACCGGGCAGGGCAGCGCAACGAGTACCGGCAACTCCTCTTCCGCGTCGATTCGCAATACCTCGAACAACCGCTTCTGGGTCACCCTGACCGAAAACATACGCGACCTGCTGCGCGAAACCGATCGGGTGATTGACACTGCGGCCCCTGCCGCACCGGCCGCCGCGCCAGCTGCTGCTGCGCCCACCATTGCCGGCGCGGCTGGCGTGGTGGCGCGTGCTGTGGCCGGCGGGCCTGCCCCTGCCACCACTGCAACGGCTACACCAGCAGCTGCGCCGGTCCCCCTTTACCGCGAGGCCGCCTCTGTCATTGCCAACCCCGAGACCGGTGTCATCAGCGTGCGTGCCACCGGCAAGCAGCATGCGCGGGTGCGCGAGTTTCTCGACCAGGTCGTTGGCAATGCCAGGCGGCAGGTTCTGATTGAAGCCACCATTGTCGAGGTGGCACTGACCAATGATTACCAGCAGGGGGTCAACTGGTCCATCATCCGCAACGCGGTGTCACCTGGCGGCACTGCCTTGGGGCTGGCGCTGGCGCCCGGCGGCGGCACGCCGCTGCGCACCGGCGTGAACCCGCCCTTCCTCGGCACCTTTGCCGCATTCCGCACCGGCAGCAAAACCGACATTTCTGCAGCGGTTCGGCTGTTGGAGTCCTTCGGCAAAACGCGTGTGCTTTCCAGCCCGAAAGTCAGCGTCATGAACAATCAGGCGGCCCTGCTCAAGGTGGTGGACAACAAGGTCTATTTCACAATTTCAGTCACGCCCGGTACCCCCGCGTCGCTCGGGGTTGCTGCCACGCCGGCGGTCTACACCACCACCATCAATACCGTGCCGGTGGGTTTTTTGATGAACGTGACGGCGCAGGTGGGGGATGATGACGAAATCACGCTGAACCTGCGGCCCTCGGTATCGCGTATCACCAGTTACGCCAATGACCCCAGTCCCGCGCTCGCGCAGGCCGGTATCACCAACCGCATCCCGGAAATACAGACCCGCGAGTTTGAGTCGATCATGAAAGTGCGCGACGGTGAAACTGCGGTCCTGGGCGGCCTGATGCAGGACGACCAGAGCAATGCCACCGACCAGATTCCCGGCGTGGGCAACGTGCCGCTGGTGGGTGAGCTGTTCAAGGTGCGCAGCAACCAGTCGAACAAAAGCGAGCTGGTCATCTTCCTGCGCCCCACCATCCTGCGCGACTCCAGCATTGACGGCGATGCCTCCTTTATCCGCAGCCAGTTGTCCATAGGCACACCGGTTCCGGTAGGGCGCCGTCCATGAGTTTGCTGCTGGACGCACTTCGCCGGGCCGAGGAAGACGCACGCAAACGCAAAAACGACGCGAGCGAGGCGGTTTTGCAGGAGCCGCCAGCGCCTGGGTTTTCCGCGCGGGAAGCGGTGGCGCCCGAAGACGTTTTGGCGCTGGAGCCGACAGACATCGAAGCTGCGCCGCATGCAGAGACAGAGACCGGGAAAACCGACACAGACACCGCTTTTCCCGAGCTGACATTGGCCCTGGCTGAGCCCCCGGTTGCAGCGACTGAAACCGGGCCGCCTGCCACCCTGGTCATACCACCTGCCAGCCCCCGCATCCCTGTTCAGTCCTATGGCCGTTACGTCAGACCCACCGGCGCGCAGGCCGGGCAAGAGGCGCGTTTTGCCGCCAGTCAGGCCCGGGCGGGTGCGCCAGCTGAAAGCAAACTGAACCCCGGCAATGTCAGCCCGGCACCGCTGCCGCCTGCTGTGGACGGGAGGGCCCAGGCCGCGGCAGGCCCTCCCGCAGAGGTGGCGCAGAGTGTATTGCAGCAAGCCCGTGCCACAGAACGCAGGGCTCTGTCGGCTGCCAGCGTGATGGCAGGCAAGCTGCGTCCGCGTGATGCCGGCAAGCGCCGCCAGCGGGTACTGGGTGGCATCGCCCTGGTGCTGGCGGTGCCCTTGCTGGGTTTTCTCTTTTTTGGCGATGCGCTGCTGGGCGGCAAAAGCACGCTGGTGGTGGCCAATCCACCCCCGGTGACGGCGCCGCTGCCGCAAAGCATGCCTGTGGCAGCGGTCGATCCGGCCGGCGCCACGGTGCCAGCTGCCAGTGTGGCGGCGTCATCGCCGCTTGCAGCCAGCACTCTGCCCCCGGCCCCTCCGGCCCCTTTGCCGCCAGCAAGCCAGCAGCCCGCGACAGGCCGCTCCGTGTCAGCTGCCAGGTCCGCCACCTCCATCACCGCAACCCCGCGCACTGCGTCACAGGCGTCGTCGCAAGGTGCTGCCAGTGGCAGCACCCCCGGCGCCGCAGTGGCTCTGGTGCCCAACGCCGGCAGCAGGCCGGCCTCGCTCATGGATGCCGCGTATGCGGCTTACCAGGCCGGCAAGCCGGCGGAGGCCACACGCCTGTACCAGGACGTGTTGCGGGCCGACCCGACCCAGCGCGATGCCTGGCTGGGGCTGGCGGTGATTGCCCATGCCGGCAACCAGCGCGAACCCGCGATGGATGCCTACAAACGGGTCTTGCGCCTGGAGCCGCAAAACGCCACCGCGCTGGCCGGCCTCAGCAGCCTGATCACCGCCGCCGGCGAACCGCAGCAGGAATCGCGCTTGCGTGAAATGTTGGCGCGTGCACCGCAAGAGGCCGACCTGAACAATGCCCTCGGCCTGGTTTTGTCCGGTGAGCAACGCTGGTCGGAAGCGCAACCGCTGTTTTTCAAGGCGCACTCGGCGGCCCCGCAGGAAGCCCAGTTTGCCTACAACCTGGCTGTCACCCTGGATCATTTGCGAAAGTCAAGCCTTGCGGCGCAGTATTACGAAACTGCGCTGGGCCTGGCTGCAGGCCGGGCTTCGGGCTTCGACGAGGCCAGCGCGCGCAACCGGCTGACAGCCCTGAGGGCGCGTGGACCGGCGGGGCCTGCACGATGAACGCCAAGCTCGACGTTTACAACCCGACGTCGTTCTACCTGGAGCTTGAGCGCAGCGGCCTGATCACGCCCGACCAGGCCGAGATCGCCTGGACCGAGCGCGAAAAACGCGGCGGCTCTTTTGGCGACATCCTGGTCAGCCTGGGCATGCTTTCGCTCGATGACCTGACGGCCATCATGGCGGCGGCCAGCGCCACGGAAGCCATCCGGCTTGGCGAGATGGTGCCCGACGACGGCGCCATCCAGCTGATTCCCAAAACGCTGGCGCAAAACTACGATGTGTTCCCGGTCGGTTTTGACGATCAGACCCGGCAGCTGACCGTGGCCATCAGCGACACCAACGATGTGGTGGCCATGGACCAGTGCCGCTCGGCCGTGCCTGCCGATATCTCGCTGCGCTGGCGGCTCGCTTCCAAGGCCGACATCAAGTCCGCCATCGACCGCTTTTACGGCTACGTGCTGTCGATAGACGACATCCTCAAGGGTTTGCGTACCGGCAAGATAGACGACAGTGCGCTGTCCATGCGCGGCGCTGAAGCGTTTGCCCACCCGATTGTCCGGCTGATCGATGCGCTGCTGGCCGACGCGGTTCTGGAAGGCGCCTCCGACATTCACTTTGAACCCGAGGAAGGTTTTCTGCGGATTCGTTACCGCATCGACGGTGTCATGCGCCAGGTGCGTGTGTTGCACAAGCAGTACTGGCCTGCGCTGTCGGTCAGGCTCAAGGTGTTGTCGGGCATGGACATCGCCGAGACCCGGGCGCCGCAGGACGGCCGCATTTCCATGGTGATACGCGGCCACGACGTGGACTTTCGCGCGGCGGCGCAGCCGACCATCCATGGCGAAAACTTTGTGCTGCGTGTGCTGGACAGGCGCAAGTCCATCGTGCCGCTGGAACAGATGGGTTTGCCCCCGGACCGCATGAACACCTTGCGCCTGATGCTGGCACGGCCCTACGGCATCATTCTGGTGACCGGCCCTACCGGCAGCGGCAAGACCACCACGCTGTATTCCATCCTCAGTGAGATGAACACCGAAAGCGTCAACATCATGACGCTGGAGGACCCGGTGGAGTACCCGATGGCGCGCATTCGCCAGGCTTCTGCCGCGGATAACCCGAAAATGGATTTTGCCAACGGCATCCGTTCCATGATGCGGCAAGACCCCGACATCATCCTGGTCGGCGAAATCCGCGACCACGAGACCGCCGAGATGGCTTTCCGCGCCGCCATGACCGGACACCAGGTGTTTTCCACGCTGCATGCCAATTCGGCGGTGCTGGCGATTGCGCGTCTGCTGGATCTGGGAATTCCCGCCAGCGTGATGACCGGCAACCTGATTGGCATTGTGGCGCAGCGTCTGGTGCGCCTGCTCTGCCCGAAATGCAAAGAGGCCTATGAGGCCGGCGATGTTGAAAAGTCCTTGCTCGGCTCTGCCCCCCATGCCAGGCTGGTGCTGTACCGCGCCGTGGGTTGCACCCACTGCAAGAGTCAGGGTTACAAAGGGCGCACCAGCATCATGGAGCTGTTGCGCTTTGACATGGGCCTGGATGACTTGTTGTCGCGCAATGCCCGCACGCCCGAGTTGCTGTCCCACGCGCGCGCCAGCGGCTTCACCACCATGGCTGAAGACGGGCTGGAGCGTGTGCTGGCCGGTACCACCTCACTGGAAGAGGTGGCGCGCGTGGTGGACCTGACCCGTCTGGCCGCCTGATGCTGGAGTTCAACTACCGCGCCATCACCGCCGAGGGCCGGACCATCTCCGGGCGCCAGTCCGCCACGAGTGAATCCGATCTGGAGGCGCGCCTGGGGCGCATGCAGCTGGAGTTGCTGAAGGCCTCGCCCGTGCGCGCAGCGTCGCTGTTTGCGCGCAAGCGCCTGGAGAGCAAGGAGTTGATCAACATCTTCATCCATATGCAAACCCTGAGCCAGGCGGGCGTTCCCCTGTTCGACTCGCTGATCGATCTGCGTGATTCGGCCGATACGCCCACCGTGCGGCGTTTTATCTCAGATCTGGTGGACCGCATCGAGGGTGGGGCCAGCCTGTCCGATGCGCTTGAGCAGTCGCCCGCAGGCATCGACAAGGTCAACATCAGCCTGATCCGGACCGGCGAAGCAACCGGCAAGCTGCCGGAAGTTCTGGCCGAGCTGGTTGAAAGCCTGAAGTGGTCCGACGAGATCACCGCGCAGACCAAAAAGCTGCTGACCTACCCGGTGTTTGCCGGTACCGTGGTGCTGGGTGCGGTGGGTTTTTTGATGATTTACCTGGTGCCGCAACTGCTGGGTTTCATCCGCAATCTGGGCGGTACGGTTCCGGTTCAAACCCGTGCGCTGGTGGCTTTTTCGAGTTTTCTGGTCAACTACTGGTACACCATTCCATTGGCCGTTGCCGTGATTGCGGCGGCATGGGTGGCGGCCATTCGTCTCTCGCCGGCGGCCAGGCTCTGGATAGACAGTGCCAAATTGCGGGCGCCGATATTCGGGCCCATCCTCAAAAAAATCATCATGGCGCGGTTTGCCAAATCTTTCGGGCTGATGTACCGAAGTGGTGTCTCTGTGCTGGACGCGCTGGGCTTTTGCGCCACCTTGTCGACCAACGCCGCGTTTCGCAAGGCCATAGGCGGCGCGGCACTGAGCATTTCCCAGGGGCAGAAAGTGTCGGACGCTTTTGCGGCCACCACCCTGTTTCCTGCGCTGGTGGTGCGCATGATCCGCGTCGGCGAGAGCACCGGTGGGCTGGACAAAGCGCTGGAAAACGTCAGCTATTTTTATACCCGCGAAGTCAACGATGCGATTGAAAAGCTTCAGGGCCTGATCCAGCCTGTCCTGACACTGGTGCTGGGCGGCATGATTGCGTGGATCATGTCTTCGGTGATGTTGCCGATTTATGACCTGATTTCCAAGGTCAAGTTCTAGCATGGACTTTGCCATCGTCATCGCGCAGCAGTCGGTGCATTTGTACCGTTTGAGCGGCGCCAGTGCCGAGGCCGTGGCAAGCGCCGGTGCTGACGAGGACCCGCTGGCCTGGGTGGCCGCACACCTGCCGGCGCGTGGCAATTGTTCGCTGGTCAGCGACATCATGGACGAGGCTTATATCCGCAGCGTTCTACCGCCGATCTGGCTGGCCGGTACCCGTCAACAGTTGTTGCAGCGCAGACTGCTGCAGCAATTGCGTGACAACCCTTACCGCGCTGCTGTGCTGACGCCTTCGGGCTCATGGCGCCCGCCGACCCGTGTCAGCCTGATTGGCCTGGGGCAGAGCGAGCGTATTGGCCAGTGGCTGGACGCCCTGACTGCGCGCCATGTGCGGGTCAAGGGCTTGTGGCCGCTTTCGGCGCTGATTGCCCTCGAAGTCAAACAAAAAGCGCCACGGCGTCCGCGCCCGGAATCAGCGCAGTCAGGGGTGCAGCCTGCGCCGGAACCTGCCAGTCTGCGGCCCACCCTGGCGCTGGTGGCCACGCCGGCCGGCCTGCGGCAGGTGCTGGTGCGCGGCAAGACCCCCTTGTTCTCGCGCCTGGCCCTGAGCGTGGGGGAAGGCAGCCTGTCGGCCGGGTTTGTACTGGCCGAAGCCCGAAGAACCGTCCAGTACCTGATTTCGCAGGAGTGGCTGGGCAGTGCCGACCAGCCGGTTGCCACGCAGATGTGGCTGCCCTTTGATGACGGCCAGGCCCTGCAGGAGGTCAGCGACGACCCCGCGCTGGATGTGCAGTTCCTCGAAGCGGTGGACGACGCTTATGCCAGGTTGCTGCCGCGGCTGAAAGCGGTTTCCGCGCAACTGCAATTTTTGCCCGATGAATCGCGTATCCAGTGGCGCGCGGCGCAGTTGGCGGCCACAGCCCGGTATGGTGGCATCACCGCGTTGGTTCTGGCCGGACTGTGGTCGGCCGATTTGTTGTGGTTGTCCTGGGGCAAGCGCAGTCTGGCGCAAGAGCAAGCGGCCCAGGCTGCGGCCATCAACCAGCAGGCCCGCCAGGAGGTTTTGCGCGCCAAGGGCGACCTGAGCGACGCCGGGTTGGCGGTGTCTGCGGTGCAGGCCTGGCAACAAACCGTGGCTGTGCAAGCCGACCAGTTTGCCGGCCTGCAGCGCCTTGCCAATGCGCTGCAGCTCGCGCCCGGTGTCGAGGTGCAAAAAATAAGCTGGCAGTTGCCACGCCTGCCGGTACAGGCGCCTGGTACTGCGCCCGCAGCGGCGGAGCCTTTTGCCTGCCCCAAGGCCGCAACTGCTGCCCCTGCTGCAGAGGCGGCTGCCGCTGCCGAGCCGCCGAAACCGACTGTGGCCTTGCTCACCCTGAGCGCTACGCTTCCCCTGAATCTGAGCCAGCGCCAGGCCCTGCAGCTGCAGGACGGGCTGCTGGCCAGTTTGGGTGGCGCAGGCTGGACAGCTGCACTCATCAAGTCCACCGTCACCCTGGACCCGGTTCAGGTGCAGACCGGCACATTGGGTGAAGTCGCCGCCCGCACGCTGGAGTTGTGCATGCAGAAGGCGGCACCATGAATGACCCGAACAAGCCGCGCAGCCTCTGGCGCATGGCCGCCAGGCCGCTGGTGCTGGGCGCGATCATGCTGGTCGTCGCTGCAGCCCTTGCCGGTGGGGCCAACTGGCTGGCACAAAATATTTCGCTGGAGCAAGGCAAGGCACAAGCCGCACTGGACGCCGCCAACCAGTCTTTGCAAAATACCCAGTCCGACCGCGCGCGGCTCGAAGAAAACCTGCAGATGTTTGGCAAGCTCAAACAATCGCGTTTTGCCGCTGCGCCAGACCGGCTGGCCATGCTGGAAACCCTGGAGACAGCGTCACAGGACATGCGCAAAAGTACCCTGGCATGGGAGCTGGGCGCACAGCAAAAACTCAAACCCCTGACCGACGACAAGAGCGGGGAAACCGTGGCGCAGCTGGTGCGTGTACCCATGAAACTCAGCGCCAGCGCCATTCATGAAGAAGAATGGTTGGGTCTGCTGGCGCGCCTGCAAGGCTCGGGTGCCGGGTATTTCACGACCGACCAATGCGTGTATGAGCGGAGAATGCTTGTGCGCCTGTCCGGGTCGGTGCCTTCTGTGGACGTGCGCTGTGAGCTGTCGTGGTTGTATGTGGTGGCAGAAGGCGCAGCGCCCAAACCCCCATAGGCTGAATCCCCCATGAGAACCTTCATTTCCAATGGTGTGTGTGTGCTGGCTGCCTTCCTTGCGTGCGCAGCATTTGCGCAGGCTACGCCGCCTGTGTTGACGGTTCCGGGCCTTGCTGCATCGGCGCCCAGCGCACTGGGTGGCCTGATTCTTTCACCCGCCCAGCGCCGCAGCCTGGAGCTGGTGCGCAACACCGCCAGCGCTGCAGACGGTGACGCCCAGGTCGTCCCGGTCAACGGGACGCTGGCCGCTGCCTCAGACCTGCCCGATACGCTGGTCGTCAGCGGGATGGTGCTGCGCTCCGGCAACCGCAGCACCGTATGGATCAACAACCAGCCGGTTTATGGCCAGGATGCAGTAACGCCCCTGCGCACGCTTGCAGGGCAGGCCGGGGTGTTGCAGCCGGGCGCCAAAGACATGCGTGTCAAAGCCCGTGCGGGGCAGGTGATTGATGTACCGTCCGGACAGACGGTTGACTTGTTGCCGCCCGGGGCGATCCGGATCATCCCGCCCAAGGCGGGCGCGGCTGGTAATACCCAAAAGGAATAAAAATGGCCAGACAATGTTTCAGCCGCGTGCTTTTTTCGCGTGAGTCCAGAGCACGTCAGGGCGGTTTCAGTCTCGTGGAAATTGCACTGGTGCTGGTGATCATCGGCCTGGCCCTGGGCGGCATTGTGGCGGCCATAGGTCCGCAGCTCGACAATAAAAATGTCAGGGATACCCAGGAGCGCATCAAACTGGCCACGGAGGCCATCACGGCCTTTGCCATTGCCAACCGCCGTCTACCATGCCCTGCGAGTGCGGCGAGTAGCGGCGACGAGTTGACCGTCGGCCTTCGCGGGCAGTGCGCTAATTTCAATGATGGTTTTGTGCCCGCGCGTACGCTCGGGCTCGGCGAGCGCGGCGCGAACGGCACCATGCTGGATGCTTGGGGTTTTGGCATCCGTTATTCCGTCACTCAAGTGACTTACAACGGTGCCGGCAATGCGCCGGCCCCTATTGATTGCACCGTGACGCTGTGTTATCCATTCACACAGCTAGACGGTATAAAGAGTGCTTATTTTGTCAGCGGTAGCCCTGTCGCTGCTGCCCAGCAACCTGCTGTCGCGCTGCTTCAGCAGGTGTGCGCGTCGTCGACCGGTATCACCGCGACCACTTGCGGTGCTGCAGCTGCAAATCTCGTCGCGCAGCCTGCTTTCGTTGTCTGGTCGACCAGCCGCAACGGTGCCGAATTACCTGGCGGCAGTGGCGCTGACGAAGCGGCCAACCTGGACGGCAACGTCGTTTATGTGACGCACCCCCGCACTGAACCTGCCGCGACAAATGGGGCATTCGACGACATTCTGCAGTGGCAGACAGTCGCTACAGTATTTTTTAACTTCACAAACATGGGCATTCACAAATAGACCATGTCCGAGAAGCGCACAGTCCTCGTCGTTGAAGACGACCCCTCTCTGCGCGACTGGTGGTGTGGCTCGCTGGAAGACATGGGCTACCACGTGTTGTCGGCGGGCTCGCCGCCGCAGGCCCTGGGCCTGTCGCGGCAGTGCCCGACCCCGGTTGAACTGGCCCTGCTTGATCTGGGCCTTCCTCCGCATCCCAACGAGCCGACCGAAGGTCTGGAACTGTTGCGCCTGCTGATTCTGGAACAACCTTCGCTGAAAGTGGTGGTCCTCACCGGCCAGGACGAGCCTTCGGTGGCCCTGACGGCCATCGGCCTGGGTGCGTTTGACTTTCTCAACAAACCCGCCAGCAGTCAGCGCCTGCGTGAAGCACTGGCCCGCGCCGTGCTGTTTCTGCAGGCCGAGAAACAACTCAGTACCGATGGGCAGGCGCGCATGACCCTGACCGCGCCCATTGGTGAAGGAGTGCGGGAGTTTGGCGAGGCGGCGCAGGAGCGGCTGGTGCGTTCTGTACTGGCCGAAAGCCAGTTCAATGTGGCGCAGGCGGCCCGCAAGCTGGGACTGAGCCGCGAGCATCTGTATTACTTCATGAAAAAGTTTGGCATTGAGCGGGCCTCGCCATGATGGACCTTTACGACGCGGCGGTGGGTTTGGTGGTTGCCGGCCTCAGTGTCGGCTGCACCATGCTCTGGTTGCGTTACCTGAGCCGCCTGCACCGCCAGAACATGGACCAGTTGCTGGGGTTGCGTGAGGCTCTGCACGACGATTTGCTCGGCACGCTGGTGCTGCACCAGCGCACGCTGGCCAAGCTGGGGCTGATCAGCATGGACTGGCGCGGCAGCTGGTACGGGTCGCCGGTGTTCACCCGCATGGGTCCGCGCATTCCGGCAAACATTCACGGCCTGGGGGCGGTTGACGGGCCTGACAAGCTCCGTTTTGACGAGCAGGTGCTTCGCCAGAGTTTTCACTACGACGATATTTCCCTGGAGTTTCGCGTCGGGCTCAAGGGGCTGCACGGCGAGCGGCGCCTGTTTGCCATCCAAGCGGCCGAAGTGCTGTTTGCCATGCTGCAAGGCGCATTGGCCGCGCGCCAGCTGGCACTGGTCGCGGCAGTCAATCAGAGGGCGAAAGTCGGTGTGTTCCTGCAGCACGACATGCGCAATCTGGCGCAATGGGTGCAGCTGGTGGCAGAAGATTTTGCTTCTGCGGAGGATGATGTGACCCTGATGGCCCGTGCCCGCCGCCTGCGCAGCAACGCCTCGCTGGCGGCCAATCGGGCGCAACGCATGGCCCAGGCCCTGTTGAACCCGACCTGGCAGCCTTCGGCCTCTGCACCCCTGGCGCCGCTGGACGACTCCGAGCAGGATCAGTGGCTGGACCTGAAGGAGCAGATCGACCAGGCCGGCGAGCTGCATCAGGTCCAGATCGAGCTGTTGGGCGCTGCGCGCCTGCACTGGGATGGCGCGGCGCTGGCGTCGGTGCTCGACAACGTGCTGGGCAATGTCTCCACGCTGTCGCGGGAACGCATGCTGGCGGCGCAATGCCGGGTGTTTGTGGTGGAGGCAGAGCAAGACACCCTTGTCCATTTTGAAACACCGGACCTGCCGCTGGAGATTCCACTGGAAAAGCTTTTTGAACCCTGGGCGACGTCAGGGTCGGTGAACAAAGGGCTGGGGATGTACCAGGCACGCAAGCAGGCGCAGCAGGCGGGTGGGGACCTGTTCGCCGAGGGTCTTGGCCAGGGGATACGCGTGACGTTGCGGGTACCCCGTAAAAATTCCTGACTCCCTGAATGGCTAGGCAATAGATACATTTGATTACCGATGCATCCCGCATCGCCCAATTCCGGAGTTCATGAATGAAAACATTGAAAAAACAGGGCGGTTTCACGCTGGTGGAAATCGCCATCGTGCTGGTCATCGTCGGCCTGCTGCTCGCAGGTGTGCTCAAGGGGCAGGAGCTGATTGAAAGCTCGCGCATCAAGAACATGGCCAAGGACATGGACAGCATGACAGCGGTCGTGCGCAGCTATCAGGACCGTTATCGCGGCTTGCCTGGTGATGATCTGACCGCAACGACCCATACGGATCGTGGCTGGGGTACGGTGGCATTTACCGCCGGCAATAACAATGGCCTGATTGGTGCCGGCGGTAACATCATCATTTTTCCGCCAGCAGCAGGCACTGAGCCGATCCAGGCCATGCAGGCGATGCGCCGCGCTGGATTTATTGAAGGTGATCCTTCATTGGCTACTTTGCCGGTGAACGCTGCCGGTGGCGGCATATCCCTGACGAATAACGTGATGGGTTTTGGACTCCGGAACGTGGTCTGCCTGAACGGCTTGACTGGCAAACAGGCGGGTGCACTGGATCGTCTTCTTGACGATGGTAATAATGTGAGCGGGGAGGTCCGCGCCGCCATCGTGGCCACCACGCCGGCAATCGCGGCACCCGCAGCCACGCCTTATGTGGAAGCCACCCCGGGTTTTATGGTCTGCAAGACGCTGTAAAGCTCATCTTGAATGCAAAAACCGGGCTCATGCCCGGTTTTTTTGTTTTCGATGGACGAGAGGCGGGGATATGGAGCGGGTGATGGGAATCGAACCCACGCTATTTGCTTGGGAAGCAAAAGTTCTGCCATTGAACTACACCCGCGTACTCCCATTGTAAAACCACCAACACAGTACCTGGCAAATAAATGGAGGTTCAGGGCCGCAGATAAGCCCAGCCTTCACCCTGTTTTTTCATGATCTCGGTCACACCGGCCGGCACGTAGCTGATGGCGGGCAACATGTCGTCCTTGACGATCTTCTGGGCGCGCATGGTGTTTTCGCAGGCCACCACACGCACATTGGCTTTCATCGCATCAGCGACGCGCGCGGCGGTGGGTGATTCGAGCTTGAGCATGCCTATGCCGGGGCCGTAGGCGACGATGGCGATGTCCACATTGGCGGCGCCCACGTCGTCCTGCACATTTTTGGCGTTGTTCAGTGCCAGGTTCCACTTGGCCGGGTCGTTGTCGCTGACCTGGATCATCAGCTTGTGGCGTTTTTGGGCTGCAACGCCCATCCCCTGTGCGTGAGCAGCTATCAAAAATGTAGCGCCCGCGAAGGCCACACCGGCATGGAGAAAAAGTCTGCGTTTCATTTTTGCATGTCTCCCAGGCAAAGGTATTTCATCTCCAGGTACTCCTCCATGCCATGGCTGGAGCCCTCCCGGCCCAGGCCGGACTGCTTGACGCCGCCGAAAGGCACATGTTCGGTGGCAATCACGCCGGCATTGATGCCGACCATGCCGTATTCCAGCGCCTCGGCCACACGGTAGATGCGGCCTATGTCGCGGCTGTAGAAATAGCTGGCCAGGCCGAACTCGGTGTTGTTGGCCGCGGCTATGGCTTCCTGCTCGGTTTTGAAGCGGAACACCGGCGCAAACGGCCCGAAGGTTTCTTCGCGGGCGCACAGCATGTCGCCGGTGGCTTCCGAGATCACCGTGGGTTCAAAAAACTGGCCTTTGAGCTTGTGGCCGCCGGCCAGCAGCTTGCCGCCTTTGGCCAGCGCATCGTCCAC
>CALRUM020000024.1:0-40599 GCA_943371375.1 Asaia bogorensis
TTTGCGCGTCCTCGCCGGAGCCCGATCCCGAATCCGACTCCTTCCCCAAAGCCCGTTTGGCCGGGCCGAGCAGCGCAGGTTGCCCCGTAGCGCAGCGAAGGGGACCCGGACAGTCGGGTCGCCTTTCTTTTCCTTAGGTTTCTTTGGCGAGACAAAGAAAAGTAAGTCGCCCGCCGGGGCGAGACCCGGCTTGTTGGTGAGCCAAGCTGTACGAGTTATCCAACATGGATCCCGGATCGAGTCCGGGATGACACCCCGCGGCGGACTTACTCCGCCGTCAGATGTTTCCCAACAATCCCCGCCAACTCAAACATCGTCACCTGCGGCTTGCCAAACACCGCCAGCAACTTGGCATCGGCATTGATCGCGCGTTTGTTGGTGGCGTCCTGCAGCTTCTCGGCCTTGATGTAGTCCCAGAGCTTCTTGATGACCTGGGTGCGCGCCACCGGCTCGCTGCCTATCACGGCGGCCAGGGCCTCGCTGGGTTTGAGGCCGCTGCCGGGCTTGGCAACACGCGCCACTTTGGGCTTGGCGGTTTTGGCCGCTGGCGTTTTTTTGGCAGCCACTTTTTTGGCAGCAGGTGCCGCTTTTTTGGCCGCCACGGTTTTGCCAAACGGCGTTTTCACGGTGCCGGTGCGCGGCGGACCTGCGGTTTTGCGCGGCGGGAATTTGGACGGTGCAAATTCAAAGTTGACCTTGCCGGCTTCGGCGTCCCAGGCCAGCATGGCCTTGAAGGGCCGGCGTGTGCGCATGGAGACAAACTTGTCGAGCAAATCGGTTTTGCCACTGGTCAGCAACTTGACCATCTGCTCGCGCTCCACCGGCTGCTGCAAGATCACCTGGCCGGTCTTGAAGTCGCAGCTCGGTGTCGGCTGGGCATTCGTCGGCACGGATTTTTCACAGACATAGTTTTTGCCGTGTTCGAACACAGCGGCACCGCATTTGGGACAGGCGCCCAGCGACTGCTGGCCGCTGAAGTCCACAATCTCGCCGGTCTCGGCATTTTTGTCATCGCCGAAATCAAACTCGAGCTTGTAGTTTTTGGTTTCTTCGTCGAACTTGATGACCATCTCGGCGGTGAAGGGCCAGCCCGCCTTGGAGCGAAAGCCGTCGAGCGGGCCGATCTTTTTGTCGCGCAGAAACTGCTCGACCTCGGCGACCTCGAAAGTACGGCCCGCCGGTGTTTTGCCAAACGAGAAGCCGCAGCCGCTATCGCTGTCCTTGCCCGTTTTGCCGGTGCAGGTGTAGCGCCTGTAATTTTCCTTGATGACACCGCCGCAGTTCGGGCACGGTGCGGAAAGCGTCGCGTAGTCGCCGGGAATCGTGTCCTTGTCATAACCCTTGGCCTTGGCCACCAGGTTTTTGGTCATGTCGGCAATTTCGGCCATGAAGGTCTCGCGGCTGAGCTTGCCGTGTTCCATCTGCGCGAGTTTGTATTCCCACTCGCCGGTCAGGTCGGCGCGCGACAGTTCTTCCACACCGAGGCCACGCAACAAGGTCATGAGCTGGAAGGCCTTGGCCGTCGGGATCAGCTCGCGGCCTTCGCGCAACATGTATTTCTCGTTGATCAGGCCCTCTATCGTGGCCGCCCGTGTGGCCGGTGTGCCCAGGCCTTTTTCCTGCATGGCTTCGCGCAACTCGTCGTCGTCAATCGTCTTGCCAGCGCCTTCCATCGCGCCCAGCAAAGTCGCTTCTGAATAACGCGCCGGCGGCCGGGTTTTCAGGCCCTTGGCTTCGACCACCTCGGCGCGCACCATTTCACCGGGTTTGACCGGCACCAGGGTTTTGCTGTCTTTTTCGTCGGTGTTTTCGTCTTCGGCTTCCTTGCCGTAAATCGCCAGCCAGCCCGGTTTGACCAGCACCTTGCCCTCGGTCTTGAAACTGTGGCCGACAGACTGCGAAATCCGCGTGGTCACCAGGTATTCGGCACTCGGGAAAAACACCGCCATGAAGCGGCGCACGACCAGGTCATACAGCTTCTGCTCGGCATCGCTGAGGCCGCTGGGCGCCTGCAGCGTGGGGATGATGGCAAAGTGATCACTCACCTTGGCATTGTCGAAAATCCGCTTGTTGGGCTTGATGTAGTTGCCCTTGAGCGCCGTCAGCGCATGCGGCGCCAGGTGTTTCATGCCGCTGTCGGCCAGCATCTCAAAGGTCTGCTTGACGACCGGCAAATAGTCTTCGGGCAGCGCGCGTGAGTCGGTACGCGGGTAGGTCAGTGCCTTGTGGCGCTCGTACAGGCTTTGCGCAATCGACAGCGTGGTCTTGGCGGAAAAGCCAAACTTGCCATTGGCTTCGCGCTGCAGCGAGGTCAGGTCAAACAGCTGGCCAGCCGCCTGCGTGGTCGGTTTGCTTTCTTCGGTGACGGTGGCGGCCTTGCCGCGCACGGCCTCGGCAATCGCCATGGCTTCGCGTTCGGACCAGACCCGGTCGGCCTTCAGCTCGGCATCGGGCTCCGTGTTGTCGGCATTGGCGGCAGCTTTTTTCCACTTCGGGTCAAACCACTTGGCCGGGTATTCGCCGGCCTCGGCCAGAAATGTGGCGTGGATTTCCCAGTAGTCACGGCTCACAAACTTGCGGATTTTTTCTTCACGCTCCACCACCACCGACAGCGTCGGCGTCTGCACCCGGCCCACGGTGGTCAAAAAGAAACCGCCGTCGCGCGAGTTGAAAGCCGTCATGGCGCGGGTGCCGTTGATGCCGACCATCCAGTCGGCTTCGGAGCGGCAACGCGCCGCATCGGCCAGCGGCAGCATCTGCGCGTCGGTGCGCAGCGCTGCAAAACCGTCGCGAATCGCGGCCGGTGTCATGGACTGCAGCCACAGGCGGCTGACCGGGTGTTTGCTCTTGGCGTACTGCTGGATCAGGCGGAAGATCAGCTCACCCTCGCGGCCCGCGTCACAGGCGTTGACCAGGGCGCCCACGTCCTTGCGTTTGCTGAGCTTGACGATGGCATTGAGCCGCGTCTTGGTCTTGTCCATGGGCTTCAGGTCAAAGTAGGGCGGAATCACCGGCAGATTCGCAAAACTCCACTTGCCGCGCTTGACGTCAAACTCTTCCGGCGCCTGGATCTCGACCAGGTGGCCCACGGCCGAGGTGATGACCCAGTCATCACTCTCGAAATATTCATCATGCTTTTCAAACTTGCCGGCGGTCGGCGTCATCGCCCGCACAATGTCTTGTGCGACCGAGGGTTTTTCTGCAATCACCAGTGTTTTCATAAAAACTTCTTCAAACCTTCTACATCTTCGGGGAACATTTCCCCGGCTTCGGCAAACACGACTTTTCCGTCCCGGCCATTTTTGTTGACCTTGAGCACCACCACCACCGGCAGGCCGTCCGGCTTGGGCAGCCGCCTGGCCACTTCGGGGCTCAGCATCCCTGCGGGAAAACTGTAGCCTTTGGCCTTCATATAGTTGGCCGCCGCAGCGGCCTCCCTGTCAATCGACAGCGCCAGAACCTCCAGGCCCCGCGCCTTCTGCGCCCGCCACAGCGCTTCCATATGGGGCGACTGCAGCGCACAAAAAGGGCACCAGCTGGCCCACCAGTACACCACAAGCACCTTGCCGGCCACTTTGCGGGGCGTCCAGACCTGTCCGTCCAGCAGCGTCACGGCCGGCAACAACAAGGTGCTGCCCAAAGGCGGCAAGGGGCTGCCGGAACCCCTGGCCAGCGCCGGCCACGCCATGCCCGCAGCGGCCAGCGCGGCAGCGGACTGAAGGACCTGGCGGCGCTTGATCATGGCTTGCTCCTTGCATGCGTCACTACAATAGCGGCTTCGCGCGTACGCACGCGCGCACCCGCATGTGCGCGCACATGCATGAATTAACCATACCAAAAAAATACGTCGTGTCCAAAACTCAGGTCTTAGCCCCCGCCACTGCCCCGTCCTCCACCGCGCCAGCCAGCCCCCCCAGCGACAGCGGCCGCCGCATTCAAACCCGTGTCTCCAGCGTACACGGCAAGGGCGTGTTTGCCGTGCAGGACCTGGCCGAAGGCGAGACCCTGATCGAATACGTGGGTGAAGTGGTCACGTGGAAAGAAGCGTTGCGCCGGCATCCGCACGACCCGAAAGACCCGAACCACACGTTTTACTTTCACATCGACGAAAAACATGTGATCGACGCCAAATACGGCGGCAACTCCTCGCGCTGGATCAACCACAGCTGCAAGCCCAACTGCGAAGCCGACGAGCAGAAAGGCCGCGTCTTCATCAAGGCGCTGCGCAACATCCAGGCCGGTGAAGAGCTGTTTTACGACTACGGCCTGATCATCGACGCCAAGTACACCAAAAAGCTCAAGGCCGAATACCCCTGCTGGTGCGGCGCCAAAAGCTGCCGGGGCACGCTGCTGGCGCCCAAAGACAAAGATGGCAAAGGTGACAAGGACAAGAAAAAGTCGAAGAAAAAGAAGAAGGGCAAGAAAGACTGATGCACCCCTCGTGTTTGTCATTGCGGGCCTGACCCGCAATCCATGCCGCGCTGACCCATCCATCTGCGACCTGCCCACATGGATCCCGGATCGAGTCCGGGATGACAAAACCCGGACCTTCCATGAACGCCACCCCACCCACCCCGATTCGCTGGCCGGCCGAAGCCATCTGGCAGGCCGTGGCGCCCGGGCTGCCGGGCTTCACCGTGGAGGTGCTGCCGCAGATTGACTCGACCAACACCGAGCTGATGCGGCGCTTCCGCGAGACCGGTGCGCCCGAGCCGGTGTTGCTGGTGGCCGAACAACAAAGCGCGGGCCGCGGCCGCATGGGGCGCAGCTGGCAAAGCAGTGCCGGCGACAGCCTGACCTTTTCGCTGGGCATGGCCCTGCAACCGGCCGACTGGTCCGGACTGTCGCTGGCGGTGGGCATCAGCCTGGCCGAGGCACTGGAGCCCGGCAATCCGGCGCGGCCCGCCATCGGCCTGAAATGGCCGAATGACTTGTGGCTCCGTGATGCCGGCGCTGAACGCAAGCTGGCCGGCATTCTGGTGGAAACCGCCAACCGCGGCGAGCAGCGTTATGTGGTGATTGGTGTGGGCATCAATGTGCGCGCCCTGGCGCAGCCGCTGGCGCCTTCTGCCGCCGGCCAGCCTGCCGCCATGGCGCCCGCCGCGCTGCAAGAGCTGCTGCCCGGCATGGACGTGGCTGCGGCACTGCTGCAGGTGGCAGCGCCGCTGGTGCGTGCGGTACAGGCTTTCGGGCTGTTTGGATTTGCCCCCTTCCAGGCGCGTTTTGCAGCGCGGGATGTACTGGCCGGGCGCGCCGTGCAACTGTCGGACGGCAGCCAGGGCGTGGCCCATGGCGTCGGCGAAAACGGCGCCCTGCTGGTGCATACTGCGGCTGGCATGAAAGAAATCACCAGCTCTGAAGTCAGTGTCCGGCCCGTGGCCCCAACCGATGGCGGCGCGCTTCCATGCTGAGGCTGGCGGTGTTGCTGCTGGTGCTGGCCAATTGCGCGTATTTCGCGTGGTCGCAAGGCCTGCTGGCCGGGCTGGGCCTGGCGCCCGCCGTACAGACCGAGCCACAGCGCCTGGGCGCGCAAATACGGCCTGAAGCCCTACGGCTGCTGAGCGCCGACGAAGCCAGACAACGCGAGAGCAACGCTGCCACGGCGGCGCCGGCAAGCGGCAACGGCAGCGCGGCCTACGCCGCAGCCGCGGCTGCGGCCGAATGCCTGCAGGCCGGCCTGTTCAACGAGCAGCAAACCGCCACCCTGCGTACCAGCCTGGAAAACACCCTGCCGGCCGGCAGCTGGCAACTTGAAAGCAGCGTCGAGCCGGCGCGCTGGATTGTTTACATGGGCAAGTACAGCAGTGAAGACGCCCTCGCCAAAAAACGCGCCGAGCTGCGCCAGCTGGGCGTGTCTTTCCGCGCCGTGAACAACGAGGCGCTGGCTCCCGGGCTGGCGCTGGCCAGCTTTGCCAGCCAGGCCGATGCTGAAAAAGAGCTCGCGCGTGTGGCCACGCGCGGTGTGCGCACCGCCCGTGTGGCGCAGGAACGCGCCGAGGCGCGCGGGCAAATCCTCAAGCTGCCTGCAGCCGATGCCGGCCTGCGCAAGCAGCTCGACAGCCTGAGCGCGCAGCTGGAGGGCAAGCCGCTGCAGCCTTGCCGCTGATCACGCCGCTCCTTTTTTTATAGCTGGCTACGCAATATCAGTGCGGGCTTGTAGCACTTTTTAGCATCTTGTTGCACTTGACGCAGGTTTTGCGCTTCTGTCGAATCCGTCCTACAAAGCGTCCCGCCCGGCGGTGCTACAAACGGCGTTTATCGCGGCGTCCCCCACGCCGCCCACCAGGGCACGCCATGCTTCTGAGCACCTTTCTTGTAGAAGACAAACCCGAAATCCGCAACACCATGCTCGAGTCCATGGAGTCCGTCGCGCCGATCAAATTTGTCGGGCACGCCGACGGCGAAAGCGCTGCGCGCCTGTGGCTCAAGCAGAACGAGGCCAACTGGGAGCTGGCGATTGTGGATCTGTTTCTGGCGGAAGGCACCGGCTTTGGGGTGCTCAAAGACTGCCAGAGCCGCAAGCCGAACCAGAAGGTGGTGGTGCTGACCAGCTACAACCACCAGCTGATCGCCAGCAAATGCCTGAAGCTGGGCGCCGACATGGTGTTTGACAAAACCTCCGAGCTGGATTTGCTGGTGGCGTTTTGCAGATTGCACGCCGAGCGGCTGGACGAAATCGCCAGCCCGCGCTCACTGCACTGAAAGCCGGCGCCGGCGCAGCGGCCTGGCAGCCGGTGTATCGTCAGGCGCATGAGTTCTGCTGCGTCCCCACTTTCGCCACCGCCCACCCGCGCCGTCTGGGTCATGCTGTTTGCGCTGGTTTCCGCCTTTGCGCTGAGCCAGGCTTTTCGCAGTGTGGCCGCCATCATGGCCACGCCGCTGCAGGCCGAACTGGGTCTGGATGCCAGGGCACTGGGCCTGTTTGCCGGGTCTTTTCACTTTGCGTTTGGCGCCATGCAGCTGTTCATGGGCATTGGCATAGACCTGCACGGCGTGCGCCGAACCGTGCTGCTGGCTTTTCCGGTGGCGGTGGCCGGCGCTGCGCTGTCGGCGGCGTCCACCAGCTTTGGCATGTTGCTGGCCGGTCAGGTGCTGATTGGCATCGGCTGCGCGCCGGCCTTTCTGGTGTGCACCGTGTTTATTGCGCGCCACATGCCGCCCCAACGTTTTGCCGCCATCTCCGGCCTGGCCATGAGTGTGGGCGGCATCGGCCTGCTGCTGACCGGCACACCGCTGGCCTGGCTGATTGAGGCCAGCTCCTGGCGCATGGGCTTCTGGGTGCTGGCCGGCTGGGCCGTGCTGGCCTGGCTGCTGATCTGGGCGCTGGTGCATGAGCCCGCACACCCTGCGGATGCCGGCCGGCAAAAGGAATCGGTGCGCCAGGCGCTGGCTGGTTTTGGCACCCTGTTCACGCTGCCGCACACCTGGGGCATTTTGCTGCTGGCCAGCGTCGGTTATGCGTCCTTCGTCTCGCTGCGTGGCTTGTGGCTGGGGCCGCTGCTGATTGAGCGCCACGGTTTTTCGCTGGTGCAAAGCGGCAACGTGGCGCTGGTCATGTCGCTGGTGTCGCTGGCCGGGCCGCCGCTGTTTGGCCGGCTTGACCCGGGCCCGGCGACGCGGCGCCGCTGGATCACCGGCTTTACCTGGCTGGTGGCCGGCCTGTTTGCCGCGTTTTCCTTGTCGCACAGCGCCGTCGTCGACGTGGTGGCACCGGTTGTGATCGGCCTGCTGTCGGGTTTCATGATCCTGCAGTACGCCGACGTGCGCGCCGCCTATCCGGCCGCGATGACCGGGCGCGCGCTGTCGGTGTTCACCATGGCGATGTTCATGGGTGTGGCCACCATGCAGTGGTTCACCGGCATCGTCGCCAGCGCCGCGCAGGCGCAGGGTGTGGAGCCCTTTACCGCCGTGCTGGCCAGCATTGCCGCGCTGCTGGCGCTGGGGGCGCTGGCCTTTGTGGGGCTGCCGGGGCCGCCCGCGCCCAAGTAGGCCGCTAGGCGGCAGGCTGTGCCGGCAGCGGCGTGCGCTGCGCCGGGTCATAGAAAAAAGTTTCTTCGGCAATACGCTCGCCTTCCCAGCGCTGCCAGGCCATCTCTTCCATGCGTGTGCTGCTGCCGTCGGCCCAGACGAAATGGAAGATCCAGCGGATGGCGACGTGGTCGCCGCTGATGAAGAAGGGGCGTACACATTCGGAGGTCAGCGACCTGGCCCGCGCCATCACCCTGGCCTCGCCCGCCACCAGCGTGTCGCGCCCACGGCGCGGCGCCGACTGGTTCTCCTGCATGCTGGCATCGACGGTGTAGAACTCGGCGATGGCTTCGGTGTGCGCGTTTTGCTCCACGCGGGCGACAAAACGTTCAACGGTGTCCAGGGCAGGCATGGCGGCTTTCGGGCAAAAGATGAGGGCCGATTGTAGGCATGGACTGCAGGCCCGCGCCAGGCTGTCCACAGCGGGGGAAAGCGTCCATACTGCTTACACTACCGGGGCTGGCTGGCTGGCTGACTGTATGCCCGCGAAAACCGGCCCGGGCGAGACAACCACAGGACACGCATGAAGCACAAGGAGCCCAAGGAGGAAGCGCAAGCGCCAGGCCTGCAGGACCGCGTGCTCGCGCTGACGCAGCTGGCGCAGGACCTGCAACAGCAACTGCAGCAGCAGGCCGCCCGGCTCGAGGCCTATGAGCGCGCTGCCGCCGACCCGTCCAGCGGCCAGCAGTTCACCAGCGCCTTCGAAAACGCCGCCATAGGCATGGTGGTGCTGGGCACCGACTTCCGCCGGCTGCACGTGAACCGGGCGTTTTGCGCCCTGATCGGATATTCGCAGGAAGAACTGCTGGCCCCGGGCGCCGCCGACTCCACCCACCCCGACGACATGGCGGAAGACCTGCTGCAGCGCAAGCGCGCCCTGGCGGGCGAGATTGAAACCTACCAGCGTGAAAAGCGTTATCTGCACAAGTCGGGCCGCCTGGTCTGGGCCACGCTGACCTGCTCGCTGGTGCGTGATGCGCAAGGCCGGCCGCTGCACTTCATCTCGCAATTGCAGGACATCACCGAACGCAAAAACGCCGAACAGCTGTCGCGCGAAAGCGAGGAACGTTTTCGCGCGCTCACAGAGTTGTCGTCCGACTGGTTCTGGGAGCAAGACGAGCACTTTCGTTTTGTCCAGATTTCTGGCGAAACACGGCAAGCGCACACGGCGGCGTTCAGCGGCAACAGCGCCATCGGCAAGACGCGTTGGGAGCTGCCCTATGTGAGCATGAGCGACAGCGTCTGGGCGGAGCACAAGGCACAGCTTGAACGGCATGAGGTTTTCCGCGACTTTGAAGTCACCCGGCTCAACAGCAAAGGGGAGATACGCAACGTGAGCATCAGCGGCGTGCCGATTTTTGATGCGTCGGGGCGTTTCACCGGTTACCGGGGCACAGGCCGTGACAACACCGAGATGCGCCGCTCCGGCGACCGCGCGCGCGCCAGCGAGCTGCAGCTGCGCGAGATCACCGACGCGGTGCCGGCGCTGATCGCCTATGTGGATGCCGACCAGCGCTGCCGCTTTCACAACCGTGCCTACCAGGAGGCCACCGGCCTGCGCAGCGAAGACATCCTGGGCAAAAGCATGCGCGAACTGATGGAGCCGGCCTTCTATGAGGCGCTGCGGCCCAAAGTGGAAGAGGTGTTGTCCGGCTATCCGGTGGTCTATGAGCGCAAGCAGCGCTCCGCCACGGGCGGGGTGCGCCACTACGTGGTCAATTATTTTCCGCGCTATGGCGAGGGCGCCGATGAGGGCAAGGTCATAGGCTTTTATTCGCTGGCCACCGACATCACCGAGCTCAAACGCATAGACCGGCTGAAAACCGAATTTGTCTCCACCGTGAGCCATGAGTTGCGCACCCCGCTGACGTCGATACGCGGCTCGCTGGGCCTGATCTCCGGCGGCATCGCCGGCCAGCTGCCCGAGGCCGCGATGAAGCTGATCGGCATTGCCAAGAACAACTGCGAGCGCCTGATCCGGCTGATCAACGACATCCTGGACATCGAAAAAATCGAGTCCGGCAAGATGCAGCTGGACCTGCAGCCGATGGCGCTGATGCCGTTGATGGTGCAGGCGATTGCTGCCAACGAGGGTTACGGCCTGGCCAACCAGGTCAGCCTGACGCTGCACTGTGACGACCCCGGCCTGCAGGTCAAAGTCGAGGCCGACCGCCTGACCCAGATCGTCACCAACCTGCTGTCCAATGCGCTGAAGTTTTCGCCCCCCGGCGGCACGGTGGAGGTGCATGTGACCCGGGCCGGACTCGGCGTGCGGGTCGAGGTGCGCGACCATGGCCCGGGCATTCCCGAAGAGTTTCGCAAGCGCATTTTCCAGAAGTTCTCGCAGGCGGACTCGTCGGACACCCGGCAAAAAGGCGGTACCGGGCTGGGCCTGAACATCTCGCGCGCGATTGTGGAGCGCATGGGCGGCAGCATAGGTTTTGAATCCCGGCTCGGCGAAGGCACGACATTTTTCTTCGAGCTGCCGCTGTGGAACGGGCCCGCAGAGCTGGCGCCGCCGGCGCCGCGACCGCGGATTCTGGTGTGCGAAGCAGACCGGGACGTGGCCAGGCTGATCGCCATCATGCTGGACAAGGGCGGCTTTGACAGCGAGCTGGCGCACAACGCGCAGCAGGCCTCAACGCTGCTGGCCACCGGCAGCTACGCCGCGGTGACGCTGGACCTGCGCCTGCCGGATCAGGCCGGCGGCGCTTTTCTGAACAGCCTGCGCCAGAACGAAGCCACACGCGCGCTGCCGGTCATCGTGATCTCCACCGGGGCCGGCGACGGCCAGCTGCAGCTGGACCACACCCCTTCGGCCGTGTCGGACTGGCTGACCAAACCGATTGACGAGGTGCAACTGGTCCTGGCCATGCAGCGCGCGGTGGCCGAGCTGCATGGCCGCAAGCCGCGCATCCTGCATGTGGAAGACGACGTGGACATCCAGCACATCGCAGCCACCATCGCGGCCGATTTCGCCAGCTTTGAGTTTGCCAGCAACCTGACAGAGGCGCGGGAGAGCCTGCGCAGCAAGCCCTTTGACCTGGTGCTGCTGGACCTGGGCCTGGGCAAGGAATCCGGCTGGGACCTGGTGGAACTGATAGACAGCCTGCAGCCCCGGCCTGCGCTGGTGGTGTTTTCTGCCAGTGAAGTGTTGCCCCCCGCCGGCACCCGTCCCGACGCGATGCTGGTCAAGGCCTCCACCTCGAACGACGACCTGCTGCTGACCCTTCAGCGCGTGCTGAAGCTGGCGGCAAGCCCGCCTGCCGCTACCGCAACAGGGGGGGGATAGCTCCTGTTTTTATAGCGGCTTGTGCACGTCCCACCTGGGCTGCAGCCCGATTTGATGCTTGACCTGGCACAGGCGCTTCAGGCCTGCGGCCGCAGCCTGGCCGGTGACAACATCGCTTCGGTCAGGCCAAAACCGGCGATGCGCTCCGGCAGCGGCAGGCCGCGCGCCAGCGCGGCGCAGGCCTCGCCCATCGCGGCCGAGGTCTGTATGCCGTAACCGCCCTGGGCCGCAAGCCAGAAGAAGCCCGGCGCCTGCTCATCAAAGCCGCCCACCAGATCACCATCGGCGACAAACGAGCGCAGCCCGGCCCAGGTGCGTGTGGGCCGGCGTATGGTCAGCGTGGTCATCTCCTCGATGCGGTGAATCGCCATGGCGATGTCCAGCTCCTCGGGCTGTATGTCTTGCGGCGCCACCGGATCGGCATTGGCCGGTGAGCCCAGCAACATGCCGGCGTCGGGCTTGAAGTACCAGCCCTCGTCTATGCTGGCCGTCAGCGGCCAGGCGCTGCTGTGGATGCCCTCGGGCGGCGCGAAGATAAAGGCCGAGCGGCGCCGCGGCTCCAGCCCAATAGTCTGAACGCCGGCCAGCGCCGCCACCACATCGGCCCACGCGCCGGCCGCGTTGATGACCACAGGCGCTGTATAGGTCTGGCCGCCCGCCTGCACCTGCCAGGCGTCGCCCGCGCGCGCCAGCGCCGTGACCTCGGCCTTGCAGATCACCTGGCCACCGGCGCGCCGCAGGCCGCGCAAAAAGCCCTGGTGAATCGCATCAACATCCATGTCGGCGGCATCAGGCTCCAGCACGGCGCCCAGCACTTTCTCGGGTCGCAGCACCGGCACCAGTGCGCAGGCTTCGGCACTGCTCAGCAAGCGCGCATGCGGCGTGACACTGCGGAACACGGTCCACTGTTCGGCCAGCAGCGCTTCTTCACCCTGCGTGGCGACCATCATCGCGCCGCGCGGCGAGATCAAGGGGTGGTCGCTGAAGCCTTCAGGCGGGTTCGCAAAAAAAGCCCGGCTGGCCATGGTCAAGGCCCGCACCTGCGCCGTGCCATAACTTTCCATGAACAGTGCGGCCGAGCGCCCGGTCGAGTGGTAACCCGGCTGCGATTCGCGCTCGAGCAAGATCACCCGCCCATGCGGCGCCAGCCAGTAGCCGACCGACGCTGCGGCGATGCCGCCGCCAATGATGATGAAGTCGGTTTGTTCAGGCATGGGGTTTTGCTTTCATCCTGCTTTTATTCTGGCGCCTGTGTGGCCCAAAGTGCTGCGATTTTGATAGCTGCTTGCGCACACACGGCAAGGGCTGCAGGCCGATTTGAAGCATAAACTAGCCCTCCAGTCCTTGCAGCCGCGTCCAGCGCGGGAATACGGCAGACAAAAGCTTTGCTCAAATTAGAAGGACTTCTATTACTTGGACTTGCTCATTTCCCTGTTAATTCTGTCCTGCTGCTCAGCCCAAATCTGTGTCCGCTTTTGATCATCTTGAGAGTACGAAAGGTCGTACTTTTCTTTTAGACACGAGATCCTAAGCTGCAGCGCGTGCAATTCAATTAATTTGGTCTCCAGTTCATCATTGGGCAACTTAGCATTGCTAAATGACAACGTACGTCCAAGCAGTTCTGCCTCCGCGTGATCCAGGTCGTACGCGGTATGCCATTTTTCCATTTGGCCAGACAAATAATTACCCGTAGCGGCGTTCACGTGCTCGCGTGATTTTTTTGCGCGCTGCAAAAGCGAGAGTAGCGCTTGCAACTCAGAGTGAAACCTATTCTCCGCCTGGCGCAACTGAATACGGAGATCAAGCGCCTTTAGTTCATCAGCTCGGCGATACGCGATCACGCCCGTGACCGCGCCAATTAAGCCGGTTAACGTGCCAAAAATCGCACCGATGGAGTTCCAATCAAGTGAAGTCATTGGTTGATTGTGAACCTAAGCGCGATTCCAGGCAGGGATGTGGACCCGCCACTACAGCGTCTACTCCGGTGACCCGCCATCCATTACCATCCCTGATCACTTTCCCCCACATTCGGGCACCCACGGAGAAAAAACAAATGTTCAGTCATGTCATGGTCGGCGTCAACGACCTCGAAGCTTCCAACAAGTTTTACAACGCGCTGTTTGCCACCCTGGGCATAGCCCCCGGCATTGCCAACAAGAACCGTTACTTCTACCGCAGCAAGACCGGCAGCTTCGGCATCACCACACCGATCAACGGCGAGCCGGCTTGCCGCGGCAATGGCAGCACCATCGGCTTCAAGGCCGAATCGCCCGAACAGGTGGACGCCTGGCATGCGGCCGGCATTGCCAACGGCGGCACGACGTGTGAAGACCCGCCGGGCTGGCGCGATGGCGCGGTGGGCAGGCTGTACCTGGCCTATCTGCGCGACGCCGATGGCAACAAGCTTTACGCCTTGCACAGGCCACGCGCTGACT
Organism: Asaia bogorensis; assembly: GCA_943371375.1. GTDB lineage: Bacteria > Pseudomonadota > Gammaproteobacteria > Burkholderiales > Burkholderiaceae_C > Polaromonas. Next base: position 13,756 of record CALRUM020000024.1, read on the forward strand.
GATCCCTCCGGTCGGGCGGCTGGGCCCGCCTGCCCGGGAATGGACACTCCCGAACTTGAGTTTCAATGTTGCAGGTCTTGAGGCCGGTGATGCCCTGCATGCAGGCGGCCTGCCAACGAAAGAAAACGCGTGAAATCAGCAAGTGACTTTTGGTTCGACGAAGCGTACTACCAGCGCTACTACTTTGACGAGAAGACCGGCGTGGTGGACCCGGCGCATGTCGCGCGCCTGGGTACCTTTGTATGCAGCTACCTGAAGTACCTGCGCGTGCCCGTGAAGCGGGTACTGGACATGGGCTGCGGCATTGGCGTGTGGCGCGAGATTGTGGCTACGCATTTTCCCGATGCCAGTTACCAGGGCGTGGAGTTCAGCGCTTACCTGTGCGAACGGTATGGCTGGGAGCGCGGGTCCGTGGTTGACTACACATCAAGCGAGCCCTTCGACCTGGTGATTTGCCAGGCGGTGCTGACCTACCTGAGCCCGCCGGACCTGACACGGGCCCTCAACAACCTGGGCCGCTTGTGCCGGGGTGCGCTGTATGTAGAAGCCGCAACGCGGGAAGACTACGAGCGCGACATCATCGACGATGAACTGGCCGACCCACGCCTGTTTCGCCACCCGGCGCAGCTGTACAGGCGTGGCCTGCGCGAGGGCTTGAGCGAGCTTGGCGGCGGTGTGTGGCTGAGCCGCAAGCTCGATGTGCCGCTGTTTGAACTTGAGTGCGTAAGCCGCCGTTGAGAGCGGCCGGTTACCCAGGCTCAAAACCCGACCGCCAGGCTGACGCCTGGCATGGACCCACTGCTACAGTGCCTCATGCCCCTTCCCCCCGGCCCCCACGCCGTCAGCCGCCTGCGTACCGCGCGCCTGGCGCGCAGCAGCAAACCGTTTCTGGCGCGTGGCGGCCCGCGCGGTGAACGTTGTGCCGGTTGCCGCCTGCTGCCCAGCCACTGCATCTGCGCCCTACGGCCGCTGCTGACGGTGCGTGCCGGCGTGTGCCTGCTGATGGCTGATATTGAGCCGCTCAAGCCCAGCAACACCGGCTGGCTGGTGGCTGATGTGGTGGCCGACACCTTTGCCTTTGGCTGGGCACGCACCGAGGTGGACCCGGCGCTGATTGCCCTGTTGGCAGACCCGCAGTGGCAACCTTACCTGGTCTTCCCCGGCGAGTTTGTGGCGCCTGAACGCGTGGTGACCGGCGTGCAGGCGCTTGAGCCTGGCAACAGCAAGCGCCCGCTGTTTGTGCTGCTGGACGCCACCTGGCCCGAAGCGCGCAAGATGTTTCGCAAAAGCCCTTACCTCGACAAGCTGCCGGTGCTGAGCCTGCAGAGTGAACAACTCTCGACTTACAAGCTGCGGCGCTCGCAGCGCGACGCACACTTTTGCACCTCGGAGGTGGCAGCCCTGTGCCTGGCGCTGGCCGGTGAGGACCATGCAGCACAAACCCTGGAGGCTTACCTCGATGTGTTCACCAGCCACTACCTGCTGGCCAAGCAGCAGTTGCCGGTGGACGGGGAAGATGCGATGCACCAGCGGCTGCGGACACTGAGCCAGCACTGAGGACTGCGGCAACATGCGGGGCCATGGATGGCGGGTCAGGCCCGCCATGACACTCAACATTTGCTCTATTTTTGATAGCTGCTTGCGCGCACTGCACAAGGGCTGAAGGCCGGTTTGGCTGCAGGATTTGGTGCAGATGACCATGCGGCGACAATGGAGGCCCCAGCCGCCCACCCAAAAGCCCACCATGACCGAAGACACCCCGCGCCAGAACGCATCGAAAAAAGCCGCGCTGTGCGAATCCTGCGCCGGCGTGCAGCAAAACTGGCGCAAGGCCCCGGGCCACCCGGAGCTGGTGCAGGGCGGCAGCCGGCAGGAAACGCGGCGCGGTCACCTGGCCACGGTGACGCGTTACAGCTGCGCGCGCTGTGGCACCAACTGGGACTATGAAAACGACAAGTCCAATCTGAAGGCCGGCTGGTCGGTGGTGACGCGTTAGGCCGGACGCCACAAACAGACGCGCAAAAAAAAGACAGGCTTGCGCCTGTCTCTGAAAAGGCGCCACAGATGGTCTGCGGCTCCCTGGAGGATTACTTGCTGCCGGCGGCTTTCACGTCAGCCTTGGCTTCTGCCTTGACGGCGTTGGTCTCGACCTTGGCGATGCCCTTGTCGGCAGCAGCACCGGCCTTGACGGCTTCTACCTTGGCGTCGGCCTTGATGACGGTTTTGTCGGCTTTGGCATCGGCGTTGATGCTGGTTTTTTCAGCTTTGGCCGTGGCCTTGGTTTTGTCTTCAGGGGCAGCCTTGGCAGCTTTGGCCTGGGCCTTGGCTTTGGTCGTTGCGGACTTGGCGACGGCCTTGGTTTTCTTTTCAACGGCGTTGGCTTCTGCCTTTTCTACCTTGGTGTCGGCCTTGGCGTCCACTTTGGCTTCGCTTTTGACAGCGGCTGCGACGGCCTTGTCGGCCTTGGCTTCAGCCTTGACCGCAGCGGTGGCCGCAGGCACAGCCGGGACGGCTGGTGTGGCAGGTGCCGTGGCCTGCGCAAAGGCAGAGCCGGCCAGCAGGGTGGCGATCAGGGTAGCGAGCAATTTGTTCATGAGAGTCCTTTGGGTAAGCTTTTGGTTTGACCAGATGAAATCATGTGGATCAGGTGTTCAACGTGGCGCAGCGCCGTGCTGATGACGCCATACACACACCGTTGCAATACAGCACCTGCGCTTTACATGGCGCGATGGGCCCGCCCGCACGCCGCGCCAGGAAAACACGGCCCCGGCCTACACCAGACCGGGCCCGGACTGGTTAGCCTGCAAACACCATGCAAAGCCCGTTCACTTGCACCCTGAGCACCGTCGCCAATAGGGCCGAGCTGCTGCCCGCCGCGCAGGAGGCCTGCTGATGCAACGCCGGCAAATGCTGCATCTGGCAGCGCACCTGACGCTGGCCGCGTCTGGCGCAGCCGTGCTGCAGCGCGCCCAGGCCCAGCCCAGCTATACCGTGACGGCCGAACAGATGCGCGAGGCGCTGGCCAAACGTTTTCCCAGACGGTACAAGGCCGGCGGGTTTCTGGCGCTGGACATGCAAGCACCGGTGCTGCGCCTATTGCCCAAAGAAAACCGGCTGCGCGCCGACATCCAGCTCGAGGCCAGCGGGCCCGCGCTGCCGGACCGTCACGCCGGCCTGTTTGAGCTGGACTTTGCGCTGCGTTATGAAGCCAGCGACCAGTCGATACGCGCGCACCAGCTCAAGGTCAACACCTTGCGTTTTTCCGGCATGCCGTCGCGCCAGGCCGAGCTGCTGACAGCCTACGGGCCGACGCTGGCCGAGCAGGCGCTGCGTGATGTGGTGCTGCACCAGCTGCGGCCGCAAGACCTGATGCTGGCCGACGGCATGGGGCTGGAGCCCGGCAGCATCACCGTGACAGCCAAAGGGCTGCTGGTGGCGTTTGTGGCCAAGCCGATACGCTGACGGGCAGCGCTGGCCGGCCCGAAATCGCTATGAATTCAGGAGCTGCTTGCGCTGATGCAGTCTGGGCCAGTGCCGGTTTTTGTTGTTAATGCCGATGTCACAAGCCTTTTTCCACCATGTCCAGCAGGCGTTGCCCGATCTGCTGCAGCTGCGGCCCTATCACCGGGCCCAGCGGACCGTCCACCACCAGCATCGCCAGGCCGTGAACCGCCGACCAGGCGAGGAACTCGGCGCCGGGCCGGCGCTCGGGCGGCATCACGCCGGCCTGCACCAGCTGGTCGAGTGCGGCGCCCAGCAGCTCGAAAGGGTTGAGCCCGCCCGGGCCGGCGGTAGGCGCCTCGGGGGTGGCCTGCATCAAGACCTCGGAGCGCGCAAAGGCGGTACGGAACAGGCCGGGCTCCGCCAGCGCAAAGCGCAGGTAACCGGTGCCGACCGCGCGCACGCTGGCCCGGGCCAGGTCGGCGGGCGGCAGTCCCGCGGGCAGGCTGGCCAGTTCGGCTTCCATGGCGCCGGCCACGGCCGCCAAGGCGGCGGCCCGCACCGCCTGCAGCAGCGCCTCGCGGCTGGCGAAGTGGCGGTAAGCGGCATTCGGCGCCACGCCGGCGCGGCGTGTGGCTTCGCGCAACACGATGGCGTCCGGGCCACCGGTACGCGCCAGATCCATCCCGGCTTCCAGCAACACGCGCCGCAGGTCACCGTGGCGGTAGGTGCTGCGGGAAACCGCAGAGACCGGGGGAAATGTCATGGGCTGTTACGCATTGATGTGGACAGTGTCCATTATGTTTGTTATTCTCTTGTGGACGGTGTACACAATAACTGGGTTTTTGCGCCAGGACAAGGACGGAATCAATACATGCCGGCGCACCCAACGGCGTTCACAAGGAGAACAGACTTGCAGAAAATCACCACCTTCCTGACTTTCAAGGACCAGGCCGAAGACGCGCTGAAGTTTTACACCTCGGTGTTCAGAAACGCCAAAGCCGGCGAGACCCAGCGTTACGGCGACGGCGCTCCGGTGCCCAAAGGCAGTTTCATGAGCGGCAGTTTCGAGATTGCCGGACAGACCTTTTTTGTGCTCAATGCAGGCCAGGATTTCGGCTTTGCGCCTGGCATGTCGCTGATGGTCGATTGCCCGACCCAGGACGAGGTCGATGAACTCTGGGACAAGCTGTCAGAAGGCGGCAGCGTGCAGGCCTGCGGCTGGCTGACGGACAAATTCGGCGTGTCCTGGCAAATTGTGCCCAGCGTGATGCGCACTGTGCTGGCCGACAAGGACCCGGTCAAGGTCAACCGCGTGATGCAGGTCATGATGCAGATGATCAAGCTCGACGGCGTGAAGCTGCAGCAAGCCTACGAGGCGGCCTGAACCATGACCTACACCGGAAGCTGCCATTGCGGCGCCATCAGGTTTGAAGCCGATGGCGACATCGGCAGCGCGCTGGCGTGCAACTGCTCCATCTGCTCGCGCAAGGGTTCGCTGCTGTGGTTTGTGCCGCGGGATCAGCTGCGTTTGCTGACGCCGGAAAGCGCCATCGGCAGCTACACCTTCAACAAACATGTGATCCAGCACCACTTCTGCCGCAGCTGCGGCATACACCCTTACGGCGAGGGTGTTGACCCCAAGGGCAACCCGGTAGCTGCCATCAACATCCGCTGCCTCGAGAACCTGGACCTCGCGTCGGTTCCGGTCACCCACTTTGACGGCCGGGCCCTGTGAACGCCGGCAGAAAAAAATCCAGTCCCCCAACCCACCCCATGTCAAGGAAAGCCACCATGCAAGTTCAAGCCTATTTAAGTTTTGCCGGCCGCTGCGAAGAGGCGCTGGAGTACTACAAGAAACACGCGGGCGCCGAAGTCACCACCTTGATGCGCTGGAGCGACAGCCCCGACCCCGAGATGAAAGCGCCGCCCGGCTACGAGAAGAAAATCATGCATGCTGCCTTCAAGATCGGCGAAAGCACACTGATGGGCGACGACGGCATGGGCCCGCCCGGCAAAGCCGAGTTCAAGGGCATCACGCTGGCGCTGAGTGCCACCAGCGACGCAGAGACAAAACGCCTGTTTGACGCGTTGTCCGATGGCGGGTCGGTGCAGATGCCCCTGGTGAAAACCTTCTGGACCTCTGCTTTCGGCATGTTGACCGACCGCTTTGGTGTGCCCTGGATGGTCATGACGGCAACGGCATGAGCCGCTGACCGGCAAGCCCTCAGGGCAAAAGTACCAACCACAGGAGAACACCCATGATGGACACCCAAGCCCAACAGGAACATGTCTGGCTGCAGCAGATGCTGGGCGACTGGACCATGAGCGGCGAATGCGACATGGGCCCGGACCAGCCGGCGAACCGGAGCACAGGCAAGGAACATGTGCGCGCACTCGGCGGCTTTTTTGTGGTCTGCGAAGGCCAGGGCGAGATGCCGGGCAGCGAAGACACCGGCTACATGCTGATGACGCTCGGTTATGACATCGCCAAAAAGAAATTCACCGGCAGCTGGGCCGGCTCCATGATGTCCGGCATGTTTTTCTACGAAGGCCAGCTTGATGCCACGCAAAAGGTGCTGACGCTGGACACCGAAGGCCCGAGTTTCACCGGCGATGGCAGCACCGCACGTTACCAGGACGTGATCACGATCAAAAGCCGGGACGAACGCACGCTGCATTCGCAAACCCTGCAACCGGACGGCAGCTGGAAACGTTTCATGACGGCGACTTACCGGCGCGTCAAGTAAGCCGGCCGGGCCCATCTGCCCGCGCCCAGCGGCATTCACGCGATCCAGTTACAGTGGCGCAGGCTGGCGCAGCTTCATCGCGCCAGCACCAACCGGAACACCCATTTGCCAGCCATTATTTCCATCCGACAGCTCAGTAAAACCTATGCCTCCGGCTTTCACGCCCTGCGTTCGGTCAGCCTGGATATCCAGCAGGGCGAAATTCTTGCGCTGCTGGGGCCCAACGGGGCCGGCAAGACCACACTGATCAACATTGTGTGCGGCATCGTGACGCCCAGCTCGGGCAGTGTCACGGCAGACGGCCACGACATCGTGCGCGACTACCGCGCGGCGCGCTCCAAGATTGGCCTGGTGCCGCAGGAGCTGTCGACCGACGCGTTTGAAACCGTCTGGTCCACCGTGAGTTTCAGCCGCGGCCTGTTTGGCAAGCCGCCCAACCCCGCGCACATTGAAAAGGTGTTGCGCGACCTGTCGCTCTGGGACAAGAAGGACAGCAAGATCATGACGCTGTCGGGCGGCATGAAACGCCGGGTGCTGATTGCCAAGGCGCTGTCGCACGAGCCGCAGATTCTTTTTCTCGACGAGCCGACCGCCGGCGTCGATGTCGAATTGCGCCAGGGCATGTGGGAGATGGTGCGCAAGCTGCGCGAAAGCGGTGTCACCATCATCCTGACCACCCATTACATCGAAGAAGCCGAAGAAATGGCCGACCGCATTGGTGTCATCAACAAGGGCGAGCTGATTGTGGTGGAAGACAAGGCGGTGCTGATGCGCAAACTCGGCAAGAAGCAGCTCACGCTGCAACTGCGCCTGCCGCTGCAAACCCTGCCCGAGGCGCTGGCCGGCCTGCCGCTGGAGCTGGCGGAAGGCGGCCACACGCTGGTCTATACCTTTGACACCCAGCAGGAGGAAACCGGCATCGGTGAGCTGCTCAAACGGCTGGCCGGGCTGGGCATAGACTTCAAGGACCTGCACTCGAGTGAAAGTTCACTCGAAGACATCTTTGTCAGCCTGGTGCATGCCGGCAAACCGAACGACAAGCAGGCGGCTGCACCAGCCGCCGCCAGGGAGGCCGCATGAACTGGCACGCGATACGCGCGATTTACCGCTTTGAAATGGCGCGCACTTTCCGCACACTGACACAGTCGATTGCCTCGCCGGTGATCTCGACCTCGCTGTATTTTGTGGTCTTCGGCGCGGCCATCGGCTCACGCATGGGCGACATCGACGGCATCAGTTATGGCGCCTTCATCATCCCCGGCCTGATCATGCTGTCGCTGCTCAATGAGAGCATTTCCAATTCCGCCTTCGGCATTTACATGCCGAAATGGTCCGGGACGATTTACGAGCTGCTGTCGGCGCCGGTGTCAGCCATCGAGGTGGTGCTGGGTTATGTGGGCGCGGCCGCCAGCAAGTCCGTTTTGCTGGGCCTGCTGATTTTGGCGACCGCACGGCTGTTTGTGCCCTACAGCATTGCGCACCCGTTCTGGATGTTGTGTTTTCTGCTGCTGACCGCCGTGACCTTCAGCCTGTTCGGTTTCATCATCGGGCTCTGGGCCGACAACTTCCAGAAGCTGCAGATTGTCCCGCTGATGGTGGTGACGCCGCTGACCTTTCTGGGCGGTGCTTTTTACTCGATCAACATGCTGCCACCGCTGTGGCAAAAAATTGCCTTGTTCAACCCGGTGGTTTACCTGATCAGCGGCTTTCGCTGGAGTTTTTACGGTGTGGCCGATGTCAATGTGGGCATCAGTGTGGCGGCCATCCTGGGTTTTCTGGCGCTTTGCCTGACGGCGGTATGGTGGATCTTCCGCACCGGCTGGAAGCTCAAGGCCTGAAACCTGCGCGCCCAAAGAAAAAGCGCCAGTCACTTCCGTGGCTGGCGCTTTTTTTGAGAACGCTGCAAGTGCCGGACACCGGCAGCTGCAGGCCTTCTCTCCGCTTACTTTTGCGGAACGAGGATCACGGTGTCGCCGGTCGTGCCCTTGGCGCCAGTGGCGCCGGTGGAGCCGGTAGAACCGGTGGCGCCCGTCGAGCCCGTGGCACCGGTGGCACCGGTAGCGCCTGTTGCACCGCCGCTAGGGCCGGCTGCGCCGGTGGAGCCCGTCGCGCCGGTATAACCGGTGGAACCGGTGGAACCGGTAGAACCCGTGTCGCCAGCGGGGCCGGCAGGGCCGGCAGGGCCGGGAACCGTCACCACCGCTGGAGCGGGTGTCACCACGGTGCGTTCGCAGGCGGTCAGGCCCAGGGTGGCAATCAGCGCGGCAAGGAGGATGGAATATTTCATGGGAAGTCCTTTGGAAGTAAGCGGAAAATGCGGGATTGTGCGCAGACAGTTTTTGCTGTCTCGGCCCTGAACTGCCTAAAAGGATTTCTGGGTAGACAAAGGACGAATCCTGAAGATAGGCGGGGCGCCGCACGCAGGCTGTAGGACGGGCGCACCGCTGTCTGTCCCGAATCGGCAGCAGTGCAGCCGGTTTGACCCTTGAAAACCAGAGTCGGCAAGCCCATTTGCAGAGATTGAGCCCCCACACGCCAGAAAGGCCCGCCCCCATGTCAGCCAGCCCCGCCAGCCACCCCGTCCTCCAGGTCAAGCCCCTTGGTTTTCCGTGGGAGACCATGGACCCGTTCTTGTTCTGCGCCTACCACGACGACGCCTACCCGAAAGGCAATGCGCAGATGGGGCCGGCGGTGCCGCTGACCGGACGCGCCATCGGCCAGGACTTCAGCCGCAAGGACGGCTGGAGCATGTACCACGGTGAAACAGTGCCGGGTTTTCCGCCACATCCACACCGCGGCTTCGAGACCGTCACGATTGTGCGCAAGGGCCTGATCGACCATTCCGACTCGCTCGGGGCGACGGCGCGTTTCGGGCGCGGCGACGTGCAGTGGCTGACGGCCGGCAAAGGCATCGTGCACGCCGAGATGTTTCCGCTGCTGGACCAGAACCATGACAACCCGCTGGAGCTGTTCCAGATCTGGCTCAACCTGCCGGCCCGCAGCAAGATGAGCGAGCCGCACTTCACGATGTTCTGGTCGCAGGACATCCCGCGCCTGCTTGCAAAGGACGGCGCCGGTCGCACGACCGAGGTGGCCGTGATTGCCGGCCGCCTGCAGGACGCCGGCGCGCCGCTACCGCCACCGCCCGACTCCTGGGCTGCGCAGGCGGACGCCGACGTGGCGATCTGGACCCTTCGCATGGCACCCGGTGCGCGCTGGACACTGCCGGCCGCCGCGGGCGCCGGCACGCGCCGCCAGCTCTATTTTTTCAAGGGACAGTCGGTGTTTATCGCCGGCCAGGCGATCACCAGCCCGTCGGCCATCACGCTGCGCGCCGATGTGGCGGTGGAACTGCTCAACGGCGATGCCGAAGGCGAGTTTTTGCTGCTTCAGGGCAAGCCCATTGCCGAGCCGGTGGCGCAGTACGGCCCTTTTGTGATGAACACCCAGGCCGAAATTGCGCAGACCATGGCCGACTACCAGCGCACACAATTTGGCGGCTGGTCGTTTGACAGCGACGCGCCGGTGCACGGGCGCGACCCCGCAAGATTTGCGCTGCACCCGGGCGGGCGCGAGGAAAGGCCGGCAGCGTCACCAGATACAGCGCGCACGGCGGACGGGATGAGCTCAGCAACTTCTTGAAGGAAGCGCACGCACCTTGAAGGTAAAAACCTTGCGCGGCGTTTCACCGCCTTCGATGCGAACAAGCCCGCTGCGCAAAGACCGGCTGCCGACCAGAAAAAGTCCCACCAGGGCAGGGTCGCCATGGGGCACCGGCAACTGCTCCAGCCGCATGAGCTCAAAACTGGTATCTGCGCCCTCGACCATGGTCCAGCGGTCCTTGAGGAGTCCGGGCACGCTGAGCCACAGGGTGTTGCGATCTGCGTCCACATCAAAGGACACGGCATCGCCGCCGGAGTCGGGCATCAGCAGGGTCGGTTCACCACGCGGCTGAGCTTGCGGATAGACCATGCCGAGTTCCACCAGCTGGCTCCAGCCGGACGAATCGGAAAACCGCAACTCGCTCTTGCCAAAACTGGCCGCGTAAACATAAATCCACTTCTTGCCAGGCGGCGCTGAAGCGGGGGCCTCGTCGCCCGTGAAGCGGAAGCGGCGGCTCGCGCGCGCGACCGCCTCGTCGGACAGTATTTGCAGCGGCTCCAGCATCCCTTGCCGAACCGTCTGAACACTCGCATTGGCCTGCTGCGGCACCAGATAGGCATGCACCGATCCGATCACCATGTTGTGTTTAAGGCGCACTTGCTGCTCGCCGGCCTTGATCGCCGGTATCCAGCGCCGCGCCGCAATCGCGTCACTGTCTGCAGGCCTGGTGCACGCGCCCGCGAGCAAGGGCGCGGCTGCCAGCAAACCCAGTAGAAATCGCTTTGTCATTTTTTTCACACCCCTGTTCATTCCTGCCAGACCTGCTTCAATCAATACGCCCTGCGTGGAAGATTCTCGAGCGCCGACTGCGGCTGCGCAAGGCCCAGCATGGCCAGCAGGATCAAGGGCCACTCGATCCACGCGTGCGCTCCTGCGGCAATCGCGTAAAACCCTCGCGCGCCGGAGAAGTCAAACAAAAACCAGAACAACAACAAGGCACACGCTGCCAGAGCCGCCGTTCGCCATGGCAAGCCCTTCCACGCCTGGCCCATGGTCCTGGGCAATAAATGAAGAACAGCCAGGTAGTGCAGGCACTGCGCCCATATCAGCGCAGGCAGTAGCGCATGCGCAAAGGAGGGCGAGACGCCTTGCGCCCATCCGAGTTCCGCCGGCGTCCAGCCCGACCCCGGCCGCGCCCCTGCATCCAGCACCCACAAAGCCACAAAAAGTATGACCGGCGCGGCAAACAAAAGGACCAGCACAGACCGGGCAGGCCAGCGCCCGATGCGCGCATCTCGAGCGACCAGGCCTATGGGCGTGAAATTGTGGGCTATTGCCAAAGCCGCGAGGATGGCCATCACGTACGGGGTGTCGGCCACGATGATCAGTGCCGCCGGCACGGCAATGGCAAGCACAGACAAGCCCACTCGCTGCATCGGCCGTGCGCGCCGGAACAGGGTCAGCGCCGCCATCAGGGCCAATGCCAGTGTCACAGCGTCGCAAAGAGCCGCTGCATCGGCGCCGATGCGGTCAGCCCAGAGCGCAAACCGGGTGCAGGCCTGGACCGCCAGTGCGCCCAGAAGGCTGACCCAGAAGATGCGTGGCAAGACGGCCCCCCAGGTTTGACGCACCCAGGCCATTTCCCACAACACATGCGGCAGGCCAAAAACGGCCAGCGCGACGAGATAAAGCATCACCGGATCCCACAAAGCCATCAGACCCAATGCGGCCGCGGCGAAGGCCCAGCTGTGTGTGCGAAGTGTGCTCAAAAAATGAGCCATCCTGCTGCCATGGAGGCCGCGTTGGCCGTGAAGGACAGCAACAAGGACCGGGGCACTGATAACTTCAGTACCAGGCACAGACAGACTGCTTCGACGAGTACGACGATGCCCTCCACCAGACACAAGCCTGCAGCGTAGTCGTGTGCGCCAAAATTTCCAATGGCCCGCCAGGCCAGCGGATGGGTGAAGCAGCTCGGCAGTACGGCAGCTGCCAGGCGCCGGGCCGGCGAAACCGGCCATCGCGCAGTGGCCAACATGACGATGAACAGCTCGACAGCGAGCGTGACGGCGAACGCAACACCCTGGTCCGCACTTGTCATTGAATCAGTTTGCGCCAGCTGTTGACAGGTTTCATGGCCGGGTCTTCTCGCGGATTCACCGGCTGGCACATCACCACAGGCCGTGTGGATACCTGGCGCCCCCGAAAGTAAAACGATCGCTTTTCGGTTTCGCTTTTACAGACGCCCACCGCCCGCTCGATCTGGTCGCCCACCTGAACTTCTGCCACGCAGGACTTTCCTGGTGCCGCGCCCTGGCAGTAGCGGTCGCTCACCGGGGCCGGCGTCGCGCACACGAGTCCCATCTTGATCAAGGTCTCCGGCCCCGACTGCTCCCGGGCCAGGTCCGCACACAAGTCCTGGGCTGCCTGAAACTGACCCTGCGGAAGAAACCGCTCGATCTGTGGCCGGTTTTTGGGCAAACACTTGAAGTCGATGAAGTTCTCGTCCCGGTTCATGATGCGGTCGCACTTGCCCGGTCCGCCGCCTTCGAACGCCGAACCCGGGATCACGCAGGCGCTCTCGATCTCGCGGCCGGCACACCAGGTGTCGGTGCGGTCATACGCCCCTGGATTGCCGGAATATCGCTCCATCAGCCGGGCGGCAGCAGGTGGCAAAAGATCGGCCGACACATGTCCCCAGAAGAAAGCCGTGAGAAACACAACACAAGCGAAACGAATCATCGTAGGGAATCCCTGGTTTTGTTGCGCTCTGCCGCAGCTTCGGCCTCCGCGCGCCGCATGGCTTCGACCTTTTTCTTGTCGACCGAATACTCTGCGCGTACGCTGGTGTAACAACGCTCATTGACGCTGCGCGCTTCGGACCAGCAGTGGGTCGACCCGCCTCTGTCCAGGCACATTTGCAGGGTCTGCGCGGCCTTGCGGTGGCAAACCGCGAAGTCGGCTGAGGTCGCCGATGCGCAGGCAAGCCCAGCACTGAACGAGAGCAAAAGGGCAGTGCAAGGCAGTTGCAGCAGTTTCATGGAGGGTCAACTGTCAGGTCGATATCAATCGCTGGTCCGTGCGATGTCTTCCTGAAGCTCTGGCGTTGCAGGCAAGGCAATCACCCGAACGAGGGAGGCTGCGATGGAGCGCAATTTATTTTGCATGGATGACCCGGCAGGTATGAGGTCAACAGATCATAGCGGTTACATTCACATACACGCTGCGATTTGGACCCCTTACCCAATCTTCATGATCTCGTTTCATCGACTGCGGAGCTGGCTGGCGGCTTTTTTCCCCCGTCCAGCCCGGTTGAAAGAATAGCCAGCAAAGGCGCATAGATGGCACGCACCAAAAAAACGGAGGGGGGCCAGGGCGGCAAACGCGGCCACTCCAACATGGTCCACCACGAAAAAACGGCCGATATCAAAGAGGCGGCCAATCGTCACAGGCGCGAGGCGGCCAGGCTGGCCGTCCAATCGGATATCGCCACCATGCTGGCCGGCAAGAAGCAGCCGCCCGATGCGGGCCACTAGCCTATCGCCACATCCTGCTTCAAACACGAAAACCCTTCCGATGAAAACCCTGCTCTTCTGCGTTGTGGCGTTTGCCTGTTCGCTGGCCCATTCCAAAGGCGGGCCCACTGCAGGCCGCTTGCCAGTGCCCGAGGGACACAAGCTGGTGCACGAGTTCATGTCGCCCGGTAACGCGAACGGTGACTTCACCGAAGTGTTCGTGATGGTGACCACGCAGGACGGCTACCCCGCCGCAAGTTACGTGGTGCGATCGAACGATGGCAAAACTGCGAATGAGTCAAAGTCTGCGGCTGTACTTTCCGACAAAAAAGGCTGTGTCAACAAGGAAGAGGGCAGCATGGCGATCTACCGTGCGGCAACTGCGCCCAGCTCATACGACTGGACTCAGGTGGTGCCGCGGCGATGGGACACCTCCGTTCCGGAGGCGCAGGCCCGCAGGATCTACCAACAGTCGGACCGCATACTGGATATCGTCGCGACCGAAATATGCATTGCCACTGACAAGCTGTTTTCCCACTATCTGCAGGGGGCGTCGAGTACAGCCTTCCGAAGCCGGGAGATAGCCGGTGAGGAAGAGCGGGCTCAAAACAAGGCCAGGGAGGAGGCTGAAAATCGCGACTGGCGCTGGGTCAAATCCACCTGGTCTGCCAACTTCCCGGTGTCATCTTGTGCCACAGCAGAATCGCGACTTTCGGGGGTGTCTCGCAGCGCACGGAGAATAAGTTGCCAATGTGTTGTCGCACCGATTAATTACCCCGGCTATCGGGGAGTCATGGGCACAACCTGTCACCTGAGATGGCAAGGCAATCTGGAACTTGACGGAAAGCGCTCGTACGATGGCAGGGTTGTATTCAACAATACACGCGCAGATGGCGAGGACATGGAAAGCGAACAACAGCCCCACTCAGTCCAGTCGGAGCAAAAGAAAGCCGAGGCCTGCGAAGCCAGGGGAATGAAATATCCGTGTGACTGAAAAGGCGGTATTTCAAGCGCCACCCCATGAGCAAACTGCTCGCCATTGATGGTCTGATCAAGCTCATCTACGAAGCCGCGCTGGATTCCTCACGGTGGATGGAATTTCTTGTGGATGTCTGTGGGCGACTCAATTCGCATACGGGCTTGATCTGGGCCAATGACTTCAACGCCGGGGCTATAGACAGCGGCCTGGCTGGTCAGGACGTGTTTACCCAGATCGGTTTCACCGACAGCGCGCTGGCCAGTCTTGCAGCGTATTACGCTCAGCGCAATGTGTGGCTGGAAGACCCGCGCATGCACCAGGCAGGCAGGGTGATCAACGGACCCATGCTTTTCCCCAACAACCGCCTGAAAAAAACCGAGTTTTGGGGCGACTGGCTGCGAATACAGGGCATTTTTCATACCGCCGCGGCGATAGTCGAAAAAAAACACGACCGCTCGGTCAACGTCACGGTGTGTCGGCCGGAAAGCATGGGCGAATACTCGGCGGACGAACTGACGCTGCTGCAGCGGCTCATGCCACATCTGCAAACGGCGTTTACCCTTCACAGCAGGATGTACCGGCTGCAGGCGCTGTCGCAGGCAGCCACCGGCGCACTGGAGAACATTCCCTTTGGTGTGGTGCTGCTTGACCACCAGGGTCACGCCCTTTACTTCAACCAGAAGGCTGAAGCCATGGCCCACATGTCGCGCTTGTTGCGCCTGCGCGATGGCGGGCCGGTGCGCTGTGCCCTGCCGACAGATGCAACTGCGTTGACTCGACTGATACATGGCGCCACCCGTACCGGTGCAGCCGGCCAGGGGGCAAACGCCTCCGCCTCAGTCACAGCTTCCACGGGTGGTGGGCTGCGGCTGTCGGGCCTGGACGGCCAGCAACTGCAGTTGCTGGTGATGCCGCTGCCGTCATGGTCAAGCCCCTTCGGCACCCGCAGCGCTGCCGTCATCTTCATGAGTGACCCGCATGCTGTGCCGGGAAGCATGTCTGCCCTGCTGCGCAGCATGTACGGCATGACAGCGACAGAGTCCCGGCTGACCGAAGCCTTGGCAAATGGCAGCACGCCCCAAGAATACGCCGCCACCTTTGATGTGACCATCAACACGGTGCGCACACAGATCAAGCGTGCCGCCGCCAAAGTGGGGGTGAGCCGCCAGTCAGACCTGGTGCGTGCTGTGCTCACCGGGCCGGCGGTTTTGGTGTCACGGTCGGAAAAGAATTAGGCCGTAGCGCCTCGTGGCGTGGCGGCGTCACCACTTTTGGTGACAAACAATTGCGGACCGATCACTAGTATCAACTTTGTCGGTGACAGCACGCAGGGCTTGGAACCGGCCCGCAGGCCAGATACCCTCGATGCAAGTCTCTGGCAACAAAACAGCTGGTAGCCGCAAATTCGTCACAAATGAAGGAAAGCTGGAATGTCAAAAATCATGAGTGCCGTCGCTTTTATCGCACTGTCTGTTTGGTCGATTTCGTCTCACGCAAATTATGAATATCACGAGATCGTGGTTGGCGCTTCCTGGAATTCATGTGAACACTCGCGTGAGAGTGCCAGGCAATGGGCTATGGTGACCCTGAGAACTGATGCGAGTGATGGATGCCGAAGTCTTGGTTCTGGATGGAGCTTTGATCAAATAAAGCAGCTTGGTTATGAACAGGCGCGCGCTTGCTCCAACGGGAAGTCGTGGAAGTATGAAATTGGAGGTTCGGCAATATCCTGCAAAAAGCGCGCTCGTTGATACGGCTTTGCCGCCCCTCCCGGATGCGGGCCAGAAGCCATGGTGCGTGAGCCTTCCCCTTGAAAGATACGGATCAGCAATTCTCAGGGTCGCAGCTCCAGCGCCGATTTTTTCAGTTACTCAAGGAATATCAAAATGAAATTTCTGTCGTCGATTATTTTGTGCCTTATGGCAGTCCAGGCTGCTCATGCAGGCGTGATCAATGTCGAGGGTTCCGCCACCGGCAGCCGATCGGCCGCATGCGCCAATGCAAAGAGCGTGATGGCCCCAGCGCGCGCAAACGCGGGTGGGAACAGAATCACCGGCTATGGGCCATGCGATTGCTCTCAGATCAGCAAGACCGTGTGGCACTGTTCCGTCGATGTGTATGTTGAAAAGGGGTAAGAACGATGAACTCATTCAAGGGGGTAGTCGTTCTGTCGCTTTGTCTGATGATGCCGACGACGGGGATGACGGCAATTGATGAAGACAATTTGTCGATCGAGGAGATCGGCGCCTTCTGCGAAGGTCTCTGGAAACTTGGGCGTGGCGCTGTACAAGGGCGTGGCCAAGGCATGTCGGAAGACGATATGCTCGATCGGCTAAGTGATGGGCTGAAGGGGAAGTCCACATTGGGGCCACGAATGAGGCACATGATGCGAACCACTGTGAAGGGCGCCTACCTCACAGACGCAACACCATCGCAGTACGCTGGCAAAGTGCAAGCCGATTGCATGAAGGCAGTGAAGTAGGCCAACGTTCCCAATTGACCAGTAGCAGAAGAAAACCGAGGCCCGCGAAGCCAGGGGAATGGTCTATCCATGCAGCCAGACATGGGCTGGAACTGCTTGCACGGCCAGGGTGCCCGGCACGAAGTTTTGCGTTGGTCCTTTCCCCGGCGACAAACCCGAAGGAGTTCTATGTTGAAATTGTGGATCGGAGGGCTGCTGATTACAGTTGCCGCAAACGTGGTGGCCGCAACACAGAACGTGGCGGCCCAGGGAGACTCGGGCACCTGCTGGCGAAGAGAAACTGCACTCCAGATGGCGATAAGATCCACAAAAAATGATGCCTGGGAAGAGTGTCGCGCACTGGGTCCCGGCTGGCGAATGCAAGAAGAAAAGTCTTCAGGTTACCCGGATTGCAAGCCCTGTCGCAGTTCAGGCGAATTCAAGTGCCAGATAAACAAAGCAGTCTATAGCTGCTTCAAGCGGGATGCGGCCAGCCATGCCCCGACCAAAGCGGATATTGCGTCCAGCATGGACAGGGCTGACGTCAAGAAAGGGCAGGCAGAGCTCCGTGCTCAGCAGGCGGGGAACCGTCCGAAGTCAGAAGCTGAGCGGACAACTGAGCGGATTCCCAAAAATGCGACGGTTGGAGTGATCACGAATCCGTCTCCTGGTGTCAAAGTCACGATACCGACCAAGTGATTTTGGACGTCCCGACAGTTTCACGCCAGGCAAAAAACTGACCTTACCCCCAAATACGTATTACACAGCTGATGTGAAAATTCAACATTGCGCCTTAAGTTTTTTATGCTTGTCACAACCCTTGGCCAAGCTCGCGTGAGAATGCTTCCAGCCGCTTTCACTCCAACCAAAAGGTATGTGATGTCCTGTGTTCGCTCAATCGCCCTCGGATTCGTAGTCAGCCTCTCTGCCGGATACTCAGTCGCCGACACCTGCTGGGTCGAGACAGTTTCCTTCTTCAACACAGTTCCTGGCTATCCCAGCCCCGTCGTCTTTCTTGAACCGATGGGCATAGAAGCTGCCGTGGAGGAATCAGGAGAGAGATACCTCAAGCGCGACGAGGGTTTTCGGATACAGCGCCTCATCACGGCTTTCGTGAATCCAAGGATGAATGAAGTCTGGGACAGGTTTCCAGACTTCAGGGGGAGGCCGCTGAAGATCGACTCGATTTACTTTTGCGTTTCGGACAAGGCAGATTTGTTGTCGCGCCGGGCCCGCTTAATAACAGCCGCAGGAAGAATGACGCTGATGGGCGACTGGACCAAAGCGCTCAATGCGCCCGCTGTCGCCTCCCCCTCCAGTTCAAATAAAACTGCAGGGAATGCCACAGGCGCGGCATCCGGCAATCTGTCCAAGGACGAGATCGCCCAGGCCAACTACGAGCGCCTGAAGCTCGAGCGCGACAAGCCAGGATCCAGGGAGGCGCGTGACGCGGCAGCCAGGTACCAGGCCTTGCTGGGCAAGCAGAAGTTCACGGCCGAGGACGTGGCCATGGCCAACTACGAGCGGCTGAAAACGCAGCGCGACAACCCGGGGTCAAAAGAAGCGCGTGAGGCTGCGGCAAGGTACAACGCCATGCGCGGCCAGCAGACCAAGGACCGCGGCGGGCCCACGGTGAGCAAGGACGAACTTGCCATGGCCAACTACGAGCGCCTGCGCCTGGCTCGCGAAAAGCCCGGGTCGGCCGAGGCCAAGGTGGCGGAAGACGGCTACCTGGCCCTGCTCAAGGCCAGCCAAGCGCAGGACAAGCCCGCCAGAGTACGGGGCCCAGTCCTGACCCGCGTCGAATCGAAGCAGCCCTCGGCCGAAGACATCGCCGCGCGGAAGAAAGCCGATGCCAGTGGGCCAAGCAAGCCGGCTGTGCAGTCGCATTCGAGCCAACCCGGCTCGTCGGGGTCGGTCCCGCGGACTATTCTTTGCTTCGAGGGTACTGTGCCCCCGCCCAATTATCGCTGTGGCACCAACAAGGGTTCCGACGCTCCGGGCAAGGGGATGTCCAGATGAGCATCTGCGCGTGCCAAACTTACCGAAGCGGATATTGCGTCCAGCATGGACAGGGCTGACGTCAAGAAAGGGCAGGCACAGCTCCGTGCACAGCAGGAGCGAAACCGTCCGAAGCCCGAGGCCGAACGGGCTACTGACCGGACTCCCAAAAACGCGACGGTTGGTGTGATCACGAATCCGTCACCCGGTGACTAAGTCACGATTCCAACGAAATGAAATTGCACGTGGACGCTGGCACAGCCGGCGCCGTTTCCTTCAGCCCATCTCAAGATCTAAGTGCGTATTGGAAACGATGTCTTGGCTGGAGCGTCCGCACTTTTTCTGACTTCTATGGCCAGAACGCCTGCAATCACTCCCGGCAATGTATGTGCCAGATTCCGAATGGCATCAACATACCTGGCATCGAAACCATCAAGGCTCCATAGGACCACGGCCACGACCAAAACGGCCAGGTAGGACAAGGCTGCGGCGGCCTCAAACGTCATGCGCACGGCTTGCTGTTCCCCGGGCTTGAGGCGGGCGAAAGCCATCAGACACACTGCCCCAAGGTTCGTCGCCAGCATGCCTCCAGTCAACCGGATGAATCCGTCGGCATACGCCAGATCGCGCAATGATCCGGCATGCTGCCACACATACCAGTTGGCCGCGTAAAAGGCGACTATGGTCATCGAAGACACCACAATCAGTGGCTGACGGATATTCATTTCTTTCTGCGCCTTGCCGTCTGGTAAACAGTGTGATGCGTGATCTGGTTGGTAAAGACTGCGAGTCCCCAAGACTATCTCGCGCCACACGACTTGTTCCTGTAAAAAGCGTACACCCCACCGTTTGAACAAAGATAGTCAACGAATGTGCCTATGTGGGGCTTCTGCGATTCAATGTACTTCCCGGATTCGACCATGTAATGGACGTAGTCGAGCGTCGTGTACCCGAAAGTATTTTTGGCGTTGATCATTCTCGTGAACAGGCCGGGCCACTGCGGTACGGTTACGGCGAATTCGGCGTTACCGGCCCCTGCAGCCAGTAAGTGGCCATGGGGCCGCTGCCCTTGATGTCCAGCCCCTCGCGCGCGCGAAATTCAAACTGGTCGCGTACCTGCTGATACACCGCTTCGCTGACCTGGATCGCGCCGGTCGCACCCGTGCTTTCCATGCGGCTGGCCACGTTCACCGTGTCGCCCCAGACATCGTAGAGAAAACGCTTGACGCCAATCACACCTGCCACCGCCGGCCCGGCGTGTATGCCTGTGCGCATGCCCAGCTGGGTGCCATTGACACGGTTGTAGCGCTTGAGTGCATCACCCATGTCCAGTGCCAGCTGCGCCAGGCTAGCCAGCCGCTGGTCTGACACCACCATGTAGGCATCCCCTATGGTCTTGATCTTTTCCAGGCGATGCCGTTCCACCAGTTCATCGAAGGCTGAAAAGATGTCGTTGAGCACCAGCACCAGCGCGTCAGGCGGCAGCGCGCGCGAAAAACTGGTGAAGCCGGCGATGTCGGCGAACAACACACCCATGTTCTCGAACTTGACGGCCTTGACCTTGCCATCGCGCTTGAGTTCATCGGCAATGGCGGCGGGCAGCACGTTGTAGAGCACCTTGTCGGCGCGGGCACGTTCCGCCTCGGCGCGCAGGGTCTCGGTGTAGAGCTCGACATTGCGTGCATAAGTGAATTTGTCGAGTTCGACACACAGGACCACCACACAAAACGGGTTGGCCAGCGCGACCAGCACGGCAGCGCTGTCACCGGCGCGCAAGCCGGCCACCATGCTGAGCGCGAGAAAACTCAGGACATACATCGGCAAACGCACTGGCCGCGGCGTGCACATGACGGCGGCCACAAAAGTCAGGCCGGCCGCGTAAATCGACAGGTCGGCCCGCATGCGGCCATCGACGATAGAGAGCCAGGTGGCCAGCGCCACGGCACCCGCACAGGCGACATTGAGGGCCGCTTCGCGCCTGCGCACCTGCGGCCACCAGCGATCAGCCAGCACCACGGCGATGAAAAAAAGTTCGGCGCTGACTTGCCAGCTGAGCAGTGCGGCAAAGCCGGGCGGCGGCGTGTGCCAGTCGCCAGCCAGAAAACGCGCATGGACGGCCAGCGCGCCCAGCGGCAACAGACAGGCCACCACCTTGCTGTAGCGCACCCCTTGCGCCCAGCTTTTGCCAACCAGCCACTGCCGAAACGCCTGATCCTGCATGACGCCCCCCGCGCCACGCGGCCTGGGCGCGGCATCGCGCAACCATACGTGTGCCGCTGCGGGCCGTCAATACAGCGATGGTTTGCCTGTTGTACGCAGGAGTCGCCGTGCCCAGTGGGATGCTCACAAAAAAGCGCCCTAAGGCGCTTTTGTATCTACCAGCAGGGGCCGCGGGTCCGGCTCCGCCGGCCCGCAGGCGCCGCCCCCTGCAAGGGGGGGGGCCGAGGGCCTCACGGGGGTGTGCAATTACTTGCTGACGACGCGCACCATCTCCAGGCACTTGTTCGAGTAACCCCATTCGTTGTCGTACCAGG
Organism: Asaia bogorensis; assembly: GCA_943371375.1. Lineage (GTDB taxonomy): Bacteria > Pseudomonadota > Gammaproteobacteria > Burkholderiales > Burkholderiaceae_C > Polaromonas. Next base: position 35,040 of record CALRUM020000024.1, read on the forward strand.
CGACGATCTTGACGAAGGTGCTGTCCAGCGCGATGCTGGCGTCGGCGTCAAAGATGGAGGTGCGGGCGTCGCCACGGAAGTCGGTGGCCACCACCTTGTCTTCGGTGTAACCGAGGATGCCCTTGAGCGCGCCTTCGCTCTGCGCCTTCATCTCGGCACAGATTTCCTTGAGCGTGGCTTCCTTGTTCAGTTCGCAGGTCAGGTCCACCACCGACACGTCGGAGGTCGGCACGCGGAAAGACATGCCGGTGAGCTTTTTGTTCAGCTCGGGGATCACCACACCCACGGCCTTGGCGGCGCCGGTGCTCGAAGGAATGATGTTTTCCAGGATGCCGCGGCCGCCGCGCCAGTCCTTGTTGCTCGGGCCGTCCACGGTTTTCTGTGTGGCCGTGGCCGCATGCACGGTGGTCATCAGGCCGCGCTTGATGCCCCATTTGTCGTTGAGCACCTTGGCCAAGGGCGCCAGGCAGTTGGTGGTGCAGCTGGCATTGCTGATGATGGCCTGGCCGGCGTAGGTCTTGTCATTGACGCCGTACACAAACATCGGCGTGTCGTCTTTCGACGGTGCCGAGAAAATCACTTTTTTGGCACCGGCGGCCAGGTGTTTTTCACCCGAGGCCTTGTCCAGAAACAGGCCGGTGGCTTCGAGCACGATGTCGGCGCCGATGTCGTTCCACTTCAGGGCGGCGGGGTCGCGCTCCTGCGTCAGGCGGATTTTTTTGCCGTTGACGATCAGGGTGTTGCCTTCGACCGAAACCTCGCCCTTGAAGCGGCCATGCACCGAGTCGTACTGCAACATGTACTTCAGGTAGTCGGGCTCCAGCAGGTCGTTGATGCCAACAATCTCGATGTCGCTGAAATTCTGCACGGCTGCGCGCAAGACATTGCGCCCGATGCGGCCGAAGCCGTTGATACCTAGTTTGATCGTCATCTGCTTTTGCTCCTGGAAGTTAAAAACCGGATTCCCCGTGCGGCCCCCAGGCCGCGCCGGTGCTCATTTTTTCGACAATACCTTGCGCACGGTGTCGGCCACGTTTTCGGGCGTGAAGCCGAAATGTTTGAACAGCACCGGAGCCGGCGCCGACTCGCCATAACTGTCGATGCCGACCACCGCCGCACAGCCGTATTTCCACCAGCCGTCGGTGACGCCCATCTCGACCGCGATGCGCGGAATGCCTTCGGGCAGCACTTCGGATTTGTAGGCGCTTTTTTGTTTGTCGAAAGTGGTGGTACTCGGCATGGAGACCACACGCACGGCAATCTTGTGGGCGGCCAGCAGCTCCTGCGCCTTGAGTGCCAGCTGCACTTCGGAGCCGGTGGCGATGATCACCGCCTGGGCTTTTTTGGCCAGGCCAACTTCTGCCGGCTCGGACAACACATAAGCGCCGCGGCTGATCTCGCCGAGGTCGTTCTTGGGCGCATAAGGCAGGTTTTGCCGGCTCAGCAGCAGGGCGGTCGGCTTGTTTTTGTTCTGCAGGGCCACGGCCCAGGCCACGGCGGTTTCAGCGGTGTCGCCCGGACGCCAGACGTCGAGATTCGGAATCAGGCGCAGGCTGGCGGCGTGTTCTATCGACTGATGCGTCGGCCCGTCTTCGCCGAGGCCTATGGAGTCGTGGGTGAACACATGCACCACCCGCAACTTCATCAGGGCCGCCATGCGAATCGCGTTGCGGCTGTAGTCGCTGAAGGTCAGAAAGGTGCCGCCGTAGGGAATGTAGCCGCCATGCAGCGCCACGCCGTTCATGATGGCGGCCATGCCGAACTCGCGCACGCCGTAGTTGATATGGCGGCCGATGACCTTGCTGCCGTCGGCCGCTTCTGTCTTGACCACATCACCCGCGAGGTCAAAACGCAGGGCGGGCGTGCTTTTGGTGTTGGTCAGGTTCGAGCCGGTCAGGTCGGCCGAACCGCCCAGCATTTCCGGCAGGCCGGCGGTGAAGGCTTCAAGCGCGAGCTGCGAGGCCTTGCGCGAGGCGACAGTCTCGGCCTTGCTGTGGGCGCCGACCACGGTGTCCACCGCGATCTGCGCAAACGCACGCGGCAGATCGCCCTTCATGCGGCGCGTGAACTCTGCCGCCAGCTCGGGGTGCGCCACTTTGTAGGCCGCAAATTTGGCGTCCCAGGCGGCTTCGAGGGCCAGGCCTTTAGCCTTGGCGTCCCAGGCTTCGTACGCTTCTTTCGGCATCTCGAAAGCCGCGTGGCTCCAGCCGAGTGCTTCGCGCGTGAGTTTGATTTCTTCGACGCCCAGCGGCTCGCCGTGGGCCTTGGCGCTGTTGGCGCGATTCGGCGAGCCTTTGCCGATGTGGGTTTTGCAGATGATCAGCGTGGGTTTGTCGGCGCTGTTTTTGGCATCGACAAGCGCGCGAGCCACCACATCCGCATCATGGCCGTCGACCGGGCCAATCACGTTCCAGCCATAGGCCGCAAAACGCAGCGCTGTGTTGTCGATGAACCAGGGCGTGACCTGGCCGTCGATCGAAATGCCGTTGTCGTCGTACAAGGCCACCAGCTTGTTCAGTTTCCAGGCACCGGCCAGCGCGCAGGCCTCGTGGCTGATGCCTTCCATCAGGCAGCCGTCGCCAAGAAAGACATAGGTGTGGTGGTCCACAATCGCGTGATCGGGCTGGTTGAATTCGGTCGCCAGCAGCTTCTCGGCCAGCGCCATGCCGACCGCGTTGCTGATGCCCTGGCCCAGCGGACCGGTGGTGGTTTCAATGCCGGGGGTGTAGCCCACCTCGGGGTGGCCTGGCGTTTTGCTGTGCAACTGGCGGAAGTTTTTCAACTCGCCGATCGGCAGCGCATAACCCGTCAGGTGCAGCAGCGCATAAATCAGCATGGAGCCGTGGCCGTTGGACAGCACAAAACGGTCGCGGTTGAACCAGTTCGGGTTGTGCGGGCTGTGTTTGAGGTGCCGGCCCCACAGCGCCACCGCCATGTCGGCCATGCCCATGGGCGCGCCCGGGTGACCGGAGTTGGCCTGTTGCACGGCATCCATGGCAAGCGCGCGTATCGAATTGGCCATGAGGGATGGGGTGTTGTCAGCCATTGCGTGGGGTCCAGGTGGGTGGTGAGGCGGGTCAGGCAGATCCCGCTCAGGCAGGCATTGCCGCAAACACGGGAAAACCCCAGATTTTACGGGATGTACCTTGCCCGCCCGGCGCGGCCGCAGCGCGCCGCCGCGGGAACCGGGGTCGCTATGAATTCAATAGCTGTTTGCGCACATGGAATAAGGGCCAGGGGCCGATTTGATGCACAAACCAGAGATAATCGGCGCAGCATGACCACCCAAGCCCTGATTCTGGCCGCCGGCCGCGGCGACCGCATGCGGCCGCTGACCAACCAAACACCCAAGCCCCTGCTCAGCGTACAGGGCAAGCCACTGATCGTCTGGCACCTTGAAAGCCTGGCACGCGCCGGCGTCACCGACGTGGTGATCAACACCGCCTGGCTGGAAGCGCAGTTCCCTGCGGCGCTGGGTGATGGCAGGGCCTTCGGCCTGCGGATTGCTTATTCGCATGAAGGCGCAGGTTTTGGCGGCGCGCTCGAAACCGCCGGCGGCATTGCCACCGCCCTGCCGCTGCTGCGGGACGCGCCTTTCTGGCTGGTGGCCGGTGATGTCTTCATGCCTGGTTTTGATTTTCCGGCGGCCGATGCGCAGCGTTTTGCGGCCTCGTCCGCGCTGGCGCATATTTATCTGGTGCCCAATCCGCCGCACAACCCCCAGGGCGACTTTGGCATCAGCGCGCAGGGCCTGGCTTTGTCCCGCGCCGACGAACAGTTCACCTACAGCACGCTGGGGCTGTACCGGCCGGCCCTGTTCAAGGACACGCCGGCCGGCCAGAAAGCCGCACTGGCGCCGCTGTTGCGCCGTGCCATGCAGGACGGCCAGGTCACAGCGGCGCTATATTCAGGCCCATGGACCGACGTTGGCACCCCCCAACGCCTGGCTGAACTGAACACCACCCGCTGAGAAAGCGCTTTTGACATGACCACCATTTATGAAAAACGCCGCGCCGCTGTGGCGCGCGCCCTCAAGGCAGCCGGCGGCGGCATCGCCCTGCTGCCCACCGCGCCCGAGGCGCCGCGCAACCGCGACAGCAGCTTTGCCTACCGGCACGACAGCTACTTTTATTACCTGACCGGCTTCACCGAGCCCGGCGCCTGGCTGGCGGTGGAGGCCAGCGGCCGCAGCACGCTGTTTTGCCAGCCCAAGGACATGGACCGCGAAATCTGGGACGGCATTCGCCTCGGCCCCAAGGCTGCACCGGCGGCGCTCGGCGTGGACACGGCTTTCAGCGCCGACATGCTCGAGGAAAAGATGCCGGCGCTGCTGGCCAACCAGAATGCCGTGTGGTTTCCGTTTGCCACGCACAAGGGTCTGGAAACGCAGGTCGATGGCTGGCTTGGCAAGCTGCGCGCACGCATCCGTTTTGGCACCGAATGTCCGCAGAGCCAGCACGACCTGTGCAAGCTGCTCGATGAAATGCGGCTGGTCAAGGACACGCATGAAGCGGCCATCCTGCGGCGTGCCGGCAAAATTTCTGCCGGTGCCCATGTGCGCGCCATGCAGACCTCGGCGGCCATGCTGCGGGCCGGCGTCAAGGGCGGGCTGCGCGAGTACCACCTGGAGGCCGAACTGCTGCACGAGTTTCGCCGCCACGGCTCGCAGTACCCGGCCTACACCAGCATCGTCGCGGCCGGCGCCAACGCCTGCGTGTTGCATTACCGCGCCGGAGATGCCGAGCTCAAGGCCGGTGATTTGTGCCTGATTGACGCCGGCTGCGAGCTCGACGGCTACGCCAGCGACATCACCCGCACCTTTCCCGCCAATGGCAAATTCACGCCGGCGCAGCGCACCTTGTACGACATCGTGCTGGCCGCGCAGGACGCTGCCGTCAAGGTGACCAAACCCGGCAAACGTTTCATGGATCCGCACGATGCCGCCACACGTGTGCTGGCCCAGGGCATGCTGGACACCGGCCTGCTGGCCAAAAACAAACACGGCAAGGTCGATGACGTGCTGGAATCCGGCGCCTACCGCCAGTTCTACATGCACCGCACCGGCCACTGGATGGGCATGGACGTGCACGACTGCGGCGACTACACCGAGCCTGGCAGCAAGCCGCGCGAGGAACGCGATGCCCTCGGCCAGACCGTGATGCGCAAGCCCTCACGCATACTGCGCCCCGGCATGGTCACCACCATAGAGCCCGGCATCTATGTGCGCCCCGCCAGGGGTGTGCCCAAAGAGTTCTGGAACATCGGCATCCGGATTGAAGACGACGCGCTGGTCACGGACAAGGGTTGCGAGCTGCTGACGCGCGGCGTGCCCGTCAAGGCCGATGAGATTGAGGCGCTGATGGCGGGTTGAAGTCCGCTGCAACACTTATCCCGGATCGGTGGTTTGCCTGCAAGCCGGGTCTCGCCCCGGCGGGCGACTCACTTTCTCTTGCGTCGCCAAGAGAAAGTAAGCAAAGAGAAGGCGACGCTATGGTCTGGGTCCCTCCGCTGCGCTACGGGCAACCTGCGGTGCTCGCCGTTAACGGGGGCTAGCTCGAAC
>CALRUM020000025.1:0-27365 GCA_943371375.1 Asaia bogorensis
GAGTTCTGACGCCCCCCGCCGTAATCGAGCAGCGCAGGTTGCCCGCAGCGAAGCGAAGGGACCCGGACAGTCGGGTCGCCTTTTCTTTGGTGACTTTCTTTTGGCGACGCAAAAGAAAGTTACTTGCCGCCGGGCAACCCCCGGCTTGCTGGCGCACCAATTAGCAGGATCGGAGAAGCCCCATCCAAACGACGGAAGCCCGCGGCGCAGAATGGCGTCAAAATACGCCAATGACTGCAGCCGCCCATTCCCCCCACTTCTGGGCCGACCTGAAAAGCCCCGACTTCGCACGCCTCAACGCGGCAGCGACCATTGCCGTGTTGCCGGTCGCCGCCATCGAGCAGCATGGGCCGCATTTGCCGCTGAGCGTGGACACCGACCTGGTGAATGGGGTGATCAGCCATTGCCTGCCGCACCTGAACGGCGCGGCTGTGCTGTTTTTGCCCACACAAACCATTGGCCGCAGCATCGAACACATCGCTTTTCCCGGCACGCTGACACTGGGCGCTGCCACCCTGATCCAGAGCTGGGTCGATCTGGGCGAGTGTGTGGCGCGCACCGGCATCAGAAAGCTGGTGTTCCTGAACGCGCATGGCGGCAATGTCTCGACGCTGGACATTGTGGGCCGGGAGCTGCGTGCCCGTTTTGCCCTGACGGTGTTCACCGTCAACACCTTCAGCCTGCCGCTGCCGGCGCAGGTCAAACAATGGTTCGGCCCCGATGAGGAACGCTTCGGCGTGCATGGCGGCGATGTCGAAACCTCCATGATGCTGGCCCTGCACCCGGACAAGGTGGACATGGCGCTGGCTGAAAATTTCCACTCCAGCAGCCAGGACCGGGCGCAGCACTACCCGATTCTGGGCAACGGCAGCAGCGCCAAACTGGCCTGGGGTGCGCAAGACCTCCATCCGCTGGGCGCCGCCGGCAATGCGGCCGCAGCCACGGCTGAAAAAGGCGCGGCCGTGCTGCGGGCCAGCGGCCAGGCCCTGGCCGCTTTGCTGCGTGAGATCAGCCAGCTTCAGGCCTTGGGCTGAGCCGCTGCCGGGATACCCCCTCTGACAACGCGCCGGCCCGGTGGCCGACAGCCGACATACAGCGGCTGTGCCAGACTGATGCTTGTTGCGCCGTGCGGCGCGTTCAGTTGAAAGGTGTTCCATGCCCATTCCCACTGCCTGCCCCTCAGCCCGTCGGCTTTTGGCCTGGGCGCTGCCCGGGCTGTTACTGACTGCGGGCCTGACGGCTTGCGGCGACACCGCCAAACTGCCAACGGGCGCCGACATGGGGGCGACACCGACCTTGCCGGCGCCTGTCAAAACCCTGTTTCCCACCGTGCTGATTGCCCCGGCCACAGGCTGGCCTGCCGGTGTGATGCCGACGGCCGCTGCCGGGCTGCGTGTGACGGCGCTGGCCAGCGGGCTGGCGCATCCGCGCTGGGTCTATGTCCTGCCCAATGGTGATGTGCTGGTGGCCGAAAGCAACAAGCCGCCCAAAGCCGACAGCAGTTTCAGCTTCAAGGGCTGGATCACCGGCCTGGTGATGAAACGCGCCGGCGCCGGCGTGCCGAGCGCCAACCGCATCACCCTGCTGCGCGACACCGATGGCGACGGCGTGGCCGAAACCCGGACCGTCTTCATGCAAGGCCTGTTTTCGCCCTTTGGCATGGCGCTGGTGGGCAAGGAACTGTTTATTGCCAATGCCGACGCGCTGGTCAAGGTGCCCTACGAAGCAGGCCAGACGGTGATCAGCGCCACGCCGGTCAAGGTGGTGGACCTGCCGGCCGGCATCAACCACCACTGGACCAAAAACGTGATTGCCAGCCCGGACGGCAGCAAGCTGTATGTCACGGTGGGCTCGAACAGCAACGTCGGTGAAAACGGCATGGACATCGAAGTGGATCGCGCGGCCATTCTGGAGGTCGATCCCAAAACCGGCAGCCGCCGGCTGTTCGCTTCTGGCCTGCGCAACCCCAATGGCATGGGCTGGGCCGCTGACGGCACGCTCTGGACCGTGGTCAACGAGCGTGATGAGATCGGCAGCGACCTGGTGCCCGACTACCTGACCTCGGTCAGGGATGGCGCGTTTTACGGCTGGCCTTACAGCTACTTCGGCAAAAACGTCGATGAGCGTGTGACCCCGCCGCGCCCCGATCTGGTGGCCAAAGCCGTGGTGCCCGACTATGCGCTGGGCGCCCATGTGGCCCCGCTGGGTATGGTGTTTGCCGATGGCAAGGCGCTGCCCGCGCATTTATCCAGCGGTGTGTTTGTTGGTGAACACGGCTCCTGGAACCGCAAACCGCCCAGTGGCTACAAAGTGGTGTTTGTGCCTTTCAGGGGCGCCAAACCCGAGGGTTTGCCGGTGGATGTGCTGACAGGTTTTCTGAGCCCCGAGGGCAAGGCCTATGGCCGGCCAGTCGGCGTGGCCATGGACAGGCGCGGCGCGCTGCTGGTGGCCGATGACGTGGGCAATGTGATCTGGCGCGTCAGCGGCAGTGCCGGCCGCTGACGCCGCCTTTCACAAAACCTGATGTTTTTTTTGGCCGTCAGCCCTTTGGTGGCGGGCGCAGTCAGCTATAAAAACAGTAGCACATGGATCACGAGTAGGTGATCCAGCTCGCGTGTTCGGGCGCGTCCAGGTGTGGCAAGGTGTTGTAGGTCACCAGCATGTGGCGCTTGGGCGTGAAGGCGAATTCGGTCACCGAGCAATTGCGTATGCGCAGGTTCAGCTCAATCGTGGTTTCCGGCGCGGTGCCCAGCACCTGGCCCACGGCGGTGGCAATCGGCCCGCCGCTCGAGACCAGCAACACATTGCCGCTGTGGCTGGCGCGGATCTGGTCCAGCACAGCGGTGATGCCCGCCACAAAGTCGTTGTAGCTCGGCATGCCGTGCGGGCTGACCACACCGGCCATCCACTGCGCCAGGCCGTCCTTGAGCAGGCGGAAGTGGCTGCGGTACATCTCGGGGGAGGTCGGCTTTTCGAGCTTGTGCGGGTGGATGGCGCCTATGACGGCTTCGCTGTCGTATTCATTGAGGCCGGGACGGGCGGCTGCTTCCATCGGCGTTCCCATGCCCTCGCAAATGCCGGCAAAGGTTTTGATCTGGCGCTGCAAGGTGCCGGTGAAGGCCGCCTCAAAGCTCACACCCTTGTATTTGAAATATTCGCCGAGGCGCACACTTTGCTGATAACCCATGTCGCTGAGCACGTCATAGTCCTCAGCACCAAAAGAGGCCTGGCCGTGGCGTACGAGGTAAAGGGTTCCCATGGGTAAATTGTGGCGATGCGCCCCGCAGCTGTGCGTCCCGTGGGCGACTTGCAGACGGCCGGCGGTCACCCGCGCGACTTGGGGACCCATCGCGAACTATCTGGCCCCAGTGAGGAGTTCCTCCGCCAGTCTGGCGCTACCCGCGGCCAGTGTGAAGCCGAGTGCTCCGTGCCCCACATTGAGAGTCACGTTGTGGATCCGGGATTTTCTGATGATGGGAACCGAAGTCGGGGTCGCCGGCCTCAGTCCGGCCCAGGCTTGGGGTTGTGCCATCTCGCAAACGCCGGGATAGATTTTTTCCACCGTCCGGGTGATGCGTTCAATCGTCCGGGGCGCCACCTCCAGCCCGTAACCCGCAAACTCCGCCATTGCAGCGACCCGCAGCTTGCCATCCAGTGGTGCCAGGACCATTTTTTGCGAGAGATCGGTGACGTTGACCTGGGGGGCGGCCTGGTTAGGCCTGAGCGGCAGCGTCACGCTGTAACCCTTGATCGGGTAGATCGGCAGGTGTTCGCCAAGCTGGCGCGCGAGCACCGGTGCCTGGACGCCGGTAGCCAGCACAAATGCATCTGCGCCGACAAGCCCATTGCCGGTGTCCATGGCCGTAGCCAGCCCGTTGCGCAATACAAAAGCCTTGACCTGCGTGTCAAACAGGCAGCGGAGCCCGCGCTTTTGTGCCGCTGCTACAAGAGTCCGGCAGAACAGGTAGGGGTCGCCAGCGCATTCGCCCTGGGTCCATACCCCGCCGGCAAACCCCCGGTAGTTGGCCAGCGCGGGCTCAATGGCAAGGCACTGCTCCCTGTTCAGCAATGACTGGACCACACCCGTATAGGCCTGAAGTGCAATTTGTTGCCCTTGCCGTCTGAGCGTGGCTTCATCGGGGCAAAGCACCAGCTTTCCGTTGCGTGTGAAGTTGAATTCCAGGCTGTCGCGGGCCATCCAGTCGTCGAGCGTGGCCTGGCTCAAAGCCGCGATGCCAAGCAGCTGGTGCGTGCCTTGCTCGAGTTGCCTGGTAGTGCACGCCGCCAGAAACCGCAGTCCCCACGCCCATTGCGCCCACTGGGCTGTCGGGCGCCAGCGCAAGGGGGAGTTTTTGTCCAGCAGCATGGCGGGCAAAGCCCGCAGGGTGGCGGGGCTGGCCAGCGGTTCAACATAGCTGTAGCTCAGTTGTCCGCCATTGGCAAAACTGCTGCCTTCGCCGGGTGTGCTTTTCCCGTCCACCAGCACGACTTCGTGTCCGCCGCTGCACAAATGGTAGGCGGTGGCACACCCGACCACACCGGCACCGATGACGCAGATCTTCATGTCCGGGCCTGGAGCTCGCGTGCCGCCCGCCCGCTGGCCCGCGCCACCGCCAGCCATGCGGTCGCCACGTCCACCAGTCCGATCCCGACCGACTTGAAGACAACGATCTCGCTCGCATCGGCACGCCATGGGTGCTCGCCCCGGTAGATTTGCGCAAGATCGACAATCTTTTCAGGGTGAAGTGAACCCTGCGCCAGGCTCAGCACAATTTCTCCGGCTTCCACCGTGCTTTGCGGTGTCCATTCCACGATCACCCGGCCCGCGCGGCGCATGGTTTCGTCGTCCAGTTCGCGGCCGTCGGGCAGGCTGGTGCCTATGGCGGCCACAAAACAGCCGGGTTTCAGCCATGCCCCGTCGAACACCGGCGTCCTGGACCGGCTGGCCGTGACCACGATGTCTGCTTCCCGGATCGCCTCTTCGGGGGTGCAAACCTGAACAGGGGTCTGGAGCCTGGCGGCAAGTTGCGCGGCAGAAGATCTGGTCAGGGCCGGATCCGCCACACAAATCTGCCCGAAACTGAAGACCTCATCCAGCGCCTCGGCAATGGCTCTGCCCTGCACGCCCGCGCCAATCAGTGCCAGTTTGCTGGCCCCGGGGTTTGCGCTCCTGGACGCCACCAGGGTGGCGAGGGCGGCGGTACGCAGCCTCGTGATCTCATTGGCCTGCAGGACAGCCAGAGGCCTGTTTTCCGTGGTGTCAAAAAGCGAGATCAGAAAACTGAATTGCCCCTGGACGGTGGGATAGGCCTTGATGCCCGCCACATGGCGGGACTGCCAGATGCCGCCCATGGCACTGAGCTTGACGTCCCCGCAATGGGCGCGGTGCCGGGGGAACACGCTGGCCCGGCCGGATGCCAGGTCCTGAAACACCTGCTCCAGCGTGTGGCGTACATCGCTGCAGTTCAGAAGTATCCCGATCTCCGTGTCGGCATAAAAATCGACGCTCATGCTGTTCTGGACGGAAGGAGCCGCCGGCCCGCGTGTGCGGCGGTCTGTTGGCCGCGCCACAAGGCCAGATGGCCGTTGACGTAAACAGCGTGTATGCCTGTTGACGGCAGGTCAGGCGCGTCGTAACTGGCGTTGTCACGCACTTCCAGCGGATCAAACAGCACCAGGTCCGCGCTGTGGCCGGGTGTTATGGTTCCCCGGCCTTTCAGGCCGAAGCGTTGCGCCGGCAGCCCGGTCATCTTGTGGATGGCTGTCTCCAGCGACAGCAGTTTTTTGTCCCGGCTGTAGTGGCCCAGCACGCGGGGGAAAGTCCCCCACAGCCGGGGATGCGGGCGACGGTCATGCGGCAGGCCGTCGGACCCTATCATGGTCAGCGGGTGTTGCAGGACACGTTCGACATCTTCGGCCGCCATTGCAAAATAAATCGCACCGCCCGGCATCAGGCGCTGGGCCGCCGCATGCAGGCTGAGCCCCCAGTCTTTCGCAATACTCTTGAGGCTTTTGCCGCTGTGCTCTGGATGGGCCTGCGACCAGGTGATCAGCACTTCTTCCGTGCGGCTGGCTTTGTCGGCGTTGAGCATGGTGGAGGACGCCTCATACGGGTAACAGTCCAGGCAAACCGATTGTGTCAATGCGGCCTGGTCAATGGCCAGCAGGGTCTGCTGCGTGCGGCCATGGTTTTGCGGACCGACGACCTTGTGGTGCGAAATCACCAGCTCGGCATCGCTGGCGGCGCCGACATCCAGCGCCTCCTTCAGCGCGGCGTCAATGTTGTCGCCTTCGTCGCGCAGATGCATGGCCAGCATGGCGCCGCGCCCTTTCAGTGCGGCGCAGACACCGAGCAATTCTTCGGTGCTGGCGGCCCTGGCCGGTGGGTAGTACACACCGGTGGACAGGCCGAACGCACCGGCGTCCAGGGCTTGCGAGACTTCGCCGGCCATGGCGCTCACCTCTGCCGGTGTAGCGGCACGGCTGAGATCTTTGACATGCCGCACGCGCAGTGTGCTGTGGCCGACCAGAGGCACGACGTTGATGCAGGGTTGCAAAAAGTCGAGCGCCATCAGGTAGCCACGAAAGCTGTCGTGGACGAAAACGTCCCCACCGAGCAGGTCAAGCGGCGCCGGCGGCTCGCGGCTCAGCAGCGGTGCCAGGCTGATGCCGCAATTGCCGGTGACCACCGTGCAGACCCCCTGGGTCAGCTTGGGGTGCGGCACCGTGGGTTGCAGCAGCAACTGATCGTCATGTGTGTGGGTGTCGATGAAGCCGGGGCAGAGCACCATGCCCGGGGCCGCTACGACCTCGCGCGCCACACCTTTGCCGGCGGGGGCTATCGCCGATACCAGGCCGTCGGTCACCACCACGTCGGCCTGGAAGCGGGCGCTGCCCGTGCCGTCAATGACGTCCGCTCCCCTGATGACGAAATTTTGCGAGGCGACAGGGGCGTCGCTCATTCCACTTTGGCGCCGGATCGTTTGACAACTTCGGCCCAGCGCGGCGATTCTATTTTGGCCATGGTCATCAGCAGGTTGGGCGGCGAAGCCATGGTCTCAAACGCCATCTGGGCGTATTTTTCCCGGACGGCCGGCGTGGACAGGATGCGGTTGATCTCGATGTTCAGCCGTTCCACCATCTCCGGCGGCAAACCTTTAGGCCCCACGATGCCGCCCCAGGCCGTGGTTTCATAACCCTTGACGCCAGCCTCGTCGATGGTCGGCAGTTGGGGAAAGAGGGGGGAGCGGCGTTTGCCGCTGACGCCCAGGGCGCGCACCCGGCCATTCTTGATGTGTGGCCCTATCGACGACAGGTTGTCGAACATCAGGTCGATCTGGCCGCCAATCAGGTCCTGGATGGCTGTGGGGCTGCCGCGGTAAGGCACGTGGGTGATGAAGGTACCCGTGAGCGACTTGAACAACTCCCCGCCCAGATGGCCGGTGGTGCCGTTGCCGGCAGAACCCATGTTCAGCCGGCCAGGGCGGGCTTTGGCGTAGTCGATCAGTTCCCGCACTGTTTTGGCGGGAAGCTCGTTGCGCACCACCAGGGCGTTCTGGACGGTCCCCATCAGGGCGATGCTGGTCAGCGCATCGGGGTCGTAGGGGAGTTTGGCGTAGAGCGACTTGTTGATCGCGAGCGTGACCACGTTGCCATAACCCAGGGTGTAGCCGTCGGGGACCGCACGGGCAATCTCGCTCATGCCCAGCGCGCCGCCGGCGCCGGGTCGGTTGTCGATGATGATGGGCTGGCCCAGCGCGGCACTCAACTCGTTGCCCAGCAGGCGGCAGATGACGTCGGGCGCGCCTCCGGCGGCGGACGGCACCACCAGGCGTATCGGTTTGCTCGGGTAGCTTTGGGCAAAGACCGGGCTTGCCACCATGGCAGAGCCGATGGCAGCGGCCGTGCCACGCAGAACATCGCGCCTGCGCAGCGCTGCAGTATTATTGATAATGCTCATGCCTGATCCTTGTTGGTTTGAACGTGAAGTGAATTTAATCCGGTAACGTCCGGCAGACAAACGAATAGTTTTATTTGTTGCAATAGTTTTATTCATGCCATGACGCCACTTCCCTCCCTGACGGCGCTGCGCTGCTTTGACGCCAGCGCGCGCCATGAAAGTTTCACCAAGGCTGCAGCGGAGATTCACCTGACCCAGGGCGCGGTGAGCCACCAGGTGCTGGGGCTGGAGGCGCATCTGGGGGTGTCGCTGTTTGTGCGCAAGCGCGCGGGCCTCCAGCTCACCAGCGTGGGCAGCGCCTATCTGGCGGAAGTGTCCAGCGCCTTGCGCCAGCTTGAGCGGGCCACGCAACACGTGGTGACCCACAAGGGCGCGGGTGGCGCGCTCAACCTGTGTGTGGCATCCAGCTTTGCCACTTACTGGCTGATCCCGCGCCTGAGCGGATTTGTGGCGGCCCACCCCGAAGTCACGCTGAACCTGTCCACACACATCGGGCCGGTGGACTTTTCCAGCGTCCCGCATGACGCTGCCATCGAGTTTTGCAGCGGAGCGACCGCCGGTCTGCGCGCCGAACTCGTGCTGCCCCTGTCGCTTCGGCCCTACGTCGCTCCGCGCTTGTTGAAGGGCCTGCCGCGCGGGAGCGGACTTCATGCGCTGAAAAATGTACTGGCGGCCTATCCCTTGATCCGCCACACCACGGTGCCGCATGCCTGGGCAAGCTGGCTGGCGCAAGCGGGCTTGACGGAGCTGTTGCCGGCCCAGCGCCTGGACGCCGGCCCCCAGTACGATTTGCTTTCCATGGCCTTGAACGGCGTGATTGCCGGGCTGGGCGTGGCGCTTCTTCCGGAGTATGTGGCCGCCGGGGCGGTAGCGAGCGGCCAGGTCAGGCCACTGTCGTCCATCGCCTGGAAGGCAGAAAAAGCCTACTACCTGCGCTACCCCGAGTGGAAGGCGGAGATGGTGGTGTTACAGCGGTTTCAGGACTGGCTCAAGTCGGCCTGATCGCCGGCCGTCAGTACTTTGGCCAGAATATCGCTGTCCACATTGCCGCCGCACAGCGTGGTGCCGACCACTTGGCCCTGGAGCTGCGCGCGTTCCTGCATGGCGGCGGCAAAGCTGGCGGCGCCTGCGCCTTCGGCGACGTTGTGGGTGTCGGCGTACAAATCACGCATGGCCTGCGCCACCTCGGCGTCGCTGACCTGGACGATGTGGTCGATATGCGGCGCCATGATGTCCAGTGCCTGCTGGTCGGCGATGCGGCAGGCCATGCCGTCGGCCAGCTCGGTGCTGACCGGTGCTTCGACCACACGGCCAGCGGCCAGTGAGTCGGCATAAGTTGTGGCATGGGCGCTGACCACACCGACGATGCGCAGGTTGCGGCGCAGGGCCAGCTTGGCGGCAATCGCCGAACAAGCGCCCGAACCCTGGCCTATGGGCACATACACCACGTCCAGCTGCGGCACGGCCAGCATGAACTCCCACCAGTAGGTGCTGACACCGCTGAGCAGCTGGGCATGAAAACTCGGCACCATGTGGGCGCCGCGCTGAGCGGCCAGGGCCATCGCATGTTCGCGGCTTTCCTGAAAGTCTTCGCCATGTTCGATCAGCGTCACACCGAGTGCGCGCATGGCGGCGTTTTTTTCCAGCGAATTGCCGCGCGGAACCACAATGCTGCAGGCCACGCCGTGCGCGCGGGCCGCCCAGCCTATGCTCTGGCCATGGTTGCCGCGGGTGGCGCTGATGACTTCTTTCGGCAATGTGCCGGCCTGGCGCAAGGCGTCAAAGTAGGTCAGGCCGCCGCGGATTTTGAAAGCACCCACCGGTGTGTGGTTTTCGTGTTTGATCCAGCAGTCGGCGCCCAGGCGCTGGCTTGACAGGCCCCAGCGGTATTGCGGCGTGGCCTGGAACTCGCGGTACACCACGCGGGCCGCGTGTTCTATGGCGGGCAGGTCCGGCAGGCCGGTGTGAGGGCGCCTGGCAGCCGGCGCCAGATCTTGTGTTCGGTACATTCAGATTCCTTTGGATTCCAGCGTGACCAGGCCGCGCGGTGTTTGTAATGTGGCCACCAGATTGGGCGGGCCGGGCCGGACTTCGACGCCAGCCAGCCCTATGGCCGCATGTGCTTTTTGCAGGCTGTCCGGCCGCGGGTGATCCATGTGCAGCGCCTGCAGCGTCACGCCCGAGGCCGGCATCCCATCCTGCGGGTGCGCTGCCAGCGCCGGGTCGTCGCTTGCTTCGCCCCACTGGATCAGCGTCGGCAGGCCGCCATAAAAAAGCCGCTGGCCGTCGTCGCGCACGGTGATGCGCCAGTTCAGCAAACCGCTGCCGGTTTGGCGCGAAACCGGTAACACGCGGCCGCGGTCCAGGCCCAGCACGGCCAGCGCCTTGACCGCAGACAGCACGCCGCCCACGCTGGCGACAAAGTGCACCAGATGCGGGCCTTCGCTGGCCACCCGGTGTTGCAGCGCCGTATCGTCCATGTCGAACCAGCGTTGCAGGCCGGTTGCGCGCGCTGGCACGGCGCCCGGCTGCAGCGCAATAATTTCAAAATAGGCGCGCGGATAGGCCGGACTGGCGATGCTGAAAAGCCGGTTGTGGGTGCCCATCAGCGGGTGTTCGCCGCCTGGCCCCGGTGTGATGCCCAGCGTTTTTTCGCACCATGCCACGCCCTGATCCAGGCTGGCGGCAACAAGGACCAGATGATCGACCTGGGCTTTCATCACAGGGTCACCGAGCCTTCGATGCAGGTGACGGACTCGCCGCCCACCCAGACCTGTCCGACCTGATCCCGCGTGATGAACACCTGGCCGTTGCGGCCCAGGCAGGCGCCTTGTGTCGCCAGGTAAGACTCGGGTGCATGCCCCTCGGCGATCAGCCACTGCGCCAGGCTGGCGTTGAGGCTGCCGGTGACCGGGTCTTCATTGATGCCCAGCGGGGCGGCAAAGGCGCGCACTTCAAAGTCCGGGGCGGCGTCGGCTACGGCGGCAGCGCCGGCGAAAGCACGCGACTCACGGTTCGAGCGTGTGATCAGCGCTGGCGCCGGGGGCGCCAGGCAGGGTCCCACCACGCCGACCTTGATGCCGATGTTTTTGAGCGCCGGATGGTCCGGCTCTATTTGCAGCACGGTGTCGGCCTTGTCCAGCAACAGGCCCAGCCAGACCGGGCCGTTGTCCAGCAGTTGCGCTGCCGTGATCTGCTGCGCTTTGAGGTTCAGCGCTGCGGCAATTTGTGCCAGCACCACCGGACTGGGGGCCGAACGTTTGAGCGGCGGGGCGGCAAAAGCCAGGCGTTCGCCATCGCGCCGCACCTGCACCAGGCCGATCCGGCTTTGCTGCACGATGCAATCGCTGCGTTGGGGCTGGCCGCCGGCCTGCAGCCAGGCATGGCAGGTGCCGAGTGTCGGGTGGCCGGCAAAAGGCAGCTCGCCGCCCGGCGTGAAGATGCGCACCTGATAGTCGGCGGCCGGGTCTTCCGGCGGCAGCACAAAGGTGGTTTCCGACAGATTGGTCCACTGCGCAAAACGCTGCATGGCCGCGTCGTCGAGCCCGCTGCCGTCGAGCACCACGGCCAGCGGGTTGCCGAAGTAGGGACGGTTTGTGAACACGTCGACTTGTTTGAAGGGCCTGGTTTTCATGGGCATGGATGGCGGGTTTGGAGTGGGTCAGGGGTTCAGGAAAGCGCCAGGTCCAGCACACCTTTGCTGGCCTGCCGTGCGCAGATGCTGGCGTACCAGCGTTCGATGTGGGGCCGGCTCTGGCGTACTTGCGGCAAGCCGAACCAGCGGTGCACTTCGCAGGCCAGTGGTATGTCGGCCACGGTGAAACGGTCGCCGACCATGAAGTGGCGCTGCGCCAGGTGCGCATCCAGCGTGGCCATCAGGGCCTCGACGGCGGCATTCGATTCGGCCAGCAGCGCCGGGTCGCGCTGCTCTGGCGCTGTGCGTATCAGCTGCCAGAAACCGGACCGGCTGGCCGGGTTCAGCGTGGTCTGCTGCCAGTCCATCCAGCGCTCGGCGTCAAAACGTTCGTGCAGGTCTGTCGGGTACATCTCCCCGGATGAGTGCCTGGCGCACAGGTAACGCACGATGACATTGGACTCCCACAACACATAGTCGCCGTCTTCAATCACCGGCACCAGTGAGTTCGGATTGAGCGCCATGTAATCGGCGGTCTTGACCACACCAAACAGGCCGCCGGCCTCGGTGCGCTGGAAATCCAGGGCCAGCTCCTGCGCCGTCCACACGACTTTTTTGACATTGATGGAGCTCATGCGCCCCCAGATCTTCAGCATTTATTTGGCCCCGGCGATTTCTGCCACACCGACCGTGCCGGGCTGGCTTTCGCGTATGGCGGCCGCCAGCGCCGCCACGCCGGTGTTGATCTGCTCCACGCTGGCGGTCACAAAAGACAGGCGCAGGGTGCGGGGGTCGGCCTTGTCGGCGTAAAACGCGGCGCCCGGCACAAAAGCCACATTTTTTTCGACCGCCCTGGGCAAGAGCTCGACGGCGTTCATGCCCTGCGGCAGGCGCGCCCACAAAAACATGCCGCCATCGGGTTTGTTCCAGCTCACGCCCTCGGGCATGTCGCGCTGCAAGGCGGCCAGCATGGCATCGCGCTGCGATTTGTACAGTGCGCGTATGGTGGGTACATGGCGCTCCAGGAAGCCGTCCTTCATGGTTTCGACCACCATGCGCTGGTTGAAGCCGGGGGTGTGCAAATCGGCCGCCTGCTTGGCCTGCAACAGCTTGGGGTAGAGCGCCTTGGGCGCGACCAGAAAACCCAAGCGCAGGCCGGGTGCCAGCACTTTGGAGAAAGACCCGAGGTAGATACAGCCCTCGGGGTTGCGTGCGCTCAGCGGCAAGGGTGGCGGCGCATCAAACCACAGGTCGCCGTAGGGGTTGTCTTCGACGATGGGCAGGCCCAGGCGCGCGGCCTCGGCGCTCAGCGCGGCGCGGCGTGCCTCGCTCATGCTGCGGCCGGTCGGGTTCTGGAAGTTGGGCAGCACATACAGAAAACGTGCACCGGCGGCTTTGCTGCCCAGATCGGCAATATCCACACCTTCGTCATCGCTGGCCACGCTGACGATCTGCGGCTCCATAGGCGTGAAAGCCTGCAGCGCGCCCAGGTAGGTCGGGGTTTCGACCAGCACCTTGCTGCCGGTATCAATCAGGATTTTGGCGACCAGGTCCAGGCCCTGCTGCGAGCCGGTGGTGATCAGCACCTGGGCCGGATCAATCTCCCAGGGCAGCATGGCCGCCACCATCTCGCGCAGCGGCGCAAAACCTTCGCTGGCCGCGTATTGCAGCGCGGCGTGGCCGTCTTCGCGCAGGACCTTGTCGCAGGCTTCGCGAAAGGCGCTGACCGGGAAGGTTTTGGGCGAGGGCAGGCCGCCCGCAAAACTGATGATGCCGGGCTTTTCAGTGACCTTGAGGATCTCGCGGATCACCGAGGGGTTCATTTTTGCGGCGCGTTGCGACTGGGTCCATGGCATGGGTTTTTTCTCCATTGGTGTTGTCTTTGCTGGTTTTATCCGCTTTCGCGCTGTCAGTCCACGATAAACAGTTTGGCGCCAGAAGGCGAGCTTGACCGGTGGGCCTCGGCGCCGTCTGCGACCTGGTAACTCATGCCGGGCAGCAGCACATGCACACTCCCGTCGTCCAGCTCGGTGTGCAACTCGCCTTCGAGGCAAAGCAGGATGTGGCCCTTGCTGCACCAGTGGTCGGCGGTGTAGCCGGCGCTGTACTCCACCATGCGCACCCGGATGTCACCGAACTGCTGCGTGCGCCAGAAGGCCTGGCCGGTGATGCCGGAGTGCGTGGTGCGCGCAACGGCGGACCAGTCGGTGCTGCCAAAGGGGAGGTTGTCTATTTGCATGGCTTGCCCGCTTAGTCGCTCACCGACACGATGGCTTCGATTTCCACCGCAAAGCCGCGTGGCAGCGAACCCACCCCCACTGCTGAACGCGCGTGGCGGCCGGCTTCGCCAAACACCTGCACCAACAGGTCAGAGCAACCGTTGATGACCTCAGTGTGCTGCATGAAATCAGGAGTGGCGTTGACCATGCCCAGCAGCTTGATCACGCGGCGCACCCGCGACAGCTCGCCCAGGGCGGCCTTCATGGTGGCGATCAGGTGAAGACCCACTTCGTGCGCGTGGCCACGGGCTTCCTCCAGGCTGATCTCGCGGCCCACCTTGGGCGCTGCGGTCAGGTCCGCGCGCAGCGGCCAACCTTTGCCCGACAGATACAGGGTGCTGCCGTCCAGCACCCAGGCATCAAAGCTGCCGCGCGGCGGGATCAAGGCAGGAAGGACCAGACCGAGTTGCTGCAGGCGTTGTTCGGGTGTCATGCTCATGCGTGTGCCCGCTGGTTGGGGGTGATGTGCGCGATCTTGCCGTCGCCGTAGGAGCGCAGCACCTGCGAGATGACGATGTGAAACCCCTTGTACCACTGGGTGTACTGGCGCTTGGCTTCAAGGTGCCTGGGGTGCGCCGAGAAGGCGCGCAGCGACTCTTCGCTTTCCCAAAAGTAGGTGGCGTTCCTGAGCACGCCGTCCGGCGAGTGCCACAGCTCCGCGCCCAGATAGCCTGCTGTCGCAAGCGCGGCCTCTTCGATCAGCGCGTCCAGCGCGTGAAAGCGCTCGTCATAAGCGCCGGGTTCAAAAATAAAGGCGGCTGAGTACATCACGGCTTTCTGGCGTTGAGCAAAGGCCCCGGTCCGGTTGCGGGCGCGCGGGAGGGCAGGTGCACAGGCATTTTTTTGCCGATAAAAACGGTGGCGATCACGGCAATGCCAAATCCGACGGTGACGGCATCCAGCCGTTCACCAAGCAGCGGCACGGCAAACAGCATCGACAAAAAGGGCTGGACCAGCTGCACCTGGCTGACACGCACCGTGCCGCCCAGCGCCAGGCCGCGGTACCAGGCAAAAAAGCCCAGCCACATCGAAAACACGCCGAGGTAGGCAAAACCGGCCCAGGCACTGGCCTGCAGCGGCGCTGTGGGCCAGCTCAAAAGCGACAGCGGCAGGGTCAATGGCAGCGACAGCAGCAGCGCCCAGCAGATCACATGTTCGGCCTGCATGTGTTGCGACAGCCGCGCGCCGTAGCCGTAACCAACGGCCGCGCACAACATGCCGGCCAGCAGCATCAGGTCTGCAAAATGAATGGACAGGCCGGCGCCGCCGGAACGCAGCATGGCAAACACCACCACCAGCGCGCTGCCCAAAGCCGCACACAGCCAGAAACCGGCGGACGGGCGCTGGCGGTGCAGCAGCGCCCCGACTGCCGCGGTGGCCAGCGGCAACACGCCCACAATCACACTGGCATGCACGGCTTCGACATAACGCATGGCCATCGAGGTGAACAGCGGAAAACCAAACACCACGCCGCCGGCGGTGATCGCCAGCGGCAGCCAGTCGCGCCGCTGCGGCAGCGGGGCCCGGGTGGCCAGCAGAAACAGTGCCGACAAACCTGCGGCCACCACGGCCCGCCCCAGGGCGATAAACACGCCCGACATCTGAGGCGCATCGGGTGTGCCCACGGCCAGGCGTGTCATGGGCAGCGTGACCGCAAAAATCACGATGCCGAGCAGGCCCAGCCAGAGCCCTTTGTTGATCTGCGCGGCGCCGGGGTTCATAAAAAAAGCATCCAGACGGCGGTGGCCACCAGCACACCGGCCATCACGAAGTTGAAGCCGCGCAGGCGCCGGCCCGTTCCGCCGGGGCCGGAGAGCCACTCACGCAGCAGCGAGCCGGCCCAGGCGTACAGCAGGTTGCTGGCGAACGCATACACCAGCATGACCGGCAGCACCACGGCAAACCGCAGGCCCGGATCGCTGCGCCCGGCAATCCAGCCGCTGACAATCGCCAGCGCCAGCATCCAGGCCTTGATGTTGACAAACTGCAGCGCCGCACCCTGCCAGAAACCGACGTTCATTTTTTCCGCGTCGGCTTCGCTGAGCTGGCGCGAGCGCGCAATTTTTGAAGCCAGCCAGAGCAGGTAGGCCACACCTGTGACTTTGACGGCCAGGCCCAGCAAGGGCACGGCCAGCAGCAGCGCGCCCAGGCCCAGCGCGCACAAACTCAGCAACACGCCCCAGCCGACCGGTACCGCGCAGACAAAAGGCATGGCGCGGCGCAGGCCGTGGTTGGCCGCCAGTGCCGTGGACAGCGTGGTGTTGGGGCCGGGCGAAAAACTCATCGCGGTCGCCAGCACCAGCAGGGCGGTAAATTCTTGCCAATTCATGGTTCAGACTTTATAGTTCAAACCAGCACACCACCCATACAGTTTTGGGTACAAAGTTTCAAACTGTGCTGGTCCTGTTGTCAGCACACAGAACAATCAGGGATCAGCCACCTGCCGCAGAACACCGCCATGTTGATGAAAACCGCCTCCCAATCGCTGACCGAGCAACTGTGCGCGCGCTTTGCCGAGCGTATCCGCAGCCGCCTGCTGGCGCCGGGTGCACGCCTGCCTTCGGTGCGGCTGTGTGCCGAGCAGCAGGGGGTCAGTGTCTCCACCGTGGTGGCGGCTTACGACCAGTTGCTGGCGCAAGGCCTGGTGGTGGCGTATAAAAATCGCGGCTTTTTTGTCCGCGATGCGTCCTTGAATGTGGCGCCGGCGCATACCGCCCAGGCGCAGGCCGCTGCAAACAACGGGGCGCCCGAGACGCAAAACGCCAGCCCGCCCATGCCGGCCCCGCTGAACAGCTGGAGCACTGCGACCTGGATGGCCACCCGGCAGGCGCCGGTGGATGCCACGGCGCTGATTCGCGGCATGTTTCACAAGGTCAACAACAAACCGCAGCCCGGCATGGGCGTGTTTCCGCCGGAGTGGCTGGAGACCAGCTTCATGCAGACGGCGGTGCGCAAGGTGACCAGTGTGTCGGCGCTGCGGGAGTTTTCACTGCAGTATGGCGAACCCATGGGCGACAGCGGGCTGCGCCGCGCCTTGTCGCAAAAACTGGGCGCACTCAATGTCCATGCCGCGCCCGAGCAGATCATCACCAGCGTGGGCGCCACCCATGCGCTGGACATTGTCAGCCGCACGCTGCTGCGCGCCGGTGACTGTGTGATGGTCGAGGAGCCTGGCTGGGCGGTCGAGTTTGCGCGCCTGGATGCGATGGGCATGCGTATTTTGCCGGTGCCGCGCCGTGCCGATGGGCCCGACCTGGAGGTGATGGCGAAGTATTGCGAGATCCACAGCCCCAAGCTGTTTGTCAGCGTCAGCGTGTTCCACAATCCCACCGGTTACTGCCTGACGCCGGGCAGTGCGCACCGCCTGCTGCAGCTGGCCAACGAGCACAATTTCCATATTGCCGAAGACGACACCTACAGCCACCTGGCGCCCGAACATGCGACGCGGCTGTGTGCGCTCGACGGCCTGCAGCGCACGATTTATGTCAGCGGTTTTGCCAAAATCCTCGCGCCCGGCTGGCGCGTGGGTTTCATGGCCGCGCCGCCCGATCTGGTCAACCGCCTGCTGGACACCAAACTGCTGGGCACACTGACGACACCGGCGCTGCTGGAAAAAGCGCTGGCCTGGTGTATAGACCAGGGCCAGCTGCGCCGCCATGCCGAACGCATACGCACCCGGCTCGATGCGGCACGCGCGCGCAGCACCAGGCTGGCGCTGGCACACGGCTGCAGCTTTGCCGCCGAGCCCGCCGGTTTGTTTGGCTGGGTCGATACCGGGGTTGACACCGATGCGCTGGCGCAACGCATGCTCGATGAGGGTTACCTGATTGCACCCGGCGCGCTGTTTCACGCGGTGCGCAAGCCCAGCACCCTGATGCGCATCAACTTTGCGACCACGCAGGAGGCCGCCTTCTGGAAGGTGTTTGCGCGCCTGCGCGATGGCATGAAGTAGGCCGGCTGAGGCTTGTGCCATGCCCTTGATGCATTTTTTGTCTGTAGGAGCCTGTCGGGCTTGGGGCGTCGATAGCGAAAATCGGCCCCAGCGAGGACAGTTTTTGCCGGGTTTGCAGGCCCATAGCCCAGCTATGGGACAAAAAGGCGGTGAAAAATGGACCGCTGCGGTCGATTTGCAGCCGACGATTCCCAAGCCAGATAGGCTCCTGACCTTTTCGGGACGCGCGCGAGCAGCTATGAAATATGTAGCAACTGGCGGGCCCCATCGGCTTGGGGTGGCTGCCTGCCCTTGCAGGCGGGGCCCGGCATGATGCTGCGGCAGCTGGTCCCGTCCGATGCGCCGCTTTACCGGGCGCTGATGCTGGAGGCTTACGCGCTGCATCCCGACGCCTTCACGTCGGGCCCGCAAGAGCGGGCGCTGCTGCCGCTGTCCTGGTGGGAGTCGCGGCTTCAGGATGCGCCTGATGCCATGGAACTGGTGTTCGGTGTTTTTTGCGCGGGCGAGCTGGCGGGTGTGGCCGGGCTTTCTTTCGGGCAGCGCGAAAAGCTCAGGCACAAGGCCAGCCTGTTCGGCATGTATGTGCCCGCCGCCTGGCGCGGGCGCGGGACAGGCCGCCGGCTGGTGCATGCGGTGCTGGCCGCTGCCAGGGACAGGCCCGGCGTCAGGCTGGTCCAACTGAGCGTCACACAGGGAAACACCGGCGCGCAGGCGCTGTATGAAAGCTGCGGCTTCACGGCCTTTGGCGTGGAACCCTTTGCCGTCGCCGTGGGCACGGGTTTTGTCTCCAAGGTCCACATGTGGTGCAACATGGGGCTTTCCAATGCCGGCCCCGGCCGGCCCTGACCCCGGAGTTCTTCATGGCAAGCAATCACTGGTATTCCAACGCGGCCAAGGCAGCTTCCCGTCATGCCGGGCGGCCAGCCAGCTTTTCCCTCGCGGTGCTGGTCATCCTGGTCTGGATCGTGACCGGGCCGCTGTTCGGCTTCAGCGACACCTGGCAACTGGTCATCAACACCGGCACCACCATCGTCACCTTCCTGATGGTCTTTCTGATCCAGAACTCGCAGAACCGCGACACCGAAGCGATACAGATCAAACTCGATGAACTGATACGCGCGACCCAGGGCGCGCACAACGCGCTGCTCGACCTGGAGGAGCTCAACGAGGAATCCCTCGATGCCTTCAGGACCCGCTACGAGGCGCTGGCCGCGTCAGCACGTCAAGGGCTGCTGACCGGGCTGCGTGATACCGGCACGCCGGAGGCCTGAGGCGGGCCAGGAGTCTGCGCGGCAGAAGGAACGTCGGCTGCAAAGTGACCGCAGCGGTCCATTTTTCACCGTCTTTTTGTCCCATAGCTACGGCTATGGGCCGGCAAACCCGGCAAAAACTGTCCTCGCTGGGGCCGCTTTTCGCTTCAACGCCTTCTGCCGCGCAGACTCCTAGAGCATTTCTTCGGGCGCCAGCGGCCCGAGCAGCCTGAGCACCAGCCGCAGCCCCAGGCTGGCGTCGGGCTCGGTGCGGCTGTCCTGGAGGCTGGAGCCTTGTGGCGCGCGCCAGACCAGCTGGCCGCCGGCCAGTTCCACCTTGTAAGCACCCCTGGCCAGCGCCGGCTCAATCAGCTGCGTGGTCTCCAAAGCGAGCTTGCGGCTGCGGATCACCAGCGCCACTTCGCTGTTCTGCAATTGCGAGCGCAGGTCCAGATTCATCGAACCTATGACCAGCAGCAGGTCGTCGAGCACCACTATCTTTGAATGCAGGCTGGCGCGTGAGCCATTGGCCGAGCCGGTGCTGCCCAGGCCGCCAAAGCTGGACAGCGTGCCCTCCTGCTCGGCACGCATTTCATAAATGTCTATGCCCATGGCCAGCAACTGCCGGCGGTAGCGCGCATAACCCACGTGGGCTGCAGGCGCGTCGTTGGACGCCAGGGAGTTGGTCAGCACGCGGATACGCACGCCTTTCTGGCGGATGGCGGCAAGCTGCGCCAGCATGCGTTCACCCGGAACGAAATAGGGCGAGACGATCAGCAAATTGCTTTTGGCTTCGCCCATCAGCTGCAGCAAACCATCCACAGTGGTGTCCTGCGCCTGCTCGACATCGTCGGCATCGGCGGCGATTTTGGACGCCTTGTCCACCATCAGCGCCGAGGGTGCCCAGGTCCAGCTCAGCCTGGAAAGATTGGTGCTGTCGGGCAACGGCGGCGGCGCCACTGCGGCGGGGGCTGAGGCGACGGGTGGGCGCTCAGGCGCCGCCGCTTGCGCGCTGGCCGGCAGGGCGGCATCAACAGCCCTGGGTACAGGTTTCAGGGCCTCCAGCTCCTTGGCGGTCATCAGCGACTGCACCGGGTAGGCCAGCGGGTTGTTCCAGTACTGGTCAAAGCTGCGCGAGAGCTCGCGCACAATGCGGCCGGCCGCCAGCACGTCGGCATCGACGAAGTTGGTGCCTTCGCCCTGGCCGAAATAGGTTTCGCCCAGATTGCGTCCGCCGGTGATGGCGACCGCGTTGTCGGCCACAAAAATCTTGTTGTGCATGCGGCGCTGGATGCGGTCCACATCCCCGAGCGAGCCCAGAATGCGCAAGAACAGGGAGCCGCGCGACCCGGGCAGCGGGTTGAACAGGCGCATGCTGATGTTTTTTTCAAACGCCAGCTTGAGCACCTGGGCATTTTTTCCCGCGGTGTTGAAGTCATCGAGCAGGATGCGGATGCGCACACCGCGTTCGCCCGCTGCGCGCAGCGCATCAAACAGCCGCTCGGTGGTGTCGTCGGCATGGATCGCGTAGTACTGGATGTCCAGGGTTTTCTGTGCGGCGTTGATCAGGGCCATGCGGCTGGTAAATGCCAGCTCGGCGCTGTTGACCAGTGAAAAACCGGAGTCGTTGCGGGTGCGGGCGGCGGCAGCGCTGGCCTGCATGGCTTGCCCCAGCGCCGTGTCCTGCGGCGTGGCCAGGGCATGGGTGATGGGCCGGTCCACCGCGCTGGGCAGCGAGGCGCAGCCGGTCAGCCAGGCCGCCAGCAGCAGCATGGCCAGCCAGTGACCGGGCAGGCGAACAGGTTGGGCGTAGGGTGCGGGGCAGTCGGGCATGGGGCTGGCGGGTAGGGGTGCAGCCACTGTAGCCCAGGGCGCGCGGGCGCCGGGCCCAGCGGCGCCCGCCGGCGGCGCAAGATCTTGTAGGTGTTTTGCCCGACAGCGCAGCTACGCGGACAGGGTTTCCCAGCGCTGCAAGGCGTCCATCAGTTCCTCTTCCAGCTTGCTGTTGCGCGCGTTCAGTTCGGCCGCGCGTTTGGCATTGCTGGTGTACAGCGTGCCGTCAAACAATTCCTGTGCGATCGCCTTTTGCTGCGACTCGAGCTGCTGGATCAGCGCCGGCAGGCCATCGAGTTCACGCTGTTCCTTGTAACTCAGCTTCTTTTTTGATAGCGCCTCACGCCCGTCCTTGCTGGGTAAAACCGCATTTTTGCTTGCAGCTTTGGCGGCAACCGTGCTGGCGGGGGTTTTTCCGCCGCTGGCCAGTTGCGCCGCACGTTTGGACTGGGTCAGCCAGTCGGTCACGCCGCCTTCGTATTCGCGCCAGAAGCCCGGGTTCTCCGGCGTGCCTTCGTAGGCAATCGTACTGGTCACCACGTTGTCGAGGAAGCGCCGGTCGTGGCTGACCAGGAACACCGTGCCCTCATAGTTCTGCAGCAGGTCTTCCAGCAGTTCCAGCGTGTCGATGTCCAGGTCGTTGGTCGGCTCGTCGAGCACCAGCACATTGGCGGGACGGGCGAACAGGCGCGCCAGCAGCAGGCGGTTGCGCTCGCCACCCGAGAGCGTGCGCACCGGCGAGTTGGCGCGCGCCGGCGAGAACAAGAAGTCGGTCAGATAACTCTTGACGTGTTTCTTCTGGCCGTTGATCTCGACCCACTCGCTGCCGGGGCTGATGAAGTCTTCGAGCGTGGCGTCCAGGTCCAGGCTGTCGCGCATCTGGTCGAAGTAGGCCACCTGCAGGTTCGCGCCCTGGCGGATCTTGCCGGGTGGCGTGGTCACGTCGGGCTGCAGCTCGCCCAGAATGAGCTTGAGCAGCGTCGTTTTGCCGGCGCCGTTCGGGCCCAGCAGGCCGACCTTGTCGCCGCGCAGCAGGGTGCCGGTGAATTTGTTGACGATGATTTTTTCGCTGCCGGGATGGCCGAAGCTTTTGCTCACATCGGTCAGCTCGGCCACGATCTTGCCGCTTTTCTCGCCGCTGGAAACATCGAGGTTGACGCGGCCCACCGCATCACGCCGCGCGGCGCGGTTGTCGCGCAGGGCTTCGAGCCGGCCTATACGCGCCACGCTGCGCGTGCGGCGCGCTTCCACGCCCTTGCGGATCCAGACTTCCTCCTGCGCCAGCAGTTTGTCGGCCTTGGCGTTGATGACGGCTTCCTGCGCCATCTGCTCTTCTTTCTGGATCAGGTACTGGGCAAAGTTGCCGGGGTAAGTCAGCAGCTTGCCGCGGTCCAGCTCCACAATCGCGGTGGCGACCTGGTCCAGAAAGGCCCGGTCGTGGGTGATGGTGATGATGCTGCCGTTGAAATTGACCAGCAGCTCTTCCAGCCAGGCAATCGAATCGAGGTCCAGGTGGTTGGTGGGTTCGTCGAGCAGCAACACGTCGGGTTTGGCCACCAGCGCCTGGGCCAGCGCCACGCGTTTTTTGGTGCCGCCCGACAGCGAGCCGACGATGGCGTCCTTGTCCAGGTGCAGGCGGTGCAGGGTTTCCTCGACGCGCTGCTCCCAGTTCCAGCCGTCCAGCGCCTCAATTTCCGACTGCAGTGCGTCCAGATCGGTATGTTCATCGGCCGCGAGATATTGCTCAACCACGTGCCGGGTCCTTGCCAGTCCTGCGCTGGCAGCGATGAATACCGTCGCGTGCGGATCGAGGCTGGGCTCTTGGGGCACGTAGGCGATGCGCAGATTTTGCTGTAGCTGCAGCGTGCCGTCGTCGGGCTTTTCCAGCCCGGCCAGGATTTTGAGCAGTGAGGACTTGCCGGTACCGTTGCGGCCGATCAGGCCTATGCGCTGGCTGGTTTCGAGCGAAAAATCTGCGTGGTCCAGCAGGGCGACGTGCCCAAAAGCGAGTTGAGCGTCAAGAAGTGTAATTAATGCCATGTTGTCAGGGATTATCCGGGTGCGCGATTTCGCATGCTGGTTTTCGGGCTTTGGCGGGCTGGACCGTGCTCGCTATAGTGCAATGTCATCCGTGGCCGCAGCCTGTGCGGGAACAAGGAAAGCATGTGTCTATGGAACTCCAGATCAACGGCAAAACCCTGCAGGTAGATGCCGATCCCGCCATGCCCCTGCTCTGGGTGCTGCGCGACCTGCTCAACATGACAGGCACCAAGTTTGGCTGCGGTGTGGCGGCTTGCGGCGCCTGCACCGTGCGGGTGGACGGCCAGGCAGTGCGCTCCTGTGTCACGCCGGCCTCCACACTGGCCGGCAAACGCATCCAGACCATTGAAGCGCTGGGCAGCGCCGGAAAACCGCATGCACTGCAACGCGCCTGGATCGCGCAGCAGGTGCCGCAATGCGGTTATTGCCAGTCCGGCATGCTGATGGCTGCAGCCGCCTTGCTGGAAAAAACACCCAAACCCAGCGATGCCGACATCGATGCCGCCATGACCAATATCTGCCGCTGCGGTACCTACCAGCGTGTGCGCGCGGCGATCAAGCAGGCGGCAGGCATAACGCCCGCCCGGCCCGTGACCAGGAAGCGGGTATGAAAAGACGGACCTGGCTGCTCAGTGCAGCGGGCGCGGCTGGCGCCCTGGTGGTGGGCTGGGGTGTGTTGCCGCAGCGCTCGCGCACCGGTTCCGGTCGGCTGTGGCCGCCAGCGGAGGGCGCGGTGGCGCTCAATGGCTGGATCAAGATGTTGCCCGATGGTGCGGTGGTGCTGGCCATGCCACGCAGCGAAATGGGCCAGGGTGTGTTCACCGCCCTGGCCATGCTGGCGGCTGAGGAGCTGGATGTGGCGCTGGATCGCATACGGCTGGAACAGGCCGGCAGCGACACGATTTACGGCAATGTCGCGATGCTGGTGGCCGGCCTGCCCTTTCATCCGCAGGAGCTGGAAGACAGGCCGATCACGGTCAGGATGGGCGAATGGGTGGTCGGCAAAGTCGCGCGCGAGCTGGGCATCAATGCCACCGGCGGCTCCAGCAGCGTGGCCGATGCCTGGCTGGCGCTGCGTACCGCCGCCGCCACCGCGCGCGCTTCGCTGCTGGGGGCCGCCTCGCTGCAATGGCGTTTGCCGGTGGCGGAATTCACGGTCAGCAACGGCGTGGTGTCGCACCCTTCGGGCAAATCTGCCCATTACGGCGAACTGGCCAGATTTGCCGCTGCCACCCCGCCGGGCACGGTCACTCTGAAAGAGCGCAAGGACTGGAAGCTGATCGGCCAGAGCGCGCCGCGCAGCGACATCCCGGCCAAAGTTAACGGTACGGCCCGGTTCGGGCTGGACGTGCGGCTGCCCGGCATGGTGTATGCGGCCATTCGGCTGTGCCCGATGCTGGGGGGCGCACCGGGCGCCATCGCCAGCCACACCGCGCTGGCCATGCCCGGTGTCGAGCGCCTGCTGCCTTTGCCGGCTTATGCCGGGTCCACCGCAGGTTTTGCGGTGGTGGCCAAGAGCTGGTGGCAGGCGCAGCAGGCCGCGCAGGCCGTGGCGGTGGACTGGCAGCAGCGGCCGGCCGGCGCGCTCGATTCGCGGCAGATAGAACGCGAGCTGGAAGCGGCAGTTCAGGGTGAAGGCGGTTTCACGTTTTATGAAAAGGGTGACGTGGCGCAGGCCGAGGCCGGTGCCGCGCGCCGTGTGGAGGCGCTGTACCGCGCTCCTTATCTGGCGCACGCCACGCTGGAGCCCATGAACTGCACCGCGCAGGTCAAGGACGGCAAGGTTTTTGTCTGGGTGCCGACCCAGGTGCCGCAAATGGGCGCGGCCATCGCCGCCCGGGTGGCCGGGGTGGCCGAACAGGACGTCAGCCTGACCGTGACTTTGCTGGGCGGTGGCTTTGGCCGCCGTCTGGAACTGGACTATATCGCCCAGGCGGTCCGCGTGGCGATGGCCTGCGGGGGCCGGCCGGTGCAACTGATCTGGTCGCGCGAGGAAGACAGCACCCACGATTTCTACCGGCCCATGCATGTGGCGCGGCTGCGCGCGGCAGTCGATGCCCAGGGACAGCTCAGCAGCCTGAGCATCAAGTCGGCCGGCGACGCGATCGGTCCGCGCTGGATGGAGCGCGGCATCCCCATGCTGGCCGGACCGGTCGATCTGCCCGACAAGACCACGGCCGAAGGCCTGTTTGACCTGCCTTACGGCATTCCCAGCCAGCACATGTCCCATGTGGCCACCCGCAAAGGTGTGCCGGTCGGCTTTTGGCGCTCGGTCGGGCATTCGCACAACGCCTTTTTCTCGGAAAGTTTCATCGACGAGATGGCCTTTGAGCTGAAACAGGACCCTCTGGCCCTGAGGCGCCAGCTGCTGGCGCAAGCCCCGCGCCACCTGGCCGTGCTGGAGCTGGCCGCCAGGCAGGCGGGCTGGGGCAGCCCCCCGCCGGCCGGCTGGGCCAGGGGCATCGCACTGCATGAGTCGTTTGGTTCCATCGTGGCGCAGGTGGCCGAGGTGTCTGCGCCAGGCGGGGAGCTGCGCGTGCACCGCGTGGTGTGTGCCATCGATTGCGGTTCGGTGGTCAACCCGGGCATCGTGGCGCAGCAAATGGAAGGTTCGGTGGTGTTTGCACTGAGTGCGGCCTTGCACGGGAAAATCGACATCCACGAGGGCGTCGTGCAGCAAAACAACTTCAACAACCATCCGGTGCTGGGCCTGGCGCAGTCGCCCCAGGTAGAGACCTGGATCGTGCCCAGCACGCGCCATCCAGGCGGCGTTGGAGAGCCGGGGGTGCCGCCGCTGGCGCCGGCGGTGGCCAATGCGCTGTTTGCGCTGACCGGAAAGCGCTCCCGGTCCCTGCCCTTGCAGCCGTGACCAAGGTCCGCCCGGATGCGCGCCTTGCCAAACTGCCCTGGCCGGGCTGACGCCGGGCCGTGTTATAGTCACTGGCTCAGCTGATACGGGACTTCTTTCACCGAAGTCCGGCAGCAACTGACAGGGCCTGATGAGAGAAAAACAAATTTTGAATTTGTTTTTGACTGGTGTTAAAAAACCGGTATAGAATCTAAGGCTCGACTGATCGCAGTCAACATCCTCAAAGCAGCTTCATCGCTCTGGAGGTCGCAGGTTCCATCGAAAGGTGAACTCGTGGTCATCGGCGGCAAAGCAGGCAGATAAAAAAGAAATTTTTTGTTGACCGGGACGAAAAAACCGGTATATAATTTGAGGCTCTGCTGAGTGCAGCAAGTAAACAGATTTCGCAAGAAGTCGCTTCCTAAAAGAAGGTTTGCAGGCAAATTCGGTGAGAATAAAAAAAGCCCTTTGGCTTGACATGTTTTTAAAAAACATGTCATAATCAAAGGCTCAGCTGATTGCAGCTAACGACGAAAACGAAGCCGCCAAGCGGTGACGAAAGTAGTCAGGATCATTAAAAATTTACAGCCGATAAGTATGGGCGTTTGAAGGCGATTGCCAGACGACTTTTGGTTGACTTCGGTTGACCAGGAGAAGTCAAAGTCTTTTGACTTTAAACGCTCATGGAGATAGAAAATGTGAAATCGTCAAGATTTCTCATCAATTCCGTTTTTATGAGTTTTCTTCGCGCAGCAGTGTGCGGAGTTGAAATATTGCAGTGATTAAACTAAAGAGTTTGATCCTGGCTCAGATTGAACGCTGGCGGCATGCCTTACACATGCAAGTCGAACGGTAGAGTAGCAATACTTGAGAGTGGCGAACGGGTGAGTAATATATCGGAACGTGCCCAGTCGTGGGGGATAACGTAGAGAAATTTACGCTAATACCGCATACGATCTAAGGATGAAAGCGGGGGATCGCAAGACCTCGCGCGATTGGAGCGGCTGATATCAGATTAGGTTGTTGGTGAGGTAAAAGCTCACCAAGCCGACGATCTGTAGCTGGTTTGAGAGAACGACCAGCCACACTGGGACTGAGACACGGCCCAGACTCCTACGGGAGGCAGCAGTGGGGAATTTTGGACAATGGGCGAAAGCCTGATCCAGCAATGCCGCGTGCAGGAAGAAGGCCTTCGGGTTGTAAACTGCTTTTGTACGGAACGAAAAGGTCCTTTCTAATAAAGAGGGCTTATGACGGTACCGTAAGAATAAGCACCGGCTAACTACGTGCCAGCAGCCGCGGTAATACGTAGGGTGCGAGCGTTAATCGGAATTACTGGGCGTAAAGCGTGCGCAGGCGGTTCTATAAGACAGATGTGAAATCCCCGGGCTCAACCTGGGAATGGCATTTGTGACTGTAGAGCTAGAGTACGGTAGAGGGGGATGGAATTCCGCGTGTAGCAGTGAAATGCGTAGATATGCGGAGGAACACCGATGGCGAAGGCAATCCCCTGGACCTGTACTGACGCTCATGCACGAAAGCGTGGGGAGCAAACAGGATTAGATACCC
>CALRUM020000026.1:0-26812 GCA_943371375.1 Asaia bogorensis
CCTTTGGCTTCGCCGCCGAATTTGGCCGCCAACACGGTCGTGATCGCCGCTGTCAGTGTGGTTTTGCCGTGGTCAACGTGTCCGATGGTGCCAACGTTGACGTGCGGTTTGGTCCGCTCGAATTTGCCTTTTGCCATTTAAAACTCCAGTAAAGAACGTGCCCGTGTATGGTTTAACGTCTGCACTGTATTGCTGATTCCATCACCACGGGCAGTGAGGGGCACACAATCGCAGACAAGAAATTGGCGATGCCGGCCCTTGCGGAGCCGGCATCTTTTTGACTTACTTGGCGCGTGCAGCCATGATGGCTTCGGACACATTGCGCGGGGCCTCGGAGTAGTGTTTGAACTCCATGGTGTAGGTGGCACGGCCCTGCGACATCGAGCGCAGCGTGGTCGAGTAACCGAACATTTCCGACAGCGGCACTTCGGCCTTGATGGCCTTGCCGCCACCAACCATGTCTTCCATGCCCTGCACCATGCCGCGGCGTGAGGACAGATCGCCCATCACGTTGCCGGCGTAGTCCTCAGGCGTTTCCACCTCGACCGCCATCATCGGCTCCAGAATCACCGGGTTGGCCTTGCGGCAACCTTCCTTGAAACCAAAGATGGCAGCCATCTTGAAGGCCATTTCGTTCGAGTCCACATCGTGGTACGAGCCGAAATGCAGCGTCACCTTGACGTCCACCACCGGGTAACCGGCCAGCACGCCCGAGGTCACAGCCTCGTGGATGCCTTTTTCAACCGCAGGAATGTATTCGCGCGGAACCACACCACCCTTGATGGCGTCGACGAACTCCACGCCCTTGCCCATTTCATTGGGTTCGATCTTGAGCACCACGTGGCCGTACTGGCCCTTGCCGCCGGACTGGCGCACAAACTTGCCTTCGGCATCTTCAATGGTCTTGCGGATGGTCTCGCGGTAAGCCACCTGCGGCTTGCCGACGTTGGCTTCCACACCGAACTCGCGCTTCATGCGGTCCACAATGATTTCCAGATGCAGCTCGCCCATGCCGGCAATCAGGGTCTGGCCGGACTCTTCGTCGGTCTTGACGCGGAAAGAAGGATCTTCCTGGGCCAG
Organism: Asaia bogorensis; assembly: GCA_943371375.1. GTDB lineage: Bacteria > Pseudomonadota > Gammaproteobacteria > Burkholderiales > Burkholderiaceae_C > Polaromonas. The sequence goes on from CALRUM020000026.1 coordinate 1,081, forward strand.
ACGCTGCAGCGCGATGCCCATTTTTTCCTGGTCGACCTTGGTCTTGGGCTCCACCGCCTGGGTAATCACAGGCTCAGGGAACACCATGCGCTCGAGCATGATGATGGCGTCCGGATCACACAGGGTCTCGCCGGTCGTCACGTCTTTCAGGCCCACGCAGGCGGCAATGTCGCCGGCGCGGATTTCGCTGACTTCTTCGCGGTTGTTGGCGTGCATCTGCACGATACGGCCGATACGCTCTTTTTTGCCCTTGATCGGGTTGAAAACGCTGTCGCCTTTTTTCAGCACGCCGGAGTACACACGCACAAAGGTCAGCTGGCCCACAAACGGGTCAGTCATCAGCTTGAATGCCAGGGCCGAGAACTTCTCGCCGTCGTCAGCCTTGCGGGTGACAGGCGCTTCGTCTTCGTCCATGCCCTTGACGGGTGGAATGTCGATCGGCGACGGCATGAATTCAATCACGGCGTCCAGCATGCGCTGCACACCCTTGTTCTTGAAGGCGGAGCCGCAGTACATGGGCTGGATTTCGCTGGCGATGGTACGCGTGCGTATGCCGAGCTTGATCTCGTCTTCGCTCAAGTCACCTTCTTCCAGGTACTTGTTCATGAACTCTTCCGAGGCTTCAGCCGCGGCTTCCACCATCTTTTCGCGCCATTCCTTGGCCAGCTCCAGCAGCTCGGCCGGAATTTCGCTGTAGGTGAACTTCATGCCTTGCGAAGCTTCGTCCCAGATGATGGCTTTCATCTTGATCAGATCGACCACGCCGGTGAAGTTTTCTTCAGCGCCAATGGGGATCACCATGGGCACAGGGCTGGCTTTCAGGCGCAGTTTCATCTGCTCCACCACCTTGAAGAAGTTGGCACCGGTACGGTCCATCTTGTTCACAAAAGCCAGACGCGGCACCTTGTACTTGTTGGCCTGGCGCCAGACGGTTTCCGACTGGGGCTGCACACCGCCCACGGCGCAGTACACCATGCAGGCGCCGTCAAGCACACGCATGGAACGCTCGACCTCAATCGTGAAGTCCACGTGACCGGGGGTGTCGATGATGTTGATGCGGTGCTCAGGCAGGGACGTGTCCATGCCCTTCCAGAAGCAGGTGGTTGCAGCGGAAGTGATCGTGATGCCACGTTCCTGCTCCTGCTCCATCCAGTCCATGGTGGCCGCGCCGTCGTGCACTTCACCAATCTTGTGGTTCACGCCGGTGTAAAAAAGAATCCGCTCGGTGGTGGTGGTTTTGCCGGCGTCAATGTGCGCGGAAATACCAATGTTGCGGTAGTTTTGAATGGGGGTAGCGCGGGACATAAATTACTTTCAGTTCGGGATTGCGAACAAAGAGAAAACGACTCGTTGAAAAACTGCCCACCCAGGCATCTCTCGTGTTTTTCTACGCCTCTGCCGTCACGGCCTTGTGCGCCCAGCGACAGAGTGGGGTTGAACCCACCGGAATCAAGGCGTTGAACACCTTGCGCCCGGCCGGAAACCCGTCAAATCAGGGCAGCAAACACTGCCCGCAAAAATCAGAAACGGAAGTGGCTGAAGGCCTTGTTGGCTTCGGCCATGCGGTGCACTTCGTCACGCTTTTTCATGGCGCCGCCACGGCCTTCGGTGGCTTCCATCAGCTCATTGGCCAGACGCAGGGACATGGACTTTTCGCCACGCTTTTTGGCGGCCTCTTTCAGCCAGCGCATGGCCAGGGCCATGCGGCGCACCGGGCGCACTTCAACCGGCACCTGGTAGTTGGCACCGCCAACGCGGCGGGACTTCACTTCAACCATGGGCTTGATGTTGCCGATGGCCATGTGGAAAGCTTCCAGCGGGTCTTTGCCCGGGTTCTTTTTCTCGATGAAGTCGAGCGCGCCGTAAATGATGCGCTCTGCGACGGCTTTTTTGCCGCCTTGCATGATCACGTTCATGAATTTGGCAAGGTCAACATTGCCGTATTTCGGATCAGGAAGAATTTCACGTTTAGGGACTTCGCGACGACGTGGCATTTTTTCACCTCTTTGCTTCAGTTGGTGCTGCTTTTGGCGGCACCGCGAGGGTTATCAAAACCCTCACTTACTCGACCGGCGCAACAATTTGCGCTTGGGTCACTTCGTTTCAAGCATCTGCCAGGACGATTGAAACACCTTGTTTTGAAGACGTTGTGACAACTTCTTCGGGCGCGGAGTTTTTGCCCAAAGGCAAAACCCGAGCCGGGCCGGCTTATTTGGCCTTTGGCTTCTTCGCACCGTACTTGGAGCGCGACTGCTTGCGGTCTTTCACGCCTTGCAGATCGAGCGAGCCACGGACGATGTGGTAACGCACACCGGGCAAGTCCTTGACACGACCGCCGCGAACCAGCACCACGCTGTGTTCCTGCAGGTTGTGGCCTTCGCCGCCGATGTAGGAAATGATTTCAAACCCGTTGGTCAGGCGCACTTTGGCGACTTTACGCAGAGCCGAGTTTGGCTTCTTGGGGGTGGTGGTGTACACACGGGTGCACACGCCACGCCGCTGGGGAGAGTTCTGCATCGCAGGGCTCTTGGACTTGATCTTTTCGACCTCGCGCCCCTGGCGAACTAGCTGATTGATGGTTGGCATGTAAAAACGTCCCTAAACGTCTGGTATCTGACTTGACTAAATACGTGAAATATTTATGCGAAAACGTGAATCTCCCCGGAATTCCGGAAAAGCCTTCGAGTGTAGCAGTTTGGGTGACTATTGGCAAATTGGCCCGGCCAAGGGTACTGGTGCAGTTTGAACCGGGGCGGTTACAAATTAGGCCGTGATTACATGGCCTGCAGTGCTGCGCATAGGGCAGCAACCTCAGTTACCGAGAGGGCTGGCGAATATTTGAGGGCAGAAACGATTTCATCGCGTAGAGCAGGTGTGATCCGTCCAAGCATTGCGCCCGTCTTCCTAATCATTTCATCAAGAACATGGCCTGTGCCGTAGGCTTTGGTGTTGACGCAATCAATGTGCGAGTCCCACGACATAAAGGGGTGGTCGGCCACGGGCATAAGCACTTGGCACTTTAGAAGTGCAGGCTTATTTTGTACAAATGGGTTAATTTTGGAGTTGATAACGCAGCAGAAAGTCCGCTCTGCCACCATCAAAACCACAAATCTCTTTTCCTGGACTTTCCCGTCGTCCATTTTTTCTGCAAGCTTGATTACGGCGCCTGTGGTTAGTTGCCGCTGAAATTGCGCCCGTAGAAACTCAGGGCTTGAGGCGAAAAAATTCATTTACCTACGCAGATATGTAGGCAATGACCTCTTCTGAATTCTTTAAAGTCTTAGCGATTGACTCTAAGGGCATCGGACACTGGCGCCATTCATTATCCTGAGCGATTTTCCAAGCGCTATGCCAAGCGGAGTCGTGGCTAATTTCCGTGCGCTCTTTAAACTCTTTGTTGCCGTCAGCCTGTATGGCCTCATCGATTGCAGCCATATCTGCGCGTGAAAGCAAATCAAGATTTGCCTTCCTGAGCGGCTTCACTCTATTTGATCCGCCACGCTCGACCTCTAAGCTCCCCTCGACAAGAGCGATAAATCGCTTGTCGGTGAAGCTGTTCAAGTCACCCCTTGCCACTTTAAGCAAATCGTAGGTGCTGGACGGGACCGGGCCGAAATACATAGCCACATAGCGATCGCCACTGGCCAGAAATCCGTACTCGGAAAAATGTATTTTGTCCGCAAAGTAGCGCATTTTCAGCACTTCATGCACGGTCGGTTCTTTAAGCTTTGAGGCGATAAATAGCACTGACTCCAAGGCTTTTTCTGGTGAGAAAGCATTTTCTCGGATAGGCATATAGTCTCCGGGCCTTTGGCCCTGTTGATGTGCAAACACTGTATGCACGTACAGCATTATAGCAGCATGCATGCATTTGGTCAATCGAGCCATTGGGCTATTTAGCCATCGTCTCCGTCATCATCACAATGTCCTCCATGCTCCAGAGGTACGTTGTGACACCCGCCTCCATCGCTGGTGTCGTCTTGATCGACTTGTGAATCTTCACGAAGTTGTAAACCATGAAGTAAAAGCTGACCGCGTGCATGTGATTCTCCAGCTTCTTGCTGAATGCGTTGGTCAGCCGGGTAAAACGACGCATCCCCATACGCATCGACAGATTGGCCCGCTCGACGTGTGACGTGCTCACATGGTCAAACTCGGGATTACCAAAGATTTTCAGCTTCTCGCTGCTGGTCATCGTGGCGGGGCTGTAGCGGCGTTTGGCTTCGCGCAGGCCGTGTTCATTGGCGTAGGTCTTGTTCAGCATTCCATAGTCCACACTGCCCTTGAATGCGGCCTCTACGGCGTTTGGATAGACGTGCAGGCCGTCTGTAGTCAATTGAATGCGATTGGCAAGGCGACCGGCCAAGTCTTCCATGAAGTCATTGGCGCATTGCGCAGTGCGAGTGCCGACCAGCCAGCAAGGCATCAGCTTGGTATCTGGGCAGATCGCGGTGAAGGTGTAGCAGTCGCCGTAACCCTCGGCATTGCCCACGGGTGCGTTCTTTTGCTTCATGCCCACGAATGACCAGATTTCGTCAACCTGCACACGCTTGATGGTCAGGCCGCGCATCGCCTGGTCTTGGTAAGCAGCGCATGCAGCGCCTGTATCAGCCAACAGCTTGAGGATGGTGTTCTTGCTCTTTCCGGTCATCCGAGCCGCTGCATTGATGCCGACACCTTCGGAGAGGCAATTCAGGATTTGTACACGGTCTTGGATGGAGAGCTTGTTCATAGTCGGCTTTCGTATAGGTCAGTTTGAATTCTATTTTGTAACCGCCTAGAAAGCAAGCATCTTTCCGACGAACGGTGCTTACATTATTAGCAAGCATTCAAATAGAATGCAAGCATCCAAACTACGGGGCTTGCCATGCCGACAGAAACCAAGGAATTAAAAGGCCGCGCCAAGGGGGGCGCAGTTACGGCTGCAAAAATGACCCCAGAACAGAAGGCTGAACGCGCCCGTAAGGGGGCCATTGCTCGATGGGGCGCGGCGAAGCCCACCGCCACCCACAAAGGCAACTTCAAGGAAGACTTTGGGATTGATATTGAGTGTTATGTGCTCAATGACGCCTCCAAAACAGCCGTCATTAGTCAGCGTGGCATGGGTGCGGCTTTGAATCTTGGTGAGGGCGGGCGGGCATTACCGCGTTTTGCGGCTGGCAAAGTGGTGTCTTCCGTCCTGGGGGTGGAACTGCTCGAAAAGATAGATAACCCGTTGATTTTTAACGGTTTACCCGTGGTGGGCGGGAGTGTTCCGCCGATGGGTCCATTGAATGGTTATGACGTGGCCATTTTGATAGACGTGTGTAAGGCGCTGGTCACCGCCCAAGCCCAAGGCAAGCTTTTAAGCAGCCAAGCCAATATCGCAAAACAGGCTCAGATCATCCTAAATGCTTCGGCCAAGTCTGGTATTCAGGGTTTGGTCTACAAGTTAGCGGGTTATGACGCTACCCGCGCTGAGGTGGTCGCCGCTTTCAAGATGTTTGTCGCAGAAGAGGCCCGCGAATACGAGCGAGAGTTTCCTGCGATGCTCTATGACGAGTGGTATCGGCTGTACTCAGTCCCTAGACTGGAGCGTGGTAGCTCGTGGAAGTTCAAGCACCTGACCATTGGACACGTTTACAACCCTCTCGCGCGTAGCAGCGGGAAAATTCTTCAGCTCGTCCAAGACCAGCGGGCCACCAGTCAAGAACGAAACAAAAAACTGCACCAGTTCTTGTCAGAAGTAGGCGTAAAAGCCCTTCGTACTCATCTAGGCCAACTCCTTGGCATCGCGCGCATATCGCCGTCCAAAGAGGTTTACGAAAGCCACGTTAAAAACCTTTTTGGCGAACAGCCAGATCTTCCGGGCATTTAACCCGCTTTACGCACCTTCTTGGCCGCGACCTTCTTAACCGGAGGCGCGGCCTTTTTCTTGGGCGCTGGGGCCGGTTTGGGCGCCTCCCCCGTGGCCCTCTGCACCACGTCAAACGCTATCTGCGAGAAGTCTTTTTTTGGCATAGGGTGACGTTATCAGATAGGTCAGTTTGAATCTACTGCGCTGTTACAAAGTCGATTTCAAATTAGACCATTACCCGGCCAAGGGGGGCCCGCAGCCTGCACGCGCGGCCCCAAGGCCCTGCCGCCGGCGCTCAGGCCGGTTTATTTGATCCAGAGCCGGACCGAGTCCCAGGCGCGGCCCAGAATGCCGCTTTCTTCCACGGCTTCCAGCGCCACCAGCGGGATTTCGAGCACGGCCTGCTCACCCCCTTGGATGATTTTGAGCATGCCCACTGGCTGGCCTTTGACAAACGGGGCCACCAGCGGGTCTGGCCTGGCGACCTGGGTCTGGACTTTGGCCGAGCTGCCAGCGGCAATCGCCACCACGATGGCCTGCGGGCGACCGAGTTTGACCGTGGCCGACTTGCCTTTCCAGACCGCCGGCGAGGCGACGGTCTGGCCGGCGTCGAACAACTTGACGGCTTCAAAGGCGGTGTAGCCCCAGTTCAGCAGCTTTTGCGACTCGTTGGCGCGGGCGCTGTCACTGGCCGTGCCCAGGACGATGGCGATCAGGCGCCGGCTGCCGGGGGCGCCTGCGGCACCGAGATTGGGGAAATCGCGCTTGGCCGTGGCAATCATGCAGTAGCCGGCAGCGGCGGTATGACCGGTTTTCAGGCCGTCCACCGTCGGGTCGCGGAACAGCAAGGTGTTGCGGTTGGTGTCGTTGGCGGCCGGTGTGCCGGGGTAGCGGTATTTCTTGATGGCCGAAAACCCCATGTAGTCGGGAAAATCCTGCATCAGGCGGGTGGACAGAATGCTCAGGTCCCGCGCGGTCGTGGTGTGGCCGGGCTCGGTCAGACCCTCGGGGTTTTTGTAGCTGGTGGACTTCATGCCGAGTGCCCTGGCCTGCTCATTCATGAGCTTGACAAAGTTTTCGGCGCTGCCGCCCACACCTTCGGCCAGCGCCATGGTGGCGTCGTTGCCCGATTGCACGACCATGCCCTTGATCAGGTCTTCGACCGGCACCTGCATCTTGGGGTCGATGAACATGCGCGAGCCGGGCATTTTCCAGGCACGCTCACTGACCGGGAAGGTCTGCTTGAGGTCTATCTTTTTCGACTTGAGGGCGTCAAACACCAGGTATTCGGTCATCAGCTTGGTCAGCGACGCCGGCTCGACCGGGGAGTCGATGTCTTTGGCGGCCAGAATCTGGTTCGCTGTGACGTCCAGCAGCAGATAAGAGCGGGCAGCCACTTCGGGCGGCTGCGGCGCCTGGGCTTGTGCAGCGCAGGAAACAGCCAGAACCAACGAGGTGGCCAGGCCACGAAAAGCAGTGAAAAAACGGTGCATGGAGCAATAAAACCTGGAAATAAAAAAAGGCGGGAAGGGAGAGTCAGCGCAGGTGGCGAAGCACCAGACTTTTGAGCAGCGGCAATTGTCCATGAAAGAAATGTCCGCCCCCGGGCACAACCGTAACAGGCAGTAGCTGCGGGCGCGCCCAGTCCAGCACCGCCTGCAGCGGCACGGTGTCGTCGAGTTCGCCATGCACCACCAGCGTCTGCTCATGCGCCGCTTCGGCAATCGGCGCCACCGCAAAGCGGCTGGCGGCGGTGCCCACCAGCACCAGTTTGGCCACCGGGCGCGTAGCTTGCAGGCGGGCAAACACCTGCGAGGTCACAAAAGCGCCAAAGGAAAACCCGGCCAGCGCGAGTTCGCCCGCCGGCGCCACATGCTGCACCACAACCAGCATGTCGTCGACCTCGCCCCGGCCTTCGTCATACCCACCTTCGCTGCCACCCACACCGCGGAAATTGAAACGCACGGCGGTCCAGCCGGCCTGCGTGAACGCACGTGCCAGTGTCTGCACCACCTTGTTGTCCAGCGTGCCGCCGAACAGCGGATGCGGGTGCGCGATCACCGCCACGCCGCGCGCGGCGCCAGCCGGCACATCCAGCGCGATGTCCAGCGCACCGGCCGGCCCGGTGATGCTGAATTTTTGGGTATGGGCGTTCATGAAAAAATCCGGAGGGCTTTATTTGCTATAAAAACAGGAGCTGTCTGCACCCGTCAGACAAGGGCCAGAGGCCTAAATCATGCATAGTGCGTGGCAAACACACCCGTGACGCGGACTTAACGGCCGAGATGCGGCGGCGTGCGCAGCCGCTCCACCACCACGCCATTTTTCAGGTGCGACTCGACAATCTCATCGATATCCTGGGTATCCACATAGGTGTACCAGACCGCCTCGGGATACACCACCGCCACCGGACCAGCAGCGCAGCGGTCCAGGCAGCCGGCCTTGTTGACGCGCACCTGGCCCGGCCCGGCCAGACCGGCCGCCTTGACCTGGGCCTTGCAGCGGTCAAAGCCGGCCTGCGCCTGATGCTTGGCGCAGCTGTCTTCGCCGCTGTCGCGCTGATTCAGGCAAAAGAAAATGTGCCGCTCGTAATAGGAAGGGGCTGGCGCGATGTCTGGGGTCATGTACCGATTTTACTTTCGGCAGCTTCAGCGACTTTGCGGCTGGACAAACGCACCAGCACATAGACCAGCGTGGCAAATGGCCAGAGCCAGCCCAGCCACTGCGCCAGGCCGTTAAAACGCACAAACCGGCCCTGCTCCCAGATTTGCAGGGTCTCGGCGAAATAGGGGCTGGCAGGCGCCTGGTTCAGCAGCGACAAATGGATGCTCAAGCCCAGCAGCAGCAGCGCTGCGCTGGCCCGGCGCGGCACCGGCAGCAGCAGCAACGCCAGCACAGCACCCATGACCAGCCCCACCTGCACAGGCAGGTCCAGCCAGGCCCAGGCATGGTCGGGGCCATAACTGAGGGCGGCCGACAGGGCTGTCAGCGCGATGCCCGCCGCCAGCGCGGTGACCAGCAGGACGGCGCGCTGCGCCAGCGTGCGCATCACGCAGTAGCCCAGCAGGCAGGGAATCAGCGCACCGAGCGCCACACAGATCACCTCGGCACCCGGCACCAGCGGCTGCAGCTCAATGTCGCGCACCGGCAGCCACTCCAGAAAAGGCGTGTCGGCCAGCACCTCGGCCAGTGACAACTCGAGCCGCTCTATCACCTGCCCCAGCCCCAGCGGCACGGAAGCCGGAAACAGCAGCGCCACCGGCCACAGCGCCAGCAGGACCAGCCCGCCCCGGGCATCACGCACAAACCAGCGCTGGCGCACGCGGCTCCAGCGGTCCAGCGCGCCGGCTTTCTCCAGCAGCCAGGCGCTGCAGGCGCCCAGCCAGGCGCCCAGGGTGTTCAGCGCCAGATCCACATTCGAGGGCACGCGCGATGGCAGGTAACTTTGCAGTGTCTCCATGACCAGCGACAGCAACGCCGCCGTGAGCAGCGCCGCACCGACCGCCCAGCGCGTGCGGCCACTGCGCAAGGCCGCCAGCGCCAGCAAAAAACCCAGCGGCGCATAACCGGCCAGGTTCACCGCCACATCAAAACCGGTCCAGTAGCGCGGCAACGGCGCCGCCAGAAAGCTCAGCGGCGCGAGGCCCTGGTTGCGCCAGTCGGCAAAGGGGTAGAGGCTGGCATACACAATCAGGCACATGGTGGCCAGGGCCAGGGGCCAAGAAGCTGTGGGTTCACCCCTATCGTCCGCACTCCGCTGAGAAGGTGGCACACCCCTGACATCCTCACGATGCTGCGCATCGTGTAGTTCTGCCTCCCCTTGCAGGGGACGACGCATGGCGCCCGGCGAAGCCGGTTCGCTCGCGTCTGCTGGTGAAGGCGGGGGCATGCTGTTGGCCTTGCGCTGCTAGAACGGCTTGACCACCACCAGCACGACGGCTGCGAGCAGAAGCAGCACCGGTACTTCGTTGAAGAAGCGGTACCAGCGGTGACTGCGGGTGTTGCGCCTGGCGATGAATTTATTCAGCAGCAACCCACAGGCGTGGTGATATCCCAGCGCCAGGGCCACCACCACCAGCTTGGCGTGCATCCAGCCATTGCCCGGGCCGCGGCCTATGCCGTAACCGAGCCACAGCCACAGGCCAAAACCCAGCGCGGGCACGGCCAGCAGCGTGGTGAAACGCAGCAGCTTGCGCGCCATCAGGATCAGCCGCTCATGCTCGGCCAGACTTTCGGGCGGCACCATGGCCAGGTTCACAAAAATGCGCGGCAGGTAGAACAGGCCCGCAAACCAACTGGCAACAAAAACGATGTGGAGTGATTTGACCCAGAGCATCAGCAAAGTGTAGCCCCCACGGTTGCTCACTGCGTGTAGCGCCCTGCCCCCCGAGGGGGCCGCTGCGCCTGCGGGCCGGCGAAGCCGGACCCGCGGCCCTGGCTGGCTTTAACCCGTCCGCGCTTTGGCCCCCCCCCCTGAAAGGACTCGACGGCGTTTCCAGAAATTCGCCTTTCGGGATGAAGTGCAAGACGCACGGCGCGCTAGCTGCCGGAATGTACTTGGGTACATGAGGATTGCGAGCACCGCGCAAGGCCGCAATTCGCCCGAAAAGCGGATTTATGGAAATGCCGGGCAAAAAAATGCCCGGATGACGCAAGGTCAGCCGGGCCTGGAAGCCTTTTCTGCTGTGACACTTCAAGGCACCCGCTCAGGGAGGAAAAGCGGGATGCTGCCGCCAAAAGCGACAACACGCCGCATTCTAACCACGGCTCTGAGGCCATGACAAGCAAAGTCCGCCGAAAGGCGCAGACAGGCCCGCGGCTTATGTACGCTATCGCACATAAGCCGCGCGAAGCACCGCGCCGCGCGATTAATTGTCGCGCCTGACAAAGCTTTGGCACAATTTGCCCATGACTTCCTATGCCCCCTATCCGCTGGGCCGGCCGCGCCGCCTGCGCCGCGACAGCTTCACGCGCAACCTGGTGCGTGAAAATGCCTTGAGCCCGCACGACCTGATTTATCCGGTGTTTGTGACCGAAGGCAGCCAGCGCCGCGAGGCGGTGGCGTCCATGCCCGGTGTGGAGCGCCTGAGCCTGGACTTGCTGCTGCCTGTGGCCGAGGAATGTGTGGCGCTTGGCATTCCGGTGATGGCGCTGTTTCCGGTGATCGACGCGTCCTTGAAAACCTACGACGGCCAGGAAGCACTGAACCCGGAAGGTCTGGTGCCACGTGTGGTACGTGAGCTCAAAAAGCGCTTTCCCGGACTCGGCGTGATGACCGATGTGGCGCTGGACCCCTTCACCAGCCACGGCCAGGACGGCCTGCCGGACAAGGAAACCGGCTACATCCTGAACGACGAAACGATCAAGCTGCTGGTGGGGCAGGCGCTGGTGCAGGCCGAAGCCGGTGTCGACATCGTCGCGCCCAGCGACATGATGGATGGCCGCATAGGTGCGATCCGCCAGGCGCTCGAAGCGCGCCAGCTGATCCACACCCGCATCATGGCCTACAGCGCCAAGTATGCGAGCGCGTTTTACGGTCCGTTCCGCGATGCGGTGGGCTCTGCCGGCAACCTCGGCAAGGCCGACAAAAAGGTCTATCAGATGGACCCGGGCAACAGCGACGAGGCTTTGCGTGAAGTCGCCATGGACATTGCCGAGGGCGCCGACATGGTGATGGTCAAGCCCGGCATGCCCTACCTCGACGTGGTGCGCCGCGTGAAAGACGAGTTCGGCGTACCGACTTTTGCCTACCAGGTCAGCGGTGAATACGCGATGCTCAAGGCCGCCGCACAAAACGGCTGGCTGGACCACGACGCGGTCATGCTGGAAAGCCTGCTGGCCTTCAAACGCGCCGGCGCCGACGGCGTGCTGAGCTACTTTGCCATTGCAGCCGCCCGGTTGCTACAAAAAACATAGCTGCTTGCGCACAACCGACATGGGCTGCGGGCCAATCTAACCAACCACCGGACAGACAGCGTGCAAATTGTTGAATTCACCGCCGACAGCCTGCGCTTTTCCGACACCCTGCCGGCGCAGGCGCCCGCAGATGGTTTTGTCTGGTTGTTTCTTGACCGTGAGGAATTCGAAAGCCATCAGCCGCTGCTGCAGCAGGCGGCGCAGCAACTGGGCGGCTCTGCCCTGCTGGACCTGCACTGCCAGGACCTGGGCAGCCCCGCCCATCCCTCGCACTACGATTTCACCTCGATTTACGACCTGATCATCTTCCGCCGGCTGGCCACGCTGGCCGAAACCCGCGCCGAAGTCGATCATGAGTCCGCGATCCAGGACTACCACGGACAGACACGCAGCAAGCCGAAAGGCGGCCTGGCCGCCTTCAACCGCATCAGCTCGCGCGCTGTCGGCTTTGTCGTGTTTGACCGGCTGCTGATCAGCGTGCACCCGCGCGGCTGTTACACCGCCAAAAGTTTCATCGAGCGTTCGCTGACCGACGCCAAGTTCAGCGTCGATGCCGTGTCGGCGCGCAGCCGCATTCCGTCCAGTCCGGCCGACCTGGTGCTGCGCATGGTCAACGCCATGGTGGACAGCTACCTCGACGTGCGCAAGGAGCTGACCACGCAGCTTGAGCACTGGCAGGCCGAGCTGCTCAAGCCCAATTCACGTTTCATCAACTGGGGTTCGCTGATGGGCGCGCGCAGCCAGCTGCATGTGCTGGAAGACCTGTGTGATGAGCAGCACGACGCGATGCAGGAATGGCTGGACTCCCTGCGCGAGCAGCCGATGTCGTCTTTTGCCGCCGACGCCCAGCTGGCTCAGACGCGCCGCGACCAGATGGTGGCGCGGGCGCGCGACGTGATCGAACACATCCAGCGTGTGGTGCACCATGCGCGCCGGCTCGAGCAGTCGGCCGAGACCGTGGTGCAGATCCACTTCAGCGCGCAGAGCAACCGCACCAACAGCATCATGCGCACGCTGACCGCATTGACCGCGATTTTTCTGCCGCTGAACCTGATCACCGGTTTTTTTGGCATGAACTTCGAGTTTCTGCCGCTGATCCACACCCCTTATGGCTTCTGGTTGATTTTCGGCTTCATGGTTCTGCTGGTGATCGTGGTGGGCACGGTGTTCTGGCGCAAGCAGTACCTGGCCAGGACCGCGCGTTGAGGCCGCAGCGGGCACGGCGCTTCAGACAAAAGGCGGCACGAGTCCTTCGGCTGCCAACACACGCTGCAGCGCCGGCCTGGCCAGCATGCGTTGCAAATAGGGCCCGAGCTGCGGCCGGCTACGCGCGGCGGGCGAGCTGAAGTTGCGCGTCCAGCGGCACAGCGTAAATACATAGGCGTCGAGCGCGCTGTAGGGCGCGCCGGCAAACCAGGGGCCGCCGTGGCGCGCCAGTTCGGCGTCCAGCTGGTCCAGCAGGCCGCCGGTTTTGGCTTCGGCCTGCGCCTTGACCTCTGCCGCGCCCACCGTGTTGCCGGGCAAGACCGAGCGCTCAGGGTAGAAATAAGTGATCAGTGTGGCCTGCAAGGTGTTGGTCAGCCAGATCAGCCATTTGTAGAAGTGGGCGCGTTCTGCCGTGCCCAGCGGCGGCGCCAGCGCCGCGTCCCCGTGGGTGTCACACAGATGCAGGCAGATCGCCGCGGTTTCATACAAGACCAGATCACCGTCAACCAGCACCGGAATCAGCCCGTTCGGATTGAGCTCGAGGTAGTCCGGCGTCTTGTGCGCGTTTTGCATGCGGTCCACCAGAACACGCTGGTAAGGCGCAGCTATTTCTTCAAGCAGGATGTGCGGCACCATGGCTGCGGTGCTGGGGTAATAGTGCAGATTGATCATGGTGCCTTGACGCCAAACAGGGTCGCGCCGTTGTCCCAGCCGATCTTGCGCGCGACATCGGGTGGCAGGTCGCCGAGCCAGGCGCGGTAACCCTTCATGAGCTCGTCGTAATACTGCCAGCGCTGGTTGACCCAGGTGTCGGAACCGATCATGAAACGGCCCGGGTATTTGAGCAGCAGCGCGCGCCACTCGGGGCAGAGTTTGCCCGCGTCACAAGTCAGGCCGGGGCGGTAGGACAACTCACCCATCAGGCCCGGGTACCGCGCCAGCAGCGCATCCACACGCGCGGCCGGCGCACCGCCTATGCCGGTGTGCGCCCAGACCAGCCGGGTTTTGGGCGCATGCGCCAGCAGCAGGTCAATCGCCACATCGTCCACATGGGCCAGCACCGCCAGATTGTTTTTTTCGGCAAACTGCATCAGCTTTCTGGCCACCGGGCCGTTGGCGTTGGCGCTGTCGTACAAATGGAATTCGCCAATGCCCTTGTACGGCCCGGCCTGGGCACCGCTGACGCCGCGCGCAAACTCGGCCTGTACCATCTCGTAAATCGTCTCATCGCGAAACCAGCTGTCGTAGTCGGCGCGGTTGCGGTACAGGCGGATGAAGGGCACTACCGTGACGCCGGCCTGCCTGGTCTGCTCCAGCGAAGCCAGCGCCCTGGTGCCATCGTTCGGCCGCGAGTTGGCGACGATGGCCTTCACGCCGTTGCGCTGCATGCGCGCCAGCACATCGGCCGGCGAGTGCGGCCCCGCGCTGCCGTTCCAGGCTTCCTCGTTGTAGTGCAGGTGCGCGTCGAACAGCGGGCCGTTGTAGTCGGCGGCTTGCGCAGCCGTCGAAAACGCTATTAAAACAATAGCTGCCTGCGCGCACCGTACAAGGGCCAGAGGCCGGAAAGACATGAAAGATAAAAGGGAAAACATGGTTCAGCCCGGATTTTCGGTCGAAGATTGGCAGAAGAAAAACAAACACATGATGGCAGCTGCCGGCGCGTCAGTAAATCTGGACCGGCACGCCGGCAATCGCGTCATTGATCGTCGTCTGTGAAAAAATCTGGTAAGTGGCGCCGCCCGGAAAGCCGAGCACCGTCATGTAGGTGGTGTTGCCCCCGCCACCGCCTATGTTGTAGCCGCCGCCGTTGGGCGGGCTGCCGATGTTGCGCCCGAAGACCCGGGGCACCACAGCCCCGGCGTTTTGCATCTGGCCCGTGGCCATGATTCTTGTCGCCAGGATGTTGCCCGTGGTGTTGGGCGCCATGTTGGGCACCCCGGCCGGCGACACATGGGCGCAGTACATATGTCCGCCGTGCTCGGCCATGCAAAAGGCACAGCCGGTGAACTGCGTGGTGACCATGATGTTGGCGCCGCTGAGTTCAATGCCTGTCAAGTTGTTGAAGTTGGTCGTGGCGATGTTGTGCTGGGTCGGCGGCACCAGCACCGGCAACAGCGCCGGCACATAACGCGGGTCCGTCCAGTGAAACGCCGTCACGCTTTCCACCTGGATCGTCGTGGCGTAGGCCGGCCAGCCGCCACCGGCGACGGCAAAGACAAAACGGTCCCGCGCCGCCTCGTAAAAAAACTCGCAGGCCTGTATGTTTTGCGCCAGCGCCGGGTTATGGGCACCCGAGCCCCTGACCACCACCTTGTTGATCGTCAGGAAGGCCAGCGGATTGTTTTGCAGTGCAGCCAGGGCCCAGTTCGCGCCCGCATGGCCGCCATTGGCCTGGTCCAGCACGCAACATGCCTTGCGGATATAGCTGGCAAGCCGCACGGCCACAGTCCCCAGGCTGATCTGGCCAATCTGGGCCTGGGGAAAGTTAAAGGCCGGCTCAAAATGCCGGATCGCCGACCACAGCAGGAACAGTGCGCGTGCCATGTCGCGGCGCGGATCGTTGAAGATGTGTTTGCCCAGCGACAGGCTGTTGGACAATATGTCGTAGCCGGCCGACAGCGAACCGTTCGGATAGCGGGCCAGCATGAAATTCAGAACCAGCTGGTCGGCTGCGGTCCTTTCAGCCAGCGTCACCAGCGGCGTGTTTTGCAGGTAAACACGCGTGGCATTGATGCGTTGCACCGTTGTTTTGGCCATGTTCTCACCTCCTCCTCAAGCCCGGGCAGGGCTGCCGTCGAAAGTTTTGCCTGCGCCGCACCCACACGGCGGCAAGCGGCATCAGCCCAGATGTTGGGCAAAAAACGCCAGTGTGCGCTCTCTGGCCAGCTTCGCTGCAGCTTCGTTCCAGGAGCCGCGCTGATCGCAATTAAAACCGTGGTTGGCCTCGTACACATACACCTGCACGCCGGGCTGGGCCTGCTGGAAGGCCTCGACGGTATCCATCGGAATCCAGTGGTCCTTGTTGCCGAAATGCACCATCACCGGGCAGGCCGGCTGGCGTGCGGGCTCGCCTTCCACCGTCATGCCGCCGCCATAATAAGGCGCGGCTGCCGACAGGCCGGACAGGGTGCAGGCCGAGCGCCAGCTCAGCAGGCCGCCCCAGCAATAACCGACGATGCCAACCTTGCCGCCTGTTGTTTGTGCCGCATGGTTGATCGCAGCCTGGACGTCCTGCAACACACCGGGGGCGGGCAGGGCTTCCACCGCCGCCTTCAGTTCCATGCCGGCTTTCATGTCGGCCTCGGTGTAACCCAGGTCCACGCCAGTCTTGACGCGGTGAAAGGTGGCCGGCGCCACCGCGAGGTAACCCGCCGCCGCATAACCGTCGGCCACCGAGCGGATATGTGAATTGACGCCGAAAATTTCCTGCAGCACCACCACGGCGGCTTTCGGCTTGCCGGCCGGCTCGGCCACATAGGCCGGAAACACAAAACCGTCGGCTGATTTCAGATCGATGAATGTACCCATGATGAAAATGTCCTTGGAGGTTTCAGGTTTGCAAAAAAAAGAGATCAGGCCGCGAGTTTTTTCGCCAGCAGGTCCAGCCGGTCCTGGCCCCAGAAAATTTCACCATTCACGACATAGCTGGGTGCGCCAAAAACACCCGCATCAATCGCCATCCCGGTCTGGGCTTCATACTGTTGCAACACTTCCGGGCTGTTGGCCCGCGCAGCCAGTGCGCCATCCAGCCCACATTCTTCCAGAATGTCTGCCAGCACCTGCGCATCGGCGATGTTGCGCTCCTGCACCCAGACGGCCTGAAACACCGCGCCCGCCAGCTGCAGGGCGGCATCGCTGCCCAATTGCTGGCTGGTGGCCGTGATCAGGCGCGCCGCCGGATCGCCCGCCACCGGGAAAAACTTCGGCTGCCGGTTCAGCGCAAGCTGCAGGTGATCGCTGAAACGCTGCAACTCGACCAGCCGGTAGGCCTGGCGCTGCGGTGCGCGCTGGCCCAGCGGCAGGCCGCCGGAGAGCGGGAAAATCTTGCCGAAGTCCACCGGCAGAACCCGCACGGCCGCACCCGTTGCATGCGCCAGCTTCACAAAGCGCTGGTGGCCCAGGTAGGCCCAGGGGCTTTGCGGGGTGAAGTAGTAGTCAATCGTGGTACTCAAGGCTGTCTCCGTTTCGGCATGGTGCAGTGTTGCATGCTGGAGGGAACAAATAAAAATGATGGATTTTGGGTCAGGGCAAGGCGCAAACCACAGCGATACCCCAAGGTATCGCGCGGATTTGTAACGCAGCCATGGCGCAAAAGACGCATTTTTATGTTCCAGATAGCGTGCAACACTGCACTAACGCCGATTGCTGTAGATTCGGGGCAACCCGGTTTGTAACCGGGATTGCCACATTTTGCTGGAGGCTGGTTTTGTCCCAAGTCGTTTTGATCACCGGTGCGTCGCGCGGCATAGGCGCGGCCACCGCGCTGCTGGCGGCCCGCGCCGGTTACGCCGTGGCGGTGAACTACAGCGCCAACGCGCCAGCCGCCGATGCCGTGGTGCGAAAAATTCGCGCGGGCGGCGGCAGCGCGATCGCGGTGCAGGCCGATGTGGCCGAGGAGATCCAGGTGCTGTCCATGTTTGAAAAAGTCGATGCCCAACTGGGCCGTCTCACGGCGCTGGTCAATAACGCGGGTGTGGTGGACCAGACGGCACGGGTCGATGGCATGAGCGTGGCGCGCCTCAAACGCATGTTTGACATCAATGTGATTGGCACCATGGTCTGCGCGCGCGAGGCCGTCAAACGCATGAGCACACTGCATGGCGGCACCGGCGGCGCGATTGTCAATGTCTCCAGCGTGGCCGCGCGCCTGGGCGCGCCCGGCCAGTATGTCGATTACGCGGCGGCCAAGGGCGCGGTGGATGTGTTCACCCTGGGCCTGGCCAAAGAGGTGGCAGCCGAAGGCATACGTGTCAATGCGGTGCGCCCCGGCATCATAGACACCGACATCCATGCCTCGGGCGGCCTGCCTGATCGCGCGCGCCAGATGGCGCCGCTGGTGCCCATGCAGCGCGCCGGCACGGCCGATGAAGTGGCGCGCAGCATCCTCTGGCTGCTGGGCAACGAGTCGAGCTACACCACCGGCGCCCTGCTGGACATTGGTGGAGGCAGGTAATGTGGCCCCCACGCTCGTCACTGCGTGTACGTCGCTGCCCCCCGAGGGGGCGCTGCGCCTGCGGCCCGGCAAAGCCGGTTCCGCGGCCCCGGCTGGAATTTGAATCGCTTCTTGGGAGCAACGATGGACTTTAAGCCCCTGGTCACCTTGCTGGCCATCGTCAACCCGCTGGCCATCGTGCCGTTTTTTATCCACTACACGCAGGGCTTTTCAGGCGCGCAGCGACGCCGCACCATCGTCACCGCGTCCTTCAGTGCTTTTGTGGTGATTGCCACCAGCGCGCTGCTGGGTCTGCAGATTCTCGACTTCTTCAGCATCTCGCTGGCGAGTTTTCAGGTCGGCGGCGGCATGCTGCTGCTGCTGAGCTCCATGAACATGCTCAACGCACAGCCGGCCGAGGCCAAGCCGCAAACCCACGAGCTTGAAGACGGCGCCGCCAAGGCCGCCATGGGCGCCAGCATTGCGGTGGTGCCGCTGACGATTCCTCTGCTGACCGGCCCGGCCACCATGTCCACCGTGGTGATTTACGCCGAAAAAGCCAAGACGTTTTTTGACCTGGGCCTGCTGGTCGGTTACGGCGTGGTCATAGGCCTGGCCACCGCCGTCTGTTTTGCGCTGGCCGAACCGATTGCGCGTGTGCTCGGCAAAACCGGCATCAATGTCATGACCCGTCTGATGGGCCTGATCCTGGCTGCGCTCGCGGTCGAGGTGATGGCCGACGGGCTGCACAAGCTGTTTCCGATTCTCGGCCGGGCCTTGTAGCCGGATCGGCCTCCAGCCCTTTCTGGACGGGCACAGACAGCTCCCGTTTTTATAGCGAAGCAGCCAAAACCTCAGCCATGCCTATGCTGGTGGTGCGCGTCCGGCACATGGGGATGGGCATGCTCCAGCGGCTCGTGGTGGTGCAGGTGGCTGTGGGAGCCGTCAGGCATGGGGCTGTGCGTGTGCTGGTGATGACCATCGGCGTGGGTGTGGGCATGTTCGTGCTCCAGCGCCGCATGGACATGCTTGTGGCCGTGCGACTCCATCAGGTGCAGCAACACGCCGCCCAGCATGAGCAGGCCACCGGCGCCAACCCATACGCTGAGCGACCGGTCGCCCATGGCCAGCGCCAGCACAGCACCGATAAACGGTGCAAAAGCGAAAACCGAGCCGGTGCGTGCCGCGCCAAACGCGCGTTGCGCCAGCAGGTAAAAACGCAGGCTCAGGCCGTAGCCGGTGGCGCCCACGGCCAGCAAGCCGGCGGCCGCCCCCCAGCGCGGCAGGGGCTCCGAAAAAATCACCGCAAGCACGGCGGTGACCGCTGCGCCCAACGCCGCCTTGAGCATCACGACCTGACCGGGGTCGCGCTCGGCCAGGGTGCGCGACAAAGTGTTATCCATGCCCCAGGCGGCGGTGGCCAGCAGCACGGCCAGCAAACCTGCCAGTTGCGTGCCGCCCAGACTTCCCTGACCCAGAATCAGCACCACCGCGCCCGCCAGCAGCAGCGCCATGGCGGCCCAGACCCGGGGTCCCATGCTTTCACGGTACAGCCGCCAGGCCAGCACGGCCGTGAACAAGGCCTCCAGCGTGAGCAGCAGCGAGGCGCTGGCGCCGCTGGTGCGCTGCAGGCCCCAGGCCAGTGCCACCGGGCCCAGCACCGCGCCAAATACCACCAGCAGCAGCAGGCGCGGCAGATCGCTGCGCCGCAAGCCGGCCTCGCGCGTGGCACCGCGCCTGAGCAGGGCACCGGCCAGCGCAGCGCCGGCATACAGCAGGGCCGCTGTGCTCAGCGCGCCCAGGCCGGCGCCAAAGTACTGGACCAGCGGCGTGCTGATGCCAAACAGCGTGGCAGCCAGCAAGGCCAGCAAGCCGCCGCGAAGGGCTGGTGTGTTCATGGTCCGGTTTTCAGGATGGGACGCGATATCTGCCTTTGGCCCCGATCTGGCCTGCGCAAGCAGCTACTGTTTTTGTAGCATTTTAACCAGCCGGTTGCTGGTGTTGCGCAGGCGCTGGGCCAGCAGCTGGGTGATCTTGACGACCAGCTTGGCGCCCACGCCCGGGTGCTGGCGTATCAGCTGCCCGATGGCGGCGCGGCTCAGCACAGCGGCCTCGACCGCGTCGAGGGCGGTGCAGGTGGCGTAACGCAGGTCGCGGTCAAACATCGACATCTCGCCGAGCGCCGCGCCTTCGGTCACCACACCCAGGCGCGACACATTGTCAGCGGCAGCCGGGTCGTTTTCATCGGGCGGTGTGGCCTTGGTCACATCGACCCGGCCGCTGAGCAGCAGCAGCATCCAGTCGCCCTGGTCACCCTCTGTGATCAGGACCTGGCCCGGCTGGGCGCGCACCAGCAGCATGGCCTCACCGAGGGTGTCGAGCTCCTGCGGCGTGAAGTCTTCGAGCAGCGCCGAATGTGTCAGCAGCGTGGGGCCGCGCCCGGACATCTTCTGGCAATTGCCGAGCAGCTCCAGCCCGGCCTGCTGCAGGCGCTGTTCGAGCGGGTCGCCGGCGGGAGTCAGGGGACTTGCTGCAGCCATGTCGATATCTCCTCAATCGCCGCGTCGGTGGCTGCCGTCAGCGCGCGCACACCACCGGCTGCGTCTGCGCTGCTCGCCGGGCGCTGCACTGTGAAGTTGCGCTGGGCCAGCAGTTTTTCTCCGCTCGGTGTGGTTTCCACCAGCGTGGCGCGCAGCCGCACCAGACCAACGCTGCTGGCCGGCGCCTCAAAGAAGTGGCTGAACTCTTCGAGTTCCAGTTGCAACACCCGCGGCAACACGCCCTGGTTGACACCGCGGTTCAAGGCCGGGCCTTCGCCGGCATTGAGCACCGCGCGATTGCGGCTCAGTACGTCACGCAGGCGCTGGCGCACCAGCTGGGCCGGCGGCATGCTCCAGCGCGCCTGGGAATACGGGCGCAGGTTTTGGGCATTCGCATAAGCCAGGCGGTACAGCACCGACTGGTTGTCCAGCACACCACCGGGTGTGGAAATGTCGGCCAGCGCCAGCGGCGGCAAGGGCGCCTGCCGGGTGCTGGCCGGGGTCGTCAGCGGCCCGGGCCCGAAGTCGTACAAGGCGGCGCGTACCGGTTTGTCGGGCAGGGCCGAACACGCAGCCAGCAGCAAGCCCAGTACAAGTATCAAGCCCAATCGGGCTTTTGCCCTTGGCTGGTCAGCGCAAACAGCTACTGAATTCATAGCAAACAGTCGGATCATGGTTTTCCTCCGGGAGCGGTGAAGCCGGGCTCGCCCGGTCCGGGTGTGGGCGGGCCGTTGCCAAAAATCAGCGATTGCGGGTTGTCGTCCACCGCGTTGACGGTGCGCCTGAGCTGGCGCATGGCGCGGGCGGTTTCTTCGGCCACTTCGCCCAGGCGCGGCAAGGTGGCGGCGCTGAAGGTTTCTACCGTGGCCGCCAGAGCGGCGCCGCCTTCGGCCACCTTGTCAATCGGTCCGCCTTTGGCGTTCAGGCGCTCGGAGGTGGCGGTGACACTGTTGGCGGTTTTGGAGACATCGTCGGCCGCGGTTTTCAGCGACTTCATGGTGGCGCTGGCGTCCTGGCTGAGTTTGGGCAGCGAGGCCACCACCGGGTCCATCTTGAGCGCCAGCTTGTTGAAGCTGTCGGCCGCCGCGCCTATCTGGCCCACCGTTCCCATCAGGGCCTGCTGGTTCTCGGGGCTCAGCAGCTTGTTGAGCTGGGTGCTGGCCTGCTCCACCTGGTCCATGATCACTTCGCTTTTGTCCAGCAGCTTTTGCAGCAGGCCGGGCTTGAGCGGAATACGCGGCGGGTCGTCGTCATTGGGCACCAGCAGCACAGTCAGCGGGCCGTCGTCTTCGAGCTGGATAAAACCCAGACCGGTCACGCCCTGGGAGCTGATGGTGGCAAAAGTGGACTGGGTCAGCGGCGTGCCGACATCGACCGAGATGCGGATCAACACATTGCCCTTGGTCTTGTGGTCAAAACCGATGAACTCGACCTTGCCCACCGGCACGCCGCGAAAACGCACCTGCGCCTGCGGCTGCAGGCCGGAGATGGTTTCGCGGGTGGACAGCTCATACAGGTTGCGCTCGCTGTCGTCACGGGTCAGCCATACCGCGAGCAGGCCCAGCAGGGCGGCAACCACCAGCACAAAAGCGCCGGCGGCCAGGGCGTGGGCTTTGTTTTCCATGTTGAAAACCTCTCTCTTCTCTTAATAGCTGTAGCGATGCATCAAACAGTAAACGGATATTCGCGCAGCAACTCCGCCGCGCGCTGGCCCCGTTCGCCCAGAAAAAAGCTGCGGATAAACGGGTGCGAAAAAGCAATCACGTCGCGCGGCGGGCCCGCCACAATGACCTGGCGGTCGGCCAGCACGGCGATCCGCGTGCTGAGCTCAAACAGCGTGTCCAGATCGTGCGTGACCATCACCACGGTCAGTTCCATGCCCTTGTGCAGCGAACGCAGCAGCGCGCAAAAACTGTCGGCGCTTTCCGGGTCCAGCCCGGCCGTCGGCTCGTCGAGCAGCAGCAGCGGCGGGTCCATGATCAGGGCGCGTGCCAGCGACACCCGCTTGACCATGCCGCCCGACAGGTCGGCCGGCATCTTGTCGGCATGTTCCGGCGCCAGGCCCACCATCTGCAGCTTGACCATGGCCGCCTCGCGGATCAGGTCGTCGGGCAGGGTCTTGAGCTCGCGCAGCGGAAAGGCAATGTTCTCCAGCACCGTGAAGGCCGAAAACAGTGCGCCCTGCTGGAACAACATGCCCACGCGCCGCGCTGCGCCGCGTTTGCCAAGTTCGGCCACGGGTTTGCCGAGCACGGTGATCTCGCCGCGCGTCGGGTCTTCCAGGCCCAGCATCTCGCGCAGCAGCACGGTTTTGCCGGTGCCAGAGCCACCCACCAGCGACAGGAATTCGCCGCGTGCAATGCTCAGGTCGAGGTCCTGGTGGATGACGGACTCCTTGTCGCCATTCGTGAACACGGTCCACAGCTTGCGGATCTCGACGACGTTGTCGCTCATCGTCATATTCCAATGCTTTTAAACAGCACCGCAAACAGCGCGTCAACCAAAATCACCACCGTGATCGAGGTGACCACCGACGCGGTCGTGCCCTGGCCCAGGCTTTCGGTATTCGGTTTGACCCGCAGGCCGAAGTGACAGCCTATCAGTGCAATCAGCACGCCAAACACCACCGACTTGGCGGTGGCCAGCGTGAGGTTCGCCACCTTGACCGCTTCCGGCAGCGCGTTGATGAAAAAAGACGGGGTCACACCCATGACCAGATCGGCCGCCAGCATGCCGCCCAGCAGTGCGGCCACCGTGGTCCAGACACTGATCAGCGGCATCACGATGGCCAGCGCCATGGCACGCGGCATCACCAGGCGGTAGCTGTGTGCAATCCCCATGACCCGCATGGCGTCCAGCTCTTCAGTGACACGCATCACGCCGATCTGCGCGGTGATGGCCGAGCCGGAGCGCCCGGCGATCAAAATCGCGGCGAGCACCGGGCCGAGTTCGCGGATCAGCGAAATGCCGAGGATGTTGACAATAAAGGCGTCGGCGCCGAACTGGCGCAGCTGCTGGGAGATCAGATAGGCCAGCACCACCCCAATCAGAAAGCCGACCAGCGCGGTGATGGGCAGCGCCGTGGCGCCGATGTGGTACAGGTGGCCCGACAGGTCGCGCCACGGGCCTTCGCGCGGGTTTTTGGCGAGTTTGATGAGGTTCAGAAACAGGCGGCCCACCAGCGCCACCAGGCCCGTGAAGTGGTCAAACAGGTTGAGCAGGCCTTCACCGAGTTTCAAAAACGATTGTTTGAAACCGGGTGCCACCAGCGCCGGCCGGTCCACACTGAACTCGGCCACACGCTCCAGCACCGCACGTTGCGCCGGTTGCAGCTCTATTTTTTCCGGCCACTGCCGGCCCCAGTGGTCCCAGAGTACCTGGGCACCGAGGTGGTCCAGTTGCTCAATCTCGCGCAAATCCCACAGGCCGGTCGCTCCCGGGGCGGAGGGGCCGAGCGCCTTCAGCTGGGCCGCCAACGCGTCCCACACCGGCTGCACAGTCAGTTCGGCAGCCGTCCACGGGCCCAGCACCCGGCAACACCCGCCATCGGGCGTGTCTTGCTGGTTGATGTGCGGCGCGGACTCGCTCGCGGCGGGTTCGTCCTTGGGGGGCATTTTGTCGATGGGGCAAACCGCCAGTGGTTGGAGAAACAGAACAGGGCGCTGCGCAGGCTACAAGCGCCACACCGCCAGCTCAGCACATATTAAGCCAGCGTGCCTGCGGACAAGGAAAGCTTTTGCCCCCAAAGCACCGCCCGCTGCGTCCTACAGCGCGGCCTGCGGGGCTCAGGCCCAGACAGCGTCGAGTGCCTTCCACGCGCTGGCCACCACGGGCGCCTGGCGCTGCGTCTCCAGGCTGACAAAACCGAGCACGCTTTGCAGGCTGACCTGGTCGGCGATCACCAGGCCGCTGGCATGGGACTCGCGCATGGCAATCGAGTCGCGCACCAGGCTCAGCCCGACACCGGACTTGACCAGGTCCAGCATCGAGGCCTCCTGGTCCACCAGCGCGACGCGGTGCGGCTCCACACCGAGCGGGCCAAACACGCCGGCCAGCAGGCGGTGGTGCGCCGACGCCGGCGGCGTGGCAATCCAGGGCAAGGCCGCCAGCGCTTTCCAGTCCTTGCCCTGCACCTGCGGGCCCCAGCCGGCCGGCGCCAGCACGCGGTAGCTGAAAGACATCAAGGCCCGCATGGCAAACGGGGCCAGGCGTCCAGGCCCCTCAATTGCTCCTGAATGAGTAGCGCCTTGCGCATATCCAGAAAGGGCTGAAGGCTGATTTACCTCTGCATCCTGGGCCGCAGCGGTGAATTGCGCGGGAGTGCCGAGGTAAAACCCGACATCGAGCTCACCGCGCTCAATCTGCAGCAACACGTCGCCACTCATGGCCTGGCGCAGCTCGGTCTCGACCTGGGGCGCGGTTTCCACCAGCACTTTCAAAAATGCCCCGAGCCGGGTGAACTCGGGGTCCAGGATGGTGCCTATGCGCAGCCGGCCGCGCACCTGGGTGTGCAGCCTGGCGGCGGCATTTTTGAAATCGCCCTGCGCGGCCAGCACTTTTTCAGCCAGCGGCAACAGGGCTGCGCCATCGCGGCTCAGGTTCATGCCCTGGGCCCCGCGGGTGAACAGTGTCAGCCCCGTGGCAGCTTGCAGGCCTTTAATCTGCAGGCTGACAGCAGGCTGGGTCAGGGCCAGCTTGTCGGCCGCACGCGACAAATTGCCCTCGCGGGCAACGGCCACAAAAATCCGCAGTGTCTGGATGTCCATTATTAGAATTATTTATAACACTTCTGAGAAATTCAAACTGGTGCCGGGAAGCGGAGTCCGTTAATCTCAGAAGTTGTTCAAGGAGACAAAACGATGAATGATATGAGCCGCCCAAATATGAGCGCTGCTGCGCCCGGCATAGGCCACGCGATCAACGGGCTGGTGGTCCCCGGCAGCTCCGCCCGCAGCCAGCCGGTCTTCAACCCCGCGACCGGTGCTGTGACAGGCCAGGTGGCCCTGGCCAATGCCGCCGAGGTCGATGCTGCAGTCGCTGCTGCCCAGGCCGCCTTCCCCGCCTGGGCCGACACCCCGCCTA
>CALRUM020000027.1:0-12012 GCA_943371375.1 Asaia bogorensis
CGTGGCGCTCGGGGGAGGTCCAGACCATGCCCTCGGCCCACAACGCGAGCTGGCGCAGCTCCTGCACTTTGGGGTGGCTGTCGGGTGCGTCGTCGGGCAGCGGCAGGCCGCGCGGGTCAAAGGTTTGGGTTTCTGCGCCCATGGCCTGCAGCAGGCGCGCGGCTTCTTCGCTGAGCAGGCGGCTGTAAGAGCGCTCGCGCACCGAGCCGTAGAGCAGCAGAATGCGCGGCGCATGGGCCGATGGCCGGAAGGCCTGCAGTGCGGCGGCCGACGGCGGCCTGAACAGCGTGCGGTCCAGATGGGGAAGATCAGCGTCCGGCAACACGTGCGCCTTTGGCATCAATCACCAGCTCGCCATCTTCCTTGATAAAAGCGCCCTGCTGCGGCGCGGGCAGGATGTCGAGCACCGCTTCGGAGGGCCGGCACAGCCGTGTGCCCAGCGGGGTCACGACGATGGGGCGGTTGATCAGGATCGGATGCGCCAGCATGGCGTCCAGCAATTGGTCGTCGGTCAGCGCCGGGTCGTCGAGTTTCAGCTCGGCATAAGGCGTGCCCTTTTGCCGGATCAGATCACGCACCGGCATGCCCATGGCCGCGATCAGCTGCACCAGCGTCTCGCGGCTAGGCGGTGTTTTCAGATATTCGATGACGCATGGCTCTGCGCCGCTGTTGCGTATCAGCGCCAGGGTGTTGCGCGAGGTGCCGCACTGCGGGTTGTGATAAATCGTGATGTCAGCCATGGCACATCTTTCCTTGCCTGATTGCTTCAATTCAATTGTTCAATTATATTTGAACTATGGAAACAAGCCTCATTGATGAAACCACTGCCGTCAAGGCCCTGGCCGCGCTGGCGCAGGCCCAGCGCCTGCGGACTTTCCGCGCACTGGTGGTGGCCGGGCCAGGCGGCTTGACGCCGGGCGCGATTGCCGAACTGCTGGAAGTGGCACCCAGCGCCCTGTCTTTTCACCTGAAAGAACTCGCGCATTCGGGCCTGGTCAGCAGCGAGCCGCGTGGCCGCAACCTGATTTACCGCGCCAATTTTGAGCAGATGACCGCCCTGCTGGGCTACCTGACCGAACACTGTTGCCAGGGCGATACCTGCAGCGTGAACTGCTGATCCAGCGGCTGCCATGAACCTCGCCGAGACCCTGAACCTGGGCTGCTTGTGCCGCACCCTGAGCCCCGAGCGCCTGCGCCGGCAACTGGAGACCGACCCCTGCCTGCAAGGCATGCTGGAAGGGCTGGCCAGCACCCACCCGCACCTGTTTTCTGAAACCGCCGTGTTTGTGGACGCCGGCATGCGCGCCACGGTGGCCCAGGCGATTGCGGCGATAGAACGCGTGGTCGCCCTGCCCGCCTACCAGCAACTGGCGCTGGCCCATGCCCCCGAAACCGCGCAGCACGACTTTGGCCCCGCCGGTGTATTTATGGGCTACGACTTCCACCTCGGTGAAAACGGCCCGCGCCTGATTGAAATCAACACCAACGCCGGCGGCGCGCTGCTGAACGCTGCGCTGGCGCGCGCGCACCGTGAGTGCTGCGAACCGATGCAGGGCCTGATGGATGCGTCCAGCGACCTGCCGCAGATCAACCAGGCCTTTGTCGAAATGTTCCGCGCCGAATGGCAGGCCCAGCGCGGCACGCAGCCACTGCGCAGCGTGCTGATCACCGACGATGCGCCCGATGAGCAGTACCTGGCGCCGGAATTTGCACTGGCACGGCAGCTGTTTCTGGCGCACGGCATCACGGCGGCGGTCGGTGACGCGCGTGAGCTGGTATGGAAAAGCGGCGCCTTGTGGCACCCGGCCCTGCCGGGCGTGGCGATTGACCTGGTCTACAACCGCCTGACCGACTTCAGCCTGTCGGAACCCAGCCATGAAGCCCTGCGTGCGGCCTATGTGGCCGGCGCTGCGGTGCTCACGCCGCACCCGCGCGCCCACGCGCTGTTTGCTGACAAGCGCAACCTGATCACACTCGGTGACGATGGCCTGCTGGCCGCATGGGGCGTGTCGGCCGAAGACCGGCGCCTGCTACAGGCCGTGGTTCCGCACACCGAGCTGGTCACTGCCGAACATGCGGACGATCTCTGGGCGCGGCGCCGCCAGCTCTTCTTCAAGCCCGTGGCCGGTTACGGCGCCAAGGCCGCTTATCGCGGCGACAAACTCACCAAAAGTGTCTGGGCCCACATCACCGCCGGCGGCTTCATCGCCCAGGCGCTGGTGCCGCCGAGTGAACGGCTGGTGGATGTGGATGGCGTGGCCACACGCCTGAAGCTGGACATACGCGCCTACACCTTTCGCGGTCAGGTGCAACTGCTGGCCGCGCGCACCTACACCGGGCAGACCACCAATTTCCGCACCGCCGGTGGCGGCTTTTCGCCGGTGGTGGTGTTGCCCGTGCTGCTCTCTTCATCACCAACCCCACCCATCGCCCCGGAGAAGCTTCATGTCTGAGCGCCCCCTCAACGTGCTGTTTTTATGCACCCACAACTCGGCCCGCAGCATACTGGCCGAGGCCATGCTGAACCACATCGGACAGGGCCGCTTCAAGGCCTTTTCGGCCGGCAGCAGCCCGCGTGAGAACCAGCAACCGAATCCGCTGGGTTTGCAGGTGCTGCAAAACGCCGGCATTTCCACCGCAGGCTTGCGCAGCAAAAGCTGGGACGAGTTCGGCAAGCCGGACGCCACACACATGGATCTGGTGATCACGGTCTGCGACAACGCCGCCGGCGAGGTCTGCCCCTTCTGGCCCGGCCAGCCCGCCACCGCGCACTGGGGCTATGCGGATCCGTCCGAAGGCGATGGTGATGAGGCGCACAAACTCGAAGCTTTCCGCAGGACCTTGATCCAGTTACGCCATCGCCTGGAGCTTTTGATCAACCTTCCGCCCGACAAGCTGGAGCGCGCCAGGGTGCAGCAAAGCGCGCGTGATCTGGCCGGCGCATGAGCAGCGCCACTTCAACTGCGCTGACCCTGCCGCCACTGGCGCAGCGCCTGTTCGCCGAATTTCTGGGCACCGCGGCCCTGCTTTGCGCCGTGATCGGCTCGGGCATCATGGCCGAGCAGCTTTCGGGCGGCAACCACGGTGTGGCGCTGCTGGCCAACACCCTGGTGACGGTGTTTGCGCTGTACGTGCTGATCGAGCTGCTGGGCCCGGTCAGCGGCGCCCACTTCAACCCGCTGGTCACTTTGGTGTTGTGGTCAAAAACGCCTGCATCCCTTGGCGGACGTGCGCAGACAGCTCTCTTTTTCATAGCAGCCCAGCTGCTGGGCGCGATCGCCGGTGCCTGGCTGGCACACGCCATGTTTGACCTGAACATCCTGCAACTGAGCAGCAAGCTACGTGGCGGCTGGACGGCCAGCGGCAACTTCAGCGGCTGGGGCCAGTGGCTGGCTGAAGCCGTCGCCAGCGCCGGGCTGATTCTGGTGATTCTTCGCGCGCCGCCCGGCAAGGCGCCGGCGCTGGTGGCTTGTTATATAGGCGCGGCCTACTGGTTCACCGCCAGCACTTCGTTTGCCAATCCGGCCGCCGTGCTGGGCCGCATGTTGTCGGACAGCTTTGCCGGCATTGCGCCAGCCAGCGCGCCCGGTTTTGTGATCGCCGAAACCGTGGGTGCGGCAGCCGGCGTGTTGCTTGGCCGCTGGCTGGACGGCAGCAGACACACAGGCCAGGCCTGATGCCAGGCGCCGCGCTGAGCGGGGGGCAGCGCCGCAGCACCACCGTTGCCAGCCTGGGCATCGCGCAGACGCTGGCCTGGGCGTCGAGTTATTACCTGCCCGCGATGCTGGCCACGTCCATGGCGCGCGATCTGGGCATCAGCACACCCACCGTATTCCTTGGTTTTTCTCTGGCGCTGGTGGTGTCGGCCTTGCTGGGGCCACTGGCTGGCAAGCTGATAGACCGCCACGGCGGCCGGCCTGTGCTGGCCGCCAACAGTTTTGTGTTTGCAGCCGGCCTGGCCGCGCTGGCGTGTGCACAGGGCCCGGTCGGACTGTTTGCAGCCTGGGCCATCCTCGGTGTGGCCATGGCCGCAGGTTTGTATGAAGCGGCTTTTGCCACGCTGGTACACCTGTACGGCAAGGACGCGCGCAGCGCCATCACCGGCATCACCTTGCTGGCCGGTTTTGCCAGCACCGTGGGCTGGCCGCTGACTGCCTGGCTGGAACTCGAATGGGGCTGGCGCACCGCCTGCATGGTCTGGGCCGCGCTGCACCTGGTGTTGGCCCTGCCGCTGAACCTGTTGTTGCCGCGCGCGGCACTGCCGGTTGCGCACCCTGAACCGGCGGAGCTGGCGCCTGCCATCACGACAGTGCAAGGTGCGCCGTCCCAAAGTTCCACCCGCACTGCGGTGCTGCTGGCGCTGGTGTTTGCCATCACCTGGTTCATCAGCACCGCCATGGCCGCGCACCTGCCGCGCCTGCTGCAGGTACACGGCGTGCCGCTGGCCACCGCCCTGCTGTTTGCCGGGCTGGTGGGGCCGGCGCAGGTGGCCGGGCGGCTGCTCGAATACGGCCTGCTGCGCAACATCCACCCGCTGGTTTCGGCACGTGTGGCGGGCGGCATGCACACGCTGGGCGCGGTCGTGTTTTTGCTGGCGGGTGTGCCCGCCGGTGCGCTGTTCACCGTGTTGCACGGCGCCGGCAACGGCGTGCTGACGATTGCCAAGGGCACCCTGCCGCTGGTGCTGTTCGGCGTGAAAGACTATGGCGTGCGCCAGGGCCTGCTGATGGTGCCGGCACGTTTTGCGCAAGCCCTGTCGCCCTGGCTGTTTGGCCTGGCGATTGACCGCTTCGGCGCCGGGGCCCTGTGGTTTTCAGCGGCGCTGGGCGCGCTGGCTTTTGCGGCACTGCTGGCGCTGCGGGACCGCGGCAGCAACAGTAGCTAAGTTCAGCTGCAACACCCGGCGGGTACTGCAAGCGCCGCGTCGGCGAGGCTGATGTCCTTGAGAATGGTGCATTTCGGCGCCGGACCCCCTAAACATTGCTCGCCGCACGATTTCACAAATTTGGCGAGGCTGGCCTGCAAGGCCTGCAGCTCGGCCAGCTTGGCACGCACCGCGTCCAGATGCAGCTGCGCAATATCACGCGCTTCGTCACAGCTTTTGTCGTCGCTGGAGGCGAGGCCAACCAGAGCCCGCGTGTCATCGATCGAAAAACCAAAATCACGGCAATGGCGAATCAGCGTCAACACCTCCTGAACTTCATGGCGGTAAACACGGTGGCCGCTGGGCTTTCGCAGCGCAGGAGGAATCAGGCCGACCTCTTCGTAATAACGTATGGCCGAGACATTCAAGCCGGTGCGCTCTGCCAACAGGCCTATGCTCAATAACCCCGACGGGTACAGGTCATTCATTATTTCTCCTTGCATCTCAAGCAACTTGAGATTTTATATTTGGCATACGGGAATTGCCTCGTGTGTATGGAAAGAAAAAAATGAAAAAACCTGTTCTGGCTGTGTTGGGTGTGGCTGGCGCGTGTGCCGCATGTTGCGCCATCCCGCTGGCGATTCCCCTTATCGGCGGCTTGTCGCTGGCCGGGGCTGGCTTCATGGGCTGGGAAAGCCTGAGCACGGGCGCGGCATCGCTGCCGTTGGGAGCAGGGCTATTGGCAAGTGCTGCCGCTTTGATATGGCTCTGGATCGTGCGGCGCCGCAAAAATGCCTGTCTCTCCGCGCCGGCAACGCAAGCTGGCGTTGCCGCAGCCAATGCCTGCGCCATCAGCAGCGGCGGCCCCGAGGCACAAGCCTGCGCTTGCGCCGGCAACAAGGCATGAAACCGCAGGACGCCAACCCTGGGCAGTCCACCTTGGCGCTGTGGCGCATCCACTGCACGCACGCCACAGCCGCTCAGGTAGCGTCCAGCCACTTCTGCAGAAACTGCGCCTGGCCCAGGGCCGGATCCAGCTGGTAACCCGCAAAACCCACGCGTTCATACAAGGTGATTGCGCTGCGGTTGCCCTGCAGCACCTCCAGCGTGAGTTTGCAGGCGCCACGCTCGCGCGCCAGCTGTTCGACCAGCGCCAGCATCTGTTCACCCACTCGCCGGCCGCGGTGGCTGGGCAGTACCACCACGTCGTGCACGTTCACCAGGGGGTGACAGGCAAAGGTGGAAAAGCCTTCGATGCAATTGACCAGCCCAACCGGCTGCGCGCCGTCAAAGGCCAGCACACTGAAAGCCTGGGGCCTGGCCGCCAGCTCCGCCACCAGGTGCTGCCGGGCAAAGTCGCTCAGTGGCTGCGCGCCACCCGCCGCATCGCGGGCATAGGCATCGAGCAGAAACACCAGCGCCTGGGCATGCATCGGGTCGAGGTAATCGGCACGGCACAGCCGCAGGCTGGCCACAGCAGAAAGAACGCTCATGCAACTTGTCCTGAAAAAAAGGAAGCGCCATTTTAGGACGTCCGGATTTTTTCCAGTCATCCAATCGGCCACCAGCCCTTTCCTGGATTGCGAAATCAGCTATTAAAACAATAGCGACTTGCGGTGTGTTGCACGCGGCCGGCAAGCCGCCAGCGCCGGCCTGACAGAAGGCAGGCTCTTTACAGGATGTTTACGCGGCTCTTTCCCACACGACATCTGGGCGCGGGGGCTTAAAGTGATAATTCCTGAGCGCTGACGCCAGATCCCGCCAGCCGTGCCGGTCACGGCGCCCCTCCATAACAAGAATGCTGCATTGAAGAGCGGCAGGCAACCAGGACATCGGATGAACCCGACCATTGAGACGCCACCTCCCGGCCCGGAAACCCCTGAGCGCCAAGGCCTGAGCCGCCGCGCCAAACTGCTGGGCGGCCTGGTTGCCGTGCTGGCCCTGGCCGGCACCGGCTGGCTGGCCTGGCAGCTGACCCGCCCCGCGACTGAAACAGCCAGCGGCCCCGGCGCGCCCGGCGGCGCGGCACGGCGCGGCCCGCCAGCCACCACGGTCGGTGTGGCCACGGCCGAGCAAACCAGCATCCCCATCCTGCTGGACGCGCTGGGCACGGTCACGCCGCAAGCCACGGTACGGGTCAAGCCGCAGGTCTCCGGCGTGATGCAGAAGGTCTTGTTCAAGGAAGGCCAGATGGTCAAGGCCGGTGAGCTGCTGGCCACCATAGACCCGCGCCAGTTTGAGCTGGCGCTGCAACAAGCCAGCGGCCAGCGCCAGCGCGACGAAGCCCAGCTTGACAGCGCACGCGTCACGCTGCAGCGCTTTCGCACCCTCTTGAGCCAGGACTCGATCGCCCGCCAGGAGGTGGACTCGCAGGCCGCGCTGGTCAAGCAGCTCGAAGGCACGGTGGTGATCGACAAGGCCAATGAAGGCACGGCCCGGCTGAACCTGGGCTACACCCGCGTGGTGGCGCCGGTCAGCGGCCGCGTGGGCCTGCGCACCGTGGACGTGGGCAATGTGGTCAACACCAGCGATGCCAACGGCATTGCGCTGATCACCCAGGTCACACCGATTGATGTGGTGTTTTCCATCCCGCAGGACCAGGTCAGCGAGGTGCAGCAGGCCGCCGCCAGCGGCGCGGCCATGAAAGTGACCGCGCTGGACCGCACCCGCGCGGCCACGCTGGACACCGGTGTGTTTGCCTCACTCGACAACCAGGTAGACACCACCACCGGCACGGTCAAGGCCAAGGCGCGTTTTGCCAACAGCAAACTCGCGCTGTTCCCGAACCAGTTTGTCAATGTGCAACTGCTGGTACGCACGATTGAAAACGCCGTGGTGGTGCCGGTCACGGCGGTGCGCCTGGGCAGTACCGGCGACTATGTTTATGTGCTCAATGCGGCCGAACGAACCGTCAGCCTGCGGCCCGTCAAACGCGGCCCGGCAACGGTGGACAAAATAGTGATTGCCTCCGGCCTGCAGGCCGGTGAACGTGTCATCACCGAAGGCGCGGACCGGCTCAAGGACGGCGCACGTGTGGTGCTGCCCGGTGATGCGCCCGGCGCAGGCCGGGCCGGTGGCCGCAGGCCGCAGGGCGCGGCATCGGCACCCCGTGCGGACAACCCGGCACCAGGCGCCGCACCAGCGCCCCGGCCCGCAGGGTCTGCCCCTGCTGCTGCGGCGGCCGCTGGCCCGGCGGCGGCCAGCCCGCCGGTGGCGCTGGCCCCGCCTTCAGCGCCCGCGCCCGCCAATACAGGCGCAGCGCCCACGGCCGAGCAGCGCAAGCGTTTTCTGGAACAGGTCAAGGACGACCCGGAAGCGCTGGCGCGGCGCACCGGCCTGCTCGCAGCGATAGACCGCGGTGATGCCGCCGCGCTGGCGCGCTGGCAGCAAATCATGGAACGGCGGCGCCAGGCCAGCGCGGCGCCTGCACAGTGACGGCATCCACGCGCCTGCCTGCATGAGCCCCTCCAGTCCTTTCATCCTGCGGCCCGTCGCCACGGCCTTGCTGATGGTGGCCATTGTGCTGGCCGGCCTGGTCGGCTTCAAATTTTTACCGCTGTCGGCCTTGCCGCAAGTCGATTACCCGACCATTCAGGTCCAGACCCTGTACCCCGGCGCCAGCCCCGAGGTCATGGCGCAAACCGTGACCGCGCCGCTGGAGCGCCAGTTTGGCCAGATGGCGGGCCTGCAGCGCCTGAGCTCCACCAGCGCGGCTGGTGTCTCCATCGTCACGCTGCAATTTGGCCTGGGCCTGGCGCTTGATGTGGCCGAGCAACAGGTGCAGGCCGCGATCAACGCCGGCGGCTCGCTGCTGCCGGCCGACCTGCCGGCGCCGCCGGTGTATGCCAAGGTGAACCCGGCCGACGCGCCGGTGCTGACGCTGGCCATCACCTCCGACAGCCTGCCGCTGACCGAGGTGCAAAACATCGTCAACACGCGGCTGGCGCTCAAGATCAGCCAGGTCAGCGGCGTCGGCCTGGTCTCGCTGAGCGGCGGCCAGCGGCCGGCCGTGCGCATCCAGGCCGACACCCGGGCCCTGGCCTCTTACGGCCTCGGGCTGGACTCGCTGCGCACTGCCATCAGCGCGGCCAATGCAAATGCCGCCAAGGGCAGCATTGACGGGCCGACCCGTTCCTATTCGATCAACTCCAACGACCAGTTGCTGGCCGCTGCCGAGTACCAGAACCTGATCATTGCGTTTCGCAACGGCGCCGCGGTGCGTGTCAAGGACGTGGCGCAGGTGGTGGACAGCGCAGAAAACATCAAGCTTGGTGCCTGGTCCGGCCTGAAGCCGGCCATCATTCTGAACGTGCAGCGCCAGCCCGGCGCCAATGTGATTGCCACGGTGGACGCCATCAAGGCGCGCCTGCCCGAGTTGCAGGCCGGCCTGCCGAGCGCGCTGCAGGTCGACATCCTGAGCGACCGCACCACCGGCATACGCGCCTCGGTCCTGCATGTGGAGATCGAGCTGCTGCTGGCCGTGGTCATGGTGGTGCTGGTGATTTTTGCGTTTTTGCGCAATATCCGCGCCACCGTGATCGCCAGCCTGGCGGTACCGATTTCGCTGATAGGCACTTGCGGTGCCATGTATTTGCTCGGCTACAGCCTGAACAACCTGAGCCTGATGGCGCTGACGATTGCCACCGGTTTTGTGGTCGATGACGCGATTGTGATGATAGAAAACATCTCGCGTTACATCGAAAAAGGCGAAGCGCCCATGGCCGCCGCACTCAAGGGCGCGCAGCAGATCGGCTTCACCATCATTTCGCTGACGGTGTCGCTGATCGCGGTGTTGATCCCGCTGCTGTTCATGGGGGATGTGGTCGGGCGCCTGTTTCGCGAATTTGCGGTCACGCTGGCCATCACCATCCTGATATCGGCGGTGGTGTCTCTCACGCTGGTGCCCATGATGTCCGCAAGATGGCTCAAGCACGATCCCGAAACCGACAGCAGCCCGACGAGTGCGAAGTTGCAGAAATTTTTTGCCGGCGTGATCACGCGTTACGACAGCTGGCTGAGCTGGGTGCTCAGGCACCAGGGCGCAACCCTGCTGGTCGCGCTGGCCACGCTGGTGCTGACGGTGCTGCTGTATGTGCTGATTCCCAAGGGTTTGTTTCCGACGCAGGACACCGGCCAGTTGCAGGCCCGCATAGAAACCGCGCAGTCGGTGTCGTATGCCCGCATGGCCGAGCTGCAACAGGCGGCTGCCCGGGCGATTCTGGAAGACCCGGATGTCGCCACGCTGAGCTCTTTCATCGGCGTTGATGCGGCCAACAACACCATGCTGCACACCGGCCGCATGCTGATCAACCTCAAAGGCAACCGCAGCAGCTCACAGCAGGACACCATGGACCGGCTGCAGCGCCGCGCCGCCACGGTCGCAGGTGTCACCATGTATTTGCAACCGACGCAGGATTTGACGATTGATGCCGAGACCGGGCCGACACAGTTCCGGGTCTCGCTCGAAGGCGCAGACAACGCAGTGGTCACGCTGTGGGCCAACAAGCTGGCGCAGCGCATGCAGCAGTTGCCCACGCTGCGCAATATTGCGTCGGACGCCGGCGCGCAGGGCAGCTCGGCCTATATCCAGGTGGACCGCGACACGGCCTCGCGTGTGGGCGTCACCACCTCGGCGATTGACGATGCCTTGTACAGCGCTTTTGGCCAGCGTATTGTCTCGACGATTTTTACCGAGACCAACCAGTACCGCGTGATTCTGGAAGCCATGCCGGACCAGCTGACCACGGCGGCAGCGCTGGGCAACCTGCCGCTGCGCACCGGCTCGGGCACGACCACGCCGCTGGCCAGCGTGGCCAGCATCACCGAGCGGCCGGCGCCGCTGCAGATCACGCGCGTGGCCCAGTACCCGGCGACCACCCTGGGTTTTGACGCCGCACCCGGTGCATCGCTGGGCCAGGCGGTCAGCGACATCAAGGCTGCGGCCAAAGACATTGCCCTGCCGGGCAGTGTGACCCTGACCTTTCTGGGTGCCGCCGGCGCCTACCAGACCTCGCTGTCGAGCCAGCTCTGGCTGATTCTGGCGGCGGTGATTTGTGTCTACATCGTGCTCGGAGTGTTGTATGAAAGTTATGTGCACCCGCTGACCATTCTGTCCACCCTGCCCTCGGCCGGCGTGGGCGCGCTGCTGATGCTGATGCTCAGCGGCTCCGACCTCGGGGTCATCGGCATCATTGGCATCATCTTGCTGATCGGCATTGTGAAGAAAAACGCGATCATGATGATCGACTTTGCGATTGACGCAGAACGCAACGAAGGCAAGTCACCGCAGGAAGCGATCCACCAGGCTGCGTTGCTGCGCTTCAGGCCCATCCTGATGACCACCCTGGCAGCACTGTTTGCCGCGGTGCCGCTGATGCTCGGCTGGGGCGAAGGCGCAGAGCTGCGGCGGCCGCTGGGCCTGTCGATTTTTGGCGGCCTGATCGTCAGCCAGGTGCTCACGCTGTTCACCACGCCGGTGATTTATCTGGCGTTTGACAGGATGGGACAGAGGTTCAAGCGGAGGGCTTCGGCGTGAGCCCGAGCCCTCCCCGGTTTGTCATCCCGGACTTGATCCGGGATCCATCTTCGCTTCCTCTTTGCCTTGAGGTGTGCCAACAAGCCGGGGGTTGCCCGGCGGCAAGTAACTTTCTTTTGCGTCGCCAAAAGAAAGTCACCAAAGAAAAGGCGACCCGACTGTCCGGGTCCCTTCGCTTCGCTGCGGGCAACCTGCGCTGCTCGATTACGGCGGGGGGCGTCAGAACTCGCTTCGCTCAAACAACTGCCGCCCTTGACACCGCCTCCATCTGCGCTGCTCGGCCCGGCCAAACGGGATTGGGGGACGAAAACGGATGCGGGGAGGCGGGGACGCGCAAAGCGCGACCCCGCCGGAGCCCGCTGGCGAATCCGCTCCCGTTCCCGATCCCACCACCCGTCGGGCTGGGCCGAGGAGCACAGCCGAAAACGGATCAGGGCGAGCGATTGTCTGAGCGCAGCGAGTTCGAGCTCGACCCCGTTTTCGGCGAGCACCGCAGGTTGCCCCGGAGCGGCAGCGAAGGGGACCCAGACCATCGGGTCGCCTTTCTTTTCCTTAGGTTTCTTTGGCGAAGCAAAGAAAAGTAAGTCGCCCGCCGGGGCGAGACCCGGCTTGC
>CALRUM020000028.1:0-11331 GCA_943371375.1 Asaia bogorensis
TGAGCTGGGCCTGGCCGGGGCTTGTCGGCGGGTCCGCGCACACACCGTTCGGGCTGAGCCTGTCGAAGCCCTCTTTGCTCCTGGTGTTTGTAGTTCGCCTGCAAGCAGGGGGTTGCCCCGGCGGGCGACTCACTCATGGACTCCCCCGCTTGTCATCCCGGACTGGATCCGGGATCCATGTTGGATAACCCGTGCTGTTGGAGTGTGCCTACTAGCCGGGTCTCGCCCCGGCGGGCGACTCACTTTCTCTTGCGTCGCCAAGAGAAAGTAAGCAAAGAGAAGGCGACGCTATGGTCTGGGTCCCTCCGCTGCGCTACGGGCAACCTGCGGTGCTCGCCGTTAACGGGGGCTAGCTCGAACTCGCTGCGCTCAGACAATCGCTCGCCCTGATCCGTTTTCGGCTGCGCTCCTCGGCCCAGCCCGACGGGTGGTGGAGAAAAGACAAAAAACCAATACGGGGAGACCTGACGCGCTCGCGCGTCAGGTCGGTCTCAAGTGGCCGTCATGTTTGCACGCGGGAGCAGCACACGCGGCCAAATGAAGTCCCCCTCCATCGCCCAGCGGGGCGAGGGAGGGGTTAGGGGTGGGAGTGGGGAGTCAGGCCCTACTGCCCAGAGCAGACCCGAGGCGCAGCGTGATGCAAGACACGCCGCCAGAAATCCCTCCCCCATTCCAGACTGGCTGATTTATTGCTAGTCTGTACCCATGGCCCCGACCACCGCCCCTTCCAGACCCGCCGCCGGCCCGCAATGGCGCGCGCAGGAGCTGCTGCTCATGAGCGAGGTCATGCGCCTGGTCGGCAAAAGCCTGGCGCCCGAGATCGTTTTGCGTGAAATGCTGCACCTGATGTCGGAGCTGCTGGGCTTGAACCGCGGCCGCATCGTGCTGGCAGACTTTGTCGGCGACATTGCGCTGGAAGGGCTGGCGGACCGCAAATCCGGCACCCGGCCT
The DNA here is from genome assembly GCA_943371375.1 of Asaia bogorensis. GTDB lineage: Bacteria > Pseudomonadota > Gammaproteobacteria > Burkholderiales > Burkholderiaceae_C > Polaromonas. Next base: position 952 of record CALRUM020000028.1, read on the forward strand.
GCCGGCGCACCCGCGCCCAGCTCGGCCATCCGTTATGCCTATGGCCTGACAAAGACAGAAATGGCGCGCGGGCGTTACGGCCCGGGTGAAGGCATCACTGGCCGGGTGCTGGCCACGGCCCAGCCCATCCTCGTGCAGGACATTGACGCCGAGCCGCAATTCCTGGCGCGCTCGGTCGCACGCGCGCAGCTGCCGCCCGACACCGTGGCCTTCATCGCGCTGCCGATTGAAGTGAACCGCGAGGTCATAGGCGTGCTGGCCTGCCACCGCATCCGCAGCCGCGACCGCCAGCTGGCCGACGATGTGGCGGTGCTGAAGATCCTGGCCACGCTGGCCGGGCAGCTGCTGCAGCTGCAGGCGTTGGTGGCCGACAAAACGCGCGCCCTGGAGGCAAAAAACCGGCTCCTGAGCCGCGCGCTGGAAACGGCGGCAGCGCGTTACGGCATCATAGGCACCTCGCCGGCGCTGCTGCAGGCGCTGAGCGAACTCGAGCGCGTATCCGAAGCCACGGCCAGTGTGCTGCTGCTGGGCGAATCGGGCACCGGCAAGGAGTTGTTTGCGCGCGCCGTGCACCTGTCCAGCCAGCGCCGCGACCAGCCTTTCATCAAGGTCAATTGCGCGGCGATTCCCGACACCCTGTTCGAGTCCGAGCTGTTCGGTTATGAACGCGGCGCCTTCACCGGCGCGCAAACGGCGCGCGCCGGCTGGTTTGAACAGGCCGACCGCGGCACGATTTTTCTCGACGAGATCGGCGAGATGCCGCTGGCGATGCAGACCAAGCTGCTGCGCACGCTGCAGGAGGGCACCATCGTGCGCCTGGGCGGCAAGCGCGAGATCAGGGTGGCGGTGCGTGTGGTGGCGGCGACGAATCGCGACCTGGCGCAGGACGTGCTGGCGGGAAGCTTCCGGCGCGACCTGTTTTACCGGCTCAACGTGATCCCGATCCGCCTGCCCTCGCTGCGCGAGCGCCGCCAGGACATACGCGCGCTGGCCGTGCATTTTTTAAGCCGCATCAACCAGGCCAATCAGCGCAATGTGAGCCTGTCCGCAGCGGCCCTCGCCCGTCTCGAACAACACCCCTGGCCCGGCAACATCCGCGAACTGGGCAATGTGATCGAGCGCCTGGTGCTGCTGACCGACAGCGCCATGGTTTCCGCCGCGGAGCTGGAGCGGTTTTTGCCGCCGGAGCAGGGCAGCCGCACGCTCGGCCCGCCGGCGGCCCCACAACAAGCGGCGCCCGTGGTCCGTGATTACCAGGCCGCGTTATCGCACCCGGCGCCGCAGCTGCAGCAGGCCTTGCGCGAGCATGGCGGCAACCAGTCACGCGCCGCCCAGGCGCTGGGGCTGACGGTGCGGCAGTTCAGCTATCGGCTGCGCAAACTGGGTCTGCACAATGTCGACAATGTGTAGACATTGTGTCGGGCGGGCCGGCTACGGAGCTTCAGGGGATCGCTTGCTTGCTATTGAATAAATAGCTGTCTGCGCATGCCAGATAAGGGCTACCGGCCTTTTTGGTCATTCATCTTGAGCGCGGGACAAGATGGCACGCGGGTTGCAATGAGGGAAGGGACGGCATGTGCCGTGACTTCCTCTGGAGATTGCCATGACGACCCCTTCTTCGACCCCCAGCGTTCTCGTTTCTCCCGCACAGCTGTCCGCCATGATGGCGGTCGAGCCGGTGGTCATCATCGACACGCGGGACGCCGACACCTATGCCGCCGGCCATTTGCCCGGCGCCGTCAACATGCGCGAGATCTTCACTTTCCTGGCCACCTCCACGGCCGAAGGCCTGACCGCGCTCAAGTCCACCTTTGCCGAGCACTTCGGCCTGGTCGGCCTGTCGGGCGCCGAAACAGCGGTGTTTTATGAAGACGCGCTGAACAGCGGCTACGGCCAGTCCTGCCGCGGCTACTACCTGCTGACCTGGCTCGGTTACCCCAAGGTCAAGGTGCTCAACGGTGGTTTCTCGGCCTGGAAAGCCCAGGGCCTGCCGGTCAGCACCGAGGCGGCAACACCCACACCCGCCACCTTCCCGGCCGACCTGGCCATGAGCGATGTGATGCTGACCAAGGAGGATGTGGCCGCCGCGCTGAACACCAAAGTCGCGCTGCTGGATGTGCGCGATATCGACGAATGGACCGGCGAAAGCTCGTCGCCCTACGGCAAGGACTTCGCGCCGCGCAAGGGCCGCCTGCCCGGCGCCAAATGGATAGAGTGGTACCGCTTCATGAAACCCTCGGCCCAGGGTCCGGTGTTCAAGTCACCGCTGGAAGTACAGGCCGAATGTGCCACCGCCGGCATCGCCACCGACGACACGGTTTACCTGTACTGCTTCAAGGGCGCACGCGCCTCCAACACTTTTCTGGCGCTCAAGCAGGCCGGCTTTTCCGACGTGCGCATGTACTTCGGCTCCTGGAACGAGTGGTCGCGCGACGACTCGCTGCCGATTGAAACCGACGCGCCGGTGCTGAAGGCCAAACGGCCGACACTGGCCATGGCCGCCTGAACCAGGCCGCACCGCTTCCCTTTTTTTGACAACTGATCAGGAGACTTCCCCCATGTCCGTGGACACCGCCATCGCCCCCGCCGCACCGACCACCGTGAAGGCTTACCTCAAACCCATAGACGGCGAAGGCCTGGCCGCCTTCGCCGCCAAGGGGCGCGCGAACCCGGCCTCGCGCGGCACCAACAAGGTCCACACCGTGATGCAGGGCATGTACCGCTCGCTGAGCTACGTCGGCGAGCACACGCCGGTGGTGGTGGACGAGCCGCTGCATCTGTTCGGGGAAAACACCGCGCCAGCGCCCGGTGAAATTGTGCTGTCGGGCCTGGGCGGCTGCCTGGCCGTTGGCATCACCGCGGTGGCAACCTGGAAAAAGGTCAAGCTGTCCCGGCTGGAGGTGTTCATGGAGGGCGACATCGGCAATCCGGCGGCGTGGGGCGCCGGCGGTGCCCCCAAGGTCGCGTCCGACATGGGCTTCCAGGCGATCCGCGTGAAGATCGTGATTGAGGGCGATGCACCGCGCGATGTGCTCGATGAGATTGTCCGGCATGCCAACTTCTATTCGCCGGTGGCCAATAGCATGCGCAACCCGATTCCCTTCGAGATCGCCCTGGCCGACTGAGCCCGGCACGCCCACCACCCCCGCAAGGACTACGCATGAACCCCGCCGACCTGCCCCGTGAACTCACTTGCGTGCCGCCGCCGGCCACCGATGCCCTGCTGGCCGCCGTGCGTGCGGTCGCGCAGGGGCCGCTGCAGCAGCAGGTGGAAGCGATAGACCGGCAAGGCCACTACCCGCGGGCCGTGCTGCAGGAGCTGGCAAAACTCGGCGCCATGAGTGCGCACCTGGACGCGCCCGCCGGCGCCGGCAGCTACGCACTGGCGATCCAGGCCATGGCCGAGGTCTCGCGCGTCTGCGGCGCCACCGGCTTCATGATGTGGTGCCAGGCCGTGTGCGGCCTGTACCTGCAGCAGTCGGGCAACCCGGCCCTGATGGGTGAGGTCTTGCTGCGGCACGCCGGCGGCGCCGGCCTGGGCGGCACCGCGCTGTCCAACCCGATGAAGAGTTACGCGCAGATCGAAAGCCTGCTGCTCAAGGCCACGCCGGTCGAAGGCGGCTACCTCGTCAACGGCACGCTGCCCTGGGTCAGCAACCTCGGTTCTGACCATTACTTCGGCGCGATTGCTGCGGTGGTGGCGGGCGGCACACCCGCTGCGGCCACAGAAAACGCCGCCCCCGCGTCGCGCGAGGTGATGTTCCTGCTGCGCTGCGACGCCCCCGGCGTGGAGTTGCGCGAATGCCCGAGCTTTTCGGCCATGGAAGGCACCGGCACCTGGGGCGTGCGCCTGAAGGACTGTTTCATTGGCGCGGACGAAATCATGGCCGATGCCGCCAAGCCTTACATTGCGCGCATACGCGCGGCTTTTGTGATGTTGCAATGTGGCATGGCCGTCGGCATCACCCAGGGCGCGATCGACTCCATGTGGGCCGTGGAATCGCAGTTGGGCCATGTCAACCAGTTCCTGGAAGACCGGCCCGACACCCTGCAGGCCGAACTGGAGGCGCTGACCGGGCGTGTGATGCAACTCGCCGAAACGCCGTTTGACACCTCGACCGAATTTTTCATCGACGTGCTTGATGCCCGCGCCCACGGCGCCGAGTTGTGCCTGCGCGCCGCGCAGTCGGCGCTGATGCACCAGGGTGCACGCGGCTACCTGATGTCGTCCGAAGTGCAGCGGCGCGTGCGCGAATCACATTTTGTCGCCATCGTCACACCGGCCATCAAACACCTGCGCAAGGAAATCGCGCGACTCAGCGCCGAGGAGCAACCGGCATGATCCTGCCGCCGCAAGCGCGCCCTGCTGAAACCGTCAGCACCGATGCGTCGGGCTTGCCCTGGGCGCTGTTTATCTGCAAGGCCTGCGGACTGATTTATGACGAAGCCCAGGGTGATGCCGACAGCGGGCTGGCGCCGGGCACACGTTTTGCCGACATTCCCGACGACTGGGCCTGCCCGCTGTGCGGTGTGGGCAAGGCCGACTTTGAACCTTATGTTGCTGCCGGTCAGCCGCAGCGAAGAAGCACCAGCCCGGCCATCCGGCAGCCACAAGGCGCCGCGGCGCGGCACCAGGCGGGCACGGTCATTGTCGGGGCAGGGCGCGCCGGCTGGCAAATGGCGCAAGCCCTGCGCGAACGTGATGCCGGCATGCCCATCACCCTGGTCAGCGCCTGCAGCGGCGATGTGTACGACAAGCCCATGCTGTCGGTGGCCCTCGCACGCGGCGTGGCCGTCGACAGGCTGGCACGCGAAAGCGGTGAGCAGGCGGCTGAGCGCCTTGGCGTGCGGCTGCTGGCCCACACGCAGGCCATCAGCATCACACCGGGCAGCCGCCAGCTGCGCACCACGCGCGGCACGCTGCGCTACCGGCACCTGGTGCTGGCGCACGGCGCCCAGGCACGCAGCCTGCCACAACTGCCCGCAGCGCTGTGCTGGCACATCAACCATCTGCAGACCTATGCAAAATTCCGCGCGCTGCTGGGCGCCTCCCCGCAACACATCGCGATTGTGGGCGCCGGCCTGATTGGCTCTGAACTCGCCAACGACCTGGCGCTGGCGGGCCACCAGGTCACCCTGCTTGATGTGCAGACGCGGCCGCTCGCAAGCTGCCTGTCGGAAGCACAATCGCTGCAACTGCTGGCGGCCTGGCGCGACTTGCCGCTGCGCTTTGTCGGTGGCGTGCAGGTCAGCGGGGTGACGTCGCTGGCAGCGTCTGGCCAGAGGGGAAAACAGCTCAGCACGGCATGTGGCCAGGTCTTCACGGTTGATCACATCATCGTGGCTGCCGGACTGCAGACACCGAACCGGCTGGCACGCAGCGCCGGCCTGGCGTGGAACCAGGGCATCGACGTGCAGCCGGACTCGCTGGCCACCAGCGTAGCAGGCATTCACGCGCTGGGCGACTGCATCTCGATTGCCGGAAAGGTGAGCCGTTTTATCGAACCGATTGGCCGACAGGCGCAGGCGCTAGCCGCCGGCATTCTGGGTCAGGCTCCGCAGCCGTATCAGCAATCAGCCGTGCCGCTGCGGATCAAAACCACTTCTTTGCCCTTCACACTTCAAGCCTAGGCTTCAGCCGGGACCGTCGGCTGGCACGGGCGCCCGGTGCTCAACCAGCACGCCGCGCGGCGGTCCTTCGCGTGGCGCCTCGGAAATGGTCAACACCACCGAGCGCTCGCCGGCGCTGACCCGGATCTGCAGGGGCAAGGCACCTGCAGGCGCGCCACTGGCTACAAACGACCGGCTGCTCGCGTCAAAGCGCAGCCACTGGGGCAGCGGGCCACCGGTTGGTGTGGTGGCCTGGAGGGCGCCACCCCCTCCCAGGAAATCTGCCGGCAGCGAGAACCGGAAACCGCTGCCCGACCCGTCCTGCGTGCGGGTCACAGCGACAGAGGCGCTGCCCGCCTGCTGCCCTGTCGGCTCACGCAACATCGTGACCTGCGTTTCGCTGCCGCCAGACGCCGTGGGCGCACTCTCGAGCAAGGCGTTCGCAGACGCCACCATCTGCCCAGACTTGGCGAAGGCCTTGGGCAGCGCTGCCCCAGGCGATGACACGGAAAACAGTCCACCCGTGAAAGAGGACAAGTCCCGGATGCTGGCGGTTGTTCTGGCTGTGCTGTCCATCAGCGTGTAGTTGTCCAGGGAGTCACCGCCCAGGGTGATGCCCGTGATGAAGACCGTCTTGTTGCTGCCTACCGAGGGACTGCCAAAATTGCCGGTGGCCGTGGCTACATGGAGCCTGTCGCCCACAACCATGTTGGAAAAACCAGCCGCGCCGGAGTTGAGGCTGGCGCTGGTGTTGCCATCGACCGTCTTGTCAGACGCCACGATGCCCGTCACACCGGTGATACCGCGGCGGGTGATGGTCATCAGGCCATTGTTCAGCACCAGCGTGTAGTTTTCGTTGTTGGTGGCGCCTGGTGTGATGGTGACAGGGCCGGAGGCCACCGGTGTGTTGTAGACGGCGCTTGTACTGCGGAACACGCCCACACTGGCGTCCGTGTCGCCGTCAATCAAGCCGGTCGTCGAACCCGTGAACGCGGGGTTGGCATCACCATAGATACGGGTGGCGTCGTCGGTGTTGATCGTCAGCGTGGGTGCAATCCGGTACAGGAACATGTTGGCGCTGCCGCCCGGGGTGAAGCTCGAGGACGTGTTGTAACGCTTGTTGTAGCCCGTCATACCTTCCGTCGTGCTGGCGGGGTCGCCGCTGTACACCAAGTAACGTCCGGCAGAAGCCACGATGCCGCTGACGCCCACGTTGTTGACCAGCTTGCCACCGGTGCTGGTTCCAGCCGCGTTGCTGCTGCCCGCCTTGAGCACAATGGCGTCGCCCGTGCCGTTGGAGGTCACCGCATTGGCCAGTGTCAGGTCTGACGCGGCGCCTGTGGTTTCAATTTTGGCGGCGACGGCCGTGGTGACACCCACCACACCGGCCACGGTACCCACGGTCAGCGCGCCGGCCTGGCTGTAATCGATGCTGCCGGTGTTGGCTGCCAGCGTGCTCACCGCATTGCCGGCATGGCGCAAGTTGTGATCGCCGCCGGTGCCGGTCAGCGCCAGCCCTGATGCGCTGATCGCGCCCGACTGGGTCACGGTGCCGCCGGCCGAGAGCGTCGCATTGCCGGTGGTCAGCACCGCCGCCACATCAAAACCATTGACGTCGGTGTATTGGATCGTCCCGGCCGAGGTCGCCTGAAGATCGATCGTTCCGGCGTTGTTGCCGCTATTGGTCAAGGTGATGGGCGAATTGGCTGCCGAGTTCTGCACCTTCAGCGTGCCCGCCGTGATGTTGCCGGTGGAGGCGGTCTGGGTGACAGCGCCGCCGGCCAGCAGGTCGAGCGTGCCGGCGACGTTCGATGCGGCGCTGCCCACACCCATGTTGATCGCGCCAGTAGCGACGAAAGCACTGCCACCCGCCGTGGTGTTGACGCCCAGATTGGTTGCCACCACATTGATGCGGTCGCCACTGCTGCCAATGTTACCGTTGGCATTGAGTGTGACGTTGGTGGCGGTGATGGTTTGCGTGCCGGTGTCGGTGATGGAACCCGCATTGAGCGTCAGGGTCTTGCCCGCCAGATTCACCGGGGCACCAATCGTCAAAACGCCGGTGCTGGCGCTATCGCCCACCACGATGGGCCCGGTCACCCCGGTCGCACCCAGAAAGCGGGCCATCTCGAGCGTAGACAGGTCAAAAGCCGAACTCCCCGCAATCGACATGGCGCGCCCCGCAGTTTTCGGCTTCAGCGTGAGGACACCGGACGTGCTGAAAGCGTTGTTGCCTGTATTGGCGGCGGTGCTGATCGCAAGGCTGTCGGCCACTACCGTGATGGCGCCGGTTCCTGCGCTGACATCGACGTTGGTGTTCTGCGTATAGGTGCCGGTCCCGGCATCCACCAGAATCGCGCCCCCAGTGCCCTCCGCGGCGCCGCCCGCTGCGGTACCGCCCACGGCGCTGAGGTTGCTGCCCAGCGTGATGCCCAGCCCGCCCCCTGCCGCATCCAGCGTGATGGACCCGGCATTGCCGCCCGCCGCCACGCCGGTCACGCCGTTGCCGCCTGAGCTTGTGATCGCCCCCACCGCCACACTTCCGCTGGTGGAGCTGACACTCACCGCCGCACCGTTGCCGCCGGCCTGGTTGGCGCCGTTGCCCGCACTGCCACCGGCATTCACAGTGCCCAGCGCGGTGATGGCACCGTCTGCACTGACTGTGATCGCACCTGCGTTGCGTCCCGCCGTATTTGCATTCGCCGTACCGCCTGTGCTGGTGATCGTGCCCGCGCTCAGGGTGCCGGTGGTGGTCACACTGACCACGCCGCCGTTGCCGTTGGCCCCGCCTGCCGTGCTCAAGGCGCCCAAAGTGGCGTTGCTGCCCGTCAGCGTGATCGAGCCCGCTGCACCACCCGTGCCGGTACCCGTCGCCGCCCCTGTTGATGCCGTGATGGTGCTTGTGCCCAGCGTGCCCGCACCCGTGATCGACACCGCCCCCGCCGCCCCGCCCGTCTGGTTGGTGCCGTTGCCTGCGCTGCCACTGGCAGTGATCGCGCCGGTGATGCTCCGGTTCACGCCCGTGATCGTGATGTTGCCCGCGTTGCTGCCCGCGCGTGTGCCTGCAGCCAGTACCGTGCCGCTGCTGCTGATGGTGGTAGTGACGGTCACGCCGCCTTGGGACGACAGTGTCACTGCCCCGCCATTGCCGCCTGCACCGCCCGAGGTGTCGATTGCCCCGGTCCCCAGCGCCAGACCAGCGGCGTTGTTGGTCACCGTGATGCTGCCGGCCGCACCGCCTGCGCCAGTTCCCAGCGCTGCGCCTGTACGTGCGGTCAGCGCGCCCAGTGCAATAGCACCTGCGCTCGTGGAGTTGTTGATCACCGTGATCGTGCCGGCGTCGCCGCCCGCCGCGTTGGTGGCCACGCCTGTGCCGCCGCTGGCTGTCAGAGCTGCGGTGGTGATGGCGCCGCTGCTGGTCAAGCGGATGGTTCCGCCCGCGCCGCCCGCCTGGTCAGCGCCTACGCCAGCGCCTCCATTGGCAGTGATGCCGCCGGCGCCCAGGTTGATCACGCCCGCGCTGAGCGTGACGTTGCCTGCGCTGCGCCCGCTCTGGGCCACAGCCACGCCGCCTGAGGTGGTGATGCTGTTGCCGCCTGTCGACAGTGTGCCGGTGTTGGTGGCGCTGAGCACCACGTTGCCACCCGCCGCTTTGGTGCCGCCGGTGGTGGTGATGGCGCCTGTGGTCAGGTTGCCTGCTGCGCTGTTGGTCACACTCACGCTGCTGGTGGCGTTAAAGCTGCCCGCATTGCCTGCGCCGGGGGCGTTACCGGTTTGTACGCCCAGCGCGCCCAACGTGATGTTGCCTGTGCCGCTGTTGGCCACCACCACACGCCCGGCGTTGCCGCCGTTGCCCGTGCCTACAGCCGCACCGCCGCTGGCCGTCATGGCTCCCCCTGTGATACCGCCGACGGCCGTGACACTGACCTGACCGCCTGCGCCGCCGTTTTGGTTGGTGCCCACGCCCGCCGTGCCGCTTGCAGTGATCGCGCCCAGGGCTGTGATGGCGCCGCCCGTGTTGATGGTGACGTCGCCTGCACTGCGGCCGTCCAGCGTACTGGCTGCGATGACCGTGCCGCCGCCTGTGCCTATCGTGCCTGCTGCCAGTGTGCCTGTCGTCGTGATGCTGACCGCACCGCCATTGCCGTTGCTGAGCAGGGCGCCCGCCGTGTTCAAGTTGCCCAGCGTGGTCGCCGTCGCTGCCGTGGCGTTGTTGTTGACGGTGATGCTGCCCGCAGCTCCTGCCGCTGTCGTGCCTGTCGACACGCCTGTGATGGCGTTGAGTCCGCCCGTGCCTGCCAGGCTGATAGTGCCTGTGCTGGCTGCCGCATTGGTCACGATGATGGTGCCTGCCGCGCCGCCTGCTGCTGCGGTGGCTGATGCTGCACCGCCATTGGCCGTCATGCCGCCCGCGCCAGTGCTGCTCATGCCGCCTGCATTGCTGGTCACTCTGATCTCGCCGCCACTGCCGCCCGCAAAGCTGGTGCCGATGCCGGCCCCGCCTGTGGCGGTCAGGACACTGGCTCCCAGCGTGACGGTGCCCCCGCTCAGGGTGATGTTGCCTGCGTTGGCCCCTGCACTGGTCGCGCCCACGCCGCCTGTGGCGGTGATGTTGGTGCCGCCTGTGGACAGCACGCCTGCGCCAGCCGCACTCACGCTGATGTTGCCGCCCGCACCTTTGGTGCCACCGGTGGTGAGCAGCGCTGCTGTGGTGACGTTTTGCCCGGCAGCGTTGTTGGTCACGGTAATTGAGCCAGCAGTGCCGCCTGC
>CALRUM020000029.1:0-9452 GCA_943371375.1 Asaia bogorensis
TTCGAGCGAGACCCCGCTTTTACCGAGCACCGCAGGTTGCCTGGAGCGAAGCGGAAGGTCCCAGACCATCGGGTCGCCTTTCTTTTGGGTACTTTTCTTTGGCGACGCAAAGAAAAGTGCCTCGCCCGCCGGGGCGAGACCCGGCTTGCTGGCGAACCGCAGCACTTTCGACTCCACCAACAGCCTGACCAGAGTCCCCTCATGCTGACTGTCAAAAACATCAACCAGTACTACGGCGGCTCCCACATCCTGCGCGACGTCAGCCTCGAAGCCCATCTCGGCAAAGTGACGGTGCTGCTGGGCCGCAACGGCGTTGGCAAAACCACGCTGCTCAAGTCGCTGATGGGGCTGGTGCCGATCAAGACCGGCACCATCGAATTCGACGGCAAGGCTGTCCAGAACGCCACGCCTTATGAGCGGGCCAGGGCGGGCATTGGTTTTGTGCCGCAGGGCCGCGAGATTTTTGCGCGCCTGACGGTGGAAGAAAACCTGCGCATGGGGCTGGCCTACAAAAGCGCGAGTACGCCCATCCCTGCCGAGCTGTATGAACTGTTTCCGGTGCTCAAACAAATGCTGAACCGCCGTGGCGGTGATTTGTCGGGAGGGCAACAACAACAGCTGGCGATTGCGCGTGCGCTGGCGGCCAAACCCAAGCTGCTGATACTCGACGAGCCGACCGAGGGCATACAGCCCAGCATCATCAAGGACATAGGCCGTGTGATCCGCATGCTGGCCGACCGCGGTGACATGGCCATCCTGCTGGTGGAGCAGTACTACGACTTTGCCGAGGAACTGGCCGACGACTACCTCGTGATGGAGCGTGGCGAGTTCATCGCGCGCGGCCAGGGCAAGGACATGCAGGCCAACGGCGTGCGGCAACTGGTGGCGATTTAAGCCGGGCCGTCGCTTCCCGGGTTGTCATTGCGGGCCTGACCCGCAATCCATACCTGCATACCTCAAACGGTGCTTCAGGCAGCATGGATCCCGGATCGAGTCCGGGATGACAGGCGCTCACTTCGACCGGAAAATGATTTCTTTCATGCGCTGAAGCCGGGGTGCCACCACAGGGACCGTCAGCATGGTGCTGGCAATCGCCATCAGCAGCAGGGCGGTGAAGGTTTCGTTGGTGATGATCTGTTTGTCCAGCAGGATGTTGGCAAAGATGATCATGATCAGGGCTTTGGTCTGCAGCAGCCAGCCGATGATGGAACTCTCGCCCGGCGCCCATTTGAGGATCCTGCCGGCGATGTGCACGCCGATCAACTTGCCCGCCACCGATGCCAGCAGCAGCAGCGCTGCGGCGATGAACACCGCTTCGCCGCCGACCGACCAGTTGGTGCGCAGACCGGTGCTCAGGAAGAATACGGGCATCATCACCAGCAACACATGGTGACGCAGCAGGTCCATGTGTTCCTGGTTGAACCAGTCGCTGTCCATGACCGCGCCGGCCAGAAAAGCGCCCACCATGAAGTGCAGGCCGGCCCAGTCTGCGCCGAAGGCACAGACGATGAGCCAGATCAGCCCGGCGTACCAGCGGTCGCGCTCCGGCATCCAGACCATCAGTTTGCGGAACAGATAGCTGAGAACGGCAAAAGCCAGCAGAAAACTCGCTTGCCTGCCGACGCGCTCCCAGTCCATCAGGATCAGCGCCAGGACGCCCCAGATGGCGATGTCGTCCAGGCTGGCATAACGCAGAATGCGCTGGCCAATCGGCTCGCGCAGGATGGCGAGTTTTTCCATCAGCAAAATAAGTATGGGCAGGGCGGTGACGGCGCAGGCCATGCCGACCCCCATGACAAACTGCCAGCGCATGCCCTGAGGCCCCACCCAGCCCTCGTACATCAACATGCCGGCCGCGGCCGCGCAGCCGAACACCAGGGGCGTGCCCAGCGCCAGTCCGGCGGTGATGGTGCTTTCACGCCGGTGCGCCCAGGCCTTCTTCAGGTCGAGCTCAATCCCGGCGATCCAGACGAACACCATGACCGCCCACCAGGCGATGCCGTTGAGCGACTGCACCACGGGCGCACTGAACACGAAGGCGTAGTAGTCAGGGTAAATCTTGCCCAGAATGCCGGGCCCCAGCAGGATGCCGGCAATGATCTGCACCACCACCAGAGGGGCGTAGTAGTCGGTACCGAGCAGCCGCCAGAACAGGTAAGGAACGGTGAAGATGATCGCCATTGCGATCAGGTAAATTTCTGTCGTTGTCATGGCGGCGTGCATGGTTTTCCCCGTATTTTTTGAGACCGGCTGCCAGACGCCGCTGTCTGTGTCTGGATGGCAAGGCTTGCCAGATCGACTTTTTTACGTTCAGGGCGTCATGGACGCGCCGGATCCGATGTCAGGGAAACATCAGCGTCGCGCCGCCTGGTACAGCGGCATCACGGTGGGCAGCAGGGCCTGGATTTGTGCCACGCGGCTGCTGTCGCTGGGGTGGCTGCTGAGGAAGCCGCCGCCGCCGGCACTGCCGGCGCTGGCCATTTTTTGCCACAAGGTCACGCCGGCCTGGGGGTTGTAGCCGGCCCGCGCCATCAGCTCCAGGCCGATGCGGTCAGATTCGTTTTCATGCGAGCGGCTGAACTGCGTGGCCACCAGTGCTTCATAGGCCGCACCCGTCAGCTGCGAGCTGCCGCCACCGAGTCCCAGCAACTGGGTGCCTATGCCTATGGCGGTCTGGGCCGCAGCCGCCTGGGACACCTGCTCGCGCGAATGTTCGCGCAAGGCGTGGGCGATTTCGTGGCCCATCACGACAGCAATTTCGTCGTCGCTGAGGTTGAGCTTGCGGATCAGGCCCGTGTAAAACATGATTTTTCCGCCCGGCATGCAAAAGGCGTTGATCTGCTCGCTGGTGATGAGGTTGACCTCCCATTGCCAGCGCGGTGCGTCGGCCCGGAACACGGCGGTTTGCGGCTGGATGCGGGCCGCGACGGCGCGCACACGGGCCAGCATGGCCGCGTCGGTGTTGAGCACCCCTTTGGCTGCCGCTTCGGCCTTGAGCTTGTTATAACTTTGCACGGCCATCTGGTCCAGCTCTGCGGATGACACCAGCAGCAATTGCGAGCGCGATGCGCCTACCGCGCCGCTTTCGGTGGTGCTGGCGCAGGCGGTCAGCAGCAGGGTCGCAGACAGGGCCACAGGAACAAGGTAGTTTTTCATCGGGTTCACCAGGTGATGTTAGAGGCACACGCTGCCAGCCACGATTGTGCGGATACAGCGTGGGAGCGCAGTAGGACTGGCTTTCAAACCGCTGTAGGTTGGGGCCGCCAGTGGCAAGCCGCGTGTATTGCGGGCCGGCTGTCTGAAGCCAGCCGGAATCCCTTATCCTCGCGGCATGCCCTCACACCTGCTTGCCGGCCTGTTGCGCTTCCTGCTGTTGCTGGCGCTGGGGGTCGCCTGTCAGGTGCAGGCGGGTGCGCCCGGCGAGGCGCCTGCGGCCAAGGCTGGCGTGCTTGACTTGACGGCCTGGAACTTCGAGCGTGACGGCAGTGTGCTGCTGTCCGGCGAGTGGTCGTTGAACTGGCAGCGGTTCGGCGCACCCCGGTTGCCGGCGGGTCACCGCGAACCTGCCAGTGTGCTGGTGCAAGTGCCTGGCGCCTGGCACGGGCTGGTGGTGGGCGGAAACCCGCTGGGCTCCAGCGGGTACGGCACCTACCGGCTGGACATTCCCTGCACGAGCGCACAAGGCCTGAGCCTTTTTATTCCCAACCAGCACAGCGCCATGCGCCTCCATGTCAACGGACGGGAGGTGGCGAACCAGGGCGTGCCGGGAACGACTGCTGACAATACGCAGCCTGCCGTCGGCCAGCAGTATGTGCCCCTGGGTGATGTTGCCTGCCCTCTGCAGGTGACGGTACATGTGTCCAATTTCGATCATAGGCGCGGTGGCCTGGTTCGTGGCATGGAGCTGGGCATCACGGCGCAGATGCAGAATCGGCGCGAATGGGGCCTGGCACGGGACACGGCGGCTCTGGTGGGCGTGGGCTTGATGGGGGTGTTACCCATCCTGTTTTTCATCTGGCGGCGCAAGGAGCGTGCACCGCTTTATCTCGGGCTGTACTGCCTGTCGACGGCGGCGGTTATCGCCCTGTCCGGCGAGCGCGTGCTGTTGCCTGTGCTGGCCCCCCTGGGATGGAATATTTACCTGAAGCTGCTTTTTGCGAACCTGTGGGGCGGACTTACCCTGTTCGCCCTGTTCGTTCATGCGCTGTATCCGGTCGAGTTCCGGGAAAAGCCAAGGCGCGCGATTCAGCTGGCGGGTGCTGCCGCCGTGCTGATGGTGGTGTTGACGCCGGCACGCATTTTTACACTGGCGATTCCCGCCTTGACCCTCAGCGCGATGCTGCTGGGTAGCTACCTGGTTTACGTCCTTTTAAAAGCCGGCAGGAAAGGCAGGCTCAGCCCCTTTATCCTGCTGGGCGGCATGGTCGCGATAGCGATCGCCATCACGCATGACGTTGTCTACTTCAGGACGCTGCAGTCGGGTTATTGGACGCCCATGGGTTTCCTGATTTTTGCGCTGGCGCCCGGCGTCACGTTGGCCCGGCGCATGTCGCGCGCACTGGCCGCCGAGGAACTGCGGGCGATTGAGCAGCGCGATCGCACCAACCTGCTGGTGCGAGCAACCAAGGCCGGTTTGCTGGACTGGGACGCCATCGCCAACGCGGTGAGTTATTCCGACCGCTACAAGGAGATGCTGGGTTATCCGGCAGACACCGCGGCATCGGCACTACCGGTCTTTAACGATCTGGTCCATCCCGATGAGAGGGAGCATGTCCGCCTGAGCTTTCTGGAGGAGTTGCGCGACCGCAGTGTCAGGAGCACCACGCGTTACCACCGGTCGCTGGACTATCGCATGCGGCGGGCGGATGGGACCTACATCTGGGTGCATGCGGAGGGGATTGCGCTGATCGGCGGCGATGGAAAAACACTGCGCTTCATCTGCTCTTTCATCGACATCAGTGACAGCAAGCGTCATGAAATCGCCATGTCCAACCAGGCCAAGTTCATCACCGACCTGTTTGATACCGTTCCCATTGGCATGGCCTTGCGCGATACCGACAGCCGCTACCTGGTCGTCAATAAAGCCTGGGAGCAGTATGTGGGTACCAGGCGTGAAGACGTCATTGGCAAAACGCTGAGTGAGCGTGCGCCCGCTGACGAGTTGGCGCTGATCGAAGCGCTGGACCGTGAAGTGCTGGCGCTGGGTCCCGGCGCCACAGTGGGTCCGCGCGAGAACACCTTCAGGGGCAGGCGTTACGCGCAGTCGCGCACCGCCATGGCGGATTCCGAAGGAAAAATCATCGGTGTGCTGATCGCCAGCATCGACATCCATGAGAAGTACCTGGCCGAGCAGGCGCTGGCGGTTGAGCGCGAGCGGCTGCAACTGCTGGTGCGTGCCACCAAAGCCGGCTTTGGGGACTGGGACGCACAGAGCGATGTGGTCAGTTACACGGCACGCTTCAAGGAGATGCTGGGTTACCCGGGCGATACCGACACCGCAGCATGGCCCAGCATTTTCGACATGATGCATCCGGAAGATCGCGAAGCCTCGCGCGAGCAGTTCCGCAGGATGATCAAACGCAAGAACAGCGCCGAGCCGGAGCAGGAGCCGGGCGAACCCATGTCGTACCGTTTGCGGCGTATCGATGGCAGCTACATCTGGATCCACGCGGAAGGTATTTCGCAGGTCGACGAACGAGGGCGCACCAAACGATTCATAACTTCCTATCTCGACGTTACCGCATTCCATGAACAGGAAGAGGCACTGCGTGCGCAGGTCGAACTCACGCGGACCGAGCAGCGCCGCCTGGATCTTGTGGTGCGCGGCGCGCGGGTTGGCATTGTTGACTGGGATGGAAACACGCACGAGACCTATTACTCACCGCGTTTCCGGGAAATCCGGGGTTATGCCCCTGACGCAGACACGGCGGATTGGCCAGACTATTTCAAGGTCATGATTCACCCTGAAGACCAGGAGCGGGTCATACGGCGCTGGGTGCCTTTCATCCGGGGCAAGGGGCCCGAAGGCCCACATGGTGAGTTCTACTCGCCCGAAGAGTACCGCCTGTTGCGCGCAGATGGCAGTTATGCGTGGGTGCAGGTGAGCGGGATTGCGGTGCGCGATGAGGCCGGATTCGTGTTGCGCTGGATCGCAGCCATCATTGACGTCAGCGAGCGCCGGGCCCAGGACCAGGCCTTGCATGCCTCGCTGGACCAGGTGGCGGCCCAGGCCGCGCAGCTCGAACACCAGAACGAAGCGCTGCTTGAGAACGTGCGGCTGCGTGAGGAGGTCGAGCGGATTGCGCGGCATGACATCAAGACGCCGCTGAACAGCATCATTGCCGTGCCCCGGCTGTTGCGCGAGGAGCGACGCCTCACCAAGGAAGCCGACGAGTTGCTTGGCATTGTCGAGCGTGCCGGCTATCGCATTCTGAGCATGGTCAACCTCTCGCTCGATCTGTACAAGATGGAGCAGGGCAGTTATATCTTCCGGCCGGATGCCGTGGATCTGGTCGAGTTGTTTGACAAGGTCGCCGTCGACATTCACAGCCACGCCACGTCCAAAAACGTCAGCCTTCGGGTTAAGTCCAGTGCCACCCGTGCGTGCGCATGGGCCGAGGAGCTGCTGTGTTACTCACTGATCGCCAACCTCCTTAAAAATGCGGTCGAAGCCTCGCCCGAGGGATCGGTGGTCACTGTTGCGATTGAGGCGATTGAAGACAGCGGCAGCGTCGCGCTGCATATCCACAATGTCGGCGTGGTGCCGGCATCCATACGCGAGGATTTTTTCGTCAAATACGCCACCGCCGGCAAGGCCAGTGGGACCGGCCTGGGTACCTACTCGGCCAGGTTGATGGCACGTGTGCAGGACGGCGACGTCACCATGAGCACCTCTGCTGCTGAAGGCACCACACTTTCGGTGGTGCTGCGAGCAGCGCCTGCTGGCAAGGTGCCGGCGATCGTCAGGCGCGCCAGCGAAAGGCAGGCTTCGCAACCCATGGCGCTGGCCAGCCTGCCTGCGCTGAAAGTCCTGCTGGTCGACGACGACGAATTCAACCTGCTGATCGTGCGCCGTTTCCTGCCGTGCCCGCCCCTGAAGGTTTCCACCGCCTTCAACGGCCGGGTGGCACTCGAAATGGCGCTGGAAGAAGCACCTGACGTCGTTTTCATGGATCTGGACATGCCCATCATGGGCGGTTTGGAGGCGATAGGAAAGCTGCGCGAGCAGGAGCTGTCGAGCGGTCGAAAACGCTGTTTTGCCGTTGTACTCTCGTCGCACGACGACGAGGAAACCCGTGCGCGCTGCCTGTCCTCGGGGTTTGACCACTACCTGACCAAACCGGTCACGCGCGAGCTGATTCAGCAAACGCTGCTGGACCTGGCTGCCACAGGCGTGCAAGCACGGGCTTTGGCCGACACCGTGCTGATTGATCCTGAGATTGTGGGTCTGCTGCCGGATTTTCTGGCTTCGCGGCACGTGCTGCTGAACACCATGGACGCAGCCGCCGCAGCGGCGGACTGTGAGGGTCTCAGGCGGGGTGCGCATCAGCTGGCAGGCAGTCTGGGCGTTTATGGCTTTGCCTGGGCCGCAGACCTGGCGAGAAAAATCGAGCTGGAAGCCTTCACCCTGGCGCCCCCGCAGGCGCAGGCCTTGATACAGGTCGTGCGGCTGCATCTGCAGACGGCCCGCATCGTGGCCGGGGAGGCGCCGTGATGGCGTGCGCCATGCGGGTCTGCGCGATAATCCGGTTTTTGCGGATATGCGGCTGCGCGGCTGCAGTTTGCAGACCTCAAGATCATTGACTGGAGAGTGGTGATGGGTGAAGCCAGGAAAATCCTGCTGATTGACGACGATCAGGCCGTGCTGGCTTACCTGATGGCCAAGCTGGCCCCGCACTATGCGCTGGTCAGCACCACCGACCCGCGCCAGGCGGTGAGTCTTGCCAAAGCCGAGCAACCCGACCTGGTGTTGTGCGATATCGACATGCCGGACATGGGTGGCGGTGATGTGGTGGCTGCGCTGGCCGACAACCCGCTGACGTCCGGCATCCCGGTGATGTATCTGACGGCGCTGGTGTCTCCCGAGGAGACGCGCGAGATGGGCGGCAATGTGGGAGGCCGGCCCGGGGTGGCCAAGAGGGCGCCCCTTGCCGAACTTCTTCAGCGCATCAACGAACTGATCGCCGGCTAGATCAGGCCGACCAAATGCGCGGACTGGGCGCTGCTTTTTCCCAGAAATGCTGACGCCAGGCCTTCCAGACCTGTTTGAGCAAACCCATTGCCGGCTCCACCAGTGGCGCCAGCACACGCAGCACCACCACCTGTGCATCCGGACTGGTGGCCCCCGCCAGCTTGCTCAGCGCATGCGTTTCGGTCACTTGCCGCGCCAGGTCCAGCGCCTGTTGCCGGCGTGTGCGTTCGAGCTTGCTGCCGGCGGCAAAAAACAGTGTGGCCATGCAGCGCTGTCCGGCCAGGCCCAGCGGGCTGTTCATCAGCAGCAGGTCGTCGGCGCGTATCCGGGCGCGCTCCAGCCAGATGCCGGGCAACTCGATGTGCTGACAAAAACTGCCCTGCACAAAGGGCTGGCCGGCGCTGGGCAGGCCGAGCGCCGTCACGTCCCAGCCCATCAGCTCGGCACCGGGCGCCAGATCCAGCGTCAGGTGGTTTTCAGCCAGGCAACCGCTGTAACACAGGGCCTCCTGGGGCAACCATTCAGCGCGTGCGCCGGCGGCGAGTTTGATGTGGCTGCGTTGCAGCGCCGTTTCGCCCAGTGACTGGTAGAACCGTGTGGCCCCGGGCGTGGTGATCAGGCCGTGGCTGCCGGCGGCGGCAGTGACCGCGATGTCCAGCGTATCGCCACCGACCAGACCGCCCGGTGGATGCACGATCACGTTGTGACAGACCGCGTCGCCCTCGGGGTACAGGCTTTGCAAAATGCGCAGCGGCCCGCTGTGGCGGAAGTGGGCGACGGTTTTTCCGGCCTGCAGGGAGTAATCAAGGGAGAGCGTTGCGTGCCAAGCCATGGCTTGAGTTTAACCCGGGGGCTTTGTGCAGACTGGTGTTGCAGCGCTATTTATTTGATAGCTGCTTGTGCTGGATGGGTAAGGGTTGGATCCAGTTTTTATTCGAAAATCAGGGCAAAGTCGGTTGAGCTTGTTGTCGGCGTCTTTGCTTCGATCAACTGCGGTTCGCCTGCTGGCCGGGGGTTGCCCGGCGGCAAGTAACTTTCTTTTGCGTCGCCAAAAGAAAGTCACCAAAGAAAAGGCGACCCCGCTGTCTGCGACCCCTCCGCTTCGCTGCGGGGCAACCTGCGGTGCTCGGTCCAGCCGGGGTCGAGCTCGAACTCGCTACGCTCAGACAATCGCTCGCCCTGATCCGTCTGGCCCTCCGCTCCTCGGCGCAGCCAGAAGGGGTGAGGATCGGAAACGCAACCGGGCTCCGGCGAGGACGCG
>CALRUM020000030.1:0-5836 GCA_943371375.1 Asaia bogorensis
AGCGTTTTGCTTACTTTTGCGCTGTTCAAAAGTGAGCCGCCGTAAGGGCGGAACCCATGGCCGCCGTTACCGCAGCAATGGATATGCCCCCTACATCAGCCCAAAACCCAGAGCCCAGAAGTATCAGAGAGTTGTGTAGATACTCATGCCCGCGCGGGGCTGCGCAGCAGCCCCACAACCAGTCTCTGCGCAATATCTGATTGCCACAGGTCAGGTGTGCAATCGACAAAGCAGCGCCTGTTTTTTCAATAGCCCCTGCGACTTTCTCATTTGCCCCCCGCCCTGGGTGGCCGCCTAATAGCGACCTTGTCCGCTCAAGGCCCGCCCATGGAAAACGTCCACGCAAAACCCACCACCGCCCTCTGGCTGATGCTCAGCGTTGTGCTGGTGGCCCTGAACCTGCGCCCGTCCATGGCGGCGGTCGGGCCTTTGTTATCGTCGATCCGCGCCGATGTACCCCTGAGTTTCAGCACCGCCTCGTTGTTGACCATGCTGCCAGTGATGGCGATGGGTTTGGCGATGTTCTTTGGCATTGGCCTGGGCAAACGGTTGGGTGAGCATCGCAGTATCGTGCTGTCGCTGGTGGTGATTGGCCTGGCCACCCTGTCGCGGTTGTTTCTCGACTCTGCGGCCGAATTGATCCTCAGCGCCATTGCCGCCGGCGTGGGCATTGCGTTGATCCAGGCGTTGATGCCCGCGCTGATCAAGTCGCACTTTCGTGACAATGTTTCGCTGTTCATGGGCCTGTACGTCACCGCGATCATGGGTGGCGCAGCATTGGCGGCATCGTTCTCGCCGTTCATCCAGGTGCAAACCGGCAGTTGGCGCATCGGCCTGGCAATCTGGGCGGTGCTTGCGGTATTGGCGCTGCTGTTCTGGTACGCCCAGCGCGCAGCGTTGCCACCCCTGCCCCCAGCCGGCGCCGGCCCCCAGGAGTCATTTTTCGGTAATCGCCGTGCGTGGTTGCTGGCGATTTTCTTCGGCCTCGGTACCGCTTCCTACACCTGTGTACTGGCATGGCTGGCGCCGTACTACGTCGAGCAGGGCTGGAGCGAACAAAACGCCGGGCTGCTACTGGGCTTCCTGACAGCCATGGAAGTGGTGTCCGGGCTGATCACCCCGGCCATCGCCAACCGGCGGCAGGACAAGCGCGGCGTGGTTGCCGTGTTGCTGGTGCTGATCATCGCGGGCTTCTGTGGCCTGATCCTCTCGCCGCAGCACCTCACATTACTGTGGCCATGCCTGCTGGGCCTGGGCATTGGCGGGCTGTTCCCCATGAGCCTGATCCTGTCCCTCGACCATCTGGACAACCCACGCCGCGCCGGTGGCCTGACGGCATTCGTGCAGGGCATCGGCTACCTGATTGCTGGCGTATCGCCGCTGATTGCCGGGATGATCCGCGACCAACTGGGCAGTTTCGAGTGGGCCTGGTGGTCGCTCACCGCCGTGGTGATGGTGATGTTACTGATCGTCCTGCGCTTCGACCCACGCCACTATGCACGGCATATCCGCTAGGGCGTCGTGTTCCAAACAGTATCTGTCCCACAATGAACATAGAAAGGTCCGACAGACCTTTCTATTGGTACGAGCGTTCCGTTAACATTTTGTCTTGTTTGCGCTGCGGTCGCGCAACAGACTCACGGACGGAACGAATGCTAAACAGCAACTTGCTTAGAAAGCTCGATATGCAGGACCTGATGGTGTTCATCGCGGTGTATGAGCAAAGCAGCGTCACCGATGTGTCCGAAACCCTGTTTGTCAGCCAGTCCACCGTCAGTTACAGCCTGAAGAAGCTGCGCACCAGCTTCGAGGACGACTTGTTTATCAATACCCGTGCCGGCATGCGCCCGACCTACAAGGCCAGCACCATGTATGGCCATGTGCAGAAAATCCTCGAAAGCATCAACCTCTGCCATGCGGGTGCGCAGACGTTCGACCCCAAGCAAAAAACCGTCACCTTCAACCTTTGTGCGCCCGAGTACTTCGAACAACTGATCCTGCCCAGATTGTTGAAAGACTTCGATCATGCCGACCTGCCGGTGATCGTCAACGTGCAGAAGCTGGAAACCGAGATTCCCATCGAAGCGCTGCGCGACGGGCGCCTGGACCTGGTGATCTGCTTCGGCCCGCACTTTCATCGCGAGCACAAGGACCTCAGGACCGAGATGCTGCTGGAGGACGACCTGGTCTGCGTCTTCGACAAACGCGCCGCCCCGCGCGAGCCGGCGTTCAGCCTGCAGTCCTTTGTGGCACGGCGCCATGTATTCCCCACGCCCTGGACCTCGGACACCAACATGATCGACGGCTGGCTGGCCCGCCAGGCCCACAAGCGCCAGGTCATCGCCCGCGCCAACAGCTACAGCGCGGCGCTGAAGATGATTGCCGGCACCGACTTCATCGTCACCCTGCCCCGACGTGTGCAGCAGTTGCTGGCCGTGGAGCCGCAGTTTGGCCACTGCGAGGCACCCAACGGCCTGCCGGGGTTTACCCTGGATATGCAATGGAACGACGCCAGCGAGCAGGAAAGCGCCAACCTGTGGTTTCGGGAACAGGTGGCCAGAGCCGCAGCAAGCCTCAAGCTGGAAGCGCTGAAAGAAGCCCATGCATAGCGTGCAATCCAACGTTCTCAGCCCTTCATAAAGGCTTCCAGCCGTGAGCGCATCCAGCGCTCGGCGGGGTCGCTGTCAACGTGGCTGAGCCAGACCATGGACAGGTCCAGGGTCGGCGTGTCGAACGGGAACGGCTCGCAAAACAGGTTGCCCGCCGCCGCCATGGCCTGGGCCGCATAGTCTGGCAGGCTGGCGATCATATCGGTGCCGGCCAACAAGGCCGGCAAGGAGCTGTATTGCGGCACGGATAACACTACGTGCCGCTTGCGACCGATCTCTGCCAGCCACTCATCGGCAAAACCCGCAACATTGGCGGTGTGGGACACCAGCACATGGGGCCGTGAGCAATATTCATCGAGGGTCAGCGGCTGGTCCGAGGGATCGGCGCGTAGCACGCTGGGGCGGATATGGCGCAACAACTTGCGCTTGGCATTGGCCGGCAGGCCGCGGGTCTGGGTGATGCCCACGGTAATATCGCCCGCTGCCAGCAAATCCGGGATGCGCCAGTAATCCACATGCTGCACCACAAATACCACCTGCGGCGCTTCGGTGCGCAGGGCACGCAGCAGCGGTGGCAACAGGCCGAACTCAACGTCATCGGACAGGCCGATGCGAAAGGTCATGGTGCTGACAGACGGGTCGAAATCATGGGTAAGACTCAACGCCGCCGACAGCGAATCCAGGGCCGGCGACAGATGCAGGATAAGTTCCTCGGCCCGCGCCGTGGGTTCCATGCGATGGCCGACGCGGATAAACAGCGGGTCGTTGAACAACGTGCGCAGGCGGTTGAGGGCGGCGCTGATCGTCGGCTGGCCGAGAAACAGCTTCTCTGCCGCGCGTGTCACGTTGCGCTCGAGCATCAGCGTTTCAAACACCACCATCAGATTGATATCGGCCTTGCGTAATTCATTGCGATTCATGGCACGCGCACCACAGCCCAAGACAGCCGGCAGTTTAGGAACACAGCGGGCCCTGCGTCTATGTGCAGACTATCCAAGCCAAGGGTTTGGGACTATAAATCAGCTTCCACGGCAACCGAGAACATCACCGTGCTGGTCATTCTTGTCCTGGCTGTTCTGATGGCCGGGATGTGCATCTGGTCCATCAAGTTCATCGCCCACCCTACCGCCAGAACACTGTTGCGGGTATTTGTCGGGTTGTGCCTGGCCGCTATCGTTGCGTACCTGGTGCTCGCGTCGGGGTTTCCTACGGCCTTGCTGGTATCGGCAGGCATTCTTTAATCACCATCTCACTCAAGCATGGAGCGCTTAACCATGAAGTTCGCCTACACCATCGTCTATGTGCCCGACGTCGCCGCGTCCCTGCAATTTT
Source organism: Asaia bogorensis (assembly GCA_943371375.1). Classification (GTDB taxonomy): domain Bacteria; phylum Pseudomonadota; class Gammaproteobacteria; order Burkholderiales; family Burkholderiaceae_C; genus Polaromonas. Next base: position 3,942 of record CALRUM020000030.1, read on the forward strand.
TTGAAAACGCCTTCGGCTTCAACCGGCGTTTCCTGCATGAATCAGGCACCTATGGCGAGCTGGATACGGGTGGCACCACCTTGTCCTTTGCGGCCCATGAGCTGGGGGAGATGAATTTTCCCGGCGGGCACGTGGCAGCCCACAGCTCGAAACAACCACTGGGCATGGAGTTGGGGTTTGTCACCGATGACGTGCCGGCCGCCCACGCCAAGGCGCTAAGCGCCGGTGCAAGCGAGCTGACGGCGCCAAGCAGCAAGCCCTGGGGCCAGGTGGTGTCGTATGTGCGTTGCCCGGATGGGACGCTGGTGGAACTGTGTACGCCGATCCAAGGCTGACACGCACCTGGCAAGCCGGCTGTTGCCGTCAGGGTTTCAGCGGACGCTCCTGATCGCGCTCGGACAGTTCCGTACCATCATCCGGGTGCTTCCAGGTCTGTGGTTTCTCTTCCTCGCGACGCTGCCGGGCGCGCTCCTGCTGCGTCTCGTCGTGCGGCTTGGGTTCATTGTTCATACCGTCCTCCCGTCCTTAAGATTGAGTCCCGCTTAAGCAGCATAGAACAGCAAACGCATTTCTTGCGGGCAGCGAGCGCTGCAACTATGCAACTGGTTGCATATTAAAATTCACCCTGCTAATTTCTCCTCGCCGGGTACCCGACCCCCGATCCGATTGGAGCCGCCATGACTCTCCCCGCTATTTTGCAAGGCCGTCTTTCGATTCCAGTGGTGTGTTCGCCGCTGTTTATTATTTCCAGCCCGCAGCTGGTAATCGCCCAGTGCAAGGCGGGCGTGGTGGGTTCGTTCCCGGCGCTGAATGCACGGCCGGCACCGGTGCTGGAGGAGTGGCTCAAACAGATCACGACCGAGTTGGCCGCGTACGATGCCCTGCATCCGGACAAGCCTTCTGCGCCGTTTGCGGTCAACCAGATCGTGCACAAGTCCAATGATCGCCTCGAACACGACCTGGCCCTGTGCGCCAAGTACAAAGTCCCGATCATCATCACGTCCCTGGGTGCGCGGGTGGATGTGAATGACGCGGTGCACGCCTACGGCGGCATCGTGCTGCACGACGTGATCAACAATACCTTCGCCAAAAAAGCCATCGACAAAGGCGCCGACGGCCTGATCGCCGTGGCTGCGGGCGCCGGTGGCCATGCGGGGAAGATTTCGCCCTTTGCGCTTATCCAGGAAATCCGTGAATGGTTCGACGGCCCGCTGCTGCTTTCGGGGGCCATTTCCCACGGCAATGGAATTCTCGCCGCGCAGGCGGCAGGCGCGGACCTGGCCTACATAGGCTCGGCATTTATCGCCACTGAAGAAGCCCATGCCCAGGCGGCCTACAAGCAGATGATTGTCGAGAGCTCGGCCGATGACATTGTGTACTCCAACCTGTTTACCGGCGTGCATGGCAATTACCTGCGCCAAAGCATCGCCAACAGCGGCCTGGACCCGGATGAACTACCGGTGTCCGACCCTTCGGCAATGAATTTCGGCACCGGTGAGGGGGCCAAGGCCAAGGCATGGAAAGATATCTGGGGCGCAGGCCAAGGTGTAGGCGCGGTCAAGTCGGTACTGCCGGCGGGCGGTTTGATCGAGCGGCTCAAGGGCGAGTATCAAGCCTCACGTAAACGCCTGGACCTCAGCGCGACTCATTGACGAAGAACAAAAGTGGGAGCTGTCGAGCCCTGGCGAGGCTGCGATGGCGGTGGGTCAGGCGACATCTTCGGTGCCTGTGTTGCCGCTATCGCAGCCTCGCTGAAGCTCGACAGCTCCCACAGGGATTGGCGCTGGGGCGGGGATTTCAGTCTGGGTGGAGATCAAGGGTGGGAGCTGTCGAGCCCCGGCGAGGCTGCGATGGCGGTGGGTCAGGTGACATCTTCGGTGCCTGTGTTGCCGCTA
>CALRUM020000031.1:0-3976 GCA_943371375.1 Asaia bogorensis
CGAGTTCGAGCGAGACCCCGCTTTTACCGAGCACCGCAGTTTGCCCGTAGCGAAGCGAAGGGTCCCAGACCATCGGGTCGCCTTTCTTTTGGGTACTTTTCTTTGGCGACGCAAAGAAAAGGACCTCGCCCGCCGGGGCGAGACCCGGCCAGCAGGCACACCCGACGGCATGAGCAAGCCAATATGGATCCCGGATCAAGTCCGGGATGACAAGCAAAGAGCTTGGCACCCCTTCCCCCCACCCGTCGGGCTGGGCCGAGGAGCGCAGCCGAAAACGGATCAGGGCTCGCGATTGTCTGAGCCGAAGGCGAGTTCGAGCGAGACCCCGTTTTGGGCGAGCACCGCAGGGTGCCTGGAGCGAAGCGGAAGGTCCCAGACTGTCGGGTCGCCTTCTCTTTGGTGACTTTCTTTTGGCGACGCAAAAGAAAGTTACTTGCCGCCGGGCAACCCCCGGCTTGCCGGCACACCGCAACGCATCACTCACACATGATTTCAATGAATTCGGATTCCAGCCCTTTACCAGCAAGCGCAAGCAGCTACTATTTCAATAGCAAACTGGCCATCAACCCCGGCCCCGCATTACGCAACTCCAGCGCAGTCCCATGCGCCTGCGCCACCAGCTGGCACAAATACAGGCCCAGCCCCACACCGCCGGTCGCGCGCTGGCGCGCGCTGTCGGTGCGGTAAAAAGCTTCGGTCAAGCGGGCCAGCTGTTCGGCATCCACGCCCGGTCCAAAGTCACGCACCGCCAGCCACACGCCGCCATCCTGGCGAGCCAGCGTGATGCGCGGCGGCTGCGCCGCATCGGCGCTGTAACGCAAGGCGTTGTCCAGCAGGTTGCGCAGCAGCAGGCGCATGCGGCTGCGGTCCAGCGCCAGCGGGTCCAGGCCGGGCGCCAGGTCCAGGGTGACGGCCGCAGCGGCCGGCATGTCGGCCACCACCTCGCGCACCAGCGCCGCCAGATCCACACTTTCGCGCTGCAGGGCGGCGTGCGGACTGGCCAGACGTTCACTCTCCAGCAGGTCGCTGATCAGGTCGCGCATTTCACCGAGGTCCCGCAGCAGGGCCGCGCGCTCGCCGCCGCCTTCGGGCGAGTCGGGCAGCAGTTCGGCATTGAGCCGGGCCCGCGTCAGCGGTGAACGCAACTCATGGCTGAGCGCCAGCAGCAGCGCGCGTTTGGCATTGAGCATGCCTTCGATGTCGTGCGCCATGGTGTTGATGCGCTGCGCCAGATCACCCAGTTCGTCGCGCCGGCGCAGCGGAATCGGCGCGTCAAAAGCGCCGCGGCCAAAACGCTCGGCACCGGCCCGGATGTCGTCCAGCGGCCGCAGCAGGCGCCGCACATAGGCATAGGCCAGCGCGATCAGCCCCAGCAACACGGCCAGCGTGAACCAGCCGATGCCATGCGGCCCCTCTTGCCAGCTCACGCTACCCCAGCCAAAGGTGACGCGGTGGCCATCGGCCGTCAGGCGGCTGCGCCAGTCATTGCCGCGTCCGCCGGGTCCGCGCCAGTCTGCACGGCCGGCCGGCTCTGGCCGCGATTGCCAATTGACCACCGGCCCTTCGATGCGGATGGCAATCGGCAAACGTGCTTCCAGCGCCTTGGCGCGGTTGATGTCTGGGGGGGTGCCCAGTTCGGCCACCACGCGGTCCATGTAGTCGGTGATCAGTGGCCGGCCGGCTTCGCGCCAACCCGATGAAAAAGCGCGCTGCATGCCGCCCAGAAAAACAGCAGCCATCACCAGCGCCAGCAACACAAACACGCTGATCAGGCGCAGCCGCAGCGAATGGCGCCAGCGCTGCGGCCAGCCGCTGGAGCGGGGAGCGTGCCCTGCCCTCACGGCGCCTCTGCCTTGCCCACAGCCAGCGTGTAACCGGCGTTGCGCAGCGTCTTGATGCAGTCCAGCGGCTCCAGCTTTCTGCGCAGGCGGCTCACCACAATGTCCACGGCGCGGGTGTAAAGCTCTGCCTCGTGGCCGCGCAGGCGGTTCAGGATGTCGTCGCGGCTGAAGACCTTGCCGGGCTCGGCCGCCAGCAGCGCCAGCAGTTCAAACTCGGTGCCGGTCAGCTCGACCGGCTGGCCCTGGCGCAAGACCTCGCGGGTTTCCAGGTCAATCACCAGCTCATGAAACACCCGGCGCTGCCCGCGTGTTGCCACCGGCGTGGCGCGCTGGCGCCGCAAAATGGTTTGCAACCGCGCCACCAGCTCACGCGGCTCAAACGGTTTGGGCAGGTAATCGTCGGCGCCCAGCTCCAGGCCCACCACGCGGTCCATCACATCGCCGCGCGCGGTCAACATGATCACCGGGACATCGCTGCCCTTGCGGATCTCGCGGCACAAAGCAAAACCGTCCATCTCTGGCAGCATCACATCCAGAATGGCGGCGTCATACGGCCTGCTGCGCAGCATGGCCAGGCCTTGTGTGGGACGGGTGGCGCTGTCGAGCTGGAAACCGAAACGGGCAAAGTAGCTGGCCAAAGGCGTCGCCAGGTGTTCATCGTCGTCAATCAGCAAAATACGGGGCATGGCAGATCATAAGAAGCCGGCACGAGTCGCTGCCAACTATTTGTTCACCAGGGGTCACTTTGACCGATGTGGCCCAGGTGGGTGAGGCGAAAGCCGGCGCTGTACTTGAGCCCGTAACCGAGCGCGCGGTCAAAACCGATGTGGGCGCACCAGACCAGTCCCACGGCCACCAAGCCGGGCATGGCGGCCAGCACCCCCGCAGCCAGCAGCGCCAGCGCACCCACATAGGAATGGGCAGCGTTGTAGGCGGCGGCACCCCAGCGCGGGCCGGCCAGGTAGGCCGCAAAAGACAAATCCGGCAGCAGAAACAGCAGCGCGAACCAGCCCCAGCCGGCACCGAACTGCGCGTAGACCGCCAGCGCCAGCGTCAGCACCGCCAGCCCCTCCAGACGCAGCAGCGCACGGACAGCGCCGGCGGCACTGCCCGGTGAGGCCGTCAGCGTGGCCGCGCGCCGCGGCTGGCGGCCCGCGTCCAGGCGCACCAGGCGGGCACCCAGCAGGCCAAAGCCAGCCGCTTTAGCCATGGTGGCCCCAGCGCCGGCCACGCTGCATGAACTCGCGCACCTTTTGCTGCTGTTCCGGGCGCAGGTTGTCAAAGAAGTCGGCAGCCGCAGCAATCACCTCCGGGCTGCCGCTCTGGATGGCCGCGGTTTTTTCGGCTATCAGCTTTTGGGCAGCGCCCTGGTCCAGCTTGCTGCCGGCGAACAGGCCCAGCATGGCCGCACGCGGATCGGTCGCACCGCGCAGCGCAGTGCGCTGGGCTTGCAGCTTGTCGGCCAGCACACCAAGTTTTTGCTTCTGGGCCACGTCCAGGTCCAGCCGCGAGCCGACTTTTTCGACCAGGCGCGCACGCGACTCAGGCGAAGCCTCGCTCCAGCCGCCAGGGCCGCGGTGCGAGCAAGCGCCCAGGCTGCCAACAATCAGCGCCCCGCCAAACAGGCCGAGCAGGGTTCTTTTGATGAAACGTTTCATGGTTTACCTTGTGAGGAAGTGGTTGAGGCTTTGTATGGTGCGCGGCCTGGGGATGGCGCGGGTTTCACGGGGGTTGCGCTGTGTTTCGTTTTGTTTCGGTGTCGGGGTCTTAATCCGGCGTCACGCTGCGCCTCGGGTTCGTTGTTGACAGTAGGACGGACTCCCCACTCCCACCCCTAACCCCTCCCTCGCCCCGCTGGGCGATGGAGGGGAACCTCATTTGGCCGCGTGTGCTGCAGCCACGTGCAAACATGGCGGTCCCTTGGTCCGTCCTGACGCGCTGCGCGCGTCAGGACTCCCCGCATCCGAATCCGCATCTGCTTCCAACACCCGTCGGGCTGGGCCGAGGAGCGCAGGTCAAAGCGGATCAGGGCTCGCGATTGTCTGAGCCGAAGGCGAGTTCGAGCGAGACCCCGCTTTTACCGAGCACCGCAGTTTGCCCGTAGCGAAGCGAAGGGTCCCAGACCATCGGGTCGC
>CALRUM020000032.1:0-3661 GCA_943371375.1 Asaia bogorensis
CCCCCCCCCCCCCACAACAAGCCCGCTCGCCACTACAAGCGCGCTCGACACAGCGACAGGCTTACGCCTCTGACGGCCCTCAGGCAGCGCGCAGGGAGATGAACGCGTAGTTGGCCGGCACTTCGGTGGCGATCTGCGCCCCGGCGTCCAGCAACTGCTCGGCAATGTCCATCCCGGAGACATGGAACACCCATTCATTGGCCCCAGCTGGCTGGGTCGCGGCCAATTCAATGGCCTGGGCAAAGGCGCCCATGTCCGGCAGGTAAGCGGTAAACCCATCGCCCTTGAGCGCCGTGGTCCGAATCCCCAGCAGGGCGCACACCGCCTCCTTGGTCTGTACATCGTCACGGTCGGCCTGGCGCGAGCGGCGGATCAGGTCGGCCAGTTCGTGGTCCATCAGTTCACCGCCGACGATCAGCGCCGGGCCTTGTTCCCAGGATTGCGGCGGGCAATCCTTGGCGGCCGGGTTCAGCGGGATATGCGGGTTGATCTCCATCGGGTAGATGCGACAGACCAGCGGCCTGCGCTCATAGATGCCGCAACGGTTGTCTTCGTCAAGATTCCGGCAGCGCCCGGCGTTGTAGGCGGCAAAGGTGATCGCTACGAACGCCTGGGTATTGCCGCTGGGCACCACCACTGAACGCCGTTCGGCATGCTCGCGCTGTTGCAGAGGCAGGCCCAGGCCATTGCCCAGGAAACCTTCCACCAGCACGATGACGTTGCCGCCATCTGCCGCCCACTGGCGGGCTTCGTCGAGGGTCAGGGGGACATGATGGTCGGTGCAGCATTTGCCGCAACCGACGCAGGAAAAATGGGTATTCATGGAGGATCTGCTACCAGGCCAGGTCAGAGGGCTCTCTTGAGCGGTGACGGGTTTTTACCTCTATCCGCCGCTCGCAGACTCTGGAAGCAAGTTATGCGCCAGCGCCGCTCAGTCTTCGCTGACCACGTCACGCAGCACCAAGACCATGCCGGCGCTCTCATACAGTTGGCGTGCGCGCTGATTGCTTTCCAGCACCTTGAGGTCCACGTAGGGTTCGCCGCGCTGCTTGAACACCTGGAAGCTATGTAGCAGCAAGGCGCGCCCCAGTCCCTGGCCCTGGGCGCAAGGGTGGATGCACAGATGCTTGATAAACGCACTGGTCCAACATTGCGCCACGCCAAGAATACCGTCGGCATTACTCGCCACCAGGCACAGCGTGGGGTCAAATTCCGCATCGGTGATGAATTGCTGCTGCCAGGTCTTCAGGTTGGGCACGTGGCCGCCGCCCTGGGCCTGGGTCATGCGCAATACCGCATGGATCGCCGGGGCGAGCTCATCGCGGTAATGGTCCAGACGGGTGTCGGCTGGCCACTGCGGCGCGGGCAGGCTCTTGGTGAGGTCGCGGCGCAGCAGTTGGTAATACGCTGTCACTTACAGGCCTTTTTGCGCCACGGTCTGGGCCGCGACCACCAGGCATTTGGTCAGCTCGGGCGAGGAGAACTTGGTCAGCACCGAGTCGGCCCCGGCCAAGCGTGCTTTTTCGCTGTTCATCGCGCTGTCCAGGGAGGTGTGCAGCAGCACGTAGAGGTCCTGGAAGTCCGGGGTTTCACGCAGGGTACGGGTGAGGGCGTAACCGTCCATTTCCGACATTTCGATGTCAGACACCACCACATTGATCTGCCCGGCGCTGCCTTGCAGCTCCAGCAGCACATCAATGGCTTCCTTGGCACTGCGTGCGGTGTGGCAGGTCAGGCCGAGGTTGCGCAGGGTGTGCACCGATTGCTGCAGGGCCACCTGGCTGTCGTCCACCACCAGGATGCGCGCATTGCCGAGCACTTCGGCTTCTTCCATGGTCAGGTCGGTGGGCGCGACTTCGATTTGCGCGGGGGCAATGGCGTGGATGACTTTTTCGATGTCCAGCACTTGCACCAGCACGCCGTCCACCTGGGTCACGCCGGTGATAAACGAGCGCGTGCCGCCGGAGCCAAAGGGTGGCGGGCGGATGTCAGTGGTCACGCAATGCACGATCCGGCTCACCGCCTGCACGTGCAGGCCCTGCTTGGACCGGCTGACATCGGTAACAATCAGGCAGCCGCCGTCGGGGTCTTTCAGGGGCATTTCGCCCAGTGCCCGGCTGAGGTCGATCACCGACAGGGCTGCGCCACGCAGGGTCGCGATGCCTTTGACGTGGGGATGGGACTCCGGCAGCTTGGTGAGCGGCGGGCAGGCAATGATTTCGCTGACTTTCAGCAGGTTGATGGCCATCAGCTTGCCGCTGCGCAAGGTAAAGAGCAGAAGCGAGAGTGAATCTGCGCGGGCTTTGGTGGTGGACATAAAAACCTTCTGTGGATCAGCGATAACAATCTTCTATGGCAGGTTATCGACGCTGGCCCAAAAAACTGTAGGAGCGAGCTTGCTCGCGAAAAAACCGAGGGCGCCGCGTTTATTCAGGATAGACGCGTTATCGTTAATGTTTTTCGTCGGAACGCCGCCCGGAGACAAGCTCGCTCCTACAGTGGGTTGTGTTGTGTCTTAGCCTTTCCAGACTTGCGGATTCACCAGATCCTGCGGGCGTTGGCCCAACAGGGCGCTGCGCAGGTTATCCAGGGCACGGTTGGCCATGGCTTCGCGGGTTTCATGGGTGGCCGAACCGATATGCGGCAAGGTCACGGCATTGCTCAGTTGGAACAGCGGCGACTCCGCCAGGGGCTCGCGCTCATACACATCCAGCCCGGCGCCGCGAATGCGCTGGGTTTGCAGGGCCTCGATCAGTGCCGGCTCGTCCACCACAGGGCCACGGGAGATATTCACCAGGATCGCACTGGGTTTCATCAGGCCCAACTCGCGATGGCTGATCAGGTGCTTGGTCTTTTCACTCAAGGGCACCACCAGGCACACAAAATCCGCCTCGGCCAGCAACTGGTCCAGGCTACGAAACTGCGCGCCCAGTTCCTGTTCCACTGCGGTCTTGCGGCTGTTGCCGCTATAGAGGATCGGCATATTGAAGCCCAGGCGCCCACGGCGGGCGATGGCTGCGCCGATATTGCCCATGCCGACGATGCCCAGGGTCTTGCCGTGCACATCACAGCCGAACAACGGCGCGCCGACGCTGGCCTTCCACTGCCCGGCCTTGGTCCACGCATCCAGTTCGGCCACGCGGCGGGCGCTGCTCATCAACAGGGCGAAGGCCAGGTCGGCGGTGCTTTCGGTCAACACATCGGGGGTATTGGTGAGCATGATCCCGCGTTCGTTGAAGTAGTCCACGTCGTAGTTGTCATAACCCACCGAGACGCTGGACACCACCTCAAGCTTGCCCGCACCTTCGAGCTGCGCCCGGCCCAGCTTGCGGCCCACCCCGATCAAACCGTGGGCGTGGGGCAGCGCTTCATTGAACTGCGCGTTGATATCGCCTTGCTTGGGGTTGGGGACGATGACCTCGAAGTCCTGTTGCAGGCGTTCGATCATCTGGGGGGTGACACGGCTGAAGGCGAGGACAGTCTTTTTCATCGCAAGTGGGGCTCATCGACAGGGAAGAATGCCAAGCAAGCTAACATTCCTGCACCCACTTGTCAGGACACCGCATCACCAATGTGGGAGCGGGCTTGCCCGCGATGGCGGTGTGTCAGGCATTACATCTGGCACTGATACACCGCTATCGCGGGCAAGCCCGCTCCCACA